>NZ_LXNG01000017.1 GCF_001642575.1 Xanthomonas floridensis | reverse complement strand
TGCCTGTAGCAGGGGCAACACCGCGCACATGCGCCGGAAACGGCCAAAAACCGCAGGCCTGAGCGTCATTGGCGCGACCGATGCGGCTTACCTCATCCTCCGATGGCGTTGATCAGACCATCCTTAGAACCTTTGGGTTACTGCCTTTCCGCCGAGGCTCCACTACAGTCAACGCCCCCTGTGCCGATAAACCTCGCTCAGGTGGTTTTCACTTTTCGATAGGGCGATACGATGCAACTGACACGCTTGGCGCAGCCGGCCATGGCTGATACTTCCTTTGGTGCCACACGGCGCCTGTGCCTTGCGATTGGGTTGGCGTTGCCGGGCCTTGCTCTGGCGCAACAGCAGCCTGCACCGGCCAATGCCGAACAGGCGGTGGCAGAGCCCGTCAAGGCACCGGTCACCGCCGCGCCGGCCACCGCCAAGGGCTATCCGCAGGAAGCCCAGGGTTGGGGCGCCAAGCAGGGCGGCAACATGTGGCAGGTGCGCTGGGCCGAAGACTGGTCGTATCTGAAGGATCCGTCCAAGCGCAAGAGCACGTTCGATCCGCTCAAGTACATCCCGCTCAGCGAAGACGGCGATGTCTACGTCTCGCTCAGCAACGAGCTGCGCGTGCGCAGCAACACCATCACCAACCCGGGGCTGATTCCCGGCAGCCACTCGCAGCAGCAATACCTGTTCCGCGCGTTCTTCGGTGCGGACCTGCATGTGGGCGAGCACTTCCGTCTGTATACGGAACTGGCGCACGGCAGCCTGGATGGGCGCAACGAAGGCGCCAAGACCGGCACCCAGGAAAACAACGCGATCCTGCAGCAGGTGTTCTTCGACGTGAAGGGCAATATCGGCGGCGCCGATACCGGCCTGCGGGTCGGCCGCCAGGTGTTCGTCGACGGCCCCACCACCTTGATGGCGCTGCGCGACAACACCGATATCTTCGTGACCTTCAACGGCGCGCGCGCCTGGGCCATCGGCGAAAAGACCCGCGTGGACGTGTTCGATTTCAATTTCAACCTGGACGGCACCGAAGGCCTGGGCGATGACCGCATCGACCGTTCGCGGCATTTCCGTGGCGTGGTCGGCGGCTATCGCCTGCCGACGGCCAAGCCGATGTACCTGGAGCCGTTCTTCTATCAGTTCCGCAACGACAACCAGCTGTGGGGCCGCCAGACCGCCGAAGAACACCGCAATTACTACGGCCTGCGGCTGTGGGGCAACGTGGGCAAGCTGCGCACCGATTCGTTCGTGACCGTGCAGCGCGGCAGCTTCGGTGGACGCGATCTGCGTGCCTACATGGCCAGCACCTCCAATGCGTGGACGCTGAGCGACAACGGCTGGAAGCCGCGCCTGGGCTTCCATAGCGAAATCGCCTCCGGCGGTGGCGGCACCTCCGGCACCGGCACGCTGCGCAACAACAACTTCCTGTACGGCAACACGATCTACTTCAGCTGGGCCACGTTCTTCGGCCCGGTGAACCTGGTCACTGCCGCGCCGACCTTCACCTTCTCGCCCACCTCCAAGCTCACCGTGAACCTGGAATGGGAAACGCTGTGGCGCCAGACCACCAGCGATGCGATCTACAACAACCAGGCGCGCGCCTATGCACGCACACAGGGCACCGGCGAGCGTCGCATCGGCACCATGCCGCGCATCAACGCCACCTGGAACATCGACCCGAACTGGTCGGTGACCTTCCGCGCCGAGCACCTGATGGCCGGGCCGGCACTGGAGAAGGCCGGCTACGGCGATTCGACCTTCGTGATGGGCTGGTTGAACTTCCGCTTCTAGGCATGCAATGGTGCGCCTGCGCGCACCGATGCGGTGTGCGTTATTGCTGCGCGCCTGCACAACGACACATCTACATGCCGCGTCCTGTCAGGGACGCGGCATGTTGCTTTTTAGCGTAGTTGACTGCAGTGGGTGCCATGACTGCGGCGCGCACGCCTCGCAATCCCGTGGTGATCGCACCGGCTCGGCCATGAAGTTCCAGGGGCGCTGCTGACGGACAAGGTCGTGGCCTCAGGCTCCACTCGCGACCTGATGGATGCACCACGCCACTGACGCGTCGCGACGCTACTGGATCGTAGTAGTCGCGCGCTCGGCAAGCCGGCTGGCCGGCACTGGCCAGCGATCGTCTCCGGCACCTTCTTCGCGTCGAGCGTATCGAGCGATGGTCAGATGTTTGCCGTCGCCGTCGGCCTGCAGCGGGCGCATCTGTCCACGCAGCGCAGGCGGCAGCTCGGCAAGTCGCTGCGCAAGCGGCCGTGTATCGGCCAGGCGATCGCGCAACCACAGCAGGGCTGTCACCGCACGCACTGCCGCGGCAGTGTCCTGCAGCTTGTGCTGGTAATTGGCATAGTCCGGACGCGCCGCGCTGACCAACAGGCAACCGGTGGCATTGGCCACGCACGCCACCGTGGCCGTGTCGGGCGTTGCCACCATGCCGGGCGGCAGCGCCTGATCCTGCGCCAGCAATGCCCGCACCGGCGCGCTGCAGGCCCAGGTAAAGGTCGGTGCCAGCAGCGCCTGGGTGCGCTCGCGGTCCAGTAGCCGTGGCGAGATGCGATCCAGCCAGTCGCGATCGCCATCCTGGACGGACGCGTCCTGCAGCATCGAAAACACCAAGCGCGATTCGCCGTGCAGCGCGTTGCACAGCGAGATCTCTTCCATCGCCGCCGGTGCGAATGCCACGGCGCACTGCGCCGGCAGCGGCGGCTGCGCAGGCAGCTCGGCCAGCATGTCCGCAAACAGCTGCGCGTTACCGCGCAGCATCGCCGCGCCGATCATCGTGACCGCCAGGTTGTCGCTGCTACGCAGCAGCACCCGGGCAACCTGCGCGCTGGTGCAGACATCGCTCAAGGCCTGGGTGGTACGCCCCTGCACGAAATCCAGTGCGCTGGCCGTCATCGACAGCGGCATCCGCGGCAGCTCGGGCAACGTCATATCGGCGCGTGGCCGGAACGGGCTGCGGTAGTCGGTGTAGTTCGCCAATGCCCGCATCCTGCTCAGCATCGGCGCCTGTGCGGCCAGCGCATCGGCATAGGCCTGCGGTTGTTCGCGCACGCGCTGTAAACATCCACCTGCGCTGGCACTGCACAGGGCTGGCGCGGTGGCTGGCCAGCTTGGCAGGCGCGGATAGTCCGCGACGGCACTGCGAAACGGCACCCCCGGCGGCAGCCGATTCAGGCGCTCCACGTCCTGGGCCAGCACGGTCTCGCGCTGCGCTTCCGGAACCGCGTAGGACAGCGACCAGAGCGCCGCGAACATATTGGCCCCGCGTAACGGCGGCAGCGGTTGACGCAGCTGCGCCAGCGCCTGCCGCTGTGCATCGGGAATGGGCCACCGTTGGGAGACGGCATACAGCGCCGCCACTCCCGCAAGCAGGATGCAAACGCCGAGCAAGGCGGTCTTGAGGAACTTGGCAAGCATGTGCACATCCATCCCTGGGAAGCTGCGCATCTTAGTGCCATCGGCGCAGCCCCGCGACGGGTGAACGGAGACGCGTCCACGTATCGACATCGCGTTCTTTCCGCAGGCAAAGCAGCGGCAACCGATTGAGTGAAACGCCCGCGCAATGTCCGGGCAAGGACAGCGGACGCAGGCAGCGGAGTTGGGAAGGCCGGGTTGCGGACAGCAGTGACAGTCGTACCCTCATCCGGCGCTACGCGCCACCTTCTCCCGGCGGGAGAAGGGAGCGGTCTTCGCTTTTGCCTTCGCTTTTGCCTTCGCTTTTGCCCTTGCCCTGCCGGCACCACTGACACTGCAACTGCCTCTACCCCAACAGTTGCAGTTGCCGCAGCAACTACCGATCGCGGCAGTCCGACGGTGAGTGAGTGCATTTACAAATTCCCAATGCCCACGCCCCAATCCCAGCCCCACCTCCACCGAGCGCGGCCGAATGCCTACACTATGCCGATGTCCGAATCCCCCACTCCGCACGCCCGCCCTTCCCTGCAACGCGTCTTCCTGACCGGGTTGCTCACCTTGCTGCCGGTCTGGCTGACCTGGGTGGTGGTGAAGTTCGTCTTCGCGCTGCTCTCCGGTATCAGCAGCCCCTGGGTGGTGCCGCTGTCCGAACGCATCGCCGCCTCGTTTCCAGTTTACCTGGGCTGGATCAAGGCGCTCTGGGTGCAGAACACCATCGCTCTGGTCGCCACGGTGGCGGTGATTCTGTTCGTCGGCATTCTGAGCCGGCGAGTGATCGGCCAGCGCCTGTTGCGCTGGTTCGAGGCGATCATGCGGCGCATTCCGCTGGCCAGCGTGGTCTACGACAGCGCGCGCAAGCTGCTGGACATCCTGCAGACCCAACCGGGCAGCACCCAGCGCGTGGTGCTGATCGACTTCCCGCATCGCGACATGAAGTCGGTGGGCCTGGTCACGCGCGTGATCAAGGAACAGGGCACCGGGCGCGAGCTGGCCGCGGTGTATGTCCCCACGACGCCCAACCCCACCTCTGGCTACCTGGAGATCGTGCCGGTGGAACTGCTCACGCCCACCGACTGGAGCGTGGACCAGGCGATGAGTTTCATCATTTCCGGCGGCGCAGTGGCGCCTGAATCGGTGCCCTTCACCCGTACTGCGGATCGCTGAGACCATGACACACACGCGTACCCTCGACGATCGTGCGGTGCGCCTGTTCATTGCGCTGGCCGCGTTCTTCTGCGTCAACGCCGCGCTTGCCGAGTTCATCGGGGTCAAGATCTTCGCGCTGGAAGACACCCTGGGCATCGCGCCGCTGAACTGGAATCTGTTCGGCCAGACCGGCTCGCTCAGCTTCACCGCCGGCACCTTGTTGTGGCCGGTGGTGTTCATCATGACCGACACCATCAACGAGTTCTTCGGCAGCCGCGGGGTGCGTTTCATCTCGTGGGTGGCGGTGGCGCTGATCGGCTATGGGTTCGTGTTTGCGTTTGCCGCCATCGCCTTGGCCCCCGCCGGCTGGTGGGTCACCGCCGCGCAGAGCCAGGGCGTGCCGGACTACCAGGCCGCGTTCGCGGCGGTGTTCGGACAGGGGCTGTGGACCATCGGTGGCTCGCTGGTGGCGTTCCTGTTCGGCCAATTGATCGATGTATCGGTGTTCCACCGCATCCGCCGCGTCACTGGCGAAAAGCACGTATGGCTGCGCGCCACCGGGTCCACCGCGGTCTCGCAGCTGGTGGACAGCTTCGTGGTGATCTACATCGCCTTCGTGCTCGGACCCCAGCACTGGTCGATGGATCAGTTCCTGGCGGTGAGCACGCTCAACTACGTCTACAAGATGGGCTTTGCCGTGGCCCTGATCCCGTTGTTGTATCTGGCGCGCCGCGGCATCAGCGCCTACCTGGGCGCCGAGCGGGCCGAACAGCTGCGCGAAGAAGCCGCTGCGGAGTGAACCGGTCCGCGTCCGGCGGACTCATCGTGCGGGTGCATCGCTACAGCAACCCCTTGCCGGCAGTGGTACGCACCTTCGCGTAACAGCCATGCGCGCCGCACGCTGTGGTCGCCTGCAAATCCTGAGCATGCCGCAGCGCACCACGCCACGCCGGCGCAGGTCCGCGCCCATGCGCCGCATGAATTGCCGATAGGCGGTATGACCGCGGTGGGTGGCCGTCGCCGTGCAGATCGGGCAAGCTCCCCGCTCGCTTGTTTCCGGAGCCGGTAATGCCCCTCAGCTTTTCCCGCCTGCTGTCGCTGGCCCTCGCCGCCGTGTTGAGCCTGTCAGTGGCAGCGCCCGCCGACGCGGCCAAGAAGAAGACCGCCAAGGCACAGACCACGCAAACGCGCGCGAAGGCGAGCAAAGCCAAGAAGACCACCAAGCCGGCCAGAAGCACCAAGGCCGCCAAGGGCAGCAAGACCGCCAAGGCCAGGCCGCGCGCCGTGGCCGCGCCGGTGGTGCTGACCAAGGCACAGCAACTCAACCTGCTCTACGACCAATACTGGGATGCCTCGCTCAAGCTCAATCCGCTGCAGGCCACCTTCCAGGGCGAGAGCCGCTACAACGACCAGCTGCCCAACTTCCTGTCGCCGGCTTTCCGCCAGCAGTCGCACGATTTCACCGTGCTGTGGCTGGGCAAGGCCGAAGCGCTGGGCCCGGACGGCCTGAGCGGCCAGGACCTGCTCAGCTACCAGATCTTCGTGCGCGATGCGCGCAGCGCGCTGGCGGCCGAGCAGTTCCCCAGCTGGATGCTGCCGATCAACCAGTTCTACAACATCGCCAGCATCGCGGTGGTGCTGGGCTCGGGCACCGGCGCGCAGCCGTTCAAGACGGTCAAGGACTACGACAATTGGTCGCGGCGTGCGCTCGGCATCCCCGACCTGTTCGATCAGGCCATCACCAATATGCGCGCCGGCATGCAGGCCGGCGTGGTGCAGCCGAAGGTGCTGATGCAGAAGGTACTGCCGCAGCTGGATGCGATCATTGCGCGCACCGCTGAAGACAGCCTGTTCTGGGGGCCGATCCGCAATTTGCCGGCCGATATGCCCGAGGCGGAGAAGCAGCGCCTCACCGCCGAGTACAAGCGGCTGATCGAGGTGCGTATCCTGCCGGCGTATCGCGCGCTTCGCGGCTTCATCGCCACCGAGTACCTGCCGGCCTGCCGCGACAGCGATGGCCTGGCCGCGCTGCCCGGTGGCACGGCCTGGTACGCCTACGACGTGCGCCAGAGCACGACGTCGGACCTGAGCCCGGAGCAGATCCACCAGACCGGGCTGGACGAAGTGGCGCGTCTGCAAGGCGAGATCCAGGCGCTGACCAAACAGGTCAAGTTCCGCGGCAACCTGCCCAAGTTCTACAAGTTCATGCAGACCGACAAGCGCTTCAGCTTCCGCAGCGAGACCGAGCTGCTGGGCTATTACCGCGGGCTGCAGGGTCGCGTGCAGGGTGCGGTGCCGCGCCTGTTCGCGCTGCAGGGCATCCCGGAGCTGGAAGTGCGTGCGGTGGAACCGCAGCGCGCGCAGTCCGCAGCCAACGGCTCGTACATGCGTCCAAGCGCGAATGGCAGCAATGGCAGCACACCGGGCATCTTTTACGTCAACACCTCCGACCTGCCCTCGCGCAAGACCTGGGAAGCAGAGAGCCTGTACCTGCACGAAGCCATTCCAGGGCACCACTACCAGCTCGGGCTGCAGCAACAGCTGACCGACCTGCCCAAGTTCCGCCGCCTGGGTGGCGAGACCGCCTACATCGAAGGCTGGGGCCTGTACGCCGAATCGCTGGGGCGCGAGCTGGGGCTGTATCAGGACCCGTACAACACCTACGGCTACCTGCAGAACGCGCTGTGGCGCTCGATCCGGCTGGTGGCCGATACCGGCTTGCATAGCAAGGGCTGGACCCGCACCCAGGCCATCGACTACATGCTCGACAACTCGGCGATGAGCCGCACCGATGCCGAGGCCGAAGTCGACCGCTACATGGCCATCCCCGGCCAGGCGCTGGCCTACAAGGTGGGCGAGATGAAGATCGCGCAGCTGCGCGAACAGGCCCAGCGCGAGCTGGGACCACGCTTCGACGTGCGCGGCTTCCATACCGAAGTGCTCAAGGACGGCTCGGTGCCGCTGGACATCCTGCAGGAAAAGATCCAGCGCTGGATTGCAACGCAAAAAGGCTGAGGCCAACGATCGCGGCCGCTGTGCGTCGTGATCGGCCGTCCAGGCCAGGACGTCGTCCGGGCGGGTGTCGATGTGGGACTGGCGTGCTGCACGCGAAGGCGGCATAACCTTGCCAACGGCCGGCGTTGCACCGGCAACGGCCACTCCCGCTGACAGACTCAGTGCGCGCGCGTGAGGGTCATCAGCCCATTGCCCGCGCGGCCGCCAGTGCCGCGATGTCGCGTGGCGTGGTGCGGCAGCAGCCACCGATCAGGCGCGCACCGGCAGCCAGCCACTGCGCGTGCTGCTCGGCCAGGCTGCAGGCAGGCGCATCGCCGGCATGCCAGCGTTTGTCGGCCGCGTCGTAGTGCTCGCCCGAGTTCGGATACACCACCAATGGCAAGGTGGTCAGCGCCGACAGGCACTGCAATGCCGGCGTGACGCGATCCAGTGCGATGCAGTTGATGCCAACGGCGATCACCTGCGGGCAGGCATCCAGCGTCGGAATCACGTGTGCCAGCGGCGTGCCATCGCTCAGATGCGCCGCATCGTGCAGGGTGAACGAAAACCACGCATGCAGCTGCGGAAATTCGTCCAGCAGCAATCGCAAGGCGGTGATCTCACCGGCCGATGGCAGCGTCTCGCAGGCCAGTACATCCACCCCGGCCGCCGCCAGCGCGGCGATGCGCGGACGGTGGAAGTCCATCATCTGCGCAAGCGGCACCACGTAATCGCCGCGATATTCAGAGCCGTCGGCCAGATACGCGCCATACGGACCCACCGAGCCGGCCACCCACAGCGGCGCAGCATCCGGCTGCAGCTGCAGGTGATCGGCGCGTGCCTGCGCGGCCAGTTGCACGCTGCGCGCGATCAGCGCCTGCGACTGCGCCAGATCCAGCCCACGCGCGGCAAACCCCAACGGCGTGGCCTGGTAACTGGCGGTGATCGCGCATTGCGCACCGGCGGCGAAGTAGTCGCGATGCACCTGGTGGATCAGCTCCGGCTGCTCCATCAGCACCCGCGCCGACCACAGCGCATCGTTGAGATCGCAGCCGCGGTGTTCCAGCTCGGTGGCCAGGGCGCCATCCAGCAGCACGTAGCCATCGTGCTGCAAGATCTGGCTGAAAGGCGCATGGGCGCGCGGTCGGCGGGGAGCAATCGTCATGGGTGCAGTCTCCGGGCCGCAAGCCATTGGGTCAGTGCGTAGGCGCCATAACACAGCGCCACGAAGGGAATTCCGCAGTACAGCGCAATGCGCTGCTGCGGATCGAATGCCAGCCCGATGCAGGCCAGCAGACACAGCGCAAACCCCAGAATCGGCGTCCACGGATACCACGGCGCACGATAGGCCAGCGTTTCCACGGCGATACCGTCGCGCAGCAGCTGGCGGCGAAACCGGTAATGCGCCGCGCAAATGCTCAACCACACCACCACCACCGCAAACCCGGACACCGCGGAAATCGCCACGAAGACGGTATCGGCGGCGTACACGCCGGTCAGCAGGGCCAGCAGACCGCCCAGCATACTGAGCATCAATGCCGGCAACGGAATGCCGCGGCGGGTCAACCGCGCGAGCCGGGCCGGCAGCGTGCCCTCGTTGGCCAGCGACCACAGCATGCGCGCGGCGGCGTACAGGCCGGAATTGGCTGCCGACAGGATCGCGGTCAGGATCACCGCATTCAAGATGTCCGCTGCGTACGGAACGCCCAGCAACTCGAACGCGCGCACGAACGGGCTGGTGTCCACCGCCGCCTGGCTGGCCGGCAGCAGCGCGGCCAGCACCAGTACGGTACCGACGAACAGCACCACCAGCCGCACCAGGGTCGTGCGGATCGCCAGCGGAATCGCACGCGCCGGCTGCGCGGTCTCGCCGGCGGCCACACCGATCAACTCGGTCCCGGAAAAGGCGAAATTCACCGCCACCATCGTCATCAGGATCGGCAGGGTGCCCTGCGCGAACCAGCCATCGGCCCGTAGGTGGCGCAGGCCCGGTGGCGGCGAGCCGTCGGCCAGCGGCAGCAAGCCCACCACCGCCGCACCACCCAGCACGATGAAGACGCCCATGGTGATCACCTTGATCAGCGAGAACCAGAATTCGCCTTCGGCAAACCAGCGCGCCGACACTGTGTTCAAGCCGAAGATCAGCGCGCAAAACAGCAGGCACCACGGCCACGCCGGGCTGTGCGGAAACCAGTACTGCATGCAGAATGCCGCGGCCGTCAGGCTGGAGCCCAGCGCCACTGTCCAGGTCAGCCAGTACAACCACGCCACCACGTAACCGGTGGCCGGCCCCAGATAGCGCGCGGCATACACATGGAACGCGCCGGTCTGCGGCATCGCCACCGCCAGTTCGCCCAGGCATTGCATCACCAGATACACCACCAGCGCACCGATCAGGTACGCGATCACCGTGCCCAGCGCGCCCGTGCTGGCGATGATGTAACCGGTGTTGAAGAACAGGCCGGTGCCGATCACCCCACCCAGCGACAGCATCACCAGGTGACGCACCTGCATGCTGCGCTGGAACTGGGCAGTGGTGTTGGACGACGGCTCGGGCATGGGCGGCACTGGGGGGCGACACGTCATCCTGCCATGCGCGCGCAGGCGAGCACAGCCGTGCAGGGCGGAGCTGTGACGTTCGACAAGCGCCTCAGCCAGCGGCAGGTATGCTTGCGTGCCGCATTTCAGGACCGCGCCATGCCGCATCTTCCCCACGGGCACCTGTTCGCAAGATCGCCGCTACATCCACGCTGCCTGCGTGGGCAACATGCGCTGCGCCTGCGCGCTGCCGAACCCCGCGTCTGCGCCATCGTCGCCTCACGCATGCACACGTCGCCGCCTGCAGTGGCGAGGCACTGGAGCGCGGCATGATGCTGGCCGGCATCCACCACGTAGCGATCATCGCCGGCGACTACGCGCGCTCCAAACAGTTCTATTGCCAGATCCTGGGCCTGCGCGTCATCGATGAGCATTACCGCCAGGCGCGCGACTCCTGGAAGCTGGACCTGGCGCTGCCCGATGGCGGCCAGATCGAGCTGTTCTCATTCCCCAACGCACCCGCACGCCCCAGCCGCCCGGAAGCGCAAGGACTGCGCCATCTGGCCTTCCGCGTGCGAGACCTCGACCGCGCGGTGGCGCATCTCAACGCGCATGGCGTGGCGACCGAAGACATTCGCATCGACGAATACACCGGCCGCCGCTTCACGTTTTTCGCCGATCCGGACGATCTGCCGCTGGAGCTGTACGAGGTCGATTGAATCCAACGCCCCTCCTGTCCGGGATCAACGCCGGTCACATCGGCAGGTGCTGCACGTCCTGACTGCATGACTTCCGGCGGATGCGGTGCGCTGGCGGCACGCCGAAGATTCCACGACCCCAGGACACAGGACCCGTCCATGCTGCAGATCCGTGCGTTGTCCAAGACCTACGCCAATGGCGTGCATGCGCTGCAAGGCGTCACGCTCGACATTCCCCGCGGCATGTTCGGATTGCTTGGGCCAAATGGTGCCGGCAAATCCTCGCTGATGCGCACCCTGGCAACGCTGCAGGAACCCGATTCGGGCAGCGTCACGCTGAGCAGCGCCGATGGCAGCAGTCTCGACGTGCTCAAGGACAAGGACGGCCTGCGCCGCCAGCTGGGCTATCTGCCGCAGGATTTCGGCGTCTATCCGAAGGTCAGCGCCCTGGACATGCTCGACCACTTTGCCGTGCTCAAGGGGCTGACCCACCGCGGCCAGCGCAAGGAAGTGGTCGAACGGCTGTTGCAGCAGGTCAATCTCTGGGATGCGCGCAAGCGCAAGCTGGGCACCTACTCCGGCGGCATGCGCCAGCGCTTTGGCATCGCGCAGGCGCTGCTGGGCAATCCGCAACTGGTCATCGTCGACGAGCCCACCGCCGGCCTGGACCCGGAAGAACGCAACCGCTTTTTGAATCTGCTGGCCGAAATCGGCGAAAACGTGGTGGTGATCCTGTCCACCCACATCGTCGAGGATGTCACCGACCTGTGTCCGTCGATGGCCATCATGAACAAGGGCCAGGTGCTGCTGAGCGGCCGGCCTGCCGATGCGATCGCCATGCTCGACCAGCAGGTCTGGCGCAAGCAGGTCAGCAAGCCCAGCCTGCCCGACTACGAAGCGCGCTTCACCGTGCTGTCCACCCGGCTGATCGCTGGCCACCCGGTGATTCATGTGTTCAGCGCCGACTGCCCGGAGCCGGGCTTCGAACAGGTCGCTCCCGATCTTGAGGATGTTTATTTCCAGCGCCTGCGCAAGCAAGCGCTGGCTGCCTGACAGGAGCGCGGCGATGATCCAGGCGTTTCTGCGCTTCGAGCTGCGCGAACAACTGCGCTCGCCCTTCCTGTGGCTGCTGGCCGTGCTGTATGCGTTGCTCGCCTTCGCTGCGCTGGCCAGCGATGCGGTGCAGATCGGTGGCGGCATCGGCAATGTGCTGCGCAATGCGCCCACCGTGATCGCCACGCTGCTGGGCATGTTCACCTTGCTCGGCCTGCTGGTGACTACCCTGTTCGTCAGCAATGCGATGCTGCGCGATTTCGACCTTGGCACCGCCGAGCTGGTGTTTTCCACCCCGGTGCGGCGCCGCGACTATGTGATCGGCCGCCTGGGAGCGGCGTTGATCGCCGGCATGATCATGTATGTGGTGATTGCGCTGGGCATGTTCGTTGCGCAATTCATGCCATGGATCGATCGGGCCCGGCTAGGACCGGTGGCGGTAGTGCCCTATCTGTGGTCGTTGCTGGTGCTGGTGCTGCCCAATCTGCTGTTCACCACCGCACTGCTGGCGGTGCTTGCTGTGACCACGCGCAGCATCCTGTGGGTCTACATCGGTGTGATCGTGTTTTTCGTGCTCTATGGCGTGAGCCGGGCGCTGCTGTCGGATCTGGACAATGCGTGGATCGCCACCCTGGCCGATCCGCTGGGCATCCGCGCACTGTCGCAGACACTGCGCTACTGGTCGGTGGAACAACGCAATCAGGGACTGCCGCCGTTAAGCGGCTATCTGCTTGCCAACCGGGCCGTGTGGCTGTGCATGAGCGCGCTACTGTTCGCTGCGGTATTTGCCCTGTTTCGCACCGAGCGCAGCGGCACGCGCCGGCGCCGGGGCGCAGCGCTCGAGGCGCCCATTGCCGCGCCGGCCGCCGCCCGCGTTGCCACTATCAACCGCCTCACGGTGACTCCGCGCTTCGATGCGCGCACGGCGTGGACGCAGCTACTGCGGCAGATCCGCTTCGATACGCTGGGCGTGGTGCGCAGTGCGCCGTTCCTGGTACTGCTGGTCCTGGGCCTGGCCAATTTCATTCCCACGGCATTGTTCAGCCAGCGCACCTACGGCACGGCGATATTGCCGGTGACCTCGGTCATGCTGGAAGCCTTGCAGAACAGTTACAGCTTCCTGCTGATCATCGTGGTGCTGTTCTATGCCGGCGAGCTGGTGTGGAAGGAGCGCAGTAATCGCATCGACGGCATCACCGACGCCATGCCGGTGCCAAACTGGGTACCGCTGCTGGGCAAGTTCGTTGCCTTGCTGGCGGTGATCGCCAGTTTCCAGCTCGCCGGTGCGCTGACCGCCATCGCGCTGCAACTCGGCCGCGGCTACACCAGCATCGAGCCGCTGCTCTATCTCAAGACCCTGGCGCTGGGGTCGGTGCTCTACGTGTTGATGGGCGGCATGGCACTGGTGCTGCAGGTCTTGAGCAACAACAAGTTCGTCGGCTACGCGCTGCTGGTGCTGGTGCTGATCGGGCAATCGGTCCTGTCGATGCTGGACTACAGCCAGAACCTCTACACCTTCGGCGGCTGGCCCAACGCGCCGTATTCGGACATGAACGGCTTCGGACATTTCCTGCCTGGGCAGCTGTGGTTCCAGGGCTATTGGGGCGTGTTCCTGCTGGCGTTGCTGTTGCTGTCCTCGGCGTTCTGGCCACGCGGCGTAAGCCATGGGCTACGCCAGCGCACCCGGCTCGCGCTACAACGCCTGCGCGGCCCCACCGGTGTGGCGCTGGCGGCCACCGTGCTGGGCTTTGCAGCGATCGGTGGCTGGTTGTACTGGAGCACCAACATCTACAACACGTTCCTGTCGCCGGAACAGCAGCTGGACCTGCAGGCGCGCTACGAGCGTGATTACAGCAAGTACAGGGACCTGCCGCAGCCGCGCATCATCGCGGTGGACAACCATGTCGACCTGCATCCGGAGACGCAGTCGGTGGTCATCGATGCCACCTGGATCGTGCGCAATTCCGATGCCATGCCCATCGGGCAGATCCACATCGGCATGCAGGGTCGCGATGGCGACCGCAGCCTGGTACGGATGGATCTGGGCGGGGAGACCCTGCTCGCCCACGACGTCCCGGCCGGTTACCGCATCTACCGCTTGCAACGTCCGCTGCAGCCCGGCGAACAACGCGTGTTTCGCTTCCGCATCGACCTGCATCCGCACGGTTTGACCGCCGCGCAGGCGCAGACCGAACTGGTCGCCAACGGCAGCTTCTTCAATAGCCAGGTACTGCCCTGGTTCGGCTACAACCCCCAAACCGAGCTCACCGACCGCAACGACCGCCGCAAACGCGGGCTGGGCGAACCCACGCGCATGCCCAAGCTGGAAGACCAGGCCGCACGCGCCAATACCTACGTCAGCAACGATGCCGACTGGCTCAGCTTCGCCAGCACCATCTGCACCGCTCCGGACCAGATCGCACTGGCTCCCGGCTATCTGCAGACCGAATTCCAGCAGGCCGGCAGGCGCTGCTTCCGCTACGTGATGGATCGCCCGATGCTCAACTTCTATGCCTACCTGTCGGCACGCTGGCAGGTGCGCAAGGCCTACTACAAAAAGATTCCAATCGAGATCTACTACGACCCCAAGCACCCCTACAACGTGCAACGCATGATCGAAGGCGTGCAGAAGTCGCTGGCCTACTACGAGGCCAATTTCACCCCATACCAGCACCATCAGGTACGCATCATCGAATTTCCTGGCTATGCGCGGTTCGCACAGTCGTTTGCCAATACCATCCCCTACTCCGAAGCGATCGGCTTCATCGCCGACCTGCGCGACAAGGCCGATGTCGACTACGTGTTCTACGTCACCGCGCATGAAGTGGCGCACCAGTGGTGGGCGCATCAGGTCATCGGTGCAAATGTACAAGGTGCCACGATGCTGTCCGAGTCGCTGGCGCAGTACTCGGCACTGATGGTGATGGAACGCGAATACGGGCGCGCGCACATGCGCCGCTTCCTCAAGTACGAACTGGATCGCTATCTGGAAGGACGCGGCGGCGAAACCATCGACGAACTGCCGCTGTACCGGGTGGAGAACCAGCAATACATCCACTACCGCAAAGGGTCGCTGGCGTTCTATCGCCTGCGCGAAGAACTCGGCGAGCAAACCCTCAACCGCGCACTGCAGCGATTCCTGCAGGCCAAGGCCTTCCAGCAGCCGCCGTACACCACCTCGGCCGAACTGCTGCAGGCCATCCGTGCCGAGGCACGTCCCGACCAGCAGACCCTCATCACCGACCTGTTCGAGAAGATCATCTTCTACGACAACCGCGTGGTTGATGCCCAGGCGCGCAGGCGCCCGGACGGCCGATTTGCAGTCACCGTGCGGGCGCATGCGGCCAAGCGACAGGCTGACGGCAAGGGCAAGGAACAACCGGTCCCGATGGACGACTGGATCGACGTGGCGGTGTATGGCCTGCCCGCCGGCAAAAACGTCGATCCGACGATACTGGCGCTGCAACGCCAGCATGTCACCAGCGAGTCGCCGAGCTTTAGCTTCGTGGTCGACAGCCTGCCGATTGAAGCCGGCTTCGACCCGGACAACACATTGATCGACCGCGTGCCCGAGGACAATCGCAAACGGGTGAGCCTGCTGGCCAAATAAGCCGCATCGGCCACTGCGAGCTCGCACGGCGGCCACTGCGACGCTGTGCCAAGGCGGCGCGGATACCCACGCATCGATGGGCGATGGCCAATGGGCCGGACCGGACTGGGCTATCGAGGCGCTCCCCGCGCGGCGCGGACTCGCAATACCAGCGTGATGGCTGGCATCACCAGCCCGATTCGCGCAGCGTCTTGGCGTCCCCCCGCACAGGACTGCAGCTCGAGCGGGCGGCAAGACCGGGTTCGGCCCAGCGGCGCCGGCTTACCGCGCACTGCCGCGGCGACAGCTCGCCTGCTGCCGCCGAGACACGGCGGCGTGCCGACTTGCGCGCCAGTACCGCATGAACGCATCCCGCGGCGCATCTTTCCGCCACCATACCCCGCGGTATACATTCGCGGTCAGGCCGCCGACGGCGGCCCTAGCAATCCCTGGGAGGGGAACCATGCGCAAGACCTTCAAGACCCTGATGCTGGCCCTGCCGCTGGCCGCCGCGTCGCTGCTGGCCCAGGCCGCCGATTCGCCGGTGGGCCGCTGGAAGACCATCGACGACGAAACCGGCAAGCCCAAGTCGGTGGTGCAGATCGAACAGCTCGGCAACGGCACGCTCAGCGGCAAGGTGGTCGACATCCTGCAGTCCAACCATGGGCCCAACCCGACCTGCGACAAATGCGATGGCGCGCTCAAAGGCAAGCCGATCAAGGGCATGACCATCCTGTGGGGCCTCAAGCCCGACGGCACCGCGGTGTGGAGCGGCGGCTCGGTGCTCGACCCGGCCAAGGGCAAGACCTACAAGGCCAAGATCACCCTGACCGAAGGCGGCAAGAAGCTGCAGATGCGCGGCTACGTCGGCATCGAAGCCCTCGGCCGCACGCAGACCTGGGTACGCGAGTAATCGGGAATCGGGAATCGGGAATCGGGATTGGGGAATCGGTAAGAGCAGGCGCCCGTGAGGGCGCCTTTTTTGCGTGTGTCCATCCTGACGTTACATGCGCAGCCAACACCTGCGCGCCTCGACAACACGGCCGCATGCCCCTGCTTTGCCCGATTCCCCATTCCCAGCCCCGATCCCGGCTCCCGACTAGTGCGATAATCGGGTGTCCCCCGCATTACGCCTGCCATGACCCGCACCGCACTCGTTACCACCGCCCTGCCCTACGCCAATGGCCCGCTGCATCTGGGGCACCTGGTCGGCTATATCCAGGCCGACATCTGGGTGCGCGCGCGCCGCCTGCGCGGCGACAAGACCTGGTTCGTCTGCGCCGACGACACCCACGGCACGCCGATCATGCTGGCCGCCGAGAAGGCCGGGGTGACCCCGGAAGCCTTCATCGCCAGCATCCAGGCCAGCCATGAGCGCGATTTTGCGGCGTTCGGGGTGACCTTCGATCATTACGATTCGACCAATTCGCCGGTCAATCGCGAGCTCACCGAGGCCTTCTACAGCAAGCTGGAAGCAGCCGGGCATATCAGCCGGCGTTCGGTGGCGCAGTTCTACGACCCGGCCAAGGGCATGTTCCTGCCGGACCGCTACATCAAGGGCATCTGTCCCAACTGCGGCAGCGCCGATCAATACGGCGACAACTGCGAGGTCTGCGGCGCCACCTATGCGCCCACCGAGTTGAAAGAGCCCAAGTCGGTGATCTCCGGCGCCACGCCGGAGCTGCGCGATTCGGAGCATTTCTTCTTCGAAGTGGGTCATTTCGACGGATTTTTGCGCGAGTGGCTGGCCGGCGATGTGGCACTGCCCGGCGTCAAGGCCAAGCTCAAGGAGTGGCTGGACGCCGAAGGCGGACTGCGCGCGTGGGATATCTCGCGCGATGCGCCGTATTTCGGGTTCCAGATTCCCGGCCAGCCGGGCAAGTATTTCTACGTGTGGCTGGATGCGCCGATCGGCTACCTGTGTAGCTTCAAGACGCTGTGCGCGCAGATGGGCGAGGATTTCGACGCGCATCTGGTCGCCGGCACCCAGACCGAGCTGCATCACTTCATCGGCAAGGACATCGTCAATTTCCACGGCCTGTTCTGGCCGGCGGTACTGCACGGCACCGGCCACCGCGCGCCGACACGCCTGCACGTCAACGGTTATCTGACCGTGGACGGCGCCAAGATGTCCAAGTCGCGCGGCACCTTCGTGATGGCGCGGACCTTCCTGGACGTGGGCCTGGAACCGGAGGCGCTGCGCTACTACTTTGCGGCCAAGTCCTCCGGCGGCGTGGACGATCTGGACCTCAATCTGGGCGATTTCATTGCACGGGTGAATGCGGATCTGGTCGGCAAGTTCGTCAACCTGGCCAGCCGCTGCGCCGGCTTCATCGGCAAGCGCTTCGACGGCAAGCTGGCCGACGCGCTGCCCGACCCGGCGCAGTACGACCGCTTCGTCGCCGCACTGGCACCGATCCGCGAGGCCTACGAGCGCAACGATGCGGCCAGCGCGATCCGCCAGACCATGGCGCTGGCGGACGAGGCCAACAAGTACATCGACGACACCAAGCCTTGGGTGATCGCCAAGCAGGACGGCGCCGATGCGCAGCTGCAGTTGGTGTGCACCCAGGGCCTGAACCTGTTCCGGATCCTGGTGGCCGCGCTCAAGCCGATCCTGCCGCGCACCTGTGCCGAGGCCGAAGCCTTCCTGTCGGCACCGATGACCAGCTGGGAAGACGTCGCCCGCCCGCTGACCGCGCACGCGATCCAGCCCTACACCGCCCTGTTCACCCGTATCGACCCCAAACTGATCGACGCCATGACCGACGCTTCAAAAGACACCATGGCCGCACCTGCGGCACCCGCTGTCACTACCGCCAAGCCTGCCCCGTCCAAGGCCGAGACGACGCCGGCGGCCGCTGCCAATCCCCAATCCCCAACCGCCACTCCCAGCCTCATCGGCATCGACGATTTCGCCAAGCTCGACCTGCGCATCGGCAAGGTGCTGGTGTGCGAATTCGTGGAGGGCTCGGACAAGCTGCTGCGCTTCGAACTGGATGCCGGCGAATTGGGCAAGCGCCAGATCTTCTCGGGCATCCGTGGCAGCTACGGCGAACCGGAGACATTGGTAGGCCGCAGCGTGGTGTTCATTGCCAACCTGGCCCCGCGCAAGATGCGCTTCGGCATGAGCGAAGGCATGATCCTGTCGGCCGGCTTCGACGGCGGCGCACTGGCGCTGCTGGATGCCGACAGCGGCGCGCAGCCGGGCATGCCGGTGCGGTGAAGCGGGATTGGGAGTCGGGATTGGAGGTTCGGGATTCGGGATTCGTAGAAGCCAAAACCGATTGTTGAGGGAGACCTGACCCGCGTGCTTGGCGCGTCCCCTCATCCGCCCCTGCGGGGCACCTTCTCCCGCAAGCGGGAGAAGGGAAGATTCCAGAGCGCTTCTCCCGATAGGAGAAGGGGAAGATTCCAGAGCCCTTCTCCCGATGGTGAAGGGGAAGATTCCAGAGCCCCTCTCCCGCCTTCAGGAGAAGCGAACAACCAGTCACCACGCTTTTACAATCCCCACTCCCGACTCCCCAATCCCCGCCCGCATGCACCTGGCCCTGTTCGACTTCGATCACACCATCACCACCTGCGACACCTGTGCGCGCTTCCTGCGCAAGGTGGCCACGCCGGCGCAGCTGGCCGCAGCAAAGTGGCAGGTCGGCCCGTGGGTGCTGGGCTATCGGCTGGGCGTGGTGTCCGCGGCCGCGCTGCGCGCGCGGGTCACGCGCATCGTGTTCAGTGGTCGCTCGCTGGAGGAAATGGCCATGCATGGCGCCGATTACGCGCGCACTGCACTGCCGGGCGTATTGCGTGCGCAGATGATGCAACGCATCGACTGGCATCAGGCGCGGGGGCATGAAGTGGTGCTTGTCTCCGGCTCGCTGGACCTGTACCTGCAGCCGTGGTGCGCGCAGCATGGGTTGTCGCTGATCTGCAACCGGCTCGAACACACCGGTGGCGTGCTGAGCGGGCGCTATGCCGATGGTGATTGCGGGCCGCACAAGGCCATGCAGATCCGCGCAGGCTACGACCTGGCGCAGTACGCCTGCGTGCACGCCTACGGCGACAGCCGCGAAGACCGGCCGATGCTGGCACTGGCGCATCAGCGCTGGTATCGCGGCCATCCGCTGCACTGACATCGCAATGCCCGTCCCCACGCCCGATCTGGTCGAACGCCTCGACCGCCTGCTGCCACAGACGCAATGCGGCCAGTGCGGCTACGACGGCTGCCGCCCCTATGCGCAGGCAATGGCGGACGGTCAGGCGGGAGTCGACCACTGCCCTCCCGGCGGCGATGCCGGTGCGCGTGCGCTGGCGCAACTGCTGGGCGTGCCCGCACGTCCCTACGATCGCAGTCGCGGAGCGCACAAACCGGCGCAGGTGGCGTGGATCGTGGAGGCCGACTGCATCGGCTGTACCAAATGCATCCAGGCGTGTCCGGTGGATGCCATCGTCGGTGGCGCCAAGCACATGCATACGGTCATTGCGCCGCTGTGCACCGGTTGCGAGCTTTGCCTCCCGGCGTGCCCGGTGGATTGCATCGCGCTGCATCCACTCGGCTGAACGCCACGCCAGGCCTGGCGGATTGACGATCGTCATGCGGTCCGCCATGCAGGCATCCCCCCGCTCCACCCACAGACAGTCAGGAACGCCCTGACGCGCACTGGCGCATCCATGCTGCGGCCGTGCCCGTATGGGTAAGCACTCCCATCGAGGATGTGCCGATGCGCCCACTTGCCACTGCCATTGCCGCGATTGCCGCCTGCTGCCGGTCGATTCCGCCGCTGTTGCTGCTGGTGCTTGGCAGCCTGCCCATGGGTGCGGGGGCGGTGACACGCGTGGATGGCGAGGTCTTCGATGCCGACAGCGGCGCATTGCGCTATCGCGAATCGCACTGGCTGCTCGATAACGGCGGGCGACTGGTGCTGTACCGCTGCCCCAATGGGCAGGCGTTCGCGCGCAAGCAGGTCGACGGTGGCGGCACGGCGCCCGATTTCAGCCTGACCGACGGACGCGACGGGTATCGCGAAGGCGTGCGCCGACGCGATGGCGTGCGCGAGATGTTCCAGCAACCGCCCGGCAAGCCTGAGCGCCGTGCCGCACTACCGGCCGGCGAAGACGAGCGCGTGATCGATGCCGGCTTCGATGCCTACCTGCGCGCCCACTGGGATGCCCTGGCCAGCGCGTCGCAACGGGTGGATTTCGTGCTGCCCAGCCTGCAACGGCAGTTGGCGTTTCGCGTCGAACGCGTCGACGATGTTGCCGGCCAGCGCCGCTTCCGCATTTCACTTGATGCCTGGTACGGCGCGGCGGTGCCCTCGCTGGAGGTGCGCTATTCCATTGCCAGCAAACGCCTGCTGGAGTTCCGCGGCGTGGGCAACCTGCGCGATGCACACGGGCGTTATCCGCGCGTGCGCATCGTGTTTCCGGACACCGCGCCAGGTGCCAGTAGCGACGACGCGTTGCGTCAGGCGCGCGAGCAGCCGCTGACCGGCAGTTGCGGCGCCCCGTGATGCCGGCCCGCACCATCTTCACGCCCGACCACGCGCCGTTGCGTACAACGGCCCGGGCACCCATTCCGCGCACAGGAGCACCCGCATGGCAAAGGCCTATCTCTGGATCAACGCAGTGCTGTACGTCGCCCTGGCGATCTGGTGCACGCTCTCGCCGCTCAAGACCGCAAACGCGGTGGGCTATACCCAGCTCTCGCCTGCCGGGCAATCCGAATATCTGGTCATCTATGGCGGCCTGCAGCTGGGCATGGCGTTCCTGTTCGGCTACTTCGCCTGGATCGATCAACCGCGCACCGGCCTGCTGGTCGCACTCGCCTTCTACGTGCCCATCGTGCTGTTCCGCAGCGCGTCGCTGGCCAAGCTATGGCCGGTGTCCGCGCCCACGGTGGCGCTGGCCGTGGTGGAAATCGTCTTGCTGCTCGCCGCTGCGCTGCTGTGGTGGCGCAAGTGAAGGACAGCGTCGGCCCAGTCCGGTAGCATCGCGCTTACCTCTCCCAACGCCCGACCGCATGAGTGCCATTCCTGGCCACGACGACGATGAGACCGGACGCCTGCTGACCGCAACCGCGGGTGGCGACCGGCATGCCTTCGAAGCGCTGTATCGGCAGACCTCGCCCAAGCTGTTCGGCGTGTGCCTGCGGTTGATCCCGCAGCGCGCCGAAGCCGAGGAAGTGCTGCAGGACGTGTTTACGCTGATCTGGCACAAGGCCGGTCAATTCGACCCCAGCCGTGCCCGCGGGCTGACCTGGCTGGCGATGATCGCGCGCAACAAGGCCATCGACCATCTGCGCGCCAACGCACCGCAGCGCCGCAATGTCGCGCTGGACGATGCCGGCGAGCTGCGCGACCACGATGCGCTGCCGCTTGAGCGAACCGAACGCGCCAGCACGCGCCGCCGTATCGATCACTGCCTGGCCGAGCTGGAGCCGCCGCGTAGCGAGCTGATTCGTACTGCGTTCTTCGAAGGCATCACCTACGAAGAACTTGCCGCGCGCACCGACACACCCATCGGCACGGTCAAGAGCTGGATCCGCCGTAGCCTGGCCAAACTCAAGGCATGTCTGGAACGATGAGCACGCCCTTTCCCATCGACCAGGAGCCACCGCGCGACGTGCTGGCCGGCGAGTACGTGCTGGGCCTGCTCAGCGCAGACGAACGTCTGGCGGCCGAGCAGCGCATTGCCACCGATGCCCCGTTCGCCCAGGCGGTGCTGCAGTGGCAGGACCATCTGGCCCCGCTACTGGAAGAGATCGCCGCGGTGACACCGCCGGATCAGGTCTGGGCACGCGTGCGCCAGACGCTGGGCTTCGACACGCCGCTACGCGCCGTGCCAGTGGCAGCGCCTGCAAGCACCGGCACGCCGCCCGCCCCGCTCTGGAACAACGTGCGCTTCTGGCGCTGGGCCAGCGCCGCTGGCGTGGCCACTGCGGCGGTCTGCGTGCTGGCGCTGTTGAACCTGCGTACCGCGCCCGTGCAACCGCCGCGCGACACCCCCGTCGTGCAGACGCCGGTTACCCCGCCTGCGGCCACACCGCCGGCGACCGGCATTGCGATGACCTCGACCCTGGCGACCGAAGACGGGCGTCCGGGCTATGTGGCGCTGATGGATGCCGATAAGCACACCATCACGGTGACGCCGCTGGACCGCACCGCCACCGCCGACAAGGTGCCCGAGCTGTGGCTGATCACACCGGACGGCAAGGCGCATTCGATGGGCACCTTCGACGATCAACGTGCGCGTCGTGCGCAGATTCCCGATCAGCTGATGCCCATGCTCAGCAACGAGGCAATCCTGGCAGTGACGCTGGAACCGCCGGGCGGTGCGCCAGGCGGCGTGGCAACCGGCACGGTGGTCGCCAAGGGCGGCATCAGCACGCTGGCAATGGCGCCCTGAGCCAGCAACGCCACGGCTGCCTGCGATCCATGCGCAGGCAGCCGTATTCACAAGCAGCCTCATACGTGTCACCGATACTGCGCGCACATATCGCCATGCGCGATGGTGCGATCGTGCGTGCAAGCGCGCAGTTCCGCGATTCCCATGCGAGGCTGAGCGCCACGGCCCGAGCGGGCGTGTGATCGACCGGGCGGGTGCATCTGTTTGCCGGCCGCTTCCGTACAGGGTCACGACTACACACGGAGATTGATGCGTGCCGAGTACCGGAATCGACCCTCACGCCGCCTCGCCCCGGCCCAGCCCCTCGCGTCGGCGTGGCGGACTTGCCGGCCGTCTGGGCAGCCTGCGCCGCTGGGTGGATTCGCAAGCCGACGGTCCGTTGGACGAGGCGCGCGCCGACCGCATCGACTGGCTGCGCGCCCTGCCCTTCATCGCGCTGCACCTGGCCTGCCTGGCGGTGTTCTGGGTTGGTGCATCATGGTTTGCGGTCGGCACGGCGCTGGCGCTGTATGCACTGCGCATGTTCGCGCTGACCGGTTTCTACCACCGCTACTTTTCGCATCGCGCCTTCAAGACCTCGCGCGTGCTGCAGTTCGTGTTTGCCGCCATCGGCGCCACCTGCGTGCAACGCGGGCCGCTATGGTGGGCCGCACATCACCGCAACCATCACCGGCATACCGATACCGGCCGCGATCCGCATTCGCCGGCGCAGCACGGCTTTTGGTGGAGCCACACCGGCTGGTTCCTGACCCCGCGCAATTTCCGCACCGACTGGGAGGTCATCCCGGACCTGCGTCGTTTTGCCGAGCTGCGCTTCCTCGACCGCTTCGACATCGTGATGCCGGTGCTGCTCGCCGTTGGCCTGTACCTGCTCGGCAGCTGGCTGGACAGTGCCGCACCGGGCCTGCACACCAATGGTCCACAGCTGCTGGTGTGGGGGTTCGTGATCTCCACCGTGGCACTGTTCCATGCCACCTTCACCATCAATTCGCTGGCGCACCGCTTCGGTAGCCGGCGCTTCGAGACTCGCGATGACAGCCGCAACAACTGGCTGCTGGCGTTGCTCACCTTCGGCGAAGGCTGGCACAACAACCACCACTTCTATCCCGGCTCCGCACGCCAGGGCCTGCGCTGGTGGGAGTACGACATGACCTGGTACGGACTCACCGCGATGTCGTGGGTGGGCCTGGTTTGGGATCTCAGGCCGATGCCGGCGTCGCTGGTCAGCCGTGGCCAACGGGTGAGCCAATGAGCGAGCGCAGGATTGCCGTGGTCGGCAGCGGCATTGCCGGCCTGGGCGCAGCGTGGCTGCTGTCGCGCCGCTACGAGGTCACGGTGTTCGAAGCTGCCGATTACCTGGGCGGGCACACCCACACCCACGAGATCCAATTGGACGGGCAGCGCTACGCGGTGGACAGCGGCTTCATCGTGTTCAACCCGCAGCACTACCCACTGCTCACGCGTATGTTCGCCGAGCTCGACGTGGCCGCGCAGCCAACCACGATGAGCTTTTCGGTGCACGATGCGCGCAGCGGACTCGAATACAACGCCGGCACCTTGAACGGGCTGTTCTGCCAGCGCCGCAACCTGCTCAGCCCGCGCTTCTGGGGCATGCTGGCCGACCTGCGCCGCTTCTATCGGCAGGCGCCGGCGGTGCTGCATGGCGACGAACGCTTCAGCACGCTGGGCCCCTATCTGCAGCGGCACGGCTATGGCGCGGCGTTCCGCGATCAGCATCTGGTGCCGATGGCGTCGGCGCTATGGTCCTCGCCATCGCAGACCATTCTTGAGTTTCCGATGGGCCAGTTGATCGGCTTCATGGCCAACCACCACATGCTGCAGATCAGCGGGCGGCCGCAGTGGCAGGTGGTACGTGGCGGCTCCAACAGCTACGTGCGTGCGCTGCGGCGGCGCTGGCAGGTGCTCGAGCGCCTGTCCACGCCGGTGCACGGCATCCGCCGTACGCCCGATGGCGTGGTGGTGAGCTCGCTGCGTGGGCAGGAACATTTCGACGAGGTGGTGCTGGCCTGCCACGCCGACGATGCACTGGCATTGCTCAGCGATGCGTCCGAGGCCGAACAGCAGATCCTGGGCGGCATCACCTACCAGGACAACGACACCGTGCTCCACACCGATGCACGCATCCTGCCGCGCGACCGGCGCGCCTGGGCAGCCTGGAACGCGCATGTGCCGGCCGACCCGCAAGCGCCCTGCACGGTGAGCTACTGGATGAACGCGCTGCAATCGATCGACGCACCCCAGCCGTTCATCGTCTCCCTCAACCGCGACCACGACATCGACCCGGCCAAGGTGCTGCGGCGCATGCGCTACCGGCATCCGGTGCAGAACGCCGCCGCACTGGCGGCGCAGGGCCGCAAATCCGAGATTCAGGGCAGGCAGCACACCTGGTTTGCCGGTGCAGCCTGGGGCTTCGGCTTCCACGAAGATGGCCTGCGCAGCGGCGTGGATGTGGCGCATGGCCTGGGAGTGACTTGGTGATGCAACTGCTGCGCGAAGCCAGCACCGATGCGGTGCCGCTGCCTCCCGGTGAGGACAGCGGTGCCGGCAGCGTGGCGGGCGGCTTGCGCAGCGCGGTCTACACCGGATGGGTGCGGCATCGCCGCTTCGCGCCCAGACCGCTGGATTTCCGCTACCGGCTGTTCCTGCTGTATCTGGATCTGTCCGAGCTCGATCAGGTCTTCGCGGGCCGCTGGCTGTGGTCGGTGGGACGCGCCAACCTGGCGCAGTTCCGCCGCAGCGATTACCTGGGCGACCCGGCCATTCCGCTGGATCAGGCCGTGCGCGAGTGCGTACAGGCGCACACCGGCGAGCGGCCGGACGGTGCGATCCGGCTGCTGACGCATCTGCGCTACTTCGGCCACGTGTTCAACCCGGTGAGCTTTTACTACTGCTTCGACCGGCATGACGGCCTGCGCTGGATCGTGGCGGAAATCACCAACACGCCCTGGCAGCAACGCCACGCCTATGTGCTGCCGGTGGCGCAGGCGCGCACGCATCGCGATGTGCATGCCTGGCGGTTCGACAAGCGCTTCCACGTCTCGCCGTTCATGGGCATGCAGCATCAGTACGACTGGCGCTTCAGCGTGCCGGCCGCGCACCTGCGCGTGCATATGGACGTGCTGGATGCCGCCGATGCCACCGCCGACCGCGCGATCGACAACAGCGGCACGCGCCGCTTCGATGCCACGCTGGTCCTGCAACGTCAGCCACTGACCGCGCGTACGCTGGCGCGCACCTTGCTCGCCTACCCCTTGATGACCGTGCAGGTGGTGCTCGCCATCCACTGGCAGGCCTTGCGCCTGTGGCTGCGCGGCAACCCTGTGCATGACCACCCCCACCCGCCTGTGCGAGATCGCCGATGAACGCCACGTCCCTGCCCGATACTGCTGCGCCACGCGCGGCTTCCTGGACGGACCGCCTGCTGCGCAAGCGCCTGTTGGCCACGCTGGGCGAGCTGCGTGACGGGCAATTGCAGCTGCACGACGCCGACGGCATCACCACGCTGGGCACTGCCAGCGACGCGAGCGCCTTGCAGGTGCAGCTGCGCGTAACCGATCCCGGCTTCTACCGCCAGGCCGCGCTCAACGGCAGCGTGGGTGCCGGCGAGTCGTACATGGACGGGCAATGGCAATGCGACGATCTGGTCGGGCTGATGCGCGTGCTGCTGCGCAATCGCGACCGCCTGGATGCGATGGAAACCGGTACCGCGCGCCTCGGCGGCTGGGCCATGCGCAGCCTGCATGCGCTGGCCCGCAATACCCGCAGCGGCAGCCGGCGCAACATCGCCGCGCATTACGACCTGGGCAACCCGCTATTCAAATTGTTTCTGGACGAGAACCTGATGTACTCGTCGGCGATCTTCGTCGACGGCGAAGAAGCCCAGGGCGAAGCGGCACTGGAGCGTGCGGCCACGCGCAAGCTCGAACGCATCTGCCAGAAACTGCGCCTGGGTCCGCAGCACCACGTGGTCGAGATCGGCACCGGCTGGGGCGGTTTTGCACTGCATGCGGCGCGCGAACACGGCTGCCGCGTCACCACCACCACCATTTCGCGCGAGCAGTTCGATCTGGCGAACCAGCGCATCGCCGATGCCGGCCTGAGCGACCGGGTCAGCGTGTTGTTGAGCGACTACCGCGACCTGCAGGGCCGCTACGATCGCGTGGTGTCGATCGAGATGATCGAGGCGATCGGCCACCAGTATCTGGATACCTACTTCGCCAAGGTCGGCAGCCTGCTCGCAGACAATGGCGAGGCGCTGATCCAGGCCATCACCATCGAGGACCACCGCTACAAGCAGGCCCTGCATTCGGTGGATTTTATCAAGCGGCATATCTTCCCCGGCAGCTTCATTCCGTCGGTTGCGGCGATGACCGGCGCGGTGGCGCGCGCCAGCGATCTGCGCCTGTTCCATCTGGAAGACATCGGCCCAAGTTATGCATTGACCTTGCGTGCGTGGCGGCAGCGCTTCATGGCGCAGCTGCCGCAGGTGCGCGCACTGGGCTACGACGAGCGCTTCATCCGCATGTGGGAGTTCTACCTGGCCTATTGCGAAGCCGGCTTTCTGGAACGGTCGATCGGCGACGTGCACCTGTGGCTGAGCAAGCCCGGCGCGCGCCCACCGCAGTTCGTGCCCGGTGTTGCGTGAGGCATGAAGCAGCTCGGCAACTATCTCGGCTTGCAGGTGCTCTGGGTGGTGGCGGTGGCCGCCGCTGCGCACGGGCGCGTGTGGCCAACGCTACTGGTACTGGCGCTGTTTGCGCTGTATCAACTGTGGCCCTCGCGACGCGCGGCCGGCGATGTGCCATTGCTGATCGCTGCATTGGCACTGGGTTTGCTGCTGGACACCACGCTGGCGGCGGGGGGCTGGGTGCGTTACGCCGTGCCGTGGCCCGGTAGCGTGCTGGCGCCGGCATGGATTCTGGCGTTGTGGCTGGGCTTTGCGCTCACGCTCAACCATTCGCTGCGCAGCGTGATGCAACGCCCGTGGCTGGCGGTGTTGCTGGGTGCCATCTTCGGCCCGTTTTCGTACTGGCTGGCGCAGCGCAGTTGGCACGCAGTGGAACTGTTGCCGCCGTTGCTGCATGCGGTCCTCGCCGTGGGCATCGGCTGGGGTGTGGCGTGCGGTGTGTTGTCGCTGTATGCACGCCGTCTGACGCGACCATGGCCGCACGACATGACCGGAGAACTGCAATGACTGTATGGCCGCTGCTGCATGTGGGCGTATTCGCAAGTGGGGTGATGCTGCTGGGCTGGCTATGGCAGCGCCGCAGCGGCAATGCCGGCCCGGTCGACGTGTTGTGGGCCGCCTGCCTGGCGGTTGCTGCGCCGTATTGCGCGTGGATGTCCGACGGTGCGCTGCTGCCGCGCGTGTTGGTGGCGGTACTTGGCGGTGTGTGGGGCGCGCGTCTGGCCTGGCATCTGGGCGTACGCGTGTTCGGCGACCCGCACGAAGACGGCCGTTATCGCGCCCTGCGCGAACATTGGAACGGTGACCAGCGCAAGTTTCTCGGCTTCTTCCTGGCTCAGGCGGTGGTGGTGGTGCTGTTTGCGGTGCCGTTCCTGGCTGCAGCCAGTAACCCGAACCCGGCATGGAGCGTGTGGAGCACGTTGGCGGTCGTGGTGTGGCTGGTTGCCGTCGGCGGCGAAGCACTGGCCGACCGCCAGCTGTCGGCGCACAAGGCCGACCCGGCCAATCGCGGCAAGACCTGTCGCAAGGGGCTGTGGCGGTATTCGCGCCACCCCAATTATTTCTTCGAGTTCGTGCACTGGTTCGCCTACCTGGCCTTGGCGGTCGGCGCCGGGCCATGGCCGGTGGCGCTGTGCGCGCTCGGGCCGGTGGTGATGTTCGTATTTCTGTATCGCTTCACCGGTATTCCCTACACCGAGCAGCAGGCACTGCGCTCGCGTGGCGAGGACTACGCGCAGTACCAACGCACCACCAGCGCGTTCTTCCCGCTTCCCCCTTCGTCCTGAGTTGCCTGGAGAGTTGCATGTCCACTGTCACCGCCCCGCCCTCCTCGCTCCCGGACGAAGCGTTCGCCACGCGCCTGGCCGAATCCGGCGTGCTGCCCGACGCTGCGCTGCGCTACGGCATCCGGCGCCTATGCGCGCAGCGCCTGCGCGATGAGCGCGGCGGCGACGCCGATGCCAACGGCGAGCGCCAACGCGCCTTCATCGACAGCCTGCGTGCCAGCACGATCGCGATCGAAACCGATGCCGCCAACCGCCAGCACTACGAATTGCCGCCACAGTTCTTCACCCTGTGCCTGGGCAAGCGGCTGAAGTACAGCAGTTGCTACTGGGACGCGAGCACGCCGAACCTGGACGCGGCCGAAGAACGCATGCTGGCGCTGTATGGGCAACGCGCCGAGTTGGCCGATGGTCAACGCATCCTGGAGCTGGGCTGCGGCTGGGGCTCGCTGACCCTGTGGATGGCCGAGCGTTATCCCAACGCCACCATCACCGCGGTATCCAATTCGCGCCCGCAGCGCGCGCATATCCTGGAGCAATGCCGTCTCCGCGGGCTGGGCAACGTGCAGGTCATCACCGCCGACGTCAATGCGCTGGCGCTGCCGCCAGGCAATTTCGACCGTGTGGTGTCGGTGGAGATGTTCGAACACATGCGCAACTACCGCGACCTGCTCGCGCGCGTGGGCAGCTGGCTGGCGCCGGGTGGCAAGTTGTTCGTGCACATCTTCTGCCACCGCGATCTGGCCTATCCGTTCGAAGTGGCCGGCGAAGACAACTGGATGGGCCGGCATTTCTTCACCGGCGGGCTGATGCCGGCAGCGGACACCTTGCTGCATTTCCAGCAGGACGTGGTGATCGAACAGCGCTGGGTCCTGTCGGGCCAGCATTACGAAAAGACCGCCAATGCCTGGCTGGAAAACCAGGACCGCCACCGCGCGCAGATCATGCCGCTGTTGCAGCAGACCTATGGCGACGATGCACAGCGCTGGTGGCAACGCTGGCGCATGTTCTGGCTGGCGTGCGCGGAGCTGTTCGGTTACGACCAGGGCCGCGAATGGGGCGTGGCGCACTACCGCTTCGTCAAGCGCTGATCGCCTGGCGCAGGCAGACCCATCCCGGAGTGGTGGCTCCAGGTCGCGTGGCAGGTCTACGCCTCACACGGTGCACTGACTGATACCGCCATGCGCCGGCGAACAGCTGGCCGGCGGGGGTTGGTCCAGTACATGTGCATTGAAGGCAGAGCGCGGAAAAACGTGGCCATAAAGGCAAACGCCACCCAGCGGCTTACGGAGCGTTGTGGCAATGATCAAGCAATCCACAGCACCCGCAAGCCGCAGAGACAGGTGACACCCGCGATTTCAACCGCCGGGCACCGCCTGCGTGAGCGCAACGCTTGCGCTGATCCCGCCGTACTGAACGCCGGGATCAGCCCGCCGCCGCAGTAATCACGATCTCCACTTTCCATTCCGGTCGCGCCAACTTTGCCTCGACCGTGGCACGCGCCGGGGTGAAGCCATGCGGCACCCATTCGTCCCAGGCGGCATTCATGCCGTCGAAATCGGCGATGTCCGCCAGGTAGATTTCGGCGCGCAGGATCTTGGTCTTGTCACTGGCCGCGAGCGCAAGCAATTTGTCGATCTCGCCCAGCACCTGGCGGGTCTGGCCGGTGATGTCTTCGCTGGTGTCCTCGGCAATCTGGCCGGCCAGATAACACACACCGCCATGGACGGTCATCTCGGACATACGCGGGCCCGCATCGAATCGCTGCAGCATTTCAGACTTCCTACGGTTGATGGACCCGGCCATTGTCACGCGAATGCGCAGCGCGTGCAGCCCCGCCACCGACCAGGCGCGCCAACCACAGCCCGACACGCACCATCCAGAGCACGATCAGCACGATGGCGGTCTTCTGGCTGATGCCCAGTGGCGCGGCACTTACGCTGACATGGAACAGCAATGCGGCAAACGCCGCACAGCCCACCCCGAATGCCGATGCGAAGTGCTGTCGCCATGCGCGATCGCGCCGGAAGTACCAGGATTGCAGCAATACCGCCGCGATCACGCACAGGAAGGTGGCATCGGCCGCCAACACATGCACCATCTTCGCCGCGTCAGGCGCCAGCTCCGGCATCCAGCTGTCGCCGATCGACACCGCGCACAATCCCAGCGCTGCCACCCAGAACAGGCCCAGCACGGTGCGGCTGCGTGCCGCCGGCGCCAGCGCCACATACAGGCCCGCCGCCAGCCACGCCATCGCTGCGGCCAACAGGCAGTATGCTGTGCGCAGCAGCAGGCCGTAGGCGCCGTGCAGGTAGGCACTCAACTGCGCATCGATCCAGTCCAGATCGCCCCGCAGCCATTGCAGTGCCAGTACCAGGCCGATGAAGGCGGCGCCGGCCACAGCGGCAAGCGCGCCCGCCCGGCCGCTCCAGGCCGGCAGATCGACCGCAGCGGGGTGCGTTGCAGGCGCGCCTTGCTGTGACGTACTCATCCGCCGCCTGTCTGCAGTCCAACCGTGGCCTCGTGCATCCTGCTCCCCCCGCGTCACGCGCATGCGCCGATGCCCTATGATGCGCGCGGCCGTCCCGGGCCGACAGGGGGCGGCGCCATCGACCTGCGTTCACTCCTTCTCGGCAACTTACGCGATCACGCTGCATGCACCTTCACTCCGCTGGCCCATGCAGCCCCAACGCGCACGCGGCACGCCTCGTGCATGCGTCCTACTTCCCTCTTGAACAGAACCCGTTGCCCCCATGACGGATACCCCCGTGTCTTCCGAAGCGCCGGCCAGCGGTTGGCGCCGCGCCCTGCCGGTCCTGATCAGCCTGGCGATCCTGGCGATGGCGCTGCACGCGCTGTCGGGACAGTTCACCGACCATGGCTATCGCCAGATCCGTCAGGCGTTCCGTGCGCTGGGTGCGGGCCAGATCGCACTGACGTTGTTGCTGGGCTTGAGCAGCTACGCCTGCCTGGTGGGCTTCGACTGGGTGGGGCTCAAGCGCACCGGCAAACGGTTGCATCCGGCGCGGGTGGGCATCACCGCGTTCATGGCGCACGCGGTTGGCCAGACACTGGGGTTTGCCGCGCTCACCGGCGGCGCCGTGCGCCTGCGTGGGTATGGCAGCGTGGGCCTCACCCTGGCCGAGATCGGCCAGGTGGTGCTGATGAGCACGCTTGGCTTCATCTTCGGCGCCTGGGTGCTGCTCGGGCTTGCGCTGATGCTGGAACCGGAAGCGGCCGCGCGCGCCCTGCCGATCACTGCCGAAGGCATCCGTATTGCCGGCATCGCCCTGCTGGCCAGCTACGTGGCCATGTTGGGGCTGGTCGGCAAGCAAGGCCGCGAGTTCGGCCTGCGCAGCCATCGCTTCTGGCTACCGGATCGCAGCACCGTGCTCGGGGTCACCGCGCTCAGCCTGGTCGAACTCGGCCTGGCCGCGGCCGCGTTCTACGTGCTGCTGCCGCCGGATCCGGGCACCGGCTATTTCGGTTTCATCGGCATCTGGCTGGTGGCCGTGGTGGCCGGCCTGATCTCCACCGTGCCGGCCGGCTTGGGCGTGTTCGAGTGGAGCCTGCTCAAGCTGCTGCCGCATGTCACCCCTGCGGCCGTGCTGGCCGCAGCGCTGGCCTACCGCGTCACCTATTACATCGTGCCGTTGCTGATCTCGGTCGCCATGGCGGCGGCCTCGGGGCTGGGCGCGCCGGTCCGCGCCAGCGCCAGCACCGCCCGCACGGTGTGGAAGGCGCTGCGTCCGTGGTTGCCGCAGATCCTGGCGCTGGCGGTGTTTGCAGTAGGTGCGGCGCTGATGATCGACGGCACCCTGCCGACCCCGCGCGCGCGCCAGGACGTGGCGCCGCTGCCGCTGATCGAAACCTCGCATCTGCTGGTCAGCCTGGGCGGCATGCTATTGCTGCTGATCGGCCAGGGGCTGCAACGCCGCAGCCATGCCGCCTGGATGCTGGCGCTGGGCGTGTGCATCCTGTTGCCGCCGCTGTCACTGCTGCGCGGCAGCCATATTTCGGTATCGCTGTCGGCGGCACTGGCAGCGGTGGCGCTGTGGGCAGCGCGGCGCGAGTTTTACCGCCAGGGCGCGCTACTGGATGAAGCCTGGTCGTGGCGCTGGCTGAGCAATCTGGGCCTGGTGCTGGTCGCCACCTTCTGGCTGTTGTTCTTCGTCTACAGCCATGTCGAATACAGCAACGACCTGTGGTGGCAATTCGCCACCTCGGCCAATGCGCCGCGTGCCCTGCGTGCCGCGCTGATCCTGTGCGTGGGCGTGATCATGTTCGGCATGGCGCGCTTGCTGCGCGGCGGGCGGCGGCCGATGCCGGCGGCCGATACGCAGACGCTGTCCACGCTGGCGCCGATCCTGGAAAGCAGCACCGACACCCAAGCCTGCCTGGCGTTGACCGGCGACAAGGCGTTCCTGCTCGACGAACAGAGCCGCGGCTTCGTGATGATGCAGCGCTACGGTGGCTCGCTGATTTCGATGGGCGACCCGGTCGGGCCGCCGGAGGTGGCCCGCGCGCTGATCTGGCGTTTCCGCGAGGAGGCCGACCACATGGGCCTGCGCCCGGTGTTCTACCAGGTCGGCGAAAAATACTGGCAGACCTATCTGGACATGGGATTGACCCTGGTCAAGCTGGGCGAAGAGGCGATCGTGCCGCTGGAGAACTTCACCCTGGAAGGCCGCGACCGTGCCGACCTGCGCCAGGCCTGGAACCGCGGCAAGCGCAGCGGCCTGACCTTCCGCATGCTGCAGCCCGAGCAGGTGGATGCGGTGTTGCCGCGCCTGTCCGAGGTGTCGGAGCAGTGGCTGGAAGAAAAATCCGGCGAAGAAAAAGGCTTCTCGCTCGGCAGCTTCGATGCGGACTACCTGCGTCGTTTCCCGGTCGCAGTGGCCGAGGCGGAAGGCCGGATCGTGGCCTTCGCCAACGTGTGGTGGGCGCCGGCCGGCGGCGAGTTGTCGGTGGACCTGATGCGGCATAGCGCCGAGGCACCGAAGGGCACGATGGACTTTTTGTTCATCGAGCTGTTCCTGTGGGGCCAGGCCAACGGCTACACGCGTTTCTCGCTGGGCATGGCGCCATTGTCCGGGCTGGCCGAGCACCGCCTGGCCGGCCGCTGGAACCGTTTCGCCAGCTTGGTCGCACGCCACGGCGAGCGCTTCTACGGCTTCAGCGGGCTGCGCCGCTTCAAGTCGAAGTTCGCCCCGAGCTGGCGCCCGCGCTACCTGGTTGCACCGGGTGGCATGCATCTGCCGGCCGCACTGCTGGATGTCACTCGCCTGATCTCGGTGGACCCTGGGCGGCAGGACTAAGGCCGCTCGATACCTGCGGTTTTACGCAAATGCCTCGCTCTGCTTCGGGCGCCTGCACGTGTGCCTGAAGGCATTGCTTGCCGATCAGCGATCGCAATCTTGGAGGCGCGGTGCTGCGCCCGGGGTGCGGGACCGGGTGGCGGCATGGATGCTGCCATCGAGCCTCCATGGATGGATTTACGGCGTGTCCCGCCACCGGATGCGGCGCCGCGCCGCCGATCGACCCCGCACACCGATCACTTTGTGCACGACATCTGGAATTCCGCGCGAATACTTCGGTCTGCTGCGGGCGCTTGCACGCATACCGGCGTGGGACACGCCGTGAGTACGTCCGTGTAGGCTCTGGCACGGTATCCATGCCGCTCAAGGTCCCACACCGGCACGCCCGCAAGCACCACCCTCGGTTGTGGAAAGAAATGCCGAGGGCCTGCCAGGCTGGACGAAGACCTAACCGAACGGCGACGACCCGGTTGTTGACCTGCATCGGCCCGGCGTCGGGCCGAACCAGCGCACACATGCCCGGCTCTTTTACGGCGTCGACAGGGCGTGCAACTGCTCCATGATCACCTTGGCCAGCGTCGCGTAATCGCCCTTGAAATGGTGATCCCCCGGCAGCGCAACGCGCTTGGCAGCGGCTGCAGGCAGGCTGGGGCACAGTGCATCGTCGTCGTCCTGGCCGTAGATGCAGACCGTGGTGCCCGCCGGCAGGCGCTGTACCTCCGGCGCGATCGGCAGGCCTTCATCGTCCGAGCCCAGCCAGTTGCTGACATGGAATTCGTAGTCGGCCAGCTTGCCCACCGACAGCAGCGCGGTCATGCGGATGCTCTGCTTGGTCGGTGCGGGCAGCTTGTTGATCGCCGCCGGCAATACGTCGGCACCCTGCGAAAAACCGATCAACACCACGCGCTTGCGCTGCCAGCGTTGCGCATAGACGCGTGCAATGCGGTCCAGATCGGTGGCAAAGCCCTGCGGAGTGCGCTCGGTCCAGAAATAGCGCAACGAATCCAGACCCACCACCGGAATGCCCTGCGCGGCGAGCGCATCGGCCACTTCCTCATCCAGGCCCGCCCAGCCGCCGTCGCCAGACACGAAGATCACGAAGGTGTCGTCGTCGCTGTCGCCATCCGGCTTGGCCGGCAATTCCACCACCGGCAGATCGGCCAGCCCACCCGGCGGCGGCGGCAAGGCCACGCCCTTCTGGTCGCCTAACGAACGGGCGGCCGCGCGCAGGCCGGGCAGGATGTCGCTCCGCGCAGAGCGCTTGAAGGTGCGCGCCTGCGGAATCTGCTTGAGAAAGGCCTCTTCGGCCGGCGCAGGGCACCGCTTGTCCTGGCTGCCGGCAAGCACCCACGGAATCTGCAGCGGCACCGGAATCAGACGATTGCTGCCTGGCTGCACGCCGGGCTGGCAGATCGCCTGATCGGACACCGCCGCCGGGCACGCCCCGTCGGTGAGCACGCCGGCCAGCACATGCGGCTTGGCCTGTGCGCCGATTGCGTACGCCAGCGCAGCGCCTTCTCCATCACCGACCAGCAGCGGCAGGCGGTAGGTGGGGATGTGATAGAAGGCCTGCAGATAGCGGGAAAAGTTCTCCACATCGCCGACCGAGAACGCGCAGGTGCCGCCGGCCTTGCGCAGCACCGCATACAGATGGGCGGTGTCCACCACGGCGACCATGGCGCCGTCGTCGCGCAGGGCCTGTGCCTGCGCCTGGCGCTGGCCGGCATTGCCGCTGCCGGCCAGCCAGATCACCACGCGCTCGGGCTCGCCCTTGGGCATCAGCACCGGCACCTGTTCGAAGCGCCCGTGGCTGACCGGATCCGGGGCCTGCGCGGCAGCCATGCCCGATAGCGTCAACACCGCCGCGCCGCAGAGCGCGCTCCATCGTTCAAGTCGTCGCATGTCGCACCATCGGTGAAAGTGGTCCAAAGATAATCGTTCCGGCACGTACCGCGAAGCGCCGTGCTTCGCTCACCGCGCCTGCGCCTGCTGGCGGGCTTCCCAGGCAGCCAGGGCCTGGCGGTAGCGGCTCAGCTCCTCGGCATACAGATCGTGCACACACAGCGGGCAGCCGCTCTCGCAGCATTCGTTGGGCGCTGGCGCCTGCGGCGGTTGCGGACGTGGATCGGCGGCGGAAGCGGCGAGCTCGTGCATGCGGCCATTGTAGCGTGCGTGACCCAACCTCCCCGAGGCGGCGCAACGCAGCGCCCTGGCCCATCAACGGCCCAGCCGACGACGCAGGTTGGCGCGCGCCGCGGCATCGGCGGTGGCATGGAAATACGTGCTGAGAAAGATGCGCGGCCGCTTGAGCAGGCTCGCGAGGAAACGCCGCCGGTTCAGACGGAACAGCAGCGCCGGCACATGTCCTCGGTACTCGTCGGCGATTGCGCGGTCGTAGGCATCAAAGATCTCTGCCGGCGCCGCCAGGATCGCCATGTCGCAGTCCAGAAACAGCGCCGCCTCTTCGTCGACATCGGTCGGTTGCAGCTGGCCATGCCGCGCGGTGAGCAGGATCAGCGCCTGCACGCGCGCAAGGTCCACCTCGGCCTGTGGCCACCAACGCGGGATGCAGTCCAGTGCCCACGCCGCCGATTGCGCTTCGTTGTCGCTACGCCCGGGCTGATACACCGCATCGTGGAACAGCACCGCCAGCCACACCTCCACCGGCTGCTGCCAGCCCGGTCCGGCAGCGACCTCGGCATAGTAATGCAGCAGAGCGCGCACGTGGCCGAAGTGATGATAGGCGCGCGCAGGCGTGGCATAGGCCTGCTCCAGTGCGGCCAGATGGTCGGCATGCAACGGTAGCGGTGTGGGGATGTCCATGCGCGCAGGCTAGCGCGTACGCGTCGCCCTGCCCATGGGTGCGGCAGTTCAGTCCAGCGACCAGCGCCCTTCGATCTGATAGCGCGACTGCCCCAGGAAACTGCGCACCAACGCAAATTCACGCACCGTCCAGGCCAGCGCCTCGCAACGCCGCTGCGGCAGCATCTGATTGCAGTACAGCAGGGTCATATGCGGCGTGTATTGCGCATCGCCGGCAATGCCCACATGCGCCAGCTGCCGCCCCAATGCCCCCTGCAACTCATACAGCCCGCGCACCCGCTCTTCGCCGCGCAACACGCAAGGCAATTGCGAGCGTCGCCCACCGAAGGTGCCAACGCGGTCGAACTCCACAGCGAAGGCCGGCAGGGCAATGCGTTCGGCGGCCTGACTGGCCCGGCTGACCAGCGACGGCGGCAATCCGCCCGCGTAGTCGCCCAGGTGATGCAAGGTCACGTGCAGCCGCTCGCGCCCCAGCAGCCTTCCCTCCACCTGCCCCGCCTGCAGCAGACCGTTGGCGATGTCGCTCGCGCGTGCGGCGGTCCGTGCATCTGCCATCACCGCAAAGAACAGCCGCTCGGTGGGCTTCTCTTCGCCCAAGCCCAGCGACAACTGCGCCTCGGCCGATGACAGGTAGAGAAACTGCTGTTTCATGAGGGTGTCCACGTCCGCCTGCGCGGGCCTGGCTGAAGAAGGGCGGCGGATACTAGCAGACCGCATGCCTGCCGAACACGCCGCAGCCGCACGTCCCCCTCTCGAACGCGCCGCGCTCGTGGAACGGCACATGGTGATGAGAGCCACCCGGCCGACATTGCACACCGCACAAAAAGAAACGGGCAGCTTGCGCTACCCGTTTCCCGCCTGTATCGATTTACTCCGGAGCTGCATCGAGCTGATGCACTACGGTGTCGCAGCCACGTTACGCCGCGTTCTTCATCGCGTGCTTGCGGTTGCGCATCACATCATGGCACGCACGCACTTCCGGCAACAGACGCAGTGCTGCGTCGCGTGCGGCGGCCGGCGTGTCCTGATCGGCGATGGTTTCGTCGAAAGCCTTCAGCAGACGGTCTTCCGACTCTTCCAGCTCGGCCACGTAGCCGTACTTGGTGTCGCCCAGCGTTGCACGGACCTTGCCGTAGAACTGCTGCATGCTGCCGACCATGGTGCCGTGCTTTTCCGGCGTTCCGCCCACCGACGCCACCACGCTGCTCAGATTGCTGACGATGTCGCTCTTGACGCCGGCAATGCGGCGGAACAGCGTCGCAAGCTCGGCATCGCCCACCTTGGCAGCGGCTTCCTCATAGAAGTCCTTGCCGTCGCGCGAGATGGCAATAAGGTCGTTGAGGCTGTGCTCGGTTTTGCTCTGAATGCTCATGTGTTGCTCCTGGTTGCATGGGCCGCGCGGCGCGGTGATGCGTTGCGCTGGCTTTCGGGGGAATAGCGCAATCGGTGCGTTGATTGCGATGCCTTGGCGTTGTGTACGGCTCCATGCTGGCCGCGTGCGCATAATCGGCATGTGAGCGATGCGGGTCATGTCCTCACGCCATCCTGCGGCCGATGAACTGCGATTCATCGATGCCAATACCGCATCAAGATCACGCCTATTTGGGTTGCCGGCTGGCCCACATGTTGTCGATCAGATTCGGATACGGGCGTCCTGCCTCTTCTGCCCGCCTTCGGGCGGCGGTCTTCTGCGCCTCGGTCAACGGCGTAGAGGCCTGACGTTTGGGGCTGGGGCGCTTCCATGGCGGTGGCGTGAAGTCGGTCATGACGGTTCGGTCCGCTTACTGGCAAGCACGCAGTCTCGACGGCAGGTCGTGAGGTGGCCGTGGATGAGACAGGCCGCGCAAGACAGCAGCATCGGTCTTCCTCGATCGTTGGACAACCGGCACCGGCACGACCTGCACCAGTGCAGCCGGCATGGCGCTGTGCGCGAGCGGCAACTCAGCGGCCGCGTGGCCGCCCTGGCCGGTGACTGGCACCGCTGCCGCAACAACGCAGGCAACAGCAGATCACCGCGTGAGGCAGGCATCACCTGCACGCATGCGCGATGTCCGAGCACATCGATATCAGAGGCGTCGTGTTGCCGCCGGGGGCTGACCCGACACTGGATCATCTCAATAGCTGGCCAGCGCGCTGCGCTGACGCTGTTCCTGCCAGACCGCTGCGGCATAGATCAGCAGGCCACCCAGCGCGGTGGCAGCGCCGACGTAGCCGGTGGATGTCCAGCCCCAGCCCGCGGTGATGGCCATGCCGCCCAGCCACGGCCCCAGCGCATTGGCGGTATTGAACGCCGCATGGTTGGACGCCGCCGCCAGGGTCTGCGCTTCGGCCGCCACATCCATCAGGCGGGTCTGCAATGCAGGCGCCAGGGCGCCCATGGTGCCCACCGCGATGATGGAAACAAACACCCACAGGCCCGAGTGCGCTGCCAACGGAAACGTCAGCATCACCACGATCGACCACCCCAGCAGCACCGGCACTGCACGGAACTGCAGGCGATCAAACAGCCAGCCTCCCAGGATGCTGCCAAGCACGCCGCCCACGCCAAAGGCGGCCATGGCCAGCGGGATGCGCGCCGGCTCCACGCCGGTCACCGCCGTCAGCGTCGGCGCCAGATAACTGAAGACGCAGAACATGCCGGAAAACCCCACGGCGCCGATCGCCAGCGCCAACCACACCTGTGGCCGGTTGAACGCGCGCAGCTCGCGCAACGGCTGCTGCCGCGGCTCGTCGGGCGCGGGCGGCAACAAGGCCGCCACCGCCGCGACCGTGCCCAAGGCGATCACCGACACCGACGCATACGCCCAGCGCCAGCTGACGATCTGCCCCAGCCAGGTCGCCAGTGGATTGCCCACCAGCAACGCCACGCTCAAGCCCAGCAGCACGCGTCCCACCGCAGTAGCGCGCTGGTTGGGCGGGCTGATCGAGGCGGCCACCAACGAGGCCACGCCGAAATACGCGCCATGCGGCAGGCCTGCGATGAAGCGGCACAGCAGCATGGTGTGATAGCTCGGCGCCAACGCGCTGGCCAGATTGCCCACCGCGTAAAACACCATCAGCAGCAGCAACAGGGTGCGGCGCGGCCAGCGCGCGCCCAGAATGGCCAGCAATGGCGCGCCGACCACCACACCCAGCGCGTAGGCACTAATGACATGGCCCACCTGCGGCTCGCTGATCTGCAGGCCCTGCGCAATCTGCGTCATCAGGCCCATTGTGGAAAATTCGCTGATACCGATCGCAAAGCCGCCCATCGCCAGCGCCAGCAGGATTAGCACGTAATCGCGCCGGGGCACGCGCGGGGCGGAAGGATCGATATCGGACATGCCCGACTCCAGATTGACGGGGCGGCTTATTATTGTGCAATGCAGCAATACAGGAAAGGCCGATGTTTTGGCCGATTCAGCCCGCACACCTCGCCCGTCACGGTTTCACCTACTTCAGTGGACCGGGAGACGCTGTGTCCTATCCGCGTCGCTCGAATCCGCTTGGGTCCGCCACCATCGCTGTGGGGCACCGCGATCGGCGCGGCGCCGCGCCTTGCGTGTGATCCAACAACGACTGGTTGCTGATGTCCAAATCCACTGAATCCCCACTGTTCTCCCCGGTGCGCCTGGGCGCGCTGGACCTTGCCAACCGCGTGATCATGGCGCCGCTGACGCGTAACCGTGCCGGCGCCGGGCAGGTTCCGTCGCCGCTGGCCGCCGAATACTACGGCCAGCGCGCCACTGCCGGCCTGATCGTCGCCGAAGGCACACAGATCAGTCCGCTCGGCCAGGGCTACCTGGATACGCCAGGCATCCATAGCGCCGAACAGGTCGCCGGCTGGCGCGCGGTCACCGATGAAGTGCATCGACGTGGCGGCAAGATCGTGTTGCAGCTCTGGCATGTCGGCCGCGTCTCGCACACCAGCGTACTGCCGCCGGGCGAAGTGCCGGTCGCGCCCAGCGCGATTCGTGCAGAAGGCAAGACCTACACCAAGAACGGCTTCGAGGACGTTTCCGAACCGCGTGCATTGGCGCTGGACGAAATCCCCGCACTGATCGAGGACTACCGCATCGCCGCGCGCAATGCGATCGAGGCCGGTTTCGATGGCGTGGAAGTGCATGCGGCCAACGGCTACCTGCTCGACCAGTTCCTGCGCGATGGTTCCAACAAGCGCACCGATGCCTACGGCGGCGATATCGAAAACCGCACCCGCCTGCTCGCCGAAGTGGTACAGGCCATCGCAGATGAGATCGGTGCCGAGCGCACCGGCGTACGCCTGTCGCCGGTCACCCCGGTCTACGGCGCACACGACTCCAACCCGCAGCCGCTGTTCGAACGTGCAGTGGAGCGGCTGAACCTGATCGGCGGCCTGGCGTTCGTGCACGTGATCGAGGGTGCCACCGGCGGCGCGCGCGACAACATCGCCTTCGACTACGCTGCACTGCGCGCCAAGTTCGATGGTGCCTGGATTGCCAACAACGGCTATGACCGCGCGATGTCCGAGCATGCCATCAGCAGCGGCTATGCCGATGCCATCGCCTATGGTCGCCCGTTCATTGCCAACCCGGATCTGGTGCGTCGCCTGCGCGAACACGCCCCGCTGGCCGAGGTGGATCAGTCCACCCTCTACGGCGGCGGCGCCAAGGGCTATACCGATTATCCGGCGTTGCCGGAGTAAGCATGACGCCAGTCTGCCCGATCGTCGTTGCCATGCGGCGGCGATCGGGCTGCGAGCGTCATCGCCCACGCGACGCACGCGCACTGCCGGACTCCTGCAGCCGCACACCAGGTCGCACGCGTCGCATTGACTACTGGGCGACGCCACCTTCGCATGCCGCGCCTAGCGCACGGCATCGCCCGATGACGCGTGCGCGCCAGCCCGCTAGCATCGGTGCAACCCTCCTGATGGGAATGCCGATGCGGCTCCTGCTCTCGTTTGCGCTGCTGTGCATGTTGCTGGTGAGTGGTCACGCGGCCGCCGCGCCGTTCTGGGGCGCCCGCCAGTCCAGCCCTGCAGACACCCTGCCTGCCGACCTGAAGCCGGGCGAATGGATCTGGGGTGGCGTGAGCAAGGGCTGGGGACCGATGGCGGTGATCGTCAGCCTCACCGAACAGCGCGCATATGCGTATCGCAACGGCATCCTGATCGGCGTGTCCACCATCAGCTCCGGCAAGCCCGGGCATGAGACTCCTACCGGGGTGTTCACCATCCTGCAGAAGGACCGGGATCACCGTTCCAATATCTACAACGCTGCGCCGATGCCGTATCAGCAGCGGCTCACCTGGGATGGCGTGGCGCTGCATGCCGGCGGCCTGCCCGGCTACCCGGAATCGCATGGCTGCGTGCACCTGCCATCGGAATTCGCCCGGCTGCTGTTCGACAATTCCAACATGGGCATGGTGGTGGTAGTGGCGCAGGCCGGCGTCAGTGCCGACGATGTAGTGCATCCGCGCGCGCTCAGCCCGATCGACCCGACCACCGGCGCCGAGCGCCCGTTGCTGCCGCTGCCCAATGGCCAGGCATTTGCATGGCAACCGGCGTTGGCGTCCACCGGCCCGGTCTCGATGCTGATCAGTAGCACCGACCAACAATTGCTGGTCTACCGCAATGGCGTGGAAATCGGGCGCGCCCAGGTCGCCGTGCATGCGCCGCCGGGTGCGGCGCCGCTGGGCACGCAGGCCTTCATCGTCGGCCAGGGCTTTTTGCCCGGCGACATCGCCGGCCTGCCCGGTCGCCGCATGCCCAACTGGATGCGCATCGGCATTCCCGGCAGCACGGCCGCGGCAGGCCAGGCGCTGGACGCCGACACCATCGCGCGGCTGCAGGTACCGCCGGCGTTCCTGGCCGAACTGCTGCCCTTGCTGACGCCCGGCGTCGTCCTGGTCGCCACCGACCAGCGCATCCTGCCGGAGACCACCGGCAGCAAGCTGCAGGTGCTGGATTCGGATCCGCCCGAGCCGCACTGACGCAGATCACGCTGGTAGTGCGATCCAGCGGCCGACCTGGCGCTATCCAACTCCCTGCTTACATCGGGCGCGCACTGAGGCAGCGGCCTGCAGATCCAGCGTCGGTGCCGCTACGCTCGCGTTTGCAAGCCCAACGGGGCCGGCACATGATGCAGCCATCTCATTGCCAAGGATGTGCGTGATGCGTGTGCTCCCGGCGGTTCCGCAAAGAGCAACTACCAAAACTACTGCGCGGCCGCCAGGCGGGCGCGGCCGGTGCTCGAACTTCTCATGTATCACTCGTACGCTCCGGTTCCTCCGCGCCGTCCGCACCTACCTGATGACCGCTCGCTACGTGTTGGTCGCTGCTGTTGGCACCACCTTGTTTGCCAGTTCCGCGCTCACTGCATCCGCAGAATCCACGCGCCCCGCCGCGCCGGATGCCAGCTGCCTGGATGCGCGCCAGGTCTCGGAGTTTCACCAGGCCGACGCGCGCACGCTGGCGGTGGCCGAACGCGATGGCCGCCTGTTCCGCCTGCAGCTGGCGCAGGACTGCCCGCAGCTCGGCGCGCAGACCGACGCCACCCTGCTGGCACCACACGGTTGGGTCTGCAACGGGACGCCGGCATATGCCAGCGCCGGACAGCAGCGCTGCGCCGTTGCGCAGGTTGCCTCGATCGATGCACGCGACTTCGCCGACCTGGCGCGTCGCCGCAATCACGGCGAGGTACCGACCCTGGAAGGGGTAAGCGTGCGCGAGGCGCGGCGGCGCAACTTCGCAGGCTCATCCAGCTACTGTTTTCATCCCAGCATGTTGCGTGCATGGTCGGAAGACGCACAGGGGCTGGTGGTGGAAGTCTCCCCGCGTCATCCCGGCACGCATCGCCATTACCGGGTGGAACTGATGGACAGCTGCAACGAACTGAGCGGCGCCCCGCCGATTCGCTTCGTGTCCGGCATGGGATTGAACGCGATCTGCGGCAATCCCGGCGACAAGGTCGACGTGCTGGACGAGATCGGCATTGCCGGCGCAAACGCCGGTGCCGGCCACGAAGGAGATCTGGGCACGACGCGTGGCGGCCGGCTCTCACGCATGCGCCAGAGCTGCCTGGTGGCAGCGGTGTATCCGCGCGACTAAGCGCGGCTATCAAACCGTAGCGAGCGGTCGTCAGGTCGATGCGGACGGCGCAAGGGAGGCGAAGTGTACGCGTGGCACATGCCTTACCGAGCACCGGCCGCGTCCGCCTGACGGTGAGCGCAGTAGTGTCGTAGCTGCTCCAGATATCGGCGTATGGGCTCGGCTGGGCGGGCGTAGCGCGTTGCGGATGGAACCCAATCTTGCGGAATGTGCTGGTTGCGCCGCGCCATTGCAGCTCACCGCGGCGCAGCTCACTGCATTCCGCCATCAACCGGGTGCACAGAGGACGCAACGCGCATGCCAGTAGCGATCAGGCACCTCACCTGCGCAACTGGCGGCCATCACGCCGCCAGCAAGCGGTCATGCCTTGCGCAGGAAGCAGGTCTTCAGCACCAGGCCCTTGATCTTTTCCGAGTTGCCTTCGATATGCTCGGCATCGTCTTCGACCAGGCGGATATTGCGGATCACCGTGCCCTGCTTGAGCGGAATCGACGAGCCCTTGACCTTGAGATCCTTGATCACCGTCACCGTATCGCCGGCCTGCAGCACATTGCCGTTGCTGTCGCGGACTACGGTGGCGTTTGCAGCAGGCTCTCCCGCGCTCCACTCGAAACCGCAGTCTGCGCAGACCGACAGCGCGCCGTCGGCATAGGTGTTGTCCTGGCCGCATTGCGGGCAGGCGGGAACGGTAGACATGCGAGTCCTTGATCGAAACGGGCGTGGATTGTAGCTGCCGGCGCTGCGATCACGTAGCGGGCACGGCTGCAACGCGATAGTGCAGCGCTTGCCGAACACTGCAGGCCGCCCGTGTCCAATCGCTCAGACCCTTCCACACCGGCTGCCGCATCGCCGCGCACCGATGCGCCCGCTGCCGGGCAGAACGGCGACGCCGCCAAGGCCGCAGATACGAACGCCGGGCCGGACCACACCAAAGGCTCGCATCTGGTGGTCTACGTCGCCCTGGCCGGTAACCTTGCCATTGCGGTGGCCAAATTCATCGCGGCCGGCATCTCCGGCAGCTCGGCCATGCTCAGCGAGGGCGTGCATTCGCTGGTGGACACCGTCAACGAAGTGCTGTTGCTGTATGGCTTGCGTCGCGCGGCACGCGCGCCCACGCCCACCCATCCGTTCGGTTACGGGCGCGAGCTGTATTTCTGGAGCTTCATCGTGGCGCTGCTGGTGTTTGCGATGGGCGCCGGCGTATCGCTGTACGAAGGCATCGTGCATCTGCGCCATCCCGAGCCTGCCAAGAGCCACCTGATCGCCTACTGCGTGCTCGGCGTATCCATCGTGTTCGAAGGCATTTCCTGGGTGGTGGCGTTGCGCGAGTTCCGCGCCAAGAAGGGCCGCATGGGTTACTTCGAGGCGTTTCGCAAAAGCAAGGATCCCAGCACCTTCACCGTGCTGCTGGAAGACAGCGCCGCGTTGATTGGCTTGTTCATGGCCCTGCTCGGCCTGGCCGGGGCGCAGCTACTGGACATGCCGGAGCTCGACGGCATTGCCTCGATCGGCATTGCCGGCGTGCTCGCCTTTACCGCTTTCCTGCTGGCGCGTGAAACCAAGGGCCTGCTGATCGGCGAACCCGCGCATGCGCATGTCAGCGCGTCGCTGTTGCGCATTGCCGCCAGTGACCCGGACGTACGCGCCGCCAATGGCGTGCTGACCATGCAGATGGGCCCCAACCAGGTGGTCGCCGCGCTGAGTGCCGAATTCGAAGACACCCGCAGCACGCCGGACATCGAAGCCTGCGTCGCGCGTATCGAAGCGGCGGCCAAGCGCCAGCATCCGGAGATCACCGCCTTGTTCGTCAAGCCGCAGACCCCGGAAACCTGGCAGGCGCGACGCACCCAGATCGAACGTGGTGCGCAGGCCGACTGAGCGGCATCGACACCCGTGCACTGCGACGCTGACCGGCGCGCTTGGCGCGTTTCTGCAGGATCTACTCTACCTGCGGTGGGCGTGGCATCGCCTCACATCAGCGCGCCTGATCGCAGCCGGCACGCTACGCCATGCCTGATGACCGCTCACACCGCTACATCCTGCATGTCTTGCGCGCAGCGTACGTGTGCAGCGTCATTGGGCAGTGCGGCCGACATGCGCGTTTCCACCAAGCTGATCCTCGGCCCAATAGCCGCTCCGGCAGCGGTTGCATGATGCAGCCCGATTGCCTACGGTGTGGCTGCAGCATCTCTTCGCATCGTGAATCAGCCGGTGCACTCCCCTTGATCCCCCTCATGGAGGTTTCCAATGGAAATCAGCCAGGGTCGCGTTGCGACCATTCATTACACCCTTTCCGACGACAGCGGCCAGGTACTGGACCGTTCCACGCCGGACACGCCGCTGAGCTACCTGCATGGTGCCGGCAATATCGTTTCCGGCCTGGAGCAGGCGCTGGACGGCAGGCAAGCCGGCGACACGCTCACTGCCGATGTCGCCCCGGAACAAGGCTATGGCCCACGCCATGAGCAGCTGATCCAGCATGTGCCGCGCGACGCCTTCCCGACCGATGTTGACGTGGTGCCGGGTGTCCAGTTCGAGGCACGGACGCAGCAGGGTCCAGTGCTGGTCACCGTGACCGAGGTCGGCCCCGAGCAGGTCACCGTGGACGGTAACCACCCGCTCGCCGGGCAGACCCTGCATTTCGCAGTGGAAGTGGTGCAGGTGCGCGAAGCCACCCCCGACGAGTTGAACCAGGGCCACGTCGACGACGTCGCCGCCTGAGGCCAACAGCCATGTGCCGTCGGCATATGGCAGGGTTGACCCTACTTCGTCTGGGAACGCCGTTCAGGCACGCCAGCCTGGACGGCCGATGTGGCCGCCGTAGTAAAGTGCGCGGCCCGTTCCCAGGCAGCTGCGCATGAAACTCGGCATCGACTTTGGTACCAGCAACTCCGCCGCTGCGGCAATCGTCGACGGCCAGGTGGAGCCGGTGCGCTTCGGCGAGGCCTTGCAGTTCCGCACCACGGTCTACTTTCCCGAGACCATGCGCGACCCGGAGGATTTCAGCCTGACACCGGCGCTGGAATACGAGATGGAGCGCCTGATCGATTCCGCGCGTCGCGACGCCACCGCTGCCGGGCGCGCTTCCAATCCCGACAGCCTGCGGCGCGATGCGCTGCGTGTCGTGCGCCGCCAATGGATGGAGCAGCAGGTGCGCGAGCCGCGGAGTTCGGCGGCACTGCTGCAGAATGCGGTCTACGGGGACGAGGCGCTGGACGCCTACTTTCTCGAAGGCGAAGGCAATCTGGTGCAGAGCCCCAAGTCGATGCTGGGCTACAACCTGCATCCGCGTGCGCGCCAGACCATTACCGGCATCGCCACGCACGTGCTGGAACATATCCGTCTCACTGCCTCGCGTCAGTTCGACATCAATATCCGCGCCGCCGTGCTCGGTCGTCCGGTGCAGTTCCGCAGTTCGATCGGTGATGCAGGCAATGCACAGGCGCTGGATATCCTGCAGACCGCCGCCATCGCCGCCGGCTTCGACAGCGTGGAGTTTCTCGAAGAACCCGCTGCCGCGGCGATGCATTACCACGTCAGCCACGACAGCCGGCACGAGACCGTAGTGGTCGATATCGGTGGCGGTACCACCGATATTGCGCATGCCAGCGTCGGTGGCAGCACCGCGCCGCAGGTGCACCGCGCCTGGGGCATCGCGCGCGGTGGGACCGATATCGATCTGGCGCTCAGCCTTGCCAGCTACATGCCGCTGTTCGGCCGCGGCACCACCCGCGTGCCGGCCCACCATTACGTGGAAGCGGCGATGGTGCAGGACATGACGCGCCAGCGCGAGTTCCGCCTGCACAACTATCAGGACGCCCCGGCCCCGTTCGATACGCGCCTGAAGGCGCTGCAGGACACCGGCAATACCGCGCGCCTGTATCGCCACGTGGAAGCCTGCAAGATTGCGCTCAGCGAAGCCGACCAGCACCACACGGCACTGGATTTCATCGAACGCGGGCTACAGGTGGACGTGCAGGCCGATGCGCTGGTTGCGTCCGCCTCCAGCTATCTGCGCGAGCTGGAAGCGCTGCTGGCGCAGGTGCGCGCCGACATGGCCGCGCCGCCGGCCACCCTGTTCCTGACTGGCGGCATGTCGCGCGCCGGCTATCTGCGCGACGCGGTGGCGGCCGCTTTCCCGGAATCGCGCATGGTGCAGGGAGATCCGTCGTTCGGGGTCGTGCAAGGCCTGGCCTGGGCGGCGGCAGGCGGCGCCCGTCCATCGGACGGTTAACAAAAGTCGCCAATCAGCTCGTATAATGCACGGTTGCTGCCTGACGCTCCGCCGTCATGCCTGCAAGGCACGCACGCCGTGCCGCCGCGATTGCGCACCGAACGCGATCGCACTTCTCGACACCGCTTCACGCGCGCGCCACCCTTGCCGCACGCGGTGTCATTGCACTTCCCCGCTACAGGAGGCCACATGGCACGTCCCGCGACCAAGCAGAAATCCCAGCCCAGCATCGCTCGCAGCGAAGGCAAGTCGCAGCCGCTCAGTCGTGAGCGCATCGCTGCCGACATTGCCGCGTTCCGCAAGACCGGCGGCCGGATCGAAGTGCTCACCACCAACTTCGGCCCCGCGCGCAACGATGGCGACAAGATCGGCTAAGCGGCACGCTGCTGTCGTCTGCCCCCGCCGTGCGGCGAGCAGACCGGCAGTTGCCTGCAAGGGTTGCCTTGAAGTGTTTCACCGACGTGCCACCGCAAGGTGGCACGTTTGTTTTGCAGGCCTGGTTGCCGCAGCTCAGTTGTTGTAGTCGATGCGCACCGAGCCCGAGTGCGACTCCAGCTTGATGTCGCCATTGCCGCCCCCCAGCGTGGTGCGCAGGTGCTTGCCGGGGCCATACTCGGGGCGCTCGACCTTGCCGGCCACCGAGCGGATGTCGCCGCTGAACACGTCCACGTCCAGCGCTGCCGACACGTTGCGCGGCACCCCCAGCGTGATCGTGCCGCTCACGCTTTCTGCAGAAATGCTGCCGCCCGGCGCCAGCCCGGCCACTGTCACTGCGGTCGCGCCCGACACGCTTTCCGAGCGCAACTGCGACACCTGGCCGGCGCCGATCCGGATCTGACCGGACACCGATTCGACCGACACCATGCCGCTGGCACCCGCCTGCGCGTCGATCTCCCCGCTGACCGTCCCCAAGGTCACCCGCGCACTGTTCACCGTGCTGCGCAGCTGCCCGCTGACCGTTTCCAGGTGCGTCTCCTTGGCGCGCCCGCTGGCGACCACATCGCCACTGACGGACTTGAGCTGCAGCGTCGCCAGGTCGACCTGATCCACATCGACCGAGGCACTGACCGCATCCACCTGCAACAAGGCGCCGCGCGGCACGCGCAACTCCAGCTGCGCGCCCCGGCCGTTGCGGCTATTACGCGGGTAGATCACCTCGAACTGCAGCCGGTTCGAGCTAGCGTCCACATCCAGCCGCTGGCCCTCGCCCAGGGTCCCGGTCAGCGTCACTTCGTCGCGGTCCCAGCCGCGTACGCGGATCTTGCCGGCAATGTTTTCCAGTTCCACGCGCCCTCCGCGCGCCAGCGGATGACTCTGATTCACGGCGGTCTGCGCTGCCGCAGGCGCAGCGCAGAACGCGGCCAACAGCAGCAGGGAAATGGTGGCGTAGCGCATGGGCATGCTCCTCAACTCGGGAAGGACGCCTCGCCTTGCAAGGCGAGACGGGTCAACTGCAGCCGCTTGGCGTAGGTACGCTGCAGCTGCGACAACAAAAAGGCCGAACGCGGGCTCTGCACGATGGCGGCATGAATGCTCCGGGCACTGTGATCCAGCTCGTCCAGCGCAGGCCGCAGCTCTGCCGGTACCTGCTGCCGCGGAAATTCCGCCATGGCCTGCTGGTATTGCCCAGCCATCGCCTGCGCCTGCAGCACCAGCGCCGGCTGTGCGGGCGGTGGCGCCGACCGGTGGATGCCGGGCACGACTGCAATCAAGGCCACCGCCGCGGCCAGTGCCACGCCGAGTGCCGGTATTGACCAGCTCCGCCTGCGCTGCGCCCGCAGCGCAGCGGCGCCGGGCTGCGGCCCCAACGCGGGAGCGATGCGTTCCCACACCTGCGCAGGTGGCAGGCGCTGCTGCGGCAAGGCCCGCAGGCGCGCGCGCAATGCAGCGTCCGCAACCTCGTTGTGGTCATGCGACTCATGGGTCATGCGGGTTCTCCCAGCCGCGCGCGTAGCAGGCCGCGCGCACGATGCAGTTGTGCCTTGGAACTGCCGACCGCCATCTGTAGCTGGTCGGCAATCTCCTGGTGTTTCCAGCCTTCGATATCGTGCAGCACCAGCACTGCACGGGCGCGTGGTGGCAGGGTTTCCAGCGCCCGCTCCAGGTCCATCCGGGTCGACTGGCACCGCGCAGCGTCGGGCACCGCCGCCAGGATCTCGCCATCGGCATCGTCCACGACAGGGTGGCCGGAGGCCGCATGCGCACGCAATTCCATCAGCGCGGTATTGACGGCCAGACGGTGCAGCCAGGTACCCAGCGCGCACTGGAAACGGAACTGCGGCAGGGCCTTCCACGCCGCGATGAAGGTCTCCTGCAACACGTCGTCCGCGCGCGCGGCGTTGCCGCCACACAGGCGCCAGACCAGCGCATATAACCGCGGTGAATGCCGGCGATAGATCACCTCGTAAGCCGCGCGCTCCCCTGCCGCCGCCGCGCGCGCCAACGTCGCGTCGTCGCGGTCGGTGGAGGTGGCGCCGGGCGATGGTCGGTCGATGGGCACGGAGATGTCGAGCATGCCAGTTGGATGCGCCTGACGGCGCAAAGGTTTAACTCTCGGCAGATTTTTTTGCACTCGCGCCTCAAGTGCAGCGTGCCACTGCAGGGTTGGACTGGCGTTGCATCGATCCCATGCCCGCCCTGCCGCGCCCGCTGGAGCGCAGTGCAGATTGCGCTCTAAACCTTTTCGGCGGTTGGCGCATCCAAGCCTGCAACGGCGCTGCTGCGCCGCACGCTGCCTGCTCCTTTCGTGCTGGCAGTGCCTGGTCCACGCTGGAGATCGTCATGTCGCACCTGCTCGGCCTGATTCTGGCCTTGTGCTCCCCCAGCCACTGCACATCCGCCCTGCCGCTGGACGCGGTACAGCTCACACTGACATCCACCCGTATCGAACTGTGCCTGCGTCGCACAACGTGGCCGAAGCCCTCCTGCATTGGCGCGGAGGGCCCGGCTGCATGGATACCGGTCCGTTCCGTCGAGCAGACCTGGCAGCGCCTGGTCAGGCTGGCTGCCCCTGGCCTGCGCCACCGGCATTGAACCGCAAGACCTGCCTTCACCACCCGTTGCAGCCGCATGCATTGCAGCGTGATCGCCGACCTGGCCGCAGTGCAGCCACGGCGCGCATCAGCACTGCGCACGGCGACCGCGCCGTGATTGACGCACGAGGCGCCCGGATTGCCCGCGAATGCCTTTCGCATGGGCCTGGATCGATACGCTCGCAGCGCTGGGTTGCAAGGTCAGCTGGAAAGCGTCGACCACGCATCGCAACGCCTTACGTAGGCCGATAGCGGCGGGCATCTTGCCGGCCTGGATGAGCGCGCATTTAGTTCCTGCTCCTGGTGGGCGGAAGTCGCACGTTACACTAGGCCCCTGTCCCGCTTTCCCATGCAGTGATGTCCGCGTCCGAAGCCTTGCCCGCCATGATCCGTAGCCTGTTGCCGCACTGGAATCCGGAATGGCTGGCGGTGGCGGTGCCAACGATCAAGATCGTCATGATCCTCGCGGTCGCAGCGTTGACCCGGTTACTGCTGCGCCAACTCTTACGGCGCATCTGTGCGCATTACAGCGTCCCGGCCGAGATTACGATTGGTATTCGCCGCGTCGGAAGCTTCGTGATTTCGCTCAGCGCGGTCCTGATTGCGCTGCATGTACTCGGGGTCTCGACCGCCGTGCTGTGGACAGCCTTCACCAGCTTTGCAGCGGTTGGCGCGGTCGCATTCTTCGCTGCGTGGAGTGTGCTGTCCAACATCTTCTGCACATTCCTGATCATCACCACCCGCCCATTCCGGCTGCACGACCATATCGAATTGCTCGAAGGGGGCGACAAACCGGGGCTGAAAGGGCGCGTGATTGATATCAACGTGATCTACACGACGCTGGAAGAAACCGGCGACCACGCCGGCAGCGTGCTGCAGGTACCCAACAGCCTGTTCTTCCAGCGTACGACGCGTCGTTGGCGCGAGAGCAGCGGCTTCAACGCAAGCTAACGGCGCAGCAGCTCACGCGGCGGGCGTGCCACGCCAGCTGTGGCGCCATGTAGATCGGCGCTTTGTCGCATGCGCGTACCAAGGTATAGCCTGCTTCGTTCGCACAACACGGCGTCGCCCGCACGCTGACGGACAGGCCACCAGCCCGGTCAGCGCAGCTGACTGTCCTTGCTGCCACGGCGGTTGAAGCCGCTCTGCGCGCCGTGCTCCTGATCATGCATTTCCTGGCAGGTCACGCATAGGTGCACGCCCGGCACGGCCTTACGACGCGCTTCTGGGATCGGTGCGTCGCAGTCCTCGCAGTGCGTCAGGCTCGGCCCCTGGTGCAACTGGCTCCGCGCGCGCTTGATTGCATCCTCGACGGTGGCATCGATCTGGTCCTGCACCGCTCCATCACCCGCCCATCCGGTTGCCATGGTGGTCTCACCCTTCGCTGGTCAGGCTGCCAATATGGTCATCGGCGCAGGCAAATCCAAGCCGGGCGTGCACAGTGCCCTCAAACTGCGTGCTCTAACATCCGATCGTCTGCACCTACAAAGGAGTTGCAATGGAACACCCCGTTCACCCGTTCTCGGAATTGTTCGCCCAGCTTGGCCTTCCGTCAGACGAGGCGAGTATTCGCACTTTCATCGCCGAACATTCGCCGCTGCCGGGCGAGATGCGACTGGAGGAGGCACCGTTCTGGACGCCGGCACAGGCGCAGTTGCTGCGTGAAGAACGCCTCGACGATGCCGACTGGATCGTGACCATCGATCAGCTCAACATCGCGCTGCATACCGCGGCCGACAACACCGGCGTCTGACGGCAGGTCAGAACGGCAATCTGCGGCCACCAACTACGGTTGCGGCCGCCTGCGGCACCGCAGCCGGGGAATCACGTACAAAAAAAGAGCGGCCAATGGCCGCTCTTTCTGGCTGCATGGCACTCGTTGAGAGATGCCTTCGCGAGGATCTGCAAGCCGCCTCAGGTCACCTTCTTGGCGATCGTCATGCCCAGCACGAACAGCACGATGGCAATGATGATGCCGGCCCAGAACAGGAACTTGGCAATGCCCATCGCGGCGCCTGCCATCCCACCAAATCCAAGCGCACCGGCAATCAGTCCGATGATGGCGAAGATAATGGCCCACTTGATCATGTTGTTGTCTCCTAGTTCGACACAATGCAATCGTTCAATCGTGTGTTCGCGGCACGTCGCCGCAAAACATGCGCTGCACGCTACCCATCCGGATGTGCCGCATTCGTGAATACGCATGACACACGCTGGCACACGTCCATCACCCCGGACTGACGCAGCAGTGCCAGCCCGCAGGCACATAGCCACGCCACTGAAGCCGTGCTGTCGCCCTACACTGGTTGGATCGTTGGATAGCGCCCGCTGTTGAACGCTGCACTCAGCTGACAGAAAACGCTCCGCGCAACGAGCCGCGCGCCTGCCACCTCACGACGGCTTTTGCGACCGTCATGGCCGCCTCAACAACATCCACATTCCCGCCATCGGCTGAGGTTCACTGCTGGCGAGCATCCCATCGGAACAGTCGCCAGTCCTGCCCGCATCGGCGATCATGCGGTTCTCGCCGCATCCGATCGCCATGGACACCCTTCGCTACCTCACCGGTTACCCACCCGCTGTCCTGGATCAGGTGCGCGAATTGATTGCGCAGGACAAGCTTGCCGCGGTACTGGCACAGCGCTATCCAGAGCGGCACTCCATCCGCACCGATCGCCACCTGTATGACTACGTCAAGGCCATGAAGGAGCGTTACATGCGCTCCTCTCCGACCTTGCACAAGGCCGTCTACGACAACCACCTGCAGGTGGTGAAGCACGCACTGGGCACGCATACCGCCATCTCGCGCGTCCACGGCGGCCGACTCAAGGCCAGCCGCGAAATCCGCATTGCCTCGGTGTTTCGCGACGCGCCCGAACCCTTCCTGCACATGATCGTGGCCCACGAGCTGGCGCACCTGAAAGAGGCCGACCACAACAAGGCCTTCTACCAACTGTGTCACCACATGCGCCCGGATTACCACCAGCTGGAATTCGATCTGCGGTTGTACCTGACCCATCTGGCCATGGAATCCGACGGCTGACTTCCACCACGTGGCGATGCGCTTGGGAACTGCGCATGTCTGTCGCCGAGGTGCTTGCGGTGCCGTGCACCAGGCGCCAACGTCGTGTACAACTTCCAGGATCTTTGTCTGACCGCCGCACGCTGCCTGCAGCGGCGGTTTACGGGCAAGACACCAGGCCAGACGGAGCCCCACCTGGCCGCCTGGAAGTGCAATTGCCTGCCATTCCCTTGGTGTGCTTCGACCATCTCCACCCCGACGGCCGCCCCGATCCGGATTCGCTCCACGCCGGGCTGCCGGTCACGGCCGGAACCAAGTGGCTGGGGACGCTGTGGTTTCGGCAGCAGCGCTATCGGGATTGGTGAACAGATTCATACACAACCCCCTGTCGACGTGGTTTAAAATGTTGCAGCGCGACGTGACCGGACTGGATCTGCAAACGTCGCGTTTTTTGTTTCCCATTGCACGGGTGCAGACCCGGCCTCAGGGAAGGCACATCACGCAGCCCCGCGGAGCCTTCGATGCTTTTCGAAACCCTCGACACCACCGGCCACGAGCAGGTGATCTTCTGTCACAACCGCGATGCCGGTCTCAAGGCCATCATTGCCTTGCACAGTACCCGGCTCGGGCCCGCCCTGGGCGGCGTGCGCATGCGTCCCTACCCCAATAGCGAGGCGGCGCTGGATGATGCGCTGCGCCTCAGCCGCACCATGACCTACAAGAACGCACTGGCCGGCCTGAACGTCGGTGGCGGCAAGGCGGTGATCATCGGCGACCCCAAGACCGACAAGAGCGAGGCGCTGTTTCGCGCATTCGGCCGGTTCGTGGACACCTTGGGCGGGCGCTACATCACCTCCGAAGATGTCGGCACCGACGTCAACGACATGGAGCAGATCTACCTGGAAAGCGAGTACGTCACCGGCGTACACCAGGTGCACCGCGGCTCCGGCGACCCTGCTCCCTTCACTGCCTATGGCGCGCTGCAGGCGCTGATGGCCTCGCTCAATCGCAAGCTCGGCCATGAGGAAGTGGGCAAGGCCAGCATCGCGATCCAGGGCCTGGGCCACATCGGCATGGAATTGGTGAAGCTGCTCAAGGAACGCGGCGCGAAACTGTATGTGGCCGACCTGAATCAGGCACTGGTGGACCGCGCGGTGGCCGAGTACGGCGCCGAGGCCGTGCGCCCGGACGAGATCCATCAGGTCGCGGCCGACGTCTTCGCTCCCTGCGCGCTGGAGGGGGCCATCAACGAACAGACCCTGCCGCAACTCAAGGCCAGGATCATCTGCGGCACCGCCAATAATCAGCTTGCCAGCGCCGCCATCGGCGAGGAACTGCACCGGCGCGGCATCCTGTATGCGCCCGATTACGTGGTCAATGCCGGCGGGGTGATGAATGTCTCGCTGGAAATCGATGGCTACAACCGCGAACGCGCCATGCGTCTGATCCGCAGCATTTACCACAACCTGGAAAAGGTCTTCGACCTGTCGGCGCAGCAGGACGTTTCACCGCAGGTGGCGGCCGATCAGATCGCCGAAACCCGCATCGAGGCGATCAGTAAACTCAAGCTGCCGCTGGGCCGTACTGCGCCGCGCTTCCTGCACAAACTACGCGGCGAGTAACTGGAAACAGATAGATCGGGCGTAACGACCAGCGCAGTAAGTGATTGCCGCTGAAAGCGCCACGCCCGGGCATTGCGCCCGGGCGTCACCACGCCGATCAGAAATCGGCGCTGTACTTCAGGCTCAGCGCGCGATCGTCGCCACGCTCGCCCACCCGCTGGTCGTAACCAAAACGCAGCTGGCTCTGCTGCCCCAGTGGCGTCGACGCGGCGATTCCGAACAGCCCGCCCGAACGTGCCGGCTGCATGCCGCGCAGCGGTGCCCAGGCATCCACACCGATGAAGCTGGCATCCAGCAGCAGGCCCTGGCTGCTCAGCGCCTGCTGCCATTCGGCGTACCCGCCCAACTGCAGGCCACGCCAACGGTATGCCGACCGCACGCCTGCCAGCACCTGGGTGCGCGATGACATATTCGCATCGGCACGCAGACCGAACCCGTCGCCACCGCTTTCGCGGAAGCCTTCGCTACGCAAGCGCACATAGTCCAGCCCCATGTATGGGGTCAGCGAGGCGGCCGCATGTCCCCAGCGGTAGCCGGCTTCCAGGTTGCTGCTGAGATAACTGCCGCTGTAATCGCTGAAGGCGCTGCTGCGGTCTTCGCCCAACTGCAGGTTCCGTTCGATCTGCCGGTTGACGTTGCCAAACCCCAGCTGCCCCAGCGTATAGGCCGACCCCAGCGTGGTGCCCCAGTACAGCTGTGCCTGCACCTGACGATCGCGGCCACGTGCACCATCCAGGTCGCCCAGGCTGCTGGAGCGCGTTTCACCAAATGCAAAGCCGGCGACTGCGCCGGACGCCAGGCGCAGGTCGTTGCCCATCATCCAGCCGGAGGTGGCGAATCCGGAGGTGGTCACCCCGCCCTCCCCCGGACCACCCAGCGCGCGTTGCCAGGTACCAAGCAACCGCGGCTGCTGCGACAGGCCATCGAAATGCGACGCCAGCGCACGCCGCCCCAGATCGATGGTGTCGAAGGTCATTGCCGCCGACGCCGCATGCGCACGCCCGGACAGGCTGCGTAGCGAGTCCGCTGCCGCCTTGGCATCGGGCGCCTGCTGCAACGCTGCCGCGGCACGCATGAAGCTGCCGCTGATCGCGCCACTGCCTTGCAGCTGTTGCGCGTCTACCTTCTGGAACGCCTGCTCCACCCGAACGGCAGACTCCATCGACGCCGTCCCCACCGCACCAAGGGAGGTGGCGACCGCGGTGACATCCATGCGCTGCAGCGACACGAACGCGGTGTTGGCGTCGTAGGTCACCGTGGCGTCGAGGAAGGTCACTGCCGGCCCGCCGCTGGTCGTTGCAAACGTGCCCTGCAAGCCGTTGGTTGCCTGCAGTACCGGATAGGTGGTGGTGTTGGCGACGTAGCTGCGCCGGCCAAGCAATTGCAGGTCGCCGGCGATGGTCGCGGTGCCGCTTACGTTCAAGCGGTCTCCGACGTTCAGCGCCAGACGCCCGTTACTGTCCTGGGTATAGTTCCCGTTGACCGATAGCACCGCGCTATTGACCTGCAGCGTGCCGGCATTGTCGACCCGCCCGCCGATCCTGCCGGCGCCGATCAGGCTCGCCCCATTGGCGATACCCACCCGTGCACTCTGCAGGCTGGCGGTCTGCAAGGTGCCGCCAAGTACCTGGGTGTCGCCGGTGAAGGTATTGGCCGTGCCGCCCAAGACCAGCGTGCCGGTTCCGCGCTTGGTCAGGCCACCGCTGCCACTGATGTCGTTGGCCCAGGTGGAACGCAAGGTGTTCACGTTGACGTCCACCGTGCCCCAGTCGAACCGCGCCGGCCCCAGTACCGCCTTGCCCACATTGAGCAGCCCATAGCCGAACACCGGATCGACGCCTGCTGCACCCAGATCGGTGGCCGTTCCCAGCAGCGTCTGGCGCACCAGATCATTGCTGAAATACGGAAATGCCTGCCATACCAGCGCCGCTGCACCGGACACCAGTGGTGCGGCAAACGAGGTACCGCTGCCATAGAAATAACGGATGTTGCTGGCGGTGGCGTCGGGGTCGATGAACATCGACGTCCCCGGCGCTACCAGGCAATAGCGCATCGCCATGCCGCAAGCGTTGGAGTACGACGCCAGCTGCGTGGGATTGGCGGTATCCAGCGCACCGACGACCAGCCAGCCACGCTCCAGGTCCGCTGCCGGCAACGTGCCGGCGGGGCCCGGCTGACTGGGGAGTGCTGCCGTGTCGGAAGGCTGCGCACGCGACTCGTTGCCTGCGGCAAATACCACCAGGCCATCGTTGTTGATGACGAAAGAACGGTATTCCTGCGCCATCTGATTGGTGACCGATGCGTCGTTCCAGTACACACCGCCCCAGGAGTTATTCAAGATGCGCACGCCGGCACCGATCAGGTCTGCATGCACCGGTCCCAACCCGAGCGGGCCATCCACCTCATTGCCTTGGCCGCTGCCGTCATCGACCGGCGCCCGGTCATTGATGATGCGCGCAGACACCAGGCCCGCTCCGGGGGCGATGCCACCCGGCCATTGGCCCACTGCGCGTCCGGCCGCAAGCTCGGCGACGACGGTGCCGTGGCCAACAACGTCGCCCTTGGCGACGTTGTTGGTCCGCGGATCGACATAGATGAAGCTGTCGCTCACCCGCCCCTGCAGCGCCGGATGATTGGTGTTGATGCCGCTGTCGATGACCCCGATGCGATAGCCAGCGCCGGTGAAGCCCAAGGCCTGCGCCGCACGTGCATTGGTCAGTGCCAGATGCGCATCGATCGCAGGCTCCGGCGTCGGCGCAGTGGCCGGCGGTGGCGGAGACGTGGGCGGCGGCGGGGGCGGTGGTGGCGAGGTCGGCGGCGGCGCACTCGGTGCCGTCGAGCGGATACCTCCGCCGCCACCGCCACCACCACACGCGGTCAACGCCACAGCCAACGCCGAGGCCAGGACAGTCCTGGCGACGTCTCTCTTCCTCATTGTGTTGCTCTCCCCGAACCCATTCCATGGACGGACCCAACCCTGGGCCCGATTATTGATTTTTATACTGTATGCCATGCACTTGCTCCAGCACGGCGTGCGCTGGCGTGATCCGGCCATGAGGCAGATAATCGTTTCACTTTAAACGGTATCCACTCATGTCCGACATCGTCATCGTTGCTGCAAAACGCACCGCCATCGGCTCGTTCCTCGGCCAATTCAACGGAGTGCCGGCACCTGCGCTCGCCGCTGCCGCGATCGAAGGCGCGCTGGCGCAGTCGGGGGTCGCCCCGGCCGATGTCTCCGAGGTCATCGTTGGCTGCGTGCTGCCGGCCAATCTCGGCCAGGCGCCGGCGCGGCAGGCCGCCATCGCGGCAGGCATTCCGACCTCGACCGGCGCCACCACCATCAACAAGGTGTGCGGCTCGGGCATGAAGGCCATCATGTTCGGCCACGACCTGATCAAGGCCGGCTCGGCCAGCATCGTGGTCGCCGGCGGCATGGAGTCGATGAGCAACGCACCGCATCTGCTGCCCAATTCGCGCACCGGTAACCGCTACGGCAATTTCCAGGCCGTCGACCACATGGCCTGGGACGGCCTGACCAACCCGTACGACGGCCAGGCCATGGGCGTGTTCGGCGAAGCCACTGCCGAAAAGTTCGGTTTCAGCCGCGCCGACCAGGATGCATTCGCGATCGCCTCGGTGGAACGTGCACAGGCCGCACAGCACAGCGGCGCGTTCGCCGAGGAAATCGTTCCCTTCACGGTGGCCACGCGCAAGGGCGAGGTCATCGTTGATCGCGATGAGCAGCCCGGCAAATCCGACGTGGCCAAGATCCCGACCCTGAAACCGGCCTTCAGGAAGGACGGCACCGTGACCGCGGCCAGTTCGTCGAGTATTTCCGACGGCGCCGCGATCACCGTGCTAATGAGTGCCGACGACGCGCAACGTCGCGGCGTGACCCCGCTGGCACGCATCGTCGGCCATGTCACCCACTCGCAGGCGCCCGAGTGGTTCACCACCGCGCCGGTGGCGGCCATCCAGTCGCTGCTCGGCAAGATCGGCTGGCAACTGGACCAGGTGGACCTGTTCGAAATCAATGAAGCCTTCGCCGTGGTGGCGATGACGCCGATCAAGGAGCTGGGGATTTCGCACGACAGGGTCAACGTGCATGGCGGTGCCTGCGCGCTGGGTCATCCGATCGGTGCATCCGGTGCGCGATTGGTGGTGACATTGGTGAATGCGTTGCGCACGCGCGGAGGCAAGCGCGGGATCGCGACGCTGTGCATCGGCGGCGGTGAAGCGACCGCCATCGCTATCGAATTGATTTAACAGCCTTTAACGGCGATTTTGCAAAACTGAATGCGCGTGCGCTTGACACCCGTCTTGTGGCCGTCATCATGTCGGGGGCGCGCAATAGCGCGTTGCCTAATCTAACGACGAGGATTGAAACAATGACCATCAACAAGCTGCTGATCGCAATGGCTCTGGGCCTGGCCCTGACCGCTTGCTCGAAGCCGGAACAGGCTCAGGACGCTGCTGCTTCGGCTAACGAAGCTGCTGCCGACGCTCAGACCGCTGCCGACCAGGCTGCTGCCTCGGGCTCGCAGTCGGCTGACGCCGCTCAGGCTGCTGCCACCACCGCCGCTGCTTCGGCCGATACCGCTGCTGACGCTGCCCAGGCTGCTTCCGGCGCCGCGACCGACGCTGCTGCTGAGCAGGCTGCCGACGCTGCCAAGACGGCTGAAAACACCGCCGAAGCTGCTAAGGACACCGCTGAAGAAGCCAAGAAGTAATCACTTCTTCGCTTTAAGCGCGTTCGGAAAAAGCCGCTGGTTTCCAGCGGCTTTTTCTTTGCCTGTCATCCACGCTGGTTCTTTGCTGATCGCCAGGGATGCGTCACTGCATCGCCAACAGATCTATTGACTGGCCTGCATTGGGTAGCAGGCTGCACCTTGACGCAGGCTGCATCGGCCCCTGCCTAAGCTCCGCTCTCCACTACCGGAACAGGAACAGGACCACCCATGAAGACGATCCGCATGCTGTCGTTGAGCGCCATCGCTGCCCTCACTCTTGCTGCCTGCCAGGGCCCTGACGCCGAGCAGGCGCGCCGCGACGCCGCCTCGGCCGCCAAGCACGCTGCCGCCGCGACCGAACAGGCTGCCGACCGCGCCGCCGTGGAAGCCAAGGCCGCCACTGCCGATGCACGTGTCGCCGCACGCGAGCTGGCCGCCGACGCCAGCCGCGCCACCGCCAATGCCGCCGACGCCACTGCCGACAAGACCCGCGAGATGGCCAACAAGGCCGAGCAGAATGCCGACAAGCACGATGCCGAGCATCCCCAGCACTGAGCGCAATTGACGCTGGATGCGCTCATCCACAAGCGCGCATCCAGCGCATGAAGGCCGGTGTGACTATCGCCTGGACCCGGGCGTCAACACACCGCCCATCTCTGATGACGGACGCTTGCCAACAAGGCGCCAGAGCTACTCCCATTTCGTTGCATCACTTCGTTTGCGCGCCGGCCATTTCGTGCCGGCGCGCACGTCTCCGGCCGGGATCGCGCTCGTGTTGTCGAGGCTGGCACGCTAGCATTCGGCTATGCCCTCTTCCTTTACATCGCGCCGCCGCAACCAGCTGGCGCTGGCCTTCTCTGCGCTGATCTTTATCGCCATCGGCGTTGGCATCTTTGTCGGTGCACGTCGCTCGCTGGCCGATGCAGCGCTGGTATCGCATACGCATGAGGTGATCGGCCGGGTCGACGAGATCCAGGCGCGGTTGCTGGATGCCGAATCGGCGCAGCGCGGCTTCCTGCTGACCGGCAACGACGCCTACCTGCTGGATTACCAGACCAGCGTTGAGCGCCTGCCGATCCTGCTCGCCAACCTGCGCCGGCTGATCGTCGACAACCCCGCGCAGGAGCAGCATCTGGACCAGTTGCAGGCCCTGGTGCAGACGCGGCTGCAGCAGATTCAGCGGGTGCTGGATGTTTACGCGCAGAGCGGCCTGGAGCCGGCACGTGCGAACATCCGGCAGACCGCGTTCCGGACCACCAGCGCCATCCGCGAGCAGGCGCTGACGATGGTGCAGCGCGAACAGGAACTACTGGCACAACGCGCCGAAAGCAGCCGGCAGAGCGCCACCTTGCTGCTGGTACTGGCACTGGCCGGCATTCCGTTCGGGCTGTTGGTGGTCGGCGCGGTGTATGCCTTGCTGATGCGCGAATTGCGCCATCGGGCGCAGGCCGAACGCCTGGCTGCGCAGGCCAACCGCGAGCTGGGCGATAGCGTTGGCGCGCTGCAGCGCAGTACCGCCGATCTCAACCTGCTCAGCCGCTATACCGGGCTGCTGCAGAGCTGCATCAGTGCAGAGGAAGCATTGGTGGTCACCAGCCGCACCCTGGCCAGCCTGTTGCCCGGCGTTGCCGGAAGCGTGTACCTGCTGCGCGCCTCGCAGGACCGTGCCGAGGCGATCAGCCACTGGGGCGAACCGCTGGTACAAAGCGCCCCGCACCTGTTGCCGGAAGAATGCTGGGCCTTGCGCCGCGGCCAGCCGCATCTCGTCGACGACCTGCACCGGGATGCGGTGTGCGCGCATATCGAAATACCCGACACCGACCTGCCCGTCAGCACCGCGTGCCTGCCGATGTCGGCGCAGGGCACTCAACTCGGCTTCCTGTTTCTGTCCTCGCCTGGCCCGGGGCCGATGCCGCGGCTGGAGATCGCCGAAGCGGCGGCCGAGCAGCTGTCGCTGGCGTTGAGCAATCTGCGCCTGCGCGAATCGCTGCGCCGGCAATCGATCCGCGATGCGCTGACCGGCCTGTACAACCGCCGCTACCTGGAAGAGTCGCTCAGCCATGAGCTGGCGCGCTGCGCGCGCCGCGGGCTGCCGCTATCGGTGCTGATGCTGGATGTCGACCATTTCAAGCAGTTCAACGACAGCCAGGGGCATGCCGGCGGCGACCTGCTGCTGGCTGCAGTGGGCGAATTGCTGCTGACCCGCCTGCGCGCCGAGGACGTGGCCTGCCGCTACGGTGGCGAGGAATTCACCGTGATCCTGCCCGAGGCCGATGGCGACGAGGCGATGCGCGTGGCCGAGCAGATCCGTGGCCATATCGCGGCGCTGGCGGTCAGCGACGGCCAGCGTGCGTTGCCGCGGGTGACCGCCTCCATCGGCGTGGCCAGCTTCCCGGCCGATGGCGAACTGGGCGCCAGCCTGATCCAGAAGGCCGATGCCGCGCTGTATGCGGCCAAGCATCGGGGACGCAATCGGGTCGAGCGCCATGGCGCCGGAATGCCTGCGCTGGACTGAGCACGCACCGCGTCGATCCTGGATTGCGCGCGCTGTCACAAAAAAGATCGATTGACGCGGCGATAGTCGGCTTCGACCCCCGAAGCGAGGCAATCCGATGTCGATGTGGCGCGATCAAGGTCCCAACAAGAAAGACGGCGTTCCCCCTGCCCCAGAGGTTCCGGCCGCCGACGGACGGCTGTTCACCGCAGACGCCAGCCCGGCCCAGCCCGTGCCGGCCACCGCCACGCCCAGCGTGGCGCCCACGGCCACACCGTCGCCGCGGCAGAGCGAGGCCAAGGAGTCGCTGATCGCCGCCGATATCAGCATCGAGGGCAAGATCGAGGGCGCCGGCCATGTCCGTCTGGCCGGCCGCTTCAAGGGCGATGTCAACGTCAAGGGCGACCTCACCATCGAACGCGGCGCCAAGCTCAACGGCGGCGTGCGCGCCAACAAGGTCATCATTGCCGGTGAGCTGGAAGGCAATATCGAATCGGCCGCGCAGGTGGAGTTGCAGACTTCCGGCGTGCTGGTCGGCGACGTCAAGGCCGGCAGCCTCACCGTGGCCTCGGGTGCGCGGATGCGCGGCCAGGCGGATTTCGGCTGGGGCGAGGATGCGGCCAAGCCGGGCGGTGGCAGCAAGACGAACGGCAGTGGCGGCAGTGGCGCATCCGGCACCAGCGGCGGTGACGACAGCGGCGCCGTATGAGTGCACCCCGCCCGGGCACGCCCGGCGCTACCCGCAGCTGCCCGCATTGCAAGGCCACGATCCTGGAAAGCGCCAGCGTCTGCCCGGCCTGCAAGCACCACCTGCGCTTCGACTCGGCGGCTGCGCAGCACGCGCAGCCGGCGCCGATCGTGCCGCTCAAGGTCGACGGCACCATTCGCCATCCTGCCGATGGCGATCCGTGGGAATACACGGTGGTCGTGATCGTGCGCAATGGCAAAGGCGAGGAGATCCGCCGCCAGGTCGTCGACGTGGGCGCGATGCTGGGCGGCGAAGAACGCGGCTTCACCCTGGCAGTGGAAGCGACGGCCGTGCGTGCGCCTGGGCGGCGCACGCGGCATTAGCTCGAGCGAGTGCGGGACCAGCGCTGGATCCGTTGCCCGGTTGCGCGAGCGCTCTGGAGAAGAACTGGCCGCTGCCCTGTCAGTACGCGCGGTGCATCGCCTCACTCTCGATGGCTGCGCGATGATGTCCCATGCGACCCAGATGCAGGTAATGCCTTTCGCTTGACCGTGCTTTGCTGCCTGCTTGTCGCTATTGACTTGCTTGTCGCCACTTGCCTGTTTGCAACTTGTCTGTTTGCAACTTGGTACTGCTGTTCAGCAGTTCAGCTACTTGTCGCATGCAGATCAATGCGTACTGCGCATTACTTGTTACAAGAGGCGGTTCGCACCGTCGAAAAATCCCGATTTCCAGATCCCCGCATCTAAGACCGGCATCCCAGCACCGGTGATGCCGTCCAATCAGCAGCGATGGCTGGCCCACGCCCACCCGCACGATAGCGAGGCCACTTGAAACCCCTTGAGCGACGGGTCTTGCGACGCGTCTGCTGGTGCCTGATTGCCTGTCACCAGTGCATCAGGCCGCACGGCAACGCACGACTGGCGACGCGTTGTGCTTGACGGCTGGCGTCACGCGATCGGGGACGCGGCAGGAAGTGACGTCTGACACCGATGCAGTCGCAGGCAGACAAATGCCGATGTCGATTCGCTGTCGCGCCTGTTGCGTTGCTTGAAGCGGACCGTCGTGGCATGCCCCGATGCAGTATCCATGGTTATCGCCCTCGCGACAGGTGACGCCGCAGAACTCCGGTGCATGCGAGCTTGCGAGCATGAGCGGCGCGACGATGCCGGCAAAACTCTCGCACCTCGCACCTCGTAGCGTGCCTGGTGCATCGCACCGGCACCCGGCACCCGGCACCCGGCACAGAATCGTGCCCGCGTCATCGATGCAGCGTTCGTCCACCCGTCCAGGCGGCACCCAGCGCGTCCCATCCGCCTGCATCCATTCCCCATTCTCAGGATCTGCACATCGGCTTGGCCAGAGTTGGACCATGCATAACGGCAACGACACACGCGGCGATCTGGTGGTATTGGGACCCGAAGGGCTGTATTGCCCACAGGGCGACTTCCACATCGATCCCTGGCGGCCGGTGCCGCGCGCGGTGATTACCCATGGGCATGGCGACCACGCGCGCAGCGGCATGGGCGAGTACCACTGCACCCGCGAGAGCCTGCCGATCCTGCAGTGGCGGCTTGGCGAACAGGCCTATCACACGCACGCCGATGGTGAAGCGTTTACGTTGGGACGTGCCCGCGTGTCGCTGCATCCGGCCGGACACGTGCTGGGCTCGGCGCAGGTTCGCATCGAAGTGGATGGCGAAGTCTGGGTGGCCTCGGGCGACTACAAGCGCCAGCACGATCCCACCTGCAAGCCTTTCGAGGTGGTGCCGTGCGACACCTTCATCACCGAAGCGACGTTCGGCCTGCCGGTGTATCGCTGGCCGGACACCTCGGACGTTGCCGCCGACATCGTCGCCTGGCGCCACGAATGCGCCGAGCGCGGCGAGGCCGCCATCCTGTATTGCTACGCGCTGGGCAAGGCGCAGCGTGTGCTGGCCGAGCTAGCCGCCTGGGACACGCAACCGGCGTTGCTGCATGGCGCGATCGCTACCGGCGTGGAGGTGTATCGCCAGGCAGGCATCGCGATGCTGGACACCCAGCCGGTCAGTGAGCATGCGCGCGGTGCCGACTATGCCGGCCAGCTGGTGCTGGCACCGCCTTCGGCCGCGGGCAGCACCTGGATCCGCCGCTTCCGGCATGCGCAGCAGGGATTCGCCTCCGGCTGGATGCGCATCCGCGGCAACCGGCGGCGACGCAATTACGACCGCGGCTTCGTGGTGTCCGACCACGCCGATTGGCCGGACCTGTTGCGCACCATCGAAGACACCGGCGCTCGCCGCGTGATCGCCACCCATGGCAATACCGATGCACTGATCCAGCACCTGCGTGAGCGCGGTGTCGCAGCCGAAGCCTTCCGCACCGACTTTGGAGCCGAAGAATGAACCCGCTCCCCGCACGCCGGTATACGCGCGCACGTCCGCGCATTCGTCTGAGCGGCGCACTGGCGTTCCGCCGGCATGCGCTGGCTTTTCGCGTGTACCGCAGCGCGCCGGCCGCCGTCATCGGCCCACCCCGGCCGCAGCGCCGCCCACGCACGCTGGCTGCATTCACGCGCCGCGCGCTGGAGCTGCGCGCGGCCGACCGACACGCTACGGCGCAGGCACTGCCGTGAAGCGGTTTGCTGCGCTGTACCGCACCCTGGATCGCAGCACCGGCACGCTCGACAAGCGTGCCGCGCTGGTCGCCTATTTTCGCGACGCCGCTCCGCTGGATGCAGCATGGGCGCTTTACCTGCTGGCCGGCGGCAAGGTCGCCAGCAGCCGCATGCGCATTGCCAGCAGCGGCGAGTTGCGCGAATGGATCACCGACACCGCCGGGATCGCCGACTGGCTGGTGGCCGACAGCTACGACCACGTGGGCGATCTGGCCGAAACGCTGGCATTGCTGCTCGACGACCCGGCCACCGAAGCGGCCGATCTGCCGCTGGCCGACTGGATCGAACAGCGGCTGTTGCCGATCGCCAATCAGGACGTGGACGTGCGCAAGGCGTGCATCGTGCAGGCCTGGCGCAGCCTGGCTTTCGACGAGCGCCTGGTGTTCAACAAACTGCTGACCGGCGCCCTGCGCGTGGGCGTCTCGCAGCGGCTGGTGCAACAGGCGCTGGCCGAGTTGTCGGGCGTGGACATCGCCCGGATCGCGCAACGCATGCTGGGCAGCTGGCGCCCGCATCCCACCTACCTGGCCGATCTGTTGACCAGCGAGGAGCTGCCCGGCGACCGCCAGCAGCCCTACCCGTTCTTTCTCGCCTCCCCGCTGGAGGCGGATGTGGACACGCTGGGCGCCATCGACGACTGGCTGCTGGAATGGAAATGGGACGGCATCCGCCTGCAGCTGATCCGGCGCGCTGGCGAAGCCGCCCTGTGGTCGCGTGGCGAGGAACGCCTGGATGGCCGCTTCCCGGAGATCGAACAGGCGGCGCTGCAGTTGCCCGATGGGACCGTCATCGATGGCGAGCTGCTGGCCTGGCAGCCCGAGCAACCGCTGCCGATGGCGTTCACTGCCTTGCAGACGCGCATCCAGCGGCTCAAGCCTGGGCCCAAGACATTGGCGGCCGCGCCTGCACGCGTGGTGGCCTACGACCTGCTCGAGCTGGACGGCGTGGATCTGCGCGAGCGTTCTTTGCATGAGCGGCGCGCACTGCTGGAGGGCGTGCTCACCACGCTCGACGATTCGCGCATCGTTGCCTCGCCGCTGGTCCAGGCCAACGATTGGCAGGCCGCCGCACAGCTGCGCGTGCAAGCGCGCGAACGCGGCGTGGAAGGCCTGATGCTCAAGCGCGCCAACTCGGTGTACCAGGCCGGGCGACGCCGCGGCGACTGGTGGAAGTGGAAGATCGACCCGCTCACCATCGATGCAGTGCTGCTGTATGCCCAGGCCGGCCATGGCCGGCGCAGCACGCTGTACACCGACTACACCTTCGGACTCTGGCACGCCGGTCAGCTGGTGCCGATCGCCAAGGCCTATTCGGGCCTGGACGATACCGAGATCCTGCAGCTGGACCGCTGGATTCGCGCCAATACCACCGAACGTTTCGGGCCGGTGCGTGCGGTGAGCCCGCATCACGTGTTCGAGCTGGGATTTGAAGCGGTGAACCGCAGCGCGCGCCACAAGTCGGGCATTGCTGTGCGCTTCCCGCGTATCCTGCGCTGGCGGCACGACAAGCCGTTTGCCGAGGCCGACCATCTGAGCAGCCTGCAGGCACTGGCGCGGTGACGGTACCGCAGCAACTGCGTGCTACGCCGCTGCAGCAATGGCGCGCCTGGTTCGCGCAGCGCGGCTGGGCGCCGCTGCCGTTCCAGCGCGATGTCTGGAAGCGCTATCTCGACGGCGAATCCGGGTTGCTGCATACCCCCACCGGTAGCGGCAAGACGCTGGCGGCCTTCGGCGGTCCGCTGCTGGAAGCGCTGGCCGCGCGCGGACGCAAACCAGCGGCACGATCCGCCAGGCCCGCAGCCAGCGCGCGCCGGCAGCAACAACGCACGCTGCAGGTACTCTGGATCACGCCACTGCGTGCACTGGCCGCCGACACCGCGCGTGCGCTGCGTGAACCGGTGGATGCCTTGGGCCTGGATTGGCAGGTGGGCCTGCGTACCGGCGATGCCAGCGCGCGCGACAAGCGCCTGGCACGCAGCGGCAAGCTTGATGTGCTGGTCACCACGCCCGAATCGCTCGCCCTGTTGCTGTCGTACCCGGACACCGCGCCGCAGCTGTCGGCGTTGCGCTGCGTGATCGTGGACGAATGGCACGAGCTGCTGGGCAACAAGCGTGGCGTGCTGCTGCAGCTGTGCCTGGCGCGCCTGCGCGGCTGGACGCCGACCCTGCGTATCTGGGGCCTGTCGGCCACCTTGGGCAATCTGGCGCAGGCACGCGACGTGCTGCTGCCGCATCTGCCCCATGCCGCACTGGTGTCCGGCGTCAGGCCACGTGCCATGACGCTGGAGACGCTGCTGCCCGACAGCGGCGAGCGCTTTCCGTGGGCCGGCCACCTGGGCCTGGCGCAACTGGCGCGCGTGCTGCAGAAGATCCTGCAGCACGGCACCAGCCTGGTGTTTACCAATACGCGCGCACAGGCCGAGCTGTGGCATCAGGCCCTGAGCGCAGTGTGGCCAGACGATCTGGCCACGCTGGCGCTGCACCACGGCTCGCTGGACCCGAGCTTGCGCACGGCCGCCGAGCAAGGGCTGCGCGATGGCAGCTTGCGCTGTGTGGTCGCCACCTCCAGCCTGGATCTGGGCGTGGATTTTCCGGCGGTGGATCAGGTGCTGCAGGTCGGCAGCCCCAAGGGCATTGCGCGGTTGCTGCAACGCGCCGGCCGCGCGCGTCACCGGCCCGGCGAATCCGGCCACGTGGTGTGCGTGCCCTCGCATGCGCTGGAGCTGGTGGAGTACGCCGCTGCGCGTCGTGCGATTGCCCATGGCCACATCGAAGCGCGGCCGCCGCCGCGGCTGTCGCTGGACGTGCTGGCGCAGCACTGTGTGACCCTTGCGCTCGGCGGCGGCTTCGATGCCGATGCCTTGTTCGCGCAAGTCCGCGGCACCGATGCCTTCGCCGCACTGGACCCGGCCACCTGGACTGCAGTGCTCGATTTCATCGTGCAAGGCGGCAGCGCGTTGGCGCATTACCCGGATTTCCACAAGGTGGTACGCGACGACGATGGCATCTACCGCGTCACCGATCGGCGCGTTGCGCTGCGCCATCGGCTGTCCATCGGCACCATCACCAGCGACGGCAGCGTGCGCGTGCAGTTCCTGCGTGGCGGCCGGCTGGGTGCGGTGGAAGAGCAGTTCGTCGGCCGCCTGCGTCGCGGCGACCGTTTCCAGTTCGCCGGCCGGCTGCTGGAGCTGGTGCGCCTGGAAGACATGACCGCGTATGTACGCGTGGCAAAAGGCGGCAGCGGTGTGGTGCCCAAATGGATGGGCGGGCGCATGCCGCTGTCGTCGGCATTGGGGCGCGAAGTGGAAGCGCTATTTGCCGACCCCGGCGAGGCGCCGGAGATGCAGGCGCTGGCGCCGCTGGTGCAGCTGCAGGCCACGCTGTCTGCATTACCCGGCCCGAACCATCTGCTGGTGGAAAGCATCAAGGCGCGCGATGGCCGGCACGTGTTCGTGTATCCGTTTGCCGGCCGCCAGGTCAACGAAGGGTTGGCCGCGCTGTTGGCCGCACGCTGGGGCCGCCGCCAGCGCAATACCTTCAGCTTCGCCGCCAACGATTACGGCTTCGTGCTCTCGCCGGCGCAGGACGTCGAGATCGATGCTGGCCTGTTGCAGGCGCTGTTATCCCCGGTTGGTCTGTTCGACGATCTGCGCGACAGCCTCAACCTGGGCGAGCTGGCACGCCGCCAATTCCGCGAGATCGCACGCGTGGCCGGCCTGTTGTCGCCATCGTTGCCCGGCCGCGCACCGCGCAGCCTGCGCCAGCTGCAGGCCTCCAGCGGTTTGCTCTACGACGTTCTGCAGCGCTTCGATCCCGACCATCTGCTGCTGGCGCAAGCCGAACGCGAGGTGTTCGAAGGCCAGCTGGAACTGGCGCGCCTGGCGCATGCGCTGGAGGACTGCGCCCGGCGCGAGCTGCGCCTGTGCACGCCACGCAGCCTCACCCCGTTGTCGTTTCCGCTGTGGGCCGAGCGCGTGCGTGGCCAGCTGAGCACCGAAGACTGGAAAGCGCGCGTGTTGCGCGCCGCCGAACAACTGGAGCGCAAGCATGGGCGATAGCGTGCAGCTGCAGCTGGGCGGTGAAACCGTGGAACTGCTCGGCGAACGCGCGCTGTACCGGCCGGCGCGACGCGCCTTGCTGATTGCCGACCTGCATCTGGGCAAGGCCGATGTGTTCCGGCGTGCCGGCATCGGGCTGCCGGCAGGCGGCACCGCGCATGATCTGGACCGGCTGGATGCCTTGCTCGCTCAACGCGAGGTGGACGCACTATGGATCCTGGGCGACCTGCTGCATGGGCCGGCACCGCGTGCGGCCTGGCATCGGCGCTGGAGCGCCTGGCGCGAACAGCACTGCAGCCTGCGCGTAATCGCGATCCGCGGCAATCACGATCGCGCCCTGGCGGGTGCGGACCTGCATATCGAAGCAGCCGGCGAACAGGTCGAAGACGGCCCGTTCGTGCTGCGCCACGATCCGCTGCCACACCCCACCGGCCATGTGCTGTGCGGGCATCTGCATCCGCTGGCGGCACTGCCCGGGCTGTCGCGGCGCTGGCCGGCGTTCTGGTTGCGCGAAAAGGTGACGATCCTGCCGGCGTTTTCGCATTTCACCGCCGGCGTGGTGCCGACCCTGATCCAGGGCGAGCGTCTGGTTGCATGCGTGGAAGGCGATGCGGTGGCCTTGCCGGTGCGCTGACGCGGCGCTGCGGCGGGTGCGGGTGCGGGTGCGGCGCCCTTGGTCGGCTCGATCGTTGGCCGTGCGGGGTTGCAGCCCGGCGCTGGCTGCTCCTTCCCAGCTGGTCGGCCAGACATGCGTCGGTCGGACACGCCCATGTGTACCGCAGTTGCTCGTCCATCCCTGCGATGGAATGGATCGGCGGTGTATGCGGACACGGACTGCCGTTCCATTCGCGCACCGACCCGGCCGACATCGCGCCGACCAGGAGCAGCCACAAACACCTGCGCAGCGGCCACGCAGGCGCGGACCGTCATCGGAGTGCGGAGATACTCCTCTCCTGCACACACGTTCCTGCGCGCCACCTGAAAGCCGCTGGCTACCTTTTGTCGACCGCTCCAATACCGGCCACGCGCTAACGCGCCACTACCGAGTCGCCGACATTGCCGATCGGTTGCGGCAACGGCTGCGATAGCGCCTCCACAAACTCCGGCGCCAACGCCAGCTTGCCGAACCAGCCATGCTGGGTACCGCTGAGCACACGCAACATGTGTCCACGCCCGCCCGGCACGCGGCCCATCGGTTGCAGCAACAGGTCACGCCCGTAGGCCCACAGATCGCGCTCGGATTGAAACAGCGGCGTCAGCCAGCGGCTCCAGCGGTGATAGATCGCCACATGCGCCTGGCGTTCGCGCTGGTAGTGCAGCAAGGCGTCATCCAGATCGGCCCCGGCGCGCAGCGCGTCGCGCATTGCCAGCGCATCCAGCAACGCCATGTTCACTCCCTGACCCAGCTGCGGACTCATCGCATGTGCGGCATCGCCGGCCAATACGAAACGCCCGCGATGCCAACGCGTCATCACCGCATCGCGGTAACTGGCGCGTGCCAGCGCGGTATGGACCTGCACCGTCTGCAGGCGCGTGATCGCATCGGGCCACATCTGCGCCACTTCCTCGCGCCAGGCATCGATGCCGCGTTGTTCCCATGCAGCGAAATCGGTGCATGGCAGGCTCCAGAAAAAACTCAGGCGCGGAGTATCGTCTCCCGGCCGCGTTCCGACCGGCAGCAACCCGATCATCTTGCGTGCGCCGATATAGCGCTGACGCAGCTCGTCCACGAACGGCCAGTCCTCGCGCGGCAGCAGGCACCACAACGCCCCCCACGGGTATACCCGGTCCAGCCGCGTGCCTTGCACCTGCGCACGCAGTGTCGATGCCGAACCATCGGCCGCAATGATCAGATCGTAAGGACCGTGCCATTGCCCGCGCTGGTCCTGCACGCGCGTTCCGTCATGGTCGATCGCAGTGATCTGCGTATCGGTGTGCAGCTGCGCGTATTCGGGCCAGGCATCGCACAACAGCGAGAACAACGCTCCGCGCTGCATGCCCAGCCCCATCAGTCGCGGGTCCAGGTCGCGGTACTGCATGTCCATCACTGCGCGCCCGCAGGGTGTTTCGCCGTAGAGCCGCCGCACCGGCGCACCATGAGCCAGGGCTTGCGACAACAAGCCCATCTTCCACAGCACCTGCAGGCCGCTGGGCTGCAACAGGAAGCCGGCGCCAACCGGTCCAGGTGCCGCAGCACGTTCGAAGACATCCAATTGATGGCCGTCGGCACCCAGCAGCACCGCCAAGGCCTGACCCGCCGTTCCATAGCCCACTACCGCAATCCGCAATGTCCGTTGCATCGTTCCTGACTCTGTTCTGCTCTTGCCGCCCCCGCACGGGCCGGCGCAAAAAAAACCCCGCCATGGCGGGGTTCTTCAACCGCACAATCGAGTCAGCTTACTCGACCGGCGTGATGTTCGAAGCCTGGGCACCCTTGGGGCCCTGGGTCACGTCATAGCTGACGCGCTGGCCTTCCTGCAGGCTGCGGAAGCCCTTGGAGTTGATCGCGGAGAAGTGCGCGAAGACATCGGCGCTGCCGTCCTCCGGTGAGATGAAGCCAAATCCCTTGGCGTCGTTGAACCACTTGACGGTACCGTTCGGCATGGTGATGCGAGACCTTTGCAATAATTAATGGGTGGTGTACGGCGGTGCGTACGCGCCGAGTATGCAAAGCTTATGCCCCGATGACAATCACCCGCGTGCAAGTTCGCCAATCAGCTCCGGTAGCCCGGACGAGGCCGCATCCACGTTGGCCAACACCTCCGCCATGGTGATCTCCTGGGCGTCGCCACACCCGGCTGCCCAGTTGGCCACGATCGCCAGACACGCATATTCCAGGCCTTTTTCGCGCGCCAGCCCGGCTTCGGGCATGCCGGTCATACCGACCAGGTCGCAGCCGTCGCGGCGCATGCGCGCGATCTCTGCAATCGTTTCCAAGCGCGGTCCCTGCGTTGCGCCGTAGCATCCGCCCGCGACCAGCGAGACGCCGGTTACTTTCGCGGCGGCGATCACCTTGCTGCGGAACATCGGCGAGTACGGGTGGCCGAAATCCACGTGCTGCACCTCGCTCCCCGGCTCTTCGCAGAAGGTGGAAATGCGGCCCCAGGTGTAGTCGATCAGTTGGTCCGGGCACGCCAGCACGCGCGGTCCAAACTGGTCGGTGATGCCGCCCACCGTGTTGAGCGCAAGCACGCGCGAAGCACCAATTTGCTGCAGCGCAGCGATGTTTGCGCGGTAGTTGACCTTGTGCGGCGGCAGCGAATGCCCCTCGCCGTGCCGGGCCAGGAACGCCACGCGATGGCCGAGCAACATGCCGACACGGATCGGCCCGGACGGTGCGCCGTACGGGGTGTCGAGCTCATGCGTCTGCACGTCGTCGAGTTGCGCAAGCTTGTAGACACCGGTGCCGCCGATGACGGCCAAGGCGATGGAATTGGGGGACATGGGCGACCTCTGCTAAGAACGGACGTGGATGCGCGCGAGGCGCGCCAGGTTGCCCGCGCAGTGGCGGGCCAGGACCAACGACGCCGACCAGGCTGTCGGTGTCGCTATTGAACATGCGCGACTGCGCTCTGCGCACTCCCAGCTCGGCACGCGCGGCGTTGAACGTCGTCCACGCACTGCCCAGGCTTTGAGCGCAGTCGACACACTCGGCCGCGCCGCGTGGACCTGGGGCGGCTAACAAAACGTAGCCAGCAGCCGGTGAGTGTGGACAGCGCGTCTGGAACCAGAATGCAGGAGTGATGCATGCCGCACCGAGCACCGGCCACGCCGCTTGGCGGTTGCGCAGCCGTGTGTCAGCCGCTCTTACTGCTTCATCGCATAGATGGCGGGAATGCCGCGCAGTTGCTCGTTGACGTCCATGCCGAAGCCGAACACGTAGCGGTCGGGCACTTCCACGCCGACATAGTCAGCGGTCACGCCCGGCACGCAGCGGTCGTGACGCTTGACGGTCAACACCGCCACGCGTACGTCGGTGGCGCCCTGCTCCAGGCACCAATGACGTACGCCCTGCAGCGTGTAGCCCTCATCGAGGATGTCGTCGACCAGGATCACCCGGCGACCGAACAGCGCGGTGGCCGGGCGATGCTTCCACACCAGCTCGCCGCCGACGGTTTCGCCGCGGTAACGGGTGGCGTGCAGGTAATCGAACTGCAGGTCCTGACCGCGCGCACCCAGCTCCAGCGCCAGCTGGCCGGAGAACGGCAGCGCACCGTGCATGATGGTGAGGTACACCGGCACTTCGCCGGCATAGTCGCGTGCGATGGCGTCGGCGATGGTGGAGACGGCCGTGTCGATGGCGGGGCGATCGACCAGCAGATCGGCTTGGGCCAGGGCCTGGGAAATGGTGAGCGTGGACATCAGGCGAGTGTTCCGAAAGGGGCAGAAGGAGTGTTGAAGGAAGCGTCGGTGCCGGCCAGCAGGCCGTCCCAGCCGAGCGCACCGCGCCCGATCAGGCCGATCAGCGCGGCAGTATTGAGGTGGCGGCCCTGCACGGCCTGCAGCGACTCGTCGACCAGCTCCGGATGGCAGACCAGCACCACATCGCAGCCGGCATCCAGATGCGCATGCACACGCCCGGCCACACCGCCGGCGCTGAACGAGGCGGCCATGCCGATATCGTCGGAGAACACCACGCCGCGAAAGCCCAGTTGCCCGCGCAGGATCTGCTCGATCCAGCGCGACGAATAGCCGGCCGGTTCCGGCGCCACCTGCGGGTAAACCACGTGCGCCATCATCACCGCGTCGGCGCCGGCCTCGATGCCCGCCACGAACGGCAACAGGTCTTCGGCCTGCAGCACCTCCAGCGGACGCGGGTCGCTGGCGTGATCCACATGGGTGTCTTCCAGCACCGTGCCATGGCCAGGGAAGTGCTTGAGCGTGGCCGCCATGCCGGCGCCATGCAGGGCCTGCACATAGGCGCGGGTGAAGCTGGCCACGACCTGCGGGTCGTCGCTGAAGGCGCGATCGCCGATGGCACGGTTGCCGCGGCCCAGGTCCACCACCGGCGCAAAGCTCAGGTCCACGCCGCTGGCGCGGACTTCGCTGGCCATCAGCCGTGCATGCGCGCGCGCCGCAGCCAGCGCGCCCTCCGGGTCCTGCGCGTACTGCGCACCAAAACTCTGCAACGGCGCCAACGCGCTGAAGCCTTCGCGAAACCGCTGCACGCGGCCGCCTTCCTGGTCCACGCAGATCAACACCGGGCGCGGCGCGGCGGCACGGATGGAGGCGGACAATTCGGCCACTTGCGTGCGCGAGGCGAAATTACGCTTGAACAGCACCACGCCGGCGACCGCATCGTGCTGCAGCCAGTCGCGTTCCTGTGCGCTGAGTTCGGTACCGGCAACGCCGATCAAAAGCATGTTGGGGGACTCCCGGGCCAGGCGCCACGAGGGCGCAGCGCGGCATTGTCGCAGATGCGCGTTGCAGCGTCAGATTGCGCATTCAGGCAAGGGCTGGCGAACGCGAGCTGGAGCGCTCCTGCGCCACGGGACCCACCGCCCGTGCGCTGCCACCGAGCGCGGGGGGTCCTGGCTGACCTGCGTTTGCGGCAGTGATGCCGGCCTGCGCCTGCCAGCATGGCAAGGCATGGGTGATTCACGCTGCCGCGCTGTGTGGGGCGTCCCTTTCGTTGGCATTGCAGATCCGTGGCGTGGTGCCGGGGCATGCGTCACCGCTGCGCAGCCCAGGTCGCCGGTGGGTCGAACTGTCTGTAACAGCGACGCATGCGACAGGCATGCATTCCCCCGCCGCACGGCAGGCGCGCTGCACCCTGCCCGGTTCAGAGCTGCTCCAGCTTCGCCCGCCAGTGCGCGGCCTGGGCCTGGATGCCTTCCCGTACCTCCGGCGCCATGCCGTCGAGCTGCCGGTACGGCATCGCCAGGCGCTGGTTACTCCCCAGCAACGAACGTTGCCGCTGCAGAAAATCCCAATACAAGGCGTTGTACGGGCAGGCCCGTGCACCGACCCGCACCTTGCGCTGGTAGCGGCAGCCGCCGCAGTAATCGCTCATGCGGTCGATATAGGCAGCGCCGCTGATATAGGGCTTGCTGCCGAGCAGGCCGCCATCGGCAAACTGACTCATGCCCACCGTGTTGGGTAGCTCCACCCACTCGAAGGCGTCGATATAGACACCCAGATACCAGCGATGCAGCGCCTGCGGGTCAAGCCCCGCCAGCAGTGCGAAATTGCCGATCACCATCAGCCGCTGGATATGGTGCGCATGCGCATTGGCCAGCGAATTGCCCACCGCATCGGCCAGGCAGCGCATGCCGATCTGCCCATCCCAGAACCAGTGCGGCAATGGCAGGTGCTGATCCAGCTGATTGGTCTGCGCGTAGTCAGGCATCTGCGACCAGTACACGCCGCGCACGTATTCGCGCCAGCCCAGAACTTGCCGGATGAAGCCTTCCACCGAGGCCAGCGGTGCCTGTCCCTGCCGCCAGGCGGCTTCGGCGCGCGTGATGACTTCGGCCGGGTGCAGCATCTTGACGTTGAGCGCAAACGACAGCAGCGAATGGAACAGCCGTGGGCTACGCGTGCTCATTGCATCTTCGTAGCGGCCGAAATCCGGCAAGGCGCGTTCGATGAAGGCATCCAGGTGCCGCAGCGCTTCGGCACGATCCACTGGCCACGGCAGCGCGTCGGCGTTGGGCGTGCCGAAACTGCGTACGCCTGCCGCTTCGATGCTGCGCCACAACCGGCTGTGATCGTGTGCGCTGCGCCAGTCCTGCGGCGCAGGCGGATCGCCTGGCCACGGCGCGCGATTGTCGTGATCGAAGTTCCAGCGCCCGCCTTCCGGTTGCCCGGCGGCATCGAGCAGGATGCGATGGTGCCTGCGCATCTTTCGATAGAACACTTCCATGCGCCACTGGCTGCCCGCGCGGAAGCACGCAGCCACCTCGTCACGCGTGGTCAGAAAATGCTCGCTGTCGACCATGCGGGTGACGAACGCCTGCGCGGCACTCCACTGCTGCAAGGCCTCGTCCAGCCGCCATTCGTCCGGTGCCTGATACTCCAGTTGCTGCGCGCGGTAATGCGCCATCAGCGCGTCCAGGTTGACCGGAATCGACTGCCGATTGCTGGCGGTGTCGATTGCCACGTACCGCACGCGGTGGCCGGCCTGTCGCAGCGCAGCGGCAAATGCACGCATCGCGGCGAAGATCGCCAGGATCTTTTGCGCATGGTGCAGCACGTAGTCGGTTTCGGCACGCACCTCCATCAGCACATAGACCACGCCAGGGTCATGCGTGGCGAACCAGCTGTGCTGCGGATTGAGCTGATCGCCCAGGATCAGGCGCAACGTATGGGCAGGCGTCTGCGCCGTGCCATCAGTCGAATGGGTTTCGGGCGGCGTCATCGACGTCGGCCCAGCGCAGCCGTGGCGGGCACTGCGGACTGCCTAGCGCGCAGCAGCGTGTGCAGCGTTGTCGAAAGCATGCCGGGCGATGCTGCCACGCGCGTGCATTGCAGGCTGTGCTGCATCGACACCGACACGCCGGCACGCCATCGCATCACTGCGGCTCGAGGCCTGTTGCCGCGATGCCGGCCACCTCGCGTGCCAGGGCGGTTCCGCTGAGCCAGGCGCCTTCGACCTTGCCACCCGCCAGCCAGTCGCCACACAGGCCGAGCCCAAGGCTCGCGTCCCAGACAGAGCCGGTTTGCAATGGCGGAGCGGTACTGGCGGTCACCCAGTGATGCGCGTCGCAGGCCAGCGGTGGCGGCAGGCCCAGCGCCGCCAGTTCGGGCAACAGGCTGGCGATCACCTGCGCGGGCGTGGCATCGCCATGCGCCAGGCTCCATGTCGCCGTGGCATGCAGCAGCCAGGTCTCGGCACCTGCGCGCGCGGGTTTGCTGGAATCGCGTGCCACCCAGCGCAGCGGGCCGGCGTTGACGAACAAGGCGTCGTAGCCCGGATCGATGGGCGCAGCAAACCGCAGCACGGCGGCCCAGGCCGGCAACATTTGCGCGCTGCGGGCAATGCGTAGCAGCACGGGTGCGCGATCGGCCAACAACGTGACCGCATCGGGAGCCGGCACTGCCAGCAGCACTGCATCCACCACCTGCGTTGCGGCTGCGGTCGCAGCGCCGAGGTTGACCACCCATCCCCCACTGCTGCGCTCGAGCGCATGGACGCTCGCCCGCGTGCGCACCTCCAGGCCGGCGGCAAGCGCGCGTGCGGGTGCGGCCATTTCAGGAGTTCCCACAAACCGCGCCAATGCGCTGTGCGAGTGGCGCATCGTGGTGCCATCCCAACTGGCGACCCGTGCCGGCCAGCGCGCGACCACGCCGTCGGCCATCCATCGCTCGACCAGGGCCGCGAAACCCGGATCGCGCGCGGTGAAGTATTGCGCGCCGTCGTCGCACTGCCAGCCCCGGCCGGTGCGGGTATGCATGCGTCCGCCAACCGCATCGGCGCCTTCGTACACCGTGACGTCAATGCCTGTTTTCTGCAGTACATCGGCGCAGGCCAGCCCCGCCAGGCCGGCACCAATGATCGCCACGCGCGTTGGGCGGCGTGGCGGCATCATCGGATCAACGCCTTGCACAGACATGCTGCCATCGGCAGGGTCAGAGCGCGCAGCCATCCGGCCCGCAGGCATCGGCGCCACCGACCGGCACCGATTCGGCGGCGAGCTGCAACAGCGCCTGGGCAAAACTCTCCGGCGGTTGCGCGCCCTGGATCAGGCTGCGTCCGTCGATCACGAAACTGGGCACCGCGCGGATGCCCAGCGCGCTGGCCTGCGCCAACTGCGCCTGCACTTCCACCGTGCCTTCATCGGAGTCCAGCATCGCCTGCACCCGCGCAGCCGACAGACCGCCGGCCTCACCGGCACGCACCAGCGTCTCGGTCGCCGCAACGTTACGGCCTTCGGCAAAATGCGCATGGAACAGCGCTTCCATCACCGCGCCGACATCGCCTTCGTGGGTGGCCAGCCACAGCAGCCGATGCGCACGCAGGGTACTGACCTGCACCTGGCCGCGCCCGAAGTCGAATGGCAGGCCTTCGGCGCGTGCAGTGGCCTGGGTCTGCGCAAGCATCTGCTCCACGCGTGCGGTGCCGCCGAACTTGCGTGCCAGGGCATCGCGCAACGGCACCGGCGCTGCGCCGGCCTCCGGATCCAGCTCGAACGCATGGTAATGAATGTCCAGCGCAGGCGCCTTGTCGCCAAGCGCGGCTATTGCCTGCTCAAACCGGCGCTTGCCGATCCAGCACCAGGGGCAGACCACGTCGGACCAGATATCGATGCGCATAAGCGAAGGTTGGGGATTGGGCAGTGGGGATTGGCAGAGCATAAGCCCCAACACGCGGATGGGGGATTGGAGATTCGCAACGCATCGCCCGGAGCCGACGCATCACCCTTGCTCCTTTATGAATCCCCAGTCCCCGATCCCGACTCGCGCCACTGCTTGAACGGATGCGATGCCAGCGCCAGATTGTAGTAACGCGTGTCATCGGTCACTTCCGCGCCGATCCAATCGGGCTTGGCAAAGGCTTCCTCGGCACTGGCGAGCTCGATCTCGGCCACCACCAGCCCGGCGTTGTCGCCGAGAAATTCGTCCACTTCCCACACATGGCCCTGGTACTGGACCAGATGCCGGCGCTTGTCGATCAGCCCACCGACGCACAGGTCCAGCAGCGCGCGCGCATCGGCGACGGGAATCGGGTACTCGAACTCCTGGCGGGTATGCCCCACCTCACGCGACTTCAGATTCAAGAACGCGCCCTCGTCCTGCACCCGCACACGCACCGACGCATTCTGCGCCCCGCTACGCAACGCCGCCTGGTCATTGATGTAGCCCTGCGCCATCGGGATCACCGCATGCGCGGCAGCACGCCATCCATCACCGGTGACGAGAAACTTGCGTTCGATTTCTAGCGGCATGGGAATCGGGAATCGAGAGTCGGGAATGGCAAAAGCATAAGCCGTTCGCCGTTACGATTCCCTATTCCCTATTCCCTATTCACCGCTTCTCAAACACCGCAATGCTTTCCACATGCGCGGTATGCGGGAACATGTCCATCGCCCCTGCCGACACCAGGGTAAAGCCCTGTTCGTTGACCAGATAGCCGGCGTCGCGCGCCAGCGAGCCGGGGTGGCAGCTGACGTAGACGATGCGCTGGAAGCGATTCAATGGCAGCTGTTGCAGCACTTCCAGTGCGCCGGAGCGCGGCGGATCGAGCAGCAACTTGTCGAAGCCCTGCTTCATCCATGGCGCATTGCGTTGGTCCTGGGTGAGGTCGGCGGCGTAGAACTGCGCGTTGGCCAGGCCATTGCGCTGCGCATTTTCCCTGGCGCGTGCCACCAGCCCGGCATCGCCTTCCACGCCCACCACTTCGCGCACCGTCCGCGCCAGCGGCAGGGTGAAGTTACCCAGGCCGCAGAACAGGTCCAGCACCCGGTCTTCGGCCGTGGCATCCAGCAGCGCCAGCGCATGCGCAATCATCTTCTGGTTGAGCGAGGCATTGACCTGGATGAAGTCCAGCGGCCGGAACGCCAGCTCGACATCCCATTGCGGCAGGCGGAACGACAACGGCACCTCGCGCGGCCACAGCGGGTGCACGCTGTCCACACCGCCGGGCTGCAGGAAGATCGCAAAGCCGTGCGCCTGTGCAAACTCCACCCAGGCCTGCTGATCGCGCTCGCTGAGCGGCTGCATGTGGCGGATGGTCAGCGCCACTGCCTCGTCGCCGGCGATGAACTCGATCTGCGGGATGTCGCGCTTGCCGTCCATGCCTTCGATCAGCGCCGCCAGCAACGGGATCTTCTCGCCGATCTGCGGAATCACCGTGTAGCACACCGACAGGTCGGCCACGAAACGCGGGTCCAGCTCGCGGAAGCCGACCAGGGTCTTGTCCTTCTTCTCCACCCGCCGGACCGAAAAGCGCCCCTTGCGCCGGTACCCCCAGCTGTCGCCGACCAGGGCAGGCAACACGGTCTGCGGGGTGACATGCCCGATCCGTTCGAGGTTGTCGGTGAGCACCCGCTGCTTGGCAACGATCTGCTGCGATTCTTCCAGGTGCTGCAGCACGCAACCGGCGCAGACGCCGAAGTGCGGGCAACGCGGTGCCACCCGCTGCGGCGAGGCTTCCAGGACCTCGATCGTCCTGGCCTCGTCGAAATGGCGGCTGCGCGCGGTGGGTTCGGCACGTACCAGCTCGCCCGGCAAGGCGCCGCTGATGAAGGTGACCTTGCCGCCCTCGCCATCGCGACGGGCCACGCCGCGGCCGTCGTGGCTGAGGTCGGTGATGGCGGTCTGGAAAGGAGTACGGTCGAGGCGATTGCGGGTTCTGGCCACGTGGCGACAGGCTGCGGGCAAAAAGGGTGCGTATTGTCGCAGATGCGATCGACGGAGGCCGCTCCACGCAGCACGGCAATTGTCGTGCCACACAAACACAGGCAAACTTCCTGTGCGCGCGGCAGCTCGGGTCGCGGCACCGCTGACAAGGAGGCAGCATGAATATGGCGACACGTCAGGAACCCCATCCACGCTTACTGTTGGTGGAGGACGACCCGATCAGCCGTGGCTTCCTGCAGGCTGCACTGGAAGGCCTCCCGGCCCAGGTGGATTGGGCCGATTCGTTGTCCTCGGCGCTGGACCGCGCGCGCGAACGTCGCCACGATCTCTGGCTGATCGACGTCAATCTGCCCGATGGCACCGGCAGCGGCCTGCTGCGTGCGTTACGCCTGCTGCACCCGGACGTGCCCGCGCTGGCGCACACCGCCGACGGCACCCTGGCGATGCAGCAAGGCCTGCAGTCCGATGGCTTCCTGGAAATGCTGGTCAAGCCGCTGACCACCGAACGCCTGCTGCAGGCAGTGCGCCGTGGCCTGGCGCGCGGTCGCTACAGCGTGGCACCGGTCGGGGTGGTGGACATTGCCGCCAGCGACTGGGACGAGGCCGCGGCACTGAGCGCGCTCAATGGCCAGCAGCATCACCTCAACGCCCTGCGCGAGTTGTTCCTGGCGGAATTGCCGGGCACCCGCGACGCAGTGACATCGGCGCTGAACATCAGCGACGAGCAGGCCCTGCGCAATCACCTGCACCGGCTGCAGGCCAGCTGCGGATTCGTCGGCGCCGCCCGGCTCGCTGGAGCGGTACGCCTGTTGCGTGGCGATCCGCAATCACGCACGGCGCAGACGCAGTTCCATGCGGCGGTGGCCGCGTTATTGCACTGAGCTGAGGGTGTCGTCGTTGGCGCCCCCCATGGGTCAGGCGCTGGCGGGATGTCGACAGGACCGAAGACGCGATGGGTGGAATGACGCCCGGCGCTGCGCTTGGACCGGGTCGTGCAGATCAACGCCGCCGCGCCAGATCCTCCAGCATTTCCCAGGATTTCAGGCCGCGCCCGTTCAGATGATGCAGCAGCACGCTGCGCAGGCTGCGGCGCAGGCCGGGCATGTCTTCGGTGGCCGGCATGCGATCCTCCCCGAGGGCCAACAGCGCCGCACCCGTCACGGTTTCGCGCCGATCCTGCGCCAGACGTTCGCTCAAGACCCGCATGGCGCCCTCCTGCGGGTCGAGTCGATAGCGCGCCGCCGCATCGATCGGCTGTCCGTCGCTGTCGTGCTGCAGATCGAAGGCAAACCCCAGCCCCTCCAGTACGTCGCGCTCGAACCGGCGCAGCCCCCACGCCAGCGACACCTCCGACGCCAGATGCGCACGCGCCTGCGCATAGCACGCGTAGAGCTCCGGCACCGAATCATTGCGAGGGGCCAGGCGCAGCAACAGCTCGCTGATATAGAAACCGGCCAGCATGCGTTCGCCGACCAGTCGCGGGGCAGTATCCAGCGCTTCGGCCTGACGCAGCTGCGCAAGTTCGCCACGTTGCACGGCTGTGAACTGGATCAGTTGCAGCGGCTGCAGCGCCGCACGCAGCGCCTGCTTGCGCGGACCTTGCACGCCACGCGCCAGCAACCCGACCCGCCCGTACTGCTCGGTCAGCACTTCCACCAGCACGCTGGTCTCGCGCCAGGCACGCACATGCAGGACGAAGCCCTGTTCGTGCTCGATCAGCATGGAATCGCGCGCGATCCAGGAAAGTCCGGCACGGAACCAGACAACTGCGACAAGAACGCACTGGCGAACAATCGACGGGTCCGCACTGGAATGCCAGCGCGTGTCGGGGTCGCGTGGAAATACATGTCTATCGCCATGCGCTGCCAACCCTCAACGGTCACCGAGCCGCCCTTTCCGTTGCCGAGTTCGGAGCCAGAGCGGCGAATAAAACGCTGCGAGCGGCGGCCAGGCGGATGTGGGCAGCGCATAGGACCGGGGAAGGACCGCGTAAGTACACACTCGCTCCGAGCAGCGGCGTGGCCGCATCATCGAATCCCGGCTGCGCAGGTTCGGCGGTCGCGCAGTCGGTGCGTTGGTCGCGCTTACTCGTAGCCGAACGCCTTCAACGCGGCCTCATCGTCCGACCAGCCTTCGCGTACGCGGACCCAGGTTTCGAGGAAAACCTTGGCACCGAACAGCCGCTCCATCTGCAGACGCGCCTTGCCGCCGATTTCCTTCAGGCGGGTACCGCCCTTGCCGATCACGATCGCCTTCTGGCCTTCGCGCTCGACCCAGATTACCGCGCCGATGCGCAGCAGTGCACCGTCTTCGGCGAAGCGCTCGATTTCCACGGTGGTGGCATACGGCAGCTCTTCGCCCAATTGACGCATCAGCTGCTCGCGGACCAGCTCGCCGGCCAGGAAACGCTGGCTACGGTCGGTGATTTCGTCCTCGCCGAACATCGCCTCGGCTTCGGGCACCAGCTTGAGCAGATCGCTCACCAAGGCTTCCAGGCCTTTGCGCTTGAGCGCGGAGACCGGATGCACCGCCGCGAAGGTGCGCCCTTCGCTGACCTGGGCCAGGAACGGGAACAACGCGGTCTTGTCCTTGAGCCGGTCCACCTTGTTGACGACCAGCACCACCGGCACATTGGCATCGCTGAGCACGCGGAAGGCCAGGGTGTCTTCTTCATCCCAGCGGCCGGCTTCGATCACCAGCACGGCGGCATCCACGCCTTCGAGCGAGCCGCGTGCGGCACGGTTCATCACCCGGTTCATCGCGCGCTTCTGCTCGCGGTGCAACCCGGGCGTGTCGACCAGCATCAGCTGCCCTTCGGGGAACGTAGCGATGCCCAGCAAGCGATGCCGGGTGGTCTGCGGCCGGTTGGACACAATGCTGACCTTGGCGCCCACCAGGGCATTGGTCAGGGTGGACTTGCCGACATTCGGCCGGCCGATCACGGCAACGCTGCCGCTACGGTGGGGAGTGGTTTCGCTCACGTGTTTACATCCAGTTGTGCGATGACGGTAGCCGCCGCCTGCTGCTCGGCAAGACGGCGCGACGTGCCCTGGCCTTCGGCGCGGGCGACGGGCTGCTCCAGGATGCAGGCGACATGGAATTGCTTGGCGTGCTCGTCGCCGCTTTCGCTGATCAGCGCGTAAGTGGGCAACGGCAGCTGCCGTGCCTGCAGCCATTCCTGCAGCCGGGTCTTGGGATCTTTTTCGGCCTTGCCGACCGGCAATGCCGCCAGCGAGGGCTCGAACCACGGCAGCACCACCGCGCGGCAGCGCTCGAATCCGCAGTCCAGATAGATGGCCGCGACGATCGCCTCGACCGCATCGGCCAGGATCGAATCGCGCCGATGACCGCCGGACTTCAGTTCGCCCGGCCCCAGCGTCAGCCGCTCGCCCAGATTGAGCGTACGCCCGATCACCGCCAGTGCACCTTCGCGCACCAGCTCGGCACGCGCACGGGTCAATGCGCCTTCGTCGGCCTTGGGCCAGCGCTGATACAGCGCCTCGGCAATCAGCAGGTTGACGATGCCATCACCGAGGAATTCCAGCCGCTCGTTGTGCGGCGTCCCGGCACTGCGGTGGCGCAGCGCCTGGGCGAGCAGACCCGGATCGGCGAACGCATGCCCGATCGGATCACCGCGCTGGAAGGTTCTATTCGACACTGCGCCCTTTCATGTCCTCGGACGTGTCGAACTTGCCCACGATATCCAGATTACCGATCAGTTCGCGACGCACTTCATAGTTGACCTTCATCCGCCAACCGCCATCGACCCGCTCGAACTTCACGTCTTCTTTTTTGACGTTTTCCGAGTAGTTGATGTACAGGCGACGAAAAAACAGGTCCTGCAACTTGGACGGGTCCATGTTGGCACTTCCCGGCTCATTGGCCAGGCCCTTCATCGCCGTGCGCACGGAGTAGTACTCCTGATACATCGGAAACAGCTTCATCCCGATGTACAGGCCGAACCCCACCACCGCCAGCACCACCACGAACGACGTCAACGTCATACCGCTTTGCTTGCGCTTCATTGTGCTTCCCCTGGCACGCCGTGCGTGCATTTACTGGATTCCAGTCCCGATCCGCGATGGATCGAAACTCCCCTTGCAGAACCACCCTTCGCAATTGAGCCAGATCAGGAACGCCTTGCCGCGCAGATTGGCTTCCGGCAGAAAGTGCGTCTGGGTCCAGAACCGGCTGTCTTCGCTATTGTCGCGATTGTCCCCCATCACGAAATAGCTGTCTGCCGGCACCGTCCAGTCGCCCTGGCCGGCCGGCATGTTGCGGTCCACCCACTCCAGCACGGTGTGGGTGCGGCCCGGCAGGTCTTCCACCAGCAATGTGGTGCCGGTCATCTCGGCGCCCTTGCCCTTGCCGATGTACTCGCCCTTGACCGTGTAACGCATGGGCTTGTCGTTGATGTACAGCGTATCGCCATGGAAGCCGATCTTGTCGCCCGGCAGGCCCACCACCCGCTTGATCCAGTTCTGGTCCGGCGCATGCGGCGGCTTGAACACCACCACGTCGCCGCGCTTGGGCTCGCCGGTGGGGATGAACTTGGTATTGGTGATCGGCAGACGGAAACCGTAGGCGAACTTGTTGACCAGGATGAAATCGCCGATCAGCAGGTTGGGCATCATCGAACTGGACGGAATCTTGTACGGCTCGGCCACGAAGCTGCGCAGGATCAACACCACCGCCAGCACCGGGAAGAAGGCGCGCGAGTAGTCGATGATCGCCGGCTCGCTATCCAGCAACCCGGCGCGTGCGGCCCGGCGCTTGGCCAGGAACAGCTTGTCCAGCAGCCAGATGAAGCCGCTGCCCAGGGTCAGCACAACCAGGACGATTTCAAACCATTTCATTGATGTTCCTTTCGGAAAGGGAATCGAGAATCGAGAATGGGGAATCGGAACAGCAGGAGCGCTCGCGCTCTTACGATTCCCGATTCCCGATTCACCATTCCCAGCTACTTATCCATCTGCAAGACAGCCAGGAAGGCCTCCTGCGGAATCTCCACGCGGCCGACCTGCTTCATGCGCTTCTTGCCTTCCTTCTGCTTTTCCAGCAGCTTTTTCTTGCGCGAAACGTCGCCACCATAGCACTTGGCCAACACGTTCTTGCGCATCGCCTTGACCGTCGAACGCGAGATGATCTGCGAGCCGACAGCGGCCTGAATCGCCACGTCGAACATCTGCCGCGGGATCAGGTCTTTCATCTTTTCGCACAGCTCGCGGCCGCGACGATCGGCGTGGCTGCGATGCACGATCAGCGACAGCGCATCGACCTTGTCGCCATTGATCAGCACGTCCACGCGCACGAACGGGCCGGCATCGAACCGCACGAAGTGGTAATCCAGCGAGGCATAGCCACGGCTGACCGACTTGAGCTTGTCGAAGAAATCCAGCACCACTTCCGCCATCGGCAGCTCGTAGCTGATCTGCACCTGGCTACCCAGGTAATTGATGCCGATCTGGGTGCCGCGCTTTTCCTCGCACAGCTTGATGATGTTGCCGATGTACTCCTCGGGAGTGAGCACGTTGGCGCGAATGATCGGCTCGCGGATCTCATCCACCAGGTTCAACTGCGGCAACTTGGCCGGGTTGTCCATGTTGATGATGGAACCGTCGGTCTTGAGCACTTCATACACCACGGTCGGCGCGGTGCTGATCAGGTCCAGGTTGTATTCGCGCTCCAGCCGCTCCTGCACGATTTCCATGTGCAGCATGCCCAAAAAGCCGCAGCGGAAGCCAAAGCCCATCGCCTCGGAGCTTTCCGGCTCGAAGCGCAGCGCTGCATCGTTCAGGCGCAACTTGTCCAGGGCTTCGCGCAGGTCCGGATAGTCCTCGGCATCGACCGGGAACAGGCCGGCGAACACGCGCGGCTGCATTTCCTGGAAGCCGGGCAAGGCATGCGGGGCGGGATCGCCGGCCAGGGTCAGGGTGTCGCCGACCGGCGCACCGTGCACGTCCTTGATCGAGGCGTTGATCCAGCCCACTTCGCCGGCGCCCAGTGCGGCCAGTTCCTTGCGTTTGGGCGTGAACACGCCGACCTTGTCCACCAGATGGGTGCGGCCGGTGGACATCACCAGGATCTTGCTGCCCGGCTTGATCTCGCCCTGCATCACGCGCACCAGCGAGACCACGCCCAGGTAGTTGTCGAACCAGGAATCGATGATCAGCGCCTGCAGCTTGTCGGTATCGCGCGGCTTCGGTGGCGGGATGCGATGCACGATCGCTTCCAGTACCAGATCGATGTTCAGGCCGGTCTTGGCGCTGACTGCCACGGCATCCTCGGCATCGATGCCGATCACCGCTTCGATCTCGGCCTTGGCGCGGTCGACATCGGCGGTGGGCAGGTCGATCTTGTTGAGCACCGGCACCACTTCCAGGCCCTGCTCCACTGCCGTGTAGCAGTTGGCCACCGACTGCGCTTCCACGCCCTGCGCCGCATCCACCACCAGCAGCGCGCCCTCGCAGGCGGCCAGCGAGCGACTGACTTCATAGGAGAAGTCGACATGCCCGGGGGTGTCGATGAAGTTCAGGTGGTAGGTCTGCCCGTCCTTGGCCGTGTACGGCAGGGACACCGACTGCGCCTTGATGGTGATGCCGCGTTCGCGCTCGATCGGGTTGGAGTCCAGCACCTGGGCCTCCATCTCGCGCGCCTGCAGGCCGCCACACAGCTGGATGATCCGGTCGGCCAGGGTGGATTTACCGTGGTCGACATGGGCAATGATGGAGAAATTGCGGATGTTCCGCATTGAATCAGAGGACATTGAGGTGGGCGCCGGCGGTGCCGTCGTCAGGATAACGCAGCATTATCGCACGGCCGACCCCTCTAGGGCCGGAATTGGGAATCGGGAGTGGGGAATCGGAAAAGGCAGGCGTGCTCTCGTATCGCAGAGCCGCTCTTGCCATTCCCGATTCCCGATTCTCCATTCCCTGCGTTAGCCGCCGGCCTTCAAGGCCACGTAGCTGGTGGCCTTGCCATCGGTGACCAGCAGCATGACCACGTCGCCCTTCTTGTAGCTGGACAGCGCGCGGTTGAGCTCGGCGACGCTGCCGACCTTGGTGCGGCCGACGCGGGCGATGATCAGGCCCGGCGACAGCGGTGGCTGGGTGCTACGCGCAGCAGCGCCAGTGACTGCGGCAATCCGCACGCCCTCGCCTGCTTCCAGGCCCAGGCGGCTGCGTTCGGCCGCGGTCAGGTCGGCCACCTGCAAGCCGAGCAAAGCCACGCTGGCCGGGGCCTCCGGCTTGGCGTCCTCGGCGGCGGTGCGCGGTGTAGCGCTCTCGCTGCCGTCCTGCAACGGCGCCAGGGTCACGCTGACCTGGCGCGGCTTGCCGTCGCGCAGGATGTCCAGATTGACCTTGGCGCCCGGAGGCATCAGGCCGATCATCGGCGGCAGGTCGCTGGCCACCTCGATCGGCTTGCCGTTGACCGCACGAATCACATCGCCCACCTCGACGCCGGCCTTGGCGGCCGGGCTGCCCGCGGGAATGTCGTTAACCAGGGCGCCGCGCGTATCCGGCAGGCCCAGGCCCTGGGCCTTCAACGAGTCGATCGGGCCCACCGCCACGCCCAGCATGCCGCGACTGACCCGACCAGTGGCCTTGATCTGCTCGGCCGCACTGAACGCCAGGTCGATCGGGATCGCAAAGCTGATCCCCATGTAGCCGCCCGACGCGGAGAAGATCTGCGAATTGATGCCGACCACCTCGCCGCGCGTGTTGAGCAGCGGGCCGCCGGAGTTGCCCTGGTTGATTGCCACGTCGGTCTGGATAAAGGGCACGTAGCGCTGGTCCGCATACGGATTGCTTCGCCCGGTGGCACTGACGATGCCGGCAGTGACCGAGTGGTCCAGGCCGAACGGCGAGCCGATCGCCACCACCCACTGGCCCGGCTTGAGCGTGTTGGAGTCGCCCAGGCGCACGGTCGGCAGGCCCTTAGCCTCGATCTTCAGCAGCGCCACGTCGAACTGCTCGTCGCTGCCCACCACCTTGGCCTTGAACTCGCGGCGGTCGGTCAGCTTGACGGTGACCTCGCTGGCGCCGTCGACCACATGGTGATTGGTCAGCACATAGCCGTCGGCGGAAATGATGAAGCCCGAGCCCATCGACTTGCCGGCAATGCCGCCATCGTCATCGCCACCACCCGGCCCCTGCCGCGGACCGCCCGGCATCTGGAAATCCGGCCCGAAAAAGCGCTTGAAGAACTCCGGCATCTGCTCGTCGTCGGGCATGCCGCCCTGACCGGGCATCCCACCCTGACCACCGCGCCCGCCACGCGCCGAACGCGCCATCGCATCCTTGCGGGTGATGGTGGTTTCGATATTGACCACACCCGGGCCGACCTGCTCGACCAGGTTGGTGAAATCCGGCAAGCCCGCCACCAGCTGCGGCGCCGGGGTGGCGCTGCGGTTGGCAGCGATCGGAGCACTGGCCTTGGACGCTGGCGCGGGTGCGGTTTGCTGGGCACAGGCGGCCAGCGGCAGGGTCATGGCAAGCAGGCCGAACATCTGGGTACGGATGCGGTGATTCATCGAGTTGCCTCCGATGGCAGGGCGACAGGAACCGGAACCCGTGCAGCGACACGGGTCCGACAAGGTAACGGGAGGGAGGGCGCCGAATGGATGAAGGTCGGCCGCCGGATCAGCGTTGCGGGCCCTGCGTCGACGACGGCTGGCTCGGTGCGGGAGCCCGGGCCGCCTGCGGCGCTGGTTCGAACGGATAGAACGCCGGGCCCTGACGACTCTGACTGAAACTGGCATTGAGCGGACTGTCGCCAACGCCAGACAGTGCCGCGCGCGGCCAGGGACGTGCCTGCAAGGTGGTATCCGGATGCGTAAACGGGTTGGACGATACCGCCGGGCTCGCCGCGGCCGGGGGAGCGGCAGCGACCATCTGCACCGGCGCCTGCTGCTGGCGCGCGGCCGCACTACGCGCGACCTGCTGATTGCGGGTAGCGGCACCGCGACGCGTGGAGGCCAGCGCAGCGGCCGGAACCGCTGCGACAAGCGCCCCGCCATCGCCGGGATTGGCCGGATCGGGAGCTGCAGGCACCTTCGGCGCCACCGCTGGCTGGGCTGCTGCGGCAGGCACCTCGGCAACAGTGGCATACACCGGCACCTCGGTCCCCGACGGGGCCGGATCCGGCAAGCGCTCGCGCGCCATGAACATGGCGATCGCCGCGACCGAGGCGGCAATCGCCGCGCCGCCGCCCCACCGCCAGCGTGCGGCCGCACGCGGCGCCGGCTGCGGCAGGGGTGCGGGCTCATCGGCAATCGCGCTGCGGACCCGCGCGGCAAAATCCAGCGGCGCCGGCGCACTGGCCGCACCGCGCAGTACATCGCCGCATAGCTGCCAGCGCTCGTGGCAACCGGCCAGCTCTTCGTCGTGGGCCAGCCGGCGCAACAGGAAACGCGATTCGTCGGCACTCAGCTCGCCGTCGACCAGCGCAGACAACTGCTGCCGGTAGTGGCGTTCGAACTTGTCGGTGGTAGACATGTCGGGGTTATGGCTCATACACGGTGTCGCTCACGGGTAGCGCTTTCGGTCTCCAGCAGAGGCCGCAGCTCGATGTCGATGGCCTCGCGCGCCCGGAAGATGCGCGAGCGCACCGTTCCGATGGGGCAATCCATCTTTCGCGCGATGTCCTCGTAACTCAGACCTTCCACCTCGCGCAGGGTGATGGCCGACCGAAGTTCTTCCGGCAGGGCTTGGACCGCGCGCATCACCGTTTGTTCCAGCTCCTGTCGCATCAGTTCACGCTCCGGCGTATCGGTATCGCGCAACCGGGTGGCCCCATCGAACTGCTCGGCATCGCTGATCTCGATGTCGTCGGTGGGCGGCCGGCGGTTGTGCGCAACCAGATGGTTCTTGGCAGTGTTGACGGCAATGCGGTGCAGCCACGTGTAGAACTGGGAGTCGCCGCGGAAACTGTTGATGGCGCGATACGCGCGCACAAACGTGTCCTGGGCCACATCCTGGCATTCGCTCCAGTCGGCGATGTAACGCCCGATCAGTGCGACGATCCGATGCTGGTACTTGCGCACCAGCACATCGAACGCCGCGCTTTCGCCGCGTTGCACACGCCGGACCAGTTCAAGGTCCAGCTCCTGAGGTGTATCGACTTCGGCCATGGTGGGCCGCACTCCTGTCAGCCCACCGAAGTCGGGCAATGAGACCGCCGTTGAAGAGGAAAGTTCATACCGATCCGTACGAGCGTCACGCATCAGGGTAGCGGTACCGATGCGCCGCTTGCGACGCCTCGCCGAAGCGCGCGCCGTCCCTGTCGACAGGTATGGGTATTTGACGTGAAGGAAACAACCTCTGGATGATAACGGCCTTTCCTTCTATCGCCGGACGGCCAACCGCATGCTTCCAGGTTTCGACGGGCTCCGATTCAGCCACTGGCAGGCCGACCTGCGCGAGGACGGCGTGCTCGTGCTCAGCCTTGATCGCCAGGGCGCAGCGGTCAACGCATTTTCGCAGGAGGTGCTGCTCGAACTGGGCGCACTGGTGGAACGGCTGGCGCTGGATCCGCCCAAGGGCGTGGTGCTGCGCTCGGCCAAGGCCAACGGCTTCATTGCCGGTGCCGATCTCAAGGAATTCCAGGACTTCGATCGCAAGGGCACGGTCAACGACGCGATCCATCGCGGCCAGCAGGTGTTCCAGAAGCTGGCGGAGCTGCCCTGCCCCACGGTGGCGGCCATCCACGGCTTCTGCATGGGCGGCGGTACCGAAATCGCGCTGGCCTGCCAGTATCGGGTGGCCTCCGATGACGGCAGCACCCGCATCGGCCTGCCGGAAACCAAGCTCGGCATCTTTCCCGGCTGGGGCGGCAGCGCCCGCTTGCCGCGCCTGATCGGCGCGCCTGCGGCGATGGACCTGATGCTGACCGGCCGCACCGTATCGGCCAAGGCCGCGCGGGCGATGGGGCTGATCGACAAGGTCGCCGCGCCTGCCGTGCTGGTCGATGTCGCCGCCGCGCTGGCCTTGAACGGCACCACGCGTCCGTTCAAGCAACGTGCGACTGCTTGGGCCACCAATACATTGGTGGCACGCAAGCTGCTGGCGCCACAGATGCGCAAGCAGGTCGCACGCAAGGCGCGCAAGGAGCACTACCCGGCGCCCTATGCCTTGATCAATGTGTGGGAGCGCGCTGGCGGCAGCGGTATCCAGGCGCGGCTTGCGGCCGAGCGCAAGGCGGTGGTCAAGCTCGCCAGCACCCCGGCCGCACGCAACCTGATCCGCATCTTCTTCCTTACCGAGCGGCTGAAAGCGCTGGGCGGCAAGGATGCTGGCGCCGCAGCGCTGCCCCCCATCCGCCATGTGCATGTGGTCGGTGCCGGCGTGATGGGCGGCGATATCGCGGCCTGGGCGGCCTACAAGGGCTTCGAGGTGACGCTGCAGGATCGCGAGCAGCGCTTCATCGATACGGCACTGGGCCGTGGCGGCGAGCTGTTCGCCAAGCGCGTCAAGGACGAGGCCAAGCGCCCGGCAGTGGCCGCGCGTTTGCGTGGCGATCTGGCCGGCGCGGGCGTGGCGCAGGCGGATCTGGTGATCGAGGCGATCATCGAGAACCCGCAGGCCAAGCGCGAGCTGTATCAGTCCATCGAGCCGCAGCTCAAGCCCGATGCGGTGCTGACCACCAACACCTCGTCGATTCCGTTGACCGAGCTCCGCGGGCATCTCCAGCGCCCGGCGCAGTTTGCCGGCCTGCACTATTTCAATCCGGTTTCGATGATGCCGCTGGTGGAAATCGTGCAGCACGACGGGCTGGATCCGGCCAACGTCGCGCGCCTGGCGGCATTCTGCAAGGCGCTGGACAAGTTCCCGGTGCCGGTGGCGGGTACCCCGGGCTTCCTGGTCAACCGCGTGCTGTTTCCATACCTGCTCGAAGCGGCCACCGCCTATGCCGAGGGCATTCCGGGACCGGTCTTGGACAAGACCGCGGTCAAGTTCGGCATGCCGATGGGGCCGATCGAGTTGATCGACACCGTGGGCCTGGACGTGGCGGCCGGCGTCGGCGCCGAGCTGGCGCCGTTCCTGCATCTGCCGATTCCGGCCGCCCTGGCGACCGTGGAAGCCGGCAGGCGCGGCAAGAAGGATGGACAGGGGTTGTACAAGTGGGAGAACGGACGTGCGGTCAAACCGGAGGTGGCCAGCGGCTACGAAGTGCCGGCCGATCTCGAAGACCGCCTGATCCTGCCACTGCTCAACGAAGCGGTGGCCTGCCTGCATGATGGCGTGGTGGCCGATGCGGACCTGCTCGATGCCGGCGTGATCTTCGGCACCGGCTTCGCCCCGTTCCGCGGCGGCCCGATCCAGCACATCCGCACCGTCGGCGCCGATGCCCTGCTCGCACGCTTGCAGGCATTGCATGCCCGCTACGGCGAGCGTTTTGCTCCGCGCCCGGGCTGGGACTCGCCGGTGTTGCGCCAGCCGGTGGCGTAAGGCGCCACCGACGCGCGCAAGGGGGGGCTGGAGACGCGTTGAAGTCACTCTTGATCCGTTCGCACCGCAGCTGCGTGTCGATGGCATCGATGCAGACGCACCAGACAAAAGAACGGCGAGCCAAAGCTCGCCGTTCTTTTTTACAAGGCCTTGAAGCAACTTAGAAACGCAGGCCCAAGCTGGTGAAGATGTAACGGCCGGCCTGGTCATAACCGCTCAAGGAATTACCGTTGAAGGTCAGGCTGCCGCCCACCAATGGCGGTTCCTTATCGGCGATGTTGTTGATGCCCAGCGTCCATGTCACGTAATCGCCCAACTGCACCGAACCGGAAAGATCGAAGTAGTTGTAGGCCGACACCTTGTTGTCCTGGTTGACCAGGCGCACGTCGGTGGTGCCACGGGTGCCGTCGGTGTTCTGGTAATCCAGCTCGCCGATGTAGCGCCAGCGCAAACCAATGGTGTACCGGTCAAAGCTGTAGCGCGTGCTCAGCACATGCCGCCACTCGGCACTGTTGCATGCCACGTTGACCACGCCGGCGCAGTCGTAGGTCACTTCCTGCACGCCCGGAACAGGTTCGTACTCCTGCTTGAGGGAATAGCTCCCCATCATCGTGGTGCTCAGGCGCCCCGGCCCGATGCTCCATGCATACGATGCGGTGAGATCGATACCCTGGAAGTGCAAGGAACCAAAATTGTCCTGGGAATTGAAGATCAGACCCGAGACGTCCGCATCGCTGCCACGGAACAGATCGCCCGTCGTGGCATTACGACGAATGCGGCTGCAGATATCCGCGTTACCGGTCACACCGCAGGCGGTCAGGATATTGGACGACCCGATGGCGCGGATGGCGTCGTCGATCTTGATGTCGTAGTAGTCCACGCTCAGATCCAGGCCCTTGATCGGGCTGGCAGCGAAACCGACGGTCCAGGTATTGGCCGTTTCCGGCTGCAACGCTGTATTGCCGCCGCCGATCTCGTTGTACTGGCCGGCCGGGTTGGCTGCAACGCGACCGTACTGCGCTGCCGTCACGCCCGTATTGGCGCACTGGGCCTGGGTGAGGACCGGATTGGCACCGGCGCAAGGGTCGCTACCGCTCCACAAATTGATCGTATTTTCGTTGTACAGCTCGGTCACGTTGGGTGCGCGGATCGCACGGTTCCACCCTGCACGCAGATGGTATTTACCATCTACGAATGTCGCGCCCAGACCGGCCTTGTAGGTACTCACACCGCCAGAAATATCGTAGTCGGAGTAGCGGTAGCCGAGCTGCATGTCGAGATGATCCAGGCTACCTGCGTTGGCCAGCAGGGGCACCGCACCTTCCAGGAACAGCTCCTTGACGCCGATATCGCCAGAGACATTGGAGGTAGGGCCCCCCAGGCCGGTGAAATTGCCAGTCTGCATATTGCTGTCGGCAATACGCCTGAAGGTCTCGGTACGGGTTTCCACACCACCCACGACGCTGATCGGATTATCGCCGGCCCACGGCAGGCTGTAGCCGAAATTGCCGGTCACAAAGGCATTGAACACGCGCATGGAGGTTTCGTAATTGACGATACCCACGCCCTGCAGCGCCTCCGCTTCCGCAGCGGTCACGCTATCGTTCCAGACGCTGTAGGGAACGCAGCCATCGAACGAACCCGGCTGGCAGCCCAGCAACGCGTCGCGCACGCGCGTGGTGACGAAGTCGTTCCTGTTCTCCGACTTGGTGGTGCTGCGGTTGTAGGTAAACGAGGCGTCATACGACCAGTTGTCGCTGATGTCGCCCTGGGCACCGGTGGTGATGCTGAAGCTATTGGTGTCAGAGTCGGTGATACGCGGGCCGCCTTCCACATTGCGCTTGGCGACGTAGACAGTGAACTCATCGTCGGTGATGCCGACATCGTTACAGAGACTGCCGATCACCGACGTGGCGCAATTGACGTTGAGGTCGGTAAAGAAGGCGCCGGACGGCGCGATCTGGGTGGAGCTCTTGCGATTGACGAACAGGGTTTCCAGGTAGGGCTTGAAGTGTTCGTTGACTTCGTACTTGATGCTGGTGCCAGCCGTGTAGCGTGTGTCAGGACGCTGGTAGTAGTTCAACGGAGCAAAGTTGTACAGGTTCGGAGACGCGACCTGGGACCAGGTCCCGCCAGCCGAAGGCTGCACGTAGAAAGCGCCAGCCGATGGGGCCACGACGTAGAAGTTGGCAGGGTCGGCAGTGGCCGAGCCACCGCAGGCGGTGCCTGCCGTACTCAGCGCACAGGCGGAGTAGTCGCGTTGCCCCTGCAGCAATGGATCATTCTCGCGCCAGGTCGCCCAGGCCGTGGCATGACCGGATTCGCCAAAACTGCCGCCGATCGCCAGATCCACATTGCGGGAAATGCCGTCAAAGCCGGAATTGCCCTTGGGATAATCGTATCCAGCCTCATCCATCAAGCCGCGCATCAGCTTGTTGCCGTTATCGTGCTGATAGGCGTTGTAGCCCATGTCGACGCTGACGCCTTCGAACTCGTCGTCGAGCACGAAATTGACCACGCCGGCGACGGCATCGGATCCGTACACTGCCGACGCACCGCCGGTCAGAACGTCCACGCGGCGCACGAGTGCTGCAGGGATGATGCTGATGTCCGGGCTCTCGCCCACGCCCTTGGGAATGCGCCGGCCATTGACCAGGGTCAAGGTGCGCTGCGCGCCCAGCCCACGCAAATCGACGGTGGCATAGCCGTCAGAACCATTGTTGGCAAAGTTGTCGAAGCTTGCCGAAAGCTGCGGATACTGATTGATCAGATCTTCGACCTTGGTCGAGCCGCTGTACTGAAATTCTTCCTTGTTGATTTCCGCCACCGGGCTGGAGGCTGTCATCGTCTGGCTCTTGATACGTGTACCGGTGACGTTGACCGTATCCAGGCTCTTGGCATCCAGCGACGGCTGCTCCTGCGCCGCCACGGTGCCCGTCAATGCCAGTGCAGCGGCGCCAACCGTGAGCGACACCCTGATCGCGTCACGCAGTTTGCTGGTCTTCAATCTCATCTCTCTCTCCGACAGTCCGAACGGATAGCGCAGGGCAAGGCCTGGCTCTGGGGAAGCACAGGTGCGGAACCACTGCGACGACGTTGGCGAGCGCCCAAAAAGCGCAGGCCACATTGGCTAACGAGGGCGAATAGGCGCCCAAAAAAGTTGCCAACCCGATGTTAAGACGATGTTGAGGAAAATTAAAGCCCCGTTAAATCATGCGCCTCAGCGGTGCACAGATTCCCCAGAAAGGTGCGCAGCGTCCGGCGCGCGCCCTGGACCTGCGAGTGGTCTGCTGCAGCTCGCTTTTTCCATCGCGGGTTCAGCAAGATTCTTTCAAATCCGCCAGCGCGAAGCCGCCCGCCTGTAGCCGATCGACCAACACACCGAGCCCCGACAGGTGCCGACGAGAGCCGTGCACCGACCGTTGATGCACCTCTCCGCGCACCTGCGCCGCGCTTGCGGTAACAAACGCCACCTCGTCCAGTTCGGGAGGTGCATCGCCCGGCGCGAGCCCGCACCACTGGAGCACGCGTGCCATCTGGGTGTCGGTTTCGCGCACCAGGTCCTCGTAGCGCACATCGAGAATCTGTCCCGGCAGCACGGTGTGCCAGTGCTGCATGGTCTGCCGGTATGCAAGGTAGTACTCGGCAATCTCCTCGAGCCTGTACGAAAACGGATAGGCGTTGTAGAACAACGTCTTGTACATGGCGTAGCAGGTGTCGAGCGGGTCGCGCACCAGATGGATGATGCGGGCCTTGGGCAACGCAGTGGCGATCATTCCACAGTAGAGATAGTTGATCGGCATCTTGTCGATCAGTACCGGATGCCCCTGTACGACCTCGCGGGCGCCGCGAACATACTCCACACCGAGCGCGGCGAAATCGATCTGCAGCGACGCCTGTGCCGCAGTCACCTTCCCTGGATCACCAGACATCACGCGAGACGTCGCCGCCCCGAGGACGGCGCCGAAATCCATCAGCTCACCTGCCGAACGTGCGCCACCGCGCTGCACGAGGAGCCGTTCGAGCAGCGTGGTGCCCGATCGCGGCAAGCCAACGATGAAGATCACGCCTTCGCCCCCCTGCCCCGGACGCAAGGCCTGCAACGTGTGTTGCCCGTAAGCATCCCGTATTGCAGCGATATGCGCGCACTCGGCCGCGACGTCGTACTGCAGGCTTGCGCGCTTGCATGCCGCCGCCGCAGTCAGTGTCTCAAACGACTCAGCGTGTTGCCCGAGATCCTCCAGTTCCTTGGCCAGCGCAAACAGGCCTGCGGCCCTGGCCGGGGGATCGAGCGTGCAGGCGGCCAGCCTGCGACGCAGGTCGTCCAGGTGATTTTGCTGCACGGTCTGCCGCCGCAGCGTGGCGCGCAGGTACAGGGCGTCGCCAGCGCCTGGCATCAGCTGCAACAGCCGATTCAGGACGCGCTCCGCCGCTTCGAATTCGCCGCTGAAGAACTGCATCGTTGCAAGGTCGTACATCAGCCGTGGCTGTTCGCCCAGCAGCGCCAGCGCGTCCCGATAGGCATCGCGTGCCGCAGCCACGTCCTGGCAGCCACTCTGCAGCGTGCCGATCTGCCAGAGCGCTGCTCCATCCCCCGCAGACAGCGCCTGCGCACGCTGCGCAACCATGCGAGCCTCGCGGCGGCGGCGCAGTTGCACCAGCAAACTGCCGTACTTGATCAGCAGCGCAACGGGCGACGTCGCAACCGATGCGGCCTCCTCGATACGTTCGGCCGCGGTGTCCGGATCGCCGTTGGCCAGCCAGGCTTCGCTGGCCAGCTCAAGCAGGTGCGCATCCATGGGGTAATCCGCGCAGGCGCGCTCGGCCAGTTCGACCGCTTCGCGGTAACGTCCCTGACGCAGCAGCTGATATCCATCGCGCAGGATGTGCTCTCGCGGGGTTTCACTCACTCCTGCCTCCTTATCGCCCACGTTGATCATGCGCGAGATCAATCGACGCGGCGCGCGCGCAGGGCGACACCGCCCGGGGTGACCAACATGAAACTGCCCATCGCCGCCTTTCGGATCGTCACCACATCACGCTCGGCCACGTGACCGCGACTGGTGGGTTCGGTCACTGCCCAGCGCTGCTGGTTATCCAGTGTCACGATGCGGGTGCCGTCGGTCCGATACGCCACTGCAAGCACGGCGGCGCTGACCTGCGCAGGCGGCTTGTCGGCAGACACTGACGCTGGGCGGGCCACATCGTGGCCGAATTCCCGTACCGCCCTGCTGGCTTCGGCAGCGCGCACCGCCGGCGTTGGCGGGAAGCTGGCGTCATAGCAGGCCAGGCGCGGCAATGGATCGGGCACCGAGGCGCAGGCGTGCGTGGGCATCTCCTGCGCGCCCGCAGTCCATGCGCAACCCAGCAGCATCAGGCCCCACAGCATCCGCTTGTGCATCGTGCATCTTCGCCTTTCGAGAATGCGTGAGCATACAAGGCAACCGCCAGCCAGTGGTACGGACATTGCCACCACACTCCCGTGCCGATTGAACAGCCAAGGCGCGCCGCCTAAGCTGCAGCCAGTTACCTGGTATCCATACGTCGAGGCCGCGTATTGAAGACATCTTTGCAGCAGGCTGCGCACCTTCTGCAGCAGGGACAGCTGCCGCAGGCCATTGCCGCCTATCGACACATCCTGCAAGCCGAACCGGACTGCGCCGATGCCTGGTACAACCTGGGTTATCTGCTACGCCGCACCGGCGAAGCCGCAGCGGCACTGGACGCGTACGGGCAGGCGTTGCGGTGTGGCGCGGACGCCCCTGAGCAGATCCACCTCAACCGGGCCGCGCTGCTGAGCGAGCAGTTGAATCAGGACACGCTGGCGCTGCACGAACTCGGGCGCGCGCTGCGCTGCCGCCCGGACTACCCGCCTGCCTTGCTCAATCTCGGTAATCTGCACGAGGAGTTGGGAGACCGCGATCAGGCGATCGCGGCGTATTCGCGACTCATCGGCATTGCCCATCCCGACGCGTCGACGCATGCACTGCAACTGCAGGCCGGCGCGCGCCTGCTGCATCTGGATCCTCCCACACATGCGACGGATGCGCGACTGGCCGGCCTCGCCCGCGCAGTCGCAGTGGCGGGCCATGACGCAGCGCTGATGAGTACCATCTCGCATGCGGTGGCGCAGGCCTATGATCGCCTGGGACTGCATCAGCTTGCCTTTGCGGCGGCGAGCACGGCCAACCGCCACGGTCACACGCAGGCCAGGCGCTATGACCCGCAGCGGATCGAGCAGTTTTTTTCCGATCTGACCTGTGTGTTTGCGCAAGACAACCCGGAGCACCGCCACGACACGTCGGCCGCTGCACGCGACACGACGGAGCCCTTGTTTATCTGCGGGATGTTCCGTTCCGGCTCGACCTTGCTGGAGCAGGTGCTTTCGCGCCACCCGAACATCGCCGCAGGAGGCGAGCTGGATGCGCTGCCGCGCCTGGTTGCGCAGACGCTCTCGCCGTTTCCACAAGCCGCGCACGCGCTGTCCGGGCAGAGGCTGACGCAACTGGCAGCCCGCTACCGACAACGCGTGGCGATGGCAGTGCCGGAACAAGCCCAGCTGCGCTACATCACCGACAAGCGTCCAGACAACTTTCAACTGATCGGCCTGATCAAGCGGCTGTTTCCTCTGGCCAGGATCGTGCACACCCGCCGCCACCCGCTGGACACCGGGCTGTCGATCTTCATGCAGCAACTCAACCCGCACCAGTTCGGCTATGCGGGCAGGCTGGAGGACATTGGCCACTTCTATGCAAGCTATGCGCAACTGATGCGCCATTGGCTGGCACTGTATCCGGACAGCATCCATACCTTCGATTACGACGCCTTTGTTGCTGCCCCGGAGCCCACGCTGCGCGCACTGCTCGACTTCCTGCAGCTGCCCTGGGAACCGGAATGCCTGGACTTCCATCGCGCGCGCAATGCGGTCAGGACTGCGAGCTACTGGCAGGTGCGCCGGCCGCTGCACAGTGAAGCGTCGGGCCGCTGGCGTGCTTACGCCGCGCAACTGTCTCCACTGCGGGACGCGCTCACCCGGGCCGGTGTCGCCATCGCGGAGTGAGCGCCGGCCGGCCGGCGCTCATCCGGCGCGGTGGCTCGCGATGGCTGTCTCCATCGCATTGACCATGGCGCGCTCTTCGTTGCTGAGCAATGGATTCCACACATCGAAGATCAGCACGACGCGCGCCTGCGCGCTGTCGTTGCGCGCCTCATGCTCGATCGAATCATCGAACACCAGCACCTGCCCGACCTCCCAGCGGCGCCAGTCAAAACCCACCCGGAAGCTGCAGCCTTCCGGCACGATCAGCGGCAGATGCGCCACCAGGCGTGCATTGGTTTCGCCATGATGCGGGGGGATCACGGTGTGCGGCGCAAGCACCGAAAACATCGCGTTGGGGCAGACCCCATCGATCCGTGCCGCATCAACCAGGGACAGCGCTGCGGCGGTCACCGGGCAACGCTGCACATGCGACTGGACGGGCTGGCCGTGCTGCCAGAGCGGATACGAGCTCCATGCGGGCGAGTGATTGAGCGCCTGCCACTGGTTCACCGGCTGACCGGCGGCGTAGGCGATGTAGGGCGCAAACCCTTCCCTGTCGCCGTGCATCACCGCGTGCAATTCTTCGGTGATGGCAGCTGTCTGTTCCTGCAGGGCAGCGACCCACGGAAACGCCGCGATGTCATGAAAGGTCACCGCCGGTAGCCGGGGAATATGCAGGCGATTGGATTGAGAATGGAACGGCCGACTCCGGCCGCTTGCGATCGCTGCCGCCTCGTCCCAGCGCCCGTGTAGTGCAGCATCCACCGACGCGCGCGGGGCGTGCAGCACGGCACGCAGCTGCGCTTCCAGCTCCAGCGTGTCCTGCTCCACCGCCTGGCTTGCGCGTGCGAGCTTGCGCCGCAGGACCGCCGGCCATTGCGGCTCAGGCGGCGCCACCTTCAGTGCATCGCGGTAGACACCGGCGGCCGCACGTGTCCTGCCGCGCGCGTCCAGAAACGCCGCCTTGGCCAGCAAACCGGGCAAGAAGTAAGGATCGATTATCAGCACCGCGCTGATCGCCTGCCATTCCCCGTCGATATCACCCTGCGCCTGCTTCACCACGGCGATGGTCAGCACGATCATCGGATCGGCAGGGCTGCTTGCGCGCGCGCCTTGCAGAAACTCGAGGGCGGCCAATGCATCGCCTCGCTGGTGCGCGTGCACCCCGAGGCTGTACAGGGCCTGCGGATGCGCAGGCGACAGCTGCCGCACCTGCCGCCACAACTGCTCGGCCTGCTGCCAGCGCCCCGCCGATGCTTCCGCACCCGCCTGCTGCATCAACTCGGCGATGCGCGCGTTGAGTTGCTCGACCTGTGCTGCCATCACATCTCCCCCGTTTCGGCCCCCGTCCTGGCACGATCATACGGTCTGGAAGCTGATGCAACCGCCTTGCGCGCGACCACAGCCCTGACTGTCGCACCGCCCGCTACAGGCGCCAGGCGCCAGGATGCCGCACGCCTTTCAGGGTCTCGCCAATCGGGAGCAGCTGGCAAAACGTAGGCAATAGTCGCCAGGTGGGTGTGGACGGCGCGCTCACAACCCAAGTGCATGAGTGGTACATGTCGATTCCGAGCACCGGCCGCGCGGCTGCGTACTCGTTTTGTTGGCACTCCTAGTGGCTGTGACCATCGTGGGCATGGGAGTGCCCATGTGCGTGATGTCCGTGGGAGTGAGTCCGATCGGAATGCGGTGAGGCATGCGCGTGACCGGCATGCGACTGCGGCGTGGAACGCCCCTGCACGTGGCCGGATGGCATGGCGTCATGCGCGGGCAGCGGCGTGCCACACGGCGGCGTGCCGCAATCGCCACTTTCCACCTGCAAGGTGACGTGGGCGATGTCGAAGCGGTCGTGCAGGAGCGTGCCGAGCGCGTCGCGCAGGCGGTCGCGGTCGATGGACTCGCCCACCACCACGTGCGCGGTGAGTGCAGGCGTGCTGGAGGCCAGCGCCCAGACATGCAGGTCGTGCACATCGTCCACGCCCGGGTAGCCGATCAGGGCCTGGCGTACCTGCGCCAGGTCGATGCCCTTGGGCACACCTTCCAGCAAGACGTTGATCGCTTCGCGCAGCAGTACCCAGGTGCGCGGCAGCACCCACAGGCCGATCAGCACGGCCAGTACCGGGTCGATCCACTGCCAGCCGGTCCAGCGGATCAGCAAGGCACCGATGATCACCGCCACCGAGCCGAGCATGTCGCTCCAGACCTCCAGGTAGGCACCCTTGACGTTGAGGCTTTCGCCACTGCCGGCGTGCAGCAGCTTCATGGCGATCAGATTGATCACCAGGCCGAGCCCGGCGATCAACAGCATGCCGTTGGAGGAAATCTCCTGTGGCGTGCGAAAGCGTTGCGCGGCTTCCCACAGGATGTAGGCACCTACGCCAAACAGCAGTGCACCGTTGACCAGCGCCCCCAGCGCTTCCAGGCGCACATAACCGTAGGTACGGCGTGCATCGGCCGGGCGCCGGCTCAGGCGCACGGCGAGCAATGCGATCATCAAGCCGAGTGTGTCGGTGGCCATGTGCGCGGCATCGGACAGCAAGGCCAGACTGTTGGACACGAACGCACCGATGACTTCAGCCACCAGGAAGGTCGCCGTCAGGCCGAGCGCCCACCACAGCGGTGCTTCGTGGCGGATGTCGCTGGGGGCGTGGCTATGATCGTGTCCCATGATGTGCGGCCTCGTGCAGTGCGCGCACACAGTAGGCGCGTGGGCATGCGGAGACTATTACACCTGTGCGTGATGAAATCACATCACGTGAGCACGGCACTGCGCCGTCTTGCCCGGGCCGGATAGCAACGTGAAGCGGCTGGCAAAAATTTCGCTCGAACACCGTCGCAATGGCGGCACGTACTGACCCCACTGCCTTCATTGGCGGGTGGAGTGATGTCGTAGTGACAGCGCGATTGCTCGGGCGGAAGCGGCTACCCAGACCGCGCTTCATCAGACGCCGCGCCGCATGCGCTGCTTGCACGCTTGCATACCGACCATCTCGACAGGCCCTTGCCCGCCTATTGTCGCGGGACCTGATGCGGCAGGGATGCCGCCTCAGAGCCTGCCGGGATGTACTTGCGGCGTGTCCGGCGATGGTAGGCGGGGCAAGGGCCTCGCAGCCGAGCCGCAGATCATCGCTGCGCACCCTACGCACCCCGTTCAATCACGTACGTGACGAAGGCGAGTTACAAAGCCGGCAACGCCCACTTGGCGGTGGGCGCAGTGGCTGTCTAAGCCGCTCTCAAACCTTGGCGACCAGCTTGACCACGCTGGAAAAATCCAACCCACCGTTACCGGCCTGACTATTCATCGCATACAGATTGCGCGCCAGCTCGCCCAGCGGGATCGAGACGCCGGCCTGCACCGCCGATTCGGCCACCAGCCCCAGGTCCTTGAGCATCAAATCATTGCCGAAGCCACCGGTGTAGCCGCGCGAAGCCGGCGCGTTGGGCAGCACGCCCGGCCAGGGATTGCAGACCTCGGTGGCCCAGCTGCGACCGGTGCTGACCGCCATCATCTGCGACAGCACCGCCGGGTCCAGACCCTGCGCCACACCCAGGGCCAGCGCCTCGCCGGTGGCGGCCATGATCACGCCCAGCGCCATATTGTTGCACAGCTTGGCGACCTGGCCGGCGCCGTTGTCGCCGACGTGGAAGATGTTTTTGCCCATCGCCTGCAGCACGGGACGCGCACGCTCCAGTGCATCGGCAGCACCACCGATGATGAAGGTCAGCGTGCCGGCCGCCGCACCGGCAGTGCCGCCGGAGACCGGAGCATCCAGCATCGCCAACCCGCGTGCGTGCGCAGCGTCGGCCACCTTGCGCGCGGAGACCGGCGCGATGGTGCTGCAGTCGATAACCAGCGCGCCGTCCGGAATCTGCGCCAGGATGCCGCCATCGCCCAGGTACAGGCCTTCCACGTGGCGGCTGGCCGGCAACATCGAAATGACGATCTCGGCGTCGGCCAGGGTGTCGTGCGCCGAGCCGGCCGCCTGCGCGCCGGCGGCCGCAGCAGCGTCCAGCGCAGCAGGCATCAGGTCGAACACACGCAACTGGTGCCCGGCCTTGATCAGGTTGGCGGCCATCGGGCCACCCATGTTGCCCAGGCCGATAAAGGCGATCTTGCTCATCGTGTCGATCTCCAGGTTGGAGCACTCATCAGAAGAAGAAACGGATTGCGTCCGTGCAGCAGCGACCTCGCGACTGCACGGACGCAGCGCGCAAGCTGCCTGCCTGCGCGCTGCCGCGCATCGCGGTGCCTAGCCCGTGCCCAGATCGACCAGCGGATGCTGCTCCGCCGGCCAGGGAGCGTCGAAGAAGCCTGCTGCCCAGGCCGCATCGGCGTCGCCCAGCGATGCCGGTTGCCAGCGCGGCTGGCGGTCCTTGTCGATCAGCAGCGCACGGATGCCCTCGGCAAAATCGCCATGCGCGGCGGCGTGCAGCGCAACCACATACTCGGTACGAAACGTGTCGGCCAGCGTGGCGGTACCCGGATGACGTTGCAACTCCCAGGCCAGACGTGCCGAACCCGGCGCACCGGCGGCCAGCGTGGTGCGCGCGGCCTGCAGCCAGGCATCTTCGCTCTGCAGGGCGTCGATCGCCGCGACGACCTGCTCCAGCGTGTCGCCGGACACCAGCTGCGCAATCAACCCCGCATGCAGTTGCAGCGGACCCGGCTCCAGCGGCTGTGCCAGGCCTTGCAGGAAGGCGCCCAGTTGCGCGCGATCCTCCTGCGCATCGCCGCTCCACGCGTGCGCGCCCAGCGCTTCCAGCACCGCCGGATACTGCGCATGCTCCAGCTGCACATCCGCCAGCCCGGCATGGACGGCATCGCTGGCATTGAGTGGAGCCCCGGTCAACGCCAGGAACAGGCCGGCGCCGTCCGGCACGCGACGCAATAGCCAGCTGCCGCCCACATCCGGGAACAGGCCGACAGTGATTTCAGGCATGGCCAGGCGCGAGCGCTCGGTGACCACGCGATGGCTGGCGCCGGACATCAGCCCGATGCCGCCGCCCATCACGATGCCATGGCCCCAGCACAGCACCGGCTTGGGATAGGTGTGGATGTGGTAGTCCAGCCGATATTCTTCCTCGAAGAAGGCAGCGGCATGCGCATTGTCCTGCGGCCTGGCGCGTCGCTGCGCAGCCTCGGGTACCGCATCGCGATGCGCGCGCATGCTCTGGTAGAGCCCATGCAGATCGCCGCCGGCACACAAGGCCTTGTCGCCGGCGCCACGCAGCACCACGCAGGCAACCTGTGCATCATCGGCCCAGGCCCGCAATTGCGCATCCAGCAGCCGCGTCATCTCCAGCGACAGCCCGTTGAGCGTCTTGGGCGCGTTCAAGGTGGCGATGCCGATGCGATGCCCATCGGCGCAGTCGCGCTGCTCGAACAGCACCGGCGCGTCTTCGCGTGTGCTGGTCTCCGCCATCAGTGCGCGCTCCAGCGCGGCGCGCGCTTTTCCAGAAACGCGGCAACGCCTTCGGCCTGGTCGGCCTGCTCGAACAGATCCACGAAAGCCTCGCGTTCGGCCACCAGGGCTGCGGCGTGGGTGCCGGTACGGGTGGACTGCACCAACCGTTTGCAGGCCGTAACACTGACCGGGCTCTGCTTGCCGGCACGCTGCGCCCAGGCGATCGCCAATGCGCGCGACTCACCCTGACCGACGACCTCTTCCACCAATCCGATGCGCTGCGCAGTGGCGGCATCGATGCGTTCGCCGAGCAGGATCATGCGCTTGGCCCAGCCCTCGCCGACCAAACGCGGCAGATTCTGCGTACCGCCGGCGCATGGCAGCAGGCCGACGCTGGCTTCGGGCAAGGCGAGCTGTGCGTGTTGCTCGGCAATGCGCAGATCGCAGGCCAGCGCGCACTCCAGCCCGCCGCCCATGGCATAGCCGTTGATGGCGGCAATCGACACGCCGCGGAATGCGCTCAAGGCCTCGAAACCTTCGCCGAAGCGACGCGCCGCCTCGCGCGCCACGGCCTGGTCGCCATTGGCAAACTGCTTGAGGTCGGCGCCGGCGCTGAAGAACTTCTCGCCCTCGCCGGTGATCACCAGCGCGTACACGCTGCGGTCGGCATCCAGCGCCTGCATCAGATCGCGCAAGGCAGCCAGGCTCTGCACGGTCCAGGTGTTGGCCGGCGGGTTGCTCAGGGTGACGATGGCCACGTGGCCATCGCGCTCGATCTGCAGGCCGGTGTGGATGCGCCCTTCCCAATCGCTCATCGCAGTTCCTCCTCGCCGTTGAGCAGGTGACGCGCCACGATCATGCGCATCACTTCGTTGGTGCCTTCCAGGATGCGATGCACGCGGCTGTCGCGCAGCAATCGCTCAATCGGGTACTCGCGGATATAGCCATACCCGCCGTGGATCTGCAGTGCCTCGTCGCAGATCGCAAAGCCGGCATCGGTGGCGAAGCGCTTGGCCATCGCGCACCACACGGTGGCATCGTGGCTGCCGGCATCGAGCTTGCGCGCTGCGGTGTGCACCATCTGTCGCGCGGCCACCAGCTGCGTGGCCATATCGGCCAGCTTGAATTGCAGCGCCTGGAAATCGGCCAGCTTCTTGCCGAACTGGCGACGCTCGCCCATGTAGCGACGCGCGGCGTCCAGCGCACCCTGCGCGGCGCCCAGCGAACAGGCGGCGATATTGATGCGGCCGCCGTCCAGCGCCTTCATCGCCATCTTGAAGCCCTCGCCCTCCTTGCCGAGCAGGTTGGCGGCGGGAATACGCACATCGGCGAAGGTCACCCCGCGCGTGGGCTGGCTGTTCCAGCCCATCTTTTCTTCCTTGCGGCCGTAGCTGATACCCGGCGCATCGGCCGGCACCGCGAACGCGCTGATGCCACGGGCGCCGTCTTCGCCGGTACGTGCCATCACCACCAGCACATCGGTGGCGCCGGCGCCGGAAATGAAGGCCTTGCTGCCGTTGAGCACGTAACTGTCGCCATCGCGCTGCGCGCGGGTCTTCAGCGAGGCCGCATCCGAACCGCTGCCCGGTTCGGTCAGGCAGTACGAGCCCAGCTTGACGCCACTGGTCATCGCCTCGCCCCACTGCGCGCGTACCGCATCGTTACCGTAGCTGGCGATCAACCAGGTGGCCATGTTGTGGATGCTGATGAAGGCCGAGGTGGACGGATCGACCGTGGCCAGTTCCTCGAACACCACCGCCGCATCGAGCCGGCGCATCCCCAGGCCGCCGACGCCCTCGTCGGTGTACAGGCCGCAAAAGCCCAGTTCGGCGGCCTTGGCGATGGCCTCGCGCGGGAAGTGCCCTTCCGCGTCCCACTGCGCCGCATGTGGAGCAAGTTCCTTGTCGGCGAAGTCGCGCGCGGCGGCGCGGAAGGCTTCCTGCTCGTCGTTCAGATCGGCCGCGTTGGGGTGGAGCTGGATGGCTGCATTCATGGCGATCGGCTCACTTGAGGGAGATGGTGGTGTTGACGCCATGGCTCAGCGTCTGGTCGTCGAACCAGCGCGCGGTCACGGTCTTGGTCTGGGTGTAGAACATCACCACCTGCTTGCCGTACGGACCGAGGTCACCGAGCTTGGAAGCGCGCGAGCCGGTGAAGGAAAACAGCGGCACCGGCACCGGAATCGGCACGTTGATGCCGACCTGGCCTACATCGATGTCTTCCTGGAAACGCCGCGCGGCCGCGCCGGACTGGGTGAACAGCGCCGTTCCATTGCCATTGGGATTGGCGTTGACCAACGCGATGGCCTCATCCAGCGTGGCGGCTTCGAGAATGACCAACACCGGCCCGAAGATTTCTTCGTCGTAGATGCGCATGCCGGGTTTGACGCCGGAAAAGATCGTCGGGCCGACAAAGTTGCCTTGCTCGAAACCCGGCACCTGCGGCGCGCGCCCGTCCAGTTCCAGCGTGGCGCCCTGCTCCACGCCTGAGGCGATCAAGGCTTCCACTCGCTCGCGCGCGGCGCAGGAAATCAGCGGGCCGACATCGGTGCCAGCGGCGTTGCCTGCACCGAGCTTCAGGCTCCTGGCCTTGCTGACAAGCTCCGGAATCCACTGCCGCGCTTCACCCACCAGCACCAGCGTGGAGGCAGCCATGCAGCGCTGGCCGGCCGCGCCGAAGGCGGCGCCGACCATCGCATTGAGCGTCTGTTCCTGGTTGGCGTCCGGCAGCACCACGGCATGGTTCTTGGCGCCCATCATGCATTGCACGCGCTTGCCGGCGAGCGATGCGCGGCGATAGACGTGCGTGCCCACCCTGGTGGAACCCACGAACGACAGCGCCTTGATCTGCGGGTGGTCGCACAGCGCGTTGACCACGTCTTCGCCGCCGTGCACCACGTTGAGCACGCCCTTGGGGATGCCCGCTTCCAAGGCAAGTTCGACCAGGCGCATGGTGACCATCGGGTCCTGCTCGGACGGCTTGAGCACGAAGGTGTTGCCAGTGGCAATCGCCATCGGAAACATCCACAGCGGAATCATCGCCGGGAAGTTGAACGGGGTGATGCCCGCACACACACCCAGCGGCTGCAGCAGGCTGTAGGTATCCACGCCGGTGGCGACGTTGTTGGCCAGCTCGCCGAGTTGCAGGTTGCCGATGGCCGCGGCGTGCTCCACCACTTCCAGCCCGCGGAAAACATCGCCCTCGGCATCGGCCAGGGTCTTGCCCTGCTCGGCGCTGAGCAGCGCGGCCAGCTCGGGCATGTGCTCGCGAATCAGCTGCTGGTATTTCAGAAAGATGCGCGCGCGGGTGCCAATCGGCGTCTTGCGCCAACTGACAAAGGCACGGCTGGCAGCGGTAACGGCGGCATCGACTTCGGCGACGGTGGCAAACGGTACCTGCGCCAGCACGGACTGGTCGGCGGGGTTGACCACGTCCTGCCACTGCTCGCTGGCCGAGATCACCATTTCGCCATCGATCAACAGGGACACACGGGGGACGGATTCGCTCATCACAGGGCTCGCTCACAGGGGGCATCGGGCCACGCTGGCCCAGTGCTTCGCATTGTTCGCACCCCGCTCCGGCATTCCCAGCCATGATTTGCTTAATCGCGCTAAGCTACCTGCAACCTTTTGCGAAGTTTGCGAATGCCCCAGTCCCTTCCTCCCTTGCGGCACCAGCTGGGCCTGCGCCTGCAACGGCTGCGCCAGCGCCACGGCCTGACCCAGGCCGAGCTGGCGCGCCGGCTGGGCTTGTCGCCCAGCTATCTGAACCAGATCGAGCGCAACCAGCGGCCGCTGACCCTGGCGATTCAGCAGCGCCTCAAGGCCACGTTGGGCGAACTGGACGGCCTGCACGACCTGGACGACCCGGCCGCCCTGGTCGAGCCGCTGGACGATGCGTTGCGCAGCCTGGGCCACACCTTGTCGCCGCCCGAACTGCGCACGCTCGCCGGCAACCTGCCGCAGGTGGCGCAGGCCTTGCTGGACCTGCAGCGTGCCCATCAGCACCTGCTGGAGCGCACTGGCGCGCTGGAAATCCAGGTCGGCGTGGGGCATGCGGCAATGCCGTCGCTGTCGCCCGGCGAGCAGGTCCGCGACTATTTCAACCGCGCGCACAACTATCTGCCCGAACTGGACGAACGCGCCGAAGCACTGCACGCCGAACTCGGCGCAACCACCGACAGCCTGCCGCTGCGGTTACGCCAACGCCTGGCCGATCGCCACGGCCTGCTGGTGCAGGAATCGCCCGACCTGCACCACGACAAGCGACATGTGGATACGCAGGCGCGCGTGCTGTGGCTGCCCGCGCATCTGCGGCCCGGGCAACAGGCGTTTCAACTGGCTGCGCAACTGGCCTTGCTGGAATCTGCCCCGTTACTGGAGGCGCGCATCGCCGATGCCGGCTTTGCCGATGCCGAGCGCATCGCGCTGTCGCGGATCGGCCTGTCGAATTATTTCGCCGGCGCGCTGGTGATGCCATACAGCGACTTCCTGCACAGCGCACAGGCCTCGCGCTACGACATCGAATGGCTGGCGGACCGCTTCGGGGTGGGTTTCGAGGCGGTCTGCCATCGCCTGAGCACCCTGCAGCGGCGCGGTGCGGCCGGGCTGCCGATCTTCTTCATGCGGGTGGACCGCGCCGGCAATGTCTCCAAGCGCCACTCGGCCACCGACTTCCACTTCTCGCATGTCGGCGGCGCCTGCCCGCTGTGGATCGTGTACGAAGCCTTCAACCAGCCCGACCGCATCCTCACCCAGATCGCGCGCATGCCCGATGGCCGGCGCTATTTCTGGCTGGCACGCCAGGTCAGCAGCGGGCCGCCAGGCTATGGCCGCCCGCGCAAGACCTTCGCGCTGGCAATGGGCTGCGACCTGCGCCATGCCGACCAACTGGTCTACGCGCGCGGCTGGGATCTGGGCGCGGTGGACGATGCGGTGCCGATCGGGCCCGGCTGCCTGACCTGCGAGCGCAGCGACTGCGTGCAGCGCGCATTTCCTGCCCTGCCCCGGCTTCCGGCCAGTGCACGCTGACCGTGAGACCAGGGCGCACGGTCACGACATGGAGCAACCTTTGATCGCCACTGGCACCACCCATGCCGGAGTGTGACGAAGCAGACGCTAGCGCTGCACTGCAGCATTCCAAGCCGAGATAGCTCCCGCAAAATGCTTCATTGGAATGGAATGACTCGCGCTTCTACCCTGAAGCGGACACATGCAGGACAGGGGGACGCCAACGCGCTCGTCGAGCGTCTCGGCGCCACACAAACACACCGCACCACGCATTACCGCCGCACGCCACGCCCGCCCATTCGCGCCTCGCACGTCGGCGCCGGCAGGCCGACGCAGCCAACCACCTTATTCGGTCACTTTGTCCTGGGAGGGATCAACCGATGCCTGTTCACCACACCGGCCGCTCGGCCAGCCGGCCTGCGCACCGCACGCCGGTCCGCGACGTTCTCTGCACCACCATCGCCTGCGTCCTGGCCACCGCATTCAGCGCGCACGCGCAGGACACCGCGCCCGCCGCGCCGCCGGCCAACGACACCAGCAGCGCCGCCAGCAATGGCCAGGCGCCGGTGACGCTGGACAACATCACCGTGATCGGCCAGCGCGCCAGCCTGAATCAGGCCGTGCAGGCCAAGCAGATGTCCGATCACGTCATGGAAGTGATCTCCGCAGACAACATGGGCCAGATGCCCAACGTTACCGTGGCCGAGGCGCTGGTGCGCCTGCCCGGCGTCAACGGCACCCGCGACCGCGGCAACGAGAGCCTGGCCACCGTGCGCGGCCTGGGCCCGCGCATGACCATGGGCACCGTCAACGGGCGCGAGATCGCCTCCTCCGAGCCCAACCGTGCAGTGCGCTGGGAGGTGTTCCCCACCGAGATCGTCTCCACCGTCAAGGTCTACAAGACTCAGTCGGCCGACCTGGTGGCCGGCGGCCTGGCCGCCACCGTGGACATCTCCACCATCAGCCCGCTGGACTACACCGGGCCGGGCTTCGTCGGCACCGCCGGCCCGGTGTTCTACGACCACGCCAAGGACGTGGACGGCTACACCCCATGGGGCAGCCGCTTCGGCGCCAGCTGGGTGCACAAGTTCAACGACACTCTGGCCGTGGCCTTCGGCGCCACGTACCAGAAGCAGAAAAACGCCAGTTCGTCGATCGGCAGCTGGGGCTATACCGATGCCACCACCTCGCGCGACGTCGATGGCGATGGCACCGTCGATCCCACCCCCTGGGGCGCGGCCGACCAGCTCAAGCTGATCGACCAGACCCGTACCGGCGCGATGGGCACGGTGCAATGGCGCTCGGGCAATTTCGAGTTGAAGTTCGACGGCCTGTATTCGCGTATCGAGATCGACGAAGACCAGTTGCAGAACTGGTTCAACGGCCTGGCCTTCAGCACCTTTTCCGGCGCTACCAATCCGTACACCACGCCGGGCTCGTCCTACACCATCGTCGATGGCGATGTGGTGGCCGGCACGCTGGCCAATTCGAACCTGCAGGTCGACCACGTGGTCAGCCACTACAACGAGGTCAAGACACTCACCGCCGGCGGCCTGAATGCCAAGTGGAACGGCGATGTGTGGACCCTGGGCAGCGACCTGTCGTTCTCCCAGGCCAAACGCGACAACACCTGGCAGGCGGTGCGCTTCGGCAGCAACCCGGACACCATCTCCTTCGATTTCCGCCGCAGTGTTACTCCCACCATCAGCACCAGCTCGGACACGCCCGAGTGGGGCATCAATGGCCAGACCGAGCCGCAGGCGCTGCGCGACAAGATCGCCGCCCTGGCGCTCAATGCCAGCCGCTCAGTGGATGCCGGCCCGTTCACTTCGCTGGAATTCGGCGCACGCGCTGCGCGTCGCGAAAAAGAGAACCGTCGCTTCCTCAGCAACCAATCCGGTTTCGATCAACCGATCTCGGCGTATCAGGACCTGATCTACCCGGTGACCATGCCGGACTTGAACGTGCCCACGCTGACCGGCGGCAACATGGCCGAGATCGCGCGCATCGGCTTCGGCGGTTTCGACCCGAGCACGCTAGACGAACAATTGCTCGACCATTGGAACGTCAAGGAAGACGTGCGCGAAGCCTTTGCCAAGGCGGTCTTCAGCTCGCAGCTGTTCGGCACCGATGTCACCGGTAATGTCGGCGTGCGCCTGGTCAACACCAAGACCACCAGCGACGGCTTCGATTCGATCGGCAACACCATCCAGCCCAGCACCGACAGCAAGGAATACACCGACGTCCTGCCCAGCGCCACGCTCAACTTCCTGATCGACGACCAGCGCATCCTGCGCTTTGCGGTGGCCAAGGTCATCGCGCGTCCGCCGCTGGACGAACTGCGCACCGGCCGCCGCCTGGACGACCCCAACGTCACCGTCGGCCAGCTCACCGGCAGCGGCGGCAACCCGCAGCTGGACCCGTTCAAGGCCACCCAGGTCGACGTGTCGTACGAGTGGTACTTCCACAAGGAAGCGCTCGCCGCACTGGCCGTGTACCGCAAGGAAGTGGATTCGAGCATCGGCTACCGTACCGACCGCGAAGTGATCAACGGCCTGGACTACCTGGTCAGCGCACCGTTCAATGGCGGCGGCGGCTACATCAATGGCGTGGAACTCACCTTCCAGACGCCGTTCTTCTTCATCCCGCACATGGAAAACTTCGGCGTCTACTCGAACTATTCGCTGGTGGATTCCAACCTCAAGGAATTCTCGCCGGAAAACAACCCGCTTCCGCTGAGCGGCCTGGCCCGCAAGACCGGCACCTTCGACCTGTGGTACAGCAACGGCACCTTCGAAGCACGTGTGGGCTACAAATACCACAGCCCCTACACGGTGGTGTACGGCTGGAATGCCGCGCGTCTGGCACGCCTGCAGAGCGAAGGCACCGTGGATCTGAGCTTGAACTGGCAGTACAGCAAGCAGCTGGGCTTCCGCTTCCAGGCCGGCAATCTCACCAACGAGCCGCTGCGCGCCTATACCGACAACAAGCCCAATCGCCTGGCCAACCAGGACGATGGCGGCTACCAGCTGTTCGGGCGTCGCTACCAGCTGGAAGCGACGTACCGCTTTTAAGTAGTGCGGACGCCTAACGTGCAGTCGCCGGCAATGCATGCACGGCACGCACAGAACCGGCAGATACGCGTTGTATCTGCCGGTTCTGTGCAGGCCACCATGTCCCTGGCGCGGGCACCGTCGTGTTC
>NZ_LXNG01000016.1 GCF_001642575.1 Xanthomonas floridensis | reverse complement strand
TCGCGCCGTGTCTGCTTGCGCTTGCCGTTGTACTCCGCGTCGCCAAAGCTCAGCTGCATCGAGATCGTCCGCTCGGTTCGTTGATCCATTGTGGCAGTATCAGATGGAGTTGTTCAGACCTTCCCTAAGCTCATGAACTCGCTCGGGTTTGCAGAAACGGACGCGACCGGCGGGAATCGGGAATCGGGAATCGAAAAAGCGTGCGATTCCAACTTTTCTCAGCCAGGGCAAGGCTGCTCCAGCGATTCCCGATTCCCATGACTACCAGCACATCCGCTATACCCAACTTCTACATAGCATTGCCTTCAACCTAGCGGGAGATGGCGATGAGCGAGCCGGATGTCCATCTGAGGAAGTTCCAGAAGGAACTCAGTGCCGGCACGGTGTCGTTGGCCTTGCTGGCGGTGCTGGCCCAGGCCGGGGAGCCGCTGTACGGCTATCTGATCGCCAAACGGCTGGAAGGTCTGGAGGGCGTGCTCAGCGGCAAACAGAGTGCGTTGTATCCGGTGCTGCGCAACCTGGAAGGGGCGGGGTTGCTGCAGAGCCATGTCGAGCCATCGGCCTCCGGGCCGCCGCGACGCTATTACCGCATGACCGAGAGCGGGCGTGACTGCCTGCGCGACTGGACCGCCGCCTGGCGTGCCACCCGTGATTCCGTTGATTCCGTGCTGGAGGGAACCCGCTCATGATGACGACCGCACACCTACGTCCGTTACCGACCACCATTCCCGATTATCTGGTGCAGTTGCGCCAGGCGCTGTCCGGTGCCGACCCGGCCATGATCCAGGACGCGCTTTACGACGCCGAAGAATATCTGCGTGCCGAACTGGCAGAGCAGAAGGGCAAGAGCGAAGCCGACGTCATTGCAGGCGTGGCCGGCAGCTACGGGGCGCCCGAGGAAGTGGCCGAGATCTATCGCGAAACCGAAGTCACGGTGAGCCGCGCGTTGCGTCCGCCGCTGCCGCCCCGGCGCAGTACGTGGCTGGGCAAATTCTTCGGCGTGGCGGCCGACCCGCGGACCTATGGCGCGCTGTTCTACATGCTGCTGTCGCTGGTCACCGGCGTCTTCTATTTCACCTGGGTGGTCACCGGCACCAGCCTGTCATTGGGCCTGTTGATCCTGATCATCGGCGTACCGCTGCTGGTGCTGTTCTTCGGCTCGGTGCGGGTGCTGTCGCTGGTGGAAGGACGCGTGGTAGAGGCCTTGCTGGGGGTGCGCATGCCACGCCGCCCGCAGCATCCCGGTGCCCAAGGCGGCTGGCTGCAGCGCATCGGTGCGATGTTCACCGATGCGCGCACCTGGAGCACGATGCTGTACTTCCTGCTGATGCTGCCGCTGGGCATCGTCTACTTCACCGTGTTCATCACGCTGCTGTCGCTCTCGCTGGGACTGGCCGCTTCACCCTTCATCGCCTTGTTCGACACGACGGCAGTGCTGACCTGGGATGGCGTGGACATCACCGGTTCCTGGCTGACGCTGCCCTTGTTCGGGATGGGCGTGCTGTTGATGTTCGTGACGCTGCATCTGGCGCGCGCCTTCGGCAAGCTGCACGGCATGTTCGCCAAGCATTTGCTGGTCAAGAGCGGCGAGGGTTGAGTGCGAGGTGTGGTTGCGGGGACGAGTGGTAGGTGGCTGCGAGCCTCTCCGCTGCCGCGTGGTCTGCAGCGCAGCACCCGTAAGATGCAACGACGTAAAGCCGTGTTGCCGTGCAAGTGATTGGCTAGCGCCGTTTGACTCATTGCAGAGCGGCTTGCGGCCTGGCTGCGGGGGCTTGCCTGCCCACCCTTGCGCGATAGGTCGCACCTACGTGTTTGCAGGCTCTATGCGCATCCCTGACACAAAAGCTCCGTGACGGTGGGGCAGGCATGCATCAGCGAGATGGTCGGTGTGCATGGCGCAGGCCATGCATGATGCACGTATCCAGTAACGATGCATCCCCGTGTCAGCTACAACTCACGCGGCAGGCGCCTTGAGGCACGACCACCCACCGAGGTTGCTGGTTAGGGCAGCGCGCACACATGCAGGCGGAGCTTTAGTCTTCGTCTGAACCGGGAAACTGTGCAAAAAAAAGCGCCTTGATCGAGATCGATCAAGGCGCTTTTTTCATCCGATCAGGCGCGCTTGCCGCGCTTGCGGATCGGGGTGACGGTGGCCGGATCGCGGCTGCCCACAGGGTCGGCATCGTAGCGGGCGATGAACTCGCGCACCTGCGGGTACACCACTTCGCGCCAGCGGCGGCCGCTGAAAATGCCGTAATGGCCGGCACCTTCCACCACCAGATGGCGGCGGTGCGCCGCGTCGATGCCGGTGCACAGATCGTGCACGGCTTCGGTCTGGCCCAGGCCTGCAATGTCGTCCAGCTCGCCTTCGATGCTCAGCAAGGCGGTATTGCGGATTGCAGAGGGCTTGACCAGCTGGCCATCCACCTTCCACTTGCCCTGCGGCAGCAGGAATTCCTGGAACACCACGCGGATCGTGTCCAGGTAATACTCCGCCGGCATGTCGAGCACGGCGTTGTACTCGTCGTAGAACTGCCGGTGCGCTTGCGCATCCTGCAGGTCGCCCTTGACCAGGTCGGTGTAGAAATCCCAGTGCGACATCACGTGCCGGTTGGGGTTCATCGACAGGAAACCGGCGTGCTGCAGAAAGCCCGGATATACCTGACGGCCGTGGCCCGGATACGGGAACGGCACGGTGTGGATCAGGTTGTTCTGGAACCACTCGATGCCGTTTTCCGTCGCCAGGTTGTTGACCTGGGTGGGGCTGCGACGCGCATCGATCGGCCCGCCCATCATCACCAGCGAGCGCGGGGTGGGCTCGTTGTTGCTGGCCATCAGCGACACTGCCGCCAGCACCGGTACGGTAGGCTGGCACACGCTCACCACATGCAGGCGCTCTGCGCCGATGTGGCGGATGAACTCCTGGATGTAGGTGATGTAGTCCTCGAGCCGGAACGCGCCTGCCTCCAGCGGGACCATGCGCGCGTCCACCCAGTCGGTCACATAGACCTTGTGGTTGCGCAGCAGGGTGCGCACGGTGTCGCGCAACAGGGTGGCGTGGTGGCCGGACAACGGGGCCACCACCAGCACCGCCGGCTGCTCCTTCATCTTGCCGATCAGCTCGACATGGTCGCTGAAACGCTTGAAGCGCAGCAGGCGGCAGAACGGCTTGCTCAGCACTTCGCGCTCGATGATGGGCAGCGAATGGCCGTCCACTTCGACATCGTCCAGCGCCCAGGCAGGCTTTTCGTATTCCTTGCCCAGCCGGTGGAACAGCTCGTTGCTGGCAGCCATGCGTTCGGCGCCCGGGAGCGAGGCCCACAGGCTGTCGGGGTCGGAAAACATCTTGGCGTTCGCCTGGGCCTGATGCACCCAGGGGGCTAGCAGATTGCGGGTCAGCTCATGCAGTTGATAAAGCATTCCACCCATCCGTGCGGTTTTGCTGCCACGCAGCATACCGGTTTTGGCGCATTTGCACCTTAATGGGGCTGCGGACGGTTGAGGCTGTCACACGAAATATGGCAACAGGCCTTCCGTGGACAGGGCCCCTCTCCTGCGGGGCGAGAAGGCACCGCTTGCGCGCCATGGCGCGCGTGCCATGGCGCGCGTGCCTTGGAGCGCCCGCGCCGCAAGCGCGGGCCGGGGCGCGGAGCGGGGGTGGAGTGAGGGTGCGGAGCGAAGCTACACGCAATGCGTGCTTCAAGCCGCCAACACCCTCCTCAACCGCGCTCCAGCGACGACACCTCATTGGCCAGCTGCGCCGATAACCAGCAATGCGATCCCAGCGCGGTGAATCCCACGCTGCCAAAGCGCTTGCGATACCAGCGCGCCGGCCGCGGCTGGAAGCCGTCGTGGTCGCCTTCGAATGCGTCTTCCTGTGCAAAGGTCTCCAGGAAGGCGACGCCTGCGCACAGTTCGGCCAGCCCCGGCAGCCCCTGGTTGAATTCGCGGGTGGGCACGTAATGCAGGACGTCCGAACAGATCACCAGGTCCACCGGCGCGCACGGGCGCAGCCAGGCGAAGTCGCCGAAACGGGCTGGATGGATCTGGCGGCTGCGGCCATAGCGCTGCACGGCGTAGGCGCTGCTGTCGAACCCCAGATAGCTGAGCTTGGGGCGCAGCGCCAGCAGCGGGGCGCGCCATGCGCCTTCGCCGCAGCCCACATCCAGCACGCTGCGGATCGGGCGCTCCAGGTAGTACTCGGCCTGGCTGACGGCCAGTGCGACCTTGCGTCGCAGGCGCGCCGGGTCGGACAGGCCCGCGTTGCGGTACCAGCGGGTGAAATAGGCGGCGTCGTACTGTTTGTGATCGGGCGTGGACATATGTGACGCGCTTTCGCGCCCCTGGATAGGTGAAAATGCGGGCCATCCTACGCGAGCCAGCGGAGCCAGCGCATGACCTTGTATCTGTGGATCAAGACCTTCCACCTGTTGTTCGTCATCGCCTGGATGGCCGCGGTGTTCTACCTGCCGCGCATCCTGGTCAATATCGCCGAAGCCGGCAACGACACCGCGGTGCGCGCGCGCCTGGTGCTGATGGGGCGGCGGCTGTACACGTTCGGCCACAGCATGCTCGGCCTGGCGCTGCTGCTGGGCGCGGTGCTGTGGCAGGGCTACCGGGTGATACCGGATTTCCCGACGATGGTGGCCGGCGGCTGGCTGCACGCCAAGCTGTTTGCAGTGGCCCTGATTCTTGCCCACTACATCGTGTCCGGCCGCTGGGTCAAAGGCGCCGAACAGGGACGTGCCGTGCCCGGTGGTCGGGCCCTGCGTTGGTTCAATGAAGTGCCGGTGATCCTGCTGGTGGGCGTGATCTGGCTGGTGTTGGCCAAGCCGTTTTGAGCTAGGCCACAGCGGGGTTATGCAGGCTTGCTGGACTCGCTGGCGACGTCACCGAGCGCGAGGGCGTTGAGCGCGAGCTGGCCCACGGCAGGACCGGCGTCGCAAGCGCAGGACTGCCTCCACAGACGGGGTCGAGATGGGCTGTGCGCAGTCATGCCCCGGCGCGTCGCGTTCATGCAGTGACGGTAAAAACGGATCAGCTGCAGCGGCACGCTCGTCGATGCAACCGCGAGCGATGAGGCGCAAAACGACCGCATGGCAACCGTAGCGGTGCGTTATGCGTCGTTGTGCTGTTGCTCGAGATGCAAGTCCAGATAGCGCTTCTGGTGTCCGGCAAAGCCTTTTTTGCCGTACAGCGCGTAAATTTTCCCGAACACAGCGCGGGCGTCGGCTTCATTTCCGAGCTGCAGCAGTGCTTCGCCTTCGGTCATCAGCACGAGATGATCGGTGTGATCCGGATCGTCGTACATCAGCGCCATCACCTCGATCCATTTACGCACGTTGTCCTCATCGCCCAGATCGGCGTAGTCCGTCACGAAGCTCGCCGACAGGCTTTGCGGGTAGTAATCCCAGGCCTGCTTGGGCTCTGGGATCAGCGCCCACGCCTGCAATCCGAGGGCCAGCGAGTCCGCCAGGGCGCCGCTGCGAAACGCGTGCGTGGACAGCGCCAGCAGATGGTCGATCTCGGCCTTCAGGCCCGCCTCGATGTCGGGTTTTCTGGGCATGCTGGTCGCCTTGGTCGCGCGGGGCCCATTGTTCGAATGCGCGTCGCTGTAGTTGTCCCCAGATGACGCCTGGAGCGGCCGGCGATTACGCGCCGGTGTCCAGCTCGCGCAGGCCTTTGCGTGCCAGGTCGACCCAGGCGCGTTGCTCGCGTTGGTAATGCTTGGGCGAGGCGGCGGCATGGCGCAGCACCTGTTCGTACACTGCCTTGGCCTGGTCGTTGCGCGCGGTGCGCTGCAGCAGCTGCGCATAGCGCACGCGCGCCTCTTCGCCCGGATACCCCTGCGCCAGCGTCTCGTACTCGTGCAGCGCGGCATCGGTGTCGCCGCTGTCCTCGACGGCACGCGCATACAGCAGATGCCCGTCGTGCGAACGAAAGCCGGGGTTGGCCGCGATCAGTGCGTCCAGGGTCTGGCGCGTCTGCTGCGGCTGGCCCAGCCCGAACTGGGCCTTGGCCAGGCCCAGCATCAGGTGCGGATCATCGCGGTACAGCCCGCGCAGCGCGCCCTGGTAATGCTCGGCGGCCTGCGCGTAATCCCCGCGTGCCAGCAGGCTTTCAGCGAGCTGGCGACGATTTTCCGGGGTGTCGGCCACATCCAGCCGACGCGAGGCATCGCGCTGTTCGCGCTGCGGATCCAGGGTGTTGCGCACGCGCTTGAGGCTGCGGCGCGCGTTGGGGTCGTTGCGCAGGTCGGGAACCACCGCCACGAACACATAGACCAGCACCGCCAGCAACGAAAACGCCAGCAGCAGGAAGATCCAGTACAGCGGGCGCCCGCTGCGCACAACGTGGACGCAGCAGGCGGCCTGCAACAACAGCGAAATCAGCAGAAGTGGAGACATGCGGGTGAGGCATCCTTTCCATGGCCGCACACTCGGCGCGGCCGGTCATCGTGCACGCGGATCAATGCCCTTCGTAGGCACCGTAGCTGCGCAGCCGCTCGTAGCGTCGTTGCAGCAAGGTTTCCACCGGGATCTTTTCCAGTGCGTCCAGTTCGTTGAGCAGGACCGCCTTCAGGCGCTTGCCCATCTGCTCGGGGTTGCGGTGCGCGCCGCCGGTGGGTTCGCGGATGACCTTGTCGACCAGGCCCAGGCCCTTCAGGCGCTTGGCGGTCAGTCCCAGCTGTTCGGCGGCGTCCTTGGCCTTGGCCGCGTCCTTCCACAGGATCGAGGCGCAGCCTTCGGGCGAAATGACCGAATAGGTGCCGTATTCCAGCATCAGGGTGCGGTCGCCCACGCCGATCGCCAGCGCGCCGCCGGAGCCGCCTTCACCGATCACCGTGCAGATCACCGGGATCTTGAGCTCGGCCATTTCCAGCAGGTTGCGCGCGATCGCCTCGGACTGGCCACGTTCTTCGGCACCGATGCCGGGATACGCGCCGGGGGTGTCGATGAAGGTCAGCAGCGGCAGGCGGAAGCGTTCGGCCAGCTTCATCAGGCGCAGCGCCTTGCGGTAGCCCTCCGGGCGCGGCATGCCGAAGTTGCGCGCCACCTTGGTCTTGGTGTCGCGGCCCTTCTGGTGGCCGATGATGACCACCGGGCGCCCGTCGATACGGCCCAGGCCACCGACGATGGCCTTGTCATCGGCATAGGCGCGGTCGCCGGCCAGCTCCTGGAACTCGTCGCAGATGGTGTTGATGTAGTCCAGCGTGTACGGGCGCTGCGGGTGGCGCGCCAGCTGCGAGATCTGCCACGACGACAGGTCGCGGAAGATCTGTGCGGTGCGCACGCGAGCCTTGTCGCGCAGCGCCCGCACCTCGGTCTCCACGTTGACTGCAGGCCCGGTACTGGCGTTGCGCAGTTCCTGGATCTTGGCTTCCAGATCGGCGATGGGTTGCTCGAAGTCGAGGTAGTTAGGATTCATGCAATGGCGTCGTCAACGTAAGGCGGGGAGTGTAGCCCAAGCGGTGTGGCTGGCCCGTACGGGGGCGTTGGGAGCGGAATCGGGAATGGAGAATCGGGAATCAGAGCAGGAGATCGGCGCCTCGCTCTTGCGATTCCCCATTCCCGATTCCCCATTCTCACGCCCACGGAGGGCTGTACTTGATCTTCACCGTCCGCACCGCCGGGTCGGCGCGCAGGCTGTCCATCAGCTGCTGGTCGATGCGCACCGAATGGGTGCCATTGAGGTCGAGCATGCCGGCCACGCCGCCGCTGGGTGCGCGCAGCAGCAGGTCCAGGCGCAGCGGCGTCTTGCCGGGGCGGTGTTTGGCCAGCAGCGCGTCGATGCGCTTGAAGGCCTGCTTCTCGCGCAGGTCCAGGCGTAGCGACAGCCGCTGTGCGTGGTCGGCGCAGATCTGTTCGTAGTCCCAGCACTGGCGGATGCGCAGGCTGTAGCCGCCGTTGAATTCGTCCTCGCGCAGGCCGCCCTTGACGATCAGGATGCGGTCGCGGGTCAGCAGATGCCCGAACTCGGCCATGGCATCGGAGAACGCACTGCATTCCACCCGCCCGCGTCCGTCTTCGAGCTGCACGAACACCTGGCTGTCGCCCTTGCGGCGTACGCCGACCACCTGGCCGGCCAGGATCGCGCTGACTTCCGGGCGCCAGGCGCGTTTTTCGCCATCGCCGCCACCACCGCCGCCGCGTTGTTGCGAGGCCAGGATCTTTTCCAGCGCGCCGAGGTCGCAGCCGACCAGCTCGCGCACTTCCTCGCGGTGCGGGTCGAACGGGTGGCCGCTGAGGTAGAAGCCTAGCGTTTCGCGCTCGCCGGTGAGCAGCTGGCCCAGCGGCCATTCCTTGCTTTCTGGCAGGTCCAGCCGCATCGCCGGCGCGCTCGGGTCCGGGCCGCCGAACAGCGAGTTCTGGCCCGAGGCGCGTTCGCGCGCCATCTGCTCGGTGGCCTTCATCACCTCGGGCAACTGCAGCATCAGCGAGGCGCGGTTCTTGCCCAGGCCGTCCATCGCGCCGGCATTGATCATTGCTTCCAGCGTGCGGCGATTGAGCTTTGCGGTGCCCACGCGCGTGCAGAAATCCAGCAGCGTGGTGTAGGGGCCGCCGCGCTGGCGTTCTTCGACGATCGCCTCGCACGCGCCCTGGCCGACGCCCTTGATCGCGCCCAGGCCGTATTGAATGGTGTCTGGGCTGGCGGCCTCGAACATGTAGGCCGATTCGTTGACGCGCGGCGGCTTGACGGTGAGGCCGAGGTTGCGCACCTCATCGAGAAAGCCGACCACCTTGTCGGTGTTGTCCATGTCCGAGGACAAGGTCGCGGCCATGAATTCGGCCGGGTAATGCCGCTTCAGCCAGGCGGTCTGGTAGCTGACCAGTGCGTAGGCGGCGGCGTGCGACTTGTTGAAGCCGTAGCCGGCGAACTTCTCCATCAGGTCGAAGATTTCGTCGGCCTTGGCCGCGCTCACTCCGCCCTTGGCCGCGCCTTCGCGGAAGATTTCGCGGTGCTTGGCCATTTCGGCCGGCACCTTCTTGCCCATTGCTCGACGCAACAGGTCGGCGCCGCCCAGCGAGTAATCGCCGACGATCTGCGCCATCTGCATCACCTGCTCCTGATACACCATGATGCCGTAGGTGTCTTTCAGGATGGCTTCGGTGCGCGGATCCGGATACACGATCTCCTGCTGGCCGTGCTTACGCGCGTTGAAGTCCGGGATCAGGTCCATCGGGCCGGGGCGGTACAGCGACACCAGCGCGATCAGGTCTTCGAAGCGGTCCGGGCGCGCATCCTTGAGCAGGCGGCGCATGCCCGAGGATTCGAACTGGAACACCGCCCCGGTGCTGCCGGAGGCGAACACGCCCTTGTAGGTGGGCACGTCATCGAGCGGGATGGCGGTGATATCCACCGGGTCGATGCCGGCGCGCGCGTGGCGCACGTTGATCGCCTTGACCGCCCAATCGATGATGGTCAGCGTGCGCAGGCCCAGGAAGTCGAACTTCACCAGGCCCACCGCTTCGACATCGTCCTTGTCGAACTGGGTGACCGGATTCTTGCCGCGCCCGTCCTCGTCGTGTTCGGCGAACAGCGGGCAGAACTCGGACAGCGGATCGGGCGCGATCACCACGCCACCGGCGTGCTTGCCGGCGTTGCGGGTGAGGTCTTCGAGCTGGCGCGCCAGGTCCATCAGGTCGCGCACGTCGTCTTCGACCTGATAGCGCTGGATCAGGTCCGGCGAGGCCATCTCCGAATCCTTGCCTTCGCCCATCGCATCCTTGAGCGTGATGCCCAGGATGTTGGGGATCAGCTTGGCGACGCTGTCGACCAGCCCGTACGAGAAGCCGAGCACGCGCCCGGCATCGCGCACCACCGCCTTGGCGGCCATGGTGCCGTAGGTGATGATCTGGCTGACCCGCTCGCGGCCGTATTTGCGCGCCACGTAGTCGATGACTTCGTCGCGGCGGTCCATGCAGAAGTCGATGTCGAAGTCGGGCATCGACACGCGCTCTGGATTCAGGAAGCGCTCGAACAGCAGGTTGTACGGCAGCGGGTCCAGGTCGGTGATCTGCAGCGCCCAGGCCACCAGCGAGCCGGCACCGGAACCGCGGCCGGGGCCGATCGGGATGCCTTGATTCTTGCCCCACTGGATGAAGTCGGCCACGATCAGGAAGTAGCCGGGAAAACCCATCTTGATGATGGTGTCCAGCTCGAATTCGAGCCGGTCCACATAGTCCTGGCGGGTCTTGCCCGGAGCGATCGGGTTCTTTTCCAGGCGCGCGGCCAGACCGTCGCGCGACTGGCTGCGGATCCAGCTGTCCAGCGTTTCGTCTTCCGGCACCGGGTAGGCGGGCAGGAAGTAGGTGCCCAGGCGCATCTCGATATTGCAGCGCTGCGCCAGCGCGTGGGTGTTGTCGATCGCATCGGGGATGTCGGCAAACAGCGCCGCCATTTCCTCGCTGGACTTCATGTATTGCTGGTCGCTGTAGTCGCGCGGGCGCTTGGGGTCGTCGAGCACGCGGCCGGAGGAGATGCACACACGCGCTTCGTGCGCGTTGAAGTCGCTGGCGTAGAGAAAGCGCACATCGTTGCTGGCCACCACCGGCAGCCCGCGCACGCCGGCGGCATGCAAGGCGAACTGGTTGAAGCGTTCCTCGCCCTCGCGGCCGGTGCGGGTCAGTTCCAGATGCAGGCCATCGCCGAACACGCGCTGCCAGTCGGCCAGCTGCTGCTCGGCCAGGTCGGCACGGCCTTCGTTGAACAGGCGCCCGGCCAGGCTGTCGCGGCCGGCCAGCGCAAACAGGTTGGCGTGGCCGGCCTGCAGCCACTCGGGATGGATCGCCACGCCGCCTTCGGGGCGGTGGCCTTCCATCCAGGCGCGCGTCAGCAGCCGCGACAGGCTCAGGTAACCCTCGCGGTCGCGGCACAGCAGGGTCATGCGCCAGGGCGTCATGTCCGGCGTGGCAATCATTACGTCGGCGCCGGCGATGGGCTTGATGCCCACGCCTTCGGCGGCCTTGTAGAACTTGACCAGCGCGAACAGGTTGTTGAGATCGGTGACCGCCAGCGCAGGCATGTCGAGTTCGACCGCCCGGCTCAGCAGATTGGCCTGTTTGGCCTTTTTCGGGTCAGCCTGATCCGGTTTCTCGGGCACACGGATAGTGGAATCCGCCAGCGAGAACTCGGTGTGGACGTGCAGATGGACGAAACGGGAAGTGGACATGCGGAACCAGAACGATGCCCGGGCAGGGTAGCGGCGGGGGCGGGGAGGAACAAGGCTTGACAGGTGGCTGGGCGGGACCGGGGACCCGTGACTGGGCGCCCGGGAGAGGCGCAGGATCGCCTGTCGATGGGCTTCCGAATGGGCGTTGGGAAGCTGCCGGGCTATGCGGGCAAAACAGTCCGTGTCTTAAATGGCCTCTGCCAGCTGCAGCGGCTGCCGTGGTTTTGGACTTCCGGAGTGATCAGGGTGGTCAGTCGCGCGCTGGCCGGGAGCGACTGCCAACGCATGGCGAGCAGTCCCCCAGTAGGGCAAGACGGCGCGAGGACCCCGCGTGTCGCCTGGCACATACCGATTCCGGACACTGGCCGCGCGCGCATGGCGGCCGCGCATTGGCCTTGTTCGCTGCTTCAAGGCCGCTGGCCGATCGGCATGCAACGCTTGGCCAGTTGCCAAGCCCGGGCGGTGCAACGCCCTGTGTTACAGCGGTGCGGCGAACTGCACGACATGCAGCTGTTCCGCGTCTCCGGTCCCCGGTTCCCGGTCCCGGCTCAAGCGGCTTTCCAGCGCCAACCGCACCGGCGCAAAGCTGCGGCGATGCTGCGGGCACGGCCCGTGGGTCTGCAGGGCCGCCAGGTGGGTCGGGGTGCTGTATCCCTTGTGCTGGTCGAAGCGGTATTCGGGGTGCTGGGCATGCAGCTGATGCATCAGGCGGTCGCGGGTGACCTTGGCCACGATCGAGGCGGCCATGATGGCGCGGTCCAGCGCATCGCCGCCAATCAGCGCCTCGGCCGGGCAGGGCAGCCCCTTGGGAACGCGGTTGCCATCGATGCGCGCAAACCCGGCCACATGCGCCACCCCTTCCACCGCGCGCCGCATGCCGAGCATGGTGGCCTGGTAGATGTTGATGCGGTCGATTTCTTCGCTCTCGATCAACACCACCGACCACGCCAGTGCCCGGTCGATGATGCGCGCATACAACTGCTCGCGGCGCTCGGCGCTGAGCTGCTTGGAATCGTCCAGCCCGTTGATGCGTGGCTTGCCCGGGTCGAACACCACCGCTGCCACCGCGACGGGACCGGCGAGCGGACCGCGGCCGGCTTCGTCGACGCCGGCGATCAAACGTGAATCGGGAATCGGGATTGGGGAATCGTGGAAGAGCGAGTCCTGCGTCGTCGGAACGACAATCGCAGCGTGGGAGCTTGAGCGCTTCATGGCCTGGCTCCTGCCGATTCCCGATTCCCGATTCCCAATTCCGGCGGCGTCAGCAGCTCCGCTACCGCATCGGCCGCGCGCGCCGAGGCGTCGCGGCGCAGTTGCGCGTGCAGGGCCAGATACCGCGGTTGCAGGGCGGCGACCTTGTCGGGGTGCTTGAACCAGTCCAGCAGCGCCACACAGAGCCGTTCCGGGGTGCAGTCGTCCTGCATCAGCTCGGGGGCGAGGTCGTCGTTGGCCAGGATGTTGGGCAGCGCGTAGCGGTTGACCTTGAGCAGTCCCAGCGTCTTGACGATGCGGTAGGTCAGCGGCGCCACCTTGTAGCCGACCACCATCGGGCGCTTGACCAGCATGGCTTCCAACGTCGCGGTGCCGGAGGCCAGCAGCACCACGTCGGCGGCCAGCATCGCCGTGCGCGCCTGGCCGTCGAGCAGGTGCGAGCGCATCACCGGCAGCGAAGAACGCGATAGCTGTTCGGCCAGCAATTGCTTGCAGCCCGGGTTGGCGGCGGGCACCAGCACATGCAGGTTGGACAGGTGTTCGGACACCAGCCAGGCAGCCTGGAAGAAGGTGTCGCCGAGCCGGCTGATCTCGCCATGCCGGCTGCCTGGCAGCACCGCCAGCACGGTGCTGGAGGCAGACAACCCCAGCTTGGCGCGTGCGGCCTCGCGGTCGGCCTGGTAGGCGATGTCGTCGGCCATCGGGTGGCCGACGAAGCGCGCGTCCACGCCGTGTCTGGCATAGATCGGCGGTTCCATCGGGAACAGGCACAGCACCAGGTCGGCACTGGCGCCGATCTTTTCCGCACGCTTTTCACGCCAGGCCCAGACCGAGGGACTGACGTAATGCACGGTCTTGATGCCGCGCTGCTTGAGCCAGCGCTCCACCGGTAGATTGAAATCCGGCGCGTCGATGCCGATGAACACATCCGGCTCCCACGCCAGCACGCGCTCGCGGAACGCGCTGCGCAACTTGAGCAGACGCGGCAGATGGCGCAGCACTTCGGTCAGGCCCATCACGGCCAGCTCGCTGGCATCGAACCAGGTCTGGCATCCCGCACCGCGCATCGCATCGCCGCCGATACCCACAAATTCGGCAGTCGGATAGCGCAGCCGCAACTGCTCGATCAGACCCGCGCCCAGAATGTCGCCGGAAGCTTCGCCGGCGATCAGGGCGATACGTGGCGCGCGCGCCCGCGCGCCGGAAATCGGGAGTGGGGAATGGGGAATCGGTAGTGCAGTCGGAACGCTGTCGACCGACGGACCGTCTCGCTGGCCGTCCACGATTCCCGATTCCCGATTCCCGATTCCCGTCATCGCAACAACGGCCGTTCTGCCGCTTCGATGAACTCGAGCATTCCGCGCACGTCGTCGCTGCGCTTGGCCTGTTCGGCGAGCTGCAGTTTGGCGTCGGCCAGCGGCAGGCCGGCGACGTACAGCGTACGGTAAGCGCGCTTGATGGCGGTGATGCGCTCGGCATCGAAGCCGCGGCGCTTGAGGCCTTCGCTGTTGATGCCGCGCGGGCGGCCGAGCGATTCGCTGCCGACCATGGTGAACGGCGGCACGTCGCCGTTGGTCAGCGCGCCCATGCCCAGGAAGGCGTGCGCGCCGATGCGGCAGAACTGATGCGCGCCGGCAAAGCCGCTGATGATTACGTAGTCGCCCACGGTGACGTGGCCGGCCAGGGTGGTGTTGTTGGAAAACACGCAATGGTTGCCAACATGGCAGTCGTGCGCCACGTGCGTATAGGCCAGCATCCAGTTGTCGTTGCCGATCACGGTGATGCCGCCGCCGCCGCCGGTGCCGCGGTTGATGGTGACGAATTCGCGGATCACGTTGCCGTCGCCGATCACCAGTTCGGTGCGCTCGCCGGCGTACTTCTTGTCCTGCGGTTCGCCGCCGATCGCGGCGTGGCCGATGAAGCGGTTGTTGCGTCCGATCCGGGTGGGGCCGTGGATCGAGCAATGCGGCCCCACCTCGGTGCCGGCGCCGATCTCCACGTCGGCACCGATCAGGCAGAACGCGCCAACGCGCACATCGTCTGCCAGTCGCGCCGCGGGATCGATGACAGCGGTGGGATGAATCAAGGGTGCCTGATCACGCATCGTCTCTCACCTCCAAAAACGGATTATTCCTTGGCGCCGGCGCACATGACTTCCGCGCTGGCCACGACTTCGCCGTTGACCTTGGCCTCGCCGTAATAGCATCCCATGTTGCGGATCAGGCGCTTCATCTGCACCTCCAGGATCAGCACGTCGCCCGGCACCACCTGCTTGTTGAAGCGGGCGTTGTCGACCTTGACCATGTAGAACAGCTTGGACAGTGCATCGCGGCCCAGGCCGAGCTGGGTCATCACGCCGCCGGCCTGCGCCAGCGCTTCGATGATCAGTACGCCGGGCATCACCGGGCGGGTCGGGAAGTGGCCCTGGAAGAACGGCTCGTTGATGCTGACGTTCTTCTGGCCGACGATGCGCTTGGTTTCCAGGTCCAGCTCGATGACCCGGTCGATCAGCAGGAACGGGTAGCGGTGCGGGATCAGCGTCTGGATCTGGTTGACGTCGATCGGCAGCTCGTAAACGGGGTGACTCATGCGTTCTCCTTGCCCACAGCCAGGATGCGCCTTGCCAGCGCATCGAGTTGTTTGAAGCGCGCGGCATTCTTGCGCCACGTGCGGTTATCGGTGAGGGGGGTGCCGGACGAATATTCGCCCGGCTCATGGATGGAATTGCGCACCACCGACTTGCCGGTGATCACCACCTTGTCGCAGATCTCCAGGTGACCAACCACGCCGACGTGGCCGCCAAGCAGGCAATAGCGGCCGATCTTGGCGCTGCCGGCAATGCCGGTGCAGCCGGCGATGGCGCTATGGGCGCCGATGCGGCAGTTGTGCGCGATCTGCACCAGGTTATCCACGCGCACGTCTTCTTCCAGCACGGTGTCTTCCAGTGCGCCGCGATCGATGCAGGTGTTGGCGCCGATCTCGCAATCGTCGCCGATGACCACGCCACCCAGCTGCGGCACCTTGATCCAGTGGCCGGCGTCCATCGCCAGGCCGAAGCCGTCCGCACCGATCACGGCGCCGGGATGAATCCGCACGCGCTTGCCCAGCCGCACCCGGGTGACCAGGGTGACGCGTGCGATCAGCTCGCTGCCATCGTCCACCACGCAGTCTTCGCCGATGATGCTGCCGGTGCCGATGATGCAGCCATCGCCCACACGGCTACGTGCGCCGATGCTGACGAAGGGGCCGACATGGGCCCCCGGCGAGACCTGCGCGGTGGGGTCGATCACTGCCGACGGATGGATGCCGGGCGCGCGTACCGGCGCCACGTCGAACAGCGCCGCAATCTTGGCGAATGCGGTGTACGGGTCCTTGGCGACCAGCACGGTGCCGCGTGCGGCCTCGGCATCTTCGGCGCGCACCACGACCACGGCGGCCTGCGTGTCGGCCAATTGCGGCCGGTAACGCGGATTGGACAGGAAGCTCAGCTGGCCTGCCCCGGCGTGCGCCAGTGTCGCCACCCCGGTGACTTCGGTCGCGCCGTCGCCAACGACGGTCAGACCCAATTGTTCGGCAATCGCACTGGCGGTCAGAGACATCAGGTGAACCTCGCGTAAACAGTAAGTGGCTGTTTTTACGGAAAAAAAACATGGCCAAGAATGCGCTAAACAGTCAGGCGTATCTGTTGCCTGGCCGCAACCGCGCGGCTAACCCAGGAAGAAGCATATGAAATCCCTCCTCTCCATGTTCGCCGGTGTGATCCTGCTGGGCGCTGTCAGCAGCGCGTCGGCTGACGACTTTGCGCAGCAGCGCGCCGATGCGCAGAGCTTCTGGGACCAGCAGGTGCAATGCGTGGACTCGTCCGATTGGGGCGCCACCGCCAGCTGCCTGGGCAACGTCTGGAGCAACTACTTCTAAGTCTGTTTCACACCAGGGTGTTCAAACAAACAATGGCGGCCCGAGCGTCCGGGCCGCCATTGTTTTGCGTGCCAATCGTTAGAACTGGCCGCCGAAGGTGAACTGCAGGCGTTCGATCTCGTCGTTGTCTTCCTTCTTCAGCGGGAACGCATAGCTGATCGAGATGGGGCCGACCGGGGCGCGCCACAACAGCGCCACACCGGTAGAGGCGCGCAACTCGTTGGCCTTGAAGTTGTCCACGCCGCTGTAGACGTTACCGAAGTCGACAAACGCCGAAATACGCGCAGACGGGCTGTCGAACAGTTTCGGGAAGTACATTTCCACCGAACCGACGGTCTTGAACGAGCCGCCCAGCGGCTGGCCGCGGTTGAAGCCGTTGATCGGCTCCGAACGCGGACCCAGGGTGTTGTCCTCGAAGCCGCGCACCGAGTTGGTACCGCCGGCGTAGAAGTTCTCGTAGAACGGCAGGCCGGTGGCAGTGATGGTGCGCGAGGTGCCATTGGCGCCGGCCACCACGCGGGTGCTGTCGTTGCCATAGCTATCGCCGTAACCCAGCTCGAAGCGCGTGTTCAACACCAGTGCCGGAATGATCGGCCAGTAATTGGAGATCTGGTAGTTGAGCTTGTAGTACTCGACCGTGGAGCCGGGCAGGGTGGTTTCCAGGCCGACGCGCTGGTACATGCCGCGGGTGGGCATGAAGAAGTCGTTGCGGGTATCGCGCGCCCAACCGAGCTCACTGCGCCAGGCATGGAAGGTGCGCGTGCCGATCGCATCGATGTAATCGACGATCGCCTGCGGCGTGGTGCCCGGGAAGGTGGTGATCTGGTTGCTGTCGATACCGATCATCGCCGAGACAGTGTCGTTCTCGGTGATCGGCACGCCGAACACCACCTGCGCCGAGCCGTTCTTGCTGTTGAACTGCGCGGTATTGAAGTCCGAGTAGTCCAGCGAGCGCCACGACAGGTTGTAGCCCAGCGACACACCGTCGTCGGTAAAGAATGGATTGGTGTAGGAGAACGCATAGCGCTGCTGGAAGGTGCTGCGCGAGGCTTCCACTGCCACGCGATTACCGCCGCCCAGGAAGTTGTTCTGCGACAACTGCACCGAGGTGGTCACACCGAAGCTCTGCGAATACCCCAGACCGAACACGAAGCTGCCGGAGGTGGTTTCCTTGACGTCATACACCACGTCCACCTGGTCGTTGCTGCCGGGCACCGCCGGGGTTTCCACGTTCACCGACTCGAAGTAGCCCAGGCGCTGCAGACGGATCTTGGACCGGTCGATCGCCGCCTGCGAATACCAGGTGTTTTCAAACTGGCGCATTTCGCGGCGCAAGACCTCGTCGGAGGTGCGGCTGTTGCCCTTGTAGAGGATGCGGCGCACGGTCACGCGCGGGCCAGGCACCACCTGCAGGTTCACCGCAACGGTGCGGTCCTCGCGGTTCGGGGTCGGGATCGGGTTGACCTTGGCGAATGCGTAACCGACGTTGCTCAGCGTGTTGGTGATCGCATCGGAGGTGTACTCCAGCAACGCACGCGAGAAGATATCGCCGGCCTTGGGGATCACCAGGCGCTCGATGTCGGCCTGCGGCAGCACGGTGTCGCCGGTGACCTTGATCTCGGAAATCTTGTACTGCTCGCCCTCGGTGACGCCGGCGCTGACGAACATGTCGCGCTTGTCCGGGCTGATCGACACCTGGGTGGAGTCGATGCTGAAGTCCACATAGCCGCGGTCCAGGTACCAGGAGTTGAGCTTCTCCAGGTCGCCGGACATCTTTTCCTTGGAGTACTGGTCGTCGCGGCGATACCACGAGGCCCAGTTGTGCTCCTTGGACTCCCAGTTCTCCAGGATGTCCTCGTTGGCGAACTTCTCGGTGCCGATCAGGTTGACGTGGCGGATCTTGGCCGCCTTGCCTTCCTTGATCGCGATGGCCACATCGACGCGGTTGCGGTCCAGCGGGCTCACCGTCGGGGTGATCTCGACGTTGTACTTGCCGCGATTGTTGTACTGGCGGGTCAGTTCCTGGGTCACCCGGTCAAGGCTCAGGCGATCGAAGGTGCCGCCTTCGGTCAGGCCGATGTCGCCCAGGCCCTTGAGCAGCTCTTCGGACTTGATGTCCTTGTTGCCGGTCACGGTGAGCTTGTTGATCGCCGGGCGTTCCTTGACCGTGATCACCAGGATGTTGCCCTGGCGGTCCAGCTGCACGTCCTCGAAGAAGCCGGTGCGGTACAGCGCGCGGATCGAATCGGCCACCTTGGCATCGTCCACGGTGTCGCCGCGGTTCACCGGCAGATAGGTGAACACGGTGCCGGATGCAATGCGCTGCAGGCCGTCGACGCGGATGTCGCTGGCAACGAACGGCTCGGCGGCCAGGGCAACGGCTGGCAGGCTGAGGCCGGCGGCAAGAGCGAGGGCAAGCAGGCGGCGAGTGGGAAGACGCGTCATGTCACATCCGGTTGGAGTCGATTTCAGGTGTTGCTGGATGCCGGCGTATGACGACGACAACAGGCGGAAAGAGTGGAGCAGCTTCATCGTGGAACCAGGCCAAGGATGTCGTTGTAGAACGCCAGTCCCATCAAGCCTGCCAGGACCGCCAGGCCGACATATTGCCCGGCAATCATGGCCCGTTCGCTGATCGGGCTGCCCTTGATCAACTCGATAAGGTAATACAGCAGATGCCCACCGTCCAAGATCGGGATGGGCATCAGGTTGATGATCGCCAGGCTCAGCGACAGCAGACCAAGGAAATACAGGAACCAGTCGAGCCCGCGTTCGGCCGAGGCGTTGGCGGCGCGCGCGATGGTGACCGGCCCGGAGATGTTCTTTACCGAGGCCTGGCCGGTCAGCATGCGCTTCATCATGCCCAGTGAATCGGCGGTCATCTTGCCGGTTTCGCGGATGGCGGCAGGCACCGCGGCGAACAGGCCGTACTGCTGGCGGCTGTCGTACTCCGGAGCGGGCGCTGCGGCCGGGCGGATGCCGATCATCCACTGGCCCTGCGGCGACTTGCGTGGGGCAATCTCCAGCGCCAGGCGGTCTTCGCCCTGTTCGCCCTTGCGCGCCACCTCGATCATGCCCAGGCCGCCGTGTTCGCCCAGCGCCTGCACCTGCGGAATGATGTCGTCGGCCGAGCGGATCGGCTGGCCGTCGATGGCCACGATGCGGTCGCCCGGCTTGAGCAGGCCGTCGGCCACCGAGCCGGGGACCACCTCGGCGATGACCGGCGGTTGCAGCATGAACTGCCAGCCGATGCCGGCCAGCGACGCCACGCGGCGTTCGTCGAAACCGACCGGCAACTGCGACAGGCGCAGGGTGTGTTCGCGGCTGCCCACGCCGTCGGCGACGGTCTGCAGCTGGATGTCGCGCTTGTCCATCGCCGCGGTGGTGAGCTGCATGCTGGCATCGCTCCAGCTGCTGACGCTGCGGCCGTCGATGCGCACGATGCGCTCGCCCGGGGTCAGGCCGGCTTCGGCCGCCAGGCCGTCGGCGCGGCCGACCGTGGCCGAGTAATCCTGCTTGCCCACCACGAACATGGCCCACAGCATCGCCATGCACAGCAGCAGATTGGCGATCGGGCCGGCAGCCACGATCGCGATGCGCTGCCACACCGTCTTGCGGTTGAAGGCCTGATCCTGCTCGGCCGGGTGCACGTCGCCTTCGCGTTCGTCCAGCATCCGCACGTAGCCGCCCAGGGGGATCGCCGCCACCACGAACTCGGTACCGTGGCGGTCGCGCCGCATCCACAGCGGCTTGCCGAAGCCCACCGAGAAGCGCAACACCTTGACGCCGCAGCGGCGTGCGACCCAGAAGTGCCCGAATTCGTGGAAGGTCACCAGGACACCCAGGCTGACGATCATCCACCAGACCGAACCGATGAAATCACCCATGGATGCAACTCGGTTGCGTCAATCGATCAGGCATGAAGGGCGTAATGGGCGAGGGCGCGTTCGGTGGTTTGCCGGGCTTGCGCGTCGGCAAAAAGCAGGGTGTCGAGGGTGTCGGCATTGTGCCGCGGGAGCGTTGTCAACGTGTGTTCGACCAACGCAGGGATGGCTAGGAAACCTATTTGGCCCTGAAGAAACGCTGAAACAGCCACTTCGTTGGCCGCGTTCAGGATCGCCGGAGCGGTGCCGCCGGCGCGCAGCGCCTCCCAGGCCAGGCCCAGGCAGGGGAACGCGGCGGTATCGGGCGCCTCGAAATCCAGCCGGCCCTGTTGCAGCAGGTCCAGCCCCGCCACCCCCGATTCGACCCGCTCCGGCCAGGCCAGGCCGACTGCCAGGGTGGTGCGCATGTCCGGCAGGCCCAGCTGGGCCAGGGTGGAGCCGTCGACGAATTCCACCAGCGAATGCACCAGGCTTTGCGGATGCACCAGCACATCGATCCGCTCGCCGGGCAGGCCGAACAGGTGATGCGCCTCGATGACTTCCAGGCCCTTGTTCATCAGGGTCGCCGAATCCACCGAGATCTTCGGGCCCATCGACCACTTGGGATGCGCTACCGCCTGGGCGGGCGTCACGGCCGACAGCGCGGCGCGGTCCCAGCCGCGGAACGGGCCGCCGGAGGCGGTCAGGATCACCCGACGCACGCCGCGGCTGGCGTCGCAGGAGCGCAGGCACTGGAAGATGGCGCTGTGCTCGCTGTCGATCGGAATGATGTCTGCACCTGCCGCGGCGGCGGTGCGGGTCAGCAATTCGCCGGCCAGCACCAGCGATTCCTTGTTGGCCAGCAACAGACGCTTGCCGGCGCGCGCGGCGGCAAGGGTGGAGGGCAGGCCCGCAGCACCCACGATCGCGGCCACCACCGTGTCGCAGGCATCGCTGCCGGCCAGTGCGTCCAGCGCTTCGGTACCGGCGTGTGCCTGGGTATTCAGGCCGGCGGCACGCAGGCCGTCGCGTAGCGCCGGATACAGCGCTTCTTCGGCGATTACCGCATGCGCGGGCCGGTGGGCAGCGCACAGCGCCAGCAGGGCATCCACCTGGCGGCCGGCCGACAGCACGCTGGCACGCAGCCGCTCCGGGTGGCGAGCGATTACGTCCAGGGCCGAGGTGCCGATCGAGCCGGTCGCGCCGAACACCGCGACCTGGCGGGGAGAAGAGCCAGCCATGCTTAGAATCCGAAAATTTCCTTGCCGAGTGCGAACACCGGCAGGGCGGCGAGCACGCCATCGATGCGATCCAGCACACCGCCGTGGCCCGGGATCACCGCCCCCGAGTCCTTGGCACCGGCATGCCGCTTGAGCAGGCTTTCGAACAGGTCGCCGAGCACCGAGGCCAGCACCGCCACTGCCGCCACCAGGACCAGCTGGGGGACGTGCGCCAAGGTCAGCCCGGCCAGCCAGCCGAAGGCGCAGGCCACTGCGATACCGGCCAGCATGCCGCCGACCAGGCCTTCGATGGTCTTGTTGGGGCTGATGCGTGGTGCCAGCTTGTGCTTGCCGAACGCGCGCCCGGCAAAGTACGCGCCCGAGTCGGCCGCCCACACCATGGTCAGCGCGGTCAGCAGCCACAGGTTGCCCTTGTCCGGGTTGGCGTGCAGCAGCACCAGCGCAGCCCAGGCCGGCAGGACCGCCAGGCTGCCCGCCGCGAGCTTGAGTGCGCGTGCCTGGCCATTGCCGTGATCGGCACCGAAGGTGAAGAAGCGCAGCCACAGCAACGCCAGCCCCCACCACGCCACCCCGACCAGCGCCGCAATCTGGAACAGCACCATGGAGCCGGCCGAGGCCCACACCATCAGCACCATCAGCAGCAGGTTGAGCATCAGCAGCACGGTGCGCGGCAGGCTGTCGTCGATGCCGGAGAGCTTGAGCCACTCCCACAGGCCGGTCAGGAACAGGATCGCCGCCAGCGCCGCCAGCCACTGGGTGGGCAGCAGCACGATCGCGCAGATGGCGAGCGGCGCCATGATCAGCGCGGCAATCACGCGGGTCTTGGTCATGCGGAGGACGTCTCCGTCGCCTTGTCGGCGATCTGGGCGCTGGTCAGGCCGAAGCGACGCTCGCGTCCGGCGTAATCATCCAGGGCCTGCTGCAGCACGCCGGCATCGAACTCCGGCCACAAGGTTTCGGTGAACCACAGCTCGGTATAGGCCAGCTGCCACAACAGGAAATTGCTGATGCGGGTATCGCCACCGGTACGGATGAACAGATCCGGCGCCGGCAGGTCCGACAGTGCCACCCGGCTGGACAGCAGGGCCTCGTCGATCTGGTGCGGTTGCAGGCGTCCGGCTGCGACCTCTTCGGCCAGCGCACGCGCGGCCAGCGCAATGTCCTGGCGTCCGCCGTAACTGGCGGCGATGCTCAGCACCAGCCGCGCATTGGCTGCCGTGGCGCGCTCGGCCGCGGCCATGCGGTCGCGCAGCGGCGCGGCGAAGCGGCTGCGCTCGCCGATGAAACGGACCTGCACGCCACGCCGCTGCAGCTCGTCGACCTCGCGGTCCAGGGCATGCAGGAACAGCTTCATCAGCGCATCCACTTCTTCCTGCGGACGGCCCCAGTTTTCACTGGAGAACGCGAACAGGGTAAGCGCGCTGACGCCTTTTTCCAGGCAGAAATCGATGGTGCGATTGACCGCCCGCGCGCCGGCGCGATGGCCGATCATGCGCGGACGGCGCCGACGCTGCGCCCAACGCCCATTGCCATCCATGATGATGGCGATATGGCGCGGCACCACGTCGGCGGGAGGGACTGGATGCATGGCAGGCGATGCCATGATCAGACCGTCATCAATTCCTGTTCCTTGCCCTTGACGACCTCATCCACGTCCTTGATGGCCTTGTCGGTGAGCTTCTGGATGTCGTCTTCGGCGCTGCGCGCCTCGTCTTCGGTGACCGCCTTGTCCTTGAGCAGATCCTTGACCTGCTGGTTGGCATCGCGACGGATGTTGCGGATGGCGACCTTGCTGTCTTCGCCTTCGCCATGCACGGCCTTGCTGAGCTCCTTGCGGCGCTCCTCGGTCAGCGGCGGCAGGTTCAGGCGGATCACGGTGCCCACCACGGTCGGGGTCAGGCCCAGGTCCGAGGCGTAAATGGCTTTTTCCACGTCCTTGATCATGCCCTTGTCGAACAGGCTGATGACCAGCGAGCGGCCTTCGGAGACGCTGATGCTGGCGACCTGGTTGAGGGGGGTGTCGGTACCGTAGGCCTTGACCTTGATGCCATCCAGCAACGCCGGCGACGCACGCCCGGTGCGCACGGTGGTCAGGGAATGGCGCAGAGCATCGATGCTCTTGGTCATGCGCGTGAGCGCGTCTTGTTTGATCTGGGTGAGCATCGCCGGAATCCGTGTGGAGCTGAATCCGGGGATTATAGCCGGGACTGAGGTTTCACGACTCGCGGGTCGTCAGGACCCGCGCAGCCGGTTCACTTGCCACCCGTTTTCAGGCCTGGCGTCCGGGGTGGAGATCGCTGCGCAGCGTGCGGCCTCGCGCTCTTGCGATTCCCCAATCCCGATTCCCGATTCCCGACCTCAGCTGCGTCCCTGCACCAGGGTGCCGATCTGCTCGCCGCGCAGGATGCGCAGCAGCACGCCGGGCTCGCTCATGCCGAAGATGCGCAGCGGCAGGTCGCTGTCGCGGGCCAGCGCGAACGCGGCGGTGTCCATCACTTCCAGGCCCTGCAGGATGACCTCGTCGTAGGTCAGGCTGTCGTAGCGCACCGCATCGCTGTGCTTCTTCGGATCCTTGTCGTACACGCCATCGACCTTGGTTGCCTTCAGCAGCAGGTCGGCACCGATTTCAATCGCGCGCAGCGCCGCGCCCGAGTCGGTGGTGAAGAACGGATTGCCGGTACCGGCGGCGAAGATCGCGATGCGGCCCTTTTCCAGATGGCGCATGGCGCGGCGGCGAATGAAATCCTCGCAGACGTCGTTGATCTTGATCGCGCTCATCACGCGCACCTTGGCGCCGAGCTTTTCCAGCGCGTCCTGCATGGCCAGCGCGTTGATCACGGTGGCGAGCATGCCCATGTGGTCGCCGGTGACGCGGTCCATGCCGCTGGCCGCCAGTCCGGCGCCGCGGAAGATGTTGCCGCCACCGATGACCAGGGCCACCTGCGCGCCGGCCTGCTGGGCTTCGATCACTTCATGGGCAAGGCGGTTGATCACCTTGGGGTCGATGCCGTAATCCCCGTCTCCCATCAGCGCCTCCCCGGAAAGTTTGAGAAGAATGCGGCGATAGGAAAGCTCGGACATGGGGGAGACCTCGGGGGTGGGGGACGGCAAACGCCGGCAATTCTAGCGGAAGCCTGCCGCCGGGCGTGGTAAAAATTCCTTTGTCGGCAGCGACGTGATGCGTTGCTCAGTGCGCACGCGGGTTCGGCGGCGTCGGCACATCGGTCGCATCGTAGGCAGTCACGCGGTTGCGGCCGCGATGCTTGGACCGGTACAGGGTGCTGTCGGCGGCCTGCAGCAGGTGGTCGATGCTGTCGAACTGGCGTTCGACACCGCCATGCGTGGCCAGGCCCGCCGAGAAGGTGATGTGCAAGGGGCCGCCCTGCAGCTGCGCCATCGGCGTGCGTGCGGTTTCGGCCAGGATGCGCTCGATCACCATCAAGGCCGCATCGGCCGGCGTGTTGGGCAGGATCACCAGGAATTCTTCGCCGCCATAGCGCGCCACCAGGTCGCTGGTACGCACCATGCGCTGCAGCGTCTGCGCGAAGTTGCGCAACACCTCGTCGCCGACCAGATGGCCGTGCGCATCGTTGACGCGCTTGAAGTCGTCCAGGTCGATGAAGGCGATCGACAGCGGCCAGCCCTGGCGCGAAGCCAGTTCAAACTCGTGCGTGAGCGCGGTGCCGAGCTGGTGCCGGTTGAACACGCCGGTGAGTGCGTCGCGGCTGGCCTGTTCGGCCAGATGGCGCATGCGGTTTTCCGATTCGTCGGCATGCCGGCGCGCCTCGGCCACATCCTGTAATTCGCGCAGGCTGCGCAACATGGCCAGCTCGCGCGCCTGCTCGAAGATCATCTGGATGTGCTCGGGCTGCGGCACGCGGATGTCGAATAGCGCCTCCAGCTCGGGTAGCGATTCGGCGATGCGTTCGATCACTTTTTCGAAGCGTTCGGCGTCCAGTTCCAGCACGTCCTGCGCCTGGCGCTGCGCGTGCTCGGTGGCGGCAACGGCGCTTGCCGACAGCCAGATATCGGCAAGCCGTCCGGACAGCGCAACGCACGCCATGAAGGGCTCCAGGCTGGCGGGCTCTTCCTCGCTCTGGGCAATGGCGTTCTGCAGGTATGGCGGCAGCTGCCACTGATGCGCCAGCCAGGCGCCGACTTCGGCATGGGTGGCGCCGAGGTGTTCGCGTTCGGCATCCAGCAGCGACGCGTTGTCCGGCGCCTGTTCCAGCAGCGGCCCGTACAGCTCGGGCGCGCCTTGCAGCAGCGCCAGCTTGCCGATGTCCTGCAGCAGGCCGGCCAGCATCAATTCTTCGGGTTTGCGGATGCCGTAGGCCTGGCCCAGGATGCGGCTGGCCAGCGCGCACAGCCCGGCGCGTCGCCAGATGCGCTCGTGCAGGGGGTGGGCGGTGAAGGTGCTGCGCACGCCATGCACCATCGAAAAACCCAGCGCCAGGCTCAAGGTGGCGTTGAGTCCCAGCATGGTCAGCGCCTGGCCCAGGTTGTCGACGCGGCGACGGCTGGCGTACAGCGGCGAATTGGCCACCCGCAGCATGCGTGCGCTCAGGGCCATGTCCATGCCGATGACCTTTGCCGTGGTGGTCATGTCCACGTCCGGGTCCTGCGCCAGCTCGATGATGCGTAGCGCCACGCCGGGCGGCGAGGGCAGGTTACGGCAGTAGTGCAGGGCGGCCTGGAGATCTGGTTGCATGAGTCATCGCCGACAGTGATCGCAAGCATACAGCTGCGTTCGGTGAGTAGGGCGCGCCATGCTCCGCAATCGCCGCGCTGCACTGCATGCGCGGCGGGCGCTGGAAAGCCTGGTCGGCATCTGGAGGTAGCGGCACCGGCGGGCGCATCTGTAGCGTTGCGGCCGGTTGCCTGCGCGCTGGTTGCACGGATCTTGGCCAGGCATCGTCGCCGGGCACGGGCAAGTCCGCAGGCAAAAAAAAAGCCGCGGCATGCCGCGGCTTTTTTCAGAGTGGCGAGAATCAGGCCAGGCCGGCCTGCTTCATCACTTCGGCGGCGTAGTCTTCCACCACCTTCTCGATGCCTTCGCCAACGGCCAGGCGCTGGAAACCGATCACGTCGGCGCCGGCGGCCTTGACCGCCTGCTCGACGGTCTGGTCGGTGTTCAGCACGTACGGCTGGCCGTACAGGGTGACTTCGTTGACGATCTTGCTGATCTTGCCGCTGATGATCTTTTCCAGGATGTCGGCCGGCTTGGCCTTGTCCTTTTCGGACATCTTGGCCAGCTCGATTTCCTTTTCCTTGGCGATGAAGTCGGCCGGCACGTCGGACGCCTTCACGTGCGGCGGGTTCATGGCGGCGATGTGCATGGCGATGCCGCGTGCCAGCTCGATGTCGCCACCCTTCAGCTCGACCAGCACGCCGATACGGCCGCCGTGCACATAGGCTGCGACGTTGTTGGCGCTGTCGATACGGACCAGGCGACGCACCTGCAGGTTCTCGCCGACCTTGGCGATGACCGCAGCGCGACGCTCTTCGATGGTCTCGCCGCTGTCGAGCTTGACGCTCTTGAGCGCTTCGGCATCGGCTGCATCGGAATTCAGGGCAGCATTGGCAACGACTTCGGTGAAGGCCAGGAAGTTCTCGTCCTTGGCGACGAAGTCGGTTTCGGAGTTGACTTCGACCAGCACGGCCTTGCCGCCGGCCTGTGCGGTGGCGATGCGGCCTTCGGCAGCGACGCGGTCAGCCTTCTTGTCGGCCTTGGCCAGGCCCGACTTGCGCAGCCACTCGGCAGCGGCGTCGATGTCGCCAGCGTTTTCGACGAGTGCCTTCTTGCACTCCATCATGCCGGCGCCGGTGCGCTCGCGCAGTTCCTTGACCAGGGAAGCAGTGATTTCCACGGGATTACCTCATTGGACGAATGCGTACGGCGGAGGTGTTCCGCCAGTAGGAGACGGTGCAGCGTGCTGACCGCCCCCACGGTGTCTGTGGTGGCCCGGACGGCAGGTCGCGATGGACCCGCCGGGGCTGCGGCCGCACAGCATGGTGCGGCCGCATTGCATGCCGATTACTCGGCAGCGGCGGCGTCAGCCTTCTTGTCGCCCTTCTTGGCCGGAGCGCGACGGCCCTTGCCTTCATCGGCGGACTCGGCCGAGAACTCTTCTTCGCGAACCGAAGCGGAGTTCGGAGCAGCAGCCTTGCCTTCCAGCACGGCGTCGGCAGCGGCACGTGCGTACAGCTGCACGGCGCGGATGGCGTCGTCGTTGCCCGGGATGGCGTAGTCGACCAGGGCCGGATCGTAGTTGGTATCGACCACTGCGATCACCGGGATGCCGAGCTTCTTGGCTTCCTTGATGGCGATGTCTTCATGGCCGATGTCGATCACGAAGATCGCGTCGGGCAGGCGGTTCATTTCCTTGATGCCGCCGAGCGAGGCGTCCAGCTTCTCGCGCTCGCGACGCAGGCCCAGCACTTCGTGCTTGACCAGCTTGTCGAAGGTGCCGTCGGTTTCAGCGGCTTCCAGTTCCTTCAGGCGGGCGACCGACTGCTTGACGGTACGGAAGTTGGTCAGCGTGCCGCCCAGCCAGCGCTGGGTCATGAACGGCATGTTGCAACGCTCGGCTTCTTCCTTGATCGACTCGCGTGCGCTGCGCTTGGTGCCCAGGAACAGCACGGTGCCGCGCTTCTGCGCAATCGAGGAGAGGAAGTTCATCGCGTCGTTGAAGAGCGGAACGGTCTTCTCGAGGTTGATGATGTGGATCTTGCCGCGCGCGCCGAAGATGTACGGCGCCATCTTGGGGTTCCAGTAGCGGGTCTGGTGGCCGAAATGGACGCCGGCTTCCAGCATCTGACGCATGGTGACCTGAGGCATTGAAAAACTCCTGATAGCGGAATCGCCGTGCGCGGCTTGTTGTTGAAAAGTCCGCACATGGCTGTGCGGGCTGTTGCGAGGGACTCGCATCAAAACGCACAAGATTCCGGGGTTGGGCTTCCCTGTTGCCTCCGCGACGAACCCTGTATGAGGGCACCCCGGCACGGATGGTGGCAGCAGGTGTGGATTCGTCGGTGACGTCCGACGTGGACGGCGCGCTGCGCCAGAGACGCAAAACAGCCGGAGGAGTATAGCCGGCCTGGTGCTTGCATGCAATCTACGGAAGCGTCGGCCGGCGGTGCCGGCGCAACAGCTAGGGCTGCAGCGTCAGGGTGGTTTCGCTTTCGCTGTTGACGCGTGCCACGAAGCGGCCGGGGCCGGTGGCGATGCTCGCGGGTAGCACCCATTGCCGGGTCTGGCCCGGCAGCACGTAGCCGGCCAGGTCGCTGCCGATGCTGCGGCGGGTCCCGCCGGCATCGATGAACGCCAGATCGGCCAGGCGCGCGTGATTGAGGCCGGCATTTTGCACGCGCAGGGTGCGGCTGCCGCCTTGGCCGGAAAGCGTTGCGCGCAGCAGCGGATGCGGGTCGCCGGGCTCGCGTGGGGTGGCGAATACCGGTGTGGAGTACCGCAGCAGCTCGGTTTCGCCGCCGTCGGCGTGCTGGGTCACCACCAGCCGATAGCTCTCTTCAGTCCGTGCCGGGCTGGGACCAAGGCGGATCACCCGCAGCAGTTGGCGGCCACGCGAGGGAATTTCGAACTGGCTGGGGCTGACGGTGGCGCCGGTGGCCGGCTCCAGCAGTTCGCGTTCGCCGTCCTGGCGCCAGCGGTAGAGCTTGGCATCGGCACGCCAGGGCTGCGCGGCCTGGTTGTAGAGCCAGACTGCCGTCTGGTCGCTGTCGGCTGGAATGTGGGCAGTGGTCGGGGCGATCGCGATCTCGGCCCCGGCGGCGCTGCCGAACAGGCTTGTCAGGCCGATCAGGCCCGCAGCCAGCCATACCCGGCGTGTGCAGAGGATGGCCATGATCAGAACGCAATGGTGGTGATGCGTGCCGCGCCGCTGGGCGCAGGCCCGGCCAACGCACTGGCGTCCTGGCCGGTGATGGTGGGGGCCGGAGCGTCGGTGCTGCGCGCCGGCAGCGCGATCGCCATTGGCGTGCCGCGCGAGCAACTGGCGCGCGGCGGCGTGGTGCGCAGTTCGCAGCCGCTGAGCAGGCGCAGGCCGATGTGCAGGGTGGAATTTTCCGGCCCGCGATTGGCGGCGGCGTGGGCGGTGGTGGCGCCGCAAACGAGGGCGACCAGGATCAAGCGCTTCAGAAAGATGACCGGCGTCATGAAGGCAATCGTTTGCATTGGAGTCGTAGGAAATAACGACGCCACCGAAGCGAACTTTATTAACTGTCAGTAAGTGATGGAGACGGTCACCGTGTCGCTGTAGGCGCCGGCGATGGGCAGTTGCGGGGCGGGCGCGCGGCCATACACAGTCACCGTCTGGGTGACGCCGTTGCCGGTACCGGCCAGGGTGTCGAGCCCGATCGTGGTGCCCCAGCGGTTGCTGCGCCCGGCGTCGCGGTACAGCTCGTAGGTGATGTAGTTGGCGCTGCTGGCGTGGCGCATGCGGCGGGTGCTGCCGTTGGCGTTGCTGCCGACATCCAGGCCGATGTTCCAGGCGGTGCGATTGGTGCAGGCCAGGCTGATGGTGGAACTGCGGTCGATCGCGTTTTCGATACTGCCTGCAATGCTGCCGAAATCCAGGTCGGTGGTGACATAGGTATTGCAGCGCGCCGGCACATTGGCCGAGGCGGTGAACGGGAACGCGTTGCTGGTGGTCTTGGCGCCACTGGTGGCGGTGTTGCAATCGGCGGGCTGTTGGACGCCGCCGATCACGCTTTCGTTGTAGGCGTAGCGCACCACGGTATCGGCGCCGCCGAAGGTGCTGGTGTGGTTACCCACCGACAGCGTCTGGCTGCCGGGGATGCGCCCGTACAGCGTGACGGTGGTGGTTTGCGAGCCGCCGGTAATGACCGGCACCCCGTAGGCAAAGTTCAGCACCACCGGCGACGGTGTGGTGGAGTTGGCCGCGCCCCAGATCTGGGTGCGCGCCGCGTCGCTGTAGATCTGGTAGCCCAGGCTGTCGCCGGTGGCATTGCCCAGGCGGCGCGGCGTGTACAGCCCGGCACTGGCACTGCCGGGACCAAGGTCCAGGCATAGCGTCACCCGTGCGTTGCCCAGCACGCTGAGTGCGGCGGTGGCGCAGGACACATTGAGGGTGGCCACCCCGTCGGTGGCGCCGTTGGCGGCCACGTTGCCGAAGGCCAGGGGGGTGCCCAGGGTGACGGTGCAGACGGTGTCGGCCTGCGCTGGCGCGCTGGGCGCCAGCCACAGCGTGGCCAGGGTCAGGATCAGCAACGCCTGCCAGAGCCGGTGCGCGATCATGGGGTGCGCTCGGCGATGCAGGGCAGCGGGCCCACGCGTGGAATGCCGCCGGAGACCACGGGATAGGCGAATTGCGCAACGCAGCGACCCTGCGGGGTATCGACCAGGATGCGGTTGTCGCGCTGCAGGTTGTCCAGATAGGTCTCGCCGTCGTAGCCGACCACCACCCGCCCGGCATCGCCCTCGCGTTGCACCAGGCTGCCCACCGGCACCGGGGTGCCGGTGGCGTCGTGCAACACGATGATTGCTGCCTGCACCCGGGTGATGCCGAAGCGCACCGCCACGCCGGACTGCTGGCGCGGGGTGACCGTGGTATCGACCCGGTCCACGCGCAGCTCCGCCGGCAGGCTCAGGGTGTCGATCGACAGCTGATTGCGCTGCCACGATTGCAGCGGCGTCACCAGCAGGGTGCCACGCGCATCGGTGACGCCGATCAGCCGATTCTCCAGCCGCACCGGAATGCCTGGCTGCCCGTCGGTGGAAACCACCGCGAACGAATCCTGGATGTCGCGCGCCGCAAAACCACGGCCGTTCATCCACACCAGGCTGCCGCTGGCGCTGGCATAGCCGAAGGTGTCGCCACCCTGACTGGCGGCGCCGATGGTGTAGCGGCCGACCCGGTTCAACCAGCCCAGCTCGGCCAGGCCGCCACTGGCGTCGTCGCCGGCGCGCCCCTGCAGCCGCCAGCCGATGCCGCCCAGGTCGCCATCGCCGGGCAGTGGCTGGCTGACATCGGCCACAAACCCGGTGCGATTGCCGTTGCGCTGCATCGAGGCGCTGGCCTGGCGGATCTCGCCGAAGGTGGTCGACAGCGACAGATACACGCTGCGGTCGCTGCGCACATCCAGGTTCTGGTTGGCCGACAGGTTGGCGGCCCAGTTGCGCCCGAAGCTGCGCGACCAGAACACGCTGGCGTAGCGCGAGGTGTCGCCCTGCGGATAGCTCAGCCGCACGTAGCTGGTGCCCAGCGAGCCGATCGCGGCAAGGTTGACGCCGAACACGACGCGGTCGCTGATGCGCGCCGGCAGGCTGCCCTGCAGCGCTCCCAGATCGCGATAGTCGCCATGGGTGCGCTGGGTCCCCAAGTTGAAGTTGAAGCGGCGGTTGTTCCAGGCATAGCCCAGCACGTACTGGCCGCCGCCCAGGGCGTGCATGCGGCTGTGCGCGTAGGCCGCGTTGAACACCCCGCCGGCGCCGAGCAGCCAGATCCCGCCGGCGCCGGCATTCACCACGCCGCCGCCGGCTTCGGTATGCGCCTCGATGGTGAAATCATCGCGCAGCCCCTTGCGCAGGGACGCGCTGGCCACCGGCTGCGATGCGTAGGCGAACGAGCGCACACCGTAATCGCGGCGCAGGTGGCCGATGCCGGCCGACCATTCGGAAATGCCGCGCGCCAGCAGCTGCGGCGTTCCGTAGAACGCAAAGTCCAGCCGGCGCACGCGGCCGAACGCGTCGGTCACCACGATCTGCGCCTGCCCGGTGCCGCTGATGCCCGGTTGCGCAGCCAGCTGGAACGGGCCGGCCGGTACTTGGCCGCTGTATTGGCGCAGGCCATCGACATATAGCTCCACCGTGGAGGGCACAACCGCCTCGCCCAGGAAACTGGGCGTGGGGGTCAGTACGCGATACGGCTGCAAGGCGTAATTGCGCCCGATCTGCACTCCGCCCAGGCGCAGCGAACGGCTCCAGTCGACGAAGCCACTATAGAAATCGCCGACCCGCAGGCTGGTGGCGGTGTCGGGGAAATCCATCTGCCAGGCGCTGTCCAGGCGCACCGCTTCGCTGCGCCAGCGCTGGTCCTGCGGACGGTCATAGGCCAGGAACACGGCGGTGGTGTCGACCATGCCGCGGCCGATGCCGAAGCCGCGCAGCTCGGTGGCCAGCGATACGCTGCTAGCGCCGGTATTGCGTGTGGCGTACAGGTCGTAATTGAGCAACATGCCCGGCGATGCGGTAGCGCTGGGCGGGGCAACGTCTTCGGCCTTGAGGACGGTGGTCGATAGCGACAGCTGCGCCAGCGGGGCCTGCAATGCAAGCCGCTGCAGGGCGGCGTCGTAGCGCACCTCCACATCGCGCAGGCTGTCCAGCGCGACCTGCTCGTCGGCGGCGCGATCGGACAGGACGAAGCCGAGCTTGCGCAGCGTGTCGACCGAGGCGCGCAGGTGGCCATCGACCATCTCGAAAGGCGCCAGGCCGCGGTCGGCCTGATTCAGGGTCACATCGAGATACAGCGTCTGTGGCTGCGGGGTAGCGGCTTGCGCGGGCGGGTCGGGCAGCGAGGTCATGTCGGCCAGGTCGCTGGCCGCGACGCTGCCCACGCAGCCGGTGGCGGCGAGCAACGTCATCGCCAGCCGGGCCGCGTCACGGGGCTGCAGGCACGGCCAGCAAGGTGCGTTCGTCGGCCTCACCATTGATCCTTGCGACGATGGAGCCGCGCGCGAACTGCGCCACGGGGGCGCCCAGCGACCAGCGCATGGTCTGGCCGGGCAGCACATAGCCGACCAGGCCGTTCAGCGCGCTCTTGGTCGCGCCGTCGACGCGGTGTTGCAGGTCGGCCACCTGGGCGTGCCCATTGCCGGTATTGCGGATCTGGATCTGCGCGGTGCCGTCGCTGCCGGCAACTACCTGGGCACTCAGGCTGGGCGCCGGTTCGCTCTTGCCCGGCGGCAGCACGAAGATCGGCACCGAGTAGCGCAGCACGAACTGCATGCCTTTCTTGTCCGCATCGGCGCTGGGAAGTTCATCGACGATGATGCGGTAGCAGCGTTCCTCCCCAGCGGGGGGCGGCCCGGCGCGAATCACCCGGATCAGCTGGCGCTCGCCGGCGGCCAGGGTACGCATCGGTGGACTGACCAGCAGCTCCTGGGTTGGCTCGAGCTGGTCCTGGCCATCGCGTTGGGTCCAGCGATAGGCGCGGGTCTGCACCTGCACCGGCGCACCGCCGCTATTGCTCAGCCACAGTCCATCGGCGGCCTGCTCTGCACTCAGGCTGAGCGAGGTCGGGGCCAGCTGCAGGCTGGCCGCATGCGCCGGTAGCGGCAACCAGCCGCCGACCAGCACCAACAGCAGCGCCAGTCCTGACCGGATCAGCCAGAAGGGTGGGCGAGATGGCAGGCGGGAATGCAGGGGCATGCGCGGACTCAATAGATGATCGTGGCAGTGATCGTGTCCTGGTAACTACCGGTGGCGGGGTTGTTGGCCGACGGGTTGGTCACTCGGCCGTAGACCGGATAGACCTGGTTGATGCCGGTGGCGGTGCGGCTCAGCGTGTTGGTGCCGGTGGTGCTGCCCCAGACGGTGCTGCGGCCCAGGTCCTGATACAGCTGGTAGGCGATGAAGTTGTTGGTGGTAACCAGCGGGTCGGCATTCTTCATGCGGCGGGTGGTGACGTCGTTGGCGGTCCCCGCGTTGCTGCCCGCGCTCAGCGCGATGTTGTAGGGCGTCAACGCAGTGCACTGGGCGGTCACGCTGCCGTTGGCGTCGGCGTTCGCGGTCGAGGTCGACAGCACCGAACCGAAGTCCACGTCGGTGGCGGAGGCGGCGGTGATGGTGCAGGCCTTGGTCACGGCGATCTTGACGTTGAAGGTGGTGGTATCTGCTGCGGTGGCGACGCCGATGGTCGAGAGCAGGCCGAGGGACAGCAGGACAGGGCGGACAGTACGCATGGACATTTCCTTGACCGGTCAGGTCATTGATGGCGCGACCACTCGTCGCTACCCATGCAATGCATCCGCCGTGCCAAACATAACGGCGAATTCATCTTGTATCTACCTGTTTCCGCTCGATCTTTCGCCTGATTTTCGATGTCTTGCGGATGACTTCGCTAAGCCGAATTTTGACGCTGCGTGCACACGATCACAGATGAATAGGCGCCAGCGGCGGTTTCCTGCTGCCCGGTCTGCTTAGGTGACGGCAAGGCGTCGCGTAAAAAACGCTGTACCGGGTCGTTCAGATTCAGCCCGGATCGGCGATAATCCCTGCCATGAGCGTCAATCTGAAAACCAAAGAAGAAATCGAACTGATGCGTGTCGCCGGCCGCCTGGCCGCCGAGGTGCTCGATGTCGTGGGCCCACACGTCAAGCCGGGCGTGACCACGGCCGAGCTGGACCGCATCTGCCATGACCACATCGTCAACGTGCAGGGCACCATTCCTGCCAACGTGGGCTACCGTGGCTTTCCCAAGAGCGTGTGCACCTCGGTCAACAACGTGATCTGCCACGGCATCCCCAGCGCGGCCAAGGTCCTGAAGGAGGGCGACATCGTCAACATCGATGTCACCGTCATCAAGGATGGCTGGCACGGCGATACCAGCCGCATGTATTACGTGGGCACGCCTTCGGTCATGGCCAAGCGGCTGGTGGAAACCACCTACGAGGCGATGTGGCGCGGTATCCGCGCGGTCAAGCCGGGTGCCACGCTGGGCGATGTGGGCCACGCGATCCAGAAGTTCGCCGAAGCCGAGCGCTTCAGCGTGGTGCGCGACTACTGCGGCCACGGCATCGGCAAGGTCTATCACGACGAACCGCAGGTGATGCATTACGGCCGTCCCGGCGAGGGGTTGGTACTCAAGCCGGGCATGACCTTCACCATCGAGCCGATGATCAACGAAGGCACCTATCACCATAAGACCCTGCCCGACGGCTGGACGGTGGTGACCAAGGACCGCAAGTTGTCCGCACAGTGGGAACACATGGTGGCGGTGACCGAAGACGGCGTGGATGTGCTGACGCTGTCGGCCAACTCGCCCGCGCCGGTATGACGGACGCGCCGGCGGAGCGACCCGACCCGGGCGTCGCCGGCGACGCGGAATGGGCAGCACAGGCCCGTCCGCTGCTGGTGCATGCGGACATGCGCCTGTGCAAGCGCTTCGACCAGGGCGAACCGATCGAACGGCTGGTGGCACTGCGCGCACGCGCAGTCGATCAATTGATGCGCAACGCCTGGACCCGCTGCATCCCGGCCGACAGTGGCCTGTCGCTGCATGCGGTGGGCGGCTACGGGCGCGGCGAGCTGTTCCCGCGCTCGGACGTCGATGTGCTGGTGCTGGGCGAAAGCGCGGCCCAGCAACAGCATGAGCAACACCTGGCGCGCCTGTTCGCGCTGCTGTGGGACGTGGGCCTGCCGATCAGCCACGCAGTGCGCTCGCCCGCGCAATGCACGGTGGCCGCGGCCGACCAGACGGTGCTCACGGCGCTGATCGAATCGCGCGCGCTGGTGGCCGATGGCGAGGCGCGCGCGGCGCTGGCGAAGGCGATCGCGCCGCAACAGGTGTGGCCGCCGCGGGATTTCTTCCAGGCCAAGCGCGAGGAGTTGCTGGCGCGCCATCAGCGCTTCGGCGATACCGCCGACAACCTCGAACCCGACATCAAGGATGGCCCGGGCGGCCTGCGTGATCTGCAGACCTTGGGCTGGATGGCGTTGCGCGCGTTCGGGGTCAAGGATCTGGAAGCGCTGGTCGGGCTGGGGCATGTTGGTTTCGACGAAGCGGCCGCGCTGCGGCGCGAGCGCGAGGAACTGGCGCGGCTGCGCTTCGGGCTGCATAGCGTGGCCAACCGGCCGGAAGAGCGCCTGCGCTTCGATTACCAGAAGACCCTGGCGCAGCGGCTGGGCTTTGCCGACGACCCGGAAAGCCTGGGCGTGGAAAAGATGATGCAGCGCTTCTACCGCAGCGCCGCGTTGATCCGTCGCATCAGCGATCGTCTGCTGCAACGCTTCGAAGAACAGTTCGACGGCGAAGCGGTCCCCGAGCCGCTAGGCGACGGTTTCAGCCTGCGCCGCGGCTACCTGGCCGCCGATGCCGACAGCTGGCCCGAAGGCAATGTGCTGCAGGTGTTCGCGTTGTTCGCGCAATGGGCCGCGCATCGCGAGGTGCGCGGACTGCATTCGCTGACCGCGCGGGCACTGGCCGAGGTGCTGCAGCAACTGCCGGCCTACGACGTTGCCGATGCTGCCACGCGCGACCGTTTCATGGCGCTGCTGCGCGGCCAGCGTGCGGTGGAAACGCTCAACCGCATGGCGCGGCTGGGCGTGCTGGGGCAGTGGATTCCTGCGTTTGCCAGCGTCTCCGGGCGCATGCAGTTCGACCTGTTCCATGTCTATACGGTGGACCAGCACACGCTGATGGTGTTGCGGAACATCGCGCTGTTCGCCGCCGGCCGCGCCGACGAGCGCTTTTCGATCACGCATGAAGTCTGGCCGCGCTTGCGTAAACCCGAACTGCTGCTGCTGGCCGGGCTGTTTCACGATATCGCCAAGGGCCGCGGCGGCGATCATTCCGAACTGGGCGCAGTGGATGCGCGTGCGTTCTGCCTGGCGCACCGTCTGAGCGAAGGCGATACCGAACTGGTGACCTGGCTGGTGGAGCAGCACTTGCGCATGTCGGTCACCGCGCAGAAGCAGGACATCTCCGACCCGGAAGTGATCCACCGTTTCGCTACCCTGGTCGGCACGCGCGAGCGTCTGGATTATCTGTATCTGCTGACCTGCGCCGACATTGCCGGCACCAGCCCCAAGCTGTGGAATGCATGGAAGGACCGCTTGCTGGCCGACCTGTATTTCGCCGCACGCCGCGCGTTGCGCGAAGGGCTGGAGCATCCGCCACCGCGCGAGGAACGGCTGCGCGAGGCCCGCGACTCCGCGCGCGCGCTGATGCAGGCGCAAGGGCATGACGATGCCACCATCGATCGCCAGTTCGCCGGCATGCCGGACGAGAACTTCCTGCGCTTCCGTCCCGAGCAGCTGGCCTGGCAGGCCGCCTCGTTGATCGAGGTGGAGATCGGCCAGACGCTGGTCAAGGCGCGCCGCGCAGTGCCGGATAACGATGCGCTGGAAGTGTTCGTGTACTCGCCCGACCGCGACGGCCTGTTTTCGGCGATCGTGGCTACGCTGGACCGCAAGGGCTACGGCATCCACCGCGCACGCGTGCTGGATGCGCCGCACGATGCGATCTTCGACGTGTTCGAGGTCCTGCCGCAGGACAGCTTTGCCGATGGCGACCCGCAGCGGCTGGCTGCAACCTTGCGTCAGGTGCTGGCCGGCGATCTGGCCAAGGTACGCCCTGCACGACGCGCGGTGCCGCGCCAGTTGCGGCATTTCCGCTTCGCGCCGCGGGTGGAATTCAGCGAAAGTGCCGGCGGCCGCCGTACCCGCATCAGCCTGGTCGCACCCGACCGGCCCGGCCTACTCGCCGATGTCGCGCATGTGTTGCGCATCCAGCACCTGCGCGTGCACGACGCGCGCATCGCCACCTTCGGCGAGCGTGCCGAAGATCAGTTCCAGATCACCGACGAGCACGACCGCCCGTTGTCCGAACCCGCCCGGCAGGCGCTGCGCGACGCGCTGTGCGCCTGTCTCGATCCCGCCTAGCACTCCGGAGACCCCCCATGGCCACCAGCAAGAAGACCGCGCGCAAGCAGAGCGCGACCACCACCAACGCAGCGTCCAAGTCCACGGGCGCAACGCGCGGCAAGGCTGCCAAGGCGCCGGTTGCCGCCGCCAAGCCGGTTGTCGGTGTGGGCAAGAAGAGCGCTACTGCTGGCGCGGTCGGCAAAAAGACTGCCGGGCCTAACGCAGCAGGCAAGAAGACCGCTGCACAGAGGGCTGTCAGCAAGACGGCGACCGCCGCCGCGCCGCGCGTGGCCAAGCAGCCGACCAAGGTGGTCTCTGCACCGGCCGGCAAGAAGGCTGCTGCGGCGAAGAAGCTGCCGATTGCCGAGCAGGCCGTGCACAGCGTCGCAACGCAGGTCGGCAGCGATGAACTCAAATTCGGTATCGAAAGCGCGTTCGAACGTCGCGCGACGTTGACCATGGACGAGATCGACGGCTCCACACGCGCCATTGTCACCCGTGTGATCGACGGCCTGGAAAGCGGTGAATTCCGCGTGGCCGAGCCGGACGGGCAGGGCGGCTGGACCGTCAATGAGTGGTTGAAGAAAGCGGTGCTGCTGTATTTCCGCGTCAACGAGATGGCGGTGATCGACGCGCAGCCGGCGCCGTTCTGGGACAAGGTGGAGTCGCGCTTTGCCGGCTTCCACGAAGCGGAATTCCGCAAGGCCGGCGTGCGCGTGGTGCCGGGTGCGGTGGCGCGTCGCGGCAGTTACTTCGGCAAGGACGTGGTGCTGATGCCGAGCTTCACCAACATCGGTGCGTATGTCGGCGAGGGCACCATGGTCGACACCTGGGCCACGGTGGGCTCGTGCGCGCAGATCGGCAAGCATTGCCACCTGTCCGGCGGCGCCGGCATCGGCGGCGTGCTCGAACCGCTGCAGGCCAGCCCAACCATCATCGAAGATCATTGCTTCATCGGCGCGCGCTCGGAAGTGGTTGAAGGCGTGGTCATTGGCCATCACAGCGTGATCGGCATGGGCGTGTTCATCAGCCAGAGCACGCGCATCTACAACCGTGCCACCGGCGAGATTTCCTACGGCTATGTGCCGCCCTACAGCGTGGTGGTATCCGGCCAGTTGCCGTCCAAGGACGGCTCGCATTCGCTGTATTGCGCGGTGATCGTCAAGCAGGTGGACGCCAAAACGCGCAGCAAGACCAGCGTCAACGAGCTGTTGCGCGGTTTGGCCGATTGAGTACCGCACACGCGCCTGCCGGCGCCCTGCTATCGCGTCCGGCCAGTGGCTGGATGCGGTGGGGCATTCCCGCCCTGTGGCTGGGATGGGCTGCGCTCTACGTGGTGGGCTCGCTGGTGCGCGACGGCGTCCCGCAGCAGCTGGATGTGCTGCGCTGGCTGGCGCCTGTCGTGCTGGTAGGGCTGACCGTGCGGCACCTCGTGTCATGCAGGCGATGGGCGCAGGTGCGCGATGCCGGCGATGCGCTGGAGATCACCCGGCAGGGGCGATCGCAGCGCGTGGATTTTGCGCAATTGCGTGCGGCCGTTCCTGCCTGGCGGGTCCCGCCGATGCGGCTGGCATTGAAATTCCACGGTGAGCGCGCACAGGTGGTGTTCCTGCCCGCACATGGGCTGGACCCCGCCGAGTTGGCCACCACCTTGCTGGCGCGTGCAGGCGCGCGCCAGGCAGTTGAAGAGAGCACGACATGACCACGCTATATGGATTGAAGAACTGCGATACCTGCAAAAAAGCCACCAAGTGGCTGGACCGCTTCGGTGTGGCCTACACGTTCGTGGATTACCGCGACAACAAGCCGTCGCCGGAGACGCTGCTGGAGTGGGCCGGCAAGGCCGGCGGATTCGATGCCTTGATCAACAAATCGTCCACCACCTGGCGGCAGTTGCCCGACAACAAGAAGGTGCCCGGCTCGGAGGCGGAGTGGAAGTTGCTGTTGCGCGAGTATCCGCAACTGATCCGTCGTCCGGTGGTGGTGAGCGACGACGGAGCACTGACCCAGGGTTTCTCCGATAACGGCTTCAAGCAGCGCTTCGGCGTGGGCTGAGTCGCGCCGCTGCATGCAGACTGCGGCGACGCTGCAGGCCTGCGCCTGCTGTTTCGATAGTGCAGGATCAACTCACGCCGCGCTCGGCGGCCTCCACGCAGGTGATGCTCCATGAACGATGTGCTGGATTTGACCCGCGATCTGATTGCACGCGCGTCGGTAACGCCGGTCGACGCCGGGTGTCAGGCAATGCTTGCGCAACGTCTGGAAGCGGCCGGTTTCAGTTGCGAGCACCTGCGTCTGGGCGAGGTCGATAATCTATGGGCCACGCACGGCAGCGGTGCGCCGGTGCTCGTGCTGCTCGGGCATACCGATGTGGTGCCGCCCGGCCCGCGCGAGGCGTGGACCAGCGATCCGTTCGATCCGCAGATCCGCGATGGCGTGCTGTACGGGCGCGGCGCGGCCGACATGAAGGGAAGCGTGGCTGCGTTCGTGGTGGCGGCCGAGCAGTTCGTCGCCGCGCATCCGCAGCACCCGGGCACGCTCGCCGTGCTGCTGACCAGCGACGAAGAGGGCGATGCCATCGACGGTGTGCGGCATGTGGCACGCCTGTTCGCCGAGCGTGGCCAGCAGATCGATTGGTGCATCACCGGCGAGCCATCCTCCACCGAGCGGCTGGGCGATCTGCTGCGGGTCGGCCGCCGCGGCAGCCTGTCCGGCAACCTGGTCGTCAGCGGCGTGCAGGGCCACGTGGCGTATCCGCACAAGGCACGCAACCCGATCCACCTGGCGGCACCGGCGCTGGCAGAACTGATCGCGCGCCGATGGGACGAGGGCTTTGAAAGTTTCCCGCCCACCAGCCTGCAGATTTCCAATATCCATGCCGGCACCGGCGCCAACAACGTGATCCCCGGTGAGCTGCAGGTCGCCTTCAATCTGCGCTATACCCCGCATTGGGATGCGCCGCGGCTGGAAGCGGACATCACCGCCATGCTCGATCGACACGGGCTGGACTACACGCTGCGCTGGCATCGCAGCGGCGAGCCGTTCTATACGCCGGAGGGGCGCCTGCGCAGTGTCGCGCGCGAGGTGCTGGGCCAGTTTGCCGGGGCACCACCGGAGGAGAGCACCGGCGGTGGCACCTCCGATGCGCGCTTCATCGCGCCGCTTGGCGCGCAATGCATCGAGGTCGGCCCGGTCAACGCCAGCATCCACCAGGTCGACGAGCACGTACGTGTGGCCGATCTGCAGGCCCTGCCTGCGCTGTATTGCACGTTGGTCGAGCGGCTGCTGATCGAGTGAGTAGCGGTGCCTGGAGCTGCGCACACAACGACGGCGCAGCTACCAGGCGGGCGCGGCCGCTGCCCGGCATCGGATGTACCTCGCGCCCACTCCGGTGCTGAGTGCGTCGTCCACGCCCAGCCGATCACTGCGTGCGACGTTCTGTTAGCCGCTCCTGGCTCTCGTTGCCGCTGAAACAGTTGCGCCAGCGAAAACGAACGGTTAGCGTCAGCTGCATGGTCATCTGCCTCGCCAACCTCAATAACGCCAACCGCAATGCCCTGCGCGCGAATAATCGTGCGCGGCCGATGCGGGTCTGCGACTAGGCGAAGTACAACCAAACGCCCAGGAATCAGAAAACCCGCATCGGCCGATGCGGGTTTTTTTTTGGGCGTCACTTGCATGCAGCATGCTCATCCATCGGCCATCCATCCCCGTCGTTTCATCAGGAGTGTTTCCATGTGTTCCATCTTCGGCATTTTCGGCCTGCAACCCGGCGACGATCTGCAGGCTTTGCGCCGGCAGGCGCTGGAATGTTCGCAACGGCAGCGGCATCGCGGTCCGGACTGGAGCGGTGTGCATGTCGATGCCGGCGCGATCCTGGTGCATGAGCGCCTGGCCATCGTCGATCCTGCCGGCGGCTCGCAACCGTTGCTGTCCGCCGATGGACAGCTGGTGCTGGCGGTCAACGGTGAGATCTACAACCATCGCGAGCTCAAGGCCGAACTGCTGCAACCGTATGCCTTCCAGACCGGCTCCGATTGCGAAGTGATCAATGCGCTGTACCGGGAGGATGCGCCGGCCTCGTATCTCAATCGGCTCAACGGCATCTTCGCGTTCGCGCTGTGGGACAAGGCGGCCGGGCGGGTGATCATCGCGCGCGATCCGATCGGCGTGGTGCCGCTCTATTGGGGTCACGACCGCGAAGGACGGTTGCGGGTGGCCTCCGAACTGAAGTCGCTGGTGGACGATTGCGCCGATGCCGCGCAGTTTCCGCCGGGCCACTGGTACGACAGTGCCACCGGCGCACTCAGTCGCTACTACGAGCGTGCCTGGCGCGAATACGGCGAGGTGGAAGGCGTGCAGGTGCCGCTGCAGGAACTGCGGCAGGCCTTCGAACGCGCAGTGCATCGCCAGCTGATGACCGACGTGCCCTACGGCGTGTTGCTGTCCGGCGGCCTGGATTCGTCGCTGGTTGCTGCCGTGGCGGCGCGCTACGCCCGCCATCGCATCGAAGAGAACGACACCACCGAAGCCTGGTGGCCGCGGCTGCATTCGTTCGCGATCGGTCTGAAGGGTTCGCCGGATCTTGCCGCTGCCGAAGTGGCTGCCGCGGCGATCGGCACCGTGCACCACGGCTTCGAATACACCTTTGATGAAGGGCTGGATGCATTGCCTGAGGTGATCCGTCATATCGAGACCTACGACGTCACCACCATCCGCGCCTCCACGCCGATGTTCCTGCTGGCGCGGCGGATCAAGGCAATGGGCGTCAAGATGGTGCTGTCGGGCGAGGGCAGCGACGAAATCTTCGGCGGCTATCTGTACTTCCACAAGGCGCCCAACGCGCGCGAATTCCACGAGGAACTGGTGCGAAAGCTCGATGCGCTCAACAACTACGATTGCCTGCGCGCCAACAAGTCGATGATGGCCTGGGGCGTGGAGCCGCGTGTGCCGTTTCTGGATCGCGAGTTCCTGGATGTGGCCATGCGCATGGATGCCAGCCACAAGATGATCGACAAGACCAGTGACGGCGCAATTCGGATGGAAAAAGGCGTGCTGCGCGAGGCATTTGCCGGGTATCTGCCCGAATCGATCCTGTGGCGGCAGAAAGAGCAATTCAGCGACGGCGTGGGTTATGGCTGGATCGACGGGCTCAAGGCGCATGCGGCCGCGCATGTCAGCGACCGCGAACTGGCCGCGGCCGACCGGCGCTTTCCGGTCAACCCGCCGCAGACCAAGGAGGCGTATTTCTATCGCAGCCTGTTCGAGCAGTTCTTCCCCAGCCAGGCCGCGGCCGAAACCGTGCCCGGCGGCAAGTCGATTGCCTGTTCCTCGCCGACTGCCATTGCCTGGGACGCGAGCTTTGCCGCGATGGCCGATCCTTCCGGCCGCGCCATCGCAGGGGTACACGCGCAGGCGCTGGCGTCGTAACCCGCTGCAACCGCAGCGGCCGGCGCGCAGCATGGCGCTGCCGGCCGCCGTGGCCCCAGAGCGCCTGGCAACACTGCATGGTCGCCAGGCGGGCTTGGCCGGGACTCGGAATCGGCGTGTGCAGCCCGTACACCCCGGCATCTGAGCACGCCGTCCATACCCACTTGGCGACCGTGCGCTACGTGCTGTCAGCGGCGCTTATTGCTCGTGGCGCACGCAGTAGCCATAACGCTGCGGTTCGATATCCACGCCTGCCACATCGGCCTGGTTGTTGCGCCACAGGTTCGGCTTGAAGTCGGCGGCGGTGCAGTTGGCCGCACGGTCCACACCGATGGTGTAGGTGAATGGCGTGTTGGCGAAGCGATTGTTCTCGAACACGTTGTCCTGGCTCATGCTGTTGTCCCAGCACAGGATTTCCGGGGTGCGATAACGGATGGCGCAGGCCAGGAACACGCCGGCCACCTTGTTGCCATCGAACACGTTGTTGCTGAAGCGGTTGCGTCGCGCATCCGACAGGTAGATGCCCTGGCTGCCATTGCGCTCGAAGCGGTTGTTGCGGATCTCGCTGTCTTCCAGGTGTTCGGTGGTCAGGCCTGCAGCCACGTTGTCGTGGATGTAATTGTTGACCATCGTGACCTTGGCGGTGCGGTTGAACGACACGCCGTCCCAGATCGCGCCGGACACATCGTTGTTTTCGATGGTGATTTCGCGCGTGTCGTATTCGCTCAGCAGGCAGGCACTGCGGCATTTGTTGACCTGCAGGCCGGCCAGCCGAATGCCCTGGCCGGAACGCACCACTACCGCGCTGTTGCTCAGATACGGACGTTCGGGCATGAATTCCTTGTCGCCGGTGCTGGCGACGATCTGCATATCTTCGATGCTGACATTGCGGATCACCCCGGTGGGCTGCTGATTTTCGTAGTCGCCGACCACCAGCGCCGGCTGCTGCACGCCATCGGCCATGCGCAGTACGGTGCTGGGGCCCTTGCCGCGCAGGGTCAGGTTGCCGCGGTGGATCGAGACCAGACCATTGAGCGGGAATTCGCCTTTTTCCAGGCACAACACGGCGGGCTTGTCGCCTTGCGGCAGTTTGTCGATGGCTTTCTGCAGGTCCTGGCCGGGCTTCACCTTGGCGGTGCAACTGGCCACGGGCGCGGCAGGCGGGCCGGCTGGGGTCGGTGGCGCGGCCGAACAGGCGGCGGCGAACACCAGGGGCAACAGGGCGGAAACGGAGCGGGCAAGCTGAGGCATGCGGATTCCGGTCAGTGGGGGAGGAGGGCGATCGTGCTGGAGCAGGCTCCTGATCGCGACGGCCTCTAGTGTGTCCCACCGGACGTTAAGTTCCAGCCCATGCGCGCCGGCGCGATTGGGCGCAGGTTCATTGCCTGCGCCCGCCCGCGATGCGGGATGTGCGCCACGCCGCAGTGTCGACAACGCGCATCGTCGTCGACACGCGCGCGGTGTGACGCATGCGTTGCGCAGGTGGAAAGAACGCTGCCCGCATGCCTTGCGCACGCGCACAGCGATGCACTCGGAGCGATCAACAGACCTGCTGCGCCGCCGAGAAGGCGCCGACAAGGCAGCTGCGATCAACGCCCGGAATCGGCCGATACAACGCGTCCATTCCGGTTGTCAGTTCGCCGCCTGCATCCAGTTGGTAGCTGCACGCGACGTTCTGCCCGCCATGCTTAGAAGCTGTAGGCCAGCTGCGCGTAGAGACGGCGTGGCTCGCCAGGGAAGTGCCCGCCGCGGGCATTGAAGCCGCTGACTGCATAGACCTTGTCGAACAGGTTCTTGACGTTGACCTGCAGCTTCCACGCATCCCACTGGGTTTGCCAGCTGATGTCGTAGATCGCAGACGGCTTGACCCGCTGACCCTCCAGGCTCACGCGTTCGCCCACGTAATCGGCGCCAAACGCGACGGCCGAGCGCCAGGCCGGCAGGTCGTAACGCGTCCACAGCCCGAAGGTATTGCGCGGCGCATTGGCGAACCGGTCGCCGGAGGCATTGGTGATGCCATTGGTGCCGGCATCGAGCACGCGTGCATCGTTGTAGGCGTAGGTGAGGTTGAGCACCCAGCGCTCGGTGAGGTCGGCAAGCAGGTCGACCTCCAGCCCTTCGCTACGGACCAGGCCCAGTGCGGACAGCTGATTGACGCCGTCCACGATCTGCCCGTTCGCCTGCACGATATTGCTGCGCTCGATGCGGTAAAGCGCAGTGTTCAAGGTGAGCCCGCCATCGTTGAGCGCGGTCTTCAGGCCCAGCTCCCACTGCTTGCTGCGTTCCGGGTCGAACGGCCCGCCCACGCCCGCATCCTGGTTTGCCGCATCCTGCGGCACGAAACCGCTGGCGTAACTGGCATAGGCATTGATGCCCTCGCGCAGTACCACGGTGCTGCCCACGCGCCAGCTGAGATCGTTGCCGGTGACGCGCGAATCATCCAGCAGGTTGTCGTCCTTGAAGCCGTCCCAGCGCAGCCCGGCCATCGCATGCCAGCGCGGGGTGAGGGTGAGTTCGTCCTGCAGATAGGCGCCATGGCGCTGGCTGCGGGTGCTGGTGGCGCGCCAGGGCAGGGTGTCCAGGCCGTAGTCATAGAAACCGCTGCGGCCGTACACCGGGTTGAACAGGTCGATGCCCGGCACCGGTCCACGCACGCGTCCGGTATCTGCGGTGTTGGCGGTCTGCGCGCGGAAGTCGGCATCCAGCCGATAGTAGTCGGCGCCCATCAGCAGCTTGTGCTCGATACCGCCGGTGCTGGTGCGAAACACCGCGTTGAGGTTGCCGGAGATCGCATCGTTGTCGCGGTACTGGTTGCGCAACTGGCGCGTCATCCATTCGGCGGTGCCATCGCGATCGCGATCGATCAGGCCCATCGGCTCGTGATAGATCTGATGCTCATCGTTCTTGAACCAACGCAGTGCCATGTCCACATCCCACACGCTGGATGGCGAAAAGCGGTATTGCGCGAACGCCACCTTGGCGCGCATGTCCAGGAAGTCGGTAGGCTCGTTGTGGTTCCAGCGCCGGTCGGTAAGGAAGTTGCCACCGTCGTCCACCGGCACGCCGCGCAGGCGATTGCCGCCCAGGTTCTGGGTGATGTCGGTGTATTGCAGGACCAGTTCACCGGTCTGGCCGATGTCGAACGCCACCGAGGCATCACCGATCTGGCTCTGGCTGTCGGTATTCCAGCGAAATCCGTCTTCGCCGTCGGCATACGCACCGATGCGGTAGCGCACGCGTCCGTCCTCGCGCGCCGGGCCGGTGGCTTCGAACGAGGCCGCACCGAAGGATTGGTTGCCCACCTGCAGCTCCACCCGCCGCTGCGCCTGGTGTGCAGGTTTGCGGGTGACATAGTTGATGACGCCGCCCGGTTCGCCGCCGCCATACAGGGCACCGGCGGGGCCCTTGAGCACTTCCACCCGTTCGATATTGAACAGCTGCGGCACCGAGAAACCGGCATACGGATCGCCACGCAGCCCGTCGTACAGCACGTTTTCCTGGCGGAACCCACGCAGGGTGACGCCGGCATAGCTGAAGAAGCTGATGCCGCTGATGCTGCGGTATAGGTCGGTGATCTGCCGCGCAGCCTGATCGTCGATCAGCTCGCGCGGCAACACCTGCACCGACTGCGGCACCAGCGCCAACGGGGTGTCGGTCCGCGTGGCTACCGCCGCGTCGTCGGCTTTGTACAAGGTCTGCGCACGGCCGATGACGTTGACGCCATCGAGCTCGGTGACATCGGTGTGGGCGTGTTGCTGGGCGGCGGCGCGCGGCGAGGGCAACGCCAGCGCGGCGGCGAGTGCGGTGACAAGGAGCGTGGGGCGCATTGTTCACTAATGGGAATGGTTATCAAATGCATCTTAGCATGTTGTGCTTGCTTGATTGCGCGGATCGACGGCGAAGCAATGGCTGCAGGTGCACGGATGTGCAGAGGCGTGCGATGTGCACGCGCAGACGCCGATACAAGTCGCAGAAGTGCCAAATCGCCAAATCGCAGAAGTGCAGAGCACCCCTTCTCCCACCGGGAGAAGGTGCCCGAAGGGCGGATGAGGGTGCGAGCGAAGCCCCGTGCTGCATGTCGGGCAGGAAGCCGTTCGTAATGCAGAAGGCTGTTTGAAACCTGCGCAGAATGCAGAAGGCTGTTTGAAACCTGCGCAGGATGCGTGGCATCGCGTTCCATCGGTGGCACGAAATACACGCGCGCACTCGCCCCAACTCCGCTCTGCGCCCCGGCCAGCGCTTGCGGCGCAGCCACTCCAAGGCTTACACGCCAGTAAGCCGTGCCTTCTTTTCGCGGGGGGAGAGGGGCTTGCATGAGCATCGGGCGCTTGCTGTTCCCGGAAAGGGATCGGTGCAGTTCAACGATGTCTTTTGCTTTCGATCAAACCCCGATTGAGCGTCGAGCTCGTGTCGATCGACCAGGCAACACAAGCACGCCCGTTTCGTCGCGTCGATCAACGAGCAACGCGAATGCACCAACTTTCTCGTGTCGATCGACGAGGCGACCCGAATGCGCTCAATTCTCGTGTCGATTAACGAGGCAATGCAAACACGCCGGCTTCCTCGTATCGATCAACGAAGCGCCACTCGATCAACGAAGCGCCACAAACATGCCTACTTGGGCTGCAACTGCAGCGTATAGCGGGTGGCGGTCGGCAAGAATGGGGTGGGCCGGCCATGTACCCAATCGTCGTGCCCGGCCCCCCAGAATGGCGATAGCGGGTGTCCGCTCTGGCCGCCCGGCATGTGCACGATGCCGTCCTGCTCGTGGCCGGGCGACACCACCATGCGTTCGGAGGCGCCGAATGCCGGGCCTTGCACGCGCGGCATGTCGCGATCGCCTGGCAGTTGGTCGGGCGGCATGCATAGCCAGCGCTTGGCAAGCGCAGGCAATGCCCGCGCGATCGGGTGACAGATGGCGGCGGTGTTGCGGTCGCCCCAGGTGCGCTCGCTGAGCGGCTGGCCCGGCTCGCCTTGTGCGAGTAGCGCAGTGTGCGCATCGCGCGCGGCATCGATGAGGAGCTGATCCCAGCTGGCGTGGTCTGGTGACAGCAGATGCGCGGGGCGCTGCTGCAGCAATGGCCAGACGATCCCTTCCAGCTGTGCCCGCCGCGGCGCCAGGAACGCCTCGCCCAGCGCCGACTTGGCCGGCGCCAGCAGGCCTGCTTCCACCGCGTCGATGGTCTTGTTGCGGAAGTCGCGCACGATGCGGTAGCTGACCGAGCTGGCGGACGCATGGCCGTCCCACTGCCGCGTGGCGCGCTCGATCTGCTGCAATGCCGGGTCCTTGCTGTGCGTGACCACGCCACGCAACAGCTGCCACCAGCGCGTCAGCAGCACCGCGCGATCGTCCAGCTGGATCGCCAGCAGGTCGCGTTCGGTAAACCGCTGCTTGGCGAACAGGTCGTCGCGGATCTGCTGCGCCCGCGCTCCGAGGTCGTAGCCCGCGTTGCCGAGGATCGCCAGCTGCTGCGCGTCGACGACGCGGCTGTTGGCGGTCCAGAGCCGATGCGAGGGCGGGTCGACCAAGGCCGGCGCGTCATCGCTGCGCACCGGCCAGGGCGTGCAGCCAGCCGCGCGCGTGGCTGGCTGCGGTGTTGCCGGCAGTGGGGTGCTCGCCAACTCGGCGATGCCGGTCGGGCTGCAGCCAGCATTGCGCGCAGGGCGCGCGCCGATCAGGCGCCAGGCGATGCGTCCGCTGCGATCGGCCACCAGCAGGTTCTGTGCGGGAATGCCCGAGCGGTCCGCCACGGCGAACGCGCCCTCCAGGTCGCCGGCGCTACTCATCTGCGCAAAATCCAGGCGGATCGCGCCGGGCAATTGCGCGGCCCAGCGCAACGCCAGCAGGCTGCCGTCGGCGTTCGCGTGCACGATCGGCCCCCAGGCCGCTTCGCGCACGTCGAAGCGTACCGGCGCGGCGCCGGCCACGCGGATGGTTTCCACATGTGTGGTCAGCGCTTGCGGATGCGCGGGCGTTGCAGCAGGGATGCGTGCGAAGTCGGCGGTGTCGATATAGCTGTTGGTGAAGGCCCAGGCCACATGCCCATTGCTGCCCACCACCATCGCCGGCAGGCCGGGCAGGGTGAAACCGGTGACATCCACCTTGCCGTCGGGGGCGCTGGTGTCGGGATAACGCAGCCGCGCGCGGAACCAGATATTGGGCGCGCGCAGGCCCAGGTGCATGTCGTCGGCGACGATGGCGCGGCCGTCTGCGGTGAGCGTGCCATCCACCGCGAAGTTGTTGCTGCCCGGCGTGGGCTGCTCGGTGTGCGGTGTGGTGGGCGAATGCGGCAGCCGGCGCAAGTCCAGCGCTGCCGCATCCGGCAAGCTGGCATCGCCCTGGGGCGGGCCGAACAGGGGCGCATCCCAGCTCGACCCCTGGTGATCGAGCAGCGCGCCCAGCGCAGGCGGCACCACGGCGCGAATGCGTGCGGTGGCCAGTTCGGTCTGGTTGTCGTTGTCCTGCAGGTCGGCATACATCGCCATGCCGGTGAGGATGGAATCTTCCATGCTCCAGGCGCGCGGGGTCTGGCGCAGCAATAGGTAAGGCCAGGGCCGCACCCGCAACGCCGCCAGCCCGGCGTTCACGCCGTCGGTATACGCCTGCAGCGCATCGCGCTGGTCGCCCATGGCGATCTCCAGGCTGGCGCGCACGCGTGCACGCAGCCGATGCACGCGATTGCGCTTGTCCAGATCCAGCGCCTTGGCACCGAACAGCTCGGACAGCTCGCCGGCGGGCGCACGCCGCATCAGGTCCATTTCGAAGTAACGTTCCTGCGCATGCACGTAGCCGAGCGCACGCATCGCATCGATCCGGTCCTGTGCATCGATGGTGACCACGCCGTTGCCATCGCGCTGCACGCCCACCGATGCACGCAGGCCGGCGAGCGCAGTGGCACCTTCCAGCTGCGGCAGGCTGCCGCGCAGCAGCAGGTAGACGGTCGCAACGGCGGCCAGCGCCAGCACTACGATTCCCAGCGATAGCCGGCCCAGCCATTGACGCATTGTCGGTTCCTTGAGTTCGGTTGGGAGTGGCGCATGCGGCAGGCGGTTAGCGGTTGGCGATGGGCAGGCGGCATGACCAGTCGGCAGTGTACGAGTGGCAGATGCCGATTCGACGCCCGGCCGGGCCGGAGTGGCCGCGGCAAGGCGGTTGGCCCGTTGGGGGCAGTGTCGCTGCCGCTCGTGACCGTGATGGGTCTGGCCGCAAGCGCAACTGAAAGTGATTCCGATTAGATCATTGCCCGCCCGCATAGGGCACCATGCGCGCATTGCGTCGCTGGAGCACACCATGAAAGGCCATCCCGAAGTCGTCGATTACCTCAAGCAGCTGCTGCGCGGCGAGCTGGCGGCACGCGACCAGTATTTCCTGCACTCGCGCCGCTACGAGGACCAGGGCCTGATGGCGCTGTACGAGCGCATCAACCATGAGATGCAGGAAGAGACCGAGCACGCCGACGCGCTGCTGCGCCGCATCCTGTTCCTGGAAGGCGACCCGGACATGCGCCCGGCCGAGTTCACCCCGGGCAAGACCGTGGTGGAGATGCTCGAGCGCGATCTGGTGGTGGAATACGAAGTGCGCGCCGCGCTCGCCGCCGGCATGAAGCTCTGCGAGGAGCATGGCGACTATGTCAGCCGTGACGTGCTGCTCAAGCAACTGCAGGACACCGAAGAAGACCACGCCTGGTGGCTGGAGCAGCAGCTGGGCCTGATCAAGCGGATCGGGCTGGAGCTGTACCAGACCTCGAAGATCGACAAGGGCCACGTCGCCGGTTAAGTGGCAAGTGGCGTGGCAGACGCGGCGTGGCGTTCGGCAAGGCGGAGCGCTGCGCTGCCCATCGGGGGCGCTGAGCAGGGCAGTTTCTCTTGCCATGGGTAGCAGTGCTGACCAGCTGGGCAAGTCGCCTGCGTTCGTTAGCACAGGGCCGCTATCGCGTTCGTGCCGTGCGGCGCCGGGATGCAGGGCGTCAACGACGGCGCGCAGCTGGCCTCGCGTGGCCCCGCGCCTGGAGCGACGCACTGGGCCCGAACGTCGGCAACCCGAGGTCGCTGCTGCATTAGTACCAGCCAGTGCAGCGTCAGGCCCGGAACATGGGCCGCGCATTGCCCCGTCGGCACTCAGCAGCGTTGCAGGCGATAGACCGCAGTGGTCAGTGCGGTGACACCCTCGGCGCGAAAACGTGGCTCCTGCTCGAGGATGTCGCGCTGTTCCAACTGCTGCACCTGCCACTGCGCATCGAACAGCGCATGCACTTCGGCGGCATCCACCGCGAAGGGTGGGCCGGATTTTTCGGCCTGCGGATAGTCCAGGGTGATCAGCAGCCCACCGCAACCGGCCGGCAGGCGCGCGTAGGTCGTGCGCAGATACTGCTGGCGCAGGTCGGCGGGCAATGCCACCAATGCGGCACGGTCATACACCGCCATGCAATCGGCCAACACGCTACGATCGAGTGCGAACGCGTCGCCACAGATGATCTCGATGGGGCCGGCGATGAAATGCTCGCCTGCGCTGCTGGTGTGGCGCCGCGGCTGCAGGCCCGCTTCGGCGAAGAATTGCGTTACGGCCAGCGGCGACAGCTCCACGCCCAATACACGATGGCCTTGCGCAGCCAGCCAGTGCATGTCCAGCGTCTTGCCGCACAGCGGTACCAGGACGCGTGCGGCATGTGACAGCTGCAGTGCGGGCCAGTGCTTTTGCAGCAGCGGCATGACCTCGTCCTGATGAAAGCCTGTCTGTCCGTCGTGCCAGCGTTGCAGCCAGAAGTCTGTGTCCATGGTCTCGTCGTGTCGGTGCAACCCAGTGCGGGGCCGCGCTTACGAAAAAACGCGCCTGTGTGCGTCACGCGGCAGGGGCTGCTCAGGGTTGCGGGTGATGGAATTGGTTTTGCAGCCAGGCGGATCGATCAGATCGCCGGCCGCGTGGTTGCATGCCGGGGCGCTCACCAAACTATGCCAGCTGCGTTAGTCCAGACGCTACAGCACCTGCCGGAATCAAATCGCGTGACTGGGTGATTCAACGAACTGGTGGACGTGCAATGAGCAGCAATCCCTCTGCATCGGCAGAGGCCTGGTCGTAATGAACCAGGCCACAAAAATCCGTGTCGACCATGATGCCGTGGCCAAGATGGCTCCAGCTCTCGTGGCCCGGAAGATAATCGGCTGTGTCCATACAGGCAACGATAGTCCCGCGGTAGTGCGTGTCGATCTCGATCAGATCACCGGCTTTTGCTTCCTGGCCATCCGCATACAGCATTGGACCTTCCAGCCAAGACACCGCAACGCGGTGCGTTGATGATCCGCGCCTCAGCAGCCTGAGGCGACCGCACTGCCAGTCGCGCCGCTGCGCGCCGGGTAAGTGAAACGCCGTTACTGCACTTCCAGCCCGTCGACTTTTTGCGATGAATGAAAAGCCGTTACTGCACTTCCAGTCCGTCGACCTTCTGCCACCCGCGCGGCAACAACGACCCACGGCTCGCACGCGCACCCACATAGCTATCCAGATCCTTGAACGACAGGCTCATGGTGCGGGCGCCGCTGCGCACCAGCAGCGTGTTGCCCGGCGCCACAGCGACCACTGCCACCACGCGCTCGGTGCCGAGCTTGGCCTTGGGGATCTCGATGATCTTGTTGCCTTTGCCCTTGTCCAGCTCGGGCACGTCGGTGGCCGGCACCGCCAGCAGGTTGCCGGCGCTGGTGACCGCGACAATCCGATCGGTCTGCGGGTTGCTCACTTGCGCGGGGCTCAGTACATGCGAGCCAGCGGTGAGGTTGAGCATCGCCTTGCCGGCCTTGTTGCGGCCGGTGAGGTTTTCGAAACGGGTCACGAAGCCATAGCCGTGCGAGGACGCCAGCACGAAGCGGGTGGCGTTGTCGGCACTGGCCATGACCTGGAACGATGCGCCCGAGCCGGGCGAGAAACGGCCGGTCAAGGGTTCGCCGTTGCCACGTGCCGAGGGCAGGGTGTGCACGGCGGTGGAATAGGCGCGGCCTTCCGAATCCAGGAACGCCACCTGGTGCGTGCTGCGGCTGCGTACCGCCGCCAGCAGGCTGTCGCCGTCGCGATACGACATGCCGGCCGGATCGACCTCGTGGCCCTTGGCCGCGCGCACCCAGCCCTTTTCCGACAGCACCACCGTCATCGGTTCGCTGGCGACCATCTCGGTTTCGTCGATGGCCTGCGCGGCGCCACGCTGCACCAGCGGCGAGCGACGCGCATCGCCGAACTTCTTGGCGTCGGCGGTGAGTTCGTCCTTGATCAGCTTTTTCAGCTTGGTCTTGCTTTCCAGGATCGCCATCAGCTGCGCGCGTTCCTTGGCCAGCGCTTCCTGCTCGCCGCGGATCTTCATTTCTTCCAGGCGCGCCAACTGACGCAGCTTGGTTTCCAGGATGTATTCGGCCTGCTCCTCGCTGAGCGCGAAACGGGAGATCAACACCGGCTTGGGTTCGTCTTCGCTGCGGACGATGCGGATCACTTCGTCCAGGTTGAGGAAGGCGATCAATAGGCCTTCCAACAGGTGCAGGCGACGCTCGACCTTCTGCAGGCGGTGGTTGAGGCGGCGGGTGACGGTATCGCTGCGGAAGGTCAGCCATTCGCTCAGCAGCTGGCGCAGGTTCTTGACCTGCGGCCGGCCATCCAGACCGATCACGTTGAGGTTGACGCGGTAGCTGCGTTCCAGATCGGTGGTGACGAACAGGTGGCCCATCAACTGCTCGGCATCCACGCGGTTGGAGCGCGGCACCAGCACCACCCGCACCGGGCTGGTGTGGTCGGACTCGTCGCGGATGTCTTCCAGCCAGGGCAGCTTCTTGGCGCGCATTTGCTGGGCGATCTGTTCGATCACCTTGGACGGCGAGACCTGGTAAGGCAACGCGTCGATGACGATGTTGGCGTGTTCTTTTTTATACGTGGCACGAGCGCGCACGCTGCCATGGCCGGTCTCGTAGATATTGCGCAGGTCGGCGGCCGGGGTAATGATTTCCGCGGTGGTCGGGTAGTCCGGGCCCAGCACGTGTTCGCACAGTTCCGCGACCGTGGCATCGGGGTTGTCGAGCAGGCGCAGCAGCGCGCTGACGATCTCGTTGAGATTGTGCGGCGGCACATCGGTGGCCATGCCGACGGCAATACCGGTGGTGCCGTTGAGCAACAGGTGCGGCAGGCGCGCCGGCAGCCAGGTGGGTTCTTCCAGGGTGCCGTCGAAGTTCGCCGCCCAGTCGGTGGTGCCCTGGCCGATCTCGCCCAGCAGCACTTCGGCGATCGGGGTCAGCTTGGACTCGGTGTAGCGCATCGCCGCGAACGACTTGGGATCGTCGGTGGAGCCGAAATTGCCCTGGCCCTCGATCAGCGGGTAGCGGTACGAGAACGGCTGCGCCATCAGCACCAGCGCTTCGTAGCAGGCGCTGTCGCCATGCGGGTGGTACTTACCGATCACATCGCCCACGGTGCGTGCGGACTTCTTCGGCTTGGCGGCCGCGTTCAGGCCGAGCTCGCTCATCGCATAGACGATGCGTCGCTGCACCGGTTTCAGGCCATCGCCCAGGAACGGCAGGGCGCGGTCCAGCACCACGTACATCGAATAGTCGAGATAGGCGCGTTCGGCGTACTCGCGCAGCGGCAGCTGTTCGAAGCCGTGGAAGGTGGGGCGGGTCAGATCGGTCATGTAAAGCCAGGTCCTGCGTGAAGAAGAATCCGCGCCGAGGCGCGGACTCGAAGAGCGCCGATTATCCGGATGCGGCGGGGGATGCCAAGCCGCGCACGTGGCCGGCGGCCAGATAACGGGTGGGCGGGGCGCCGAAATGGCGGTGGAACACGCTGACGAAGGCACTGGGGCTGCTGTAGCCGAGCTGGTCGGCCACCTGTGCCACTGCGCTGCCTTGGCTGAGCCGGCGCAAACCCTCGGCCAGCCGTGCCTGCTGCCGCCATTGCGCAAAACTCAAGCCGGTCTCGTCGCGAAAATGCCGGCTCAGGCTGCGTGGCGACAGCCCGCCCCAATCGGCCCAGGCATCGAGCGGGCGCGGATCGGCAGGGGTGGCGAGCAACTGCCGGGCAATCCGCAGCAGGCGGCGGTCGGCCGGCATCGGCAGGTGCAGATGGTCGATCTGGACCTGGCATAGCTCGTCCAGCAACACCGCGGCCAGTCGTTGCTGGGCGCTATCGAGCGGCTGGTCCAGCGGCCAGCTGGCGGCGCGCATGATCGCTTCGCGGGCCAGCCCGGTCAGCCGGATCACCCCGCCTTGCGCGGGCAGGGCGGCGCAGGCGTCCGGCCGCACCACCACGCCCCATCCACGCATCGGGCCGGCCAGCTCGACGGTGTGCTGCTGGCCGGGCGGCATCCAGCCAGCGCAGCCCGGCGGCAGCGACAGCGTGCCCTGCTTGGTATGCACGGTCAGCACGCCTTGCTCGACAAACATCAACTGCCCGCGCACGTGCGCATGCCAGGCGGTTTCCGGCGCCCACACCGCGCGCAGGTCGGCCAGGAAGGCGATCAGCACCGGGCCGTCGGCCCATTCGAAGCTGCTGCGCACACCGGGCGGTAGCGCGTCCACCGTCGTTGGCGGGTTTTCGATAGTCATTGGCCTGATTGTATTACCGGGCCAGCTGGCGTGGCGCGTAAGGTGACGATCCTTGCCGACGGTTTAATCCCGGTTGGGATATTTGCGTTGACAAATATATTTTTCGGAACAAAATGTGCGGCATGAATGTACCGTCCTCCGCTCCGCCGTCGTTCGGGTTGCTGTTGCGCCAGGTGCGCGACGCGCTGATGCGTCAGCTCGATGCCGAGATGAAGGGCGAGCTGCCTGACTTCGGTTTCAGCCACTACGTCGGTCTGAAGATCCTGGCGGTGCGCTCGCCCTGTACGGCCAACGAACTGGCGCTGGCGCTGGACCAGACGCCGAGCGCAGTGACCCGCCTGCTCGACAAGCTCGAAGCGCTCGGCGCGGTGCGGCGCGAGCCGCATGCCCAGGACCGGCGCGCGCTGCAGATCGTCATGACCGAGCAGGGCGTGGCGCTGTGGGAGCGGCTGCGCTTGCGCGGCGAACGCGCGATCGAGCATGGCCTGCGCGACCTGGATGCCCCTGAGCGCGAACAACTCACCTCTCTTCTTATCCGTGTCCGCGATGCACTCAACTCATGAACGCTGCTAGTTTTTCCATCCAGACGCTGCGCCCGCGCCCGATGCGCCTGGCGCGGCCACTCGTTGTCGCCGCCCTGACGCTGGCGCTGGCCGCCTGTGCCAGCAGCCGTGGCCTGGCGCCGCAAGGCACCGTGCTGCAGCCCGGCGACGTGCATGCCGAGCGCACCCTGGCGCAGGCCGGGCTGAGTCCGGCCGCATGGCCGGCCAGCGACTGGTGGCGTGCGCTGGGCGATGCACAACTGGATGCCCTTATCTCGGAAGGCCTGCAGCACAGCCCCAGCCTGGCGTCTGCCGATGCACGGCTGCGCCAGGCCCAGGCGCGCATCGGCAGCGCGCAGGCCGAGCGCGGCCCCAGCCTGTCGGTCTCCGGCGGCTACACCGGATTGCAGTTGCCCGAATCGATGGTCGGCGACGAACTGGGTGGCAGCTACGGCGGCAGTGCGCAGATGGTGCTGGACTTCCGGTATGGCGTGGATCTGTGGGGCGGCAAGCGTGCCGCCTGGGAAGCGGCGGTGGACCAGGCGCATGCGGCCGAGGTGGATGCGCAGGCGGCGCGGCTGAACCTGTCGGCGGCGATCGCCGAAGGCTATGCACAACTGGCCTATGCGTGGAGCCTGCACGATGTGGCCAACGATGAGCTGGGCCGCGCGCGCAAGACCCTGGAGCTGACCCAACAACGCCGCGGTGCCGGGATCGACAGCGACCTGCAGGTGCGTCAGGCGCAGGCGCGCGTGCCGGCCGCGCAGCAGCAACTGCAGTCCGCGCAGCAGCAGATCGACGAAGCGCGCACCGCATTGGCCGCGCTGGTCGGTCAGGGCCCGGATCGCGGGCTGCAGATCGCCCGCCCGACGCTGGGTACCGGGCTCGCCACGCAGCTGCCGAGCACCTTGCCGGCCGATCTGCTGGGCCGACGCCCGGACGTGGTGGCGGCGCGCTGGCGGGTGGAGGCGGCCGACAAGGACATCGCGGTCGCCAAGACCCGCTTCTATCCCAGCCTCAACCTCACCGCGCTGGGTGGGGTGGTCAACCCGGATGTCGGCAAGCTGCTGGAAAGCGGCTCGGTGTTCGGGTTGGTGGCACCGGCGCTGAGCCTGCCGATCTTCGACGGCGGCAAGCTGCGCGCCAACCTGGCCGGCAGCGATGCGCAGTACGACCTGGCCGTGGCCGACTACAACCAGAAGGTGATTGCCGCGCTGCGCGAAGTGGCCGACCAGGTCACCGCCGTGCGGTCGCTGCAGCAGCGTGCACAGGCGCAGAACGATGCCGTACAGACGGTGGGCGCGGCCTTCGATCTCGCCCAGCAGCGCTATCGCGCCGGCATCGGCAGCTATCTGGAAGTGCTCAGCGTGCAGGAGCAGTTGCTCGTTGCACGCCAGCGCATGGCCGGGCTGCAGTCGCAACAACTCCTGGCCTCGGTGAGGCTGCAGCGTGCACTGGGCGGCGGATTCACGCCGGAGCCCGCACGCGACACCGCACGCACCGCGCCCACTTCCGCACAACCGAATTCCTGAGACATCGACGATGAGCCAGACGACTCCTGCTTCTTCCCAACCCGCGCCGGCCGCACCCAGCAAGCGCCGAGCGGCGCTGCGCATCGTGGCCATTGTGGTGATCCTGGCGATCATCGGTCTGGTGGCGTGGTACTTCCTGGTCGGCCGCTGGCACGAGGACACCGACGACGCCTACGTGCAAGGCAACCAGGTACAGATCACCCCGATGGTGGGCGGCACCGTGGTCAGCATCGGCGCCGAAGACGGCATGCGCGTGGAGCGCGGCCAGCTGCTGGTGCAGCTGGACCCGGCCGATACCGCGGTGGCGCTGCAGCAGGCCGAAGCCAACCTGGCCAAGACCGTGCGCCAGGTGCGCGGTCTGTACCGCAGCGTGGAAGGTGCGCAGGCCGAAGTGTCCGCGCGCGAAGTGACGCTGCGCAGTGCCCGTGCCGACTTTGCCCGCCGCAAGAATCTGGCCGCCAGCGGCGCCATCTCCAACGAAGAACTGGCGCATGCCCGCGAAGAACTGGCGGCCGCCGAGGCCGCGGTGAGCGGTTCGCGCGAGAGCTTCGAGCGTAATCGCGCGCTGGTGGACGACAGCGACCTGGCCAGCCAGCCGGACGTGCAGACCGCCGCCGCGCAGGTGCGCCAGGCCTATCTCAACCACGCGCGCACCGGTGTGGTGGCGCCGGTGTCCGGTTATGTGGCGCGGCGCTCGGCGCAGGTCGGCCAACGCGTGCAGCCGGGCAGTGTGCTGATGGCGGTGGTGCCGCTGGAGCAGGTGTGGGTGGAAGCCAACTTCAAGGAAACCCAGCTCAAGCACATGCGCCTGGGCCAGGAAGTGGAGCTGCATTCGGATCTGTACGGCGGTGGCGTGGATTACACCGGTCGCATCGAAAGCCTGGGCCTGGGCACCGGCAGCGCGTTCTCGCTGCTGCCGGCGCAGAACGCCAGCGGCAACTGGATCAAGATCGTGCAGCGCGTGCCGGTCCGTATCGTGGTGGACAGCAAGCAGCTGGCCAGCAACCCGTTGCGCATCGGCCTGTCGATGAAGGTCGATGTGAACCTGCACGACCAGCAGGGCCGCGTGCTGCCGGCCAAGGCGGCCACGGGCGCGGTGTTTTCCACCGATGTGTATGCGCAGCAGCTCCAGGCTGCCGATGCCGACATCCATCGCATCATCCAGGACAACCTGCCGACGCAGGCTGCCACCAAGGCGGGCTGAGCCACCATGTCTTCGCAAGCTCCCACCGCGCCCGGAGGCCCGGCGGCACCGGCGCCCGCGGCCGGCTTTCGCCCGGCAAGCGTGGTGTTGTGCACCGTGGGCCTGGCGATGGCCTCGTTCATGCAGGTGCTGGACACCACCATTGCCAACGTCTCGCTGCCCACCATCGCCGGTAATCTCGGCGCCAGTTCGCAGCAGGCCACCTGGGTCATCACCTCGTTCGCGGTGAGCACCGCGATCGCGTTGCCGCTGACCGGCTGGCTGAGCCGGCGTTTCGGCGAAACCAAGTTGTTCGTGTGGTCCACGCTGGCCTTCACCGTCGCCTCGCTGTTGTGCGGGCTTGCGCAGAGCATGGGCATGCTGGTGGTGGCGCGCGCGCTGCAGGGCTTTGTGGCCGGCCCGATGTATCCCATCACCCAAAGCCTGCTGGTGTCGATCTACCCGCGCGACAAACGCGGGCAGGCGCTGGCGTTGCTGGCGATGATCACGGTGGTGGCGCCGATCGCCGGCCCGATCCTGGGCGGCTGGATTACCGATAACTACAGCTGGGAATGGATCTTTCTGATCAACGTGCCGCTGGGCATCATCGCCAGCAGCATCGTCGGTTCGCAATTGCGGCATCGTCCCGAACAGCTCGAAAAGCCGCGCATGGACTATATCGGCCTGATCCTGCTGGTGGTGGGCGTGGGTGCCCTGCAGCTGGTGCTGGACCTGGGCAATGACGAAGACTGGTTTTCCTCGGACAAGATCATCGTGCTGGCCTGCGTTGCCGCGATCGCGCTGGTGGTGTTCGTGATCTGGGAGCTGACCGACAAGGATCCCATCGTCGATCTCAAACTGTTCCGGCATCGCAACTTCCGCGCCGGCACCCTGGCGATGGTGGTGGCGTATGCGGCATTCTTCAGCGTGAGCCTGCTGATTCCGCAATGGCTGCAGCGCGACATGGGCTATACCGCGATCTGGGCTGGCCTTGCGACCGCACCGATCGGCATCCTGCCGGTGCTGATGACGCCGTTCGTAGGCAAGTACGCGCTGCGCTTCGACCTGCGCATGCTGGCCACCATCGCCTTCGTGTTCATGTCGTTCACCAGCTTCTTCCGCTCCAACTTCAACCTGCAGGTGGACTTTGCCCATGTGGCCACGATCCAGCTGGTGATGGGCGTGGGCGTGGCGCTGTTCTTCATGCCGGTGCTGCAGATTTTGCTGTCGGATCTGGATGGTCGCGAGATTGCGGCAGGCTCGGGGCTGGCCACCTTCCTGCGCACGCTGGGCGGCAGTTTCGCTGCCTCGCTGACCACCTATCTATGGGCGCGCCGCACGCAAGTGCACCATGCGCATATCACCGAACACATCTCGGTCTATACGCCCGGCATGCAGGAGCAGGTCACCGCCATGGGGCAGGGCGATCTGCAACGTGGCGCGGCCTTTCTCAACAACATGATCAACCACCAGGCCTCGCAGATGGGCTTCAACGACATCTTCTATCTGCTTGGCTGGACCTTCCTGGCGATCATCTTCTTCCTGTGGCTGGCCAAGCCGCCGTTCGGCGCGGGCGCCGGTGGCGCGGCGGCGGCAGGTGGGCATTGAGTCATTGCCGACTTAATCAAAACCCCGCTGGCGAGCGGGGTTTTGATCGTTCGAACAACTGCCTCGCCGTGTTATTGCGGTCCGGCTCATTCCACGCGTCCCGTCTGCGAGATGCCCGATGCGGCATGCAGCTACGGCGCCAGCAGCGCCATGCTTGCATGCAGTAGCATGCGCGCTGCGGCAAGTGTGGCCTTGGCGCTGGTAGAGCGATGAGCGACTCAGTGCGTTGGCATGCCGCCCGCATTTTCAACATGACAAGGAAGCTTCGATGATGTTTCGATCCCGGCTGCGCTGCGTGTCTGCGACCGTCTTGCTTATCCCGTTTCTTTCCCTTGGCTTCGTCGCATTGGCGGAGTCGGCAGTCCAGCGTCCAGAGGTCGCAAAACAGGCCAAGGCCTATCGTTCGAGCGACGGTACGAAGGTCTCCACCCTGCGTTATGGATCGCGCGACAAGAACCAGGCGCTGCTGCAGGTGACCGGAGCCGACAGCGAAATCGATGACAGGATCCTTCTGGCGAGCATCGATGCCACGCAGAAAGATAAGCGGTATACGGTTCAGCTGAAAGGGCGGCCGTATGTGCTGTTGATCCTCAACGAAGGGAGCGGCGAGTTGTATCTGCCTGGCGCACCGAAGCCCGTGCGCGTTGGCTACGACCCCGGTGCTTCCGAGCAGATCAATCCCGAGCATCATCTGACGGAGTACCAGGAACAAGTGGCAGACGCCAATTAAATCTGGCGATGCGCATGCAGGCCTGCATGCGTCATCGTCTTTGACGGCACGTGTTGCTGCCAATAGCCGCTAGTCGCTTTTTTTGAGAGTTCACGATCATGCCAGTAACGTCTTGCGCCGGTGTGCTGCGTTGCCTGACGCTGCTGCTTCTGCCGGCTATTGCCCCATCTGTTTTTTGCAGCGCAAACCTTGCAGTGTCCGTCGACGCTTCGCATCTCCAGCGCTGTGCTGCAGAGCCCGGACGTGCCTGCAGAAGCGCGCCTTGGCCTTGATCAGCGCCGTCCGTTGCGGTTGTCGTCGATCGGCGTGTATTCGGGACATCCCCGTGAGCGTGCTGCACTGGTGCCTCGCAATGAGGACGAGCAGCAATCGGGCGGTACCGAGCGATGGATCTGGAAGTTTGACGTACCGGACCCGCATGGCATTTATGCCGTCTGCGAGTACGGTGCAGGCGTGCAGGTCTCCTGGCAGGTCGGCGAAACGGTGCGGGCTTGCACGGGACGATTCGCAGCGCCGAGGTGCGGGCAACCGATCGCGTCGCGTCGTTCTATTGCGATTAAATGCCTTGGTCAAAGCGCTCCAGCGCGTTGCCATGAATTGCGATGGCACGCGCACCTGCAGTTTCCGGAGTTGGTTTTGACTGGCCGAATCCCATAAGAAGCCTGCTTGGTTATGTGCGGCGCATGCGACCAGTGATGCACTGGTGCAGTACATCAGTTGTTGGGCGAACAATCCCACCAGCGCTGCGTCATCCAGGTGCTCATGCGGCGCTGGGCCCGGCAGCTGGCCTGACCTGCAGGTAGCTAAATGCCGCGCCCGGTCAGGTCTTCGGCTCTGGCAGCCTGTCGCCCGGCTACCGACAAACAACGCCCGATCGAGCAGCTGCCCACTGGCGTCATGTACGCGGCGGCGTTAATGCTTGGCACTGCCCAAACGCAAAAAACCCCGCCGAAGCGAGGTTTTTTACGATCTACCGTGAGTCGTGGTGCCCAGGAGAGGACTCGAACCTCCACGAAGTTGCCCCCGCTAGCACCTGAAGCTAGTGCGTCTACCAATTCCGCCACCTGGGCGACTCAGGGGACGAATTGTGCAAGTTGCGTGCGAAGCTGTCAACGCATCCCGGACAAATTTTTGGAGGTGGCCGGTGCCTGCCGGCGACCTGAAAAACGCGGCACGGCGGACGCACGCGTTGTACGTCCGCCGCGATACGCGCTTATGGCAGTTGCGCAGCCTGCAGCTTGACCTCCGCGCTCTGCACCGGCTCGCTTGCCGAGCGCGCCAGCTGCACGCGGTAGGTACCGGCTGCGATCTTCCAGTGCCGCGCCTTCGCATCGAAATCGGCCAGCGTCTTCGGCTCGGCCACGACCTGCACGCGGCGCTTCTCGCCGGGCTTGAGCGTGAGCTTCTGCCAGCCGATCAGGCGCAGCGGGGTGGCGTGGCCCTCCGGAAGCACGAGGTAGAGCTGTGGTACTGCAGCGCCTTCGCGTTCACCGGTGTTCTCCACGTCGAAACGCGCAGTGAGCGTGCTGCCTTTTGCATCCACCTGCAGGTTGCCCATGTCAAAGCGGGTGTACGACAGGCCATGTCCGAACGGATAACGCGGGGTGAGCTTGCGTGCGGCAAACCATTTGTAGCCGACATTGGCGCCTTCGATGGCGTAATCGATGGTGTCCTCGCCGGGTTTGGCCGGCTTGAAACCGAGGCCGGGAATCGAGGGGCGCGGTAGCTGCGATTCGTCCACCGGCCAGGTCACCGGCAAGTGGCCGGACGGATTCACCGCGCCGGTGAGCAGGTTGGCGATCGCCTCGCCGCCGCCGATGCCCGGGTACCACGTCTGCAGCACCGCAGGCACGCGCTCGGCCCAGGGCATGCGCACCGGCCCGTTGGTTTCCAGCACCACGGTGGTCTTGGGGTTGGCCTTGGCCACCGCCTCGATCAAGGCGTCCTGGTTGTCGGGCAGCCGCATGTCCGGCAGGTCCACCGATTCGGCCGCCCACTGGGTGGCGAACACGATCGCCACGTCGGCGGCCTTGGCCGCGCGTGCGGCAGCGGCGCAGTCGGTGCCATCCACGTAGTCGATCTGCACGTTCGGCAATGCCGCGCGCAGTGCCTGCAACGGCGAAGACGGGTGGATGATCACCGGGCCCGGCCAGGTGGTCGGGGTGAGCCCGGGCACCGCGTTACCGCCATTGATGGTGTAGTCCACCCGCGAGGAGCCGCCACCGGACATCACGCCCTTGTCGGCGTAGCCACCAATCACCGCGATGCGGCGCACCTGGCTGGATAGCGGCAAGGTGGCCTGCTCGTTACGCAGCAACACGCCGCCTTCTTCGGCAACATGCTGCGCCGCCAGTTGCCCGGCCTTGCCATCGATGGGTTGGCGCTGGGTGGGGTGATCGAACGCGCCATGCGCAAACAGGCTGCGCAACACGCGCTTGACCATGTCGTCGAAGCGGGCGCGCGGCACCACGCCGGCACCCACCGCCATGCGCAGTGGCGCATCGAAGAACACCGCCGCGTCGAACACTTCGCCGGCCGATTGCTGGTCCAGCCCGGCCAGCGCGGCTTTGGAGCCGCTATGCACGCCGCCCCAATCGGACATCACGTAGCCGGGGTAGTGCCATTCCTGCTTGAGCACCTGGTTGAGCAGGTAATCGTGCTCGCAGCCGTAGATGCCATTGATCTTGTTGTAGGAGCACATCACCGAGGCAGGGTCGCCGATCTTCAGCGCGATCTCGAAGGCCAGCAGGTCCGACTCGTGCATCGCCTGTTCGCCAATCTCGGCGCTGTGGAAGTTGCGCCGGGTTTCCATGTCGTTGAGCGCGAAGTGCTTCATCGTCGACAACACGTGTTCGCTCTGCACGCCGCGGATGGATTCGCCGACCATGCTGCCGGCCAGCAGCGGGTCTTCGCCGGCATATTCGAAATTGCGGCCGTTGCGTGGGTCGCGCTGCAGGTTGACGCTGCCGGCCAACAGCACGTTGAAGCCCTGCTGCCAGGATTCGCGGCCCATGGTCCGGCCGCCCTCAAAGGCCAGCTGTCGATTCCAGCTGGACGCGGTGGACGGGCCCGATGGCATCGCGGTGGCGTAGTCGCCCTTGCGGATGCCGCCGGGATTGGTGACGCCGACACCAGCATCGGCCAGTTGCTGCGCCGGGACGCCCAGCCGTGGAATACCGGGCACATAGCCGGCCGAGCCCAACGCGCCCTCGGGCTTGGGGATCTTGTCGGTGCCCAGACCGAAATAGCTGCGCAGCATCTGGAATTTTTCGTCTTCGCTCATCTGGGCGAGCAGCCGGTCGGCACGCTGGTCCGCCGTCAGTGCGGTATCCATCCACGGCTGCGGCGCCGCTGCCGTTTGCGCCACCGCCGCCGGTGCAGCCAGGGCCATGCCCAGGCGGATCACCACCGCCAGCACCAACGGGCGCGGACGAGAGATGGGGTGTGTAAACGTTTTCATATCGGGATGTGGCACGGGGTGTCCTTCTATTACGGGTCATGTCAAAACGGGTCGGGCACCGCGGTGCCCGGATCGGATGGCGCTCTGGCGCGCCTGGCCGCTCGCCGAACTGGCGGGGCCGTCAGAAGTCGGTCTGCGCGGTCCGCAGCACCGGATACAGCTGATAGCGCTCGTCCCAGGAGGAATGGCGCCGGGCGAAAAATTCCAGCCGCGCCTGTGGGTCGGCGGCAAAGGTCTTGTCGTTGGCCAGGCGCTGCTCGAACTGCGCCTTCAGGCCGGCATCGCGGGCCAGCATGTCGCGCGCCACGTCTTCGGCGACGTAGGCCTCCATGTATTCCTTGCGTTCGAAGGCAGTATTGAAGAAGCCCCACTGCAGCAACGAGTCCGGCGCCTGCGGTTCCAGCATTGCCATCACCAGGCGCGCCTTGGGCTGGGCGATCGGCACGAACAGCGAGCCGGCCGGGACGGCGCGGCGTTCCTCGCGCCATTGCCCGCTGACTTCCACGGTCTGATGGCCTTCGTTGGAACGTGCCGCAAAACGGGTGTCTTCGGCGCGGAAGCTTTGTACCGGGTAGTCGGCAGCACTGTCGATGGTGCGGAAGGCGATGCCGTGCAGGCGCAACTTCTCTGCCACGAAGGCGGCCTGCGCGGCTGGTACCAGATAGCCGCCGCGGGGTGCGTCGACCACCAGATCGGGGGCGATCTGATCGCGCAGCGGCACGTTCCAGATTTGCGGTGTGTTCTCGTCGTAGCGCGTCATCAACGCGCCGGAAATCGGCGAGGGTGTGCGCGTGTACGCATAGCCGCGGAATGCCACTGTGCGTGCCTTGGGGCCGGCCGCAAAACTCAGCGGTTCGGACGTGCCGGCCAGGCGACTGGCGCGTTGGTCGGCGGCCAGCGCATCGGCGCGCCAGGCGGTGCCATGTCTGGCGGCCTGCTGCAGCACCGAAACGATGGCGTTGCGGGTGACCCGCACGCGCGTGGGGTAATCCTTCCACGAGTGCGTTTCCACCAGCATGCCGAAGCGGTTGCGCAGCAGGAAATAGCCATGCGAGAAGCGCGGCGGCGACACGTCGTCGGCAAAGCCGGAGGTAGGATCGTCCTCGCGCACGAAAGAGGGGTAATACGGCAGCGGCAGCGAGCCCTGCTTGCGCAGGTCGGCCAGCACCGCATCGCGCCAACGGGCGCCATCGCGCTGCAGGGCGGTGTCGCCCGCATGCACCGGCTCCACCTGCACCGAGACATCGTGCTCGAACTTGGCGCCGTCGGTGACGTGCAGGTCCACAACCATCAGTGGGTCCCATTGCTGCACCAGGCGCAGCATGGCCTGCATTTCCGGCGCGTCGGCCTTGACGTAGTCGCGGTTGAGGTTGAGGTTCTGCGCGGTGGTGCGCCAGCCCATCTGTTCCGGGCCACGCTGGTTGGGGCGGTTCCAGGCGCCGAAGCGTTCATGTCCATCGATGTTGAACACCGGTACGAATACCCACACCAGCTTGTCGAGCACGCCTTTGTTGGCCTTGCCCTCGAGCAGCTCGCGCAAGGCCAGGAAACCGGCGTCCTTGCCATCGATCTCGCCGGCATGGATGCCGCCCTGGATCAGCACCACCGGCAGTTTGCGTTGCGCGGCGGCGTCTGCATCCAGCGCGCCGCTGGTGGAGACGACCAGCGCCTTCATCGGCCGGCCTTCGGGCGTAGTGCCGAACTGCGTGCAGCGCACCGCCTGGGGATAGCGCTGCGCAAACGCATCGCACAGCGCGATGACTTCGTCGTAGCGGCCGGTCTGCACGAAGCCGCTACGCTCGGCCACGCTGGTCAGCGGCTCGGCGGCAAGCGCAGTGGAAACGGAAGTCGACAACAACAGGCCCAAGGCCAGGCGGGTGTAGCGGGGCATCCAGCGGTCCGGTGTTCCAGGAAAACGTTTGCAATGTAGCCGAGCCGGCGCGGCAGGCCAATCTGCACTGCGACATGCGCGCATTGTTCAAGCGGCCACGACCACGTGCTGCGTCGCCAGCTGGGGACGTTCGCTGCGCAGCTTTCTGCCGACTCACCCGGTGCACAGTTGCAACCGGATGGATGCAGCACTGTCCGGCCGCATGGCGGCCAACCAGCTGGCGCCGGTACGATAGGGCCTGTCACCAGTTCGACCGGACCGCCTTTGACCACCACGACCTTGCCCGGCCCCACTGCCGGCGCGCGCCTGCCGCGCCAGATTCCTTTCATCATCGGCAATGAAGCCTGCGAGCGTTTCAGCTTCTACGGGATGCGCAACATCCTGGTGCAGTTCCTGATCACCTCGCTGCTGCTGCAGGAGATCGGTGGCCCAGGCCGCGAGGCCGAAGCCAAGCACATCCTGCACAGCTTCATGATCGGGGTGTATTTCTTTCCGCTGCTGGGTGGCTGGCTGGCCGATCGGCTGTTCGGCAAATACAACACCATCCTGTGGTTCAGCCTGGTCTACTGCGCCGGGCACGCGTGCCTTGCGATGTTCGAAGGCAGCCGCAGCGGCTTCTTCGTCGGGCTGGGGCTGATCGCGCTGGGCGCGGGCGGTATCAAGCCGCTGGTGGCCTCGTTCATGGGCGACCAGTTCGACCAGTCCAACAAGCATCTGGCCAAGGTGGTGTTCGACGCCTTCTACTGGATCATCAATTTCGGCTCGTTGTTCGCCTCGCTGCTGATTCCGTTGGCGCTGAAGAATCTGGGTCCGTCCTGGGCGTTCGGCATCCCCGGCATCCTGATGTTCGTGGCCACGCTGGTGTTCTGGCTAGGGCGCAACCGGTATGTGCGGGTGCCGCTGCCGCCGAAGGATCCGCACGGATTCGGCGCGGTGGTGCGCACCGCGCTGCTGACGCGCGTGCCGGGGCAGGGCCGTCCGGGCCTGGTGCTGGCCTCGCTCTCGGTGGTGCTGGCGCTGGCGAGTTTCGCCTGGGTGGAGCCGCTGGGCATCGTCATCTGCCTGTGCATCGCGCTGGTGCTGTTGCTGGCCGGCATCGGCGGTGGGACCTGGTGGCAGCTGGAGCGCGCGCGCGGCACGCATCCGGATGCGGCGGTGGAAGGCGTGCGCGCCTTGCTGCGGGTGCTGGTGATCTTCGCGCTGGTCACGCCGTTCTTCTCGCTGTTCGACCAGAAGGCCTCGACCTGGGTGCTGCAGGGGCGCGAGATGACCATGCCGGCCTGGTTCACCGCGTCGCAGATGCAGGCGATCAATCCGCTGCTGGTGATGCTGCTGATTCCGTTCAACAACCTGGTGCTGTACCCGCTGCTGCGCCGGGTTGGCTGGGAGCCCACGCCGTTGCGGCGCATGACCAGCGGCATCGCCTTCAGCGGCGTGGCCTGGATCGTGGTGGGGGCGATCCAGGTGGTGATGGATGGCGGCGAGCCGATGCACATCGCCTGGCAGATCCTGCCCTATGCCTTGCTCACCTTCGGCGAGGTGCTGGTGTCGGCCACCGGCATCGAGTTTGCCTACAGCCAGGCGCCGCCGTCGATGAAGGGCGTGGTGATGAGTTTCTGGTATCTGACCACCACGGTCGGCAACCTGTGGGTGCTGCTATCGAACGTGGCGGTGCGCAACGCGACGGTGACCGCGCATATCGCCGATACTGGGCTCAGCGAAGCGGCGTTCCTGATGTTCTTCTTCGCGGCCTTCGCATTCCTGGCGGCACTGGCCTTCGGCCTGTATGCGCGCGGTTATCGCATGGTCGACAATTATCGTTCTGCCTGAGGTCCGCATGATTACCCTGATCCTGATCGCCATCACCGGCATCGTCTCCTGGATGGCGTTCAACAACCGCAAGTTGAACGACCGCCTGATCCTGTGGCCGCCGGCCGTGGACAAGCACAAGCAATACGACCGGCTGGTGACCTACGGCTTCATCCATGCCGACCTGGGCCACCTGGTCTTCAACATGATCACGCTGTTCTTCTTCGGGCGGGTCATCGAACGGGTGATGCTGCAGATCACCGGCAGCGTGCTGACCTATCCGCTGTTCTATCTGGCTGCGTTGGTGGTGTCGATCCTGCCCAGCTATCTGAAGAACCAGAACAACCCCAACTATTTGAGCCTGGGCGCCTCCGGTGCGGTGTCGGCGGTGCTGTTCGCCTTCATCCTGCTGCAGCCATGGACCATCATCCTGGTGCTGTTCATTCCGGCACCGGCGATCATCTATGCGGTGTTCTACGTCGGCTACAGCCTGTGGATGGACCGCCGCGGCGGCGATCGCATCAACCACAGCGCGCACCTGGCCGGTGCGGCCTTCGGTGTGATGTTCATGCTGATCATGGAGCCGCGGGTGCTGCAGATCTTCCTGGAGCAGCTGTCCAACCCGCGCTTCGGCTGAGTGGCAGCCCGCAACGGCGGGCGCGTGTCCCGGCGGCCTGGTGCAGGCCCCGGGTTGCAGACGTCAACCAGGCCAGGACCGTGGTGGTGCATGACGGTCCTGGCGGATGAGCAGTGCCGGCCTCAGGCCGCAGTGCGTTCCTGATCGGTGGCAAGTGCCGAACCGGACACTGCGCCATAAGCCTGCTGCAGGCGCTGGTAGACCGTGTCGTTGAGCTGCGCGAAGTCGGGATTATGGGTGTCGCCGGTGATGGCGAACTGGAACAGCCCTTCCAGCAGCGAGCTGTCGCTCTGCGCGTTGTTTCCTGCCGAATCATTGTGCATGCGGTGACTCCTCATAGGTAAGACGAGGGCGCCAGGCATGCCGGAGACCGGTTGCAGCGAGCGCCATCGAGTCAGCTATCGGCGGTGCTGCAGCGAACTTGAGCAGGTCGTCGCCGAGCCGGGCGGCCGGTCACAGCGTGGATTCATTTTCACGCAGGCGCGGCGTCGCGCTGGTCACACTGGCCGCACTTGGCAGCGGTGCAGACCACGATGAAGGCAGCGACAGTGCACGTCGACCACGACCCGACGCAGCAGCATTTCGTTGTAGACACCGATGGACAACGTGCCGAGCTGGTGTACCGCCGCGACAGTGCAGGCATGACCATCACTCACACGCTGGTGCCGGAGGCGATCGGCGGACGCGGGATCGCTGCCGCGTTGGTCGAGGCCGCTCTGGCGTTTGCCCGGGCATCCGGGCTGAAGGTGGTACCCGCGTGCAGTTATGCGCAGGCCTACATGCGTGGACATCCACAGTTTCAGGATCTGCTGGCCTGACGTCGGCAGCAGCAAGTCAATCAGGGGAGCGGGTGGGAATGGGGCGGTTGCTTGCAGGAAATGGGGTGCGGGGCCTGCTGGTGCTGGCACTGCTGACGGGCTGTACGCAGCGCGAGCCGGCAACCGCCGAGCCGGCCGAACCGGCGGCCGATGCGGCCGTGGCAACACCGCCACCGGTCGAGCCGGCAATGGCGCAGAGTGGCCCGCTGGAAGACGTGATCGAGCATGCGCCTGCCTACATGGTGGGTATCAGCTACCCGCGCGGCCTGAATGCCTATCCGGAACTGACCGCGTTGATCCGCACGTACGCGCAGGATGCGCGCAGCGAATTGATGCAGGCCGTCGCCGGTCTCGGCAACGACAAGCCCGCCGCGCCCTACGAGTTGTCATTGGCATTCGAAACGGTGTTGCAGACCGCCGACCTGATCGTGATCTCTGCCGACGGCAGCCGCTATACCGGCGGTGCGCATGGCGAGCCACTGGTGGCGCGTTTCGTGTGGCTGGTCAAGGAGCGCAAGCAGTTGACTGCGCAGGCGCTGATTCCGGATGCAGCGGGGTGGGGCAAGATCGGCAGTGCGGTGGCCGCACAGCTGCATGCCGCCGCCACCCAGCGCGTGGAAGCCGATCGCTTGCCGATCGAAGAACAAGCCGAACAGGTGGCATCGGCCGATCGCATGATCGCCGAGGGCACTGCCGCGCAGGTGGACAACTTCGCGCAGTTCGTCCCGGTGTTGAATGCGGCCGGGCAGATCACTGCATTGCGTTTCGTGTTTCCTCCGTACCAGGTGGGGCCGTACTCGGATGGCACGCAAACCGCCGACGTGGCTGCATCCACATTGCTACCGTGGGTCGCGCCGGAATATGTACATCTCTTCGCTCGCTGATGTATCGCCCCGCAGTCGATGTGATTGAATGGCTCGACCATTCAGTAATGTACTCCAACGGGTGATATGAGTAGTTTCGATCCAACCGCAAACCGCGTGGACCACACCTGCGCGCGTTACCCGGAATTCCCGCGGGAACCGGCCGTCCTGGTGAGGTTGATCAAGCATCTCTACAAGCGAATGCACACGCAAAGCTGCGTGCGGCTCAAGCCGTACGGCATCAGCCCGCCGGAATACGAAATCCTGATGATGCTCTACGGCACGCCGGAGCAGGCCATCACGCCTACCGAAGTGGCCGAGGCGGCCAGCGAGAAACCCGCCAACATCACCCGGCTCACCGATCAACTCTGCGAGAAGGGCTTGATCGCCCGCGGCGGCAGCCCCGACGATCGGCGCAAGATCGTACTGACCTTGCAGCCGGCAGGGCTGGCCTTGATCGAAAGCCTGTTGCCGGAAGCGTGCACGCTGTTGAATGCGCAAACGGCCGGCATCAGCGATGCCGAACAGGTGCGCCTGGAGAAGTTGTTGAAGAAGCTGCTCGATGGCGTGGATGCGGTGGAGCCCTAGCGGCGGTCAATGTGTCTTGGCGGGCTGGCGGGAAGGCGCGCGGCAGACGCGAGACGCGCGATATATGCCAGCGTGACGGTCTTCGCCGCGCACTGGTTTTCGCCAGGCGGGCCATGTCTTGTGTGCGGCACGCCCCACGCCTGCGTACATCAAAAACGCCGCCCGGATCGCTCCGGGCGGCGCTGTGTTTGGAGCAAGGCTGCAGGCCGGGTTACGGCTTGGACTGCGGTGCCTCTGGTGTGGCGCCATCGCCACCCTGCGCGCTCAGGCCGCGCTTTTCGAGCAGTGGCTCGATCTGCGGCGCATGGCCGGCAAAGTTCTGGAACAGCTCCATCGCATCCACACTGCCGCCGCGCGAGAGCAGGGTCTTGCGGAAGCGGTCGCCATTGGCACGGCTCAGGCCACCATGTTGCTTGAACCACTGCTGGGTGTTGGCATCCAGCACCTCGGACCAGATGTAGGCGTAGTAACCAGCTGCGTAGCCGCCCATGATGTGGCTGAAATACGGCGTCTTGTAGCGCGGCGGCACGGGCGCATAGGCAATGCCATCCTGCTGCAGGGCCTTGGCTTCGAACGCCATGACGCCGGCCGCATCGGGCACGTCGCTGGCGCTGACCTGGTGCCAGTTCTGGTCCAGCATCGCCGCACCCAGGTACTCGGTGGTGGCAAAGCCCTGGTTGAATTTGGACGCAGCAATCACCTTGTCCAGCAGGGCCTGCGGCATCGGCGTGCCGTTCTGATAATGCTTGGCGTAGTTCTTCAGGATGGACGGTTCGTCGGCCCACATCTCGTTGACCTGCGAGGGGAACTCGACAAAGTCGCGCGGCACGCTGGTGCCGGAAAAATACGGGTATTTGACGTCGGAGAACATGCCGTGCAGCGCATGCCCGAACTCATGGAACATGGTGGTCACTTCATCCCAGGTCAGCAGCGTCGGCTGGCCGGCCGGCGGCTTGGGGATGTTGAGATGGTTGGCCACCACCGGCTTGAAACCGGTCAGCTCGGACTGCGACACATAGGAGTTCATCCAGGCGCCACCGCGCTTGGATTCGCGTGCGTACATGTCGGCGATGAAGATCGCCAGCTGCTTGCCGTCGGCATCGAACACATCGTAGACGGTGATGTCGTCGCGGTAGGTCGGCAGGTCGGTGCGCTGCTTGAAGGTCAGGCCGTATTCCTGATTGGCCGCATAGAACACGCCGTTTTCCAGCACGTTCTTCAGCTCGAAGTACGGCTTGAGCTGGGATTCGTCGAAGTTGTACTTGGCCTGGCGCACCTTCTCGCTGTAGTAGGCCCAGTCCCAGGCTTCGAGCTTGAACGTCGGCTTGCGCGCGGCCTTTTGTTCCTTGTCGATCATCGCCTGCAGGTCGGCGGCTTCGCGCTTGGCATTGGCGACCGCAGCCGGTGCCAGCTTGCCGAGCATCGCGTTGACCGCTTCCGGGGTCTTGGCGGTCTGGTTTTCCAGCGAATAGGCTGCGTAGGTCGGGAAGCCAAGCAGCTTTGCCTTGTCGGCGCGCAGCTTCATGATGCGCGACACCAGCGCGGTGTTGTCGTACTGGCCGCCATGGCTGCCGCGCGACACCGAGGCCTCGTAGATCTTCTTGCGCAGCTCGCGGTTCTTGAGCTGGGTCAGCGGCGGCTGGCCGGTGGTGTTGAGCAGCGCAATCACGTACTTGCCATCGAGCTTGCGCGCCTTTGCCGCTTCGGCAGCAGCGGCGATCTGTTCTTCGGACAGGCCGTCGAGCTGCTTGACGTCATCCACGACCACCGCGGCGGCGTTGACCTCGGCCAGTACGTTCTGGCTGAAGGTGGTGCCCAGCTTGGCCAGCTCGGCATTCATCGCCTTGAGCGTGGTCTTGTCTGCATCGGAGAGCTTGGCGCCGTCGCGCACGAAGTCGCTGTAGTACTTCTCGACCAGGCGCACACCTTGTGCATCCAGGCCCAGCTTGGCGCGTTGGTCGTACAAGGTCTGGATGCGCGCAAACAGCTTGCCGTTGAGCGAGATCGCATCGCGATGCGCGGCGAACCTGGCCGAATAGTCGGCCTGCAGTTTCTTGCGCGCATCGTTGGTGTCGGCACCGACGAGATTGAAGAACACGGTGGTGGCGCGGTCGAGCGTGGCGCCGCTCTTTTCCAGCGCGATGATGGTGTTCTCGAAGCTCGGCTTGGCCTTCTGGTTGGCGATCTTGTCCACTTCCTTCAACTGCTCGGCCATGCCGGCATCGAAGGCGGGTGCGAAGTCGCTGTCGGTGATCTTGTCGAACTGCGGGTAGTGCAGCGGCAGGGTGCTGTCTGCAAAGAAGGGGTTGGCTTGGGTGGCGGCCTGCGTGGTGGCAGGCGCGGCGATGCTGTAGGACGGCATGGCAAGTCCCAGGGAAGCGGCCAGGGCAAAAGCGAGACGGGTGGTCAAGAGGGTTGCTCCAAAGTGCGAACCGCCGAGGCTAACCCAGCCCGCCCGCATAGGCCTGTGACAAAAGGCATGCCCGGGCAGCGTTGGTGCATGGGTCAGGGCAAGCGCTGACGACCTGGCAAGGCGGGCGCGGCCGCGGGGCGGTGTGTAGCCGTGGCGTTTTGCCGGGGGACATCGTGCGTGGACCGGGGTTGTGCGGTAGGCATATCCGAGCGTGTAGGGAGCAGCGCAGGGCATGCCGCATGGCGACCTACGGCATGACACAGCTGCGCTGCAGCAGCGCAGGCAGACGCGTTACCCTGCGGTCTTCCCATACATCGAGCCAGCCATGCGCGATCTTTCCAGCTTCGAATTCACTGACCTGGACGGTCGTACGCAGGCGATGCGCGATTACCTGGGCAAGGTGGTGCTGGTGGTGAATGTGGCGTCCAGGTGCGGCTTTACCCCGCAATACGCCGGATTGCAGGCGCTGTGGCAGCGCTACCGTGAGCGCGGGCTGGTGGTGATCGGATTCCCCTGCGACCAATTCGGGCATCAGGAACCGGGCGACGAGGCGCAGATCCGGCAGTTCTGTTCGCTGGACTATTCGGTGGATTTTCCGTTGTCGTCCAAGATCGAGGTCAATGGCAGCAGGGCGCATCCGCTGTGGCAGTGGCTCAAGCACGAGCAACGCGGCGTGCTGGGGTCCGAAGCCATCAAATGGAATTTCACCAAGTTCCTGATCGGCCGCGACGGCGCGGTGCTGGAACGCTATGCGCCGACCACCAAGCCCGAAGCCATCGCGGCCGACATCGAGCGCGCACTGGGCTGATGCGCAACGCGCGGTAGCCTGCATCGCCGTGCGGTGTACGTCGCGGTGTGCCGGCGCGCTGCAGCTGGCGCACATGCCGGGGCTGCGATGCGCGTGAGGCGTGGCAGTGGTGGCAGACCAGCGCGCAGCTCCGCGCAAGAGCGCAGTTGCGGCGTGACCGATAACGCCCGTTGCGCGCCGGCATGCTCGTGCAGGTCTGATATGGTGTGTCGCATGCAACATGCAACGTCACGTCGACAGATCGACGATGCAAAAGATCCATCGGATGCGTCGGGCCAGCTCGCCAACGCCTTGCACAGCCTCGGAGCGCGCCGCGGCGCGATGAAGCTTTCCCGGGAATGCCCATTGCGCGCGGGTGCGCTCCTGCGAGCCTGCGATACCGAGGTATCGCAGGAGCACGCTCACTTCTCGACGAACGCTCGCTCGAACACGTAATGCCCCGGCGTGCCGATGCGCGGCGAGGTCTGGAAACCGCGCGCGTCCAGCAACGTGCGCAGGTCGGCCAGCATCTGCGGGCTGCCGCAGATCATGAAGCGGTCATTGGCCGGGTCCAGCGTGGGCAGGCCCAGCGTCTGCTGCATGCGGCCATCGGCCATCAGCTCGGTCAGCCGGCCCTGGTTGGCGAAGGCTTCGCGGGTCACTGCCGGGTAGTACAGCAATTTGTCGCGCAGGATGTCGCCGAGAAATTCGTGCTGCGGCAGCTCGCGCTCGAAATAATCGCGGTAGGCCAGATCCTGCACGAAGCGCACGCCCTGGGTCAGGATCACCTTGTCGAAACGCTCGTAGGTTTCCGGGTCCTTGATGATCGACAGCCACGGCGCCAGACCAGTGCCGGTGCCCAGCAGGTACAAGTTGCGGCCCGGGTGCAGGTCGCTGATCAGCAGCGTGCCGGTAGGCTTCTTGCCGACCAGCACCTTGTCGCCCGGCTGGATGTGCTGCAGCCGCGAGGTCAGCGGGCCATCGGGCACCTTGATGCTGAAAAACTCCAGCTGCTCTTCCCAGTTGGCACTGGCGATCGAATACGCGCGCAGCAACGGGCGCGTTTCGGTTTCCAGGCCGATCATCACGAATTGGCCGTTCTCGAAACGGAAACCGGGATCGCGGGTGGTGGTGAAGCTGAAGTAGGCATCGGTCCAGTGACGGACCTCGAGCACCGTTTCGGCGCCAAAAGCGGAAGACATACCGGTGAGTGTCGTGGGAGGAGTACCCGGCCAATTCTACCTCAAGCCGGCCAAATGAGATGAACTCTCATTTGGCCGGGAATGGGGAATGGGGAATGGGGAATGGGGAATCGGGAATGGGGAATGGGGGCAGCTGCATAAGGATCCCGGATGCCCCGTGGCAAGACGCTCAGCACCGATCAGGCAGCGGGAACGCTGCTTTTAACGATTCCCGATTCCCGATTCCCGATTCCCAGCCTCACCGATACCCAGCCGCCTGCAGCTCGAACAGCTCCGCATAGCGCCCGCCCTGGGCCATCAGTTCTTCGTGGGTGCCGTTGGCTTCGATGCGCCCTGCCACCAGCACCAGGATGCGGTCGGCCATGCGCACGCTGGAGAAACGGTGCGAGATCAGCACCGCGGTGCGGTTGTCCGACAGCTCCTTGAAGCGCTGGAACACCTCGAACTCGCTGCGCGCGTCCAGCGCGGCGGTGGGTTCGTCCAGGATCATCAGCTGCGCATCGCGCATGTAGGCGCGGGCGATGGCGATCTTCTGCCATTGCCCGCCGGACAGGTCCACGCTGTTCTTGAAGCGGCGCCCGATCAACTGGTCGTAACCCTGGGGCAGCCCGGCGATCAGCTCGCCGGCCATCGCGCGCTGCGCGGCGGCCTGGATGCGGTCGGTGTCGTCCATCGCATCCACCTGGCCCACGCCAATGTTCTCGCCCACGCTCAGGTGGTAACGCACGAAATCCTGGAAGATCACCCCCAGATTGGCGCGCAGGTCGTCCAGATCGTAATCGCGCAGGTCACGGCCATCGAGCAGGATGCGGCCTTCGTCGGGGTCGTACAGCCGTGCCAGCAGTTTCACCAGCGTGGTCTTGCCGGCGCCGTTTTCGCCGACCAGCGCCAGCACTTCGCCAGCGCGCAATTCGAAATCCAGGTGGCGCACCGTCCATTGCTCCGCCTCCGGGTAGCGGAAACCCACGTCCTCGAACACGAAGCCCTGGCGGATCGGGCGCGGCACCGGTAACGCGTCAGGGCGCGAGCGGATTTCCGGCACGATATTGAAGAACGAGTACAGGTCGTCCAGATACAGGGCTTGCCCGGCGACCTGCGAAAAGCCGATCAGCAAGCCTTCCAGCAGCTGGCGCAGGCGCAGGAAGCTGCCGGCCAGGAAGGTCAGGTCGCCGATGCTGAAATCGCCGCGCACCGTGCGCCAGGCGATGTAGCCATAGGCGGCGTAATAGCCCAGCGTGCCCAGCGCCGCCAGCAGCGCGCCCCACAGCGCCCGCTTGCGTGCCAGCGCGCGGTTGGCCTGGAAGAACTTGTCGGCCAGCCGGCGGTAGCGCGCGATCAGGAACCGGTGCAGGTTGAGGATCTTGACTTCCTTGGCCGTCTCCACGCTGGCGCCCACCTGGCGCAGGTAGTCGAGCTGGCGCCGCTCCGGCGTCCACTGGAAGTTGAGCGAATAGCCCAATGCATTGAAATGCGCCTCGCCGATGAAGGCCGGAATCAGGGCGATCGCCAGCAGCACGATCAGCCACGGCGCATACACCACCAGGCCCACCGCCAGGCTGATCACGGTGATCGCATCCTGCACCTGGCCGAACAACTGGCTCATCAGGTTCATGCGGTTCATGGTCTGGCGCCGCGCGCGGTCCAGCTTGTCCTGGCGGTCCGGGTCTTCGAAATCCTCCAGATCCAGCTGCGCGGCATGTTCCATCAGGCGCACGCTGGCGGCGTTGTTGAACAACTCCGACAGCAGCGCGTCGGCATAACCGACCATGCGGCCGAGCAGGTCCGAGCCGATCGCCAGTGCCAGCTCCAGCGCCAGCAGTTCCAGCAGCCGGTTCAGGCGGCCGCTGCCCAGCGCCTGTGCGAATGACTCGAACGCCGGTGGCTGGCCCACCAGGTGGATCGCCTCGTCGATGATCAGCTTGCCGATGTAGAGCGTGGCAATCGGCATCAGCGCGCGCAACACGCGCAAGCCGATGCTGCTGGCGCTCAACCAACGGCTGGTCTGCCAGATCTGGCGCAGGAAGGGGGGCAGGTTGCGCAGCGCATCCAGGCGTTCGCGCAGGGTGGGGCCGGTACGGGGAGCGGGCGCAGTGGCGCCGGAGTGGGAAGCTGGCATGCGCATAGTGTGCCGGGCGCAGCGTGCGCCGGGAGTGTTGGGCGTCGTCGGGAGAGCTGGTCGCCGCCGGGCAGGCCAGCCTACCCACGGTCTGGCAGGGTGATGGGCGCAGGCGACGCCGTGGTACGCCCTTTCGCAACGCAGCCTTCCCGCGGCCGCGCCGGTCTGGCCGGCGGTTTGCTCTAAAATGCCCGGATTGCCCCCGCCAGCCGTAGAGCCAGCCGTGACCTCGATCAAGCAGGAAGACCTCATCCAGTCCGTCGCCGATGCGCTGCAGTACATCAGCTACTACCACCCGGTCGACTACATCAAGAACCTGTCCGCCGCCTACGAGCGCGAAGAATCGCCGGCCGCCAAGGACGCCATCGCGCAGATCCTGATCAATTCGCGCATGTGCGCCGAAGGCCACCGCCCGATCTGCCAGGACACCGGCATCGTCACCGTGTTCCTGGACATCGGCATGAACGTGCGTTGGGACGACGCGACCATGGGTGTGGAGGACATGGTCAACGAGGGCGTGCGCCGCGCCTATAACCACCCCGACAACAAGCTGCGCGCCAGCGTGCTGGCCGATCCGGCCGGCAAGCGTGCCAATACCCGCGACAACACCCCGGCGGTGGTCAACACCAAGATCGTGCCAGGCGACCATCTTGACGTGATCGTCGCCGCCAAGGGTGGCGGGTCGGAAGCCAAGAGCAAGTTCGCCATGCTCAACCCGTCCGACTCCATCGTCGATTGGGTGCTCAAGACCGTGCCGACCATGGGCGCCGGCTGGTGCCCGCCGGGCATGCTCGGCATCGGCATTGGCGGCACCGCCGAAAAGGCGATGCTGCTGGCCAAGGAGGCCCTGATGGAGCCGATCGACATCGTCGACCTGCAGGCGCGTGGTGCCTCCAATCGCGCCGAAGAACTGCGCCTGGAGCTGTACGAAAAGGTCAACGCGCTCGGGATCGGCGCGCAGGGCCTGGGCGGCCTGACCACGGTGCTGGACATCAAGGTCAAGGATTACCCGACCCACGCCGCCAACCTGCCGGTGGCCTTGATCCCCAATTGCGCCGCCACCCGCCACGCCCACTTCACCCTGGACGGCAGCGGCCCGGTGATGCTGGACCCGCCATCGCTGGAAGACTGGCCCAAGCTCACCTACAACCCGACCAATGCGCGCCGGGTGAACCTGGACACCATCACCCGCGAAGAAGTCGCCAGCTTCAAGCCGGGCGAAGTCATTCTGCTCAACGGCAAGTTGCTGACCGGCCGTGACGCCGCCCACAAGCGCATGATCGACATGCTCAACAAGGGTGAAACCCTGCCGGTCGACTTCACCAACCGCTTCATCTATTACGTCGGCCCGGTCGACCCGGTGCGCGATGAAGTGGTGGGCCCGGCCGGCCCGACCACCGCCACGCGCATGGACAAGTTCACCCGCCAGATGCTCGAACAGACCGGGCTGCTGGGCATGGTCGGCAAGTCCGAGCGTGGCGATGCGGCGATCGATGCGATCCGCGACAACAAGGCCGTGTACCTGATGGCGGTCGGCGGCTCGGCGTATCTGGTGTCCAAGGCGATCAAGGCCGCGCGCGTGCTGGCGTTCGAAGATCTCGGCATGGAGGCGATCTACGAATTCGAGGTCAAGGACATGCCGGTCACCGTGGCGGTGGATTCCACCGGCGAGTCGGTGCACAAGACCGGCCCGCGGCAGTGGCAGTCGCGCATCGGCAAGATTCCGGTGGTGGTGGAGTAAGCACGGCGATTGGACCGGCTGTGCCGCCGTCAGGCAGGCGTGGCCGGTGTCCATCGGCGTCATGGACCATGCGTCCACTGCGCGTGATCTGCATTGGATGCATCTGACTGATCGACTGCCAGGCTGCGCGCGTTGCCACTGACAGCTCTGGTCCGGAACGGCAAGGCGAAGCTACGCCTCGCCACATCGTTTCTCGCAGGCAATCGAACAGACGTGGTTGCAGGAAACAACCTGCTCTGCGTACCGGGAATGGGAGGCAGCCGATGCAGATTTGCATCGTCGCTTCGTCGACATGAAGCCATCCGACGCAGCGACAGGGCAGACTGGCAGAAGCGCACCCGGCGCGACGCGGCGTTACCGATAGCTCCCCGTCGCGCTCCTGCGACGCTGGCGAGATGATCCGACCCGCCGACCCGCCGACCCGCCAACTCGCCAACGTGTGCGGCACTGCCACGCAGGAAGCGGCTATGCTCGGCGCATCTGCTGGTCCCCAAGGAGAATAGGAATGCTCCGACGCATCTGCATCGTGCTGCTGTCGTGCCTGGGCCTGAGTGCGTTGGCGCAGCAGCAAAAGGCGCCGACGGTGTTGTTTCCGTCCAGCAACTACGCGCCGCCGCCCGCCGCTCCGGTGCGCTTCCAGGAGCCCAGGCCGCTCAAGCAGGACGACACCGCCACGCGGTTCAACGGGCCGGCCGTGGCGGACCGCTGCATCGCGCAATGCAATGACAGCGCCAGGCAATGCCGCCGCGACCGGCCCAGCGAGGCCAGTTGCAGCAGCCGGGCGGCACCGCGTGGGCAGCGCTGCGACGACGTGCAGAACCCGGCGCAGCGGGCCAATTGCATGGCGCAGGTGTTCGACTGCACCCAACAGAGCGACGACAGTCGCTGCGAACCGCGCAAGCTTGCCTGCCTGCGCGCCTGTACCAACTGACTTTCGGAGCACGCATGGTCGCCACGCTGTACCACACCCCCAGCACCGCCGCCCTGGTCGTGCACTGGCTGCTGATCGAACTCGACGTGCCCCACGTGTTGCATCCGCTGGACTTCGACCAGCGCGAGCAGAAATCGCCCGAGTATCTGGCGCTCAATCCGGCCGGCGTGGTGCCGACCCTGGTGCTGGACGGGCAGGTGCTGACCGAAGCGGCGGCGATTGTCTTGCATCTGGCCGACCTGTCCCCGCAAGCCGGGCTGGCGCCGCCGGTTGCCACGCCCAAGCGCGCGGCGTACTACAGGTGGATGTTGTTCTGCGCCAACACCTTGCAGCCGGCGTATCGCGCCTGGTTCTACCCCGACGAACCAGCCGGTGCCGCGCATGCCGACGCTGCGCAGGCGCAGGCACGTGCCAGGCTGGAAGCGGCCTGGGCGCAGGTGGATGCGCATCTGCAGGCGCACGGCCCATACCTGCTGGGCCAGCAGCTGTCGGCAGCCGACTTCATGCTCACCATGCTGATGCGCTGGTCGCGCAACATGCCCCGGCCAACCGACACCTGGCCTGCGCTGCAGGCGCATGCGCAGCGTATGAAAGCGCGCCCGGCATTTCAGGAAACCTATCGCCGCGAGGGTTTGGCGGACTGGACCTGAACCGGCGGCGCGCGGCAGCGAACTTCTGTGCGCATAACCTCCAGATGAGTCGTTCTGCGCGTCAAGTCACATAGTACGATCGCGGCACCAACCAGAGAGCAGGGGCTCGTCCATGTCGCATTCCGCATCCCGTCGAAAGCTGCTGCAGTGCGTGTGTTGCGCGCCGATCGCCGCGGCCACCGCATCGCTTCCCTTTGCGGTGCGCGCCGCGCCGTCGAAGAAGACCGATCTGAATGCCGACCAGGCGCTACAGATTCTGCGCGACGGCAATGCCGCCTTCGTCGAAAACCGTCCCAAGAAGGTGATCTCCGACAGCCGCCGCCGGCTGGAGCTGGCGCTTGGCCAGACACCGTTCGTGATCCTGGTGTCGTGTTCGGATTCGCGCGTGCCGCCGGAGCTGTTGTTCGGCCGCGGGCTGGGCGAGATGTTCATCGTCCGCAATGCCGGCAATACCGTGGACACTACCGCGCTGGGCTCGATCGAATACGCGGTGAGCCAGCTCGGCGTGCCGCTGGTGGTGGTAATGGGCCACGAGAGTTGCGGTGCGGTGGCGGCGGCAGTTTCGGTGGTGGAGCAGAACGCGTTTTTCCCGGGTGCGATCGGCGCCATGATCGAGCCCATCGTTCCGGCCGTGCTGACCGCCAAGGCCAAGGGGGGCGACGATCTGCTGGCCGCCTCGGTCAAGTCCAACGTCAAGCGCACCGTTGATCGCCTGCGCGGCGCCTCCGAACCGGCGCTGCTCGAACCGCTGCGCACCGGCGCGTGCAAGGTGGTCGGCGCCTACTACACGTTGAAGGACGGCAAGGTCGATTTCTTCGACGTTTGATCGTTCGTCCGGCGGCGACGCTGCGCAAGGCGACTGCCTTGCGTGGCGACGCGCGATGTCATCAAGTCGCGCCCGACTGCATCCGCTTCGGGCGCGATCCGAAGCGACCGGTTCTCAGTCGACATAGTCGTCGAAGGTCTTGCGGCGACGGAATGGCATTGCATGCTGGTGCACGATGCCATTGGGCACGGTTTCCAGCTTCATGACGCCATATTCCTCCGGCCACGCATCGCGTTGCGGCGGCAGTTTGAAGGTGCCCATCAACATGTCCACCACCGGCAGGTGGATGGCGTAGTTGACGTCGATATACTCCTGCTGCCGCGCATGATGCCAATGGTGGTAGCGCGGCAAGACCAGCACGTATTCCAGCCAGCCGAAACGGATGCCGATGTTGGAGTGCGCCAGTACCGCCTGCAGGCCGACCAGGATCACGTAGGCGTTCACTGCCGGCGTGGAAAACCCCAGGATCAGCAGCGGCAATAGCACGGCGCTGCGGGTCAGCACGATCTCGACGAAATGGATGCGCGAGCCGGCCAGCCAATCCATTGCACGGCTGGAGTGATGCACCGCATGGAACCGCCAGAGCCACGGAATGTTGTGGTACGCGCGATGCAGCGACGCCTGCGCCATGTCGGCCACGAATACCGCAATCAAAAACTGTGCCCAGACCGGCAGCGATTGAATCGCGGTTTTCAACGCCGGAAACGCGGCCAGCCCGGCAATGCTGGATGTCGAGGCCGTCACCAGGATCAGGATGAACTGCACCAGCACATGGCTCATGAAGAAGTAGCCGATGTCGGTGCGCCAGCCGGCGCGGAGCGGCGATAGCTTGCGCTTGCCCAGGTAACGTTCCAGCGGAACGAATACCAGCGCCGAAAAGAACAGTGAAATGACGAACCAATCCAGGCCCAGCGAGTAGGGCGTCCGCCCGATGGTGTCGAATTGCACGTTGGTACCGCCCAGCAGCACCGCCAGCGTGGCGCTGCCCACACCGATGGTCGCAATGCGCTTGTTGCGGTCGCGCAGGATCGCGAAGGTGCCCAGCACGAACGACGCCACCAGCCCGATCAGCAACAGGTGCCGGGCGAACTGTTCGTTGTAGGCGGCGCGGAATTCGCGGCTGGTCAGCAGATCGGGAAAGTGAAAGCAGACCACACCCATCAGGCTGAGCAGCCCGAGCATGGCCGAGGCATAGGCAAAAAACGATCGATTGGGCTTGGCCACGGGACATCCTGTCGGCTGCACAGCCAGGGACTGGCTGTTAAGGGAGCGTGATGTACATGCTCCCAGCCCAGGGCGCTTACCGCAAGTGACGGCCGCTCAGGATCGCAACGGCATCCGGCGACCCTCAGCCCGGGCCGGCTCAGGTCCGGGCTATCGCGCTCAGAACCATTCCAGCAGCGACACGCCCAGGCCGATGTAGGTGGCCTTGTGGTTGTAGTCGATCAGGCTTTCGCCGTAGCCATCGAAGACCTGGACGTGGCCGCGCAGCAGGTTGGTGATCGGAAACCCGTAGTCCACCTGCAACGAGCCGTGCGAGCGGTCGCCGCCGCGCAGCGAGTGGCGGGCGATCAGCGCCACTTCGTGGCCGTTCTTGTTATAGACCAGGGTGGCATCGCCACGGCCCATGTAATCCTCGATGTCCGGGTTGTTGTCGTCGGCGCGGTCTTCCTTGATGCGGAACCACGGGCGCAGGGTCAATGCCCAGTTCTCGCGATCCAGCCCGATATTGAGGATCACCCGGTTCCAGGAGCGCGACAGCGGATCGGCGCGGCCGTTGGACATGTGGTTGAGACTGATGCCGCTCATGCGGCCCTTCCAGCCGAAGATGCTGTAGTTGTTGCGGAACACCAGCATCGCTTCGGGTTCGTAGTTGGTCTCGCGGAAGGGGCGCGAGGCCTCGGAGTTGTAGGCCTGCCAGCGCGAGCTCTGGGTGTAGCCCATCCAGATGTCGCCGTTGTCGCCGAACAGGTCCTCGGCCACCTTGGTCTTGAAACTGAGCTGGAATTTCAGTTCCGCACTGTCCAGCTGCTGCGGCGTGGACACCGAGTTGGCCGGGTTCGGCGACTGCGGGGTGCGGTTGGTATCGCTGGTCCAGAATGCTGGCAGCAGGTACACCGGCTTGTAGCCGCGCAACTGGAAGGTCCCCAGCTTGGAATCCTTGGCCAGTTCCCAGCGGCGGTCCAGCAACGAGCCGCGCCCGGCATTGGCCACGGCTTCTTCCTTCGACGGGTCCTGGCCATCGGCGCGGAAGAAGTCACCCACGCGGCTGAGCGTGCGGGCGTCGTCGGGCTTGGCGGCGGCCTGCTTGGCCAGTTGCGCTGCCGCGTCCGCCTCCTGGACGGCCTGCGGGGTATAGCCCAGCGCCTGGTCATAACAGGCCAGACGCGCCGCGTCCGAGGTGACCGAGGTACAGGCCTGCGGCGAGGCGGGCTGCGGTGCGATTTCCTGCGCGTGTGCCAATGGCGCAGCGGCCAGGGCAATCAGTATCAAAGGGCGGGTACGGTGCGTGGACATGACGGTCTGGCCGAAGTGAGGGCGCCAGGCCGGCGCGAAGACGCGCAGCTTAACGGTCGCGTCTGCATACGCCGTGTGTACACGGTGGCATAACATGCAACTGGGAATGGGGTTGCACGGCGCTGTGCTGCGCTGCCCACGCCACACAGTGCATGCCTGACATCTGCCGGTGCGGTTGCCGGGAGCGCTCTTTCTACAAGAGCCAGGCTCGGAAGCGCGGTAATTCAGAAGAACCAGGCGATCGCGAACACGCCCAGCATGCACAGGCCCAACGCCAGCTTGGTCGCCGTGCCCAGCACGATGCCCAGCCAGGTGCCGATGCCCACTTTTGTGGCCTGATCGGTCTTGCGGGTCTGGTAGTACTCGCCGATCCAGGCGCCGGCGAACGGGCCGACGAACAGGCCGATCGGCATGAAGAAGATGCCGGCGATGGCGCCGACCACCGATCCCCACAACGCCATCTTGCTGGCGCCCACGCGCTTGGCGCCGTAGACGGTAGCCAGAAAGTCGATCAGGAACGACAGTGCGGTAATCACGCCCAGGATCACCAGCGCGATCCATCCCACGTGGGTGAACCCATCGGCCCAGGCCGCGAGCAGCAGCCCGGCGAACACCAGTGGCAGGCCCGGCAGGGCCGGCAGGATGACCCCGGCCAGGCCAATCAACACCAGCGCTGCGGCCAGTACGTAGTAGACGACAGTCGTGTCCATGATCGTTTAGAAATGTCCTATTTCAGGCTTGACGGAAATACGCAAGGGGTGCTTGAAAATTCATTTTGTGCGGGTTAAGTTGCAGCCGCTGCTGTTTGCAAAGGTCACCGTGAATCGTGGCCTGATGCGGTAGATCCTCCGATCCGCTACATCCTTGTACCTCGCTTCCTCCTTGCAATCACAGCCACCACCGCCGGTCCATCACAGTGTCGTAGGGAGTCAGTCGAGATGTCCAACATCGAACGCGAGAATGGTGTCGTGAAGTGGTTCAACGATGCCAAGGGCTTTGGATTCATCAGTCGCGAAAACGGCGAAGACGTCTTCGTCCATTTCCGTGCAATCCAGATCCAGGGCTTCAAGAGCCTCAAGGAAGGCCAGAAGGTCAGCTTTACCGTCGTGCAGGGCCAGAAGGGCCTGCAGGCCGATGCAGTGCAGGTGGTCTGATCGGCCGCAGCATGAGCACACTGCGCAGACAGCAGAAAGGCCCGTCACCGGGCCTTTCTGCTGTCTGCCAGATGCGTGGTGCGCTGATCAGCGCAACACCACCCGTCCGTTGACCACGCGCACGTACGCGTTCTCGCGCACGCCGGCCAGGTCACGCTGGTTCACCACGATCACCCGGCCGTCGTCCATGCGCACCTGCACGTCGAAGCTGTCGCTGGTGACATTGTTCTGGATGGCGTTGCCGGCCAGTGCGCCGGCAGCCGCGCCGGCCACGGCCGACACATTCTTGTTGCCCTTGCTGCCGCCGGTTTCCTTGGAAATCTGGCGGCCGGCCACCGCGCCGACGATGCCGCCAAGCACGGCGCCGGTGCCGGTCGGTGCGGTGCGGGTGGGGCCGACTTCATCGATGCGGGTGACGATGCCGCAGTCCACGCAACGCGGAGCCTGCTGCGAATACCCTTGGTCATAACCACGGTCGCCACGGTAGCTGCCGTACTGGGGCTGGGACGTGGCGCAGCCGACCAGGGTCGCGGTTGCAGCCAGGCCGATAACGAGCAGTCGGGTCTTCATGAGGTGTCTCCGGATGTTCTGAAGGCGGTCGGGGCCGCGGCGACGTCATCCTCTGATGGTCCAGGTGAACGGTTTGCCAACTGGATCACTCCAGGCTTAACGAAACCAGAGCATCCGGTTCATCGAAAGTCACGGTGGCAGGCGTCGCAGGCATCGGAAATCGGCGTTTTCAAGCGCGCAACTGCCGCGCAATCGGCGCCTGGCGCGAGTTGCGCGCGGTCCAGCGCCGCGCGCAGCGCCTCGGCATGTTCCCCAAAGCGGCGGTCCTCGCCGAGGTTCGCAAATGCGGGCTCCAGTTCGTCGGCGAGCAGGCGGAGCGAGCGCAGGCGCGCCTGTTGCTGCGCCGGTGCGCAGCTCGAGCCGGGCGGCTGCTGCAGCGCGCGCAACTGGTAGGCCATGACCTGCATCAGGCTGTCGGGGACCGGATCACGTCGGGCCTGCAGCACCCGCGCCACCATCACCGTGGTTACCAGTCCGATCAGCACGCCCAGCACCAGCATGAAGGCGTAGCGCGCCGCGCGCGATTGATTGGGAGGGGAGTCGGTCATGACAAGTGCTCCGGCAGCAAGGCGTGCAGTTGGGCGGACGCGCCGCGGATGGCGCGCGTAAAATAGGGCGATGAAAGCACAATGGCGTGAACGGTTTGCCGGTATCGACCGGCTGTATGGAGTCGGCACGGTGGAGCGCCTGGCCGTCTGCCGCGTGGCGGTGGTCGGCATGGGCGGGGTGGGCTCGTGGGTGGTGGAGGCGCTGGCGCGCACCGGCGTGGGCCATCTACGCCTGATCGATGCGGACGATCTGTGCGTGTCCAATACCAATCGGCAGTTGCCGGCGCTGGCCGGGCACTACGGACGCAACAAGGCGCGTGCGATGGCCGAACGCTGCGTGGCGATCAATCCCGAGATCGAGGCCGATGCGGTGGAATCCTTCCTCACCGCCGGCAACATCGAGACGCTGCTGGGCGACGGCTTCGATCTGGTGATCGATGCCTGCGACAGCTTCCGGGTCAAGGTGGAAACCATTGCCTGGTGCCGCCGGCGCAAGCTGCCGCTGCTGACCGTGGGTGCCGCCGGCGGGCGCACCGATCCCACCCTGGTGCGGGTGCGCGATGTCTCGCGTACCGAGCACGATGCGATGCTGGCGCTGATCCGGAAGAAGCTGCGCAGCGAGTTCAACTTCCCCAAGAATCCACAGCGCTATTTCGGTGTGCCGGCGGTTTACTCGCTGGAGAACGTCAAGTATCCGCAGGCCGACGGCAGCGTGTGCGGCATCCGTCCGCAGCTCGACGCCGATGCCACGCTCAAGCTGGACTGCGGCGCCGGGCTGGGCGCGGCCACGCATATCACCGGCACCTTCGCATTCGTGGCGGTAGGCAAGGCGTTGGAGATGCTGCTCAAGCCCAAGCCCAAGCCCAAGGCCGGTGCCGCCAAGCCGGCGGCCGCGATTGCCGCGGCCTCGTAATCGCACCAGGCGCGGGGCCCTGCGCGGCGTGCGGGGCAATCAGCTGGGCGGCAAGCCGAACAAGCGGCGTGCGTTGGCGGTGGTCTGCGCCGCGATCACCGCGGCATCCTCCCCGCGCAGGTGGGCGATGCAGTCCAGCACCGTGCGCAGCTGGGCCGGCTCATTACGCTGGCCACGCATGCTGGCGTCAGGCTGATCGGGGGCGTCGGTTTCCAGCAACAGGTGCTGCAGCGGCATTGTCGCCGCCAGCCCGCGCAGGCGATTGGCGCGCGGGTAGGTTACCGGCCCGCCGAGCCCGATCATGAACTCCAGTGTCCATAGCTGCCGGGCCTGTTCGGGGCTGCCGGCAAAGCTGTGCACCACACCGCGCAGGCCGCCGATGGCCTTGATGCGGGCGATGACTTCTTCGGTGGCGCGCCGCGCGTGCACGATCAGCGGCAGGTCGAAGCGCTTGGCCAACCGCAACTGGCCATCGAAATAGTCACGCTGCGCCTGCGCATCCAGCCCCTCCAGATAGAAGTCCAGCCCGCACTCGCCGATCGCGCAGGGGCGCTCGCGCTCGATCCAGTCCGCCAGCGCTTCCAGATGTTCGGGGCGGTGCTGGTCCAGAAAGATCGGATGCAGCCCGTAGGCCGGATGCAGCCCGGGTGCCTGGGCGCACACCGCGCGCAAGCCCGGCCAGCTGGCCGCGGTGATGGCGGGCACCACCTGCTGCATCACGCCGGCAGCATGTGCGCGGGCAATGACCGCAGCGCGGTCATGGTCGAATTCGCCGGCGTCCAGGTGGCAGTGACTGTCGATCAACTCCATCAGGGGCGGCGTGCCGGTGCCGGCAGCGGTGCCTTGCGGGTCTTCCAGTTCGCCAGCAACAGCGTGGTCAGTCCGAACAGCAACTCGTCCAGGAAGGGAAGCGGGTCGGGCAGCAACAGGTCCACCGCAAACAGCACAGCTGCCAGCTTGAACAGTGTGGGATAGCGCAACGTGCCGGCCCATTCCAGCGCGCGTGTGGTCAGAGGATTTCGCATGCATTGGCTCCCGCTGTTAGAAGTGCATGAAGTAACCGCTAGCTGAACTTAACCGCGCCATTCATGAGCGAGGGCGTTTTCGTTCAGGGTTCCCGTGCTGGAATCACGCCGTCAACAACGCGGTGCGTCCGCAGGGAGCTGGTTATGAAGAGCAATACGACAACTATACTGGTCGCTGCTGGTGCCTTGCTGGTTGGAGGTGTGGCCACGGCCGCCTTCATGAACAACCGTCCGTCGTCCGGTGACTTCGTCGCCAACGGCCAGCCGGCGCCGCGCGGTCTGGAATACGCCGATGTGGTCAAGGTGGCGCCGATCACCCAGCGCGAGCCGCAGTACGCGCAGGTCATCAACAGCAATGCGATCCGCGAAACCACCACCAGTTCGTCGCCGCGCGAAGTGTGCCGCGACGTGGTGGTGCAGGAGCGCCTGCCTGAGCGCGATGGCAACGTCGGCGGCACCGTCGCCGGTGCGGTCATCGGTGGCCTGATCGGTAATCAGGTCGGCGGCGGCAACGGCCGCAAGCTGGCGACCGCCGCTGGTGCGGTGGGCGGTGGCTTCATCGGTAACCGGGTGGACCGCAACCATGTCGGCGGCCGCGTGGTGGATCGTACCGAGCGCCAGTGCCACACCGAAAATGCCAACTCCTCGTCCTCGCGCGTGGTTGGGTATGACGTGACCTACCGCAATGCCGACGGCACCACGGGCACCATGCGGATGGACAACAAACCGGGCGAGCGCATCTCGCTGGGCGACGCTGATAACGTGGTGGCCTACGACGTGACCTACCGCTACGACGGTTTCGAAAAGACCGTGCGCATGAACGACAAGCCGGCCAGCGATCGCCTGGCGGTGGTTGATGGCCAGCTGGTGACCCAGACCGCTTCGACGGCTGGCGATGCCGGCGTTCGTCAGGACGCGATGAGCAGCCGCCAGTAATCGACTGCGGCATGGTGTGTAAAAAAAGAGCCGGTATTGCCGGCTCTTTTTTTTGTGGCTGGCCGGTGCGTGGACACAGCGATATCGCGTTGGGAACTGGCCGATAATTAGCGCTTCTCTCCTGGCTGGAAGCGACGATGCCGCTGCGTCCTGACGATCTGTTCGATGTACGTGCATTGCTGACCGACGAAGAGCGGGCGGTGCAGGATGCGGTGGCGCGCTTCACCAACGAGCGCGTGCTGCCAGCGATCGGCGCTGCCTTCGATGCGGGGCGCTTCCCACACGAATGGGTGCCGGAACTGGCCGGATTGGGGTTGCTCGGTGCCAGCCTGCCGGTCAGCGACGGCGGTGCGGGCCTGGGCGCGGTGTCTTACGGACTGATCTGCCAGGAGCTGGAGCGCGGCGACAGCGGCTTGCGCAGCTTTGTCAGCGTGCAGTCTTCGCTATGCATGTACCCCATCCACGCCTATGGCAGCGATGCGCAGCGGCAGCGCTGGCTGCCGGAGATGGCAGCCGGCCGGGTGATTGGCTGTTTCGGCCTGAGCGAGGCGCAAGGCGGTTCGGACCCGGCGGCGATGACGACGCGCGCGGTGCGCGACGGCGATGGCTGGCGCTTGAACGGCGCCAAGATGTGGATCACCAACGGCAGCATCGCCGCGCTGGCGATCATCTGGGCGCATACCGACGATGGTGTGTGCGGCTTTCTGGTGGAAACCGACAGCCCCGGCTTCAGCGCGCAGGACATCGCGCACAAGATGAGTCTGCGCGCCTCGGTCACCTCGGCCTTGTTCCTGGACAACGTGTTCGTGCCCGAGCAGATGCGGCTGCCGAACGCGGCCGGGCTGAAGGCGCCCTTGGGATGTCTGAGCCAGGCACGTTACGGTATCGCCTGGGGCGCGATCGGCGCGGCGGTGGCCTGCCTGCGCGAGGCACTGGCCTACGCCGGCGAGCGCATCCTGTTCGGGCGTCCGCTGGCTGCCACGCAGAGCGCGCAGATCAAACTGGCGGAGATGGCGCGGCGGATCTCCACCGCGCAGCTGCTGGCGCTGCAGCTCGGTCGCCTGAAAGAGGCGGGTACGCTGCGGCCGGAGCAGATCTCGCTGGCGAAATGGAATAATTGCCGCATGGCGCTGGACGTGGCGCGCGCGTGCCGCGATCTGCTGGGCGCGGCCGGCATCACCACCGACCATGTGGCGATCCGGCATGCCCTGAACCTGGAATCGGTGATCACCTATGAAGGCACCGAAACCGTGCATCAGCTGGTGGTGGGGCGTGCGCTGACCGGACTCAATGCGTTTTGACGAGGAGCAGGTGTTGATCAGCAAGGATGTGATGACGCGTGTGCCGGGCGTGGTCCGGGCGCTGTGGGTGATGTGGGTACTGGCCGCCATGACGATTGCGCCGGCGCTGGCGAACGAGGCGCCGACCATGGTGCCTGCGCCGGCCTGGGTGGTGGCCGATGCAGTGCCCGACAGCGTGCCTGGCGCAGGCGGGCTGCGCTATGAGCTGGTCTCCGACCAGATCGATCTGACCGGGCGCGCCGCGCGCGCCTATCGGCGGCTGAGCTATACCGTGCTGCGCGCCAAGAGCCTGGACGAGGCCGGGCAGATTTCGATCGACTACCAGCCGCAGTACCAGACGCTGGAACTCAACAGCCTGGAGGTCTGGCGCGATGGCAAACGCATCGACATGCGCAACCGCGCGCATTACGCCAGGTTGCGCCGCGAAAGCGGGTTGGAAGACGGCCTGATCGACGGAGCGCTGACCTTGTCGATCACCCTGCCGGATCTTCGCGTCGGTGACCGGGTGGACTATGGCGTGACCATCACCGGTAGCAATCCGGTATTCGGCAAGGGCTATTACGACGTGTTCGATGCGCGCTACGGCGTGCCGCTGGGTGAGCGCCGGGTTCGGCTGCGCTACCCGTCCGGCCTGGCGCTGCAGTGGCGGATCAGCGCGCCGGGTTTCAGCCGCAGCGTCGACAGCGCCGATGGCATCACCACGTTGAGCATTGCCGCGAGCCGCATCGCGGCCATGCAGCAGGAAAAGGATGCACCCGACGATGTGGACCCGTACGGCCTGATCGAAGTGTCCACCGCCGGCAACTGGGCCGCCGTGGCGGACTGGGCGGCGCAGCTGTATCCGGATGCCTTCAACGATCGGCAGGTGGCGGCCAGCATGGTGCAGAGCCTGCAGTTGCGTCGCGACGACCCGCAGGGCGCGTTGCTGCGCGCGGTGGCCTTCGTGCAGGGCGAGATCCGCTACGTCGGCCTGGACATGGGCGAGAACTCGCACGCCCCGCATGCGCCGGAAGTGACCTTGCGCAACCGCTACGGCGACTGCAAGGACAAGGCCACGCTGTTGATCGCGCTGTTGCAGCTGGCCGGCATCCGGGCCGAGCCGGTGCTGGTCAGCAGCGACAAGGGAAGCGCGCTGGACAAGCGCCTGCCCAGCCCGTACGCGTTCGATCATGTGGTGGTGCGTGCGCACCTGCCGCAGGGCGAGGTGTGGGTGGACGCCACCCGCGACCGCGAGGACGGCCCGCTGGCGCAGCGCCGGCCGCTGCCGTTCGTGCGTGGATTGCCGGTACTGGCCGGGCAGAACGCGCTGGTCGCAGTGCCCTCGCCAATGCCGGCGTTGCCGCAGGTCGAGGTGAACGAAGACATCGTGATCTCGCTGCGCACGCCGCAGCGGGTGGCGACCTTCAGCGTGGACACCCTCTACCGGCAGGGGCGTGGCGAGCGCGTTGCGGCGAGCTTCGAGAACGACGGTGCGGAGACGATTGGCGCGCACTATCTGGAATTCATGCAGCAGTACTACACCGCGCTGACCCAGGTGGATGTGCCGACCATCGACGCGACCGATCCGTTGAACGTGCGCACGCGCGAGCGCTACCGCCTGCAATGGCCGGCAGAGGAGGGCGACGAACTCGGGTTTCCGTTGTTCCAGCTGAGCGACTGGATGGACAGCTTGCCCAAGGAGGTGCGCAAGAGTCCCCTGGCGCTGGGCGGCCCGCGGCTGGCGCGGCAGACCGTACGCGTGCAGGTGGACCCGCCGGTGCAACTGAAGGCGGACACCCAGACCATCTCCAACCCCTGGTTCCGCTTCACGCGCACGATCTCGCAGCGCGAGGGCCGCATCGTCATCGTCGGCGAATGGCAGCGCTTCAGCGACCGCATTCCCGCCGATGGCGTGGCGCGTGCGGCAGCCGACATGGAGCGCGCGCGCGCGCTGGTGTACTTCGATCACGACCTTGAGCCACGGCGCAGCAGGCAGCCAACCGACTGGCGCGCGCTGGGCTTTCCGCTGGCCGCGTTGCTGGCGCTGCTGGTGGCGGTGCTCGCCTGTCTGGTCTGGTGGCGCGGCGGTGGACTGGGCGGGATGCTGTTCGACCCGCATGCCACGGTGCAGCGCATGCCGCAGCAGGACAGCCTGCGCCGTGGCGCTTGGGTGGTGTTCGCACTGACCACGCTGGTGTCGGCATGGCTGTGGTTGCAGGCGCTGCCGTGGTGGCTGCAGGTTGCCGGTGCCATCGCGGTGGCGGCGCTGCTGGCGCTGGGCTGCGTGTTGCTCATGTACGTGCTGCGCTGGATGGGCACTGCAGCGCAGGTGCAACGTCTGCTGCCGGCGGTGGCGGGCAGCGTGCTGCCCTGGCTGGTGTGCGTGCTCGCCGCGCTGGTGGCCTTGAAGGGCCGGGTGGCGTTGTTGCAGACCGGGGCAAGCGATCCGGCCGGTATGGCGCAGTTGGCGATGTGCATCCTGCTGTTGCTGCTGGGCGGGCTGTGGTGGTCGGTGTGCTCGGTGCAGGCGATTGCCGGCGCCACCGGCTGTGCGCGGTCCCGTGCCTTCGGCGCCTGGGCCTTGGCGCTATCGCTGCTGGGTGTGGTGAGCGCGCTGCTGGGGGTGCCGGTGGCCATCGTCGCGATGGGGTAGGGGCGGGCGAGAGATCCACGCCGCCCGAACTGCCGCCCTGTCGCCGTGGCAACCGGCCGCTGCCGCTGCGCGCAGGGCTTTGCAAAGGCGCACGGGGCTGTGACACTGCCAGCCCCCTCGTCGCTGCCGCGGAGCCAGCTTGATGTCGACCGTGCGTCCCCCGTTGACCGTCCATGGCATGTCCAGTTCAGGCAACTGCTACAAGGTGCGCCTGCTGCTGGAACAGCTGGGCAGCCGCTACCACTGGGTCGAGGTCGACAGCGTGGCCGGGCAGACCCGCATGCCCGAGTACCTGGCCAAGAATCCCAACGGCAAGGTGCCGATGGTGGAGCGCGACGATGGCCGCGTGCTGACCGAGTCCAATGCGATCCTGTTCTGGCTGGCCGAGGGCACCCCGTACCTGCCCACCGACGCATGGCAACGCGCGCAGGCGCTGAGCTGGATGTTCTTCGAGCAATACAGCCATGAGCCGTACGTGGCGGTGGCACGTTTCATCAGCCTGTGGACCGCGCCCGATGCGGCGCGTCGCGCCGAGCTGCCGCAGCTGCGCGTGCGCGGCGAGCAGGCATTGGCAGTGATGGAGCAGCACCTGCAGCAGCAGGCCTGGTTTACCGGCAGCGACTACGGCATCGCCGATATCGCCCTGTTCGCCTACACCCATTGCGCCGAAGACGGCGGCTTCGACCTGGAACGCTGGCCGGCGATCGGCGCCTGGCTGCAGCGCGTGCGCGCGCTGCCCGGATGCGTGCCGATGCCGGCACCCGTTTCGGTGACGGCATGAGCGGCGTGCGCCACCGGTCTGGTACGGTCCTGCCACTGTCGTGCCTGCATGGTCGCTCTCCTGCGCCAAGCGGCGCGCGGCGCTCGGATCGGGCTCCAGGCGCCGCAGCCGCAGCGCGATGGTGCGTTGCCGGCAGCATTGCATTGCGCGGGGAGCGCTGACGATGTGCGGACTGGCAGGATTGCTGATGGCCTCGCCGCGGCTGCATGGCGAACAGCTCGAGGCGTTGGTGCGGCCGATGGGCGCGGCGTTGCGCCATCGCGGCCCCGACGATGCCGGCAGCTGGTGCGATGCGCAGGCCGGCGTGGCCCTGGCGCATCAGCGCCTGAGCATCCTGGATCTGTCGCCGCTGGGCCATCAGCCGATGCGCTCGGCCGATGGCCGCTACGTGCTGGCCTATAACGGCGAGGTCTACAACTTCGCGCAGCTGCGTGGCGCGCTGGCCGCGCTGGGGCATCGCTTCCGGGGGCATTCCGATACCGAAGTGCTGCTGGCGGCGGTGGTGGAGTGGGGGCTGGACGACACCCTGACCCGCTGCAACGGCATGTTCGCCCTCGCATTGTGGGATGAGCGCGACAACTGCCTGTTCCTGGCGCGCGACCGCGTCGGCAAGAAGCCGCTGTACTACGGCTGGGCCGGCGACACGCTGGTGTTCGGCTCCGAACTCAAGGCGCTGTGGCAGCACCCGGACTTCGACAACGGGGTCGATCGCAATGCGCTGACCCTGCTGCTGCGGCTGGGCTACATTCCGGCGCCGGCCTGCATCCACGAGCACACCTTCAAGCTGATGCCGGGCCGGGTGCTGCGCGTGGATGCGCAGACTGTCGCCGCCGGTGCGGCCGCGCATCGACCCGATCAGGCACAGCAACCGTTCTGGAATGCGCGCGAGGCGATGCAGCGCGCGCTGGCAACGCCGTTCACCGGCACCGATGCGCAGGCCGAAGACCAGCTGGACGGCGTGCTGCGCGATGCCGTGGCGCTGCGCATGGTGGCCGATGTGCCGGTGGGCGTATTCCTGTCCGGCGGGACCGATTCGTCCATCGTCACCGCGATGATGCAGGCGCAGAGCACGCAGCCGGTGCACACCTTCAGCATCGGCTTCGAAGGCTCGCACCATGACGAGGCGCCGCTGGCGCGCGAAGTGGCCACGCATCTGCATACCGACCACACCGAGCTGTACGTCAGCGGCGCCGACGCGCTGGCGGTGGTGCCGAGCCTGCCGGACATGTTCGACGAGCCGTTTGCCGATGCCTCGCAGGTGCCTACGGCGCTGGTGGCGCGGCTGGCGCGCGGTGGAGTGACGGTGGCGCTGTCTGGCGATGGCGGCGACGAATTGTTCTTCGGCTATGGCCGTTACCAGCGCGCGCTGCGTAACTGGCGCATGCATGGGCTGGTGCCCGGCCCGCTGCGTCGGCTGATGGCGCTGGCAGCGCGCAGCAATGGCGAATCCTCGCGTACCGGTGGGCTGGCCGCGCTGGTGGCCGAAGCCGGCGCACGGGGCATCGGCGACATCTACCGCAACCGTATCTCGCGCTGGCGCGATCCGGCCGCGGTGGTGCTGGGTGCCACCGAGCCGGAAAGCTTTTACAGCCTGGCCGACCCGCTGCATGGGTCGGGTACGCCGGCCGACGCGATGATGCTGGCCGATTTCGCCGCGTATCTGCCCGACGATCTGCTGTGCAAGGTGGATCGCACCACCATGGCGGTGGGACTGGAGGCGCGCGCGCCGCTGCTGGACTGGCGCGTGGCCGAATTCGCTTGGTCGTTGCCGTTATCGCTGAAGTACCGCGACGGGGTCAGCAAGTACCTGCTCAAGCGCGTGCTGTGCCGGTATCTGCCCGACCCGATGGTCTACCGCGGCAAGCGCGGCTTCGGCGCGCCGGTCAGCGCGTGGCTGCGCGGCGATCTGCATGGCTGGGCCGATGATCTGCTGGCGCATGGCACGCTGCAGCGCGAGGGCGTGTTTGCCGCCGATACCGTGGCCGGCTTGTGGCGCGACTTCAACGGCGGCGAACGCAAATGGCATACGCACCTGTGGACGGTGCTGATGTTCCAGGCCTGGCAGGCGCACTGGCGCGAACAACGCGCGGCCATCACGCGCTGATCGGGGTTGTGGCGGCGCGCAGTGGTTAGGTGCTGAAAATGGCACTGCGGTGCGCGGAGTGTTGCTGTTGCTTGTAGCTTCGACTCGGAAATCGGAAATCGGAAATCGGGCCGGGAAGGGATCGGCGCACTGCCTGCAGTTGCGACGCAGTGGCCGGAGCCGGGCGCCGTTTCACCAACCCTGAGCATGCTGCTGGGTAGGGTGGGGCCCTGTTTCCACGGAGCGTACCCATGAGCAAGCTCACCATCGCCGTGCTGGTCGGCAGCCTGCGTGCAGAGTCCTATAACCGCCAGCTGGCGCGCGCGCTGGCGCATCTTGCTGGCGACAAGGCCGTGTTCGAGTATGTGGAGATCGGCGATATCCCGCTGTACAACCAGGACCGCGACGGTGATTTCCCGGCCGAAGGCACGCGCCTGAAGCAACAGATCCGCGCCGCCGACGCGGTGCTGTTCGTGACCCCCGAATACAACCGCTCGATCCCCGGCGTGCTCAAGAACGCCATCGACACCGGCTCGCGGCCGTATGGCGACAGTGCGTTTGCCGGCAAGCCGGCGGCGGTGGTCGGCATCTCGGTCGGTGCGATCGGCACCGCGACCGCGCAGCAACACCTGCGCAACGTGCTGGCGTATTTGAACATGCAGGTGCTCGGCCAGCCCGAGGTGTTCTTGCACTACAAGGATGGCCTGTTCGGCCCGGACGACACCATTGCCAATGCCGACAGCCGCAAATTCCTGCAGGGCTTCGTCGATGCCTTCCTGGGCCTGGTCGAGCACCTGAAGCGTTGAGTTGATCACAGCCTGTGGTGCCGACATCGCGCGGGCCGCAGGGCCCGGCGGGGGCGGGCAAACCCAGGCAGGGCAAGGGTCGCGGCCGGTGCGACAGGGTCGGCGTAGAAAAGTGCTGCACCGGCTGTCCACTAGTTATCCACAGAGTTGTGCATGGTCGTCGGCGTCGCCGGTGACTATGCTTCCTGCCCTCGTGTCCCTGCGTCAGGTCTGTTTGTCCATGTCCGCTCGTCCTGGTTTCCGTTCCAAGCGCAATCGCGATCGCGACGACGACGATTACGATCGTCCCGAGCCGCGCCTTGATCAACTGCGCGTACCGCCGCATTCGGTCGAGGCCGAGCAGGCCGTACTTGGCGGGCTGATGCTGGCGCCGGACGCGTTCGACCGCGTCAACGATCAACTGACCGAAAACGACTTCTATCGCCGCGACCACCGGTTGATCTACCGCGCGATTCGCGAATTGAACGAGAAGGATCGCCCGTTCGACGCAGTGACCCTGGGCGAATGGTTCGAATCGCAGGGCAAGCTGGAGCAGGTGGGCGATGGTGCTTATTTGATCGAGCTGGCCAGCACCACGCCGTCGGCAGCCAACATCGCCGCGTATGCGGAAATCGTGCGCGACAAGGCGGTGCTGCGGCAGTTGATCGAAGTGGGCACCACGATCGTCAACGATGGCTTCCAGCCAGAGGGGCGCGACAGCGTCGAGTTGCTGTCCTCGGCCGAAAAAGCCGTGTTCAAGATCGCCGAAGCCGGCGCGCGCGGGCGTACCGATTTCGTGGCAATGCCCGGCGCCTTGAAGGATGCGTTCGAAGAGTTGCGCAACCGCTTCGAAAATGGCGGCAACATCACCGGCCTGCCGACCGGTTACAACGATTTCGATGCGATGACGGCCGGCCTGCAGCCGACCGACCTGATCATCCTGGCGGCGCGTCCGGCCATGGGCAAGACCACCTTCGCGCTGAACATTGCCGAATACGCCGCGATCAAGTCCAAAAAGGGCGTTGCGGTGTTTTCCATGGAAATGTCGGCCTCGCAGCTGGCGATGCGCCTGATCTCCTCCAACGGCCGCATCAATGCGCAGCGCCTGCGTACCGGTGCGCTGGAAGACGAGGATTGGGCGCGCGTGACCGGCGCGATCAAGATGCTGAAGGAAACCAAGATCTTCATCGACGACACGCCGGGCGTGTCGCCGGAAGTGCTGCGTTCCAAGTGCCGCCGGCTCAAGCGCGAACACGACCTGGGCCTGATCGTCATCGACTACCTGCAGCTGATGTCGGTGCCGGGCAATAGCGAGAACCGCGCGACCGAAATTTCGGAAATCTCGCGTGGTCTCAAGGGCCTGGCCAAGGAGCTCAACGTACCGGTGATTGCGCTGTCGCAGCTCAACCGCTCGCTGGAAACCCGTACCGACAAGCGCCCGGTGATGGCCGACTTGCGCGAATCCGGCGCAATCGAGCAGGACGCGGACATGATCGTCTTCATCTACCGCGACGATTACTACAACAAGGAAAATTCGCCGGACAAGGGCCTGGCCGAGATCATCATCGGCAAGCACCGCGGCGGCCCGACCGGCTCCTGCAAGCTCAAGTTCTTCGGCGAATACACCCGCTTCGACAATCTGTCGCACGATTCGGTGGGCAGTTTTGAGTAGTCGGCAGGTGATGGAGTCGATCGCATGACTATTGCGCTCGCGCTACGCGGGGGGCGCCAGCGTTGCGCGGATACGGTGCGGATGTATCAGGTACAGAACGTGCGATCTGCGGCTTGGCTGGGTGGTCCTTGCCCGCCCGCCATCGCAGGACACGCCGCAAGTACATCCATGTACATGTAAGCCCTTCGGCAGCGTCCACGCCGCCAAAGGTTCTGCGACGGTGAGCGGGCAAGGACCAGGCAAGTTGGTCGGTGCGTAGAGTTTTCAAAAACCACCAGGCAACTGTCCGGTGCGGTGTCCTCGCCGATTGCGGAAGCGATGGTGGCATGGATGCCGCCACCGAGCCCGCATGGACGGGTTAACGGCGTGTCCCGCCAGCGGTGAGGGCACCGCGCACTCGACCGAGGCTGAGAGTTTGCTGCAGGGTCCTTGCCGCAGCAGAAACGCCCGCCGCCGTATCGCGCCATCGTTGCATCTGCTGGCTTATGCTGCGCAGCCCTGCCGTCGCTGCCGAGTCCGCATGTCATACGCCATCGTCTGGTTCCGTCGCGATCTGCGCCTGGAAGACAATCCGGCCCTGCGTGCCGCACTCGATGCCGGGCACCATCCGATCCCGCTCTATATCGATGCGCCGCACGAAGAAGGCGAGTGGACACCGGGCGCGGCCTCGCGCAGCTGGCGACATCGCGCGCTGGCGGCGCTGGATGCGGGCTTGCGCGCGCTGGGCAGCGGCCTGGTGATTCGCGCCGGCAACAGCGCGCGGGTGCTCGATGAGGTGATCGCGCAAACCGATGCGGTGGCGGTGTACTGGAATCGCAAATACGAGCCGGCCACCCAGCCGCGCGATGCACAGATCAAACGCAGCCTGCGCGAGCGCGGCATCGAGGTGCAGAGCTGCAATTCGGCGCTGTTGTTCGAGCCCTGGCAGCTGAGCACCCAGCAGGGCGGCCCGTACAAGGTCTTCACTCCGTTCTGGCGCAACGCGCTGACCCAGCTGCAGTTGCCCGACGCGGTGCCGGCACCGCGAAGCCTGCCGCCGTTGCCAGCCAAACTCAAGAGCGAAGCGCTGGACACCCTGGGGCTGGTGCCGACGCTGAGCTGGGACCAGGGTTTCTGGGAGCACTGGCAGCCAGGCGAGGCCGGTGCGCACGAGCTGCTGGAAATCTTCATCGATGGCGCGCTGTCCGGCTACCGCGAAAATCGTGACCGTCCCGATCGTGTCGGCACCTCGCAACTGTCGCCGCACCTGCACTTCGGCGAGATCGCGCCGTGGCGGATCGCCGCTGCGTTGAACGCACAGCGCAATGCGCGCAACGGTGCAGAGATCGATGGCTATATCCGGCAGCTGGGCTGGCGCGATTTCGCCTATCACCTGCTGCACCATTTCCCGGAGACCACCAACCAGAATCTCAATCCGCGCTTCGAAGGCTTCGACTGGGCCAAGGCCGATCCGGTGACGTTGCAGGCCTGGCAACGCGGGCGCACCGGCATCCCCATCGTCGATGCCGGCATGCGCCAGCTGTGGCATACCGGCTGGATGCACAACCGCGTGCGCATGATCGTGGCCAGTCTGTTGTGCAAGCATCTGCGCGTGCACTGGGTCGAAGGTGCGCGCTGGTTCTGGGACACGCTGGTGGATGCGGACCTGGCCAACAACACCATGGGGTGGCAATGGGTGGCTGGCACCGGCGCCGATGCCGCGCCGTATTTTCGCGTGTTCAATCCGGTGACACAGGCGGAAAAATTCGATCCGCAAGCGGCGTACATCACGCGCTGGGTGCCCGAGCTCGGCAAGTTGCCAGTGAAGGAGCGCTTTGCGCCATGGCAGCATCCGTTGTCGCTCGCACGCCTGGCGCCGGAGTATCCGCGCTCACCCATCATCGGGCTGGCCGAGGGGCGCGATGCGGCCCTGGCAGCGTATGCAAAGACACGCGGGTAGCGCACTGCGCCGCGTGCGTGCGTTGCCGCGCGTATGCAAGCACCTGCCTGCCGCATCGATCTGCGCAACGGTGGTGCAGCTGGCTTGATCGGCCTGTGACTGGAATCCGGTGTGGTCGTGGCGGACTCCGCTCCCTCGACGATGCGTGAGGTCAGCATGCTGTCTGGAGTGACGGCGTTTCAACCTCCGAGTTTGTCTGCGCTATCACTTCTGTGGGATGGCTGCGGGCACACGCACTGCTGATCGGCGGTTCGATCCATGTCGCCGAAAACGTTTTCCTGAATGGTGAGCCTGCCGCACGCCTCCAGCGTGTACTTTCATCATGTGCCAGTCGCGTGGCGCTGTTTATCCTCGCCGACACGATTGAGTGCCGGACGATCCGGCGATAGGAGAACACCATGTCCTCAGCAGCCACCAAGAGTCTTGCCGTTGCGCTGGCCAGCGCCACCGCGTTGTCCGCCTGCGCTACCGGCGGATCGTACGTGCAGCGTGACCAGTACGGCGACCAGACCCAACAGCAGAATCGCACCGGGCGCAACGCGCTGATCGGTACCGCCATTGGTGTGGCTGCCGGCCTGCTCACCGGCGACAGCGCCACAGAGCGTCGTCAGCACGCGATGATCGGCGCCGGCATTGGTGCGCTGAGCGGTGCGGCCGTGGGCCAGTACCAGGATCGCCAGGAACGCGCGCTGCGTGAGCGCACCGCCAATACCGGCATCGACGTGCAGCGCCAGGGCGACAACATCACCTTGAACCTGCCCGACGGCATCACCTTCGATTTCGGCAAGTCTGCGTTGAAGCCGCAGTTCTACAGCGCACTCAACGGCGTTGCCTCGACGCTGCGCGAATACAACCAGACCATGGTGGAAGTGGTGGGCCACACCGACAGCGTGGGCAGCGATGCAGTGAACCAGCGTCTGTCCGAAGAACGCGCCGGTGCCGTGGCGCAGTACCTGACCGCGCAGGGCGTGCAGCGCGAGCGCATGGAAACCATGGGCGCCGGCAAGCGTTACCCGATTGCGGACAACAGCACCGACGCCGGGCGCGCGCAGAACCGTCGCGTGGAAATCCGCCTGATTCCGCTGCGTGCGGAAGGCGCCGCCAGCAATACCGGCATGCGTTGAGTAACGCGCAGTCATGCAGCGCAAGGCGGGTCAGTCGCTAGCGCCGCAGCAGTAAAGAAAACAGGCCGCGAAAGCGGCCTGTTTTTCATGGTGTCGGCTGGAGCTCGCAAGCGCAGCGTACTATTTGCTGGCTTCAGTTCTTCGTCTATTCCGCCCTTTGGGCAACTTCTCCTCCATGAAGGAGGACAATGTCCCGGTGGGAGAAGGATGCTCAGTGCCTCGTCTCGGTCCGGCTTACGCAGTCACGTGTTCCAGAATGCGCTTGCCTTCCGCACGCTCGGCCTCCAGTTCGACGTCCACCTCTGCCTCGCTGTGGGCCTTTTGCGCAGCCAGCCGGGCAGGGCATTGCGCCATCATGTAGTCGGCGTCGAAGTTCATGCGCGTGACCAGAAAGTCCACGAACGCGCGCACCTTGGGCGAAACCAGTCGCCCACCGGCAAACACGGCATTGAAATCCACTTCCGGCCCGGTCCAGCCAGCCAGTACGCGGCGCACCAGGCCCGATTGCACGAATGGCTTGGCCATCACGTCGCCGGTCAGCAACAGGCCTTCGCCACACAGCACTGCGCCGTTGAGCGCGGCCGGATCGTTGGCGACCATCAGTGGATTGACCGGGAAATCGCGCACGTCGCTGCCGTCGCTGAGCGACCAGAAAAAGCGGTTGTTGTGCACGTTGCGGTTCTTGCGTAGCGCCAGCGTACGGTGGAATTGCAACTCGTCCGGATGCAACGGCTCGCCATAGCGTTCGATATACGACGGGCTGGCAAACACCTGCGTGCGCAGGCTGCCGAGTTTGCGTGCGACCAGATTGGAGTCGGGCAGGGCACCGACGCGCAGGGCCAGATCGGCTTCGCCACCGATCAGGTCCAGCTTCTCGTTGCCCAGATGCATGTCCAGCTGGATTTCCGGATACTGCGCATGGAATTCGCCCAGCAACGGCGCAATCCAGGTGATGCCCAGCGAATACGGCACAGTAAACCGCAACCAGCCGCGTGGGCCGGATTGCAATTGCCCCACCGCGCTTTCGGCTTCTTCCAGCTCGCGGGCAATGCGCTGGCAATGTTCGTGATAGACCGAGCCGGCTTCGGTCAGCCCGATGCGGCGCGTGGTTCGATGCAGCAGGCGCGCGCCCAGGCGCGTTTCCAGCTCCTGCACCTTGCGGCTGACGGTGGTCTTGGGCAGGCCAAGTGCGTTGGCCGCGGCGATGAAACTGCCTTGTTCGACCACCTTGACGAAGATCAGGGTGTCGTTGAGATCGTGTGTCATGGGACTGCCTTCCGGGGGTCAGGAGGGATTAGACCGCTTACGGGACGATTATTCCCCTAAATCCGGACTAATCAAGTGCTGCTTTGAGGCCTAGCTTATGCGGCATCCCTTCCATCCAGGAGCACGGCCATGTGGTTGTGCGATGTCTTCGGCTTGTCCTCTCCCGCCCGCAGCGCCATTGAAAGCGCCTTCGACCCGGTGCGCTCTCCGGCGAAAGGCCAGCGCGCCAGCGTTTCGCGCCGCTTTGCCGCCTCGCCAAAGCGGCAGGCCGGTGGTGCGCCGACGAAGCGGGCTGGACTGAATTCGCGTTGGGTGCAGCGCGGTATTGTCCCGATGTCGGGAACAAAAGTCCCATGAGCGGGATGGTCCAATCCGAGACAGCCGTCATCGGCGGCGCAGGCGATGTGGGCGCCGGCATTGTGGCCGCGCTGCTCGATGCCGGCATGCCGGTGCTGGCGATCGGGCGCGATGCCGCCAAGCTGGCCGGCCTGCGAGCCCGGCATGGCGATTCGGCGCTGCTGGACACCCTGCAGGGCTCGGTGGCCGACGATGCCTCCGCGCAGCGCCTGGCCACCGAACTGGCGCAGCGGCCGCGGCCGCTGGGCGCGGTGATTGCCAGCCTGGGTAGCCCGCCCAAGGCCGGCCGCCTGCTGGATCGGCCGGTGGCCGCGTTACGCCGCCGCCTGGAGCGCGACGTGCTGCCGCATCTGGCAGCCGCCCGCCATCTGCTGCCGCTGCTGGCCGAGGCCGATGGCGGCGGCCGTTATCTGCTGCTGGGCAGCCCGTGCGCGCTGCGCGCATGGTCGGCGCACGGCGATCGTTCGGTGGCCGCGGCCGCCAACCGCATGCTGGCCCAGGTGCTGCACGAGGAAGCCAAGCCATTGGGCGTTCGCGTGCACCTGCTGTCGGTCGAGCAGCCGGTGTGCACGCCGGGCCGTGCCAAGGACGCGTGTCCGGAATGGATTCGCGCCGTGGATGTCGGTCGCGCCGCCGTTTCCCTGATCGCCGGGCCCGGCCAGCCCGGACAACCCATCGTGACCGTCAGCCGCCGTCCGCATGCCGCTCCGTCGGCGGACCGGCTGGCCGGTCTGCATTTGCCTATCACCACTCGAGAGATCTCCCCATGACCCCGAACGCCACCCCGTTCCGTTTTCCCGTGCGCCCGGTCCTGACCGCCGCTGTCCTGGCGGCCGTGCTTGCCGCGTGCGGCGGCGGTGCCGCGCAGACCGGCGCACCACCGCCGCCCAGCGTCAGCGTCGCTCCGGTGCTGATGAAGGACATCAGCCAGTGGGACGAATTCAGCGGCCGCATCGAGCCGGTGGAAAGCGTCGAGCTGCGCCCGCGCGTGTCCGGCTACATCGACAAGGTCAACTACACCGAAGGCGCGGAAGTGAAGAAGGGCGATGTACTCTTCAGCATCGACGACCGCAGCTACCGCGCCGACTTCGCGCGTGCCAATGCCGCGCTGGTGCGTGCGCGTACCCAGGCCACCCTGGCCAGGAGCGAGGCAGCCCGCGCGCGCAAGCTCTCCGAGCAACAGGCCATTTCCACCGAGATCTGGGAGCAGCGCCGCGCCGCCGCCGATCAGGCCGATGCCGACCTGCTGGCCGCGCAGGCGGCGGTGGACACCGCCGAGCTCAATCTGGACTGGAGCCGCGTGCGTGCACCCATCGACGGCCGCGCCGGGCGTGCAATGGTCACCGCCGGCAACCTGGTCACCGCCGGCGATAGTGCCAGCGTGCTGACCACCCTGGTATCGCTGGACAAGGTGTTCGTGTACTTCGATGCGGATGAAGGCACCTTCCTGCGTTATTCGCAGATGGCGCGCAGCGGCGAGCGCCCGGACGAGCGCGGCGGCCAGCTGCCGGTGCGTATCGGCCTGGTCGGCGAGCAGGGCTTTCCGCACGCTGGTCGGGTGGACTTCCTGGACAACCAGGTGACCCGCAGCACCGGCACCATCCGCGTGCGTGCCGTGCTCGACAACGCGCAGCGGCAGTTCACGCCGGGCCTGTATGCGCACGTGCAGTTGCTGGGCAGCGGGCAGTTCAAGGCCATGCTGGTCGACGAAAAGGCGGTGCTGACCGACCAGGACCGCAAATACGTGTACGTGGTCGACAAGGACGGCAAGGCGCAGCGCCGCGATGTGGAACTCGGTCGCAGCGCCGACGGGCTACGCATCGTGCGCAAGGGCCTGGCTGCCGGCGACCGCGTCGTGGTCGATGGCGTGCAGAAGATCTTCATGCCCGGCATGCCGGTCGATGCCAAGGCCGTGGCCATGGCATCGACACCGGACAAGCGCACCGCCTCGAACTGATCCATCGCTGCATCGCGCTTTCGACCACCGGCCTGGTGACCAGGCCGGTTCGGGGCCGCCGTGCCGCGCCGCCACCCGGCGGCACCCTCTTTCAGGACCACCCCAATGGACTTTTCCCGTTTTTTCATCGACCGGCCGATCTTTGCCGCGGTGCTGTCGATCATCATCTTCGCGGCCGGCCTGATCGCCATGCCGCTGCTGCCGATCAGCGAATACCCGGAAGTGGTACCGCCGAGCGTGCAGGTGCGCGCGGTGTATCCGGGCGCCAATCCCAAGGTCATCGCCGAGACCGTTGCCACGCCGCTTGAGGAAGCCATCAACGGCGTGGAAAACATGATGTACATGAAGTCGGTGGCCGGCTCCGATGGCGTGCTGGTGGTCACCGTGACCTTCAAGCCCGGCACTGATCCAGACCAGGCCCAGGTGCAGGTGCAGAACCGCGTCAGCCAGGCGCAGGCGCGCCTGCCCGAGGACGTGCGGCGCCAGGGTGTGACCACCCAGAAGCAGTCGCCGACGCTGACCATGGTCGTGCATCTGACCTCGCCCAAGGGCAAGTACAACTCGCTGTACCTGAGCAACTACGCCACCTTGAAGGTCAAGGACGAGCTGTCGCGCCTGCCCGGCGTGGGCCAGATCCAGATCTTCGGCTCGGGCGATTACGCCATGCGCATCTGGCTGGATCCCAACAAGGTGGCCGCACGCGGGCTCACCGCCAGCGACGTGGTCGCCGCCATCCGCGAGCAGAACGTGCAGGTCTCCGCCGGCCAGCTCGGCGCAGAACCAATGCCCAACAAGAGCGATTTCCTGCTCTCGATCAACGCGCAGGGCCGCCTGACCACCGAAGAGGAGTTCGGCAACATCGTCATCCGCAGCGGCAACAGCGGCGAGATCGTGCGGCTGAGCGATGTGGCACGGCTGGAACTGGGTGCGGGCAACTACACCTTGCGCTCGCAGCTTGACAACCAGAATGCGGTGGGTATGGGCGTGTTCCAGTCGCCCGGCGCCAACGCGATCGAATTGTCCGATGCGGTGCGCGCCAAGATGGCCGAGCTGGAAAAGCAGTTCCCGCAGGACATGGCCTGGTCGGCGGCGTATGACCCCACCGTGTTCGTGCGCGACTCCATCAGCGCAGTGGTGCACACCCTGCTGGAGGCGGTGCTGCTGGTGGTGCTGGTGGTGATCCTGTTCCTGCAGACCTGGCGCGCTTCGATCATTCCGTTGCTGGCAGTGCCGGTGTCGGTGGTCGGTACGTTTGCCGCGCTGTACCTGCTGGGTTTCTCGATCAACACGCTGAGCCTGTTCGGGCTGGTGCTGGCGATCGGCATCGTGGTCGACGACGCGATCGTGGTGGTGGAAAACGTCGAGCGCAATATCGAAGAAGGCCTGAGCCCATTGGCCGCTGCGCATCAGGCGATGCGCGAGGTGTCCGGGCCGATCATCGCCATCGCGCTGGTGCTGTGCGCGGTGTTCGTGCCGATGGCGTTCCTGTCGGGCGTGACCGGCCAGTTCTACAAGCAGTTCGCGGTGACCATCGCCATTTCCACGGTGATTTCGGCAATCAACTCGCTGACCCTGTCGCCGGCGCTGGCGGCCATGCTGCTCAAGGCGCACGACGCACCCAAGGACGGCCCGTCGCGGTTGATCGATCGGTTGTTCGGCTGGTTGTTCCGTCCGTTCAACCGCTTCTTCAACAGCAGCTCGCACAAGTACCAGGGTGCGGTGTCGCGGACGTTGAGCAAGCGTGGTGCGGTGTTCATGGTGTATCTGCTGCTGCTGGTCGGCACCGGTTTCATGTTCAAGATCGTGCCGGGCGGCTTCATTCCGACCCAGGACAAGCTCTACCTGATCGCCGGCGCCAAGCTGCCGGAAGGCGCATCGCTGGAGCGCACCAATGAGGTGATCCGTCAGATTACCCAGATCGCGCTGCAGACCGAAGGCGTGGACCATGCAATTGCGTTCCCGGGCCTGAATCCGCTGCAGTTCACCAACACGCCCAATACCGGCACGGTGTTCCTGACCCTCAAGCCGTTCAGTCAGCGCAGCCGTAGCGCGGTGCAGATCAATGCGGAAATCAATGCGCGCATCAGCCAGATCCAGCAGGGCTTTGCGTTCGCCTTCATGCCGCCGCCGATTCTGGGGCTGGGCCAGGGCTCGGGCTATTCGCTGTACATCCAGGACCGCGCGGGCCTGGGCTATGGCCAGCTGCAGAGCGCGGTGAATGCGATGTCCGGTGCGATTTCGCAAACGCCCGGCATGCAGTTCCCGATCGGTACCTACCAGGCCAACGTGCCGCAGCTCGATGCCAAGGTCGACCGCGACAAGGCCAAGGCGCAGGGCGTGCCGCTGACCAACCTGTTCGATACGTTGCAGACCTACCTGGGCTCGGCCTATATCAACGACTTCAATCGCTTCGGTCGCACCTATCAGGTGATCGCCCAGGCCGATGGACAGTTCCGCGACAGTGTCGAAGACATCGCCAACCTGCGTACCCGCAATGCCAATGGCGAAATGGTGCCGATCGGCAGCATGGTCACGCTGGGCCAGACCTACGGCCCGGATCCGGTGATCCGCTACAACGGCTACCCGGCCGCCGACCTGATCGGTGAAGCGGATCCGCGCGTGCTGTCCTCCACCGAGGCGATGCAAAAACTGTCCAGCATGGCGCCGCAGGTATTGCCCAACGGCATGAATATCGAATGGACCGACCTGAGTTATCAGCAGTCCACCCAGGGCAACTCGGCGCTGATCGTGTTCCCGATGGCGGTGCTGCTGGCGTTCCTGGTGCTGGCCGCGTTGTATGAAAGCTGGACGTTGCCGCTGGCGGTGATCCTGATCGTGCCGATGACCTTGCTGTCTGCGTTGTTCGGTGTGTGGCTCACCAATGGCGACAACAACGTGTTTGTGCAGGTGGGCCTGGTGGTGTTGATGGGCCTGGCATGCAAGAACGCGATCCTGATCGTGGAGTTTGCGCGCGAACTCGAGATGCATGGCAAGGGCATTGTTGAAGCGGCACTGGAAGCCTGCCGTTTGCGCCTGCGCCCCATCGTGATGACCTCCATCGCCTTCATCGCCGGCACCGTGCCGCTGGTGTTCGGCCATGGCGCCGGCGCCGAAGTGCGCTCGGTCACCGGGATCACGGTGTTCGCCGGCATGCTGGGCGTGACCCTGTTCGGACTGTTTCTGACGCCTGTGTTCTATGTGGCGCTGCGTAAGTGGGTGACCCGTCGTGGGCCCGCTGCACCGGCTGCCGTTTCGCATGACGCCGTCAAGGCGTAAGCCACTCGCTTCCCCCAATTAAAGAGGATTCACCACATGAGCAACACCAAGATCGCACTGGTCACCGGCGCTACTCGCGGCATCGGCCTGGAAACCGTTCGTCAACTCGCACAGGCCGGCGTGCACACGCTGCTGGCCGGGCGCAAGCGCGACGACGCAGTGGCCGCCGCGCTCAAGCTGCAGGCCGAAGGCCTGCCGGTGGAAGCGATTCAACTGGACGTCAACGACGACATCAGCATCGCTGCGGCGGTCGGCACGGTGAAGGAGCGTCACGGCCACCTGGACATCCTGGTCAACAATGCCGGCATCATGATCGATGACATCCAGCGCAAGCCGTCCGAGCAGAGCCTGGACACCTGGAAGCGCACCTTCGATACCAATCTGTTTGCGGTAGTCGGCGTGACCAAGGCGTTCCTGCCGCTGCTGCAGCGGTCGCTGGCCGGCCGCATCGTCAATGTGTCCAGCATTCTCGGCTCGCTGACGCTGCACAGCGACCCTGGCTCGCCGATCTACAATTTCAAGGTGCCGGCCTACAACGCATCCAAGAGCGCCTTGAACAGCTGGACCGTGCATCTTGCCTACGAGCTGCGCGACACCGCGGTCAAGGTCAACACCATTCATCCCGGCTACGTCAAAACCGACATGAACGGTGGCGAGGGCGAGATCGACATCGAGCAGGGCGCGCACAGCAGCGTGCAGATGGCATTGATCGATGCGCACGGCCCGACCGGCAGCTTCACCCATCTGGGAGACACCTTGCCATGGTAAGAACATTGCTCGGCACGGCACTGGCCGCGCTGGTGCTCAGTGGTTGCGCGGTGGGGCCGGATTACCGGCCCGACCCGCCGGCCTCGGTCACGTTGCAGGGCGCGCAGGACGCATCCTTCAGCACCGAATCGCCGGTCGGCAACTGGTGGTCGCAATTCGACGACCCGGTGCTGGAACAGCTGGTGCGCGATGCGCTGTTCGCCAATCACGATCTGCGCATTGCGGTGTCGCGGGTCAAGCAGGCGCGTGCGGTGTTCGTCGAACGTCGCCTGGACCAGGCACCGCACATCACCGCACAAGGCAGCTTCGATCGTCGCGAACAGCAGCAGGTGATCGCGGGCAATCAGCGCTTCCTCACCGAGCAGACCACGCTGGGCCTGGATGCGGCCTGGGAGCTGGACCTGTTTGGCCGCCAGCGCCGTGCATCGGAAGCCGCGCGTGCGGACCTGGACGCGGAACAGGCCAATCTGCAGGACGTGCAGGTCACCGTCGCGGCGGAGGTGGCGCGCAATTACTTCGAATTGCGCGGCACCCAGAAGCAGCTCGATGTCTCCAAGCGCACCCTGACCAATCTGCGCGACACCCAGAAACTGACGCAGACGCGTTGGGACCTGGGTGCCGGCAGCGAGCTGGATGTGCAGAGCAGCCTGGCGCGGTTGAAGGCGATCGAGGCGGATATTCCGTTGCTGGAAACCGCCGAGGCGCAGTACCGCCACCGTCTGGCCGTGTTGCTTGGCCAACAGCCCAATGCGCTGGACGCCACCCTGGTCGCACGCAGCATGCCGGCATTCGCGCGGCCGTTGCCGCTGGGCGATACGGCCGGATTGCTGCGTCAACGCCCGGACGTGCGTAGCGCCGAACGCCGGCTGGCGGCGGCCACCGCGCAGGTGGGCGTGGCCACGGCCGATCTGTTCCCGCGTATCAGCGTCAGCGGCTTCGTCGGCTTCCTGTCCGGCGATGCAGCGCGGCTGACCGAGGGCAATGCCAAGGCCTGGTCGATCACCCCGTCGATCAGCTGGGCGGCGTTCGATTTCGGCACCGTGCGGGCGCGCTTGCGTGCCAGCAAGGCGCAGGCCGAAGGTGCGCTGGCGCAGTATCAGCAGACCGTGCTGCTGGCGCTGGAAGACACGGAGAACGCCTTGACCGGCTACGGCCGCCAACAGGCGCGCCTGGCCATCGTGGTCGAGCAGGCCAATGCCGCACGGCGTGCCGAACAGTTGGCGCAGATCCGCTATCGCGAGGGTTCGGAGGACTTCCTGACCTTGCTGGATGCACAGCGCACCCAGCTGGCGGCCGACGATGCCCTGGCGCAGGCCGAGGCGGCAGTCAATGTCGGCGTGGTCGGGGTGTACAAGGCCTTGGGCGGCTGGAAACAGGGCGAAGCACCTGCCGCACCGGTGGCCGTGGTCAACCGATAAGCAGCGGACGGGGCGGCCTGCAGGTCGCCCCGTCGATGCGGCATGCGGCGGTGATCTACCAAGCGCTGTGCAGAGTCACAGGTGCACCGTGACGGCCGCGCGTTGGCGTCCGCTGCCGCATCTGGCCACGTGGGCATTCTGATAAGACAGGCGTAGCGCAGGCCTAATGCGCGAGTGCCAATTGCGCAAGATCAGCGAATAAAACGAACGCACAGCCGTCAGGCGGGCGCGGCCGATGCCCGGAAGCGGGCAGGGACCACGCGTGAATTCCGGTGCTTGCTGATAGCGCGGTGGTGATCCATTGCATGGCGATTGCCAACGATGGGATCACACGCTTGTCCGAACTCTGCGGCGTCAGTGGTCAGCCATCGACCAAATCTGGGGCCTGTGAAAACCCCACTCCGGCCACGCTGGCTGCCGCGCTGCGCACGCGAGATAGCAGCAAACGCGCATCGCGCGATCAGACCGATGGATCAGATGGCTCGATCAGCACGCGCAGGCGCTTGGCGAGCATCGCAATGGCCGTCTACCGTGCGACCGATAAGCCGCTGTCAGCGACACGGCCAGGACCGGCAACGCTGGAATGTGTAGACGCATTGACGCTGCCCCGGACGCGGCACGCCGGCAAGACACGGCATCACGCATCGCAAGCCCAGACCTCCTGCCTGCGCAGCAACGCTAGGTCACTGCGCTCAGTCGGCAACCCGCACGCTGTCACGGCCACTGTTCTTGGCCAGATACAGCGCTGCATCGGCGCGCGAAAACCAGTCCTGCCAATGCGTCTCGCCATCGTGACGCGCAGCGCCCAGCGAGACGGTGATGCGCCCGCCGGGGCCGCGCAGCCCGTTGCGGATCACCTTGCGCAGGCGCTCGGTGGCCGCTTCCAGTTCGGCCAGCGACCCGGCCCGCAGCAGCACCACGAACTCTTCGCCGCCGAAGCGGAACACCTGGTGCGGCTCACGCACTTCGAAGCGCAGGATGGTGGCCAGATCCGACAACGCTGCATCGCCGGCAGCGTGCCCGTACAGATCATTGACCTCCTTGAAATGGTCCAGGTCCAGGATGATCAGGCTGTTGAGCCGGTCCTGCGGCTGGCGCTGGTCGATCTGGTGGGTGAGCGCACGTTCGAGCATGCGCCGGTTGGGCAGGCCGGTCAGCGCATCCAGCGAGGCCAGCTCTTCCAGATGCACGCGGTCGTCCTGCATGCGCAGCGAAAAGGAGTACCCCACCGCCAGCGTCACCAGCGTTACCACCACGGTCGACACGCCCTGGCCCGGGCTGACGATCAGACCGGGCAGGAACAGCAGCGCGGCCATCAGCGGCAGACTCAGCAACACCGCCCGCTGCGGCCCGCACAGGAAATAATTGGTGGCCAGCACCGGGAACAACCAGGGCAGGGCGCCATCGCCACCGGTCCAGCAAGCCACCAGACAGCCTGCGACGTTGATCGATGCCAGCCAGAGGCCACCAGCGCCGGTACGCTCGGCATTGCGCATCTTCCAGCCACGCCAGATTGCCAGCATGCCGAGTGCGGCGGTGATCAGGCACGCCACGGCCTGGCCGGTGATGGCCAGGTACACCGCATAGAGGCAAAGCAACAGCGCGGTGATTGGCCCGAGCATCTTGACGATGCCAAGGCGGAAATCCCGCCGCAGGTGGAGGATCACATGGAAGGTTCTGTAGGAGTCGGCATCATTATCGGCCGGCCGCTGCGAAAGTTGAGCATGCAAGGTGCCGCAGTGGCCGGCAGGAAAATGAAGCGTTGTCCGGCAAGGCTTCGCACATCCTTGACGGCCTTGTCGCAACCGTAGTGGCTCTGTCGTTGGAGTCTGCTATGCCTACACGCGAAGAACTCGAGACACGCCTGGATGCGCTACAGGACTCACTGCCGCAACTGTCTGCCGACGAGGACGCAGACTTCGACTACCTCGATTTCCAGGCGCGTGCCGAAGCGGAACTCCGTAGCGCCGCGCCTGACGACGTGGCATATGTGCGCACCCGCATCGACGGCATGCTGGCTGGCGCCGGCCTGATTCCGGGCGACGAGGATGGACAAGCCCCGCGTTGAGGCGCGTGCCAGTACGACGACAATCCGGCGCGTGTCGCCATGCGTGACATGCGCTGTATCCGGGCATGCAGGATGCGCGAAAGTTTTTGGGAGCGTGCACGCATGGAGCGCAATCGCTGGCGGGCGATGCCCTGGTCGCTATGCATATTGACGCATAGAACTGCCGACGCGGTCAGGGGTAATCAGCGTTGTGAAAGCGCTTGTCGGCCTGTCACGGCCCGCAGCGGCATTGCCGCGCGGCGCGTCTGCGCTGTTTCCGGCAAACTCCCCGACTTCAAAACCCCTGCGTCAGCTCGGCACGTGCCGCCACGGGTGCGCTGACCACCTGGTTGCGCCCGCCCTGTTTGGCCCGATACAGCGCCTCGTCCGCGCGCCGCAGCAGTTGCGCTGCGTTACCGGCATGCTCGGGAAAACTCGCCGCGCCAAACGATGCGGTGATCTTCGGCAGCGACACGCCATCGGCCATCACCTGCAAGGCCTCGATTCCGGCACGCAACTTCTCCGCCATCATGCGGGCGGTCGCCAGGTCCACCTCCGGCAGAATGATCGTCAATTCTTCGCCGCCATAGCGGCAGCAGATATCTTCACCACGGGTCTGGGCCAGCAGCAGCTCGCCGATTGCCGCCAGCACGCGGTCGCCGCCGCCATGCCCATGCAGGTCGTTGAAGCGTTTGAAGTGGTCCACGTCCAGCATCAGGACCGACAGCGGCTGCACCCGTCGCGTGCAGCGCGCCAGTTCGTGATTGAGCGCCTCTTCCAGGTAGCGGCGGTTGTACAGGCCGGTCAGTGGGTCGCGGATCGATTGCTGGCGCAGCGTTTCGCGCAGGCGAAGGCTGTGCAGCACCAGCGACAGTTGTTCCGCCGCCGCCTCGGCCACCGTCAGCGAGGCCAGGCCACCGGGCGCGTCGCTGCGCAGCGCCAGCATGCCCAGTTGGGTGCCCTGTGCCGACAACGGAATGCAGACCGTGCTGGCGTGCGCCGCAACGGTGGTGCCGGCATGCCGACACAGCATGCCGGCGCTGGCGTCTTCCACCACATGCGTGCGATCGCGGCGCAATGCCCAGCAGGTATCCGGTGCGATGCTGGCGTTGCCGTCGTCGGCCATCGCGCCCCAGGCCACGACCTGCTCGGCGCGGTCGCGCGAGGCGCGCAGCAGGTACACCGCTCCCGACGCGCCGGGAATCAGCGGAGCAATCGTGCGAGCGGTGATCTCCAGTGCCTCCTCGGCGTCGCGGCAGTTCTGCAGCAGCCCCGAATAGCGCGCCAGCGCTTCCAGTCCGGCCGAGGTGCGTTCGAGCGTAGCAAACGAATCGACCAGCCGCTCGCTGGCGAGGCTGGCCGCGTCCTCGGCACGCACGCGGCGTTGCAGTTCGCGCGCCAACAGGCGGTAGGCCAGCAGCATCACCAACAGCCCGCTGACGATCCCGATTACCGTCATGCGCAGCACCCACTGTGCGCTGACCGTCGTGGCCTCGGTACGCTTCACCAATGCGTGGCGTTCCAGCTCGGTCATGGTCTGCACCTGTCGCCGCAGCGCCGACGAGGTCTGGAAGACGCCGCGCGCGATCGAGCTGCGCGCGCCCTCCAGGCCATGCGTCCGGTAGCTGTGCAACAGGTCGTTGATCTGTACCAGGCGCTGGTCCACCAGGCGGCCAAGCGCCAGCGTGTTGCGCCTTTGCACCGGGTTGTCCTGCACCAGTGCTTCCAGCCGCACGATACGCTCGGGCAGGCGCCCGATGGCATCGGCATACACGCCCAGAAACGCCTCGTTGTCGGTCAGCACATAGCCGCGCACCGATGACTCGGCCGACAGCAGGCCGGCCTGGATTTCGTCGATACCGGCAAGCACTTCCTGCGTGTGCGTCACCCAGCCGGCATTGGCCAGCGAGCGCTGGGTGGTGAAGTAGCCGCCCACACCGATCAGTACAAAAATGGCGCCACCCAGCAGCAAGGCCCCGGCGGCACGGCGTTTGGCTTTCCTGGTCAGCATCTTGTTTCCCGACACCGATGGTGTGGTTGAGGCCGATGCAAGTAGCGTGCCTCCACGGTCCAGTCAGCTGGCAGACGGGGCCGGACTCGCCGCAATGATCGTGCGACGGTATGCTCGCAGCGCACCGAAGAGCCGAGCACAGTTTGGTTATTTTTCTTGGAAGCTATCAGCTGATCTGCCACGCCGCCCCGAGCCTCGGCACCGACGCCACCTGGAGCGCCGATTGGCGCATCGAACAGATCAGTACGGGCAGGAAAACGGGCGAACTCGCGGGCGCAACCCTTGCATCCACGTTTCCCGATCACCGCAGCGCCATGTCTGCCGCGCGCATTGCCGGCATGGTGACGCTGGAAGCCATGCACGCCGAAACGCAGCGGCAGCTCGACTACAGCTGAGGTGAGCTGCCGGTTTGACGGCGGCATTGACCGAGCCTGCGCCAGCGAACAGTCAGCTCGAGATGGCGGGAGTGGCGCAGGTCAGTGATTGCGGGCCTCAGCCGGCTGCCTGGCCTGCGTCTTCAGCACCACGCTGGCACGCAGTTTGCTTTGCCTGCATCAAGGGCGCTGGGGAGCGCCGTCGGACGACATGCAATGGATGAACCCAACAAGAGCGCTCTGGTCCTACTGCAGCAGGAAGCCACCGAACTGCTCGCATTGTTCGACCAACTCCGCGGCGACCTTCCATCGGCTTGCGCGAACGAAGTTCTCTTGGGTACCTCGATCACCACCACATCCGAACTGATACGCCCAGGCTTTCCTAGACATCTCAAGGCCATGGAAAATGGCAGATTCGGAGGTGTCCATGAGCAGCAAGCGGTATACGGATGAGTTCAAGATCGAAGCGGTCCGGCAAGTGACCGATCGTGGGTTCAAGGTGGCAGAGGTCGCCGAGCGACTGGGTGTCACGACGCACAGCCTGTACGCCTGGCTGCGCAAGTTCGGCAAGCCTGGCGTGGTGCATCGCGCCGAGGTGGACCAGAGCGCCGAGGTTCGGCGGCTGAAGGCAGAGTTGCGTCGCGTGACCGAGGAGCGCGACATCTTAAAAAAGGCCGCCGCGTACTTTGCCAAGGGGTGAAGGCAAAGTACGCGTTCATGCAAGACCATCGCAGGGAATTCAGGGTATGCGCGATGTGTCGGGTATTGCGCGTCAACCGGGCGGGTTATTACGCCTGGTTACGCTCGCCTGACAGTGAGCGCGCCAAGGAAGACCAACGCCTGCTGGGATTGATCAAGCAC
>NZ_LXNG01000015.1 GCF_001642575.1 Xanthomonas floridensis | reverse complement strand
CCAAGGGCAAGGCTGGCAAGGTGGCTCTGGTGGCGGCCATGCGCAAGTTGCTGGTCATCCTCAACGCCAAGATGCGGGATCAACTGGCGGCTGCCGCCACCAGTTGATCAAGACAGTTGCTCTCCCGGAGGGAGAGGGGCTAACAGCGCTATTTTTCCCTGCAATGGCTCAGAACTTGTAGTTCACACCCAGTACGAAGGTGCGGCCCCATTCGATGTATTCGAGCGGGCGATCCTTGGACTCTGCATAGGTGCGGTACGGCGAGTTGCTGAGGTTGCTGGCCTGCAGCAGCAGGGTCAGGCCGGACAGGCTGCTTCCTTCGCTGAAGTTGTAGCTGATCTGCGCGTCGGTGATGTTTTCGCCGACCACGTAGCGCAGGGTGCGGTTGCCGTTGAAGTTGCCGATCTCGCCGATGAAGTCCGAGCGGCGACGTTGGCTGACGCGCGCTTCGAAGCCCTTGTGCTCGTAGTAGGCGGTGAGGTTGTAGACGCGTTCGGACAGGCCGGGCAGGCTGATTTCGCCATCGCCCACGCTGGAGGCGCTTTCCGGGTCGCGAATCTTGACGTCGCTGTCGTTGAAGGTGGCGCTGGCCTGGATGCCGAAGCCTTCCAACGGGGCGAACAGCAGGTCCAGCGGCAACGAGGCGGTGAGTTCTAAGCCGCGCAGCGTGCCGCCCTTGCCGTTGAACGGTGCGCTGAAGGTGCCGGTGGTCAGCACCGGTGCGGAGCCCGGCGGCGGCACATAGCCGGCGACCAATGCCGAGAAATCGTAGTTGTCGCGGCTCTGGGTGTAGATGTAGCTCTTCAGGTCCTTGTAGAAGAACGCCGCTGCCACATAGGCGCGCTCGGCGAAGTATTTTTCGTACGAGAGGTCGATGGCGTTGGCACGCCACGGGTCGAGCATGGGGTTGCCGCCGCTGGCGCCGGGGCGGCCAGTGGAGGTGTCCACGCCGAACTCCAGCGAGGCGCGGAGCTGGTCCACGCGCGGGCGTGCCACCTGCTTGGCCATCGCAAATCGCAGCGTCTGCTCGTACGGGAGCTGGAACGCCAGGTTCAGGCTGGGCAGCCAGTCGCGATATTTCTTGCCATCGTCGATGGGACGCACTTCGCTGCCGGCCGGCTGCGAGGCATCCCAGTAATTGGCCTGCGAGGACTGGTCGGCACTCTGCAGCTGCACGCCGATGTTGCCGCGCACGCCCACTTCGCCCCATTCGGTATTGATGTTGGCGCGCAGCCAGGCGGTGGTGATCTTTTCTTCGACCGTCCAGGCCTTGGAGACCAGGAACGAGGCGTCGTCGCTGGGGTTGAACAGCATGTAGCGCGACACGGTGGCCGGCACGTTCCAGGCAGGCAGGGAGCCGAGACCGGCAAAGCCGAGATTGACCGGGGCGTATTGCAGGTCCGCCGCCACGGTGGCTTCGCCCTGCGCGCCCAGCGTGATGTTGCCTTCCGGCTGGGTCTTCTGCTTTTCGCGATTGGCGTAGTTGACGCCCACGTCCAGATCGGAAAACCAGCTCAGTGCTTCGGGCATCGGGAAGCTGGCCTGCAGGCGCGCACCCTTCAGCACGTCTTCCACGCTGGGCACCTTGCCGTAGCCGGAGCCGTAGATGGTGTTGGTCAGGAACAGCTCATCGGGATTGGAATAATTCATGCCCGGTGCCAGTTGCGAGAAGCCATTGCCGACAACCGACACGCCCACCGTGTCCAGCTGCGGCATGGGAGCGCGCTGGAGATTGTTCTCCAGATTCAACTCGTCGCGGGTGGCCTTGGAGTAGTTCAGGTCGGCGATGATCTTGACGGCGCCGGCCGAGATTTCGTTATTCCAGCCAAACGCTTCGATCTTGTCTTCGCGCTTGTTGTACATGCCGCGCACCAGCGGATAGACGCCGCTGGCGGTGCCGCCCAGGAAGGTGTTGCGGTCGTTGACGCGCACGTCGGTGATGTTCAGGCCCGGCGTGTAACCGCCGTTGTAGTTGCTCAGGTTGAGCTCGAACTGGTTGGCAGTGTCGATCTGCTCGGCCTTGGTGTGGAAGGCGTCGAGCGTGCTGGTCCAGGCATTGGACGGGCGATACTGCAGCGTGGCCATGACGCCATCGCGCTTCTGGTTGCCGGTGCGGCGCAAGGCCTTGATGCCGTCGGAAAAGTACACGCCGTCGGCCACGCCGGGGCGCTGGCGCTGTGCGTTGACCGGCTGCCAGGGTTCGTACAAACCCACCTGGTTTTCCTGGATCGGCATGTCGGTGTGTGCGTAGCCGATGGTCAGGCCGATGGTGCGGTCGGCGAACTGGTCGATGTAGCTGACGTTGAAGCGGTTGCCATAGGGGTCGACGTTGGCGGCCTTGCCCAGCGAATTGCGCTGGTAGCGGCCACCGATGGCGATGACCCGCTCGTTGTAGCTCAGCGGGCGCGCGGTCTGCATGTCGACGGTGCCCGACAGCCCCTGGCCTACCAGGCCGGCGTCCGGGGTCTTGTAGACAGTGACGCCGCTGACCAGCTCGGACGGATATTGGTCGAATTCCACGCTGCGGTTGTCGCCGGTGCTGACCACTTCGCGGCCATTGAGCAGGGTGGTGGAGAAGTCTGGCGACAGGCCGCGCACGCTGATGACCTGCGCGCGGCCGGCCACGCGCTGGGCAGCCAGGCCGGGCAGGCGCGCCAGCGATTCGGCGATGCTCACGTCCGGCAGGCGGCCGATGTCTTCGGCGGAAATGGCTTCCACGATCGAGGTGGAATCACGCTTGACCGAAATGGCGCCTTCGATCGCGCGGCGCAGGCCGGTGACCTGGACCTTGTCCAACTCGGTGACCTCGCCGGCGGCCGGCTCGGACGCGGTCTGTGCGGTGGTGGTGGTTTGCGCGGGCGTTGCCGATTGCGCGGCTGCCAACGTCGGTGCCATGGCAACGGCCAGGGCGATACTCAGCGCGGAGCGCTTGTGCTTCAACATTTTCCCCTCCCAGGTACATGTTGTTCTTTTGAATTTTGATCCGGCAGATGCCTGGATGTGCTGCGTCGTGCGTCATGCAAGGCGTCGCGACTGCAACGTATGGTAGACATCGCGCCTGCGTGCAAACGGCCGCTGCATACGTATTCAACCGCCACGATGGCGATGAAATCGATTCCATGCGCGGCTTTCGATCATGCCAAGTCGCCTGCTACGGATTGTCAGGCGACCGGAATGCTGCATCCGCAGCGGCACGGTGCCGCGATGGCATGCAATCATTGGCGGCGGCCTGCATGCGGGCCGTCGCAACGGTGTCGCTCAACGCGCGCCACCCACCGGCACGAAGCGGATTGCCTGCCCGCCGCCTGGTGCCAGCCGCAGCTCCAGGGTGTCGCTGCTGCTGACCTGACGCTCTTCGCGCACGAAGGAGAACGGGTTGCTCACATAGTCGGCGCCATCGCCATCGCGATAGATCTGCGCGGTATAGCGCACGCCCGGCTCAAGAAAGCCCAGCGGCACCTGCAGCAGGCGACCGTGTTCGTCGGTGATACTGCCCAGGAACCATTCGCGGCTATGCCGGTCCTTGCGCACGATGGTGACGTAGTCACCCACCTCGCCATTCAACGCGCGGGTCTGGTCCCAATCCACCGCCACATCCTCGATGAAGCGGAACGCGTCGCGGTGTTGCAAATAGTGCTCGGGCAGGTCGGCAGCCATCTGGATCGGGCTGTACAGCGTTACGTAGAGCGCGAGCTGGCGGGCGAGCGTGCTGGGAATCGCCTGGCCGTTGCGGCCTTTCAGGCTCACGATGCCCGGCGTGTAATCCATCGGCCCGGCCAGCAGTCGCGTAAACACCAGGTTGACCTCGTGCTCGGGCGGGTTGGGTGGCTGGCCCCAGGCGTTGTATTCCATGCCACGCGCGCCTTCGCGCGAAATCCAGTTGGGATAGGTGCGGCGCAGGCCGGTGTCCTTGATCGGCTCATGTGCGTTGACGGCGATATGCCGCTCCGCTGCCTCGCGCACCACGCGCAGGTGGTGGCGTGCCATCCACTGGCCGTCGTGCCACTCCCGCAGCGGTGCGCCGCCGGCCGGATTGCGTCGCTCCACCTGGCCATCGTCGCAGACATAGCCGGTCTTGACCGAGTCCACGCCAAAACGTGCATACAGGTCCATCGCTTCGGCGATCTGGTCTTCGTAATGGTCCACTGCGCACCCCGTCTCATGATGGCCGATCAGATGCACGCCCTTGCCGGCGGCGTACTTGCTCAATGCGGGCAGATCGAAATCCGGCGTTGATCTGGTGAAGTCGAAGCTGCCGCCATTGCCGAACCATTCGCCGTCCCAGCCTGGATTCCAGCCTTCCACCAGCACGCCGCGAAAGCCGTGCGCAGCGGCAAAATCGATAGAGCGCCGGGTCGTGGCTGTGGTTGCCGCGTGCTTGGGGCCGGTGGCCCAGGTCTGCTGGTTGAGATGCATCGACCACCACACCCCGACATACTTGGACGGCTTGACCCAGTCCACATTGCCCAGCGCATTGGGCTCGTTGAGGTTGAGGATCAGGTTCGATTCCACCAGGCCGGTGGCCTGATCGGCAATCTGCAGCGTGCGCCACGGTGTATCGAAGGGCAGGGTACGGCGCGCCTTCCAGCCTTCAGCCGCCGGCGACAATTGCGCGCGCAGGCGCTGGTCGTCGGTGCGGCGCAGCCACATGCCGGCGTAATCGACCAGCGCCGCTTCGTGCAGTGCGATATGCAGCCCGCTGTCGGTACGTAGCGTAAGCGGTGTATGCGCCAGGGTAAGTTGATTCAGGGGCGTGCGGTTGTAGAGATACTCGTAATGGATCGGTTCGCCCGCCGGAATCCACCATGCATCGGCGTGCTGGGCAATGGCGAATTCGGTGAGTTCGTCATCGATGATCGCTTCGCGCAGGCCGGCTTGTTCGGGAAAGTGATAGCGCAGGCCCAGCCCGTCGTCGTAGACGCGGAAGACCACCTCGAAGCTGCGCTGCGCACCGTCACGCTCACCCAGGCGAACACGCAGTTCGTTGTAGTGGTTGCGGACCAGGCGGGTTTCGCCCCAGGGCTGCTCCCAGGTGTCGTCATGACTCTGGCGTGCCTGCGACAGCACCACCAGTCCGCGATCCAGGCGCGCATCGCGCAGATTGAAACCCAGCCGTGAACGCTGCAGTACCGGCTGGCCCAGGCGTTGCACGCGGTAGTACGGCGTGCCGCCATCCAGCTCCAGGCTCACCTGCAGGATCTTGCCGGGCGAGGCGACCTCGATCGTGGTGACCTCGGCATGCAGCATCGGCGCCACGCTCGCGATGCAGGCGAGCAACAGCAGGCGCGCGATCCAGCACGCGCCCAGCGTCGAGCGTGCTCGACATGAAGACAGCGGCATATCCCCTCCCAAGGTGGCCGTTGCGTAAGCGACGACTATGCAGCGCGACGCCGGCACCGGACCATGTTGCGTACCGGCGTCGGCCATGAATACGTATGCAGGCGTGCGGAACGGCAAGGTGCGCGTCTACCATGGCGCCACGGCACCTGGGAGGGTCCGCGACCGTGGCGCAGGTGTGCCACGCACCACAACGCGTGCAACGAGGGAGGAAGGCCGACGGCGCAAGCCGTTTCGCCGCTTCGATGCTGAAGATGATCTGCATGGCTGCAACGCTGGGCGTTGCGGCAAGCTCGCCGGCAGTGGCCGATGAGCTGGAATTTCAGGGGCGTCGCGCACAGGCGCAGGCGCTGGACGATGGCGGTTTCGTGTTGCGATGGCCGCAGGGCGAGCGCCGCATTGCGGCGCAGCCAATGCGCACGCACACCGCCAGCCCGATGTTCGACGCCTTGTTTGCGTTAGCCCAGCAGGAGTTGGCCGACGACCGTGTCGATGCGATCCGCGATCCGGCCTTCAACGCCGGCAAGCCGGTGCCGTGCACCTGCTTCGAGACCGGCGAGCGCTGGCCGTACGTGTGGACGCGCGATGTCAGTTTCGCCGCTGATCTGGCGCTGGCGCGGCTGGAACCGCAGCGCACACGCAATGCGCTGCGCTTCAAGCTGTCGGCCGCACGCGACGGGCGCACGCCTGGCGTGTTCGTTGCGCAGGACACCGGCTCCGGTGGCAGCTGGCCGATCAGCAGCGACCGGGTGGTGTGGTTCCTGGCCGCGCGCGGTCTGCTGGACGACAAGCCGTTTGCCGACGAGGTGTGGCAGGCGCTGCAGGCCACGCTCGCGCAGGATCGCGATGCGGTGTTCGATGCACAGATTGGCCTCTACCGCGGCGAAACATCGTTTCTGGACTGGCGCGAACAGACCTATCCGGACTGGACGCGCGAGGACGTGCGCTTCATCGCCGAGTCGTTTGCGCTGTCGACCAACGTGTTGCATTACCAGGCGTTGCGCCTGGCCGAACAGATGGCGCGCCAGCGCGGCGATGCGCGTGCCGCGCGGTACGCGCAATGGGCCGAGGCATTGCGGCAGGCGATCGATGCGCGCTTCTGGGATGCGCCCAGTCAGCAGTATGTGAGCTACCTGGGCAATGCCGCGCATCCAGTGCGCTATGCCAAGGTCGACCTGCTTGGGGTGTCGCTGGGCGTGCTGGCCGATGTGTTCCCTGCAGAGCGGGCACGCACGGCGCTGCGCAATTACCCGGTAGTGGCCGGTGGCAGCCCGGTGGTGTGGCCACAGGAAGCCGCACAACCGATCTACCACAACCGCGCCATCTGGCCGTTCGTCAGCGCCTATGCCTTGCGCGCATCGCGTGCACTGGACGATGCGCCGCGCATCGCGCTGGAGTTGCAGTCGTTGATGCGCGGCAGCGCGCTGGCCGGCTCCAATATGGAAAACTACGAGATGCAAAGCCTGGCCGTGCACGTGGAAGACGGTGCGCGCAGCGGCCCGGTGGTGAATTCCCCGCGTCAGCTGTGGTCGGTGGCGGGGTATCTGTCGGCGGTACTGGAAGGCGTGTTCGGCCTGTCCGCCGATGGCAGCGTCACCCCGAAGTTGCCACGCAGCCTGGTGCCGCTGTTGTTTGGTGCACGCCAACAGATCGTGCTGGAGCAGGGCGCGCGCCGGTACGTGCTGCAGCGTCCGGCCGACGACCAGGGCGAGTTGCTGGTTGCCGGGCATGTCGAGCGGCAGGGCCAGACCACGCAGGTGCAGCTGGTCGGGCGCAAGGCCGACATGGCGGCGCCACCGCAACCGGCGCAGGTGTTTGCGCCGGCAACACCGACGCTGCCCGAGGTGCAGCAGCATGCCAATCGGTCTCTGGTTGCGATTCCGGCCGGCACGACGCTGTACATGGACGGCCGGGCCCTGGATGCCGCCGAGCATTACGCATTGCCCGACGATGGGCTGCAGCATGTGCTCAGCCTCACCCGGCGCGTGGATGGCCTGGAGTCGCTGCACAGTGCGTCGCTGACGCTTGGCCCATCGCAGACCTTGCCCGGCAGCCAGACCTGGGCATGGCAAGCCGCATCCACAGGGTGGCATCGCGTGTCGTTGCGGTATCGCAACGCCAATGGCCCGATCAATACCGGCGTCACTGCTGCGGTGAAGCGGCTGGTGCTGGATTGCCCGGGCAGGCCGACGCAAACGCAGGTGATCGTGATGCCGCATAGCGTGGGCGAGCAGGTGTCCACGCAGGTGCGCTTCGATGCCGTGGCAGTGCAGGCCTGCGTCTTTCGTTTGGAAGACGGCTTCAACATGAGTGCCCTGGCGCATTTTGCCCGGTACACCGGTGGCCGTGGCGGTCGGGACGGTGTGGTCAATGCGGCGCAGGTGAGTGCATTGATGATCGGGCCGGTAGCTGACACGGAGGCCGCGCCATGACCGCGAAACCACGCCTGAGTTTCTGGCAGATCTGGAACATGTGCTTCGGCTTTCTCGGCATCCAGTTCGGGTTTGCGCTGCAGAACGCCAATGCCAGCCGCATCTTCCAGACCCTGGGCGCGCAGGTCGACGACGTGCCGGGGCTGTGGATTGCCGCGCCACTCACCGGGCTGATCGTGCAGCCCATCATCGGCTATCTGTCCGACCGCACCTGGACGCCCTGGGGCCGTCGGCGCCCGTATTTCATGGTGGGCGCGGTGTTCACGACGCTGGCGCTGCTGGTGATGCCCAACGCGCCCGTGCTCTGGATCGCTGCCGGCACGCTATGGGTGCTGGATGCCTCGATCAATATTTCGATGGAGCCGTTCCGCGCCCTGGTCGGCGACCAGCTACCGCCGGCGCAGCGGCCCACCGGCTATGCAATGCAGAGCTTTTTCATCGGCATCGGCGCGATCGTCGCCAGCTTTCTGCCCTGGCTGCTGGCCCAATGGGGCGTGGCCAACACCGCGCCCGCGGGGCAGCTGCCCGACAGCGTGCGTTATGCGTTCTATCTGGGCGCGGCGGTGCTGTTCCTGTCGATCGGCTGGACAGTGCTGCGCACGCGCGAATACAGCCCACGCCAGCTGGCTGCCTTCGACGATGCGCATCCACCTGCTGCGACCGCAGCGATGGCCGGCCTGTTGCCGCCGCCGGCTGCCAGTGCAGCGTGGTGCGGCGCGGGTGTGCTGCTGGCTATCGCCATCGCCTGGCACCAGGGCGACCGCATGCTCTACGTGCTGGCAGGCCTGTGCATCGCCTACGGCGCACTGCTGGCGCTGGCGCGGGTGCTGCCGGCCGGCAGCATGCTGGTGGCGATCGTGCAGGATGTGCGCAGCATGCCGATCACCATGCGCCGGCTGGCCTGGGTGCAGTTCTTCTCCTGGTTCGCCCTGTTCGCAATGTGGATCTACACCACTGCCGCAGTGACCCAGGTGCATTTCGGCACTACCGATACCGCATCGGCGGCCTATAACGACGGCGCCAACTGGGTGGGCGTGTTGTTCGGTGCCTACAACGGTTTCGCGGCGCTGGCGGCGCTGGTCATCCCTGTGCTGGTCCGCGCGATCGGGCTGCGCTGGAGCCATCTGTGCAACCTGTGGCTGGGCGCAGCCGGACTGTTGTCGATGGTGGTGATCCGCGACCCACACGGGTTGCTGCTGTCGATGCTCGGCGTCGGCTTTGCCTGGGCCTCGATCCTGTCGCTGCCTTATGCCTTGCTGTCCGATAGCGTGCCTGCCGCCAAGATGGGCGTGTATATGGGCATCTTCAATTTCTTTATCGTGATTCCGCAGCTGGTCGCTGCCAGTGCGCTGGGCTTCGTGCTCCGTGCATGGCTGGGCGGCCAGCCGGTCTACGCATTGGCCATCGGCGGAGTCAGCCTGTTGGTCGCCGGCGTCTGCGTGGTGCGGGTTCCAGTCGCCTCGGGAGGGCAGTGATGCGTAGTGCGATCTATGTGGCGTTGACGATGTACGCAGGCGTGGCGTTCGCGGCGCCCGCGGCGAAGGAGTACTACGGCACTCTGGAGCCATTCGCTGCCGATGCGGTGTACTTCGTGGTCACCGACCGCTTCGTCAACGGCGATCCCGGCAACGACCAGCGCGAGCAGGGCGGTGCGCAGCGCAGCTTCGATGTGCCCACGCCTTGCGCCGATGGCAGCGACGACAACATCGGCTACCTGGGTGGCGACTTCAAGGGCATCGTCGATCATGCCGACTACATTCGCGACCTGGGATTTGGCGCGGTGTGGATCACGCCCATCGTCGACAACCCTGATCAGGCATTCACCGGTGGCAAGCCGATCACCTGCGGCAGCACGCTCAGTGATCACGGCAAGACCGGCTACCACGGCTACTGGGGCGTCAACTTCTACACGTTGGACGAACACCTGCCCAGCCCGGGCCTGGATTTCGCCGGTTTTACCCGCGCCATGCACGCCAACCACCTGAAAGTGGTGCTGGATATCGTCGGCAATCACGGCTCGCCGGCTTACACCATGCCGGTGGCGCAGCCAGGTTTCGGCAAGCTCTACGATGCGCAGGGGCGCCTGGTCGCCGACCACCAGAATCTGCCGCCCGCGCAGCTGGATCCGCAGCACAACCCATTGCATGCCTTCTACAACACCGGCGGCGGGCTGGCGGAACTGTTCGATCTCAACGAGAACAATCCGGCCGTGCTCGACTACCTGGCCAGTGCGTACCTGCAATGGATGGAGCAGGGCGCCGATGCATTCCGCATCGACACCATCGGCTGGATGCCGGATCGCTTCTGGCACGCCTTTGTGGCGCGCATCCGCGAAAAACGCCCGGGATTTTTCATGTTCGGCGAAGCTTTCGACTATGACGCCGACAAGATCGCCGGACATACCTGGGCGCGCAACGCCGGCGTCAGCGTGCTGGATTTTCCATTGAAGCAGCAGTTGTCTGCAGTCTTCGGTCGTGAACAGGCGGGCTTCGAAAAACTTGCCAAGCCATTGTTCCTGCGCCAGGGGCCGTACGCGAACCCTTACGAGCTGATGAGCTTCTACGACAATCACGACATGGCGCGGCTGGATGCCAGCGACACCGGCTTCATCGACGCGCACAACTGGTTGTTCACCGCGCGCGGGATTCCGGTGATCTATTACGGCTCGGAAACCGGCTTCATGCGCGGGCGCGCCGAGCACGCCGGCAATCGCAATTATTTCGGCGTGGAGCGTATCCGTACGGCGCCGCAGAGCCCGATCTTTGCGCCGTTGCAGCGCATCGCACGCCTGCGCCGCGAGACCCCGGCATTGCAGCGCGGCGTGCAGGTCGATATCAGCCTGCGCGGTCAGCAGGCCACGTTTTTGCGCGTGTATCAGCATGCCGGTACGACCCAGACCGCCCTGGTGCTGCTCAACAAGGGCGAAGCAGCCGCCAGCATCGAGGTCAATCGCTTCCTGCAACCCGGCATCTGGCGCGATGCAGTCAGTGGCGAACACCTGCAGGTGCAGGGGCGGCTGGTCACGCAGGTCCCGGCGCACGGCGTGCGCGTGCTGCTCTCGGACGCGCCGGTCACCGATCCCGCATTGCGCAAGCAACTCGACGCGCAGATGACCGAGCAGGCCGCCCGCGACGCCCGCAACCAGTAGGAGCGCCCCCGGGCGCGATGGGGCGCTTCATGCGCGGGACGCTACGCATGGGGTGTCACGGGTATCGGCAACGCCCCGCCGCGGCCGGGTCCGCTCCTACACGCAATCAGCAGATCGGGACCGGTTACAGCACACCGTGCATGCTGTTCCGATTCCCGATTCCCGATTCCCGATTCCCGAATCAGCGCCTGGCAGCCCCATCCGCCGCCCGACCAGCCAGTGCCTCGCCGGTCTCCGCGCCGGATGGGCTCCAGCCCAGCGGGGGCTGCAGGCCGTGGCTGTGCGATGAATCGCGCACCGCCAGCTTCACCGGAATCGTGCGGCTCTGCGCCGCTTCGCCACGGATCAGCGCCACCAGGCTTTCCACCAGCAGCGTGCCGGCCTGCTTGGTGTCCTGCTGCACCGTGGACAGGGCCGGCGCCACCGAGGCGGCCAGCGCGATATCGTCGAAGCCGCTGACTGCCACGTCCTGCGGCACGCGCAGGCCGCGCTCGCGTAGGGCGCGCATCGCGCCGATGGCAATCAGGTCGCTGGCTGCGCACACCGCATCGAACGCCTTGCCGCTATCCAGCAGCGCCAGGCATGCAGCGTGACCGGACGACTCGGTGGTGATCGCATCGAACTGCAGCGCCGCGTCGGCAACCAGATCCTGTTGCGCCAGCGCAGCGACGTGGCCGCGGTAGCGCTCCTCGAATTCGGGGTAGTGATTGGAGGCATGGCCCAGGAAGGCGATGCGTCGGCAGCCCTGCGCCAACAGGTGCTCGGTGATGTCCAGCCCGCCCTGGTAGTTGTCGCTGCCGATGGAGATGCCCGGCTGGCCCGGCAGCGCCGCGCCCCAGCGCACGAAATGGGTGCCTTGTTCCACCAGCAGCTGCAGCCGCTGGCGCGACTCCTGGTAATCGCCGTAGCCCAGCAGGATGATGCCGTCGGCCTTGTTGCTGTCTTCGTAGTCGGCCTGCCAATCCTTGGACAGCTGCTGAAACGACACCAGCAGGTCGTAGCCCTGCAGCGCGCAGGCGCGGGTGATCGAGCCCAGCATCGAGTGGAAGAACGGGTTGATCAGCGAATCGTCGGCGGTGGGGTCCTCGAAGAACAGCAGCGCCAGCGTGCCGGCATTGCGCAGCCGCAGCGAGGAGGCGTTCTTGTCGACCTTGTAGTTCAGTTCGCGCGCGATGCGCAGGATGCGCTTGCGCGTTTCCTCGTTGACCATCGGGCTGCCGCGCAACGCGCGCGAGACGGTCGGCTGCGATACACCGGCCAGGTAGGCGATATCCAGCGAGGTGGCTTTACCCTTGATGGTCATGGTTGGCACTGGCAGCACAGGTGGCCGGCATCATGCCACGCGCCCGCCGGCCCCGTGCCGGCCCGCCCGGTGGCCGCCTGATTGGTTTACCATTCACGCCCAAGACCCCTTGCGAGAAGGTGGCCCGCGCCCCGCGCCGGCCCAGCGTGCGACATGAGCACTACCACCGCCCACCGTTGACCCGGACCGGCCCCTGCGCAGCCAGCGCCCGCGTGCCGTCGTCTTCCGTCGCACTTTCCGTACTTTCTTTCCGAGCCTGTCCAGCAGTGGGCAGATCTCCCATGGCAGCGGACCGCTGCAGCCAGCCCAGACCCCATTCTTGCCCATGATCAATATCACGCTCCCCGACGGCAGCCGCCGCGAATTCGAATCCCCTGTCTCGGTGATGCAGGTCGCCCAGTCGATCGGCGCCGGCCTGGCCAAGGCCACCATCGCCGGCCAGGTCGACGGCCAGCTGGTCGATGCCAGCGACGTCATCGACCACGACGCCAGCCTGCGCATCATCACCGCCAAGGACGCCGAAGGCGTGGAGATCATCCGCCACTCCTGCGCGCATCTGGTCGGGCATGCGGTCAAGCAGCTGTATCCCGAGGTCAAGATGGTGATCGGCCCGGTCATCGCCGAAGGCTTCTATTACGACATCTACAGCGAGCGCCCGTTCACGCCCGACGACATGGCCGCGATCGAGCAGCGCATGCAGGAATTGATCGCGCAGGACTACGACGTGATCAAGAAGGTCACCCCGCGCGCGGAAGTGATCGAGGTGTTCGCCCAGCGTGGCGAGGAGTACAAGCTGCGCCTGATCGAGGACATGTCCGACGACATCACCGCGATGGGCCTGTACTACCACCAGGAGTACGTGGACATGTGCCGCGGCCCGCACGTGCCCAACACGCGCTTTCTCAAGGCGTTCAAGCTGACCCGTATTTCCGGCGCCTACTGGCGCGGCGATGCCAAGAACGAGCAGTTGCAGCGCATCTACGGCACCGCCTGGGCCGACAAGAAGCAGCTGGACGCCTACATCCTGCGCATGGAGGAAGCCGACAAGCGCGACCACCGCCGCATCGGCAAGCAGCAGGACCTGTTCCATCTGCAGGAAGAGGCGCCCGGCCTGGTGTTCTGGCATCCCAAGGGCTGGTCGCTGTGGCAGGTGGTCGAGCAGTACATGCGCAAGGTCTACCGCGACAGCGGCTACGGCGAGGTGCGTTGCCCGCAGATCCTGGACGTGTCGCTATGGCAGAAGTCCGGCCACTGGGACAACTACCAGGACGCGATGTTCTTCACCGAGTCGGAGAAGCGCACCTACGCGGTCAAGCCGATGAACTGCCCCGGCCACGTGCAGGTGTTCAACCAGGGCCTGCACAGCTATCGCGACCTGCCGATCCGCTACGGCGAGTTCGGCGCCTGCCATCGCAACGAGCCCTCCGGCGCGCTGCACGGCATCCTGCGCGTGCGCGGCTTCACCCAGGACGACGGGCACGTGTTCTGCCTGGAATCGCAGATCGAATCCGAAGTCACCGCCTTCCACCAGCAGGCACTGGCGGTCTACACCGCGTTCGGCTTCGACGACATCGAGATCAAGATCGCGCTGCGCCCGGAAAAGCGCCTGGGCGACGACGTCACCTGGGACAAGGCCGAAGCCGCGCTGCGCAGCGCGCTGGGCGTGTGCGGGGTGGAGTGGCAGGAGCTGCCGGGCGAGGGCGCCTTCTATGGTCCCAAGATCGAATACCATCTCAAGGACGCCATCGGCCGCACCTGGCAGTTGGGCACGATGCAGGTCGATTTCATGATGCCGGGCCGCCTCGGCGCCGAGTACGTGGACGAGAACAGCCAGAAGAAGCATCCGGTGATGCTGCACCGGGCCATCGTCGGGTCGATGGAGCGTTTCATCGGTATCTTGATCGAGCACCATGCCGGCGCCTTCCCGTCCTGGCTGGCCCCGGTCCAGGTCGTTGTCGCCAACATCACCGACGCTCAGGCTGAATATGTGGACTCGGTTCGGAAAACCCTTGCAAATCAAGGCTTCCGTGTCAGCGCCGATTTGCGTAACGAGAAGATCGGTTATAAGATTCGCGAGCATACGCTGCAACGCGTGCCCTATCTGCTCGTGGTCGGCGACCGCGAGAAGGAAAATGGCGCGGTTGCCGTGCGGACGCGATCGGGAGAGGACCTTGGAACCATGACGGTTTCGGCCTTCATCGAGCGTCTGCAGGCAGAGCAGGCAGCGTGAGCCAACCCCGGCCGGTCTGGATGATCCGGATGCGCCGGTTCGATTCCCCTGGGAGATTGCAATATCAGTACCCCTGACAACAAACAGAACCGCAAGAACCAAGAAATCCGTGTGCCGCGCGTCCGCGTGATCGGCAGCGACGGAGAGATGGTCGGCGTGTTGTCGCGCGACGAAGCGCTCGCCAAGGCCGAGGAAGAAGGCCTGGATCTGGTCGAAATCCAGCCGCAGGCCGATCCGCCGGTCTGCAAGATCATGGATTTCGGCAAGTTCAAGTTCGAGCAGCAGAAAAAGGCCAACGAGGCCAAGAAGAAGACCAAGCAGGTCGAGATCAAGGAACTCAAGTTCCGTCCGGTCACGGACGAGGGCGATTACCAGATCAAGCTGCGCAACATGCGCCGTTTCCTGGAAGAGGGCGACAAGGTCAAGGTCAACATCCGCTTCCGTGGCCGCGAAATGAGCCACCAGGAGCTGGGCCGCGAGATGGCGGCCCGGATCGAGGCCGATCTGGGCGACGACATCGTCATCGAATCCCGTCCGCGCCTGGAAGGGCGTCAGATGGTCATGATGATCGCGCCGAAGAAGAAGATCTGACCCGCTGCCGCGGCGGCCCCGACCGGGCCGGCCGCGGCAAGCGTGGCTCGATTTGCAAGAATTCCCGGCAACGGGTAGACTGCGCGGCCCGGTTTTGCCGGGGCGCCGCGTGAGCGGCACCAGGACCTGTCCGGATCGTGTTCGATCAAGGACTTACAAGCAGGCAAGGGCAAGGATGGAAAGCGTGGTCGCAAGACTGCCGCCCGTGTCAGTGACAAAACACCATCAAGGACATAGCAATGCCCAAGATCAAGACCAACCGGGCGGCGGCCAAGCGTTTCCGCAAGACCGCCTCCGGCAAGTACAAGTGCGGCCACGCCAACCGTAGCCACATCCTCACGAAGAAAGCGACCAAGCGGAAGCGCAACCTGCGGCAGACGAACCACGTCCGTGCCGAGGACGCTGGCCGTCTCGATCGTATGCTTCCCTACCTCTGAGGACTGACCCATGGCACGAGTAAAGCGTGGCGTACAGGCGCGTCGCCGCCACAAGAAAATTCTGACCCTGGCAAAGGGTTACTACAACGCTCGCCGCAAGGTGTTCCGCGTTGCCAAGCAGGCGGTCATCAAGGCACAGCAGTACGCCTATATTGGTCGTAAGCAGAAGAAGCGTAATTTCCGTTCGCTGTGGATCACCCGCATCAATGCGGCTGCCCGCATCAACGGCCTGAGCTACAGCCGTTTCATGAATGGCCTGCTCAAGGCTGGCATCACCCTGGACCGCAAGGTGCTGGCTGATATCGCCGTGCACGACGCCGCCGGCTTTGCCGCGCTGGCCGAGAAGGCAAAGGGCGCGCTGGCGGCATAAGTGCGAGTCCCTCGCAAGAGCCCGCACATCGTTAGTGCGAGTCCTTCGCAAGAGCCCGCACATCCATGTGCGGACTGTTGAAGGGGTAGTTCCCGTCAGAGCTTGTGCATGCGTGTGCAATCTCTGACCGGAGCGAAGCAGATATTCGGGGGAAGGGCGCGAGTCCTTCCCCTTTTGCGTTTTAGACAGCCGGTATCGGTCGATTCGATGGCTGGCAATATTGGCAATGCGTTCCGGCATGTCCGGAAACACCGTTCGGCTGAGCAGTTGAGGCGCAAGTGCAATGAGTGATATTCAATCCCTGACCGAGCGCGCGCTGGCCGATGTCGCCGCCGCGCAGACGCCGGACCAACTGGAAGCCTTGCGGGTCGCCTTGCTGGGCAAGAGCGGCAGCGTCACTGCCCAGCTCAAGCAGCTCGGTACGTTGCCGCCCGACCAGCGCAAGGCCGCGGGTGAGGCGATCAACCAGACCCGCGACACGCTGACCGCAGCGTTGGCGGAGCGCAAGACGACCCTCGAAACCGCCGCACTGGACGCCCGCCTTGCCGGCGAGCGCATCGACGTCACCCTGCCGGGGCGTCGGGGCGAACGGGGCGGCCTGCATCCGGTCACGCGCACGCTCGAGCGCATCGTCGAAATCTTCGCGCGGTTGGGCTATGAGTTGTCCGATGGCCCGGAAATCGAGGACGACTGGCACAACTTCGAAGCGCTGAACTTCCCGCCGCACCATCCGGCGCGCGCGATGCACGACACCTTCTACTTCGGCGACGGCCGCCTGTTGCGGACCCACACCTCCGGTGTGCAGGTGCGCTACATGGACGCACACCAGCCGCCGCTGCGCATGATCGCCGCCGGCAAGGTGTATCGCTCCGATTCGGACCAGACCCACTCGCCGATGTTCCATCAGGTTGAAGGGCTGCTGGTGGACGAGCATTCCAACTTCGCCGATCTCAAAGGCACCTTGTCCGAGTTCGTGCGCGCCTTCTTCGAGCGCGATTTCGAAATGCGCTTCCGTCCCAGTTATTTCCCGTTCGTGGAGCCGGGTGCGGAAGTGGACATCGCCTGGCAGCAGCCCGATGGCAGCACGCGTTGGCTGGAAGTGCTCGGCTGCGGCATGGTGCACCCGAACGTGCTGCGCAGCGTCGGCATCGACCCGGAGCGCTACACCGGCTTTGCCTTCGGTCTGGGCGTGGAGCGCTTTGCGATGCTGCGCTACGGCGTCAACGACCTGCGCGCCTTCTTCGAAAACGACGTACGTTTTCTCAGGCAGTTTGCCTGACGGCGGGGAATCGGGAATAGGGAATAGGCAATCGCAAAAGCCACGCGCTTTGCGGAGCCCGTCTCGAAGCCCCGGTGCCCCGCTTTTGCGATTGCCTATTCCCCATTCCTGATTCCCGATTCCCGGCCCCTTATGAAATTCTCAGAAAATTGGCTGCGTAGCCACGTTCCGATCCAGGCCAGCCGCGAGGAGTTGGCTGCGACGCTGACGGCGATCGGCCTGGAGGTGGAAGAGGTGACGCCGTTGGGCGAGTCGCTGGGCCAGGTGGTGGTGGCGCGGATCGTCGAAGCGGTGCGGCATCCGGAGGCTGACCGCCTGCAGGTCTGCAGCGTGGATGCCGGGCAGGGCGAGTTGCTGCAGATCGTGTGCGGCGCACCCAATGCGCGTGCAGGCCTGGTGGCGCCGTTGGCGCTGGTCGGTGCGCAGATCGGCGAGCTGACCATCAAGGCGGCCAAGCTGCGTGGCGTGCCCTCCAACGGCATGTTGTGCTCGGCCAGGGAGCTGGGCCTGGACAGCGATGCCTCTGGCCTGTTCGAACTGCCGGACGATGCGCCGGTAGGTCAGGCGCTGGCCGAGTATCTCGGCCTGCCCGACGCCAGCATCGAGATCAAGCTCACCCCCAATCGCGCCGATTGCTTCAGCGTGCGCGGCATTGCCTTCGATGTAGCGGCGGCTTGCGCCAGCGAAGTGGTTGCCTTCGACGCGGCTGCCGTTGCGCCGGTGTCCACGCGGACGCTGGCGGTGGAACTGGACGCCGGCAGGGAGGCCCCGCGCTACTGCGGCCGCGTGATCGAAGGCATCGATCCGGCTGCGACCACGCCGGTCTGGCTGGCCGAGCGCCTGCGTCGCAGTGGCGTGCGCCCGGTGTCGTTGCTGGTGGACATCACCCAGTACGTGATGCTGGAACTTGGCCAGCCGATGCACGCCTTCGACCTGGACACCTTGCAGGGGCCGATCGGCGTGCGCCGTTCGCGCGCCGGCGAGCAGCTGGCGCTGCTGGACGGGCGGCAGGTGACGTTGGACGACAGCTTCCTGACCATCACCGATGCTGGCCGCCCGGTGGCGCTGGCCGGGCTGATGGGCGGGCTGGACACGCGGGTCACCGAGACCACCCGCAACGTGTTCCTGGAATCGGCGTATTTCGATCCGGCCGCGATCATGGGCCGTGGTCGCAAGCTCGGCCTGCACACCGATGCCGGCCATCGCTTCGAGCGTGGCGTGGACCCGGCGCTGGCGCCGCAGGCCATCGAAGTGGCCACGCGCCTGGTGCTGGATCTGGCCGGCGGTACGCCGGGCCCGGTGGTGCATGCCCAGTTGCCGCAGCATCTGCCGCAGGCCGCACCGATCGTGTTGCGTCGCGCGCGGATCGCACGCGTGCTCGGTATCCAGATCGACGATGCGGAGGTGGTGCGCATCCTGAGCGCGCTCGGCATGCAGCTTGAGGCCGTGGCCGAGGGCTGGCAGGTGATGGCGCCGAGCCGCCGCTTCGATGTCGCCATCGAGGAAGATCTGATCGAAGAGCTGGCGCGCATCCATGGTTACGACCGGGTGCCGACCACGCTGCCCGGCGGCGCCAGCCGGATCGCGATGCCGAGCGAGACCCAGCTGGACGAGCTCAGCGTGCGCCGTCAGCTGGTGGCGCGCGAGCTGCAGGAAACCATCAATTACGCCTTCGTCGATGCCGAGCTGCTGCAGCAATGGCAGTTCAGCGAAGGATTGGTGCCGCTGGCCAACCCGCTCAGTGCGGAGCTGGCCATCATGCGTCCGCGCCTGCTGCCGGGCCTGGTGGCGACCCTGGGCCGCAACGCGGCGCGCCAGGCCGGGCGCGTGCGCCTGTTCGAGCTGGGCAAGGTGTTTGCCGCTGCCGCCGATGCGGGCGTGGCACCGCGCGAAGCCCAGCACGTTGCTGCTGCAGTGTGCGGCGATGCGCTGGCGCTGCAGTGGGGTGAGGCCGCGCGCAAGGTGGACTTCCACGATCTCAAGGGCGACCTGATGGCATTGGCTGCCGCCAGTGGCGCGCAGCTGGAGTTCCGACCGTCGGCGCAGCCCTTCGGGCACCCGGGCCGCTCGGCTGACATCCATCGCGACGGGGTATGCATCGGCTGGATCGGTCAGGTGCATCCGCGCCTGGCCAGGGCGATGGACATCGACGTGGACGTGGTTGCGTTCGAGCTGGAGCTCGCACCGCTGGTGCAGCGCGCCTTGCCGCGTGCCGGCGAGCTGTCGCGGTTCCCCTCGGTGCGCCGCGACCTGGCCTTCCTGGTGCCGGAGGAGGTGAGTTGGGCATCGCTGTCGGCCAGCGTGCAGACGGCGGTCGGTCCGTTGCTGCGCGAGGTCCAGTTGTTCGACCGCTATGTCGGGCAGGGGGTCGATCCAGGTTTCAAGAGTCTGGCTATGGGCTTGATTTTGCAGGATAACTCGCGCACTCTCACCGACCGGGACGTGGATGCGGTCGTGACCGATGTGGTGGCGGTGGTCGAGCGCGAACACCGCGCCCGGATCCGGAGTTGAGGCGGTAACCAGGGGATTGGCATGGCATTGACGAAAGCGGAGATGGCCGAGCGTCTGTTCGACGAGGTCGGTCTGAACAAGCGTGAGGCAAAGGAATTTGTCGATGCGTTCTTCGACGTGCTGCGCGATGCGCTGGAGCAGGGCCGTCAGGTGAAGCTGTCCGGTTTCGGCAACTTCGATCTGCGGCGCAAGAACCAACGGCCCGGTCGCAATCCCAAGACCGGTGAGGAAATTCCGATCTCGGCCCGCACGGTGGTGACCTTCCGCCCGGGCCAGAAGCTCAAGGAGCGGGTGGAGGCTTATGCTGGATCCGGGCAGTAATCGCGAACTACCGCCGATTCCGGCCAAGCGCTACTTCACCATCGGTGAAGTGAGCGAGCTATGTGACGTCAAGCCGCACGTGCTGCGCTACTGGGAAACGGAGTTTCCGAGCCTGGAGCCGGTCAAGCGGCGCGGCAATCGACGCTACTACCAGCGCCACGACGTATTGATGGTGCGGCAGATCCGCGGCCTGCTCTACGAGCAGGGCTATACCATCGGCGGCGCGCGCCTGCGCCTGGAGGGCGATGGCGCCAAGAGCGAGTCGGCATTGAGCAACCAGATCATCAAGCAGGTGCGGATGGAGCTGGAAGAAGTGCTGCAACTGCTGCGCCGCTAGGAAAACGTTTCACAAAGCCGCTATAATCGCAGGCCGCCCTCGCGGCGGGACGCAACATCTTCGGGGTATAGCGCAGCCTGGTAGCGCACTAGTCTGGGGGACTAGTGGTCGTCGGTTCGAATCCGGCTACCCCGACCAAACAACAAGCCCATGTCGTCATGACATGGGCTTTTTTGTTGCGTCGCAACATTGCATTTTTATGTCTTCGCCCGACGTGGTGGATATGCAGATCGGCATATCGCAGTGCAGCATGAACGGAACGCTAGTGCCCGGTTTTTGCGGTCCGGTTCGCTATGGACCTGGGTCACGAAGTGGTGCTAAGTGTGCGGAAACGTTCCAAAACATTAGGAGCGGATTAGAACGTGGATCACGGTTTGTTAACGCGGTATCGACGAACTTGAATCAATAGGCCAACGCCGTCAAAAAAATGGCGTGCAGCGTCTTGCGGCGCGATCTTTCTGTGCCATAGTGCAGTGCAACACGTCATACCCGTCGTGATCCCGGTGTTCCGGGATGAACCCTCTGTCGTACGTTCGTGCTGGCGTGTTTGGCCGGTTGAATGCTGCGCGAGCTCCTGTCCCACCCAACCGAGGCAGCCAGCCACACGCATGAAGAAACTGATCGGACGATTTTGCCAAGGCCTCAGCCTGGCGTTGATCTGCTCGATGACACTGGGTGCCTGCAGCACCGGGAAGGACATGGCGACGTCGTTGCCGCTTCCCGATCCGCTCGCAATGTCCGCAGTGCAGCCCGAGTATCGACTCTCCCCAGGCGACCTGTTGCTGGTCAAGGTCTTCCAGATCGATGATCTGGAACGGCAGGTGCGTATCGATCAGAACGGTCACATCTCGCTGCCGCTGATCGGCGACGTCAATGCCGCCGGCATGGGTGTCGGCGAGCTGGAGAAGATGGTTGCCGACCGCTACCGCAACGGGTATCTGCAAAATCCGCAGGTGTCGGTGTTCGTGCAGGAATCCAATGGCCGCCGCGTCACCGTGACCGGTGCCGTGACCGAACCCGGCATCTACCCCGTCATTGGCGCCAACCTGACCCTGCAACAGGCTGTCGCGCAGGCCAAGGGCGTCAGCACCGTCGCAAGCCGCGGCAACGTGATCGTGTTTCGCATGGTCAACGGGCAGAAGATGATCGCGCGTTTCGACCTCACCGAGATCGAGAAGGGCGCCAATCCGGACCCTGAGATCTACGGTGGCGACATCGTTGTGGTGTATCGCTCGGATGCGCGCGTCTGGCTGCGCACCATGCTGGAACTGACCCCCTTGGTGATGGTGTGGCGCGCTTACCGATGAGTATGAATTCCGACAATCGTTCCTCGCCGTCGCAGCGCCATGGGCATCTTGAGCTGGCAGACGTGAGCTTGCTCGACTACTGGCGCGCGCTGGTGTCGCAGCGCTGGCTGATCATCCTGATCACCATCGGCGCGACGCTGCTGGCGCTGGTGATCACGTTCCTGATGCCGGAAAAGTATCGCGCCACCAGTACGCTGCAGATCGAGCGCGACTCGCTCAACGTGGTGAATGTCGACAACCTGATGCCGGTGGAGTCGCCGCAGGATCGCGACTTCTACCAGACCCAGTATCAGCTGCTGCAGAGCCGTTCGCTGGCACGTGCAGTGATTCGCGAAGCCAAGCTCGACCAGGAGCCGGCGTTCAAGCAGCAGGTGGAAGAGGCGCTGGAAAAGGCGGCGGCCAAGAATCCGGAAGCCGGCAAGTCGGTCGACTCGCGTCAGGCGATCATCGAGCGCAGCCTGACCGATACCTTGCTTGCGGGCCTGGTCGTCGAGCCGATCCTGAATTCGCGCCTGGTCTACGTCAATTACGATTCGCCGGACCCGGTGCTGGCGGCAAAGATCGCCAACACGTATCCGAAGGTGTTCATCGTCAGCACGCAGGAGCGCCGCATGAAGGCATCCTCGTTTGCGACCAAGTTCCTCGCCGAGCGTCTGGAGCAGCTGCGTTCCAAGGTCGAGGATTCGGAGAAGACGCTGGTGGCGTATTCGACCGATGAGCAGATCGTGTCGGTGGGCGACGACAAGCCTTCATTGCCGGCGCAGAACCTGACCGACCTCAACGCAATGCTGGCCTCTGCGCAGGATGCGCGCATCAAGGCCGAGGCCGCCTGGCGTCAGGCCGCGACCGGCGACGCGATGTCGCTGCCGCAGGTGCTGAGCAGCCCGTTGATCCAGACGCTGCGCGGCGAGCAGGTACGCCTGACCAGCGAGTACCAGCAGAAGCTGTCGACCTTCAAGCCGGATTACCCGGAAATGCAGCGTCTGAAAGCGCAGATCGAAGAGTCGCGCCGGCAGATCAATGGCGAGATCGTCAACGTGCGCCAGTCGCTCAAGGCGACTTACGACGCGTCCGTGCATCAGGAACAATTGCTCAACGAACGCATTGCCGGCCTGCGCAACAACGAACTCGATCTGCAGAGCCGCAGCATCCGCTACAACATGCTCAAGCGCGACGTCGATACCAACCGCCAGCTCTACGATGCGCTGCTGCAGCGTTACAAGGAGATCGGTGTTGCGAGCAACGTCGGCGCCAACAACGTGACCATCGTCGACACTGCAGATGTGCCTACGTCGAAGACTTCGCCGAAACTCAAATTGAACCTCGCTTTGGGCTTCATCTTTGGCGTATTCCTTGGTCTGGCTGTGGCGCTTGTGCGCTACTTCCTGCGGGGCAACGGGCCGGAAACACGATTGAACTGACATCGTGGTGTTGCAAAACGGTGGTTAATTAAAGTGACAACTGATTCAGCGTGGAAAAGGTTGGATCCCGTATGTTTCGGGCTCCTTCGTTTGAAAGTTTGTCTCTGTTGAAACAAAGGGCTGTCGAGCGATCTGGGGTCGGTAGGTATTACCGCGGTGATCGTTCGACGGAGATGATTGAAAGCTCGCGTGCGATTCGTATGTTCCCCCGCATGCGCCGTATCGAGTTTGGAGGACATCCCCATGCTTTTGGCAGACTTGAGTAGCGCGACTTACACCACATCCTCGCCGCGATTGTTGTCCAAGTATTCGGCTGCAGCCGACCTGGTACTGCGCGTTTTCGACCTGACCATGGTGGTCGTTTCCGGCCTGGTCGCCTATCGCATCGTGTTCGGCTCCTGGGTGCCGGCGGCGCCATACCGGGTCGCCATCGCCACCACGCTGTTGTATTCGGTCATCTGCTTCGCGCTGTTTCCGCTGTACCGCAGCTGGCGTGGTCGCGGACTGCTGAGCGAACTGATGGTGCTCGGTGGTGCCTTCGGCGGCGTGTTCGCCTTGTTCGCGGTGCATGCGCTGATCGTGCAGGTGGGCGAGCAGGTCTCGCGCGGCTGGATTGGTCTGTGGTTTGTCGGCGGCCTGGCATCGCTGGTGGCGGCCCGCACCTTGCTGCGCGGTTTCCTGAACCACCTGCGCGCCCAGGGCGTGGACGTGCAGCGCGTGGTGGTGGTCGGTCTGCGTCACCCGGTGATGAAGATCAATCACTACCTGAGCCGCAACTCGTGGGTGGGGATGAACCTGGTCGGTTACTTCCGCACGCCTTACGACATTGCGGTGACCGAGCAGCGCCAGTCGCTGCCGTGCCTGGGCGAGCCGGATGCGCTGATCGACTACCTGAAGGAAAACCAGGTCGAGCAGGTGTGGATCTCGCTGCCGCTGGGCGAGCGCGACCATATCAAGCAGCTGTTGCAGCGCCTGGATCGCTATCCGATCAATGTGAAGCTGGTGCCCGACCTGTTCGACTTCGGTTTGCTGAACCAGTCTGGTGAGCAGATCGGCAACACTCCGGTGATCAACCTGCGCCAGGGTGGCGTGGACCGCGACAATTACTTCGTGGTGGCCAAGGCGTTGCAGGACAAGATCCTGGCCGTGATTGCACTGATGGGCCTGTGGCCGCTGATGGCGGCGATTGCAGTCGGTGTCAAGCTGAGCTCGCCGGGCCCGGTGTTCTTCCGCCAGCGCCGTCATGGCCTGGGCGGCCGCGAGTTCTACATGTTCAAGTTCCGTTCGATGCGCGTGCATGACGATCATGGCACCACCATCCAGCAGGCGACCAAGAACGATACGCGTATCACCCGCTTCGGCGCGTTCCTGCGTCGCAGCAGCCTGGATGAGCTGCCGCAGATCTTCAATGTGCTGGGTGGCAGCATGTCGATCGTAGGCCCGCGTCCGCACGCGGCGCAGCACAACACGCACTACGAAAAGCTGATCAACCATTACATGCAGCGCCACTACGTAAAGCCGGGTATCACCGGTTGGGCGCAGGTGAACGGTTTCCGCGGCGAGACCCCGGAGCTGCGGACGATGAAAAAGCGCATCCAGTACGACCTCGACTACATCCGTCGCTGGTCGCTGTGGCTGGATATCCGCATCATCGTGCTGACTGCGGTGCGCGTGCTCGGACAGAAGACCGCGTACTGATGATGGCGGCAAGCGTGCGACCTGGCGCGTCCGGCGCCGCGGGCGGCTGCATTGCAGCCGCCCCTTTCAGGCAGGCGTCTGCATGCTGATCCGAATGAGCGAAGAGACCCGGGTTCGCTGGCACAACCTGCTCATCGAGCTGACGTTGCTGGTCGGGGTGGGCTACAACCTGGTGTTGGCCCTGATCAATGCGAACGTGTTCACCGTCCGGCCGGTGATCACCTATGCGGTCGAGTTCATGGTCTACGCGGCCTGCTTCCTGCTGGGCCTGGGTTCGTTGAGCCGTAAGCGCCTTGCCCTGATCATCAGCGGGCTGGGGTTGATCGTGCTGCTGATGTTTGTGCGGTTCCTGGTGAACTGGCAGATCGACCCGAAGTTCTTCCGCGACGCCTTGGTGGTGTTCGCGTTCGTGGTGCTGGGCTCGGCGTACACCGGCTCGGTGCCCAAGTTGTTCATCCGCATGACCATCATCGTGTCGTTGGTAGCGGCGTTCGAGTTGGCGATGCCGACCGCGTACGGCGACCTGGTCAACCCGAAGAGCTTCTTCGTCAATGCGCGCGGTATGAGCGCCGAAGGGTTCTGGAACGAAGACAGTAATCTGTTCGTCAGCGCCACGCGTCCGGGCGAGCGTAACTTCCTGCCTGGGTCCAATCTGCCGCGTGCCTCGTCGTGGTTCATCGAGCCGGTGACGATGGGCAACTACATCTGTTTCTTCACCGCCATCCTGCTGGTGTTCTGGCGCTGGATGCGTCCGGCTGCATTGATCCTGTCGGTGGGATTGATCGGTTTCATGATCGTGGCCTCGGACGGACGACTGGCGGCGGGCACCTGCGTGTTGATGGTGCTGCTGACGCCGTTGTTGAAACGCCTGGATCAGCGCCTGGCGTTTCTGGTGTTCTTGCTGGTGATCATGAGCGCATGGTTGCTGGTGTGGGTCACCGGGATCACCGCCTACCAGGACACCACGATGGGCCGGGTGTTCTTCACCGTGTATTCGATGAACAATCTCTCGTTCGAGTCCTGGATGGGGCTGGATTTCGCCCAGGCCTACCGCTACTTCGATAGCGGCATCTCGTACTTCATTGCATCGCAGTCGATCGTCGGCGTGCTGGCGTTCCTGTTGTCGTACTCGTTCCTGCTGCTGATGCCAAGCAAGGAAGGCCAGTTGTTCAAGAATCTGGCCATCTTCGCCTTCGCGCTGAGCCTGCTGGTCTCCAACGGTTACTTTTCGATCAAGACCTCGGCGCTGTGGTGGTTCGTCTGCGGCTGCCTCTGGCACATGCGTCCGACATGGTCTGCAGCAACGAGCCCGGAGGTCGCGGTCAAGCACGATCCAGTTGATGAGAACACCCGGATGGCGTTGCCTGCGGGAGCATCGAGGTGAGCGCGGTGGGACGCCCGGCATCGTCCGCGGTGCATGACGCTGGCGCGCGTGTTGCAGCCGGCGGGCGCGCGCGCGATCCGCGAATCGATGCCGCCAAGGCGATTGCGATCCTGCTGGTGGTGTTCTGCCATGCCAAGGGCGTGCCGCATGGCATGACCCTATTCGCCTACAGCTTCCACGTGCCCTTGTTCTTCCTGGTGTCGGGATGGCTGGCGGCAGGCTATGCCTCACGCACCACCAGCCTGTCGCAGACGATGACCAAGCAGGTGCGCAGTCTGCTGCTGCCGTATGTCACCTTCTATCTGCTGGGCTATGCGTACTGGTTGTTGACCCGCAATATCGGTGAGAAGGCAGCGCGCTGGGGCAGTCATCCCTGGTGGGAGCCCATCGTGTCGCTGCTGACCGGCATCGGTCCCGATTTGTACGTGCAGCCGCCGTTATGGTTCCTGCCGGTGATGCTGGTGACCGTGATCGGCTACATGCTGCTGCGTCGCGTGCTACCGCCGCTGGCAATCGCTGCAGTGGCGCTGGTGGCGGCGTGGTTCTGGATGAACTGGTTCCCTGCGCAGGGAGTCCGGCTTTTTTTCGGACTGGACGTGCTACCGGTGTCGTTGTGTTTCTACGCGCTCGGCGCACTGCTGATCCATGTGTCGCCGCGTCTGCCGACATCGCTGCCGGTCAGCGCGCTGGCGACCGTGGTGTTGGCGCTCGCGGTTGCCTGGCTGGCGCAGATCAACGGACGTATCGACGTGAACATGCTGCAATTCGGACGCAGCCACGCGGTGTTCCTGCTCAGCGCGGTGTTGGGCTCGCTGATGGTGATCTGCGCGGCGCGGCTGGTGCAGGGCTGGGCATGGATCCAGTGGATTGGTCGCAACACCCTGCTGATCCTGTGCACGCATATGCTGGTGTTCTTTGTGCTGTCTGGCGTTGCGGCAGTTGCCGGTGGCTTCGGCTCGGCGCGCCCGGGCCTGGGCTGGGCGATCTTCGTCACGTTGTTCGCGCTGGCCGCGTGTGTGCCCATGCGCTGGTTCCTGATGCGCTTTGCTCCGTGGACCTTGGGTGCGCGCACGGTGACGTCATGACCGGCGCTGCGGCATGAGAACGGGGGCGTATTCTCCCGCTGCGGAGCCAGCCAGGACGATGGCCCGGCCAGCGGCTGCAGCCACGCGCGATTGGCAGATCGATGCCGCAAAGGCGCTGGCGATCGTGCTGGTTGTGCTTGGGCATGCGAGCGGGATGCCACCGGCCTACAAGCTGTTTGCCTACAGCTTCCATGTGCCGCTGTTCTTCGTGCTCTCCGGCTGGGTAGGCGAGCGCTTCGGGCACCGCGCATTGAACGTGGCCACGGTCAAGAAGCTGGCGCGGACGCTGCTGATCCCGTACCTGGGCTTTTTTCTGGTCGCTTACGGAGTGTGGCTATTGATGGCCGTGCTCAATCATGCATTTCAGCAACCGGGCGCGCGTCCGTGGTGGCACCCATTCGTCGGGGTGGTGTGGGCCAACGGAACACGTTTGTATGTGCTCCCGGCGTTGTGGTTTCTGCCTGCCTTGTTTGTCACAACGCTGAGCTACATTGCATTGCGCGCACGTCTGAGCGCCACCGTGGTGGCCGCGCTCAGCTTGCCGCTCGCATTGGCCTGGGCAAGCTGGTTTCCGTCGTTGCAGATGCGCCTGCCGCTTGCGCTGGATGTGTTGCCGGTTGCGTTGTTCTTCATCGCCTTCGGCGGTGCGCTGTCGCGGGTTGCCGATGCGCTGCGTTCGGTCTCGGCACTGGCATGGGCGCTGGCCTTGCCGGTCGTTATGGCTGCATGGGGCGTGCTGGCTGCCTGGAACGGGCAGGTGGATGTCAATAACCTGCAGTTCGGGCATTGGCCGGCGCTGTTCCTGCTGGTCAGCCTGCTTGGCACGGCAATGACCTTGTGCGTGGCCTATTTCCTTCGCAACTGGCAGTGGGTGCAGTGGATCGGCACCAACACCTTGTTGATTCTCTGCACGCACACGCTGGTGTTCCTGGTAGCGACCAGCGTGGTTGCGCGGACCGGGTTGGTGGATCGCGGGCTCATCGGTACGCCGATCTGGGCGATGGGCCTGAGCATGTTCGCGATTGCATGCGCCGTGCCGATGCGCGCCGTGCTGGTGCGTCTGGCGCCATGGATGTTGGGGTTGAAGGGTCAATGACGAATTGCAGAATCATCAGCCGTCGCAGCACATGCGTGCGCGTCGCTGGCACAGGAGATTGGCGTAAATGAAAGTGGTGCATGTCGTCCGCCAATTCCACCCGTCGATCGGGGGGATGGAGGAAGTCGTTCTCAATGTGGCCCGCCAGCATCAGGCCACCAGTGCCGACACGGTGGAGGTGGTCACGCTCGATCGCGTGTTCACCGATCCGGGTGCACAGCTGGCGCCGCAGGAAACCTACCAGGGTCTGCCGATCCAGCGGATCGGCTACCGTGGTTCGTCGCGTTATCCGCTGGCGCCCTCGGTGCTGAGTGCGATCCGCTCTGCGGACCTGGTGCATCTGCATGGCATCGATTTTTTCTACGACTATCTGGCGCTGACCAAGCCCTTGCATCGCAAGCCGATGGTGGTGTCCACGCATGGTGGTTTCTTTCACACCGCTTACGCCTCGCGCATGAAGCAGCTGTGGTTCCAGACCCTGACGCGTACCTCGGCACTGGCGTATTGCCGTGTCATTGCAACCAGCGAAAACGACGGCGACCTGTTCGCCAAGGTGGTCTCGCCGGCGCGGTTGCGCGTGATCGAAAACGGCGTGGATGTAGAGAAATATGCGGGGCAGGGCGCTGCAACGCCGGGCCGGACGATGCTGTATTTCGGTCGCTGGTCGGTCAACAAGGGCCTGATCGAAACCCTGGAGTTGCTGCAGGCTGCGCTCAAGCGCGACCCGCAGTGGCGTCTGATCATCGCCGGCCGCGAGTACGATCTGAATGAGGCCGACCTGCGCAAGGCCATTGCCGAGCGCGGGTTGCAGGACAAGGTGCAGCTGAGCATGTCGCCGTCGCAGGAACAGTTGCGCGCGCTGATGCAGCAGGCGCAGTTCTTCGTATGCTTGTCGCGTCACGAGGGCTTCGGTATCGCCGCGGTGGAGGCCATGAGCGCGGGGCTGATTCCCATCCTCAGCGACATCCCGCCGTTCGTGCGGCTTGCCACCGAATCGGGGCAGGGCGTGATCGTCAACCGCGACCGCATCGAGGCGGCGGCCGACCAGGTGCAGGCGCTGGCGCTGACGGCAGACGCGGACTTTGCAAGCCGTCGCGCGGCCACCATGGCCTATGTGAGCCGGTACGACTGGAAGCACGTGGTCGGGCGCTACGTCGACGAGTACCACATCGCATTGGGCACGCCGCGCCCGCAGGAGACGCGGCGATGAGCGCGCCCGCAGCCACAGCGGCGGCGAAGCCGCAGCTCACGGTGCTGTTCTCGACCGAGCAGCCCAACGCCAACACCAATCCGTATCTGACCCAGTTGTATGACGCGCTCCCTGACGCGGTGCAACCGCGCTTTTTCTCGATGCGCGCCGCGTTGCTATCGCACTACGACGTACTGCACCTGCATTGGCCGGAGTATCTGCTGCGCCATCCCAGCGCCGCGGGAACGCTGGCCAAGCAGATGTGTGCGGCCTTGTTGCTGCTCAAATTGCAGGTGACCGGCACGCCGGTCGTGCGGACCTTGCACAACCTGGCGCCGCACGAAGATCGCGGTTGGCGCGAACGCAGCCTGTTGCGCTGGATCGATCGGCTCACCCGCCGCTGGATCCGGATCAATGCGACCACGCCGCCGCGTCCGCCGTTCACCGACGCCATCCTGCATGGACATTACCGCGACTGGTTCGCGTCCATGCCCCAGGGCAGCACTGTTCCCGGGCGGCTGTTGCACTTTGGCCTGATCCGCCCGTACAAGGGCGTGGAAACGTTGCTGGACGTGATGCAGCAGGTGAGCGACCCGCGCCTGAATCTGCGGATCGTCGGCAACCCGGCGACACCGCAGATGCGGACCCTGGTGGAAGATGCGTGCGTGCAGGATCCGCGCATCACCGCACTGCTGGCCTACGTGGAAGAGCCGGTGCTGGCGCGCGAAGTCAGCGAAGCCGAACTGGTGGTACTGCCGTACCGGCAGATGCACAACTCCGGCACCCTGCTGCTGGCGTTGTCGCTGGCGCGGCCGGTGCTGGCGCCGTGGAGCGAATCCAATGCGGCGATCGCCGACGAAGTGGGGCCAGGCTGGGTATTCCTGTATGAGGGCGACTTCGATGCAGCGCTGCTGACCGGCATGCTGGACAAGGTGCGCGCGGCGCCGCGCGCACCGGCACCGGATCTGTCGCAGCGCGACTGGCCGCGTATCGGGCAGCTGCACTACCGCACCTATCTGGAAGCGCTGGGCAAGGATGGAGACGCTGCGCTGTGACCGCCCAAACGCCTACACCGCCGACTCCCGCGCCGCCGCAGCGCAGTCTCGGTTCGCGTGCCGCCGGCGGTGCCGCAGTGACCATGCTGGGCCAGTCGGCCAAGATGGTGGTGCAGTTCGGCGGCATCATCCTGCTGGCGCGACTGCTGACGCCCTACGATTACGGCCTGATGGCGATGGTCACCGCCATTGTCGGCGCCGCGGAAATCCTGCGTGATTTCGGCCTGTCGGCCGCTGCGGTCCAGGCCAAGCACGTCAGCCGCGAACAGCGCGACAACCTGTTCTGGATCAATAGCGGCATCGGTCTGGGGCTGTCGGTGCTGGTGTTCGCGTCGGCGCATCTGATTGCCAATTTCTACAAAGAGCCGGCACTGGTCACGATCTCCCAGGCGCTGGCAGTGACCTTCCTGATCAATGGCATGACCACGCAGTACCGCGCGCATCTGAGCCGCGGGCTGCGCTTCGGGCAGGTGGCGCTGAGCGATGTGGGCTCGCAGGTGCTGGGCCTGGGCGCGGCGGTGGCTGCCGCGTTGCTGGGGTGGGGTTACTGGGCGCTGGTGGTGCAGCAGGTGGTGCAGGCGGTGGTCAACCTGGTGATCGCTGCAAGTTGCGCACGCTGGTTGCCGGGCGGCTACCAACGCGCGGCGCCGATGCGCGACTTCATGAGTTTCGGCTGGAACCTGATGGCGGCGCAATTGCTGGGGTATGCCAGCCGCAACGTGGGGCAGGTGATCATCGGCTGGCGTACCGGCCCGGATGCGCTGGGCCTGTACAACCGCGCATTCCAGCTGCTGATGATGCCGTTGAACCAGATCAACGCACCGGCCACCAGCGTGGCACTGCCGGTGCTGTCGCAGCTGCAGGACGACCGTGAACGTTTCAGCGCGTTCCTGCTGCGTGGCCAGACGGTGATGGTGCACCTGATCGTGGCGCTGTTCTCGTTCGCCTGTGCGGTGGCGATGCCGTTGATCGTGCTGGTGCTGGGCGAACAATGGCGCCAGGCAGTGCCATTGTTCCAGGTGCTCGCGCTGGGTGGCATCTTCCAGACCGCGTCGTACGCCACCTACTGGGTGTTCCTGGCCAGGGGATTGATGCGGCAGCAGCTGCTGTTCTCGTTGGTGAGCCGCATCGTGCTGATCGCCTGCATCTTCGTCGGTTCGCGCTGGGGCGCCATGGGTGTGGCGATCGGGTATTCCTTCGGTCTGCTGGTGACCTGGCCGCTGTCGTTGATCTGGGTCGGCAAGATTTCCGACACGCCGGTCGGCGCGCTATTCATCAACGCAGTGCGTGCGATGACGGCCTATGGGCTTGCCGGCGGCTGCGCTTACTACGCGTCGGTTACCGTGGGTGGCCCGTTGTGGCAGCAGTTGGGCGTTGGCGCTGCAGTGATGGCCGCGGTCTGCCTGCTGATGCTGGGCATCTGGCCGGCATTCCGTCGCGACGTGGTCTCCATCATCAATATCCGCAAGTTGCTGACACAGGCCAAGGCGCGCCGATGAGATCGACATCGTCTTCGCCTGTCGTCGGGCATGCTTTCTCTCACTCATTCATAGGACACGGCCCATGAGCGACACACCCGCCGCCGCTGCTTCCGGCATTCGCCGGCCTTGCTACCTGGTCTTGTCCGCCCACGATTACCGCACGCCGCGCCGCGCCAACATCCACTTCATTACCGATCAGCTCGCGCAGCGCGGTACCACGCGGTTCTTCTCGCTGCGCTACAGCCGCCTGTCGCGGATGAAGGGCGACATGCGCCTGCCGCTGGATGAAACCGCCAACACCGTGGTCTCGCACAAGGGCGTCGATTGCTATCTGTGGCGCACCACGGTGCACCCCTTCAATACGCGGCGGAGTTGGCTGCAGTCGGTGGAGGATGCGATGTTCCGCTGGTATGCGGCGCATCCGCCGCGCCAGTTGCTCGACTGGATGCGCGAAGCCGATGTGATCGTGTTCGAAAGCGGTATCGCGGTGGCGTTCATCGAGCTCGCCAAGCGCACCAATCCCGCGGCAAAGCTGGTGTACCGTGCATCCGACGGCCTGAGCACGATCAACGTGGCGTCCTATATCGAACGTGAGTTTGATCGGGTGGCGCCGACGCTCGACGTGATTGCGCTGGTCTCGCCGGCCATGGCAGACGAAATCGCCAGCCGCGACAATGTCTACCACGTTGGCCATGGGGTGGATCACAACCTCGATCAACTGGGAGACCCATCGCCGTATGGCGAGGGAATTCATGCTGTGGCGGTGGGGTCGATGTTGTTCGATCCGGAATTTTTCGTGGTTGCCAGCAAGGCGTTTCCGCAGGTCACGTTCCACGTGATCGGCTCAGGCATGGGCAGGCATCCGGGCTATGGCGATAACGTCGTGGTCTATGGTGAGATGAAACACGCCGAGACCATCGGCTACATCAAGCACGCGCGTTTCGGCATTGCGCCATACGCATCGGAACAGGTGCCGATCTACCTGGCCGACAGCTCGATGAAGCTGCTGCAGTACGACTTCTTTGGTTTGCCGGCCGTGTGCCCCAACGCCGTGGTCGGGCCGTACCAGTCCCGCTTTGGCTATACCCCCGGCAATGCAGAGTCGATCGTTGCCGCGATCAGCCTGGCGCTGGATGCGCCGCATGTGCGTTACCGCCAGTGCCTGAACTGGTCGGACACCACCGACCGCGTGCTGGATCCGGCCGCGTATCCGGAAACCCGTTTGTATCCGCAGCACACCGGCGCCGCCGCGCGTGCTTCCTCGGAGGCCGCGCTCTCGCATTGACCGATGCGGCGCACCTCGCACGTTTTTTGGACACAGGAGACCCTTTGTAATGGCCAACGCTTTGCTGCAGAAGTGGATAGAACACGCAGAACGTCGCGCATTGTTCTGGTGGCAGCCGAAAAACGCTGGCGTCAACATGGGCGATCACCTCTCCAAGGTGATCGTGTCCTGTGTGCTGTCGTTGCAGGACAAGACGCTGATCGAAAAGCGCGATCTCAGCAAGAAGCTGATCGCGATCGGTTCGGTGCTGCATTTCGCCAAAGACGGCGACACCGTCTGGGGCAGCGGCATCAACGGCAAGATTCCCGCCGAGCGCAATACCTTCAGCACGCTGGACGTGCGCGCGGTGCGCGGTCCCAAGACCCGTCAATTCCTGCTGGATCGCGGTATCGCGGTGCCGGAAGTCTATGGCGACCCGGGCCTGTTGACCCCGATGTTCTTCCCGCCCGAGGCAATGGGCCCGGTGGAGAAGCGGCCGTTCGCGATCGTTCCGCATTTCAACGAGCCGGTTGAAAAATACAGCGCCTACGCTGACCACCTGGTGTTCCCGAACGTCAAGCCGGCGACCTTCATGAGCCGGCTGCTGGGCGCCGAGCTGGTGGTCAGCAGTTCGTTGCATGGCCTGATCCTGGCCGAGGCCTACGGCATCCCGGCGGTGTATCTGGACTGGGGCAACGGCGAAGATCGCTTCAAGTACGACGACTACTACTACGGCACCGGGCGCACCCAGTGGCATTCGGGCAACACCGTGGAAGAGTGCCTGGCACTGGGCGGCAATGGCAGCTTCGACGTGGAAAAGCTGCAGGCCGGCTTGCTGGCTGCCTTCCCTTACGACCTTTGGTGATTCGATGATGCAGAGCCAGCGCATGGATGTGGACACCACTCCCGCCGCCGTCGAGGCGCCGCCGGGCGTGGTGATTCCACTGGGCGGCTTTCCGGTGCTGTCCACGACCCAGGAAGCCTTCGCGCTGGACCTGTTCCATGCGTTGGCGGCGCAACAACCGCGCAGGGTGTTCTTTGCCAATACCAATTTCGTCGTGCAGTGCCAGACGTTGCGGATGCGCATGCGCGAACCCAGTGTGCGCATCGTCAACGATGGAATCGGAATGGATCTGGCGGCACGGTTGATTCATGGCCGCCGCTTCGCCGGCAACCTCAACGGTACCGACCTGATCCCATACCTGTGCCGGCAAAGCGCGCAGCCATTGAAGTTCTTCCTGCTGGGTGGACGCCCGGGCGTCGGTGCGACGGCGGCGGCAACCTTGACCGGAACGTTGGGGCAGCAGGTGGTCGGCATGTGCGATGGCTATGGCGAGTTTGCCGCCGCCGGCGAAGGTCTGGCCGAGCGCATTAATCGGTCCGGCGCCGATGTGTTGCTGGTGGCGTTCGGCAACCCCTTGCAGGAGCGCTGGATTCTGGACCACAGCCAGGCGCTGCGTGTCCCCCTGGTGTTCGGCGTCGGTGCGCTGCTCGACTTCCTGTCCGGCACTGCCCGGCGCGCGCCGGACTGGGTGCGCCGGCTGCACATGGAGTGGATGTACCGGTTGCTCAACGAGCCGCGTCGCCTGCTAAAGCGTTATAGCTGGGACTTGCTGGTGTTTTTCCGCACCTGCCTGCGCGCGGGTAAGCATCTGCCTTGATGCAAGGCGACGGCTGCTGCCCTAGCATGCGGGCATGCATCCCACTGCTGCTGCCCTGATCCGCTCGCTCGACCTGGCCCCGCATCCGGAAGGCGGGCATTTCCGTCGCGTTTACGCCTCTGCCCGTCAGGTGATCGACGACGGGCGCGCCCGTCCGGCGATGACGGCCATCCGGTTTCTGCTCGCTGCAGGCGAATGCAGTGCCTGGCACCGTGTGGATGCCGAGGAAACCTGGCAGTGGCAGCAGGGCGACGCCCTGAAGTTGCTGCTCTACGACGAAGCCAGCGGACAGCTGCAGCGGCTGATCCTGGACGCGGCCGAACGCGGGGAGCCGATGCAGGTGGTTCCGGCAGGGCAGTGGCAGGCGGCACGTTCGCTGGGCGACTTCACCCTGGTGGGATGCACGGTCTCGCCGGGCTTCGTCTGGGAAGGGTTTGCGCTCCTCGATCCCGCGTCGACGTTGGCAGCGCATCTGGCAACGCTGGCCCCGCGCTGATGTCAGTCACGCACTCCGGGCCCGGTGCAACGCTTCCCTAACGCGGCGGGTGCCGGCTTCACGTAATGTCCGCCTCACACAGGGGGCGATGCGCGATGCGACACAGGGCAGTGGGGTGGGGAGTAGGGGTGATGTTGGTGTCGCTGCTGGCGGCGGCCAGCGAAGCGCCGCCGCCGAAGACGGCGCCGGCACCACCACCAGTGGTGGATCTGGAAGCGATGGTGGTACGCGGTGTGCAGCCCGGGCCCGGCTTGTGGAAGGTCAGCAAGGGCGACCACGTCTTGTGGATCCTGGGCACGCAGTCGCCGTTGCCCAAGCGCCTTCAATGGCAGGCGAGTGAAGTGGAAACCATCATCGGCCAGTCCCAACAGGTGCTGATGGCGCCGACCGTGCAGCTCGATGCGGACATGGGGTTCTTCGGCAAACTCACCTTGCTGCCGTCGGCGATGAAGGCAATGAAGAACGCCGATGGCCGCGAACTGCGGCAGGTGCTGCCGCCCGATCTCTACGCGCGCTGGAGCGTGGCCAAGGCCCGCTACATCGGCAACGATCGCGGCGTGGAGCGCAAACGCCCGATGCTGGCCGCTGGCGAGTTGTACCAGGCGGCGCTGAAACGATCGGGTCTGGCCCGCTCGCCGGTGATCTGGTCGGTGGTGGAGCGTGCCGCCAAGCGTGCTGGTATCAAGCCGACACCGACCGCGCTGGACTACAAGATCACCGACCCGCGGCAGGCGCTGAAGGAGTTTCGCGCCGGCGGCATGGACGACACTGCCTGCTTTCGCAGCATCCTGGTAACGGTGGAGCGCGATCTCCCCACCATGGTCGAACGCGCCAATGCCTGGTCGGTGGGCGACATCGAAGCGTTGCGCCAGTTGCCGCGGGAAGATCCGCAGGCGGCGTGCATGAGCGCGATGGCCAGTTCCGAAGCGGCCAGGAAGCGCGGCATCGACGATCTGGAGCGGCGCATGCGCGAGCATTGGCTCGGCATCGCCAGCGCCGCATTGCAGCGCAATCGCAGCACCTTTGCGGTGTTGCCGATCAGTCGCTTGACCGCGCCAGACGGCTATCTGGCCCGCTTGCAGGCGCTCGGCTACGAGGTGGAGGCGCCTTGATCGCCTGAAGCGCAGGGCGGCGCGCGCGTCCCAGGCACGTCTGCACACGCCAGTGCCTGCTGCGGTGCGCCCGCGATATGGGTTGTGCAGTGCTTGCAGCCGTTTGGAGCGGCGCTTGCCGCGCCCGTCGCCGCAGCCGTGTCGCGCGCCGCCCGGATGGCATTGCGATCGGGCAGGGCGACTGGCCGTGCGGGGTTAGGCCGGCCGCTCCTGCCACGGTATGCTGCGCGCCTTCTTTGCCGAGAGCTTTCGTGTTGAACGCATTGCCGCTGCGCATCCTGGGCACCGGACGCCATGTCCCGTCGCGCGAAGTCAGCTCGAGCGAATTGGACGCGCGCTGGCAGTTGCCGGCCGGAACCACGGCCGCACGCCTGGGCGTTGTCACCCGCCACTACGTGGGCGAGGGCGAAACGGCATCGTCGATGGGAGCGGCCGCGGCGCGGCAGGCGTTGGACAATGCCGGCATCGATGGCAGCCAGATCGATTGCCTGATCTCGGCCTGTGCGGTCATGGAGCAACCGATTCCCTGTCAGGCGGTGCTGATCCAGCGCGCATTGGGGTTGGGCGATTCCGGCATTCCCGCATTCGATGTCAATGCCACCTGCCTGAGCTTCCTGGTGGCCCTGGACATGGCCGCCAGTGCGCTGGCCCTGGGCCGCTATCGGCGCGTGTTGATCGTCTCCAGCGAAGTGGCCTCGGCCGGGCTGGACGATGCCCACCCCGGTACCGCGGGATTGTTCGGCGATGGCGCTGCCGCGGTCGTGGTCGGGCGCAGCAGTGCAGGCCAGGACTCGGCGTTGCTGTCCAGCCGCCTTGCCAGTTATGGCAACGGCGCGGACCTGTGCCGCATCGGCGGCGGCGGCACCCGCGCGCCGCACGGAGAAGCAAGCGCACCCGCAGCCCCGCGCCTGTTCTGGATGGATGGCCGCGGCGCGTATCGGTTTGCCGCGCGTCACCTGCCGGCGTTCTGGACGCAGCTGCTGGACGAGGCAGGGGTTGCGGCCACCGCGTTGCGCTGGCTGGTGCCGCACCAGGCCTCCGGTGGCGGCCTGGATCATGTGGTGCGCGCGCTGGGGCTGCATGCCGGGCAGGTGGTGCGCATCCTGCCGACCACCGGCAACCAGGTGGCCGCCTCGTTGCCGCATGCCTTGCATCATGCCGTGGTGGATCGGCAACTGCAGCGCGGCGAGCTGGTTGCCTTGCTCGGCACCGGCGCCGGCCTGGCGATCGGCGGCATGGTGTTGCGCTACTGATGGCGCCGCGCGTTTCCCTCGACCTGCTGCGCATCGGCCATTGCCGGCATTGCGAGCGCATGGTGCGCGCCGATGGGCATTGGCATGCGGTCGAGTTTCCGGCCTTGAGCGTGCTGATCCGGCATCCGCAGCGCGGTGCGCTGCTCTACGACACCGGCTATGCGGAGCATTTTTTCCGCGCCACCGATCCGTGGCCGGAACGCCTGTACCGCTGGACCACGCCGGTGACGCTGCCGGCGCACGAAACCCTGGGCGCGCAACTGGCGCGTCGCGGCGTGCAGCTGGACGAGATCGCCTGGTGCCTGGTGTCGCACTTCCACGCCGACCATATCGGTGGCCTGCGCGATCTGCCGAACGCGCGTTTCATCTGTCTGCGCGCGGACTATGCGCAGATGCGTGGCTGTTCGCGGTTGGGCGGGTTGCGCCGCGCGCTGTTGCCGCAGCTGCTGCCGGCCGATTTCGATCGGCGCATGCAGTTCGCCGAACAGGCGCCGCAGCGTGCATTGACCGGTGCCTGGCAGGGCCTGGGCAGTGCCTACGATCTGTTCGAAGACGGCAGCGTGCTCGCTGTGCCGCTGCCTGGCCATGTGCCGGGGCAGATGGGGCTGTGGCTGCGCGATCAACAGGACCGCCAGGTGCTGCTGTGCGCAGATGCGGTGTGGTCGTCGGCAACCTGGAAGACACTGCAATGGCCGGCGTGGCCCACCCGCCTGGTGATGCACGACTGGGCTGCCTTCCAGCGCACCGTGCGGCAGCTGCACGGCCTGTCGCAGGCGCATCCGGAGCTGGTCATCCTGCCTTCGCACTGCCAGCCCAGTCTTGACCGTTATCAACCGGAGTGGCGATGAGCCTGCGCATTCTCGTGACCGGTGCATCCGGTTTTGTCGGCGGCTCATTCCTGCGGCGTTTCCAGGGGCGGCCCGGTGTGGAGATCCATGGCATCGGTCGGCGCGCGAGCGCGCTGCCCAACTATCACCGCATCGATCTGAGCCAGCCGTTCGCGCTGGACTGGCAACCGGATGTGGTGATCCATGCGGCCGCGCTGGCGTCGCCGTGGGGAACCCGCGCGCAGTTCCACCAGCACAACGTGCAGGCCACCGCCAACGTCATCGACTTCTGCAAACGGCACGGTTGCCCGCGCCTGCTGTATGTCTCGTCCAGTTCGGTGTTCTATCGCGAGGAACATCAGTACGACCTGGATGAGGACAGCCCCATCGGCCCGGCCTTCGTCAGCACCTATGCGCAGACCAAGTACCTGGGTGAAACGTTGCTTGAGACGTATCCGGGCCAATGGTCGGTGTTGCGCCCGCGTGCGGTGTTCGGGCCGGGCGATACGGTGCTGTTTCCGCGCGTGATCGCGGCGGCCCGCAAGGGCGCGCTGCCGCGTTTTGTCGGCCAGACCCGGCCGGTGATCGGCGATCTGATCTACATCGATGCGCTGTGCGATTACCTCTACCGCGCTGCCACCGCACCGCAGCTGCAGCGCGCCTACAACCTCACCAATGCGCAGCCGGTGGACGTGCAGCAACTGTTGCTGGATGTGCTGGCACGCCTGCACTTGCCGCTGCCGCAGCGTGAGGTGCGCATCGGCACGGCGCTGCGCATGGCCAGCGTGGTGGAAGGCGCGTATCGCTTGCTGCGGTTGCGCAGCGAGCCGCCGATCACGCGCTTCGGCGTGGGCGTGTTCGCGTATTCCAAGACCTTCAATCCGCAGCGCACGCTGGCCGATCTGGGCCCGCCCAGTGTCGGTCTGGACGAGGGCGTGGAGGCGTTCGTCCGCTGGCAGGCGGCGCAATGGGCCTAGTGTCGGCCCTGGCTGTGCTCTATCTGGTCCTGCTCATCGTCAAGACCGTCGCGGCGGTGTGGGTGATACGCCGCGCACGCATGGCGCCATTGCACGACGCTGCAGCCAGCCAGGCGGATGTGACGATCCTGCAGCCCATCCTGGGGGGCGACGCGCATCTGCAGCAGGTGCTGGCCGCCAACCTGCAGGCGTTGCCGCAGGCGCATTTCCTGTGGCTGCTGGACGCAGACGACCGCGCCGGCAACACGGTGGCCGATGCGCTGGTGGCGCAGTATCGGCAGGTACGCATTACCCGCATGCAGGTGCCCGCCGCGCCGCCGGATCTCAATCCGAAGGCGTGGAAGCTGCAGGCGGCGCTTGCGCAGGTGCAGGCGCCGATCAGCCTGGTGCTGGATGACGATGCGCAGCTGAGCGCAGCGGCGCTGGCGCAGTTGCTGCGCGATCTGCAGCACGCCGACCTGGTCACCGCGTTGCCGCATTACCGCGACAGCGACACCCTGGCCGGGCGGCTGCTGGCGCAGTTCGTCAACAACAATGCCGCGCTCACCTACCTGGGCTGGTTGCCGTTCGCCGCGCCGCTGACCATCAACGGCATGTGCTACGCCGCGCGTACCGAACGCCTGCGTGCCTGGGGCGGTCTTGGCGGCGTGCTGGACCAGCTCACCGACGATCTGGCCGTGGCCGCCCTGGTGCGCGACCGTGGTGGCCGCATCCGGCAATCCATCGCCCCGGTGGCGATGCGCACCGCCATGCCGGATCTGCCCAGCTATGCCCGTCAGATGCATCGCTGGATGCTGTTCGCCTTGATCCTGCTGCGCCGTCAGCGCATCGGTATCGCCGGTGCCATCTCGGTGCTGCAGGGGTTGCCGCCGGTGTTGTTGGTGGCCCTGTTGCTCGGCATCTGCGTGCAGCCCGGTGGCTGGTCCATCGCATGCGGGGCGACGCTCTTGCTGCTGCGTGCGCTGCTGCTGTGTGTGGTGCAGTGGCGCAGCACCGGGGCGGTACGCCATCGGCCGGTGCTGTCGGTCCTGGCCGAATGCCTGCAGCCGCTGCACCTGCTGCACGCGGCCTGCGTACGCAGCATCGCCTGGCGCACGCGACGTTACCGCGTGCTGGCAGATGGTCGCTTCCGTGCGCAGTGACGCGTCGCCACTGCAGATCGCCTTCCTCACCGGGCAGAGCGATCCGGCAAGCTGCGCATTGAGCGGACAGCAACGCGATTTTCTACAGCAGCTGCACGGCGATGACCGGCAGTTGATCGCATGCAATTACCCATACCGCAGCGACATGGCGCCGCACCGTCGCGTTGCGCTGTGGCGCGCCAGCGTCTCCAACGCACGCCAATACCTGGCCGCGCGTGCGGCGCGCGTGGCGCATAGCGATCGTATGAGCGTGCAGGCCTTGCTCGCGCAGGCGCCGATGACGGTGCTGCTGGCCGGCAGTTGCGGGTTGCAGGTGCTCACCGCGCTGCAGCTGCCGCAGGAGCTGCGCGCGCGTCTGGCCGTGTTCGCCTACGGCCCGGTGTGCCGCAACCCGGCTACGTTCGCGCATCTGCATAGCGTGCAGGGGCGCGGCGACTGGATTTCGCGTGCGCTGTTTCGTGGGCCGGTGCAACTGGCGCCGGCCTGCGGGCATATGGATTACCTGACCACTGCTGACGTGCTGTCGGAGTGCCAGGCCTTCGTCGCCATGGTCCAGCAGACGTTGCGGGGCAGGGTGCATGCGCATTGATCTGGTCGCCCCGCCGTACAGCGGGCATCTGCATCCGATTGTGGCCATCGCCCGGCAGCTGGCGCCGCATCACGACGTGCACGTGATCAGCACGCCGGCTGCGCAGGCGCGTATCCAGGCATGTGGCTTGCGCGGCGCAGGCGTGCTGGATGCGCACGCCGATCGCGTGTTGCTGGAGATCGCCAACCCGCCGCATGCGGTCGGCCATCACCCCGTGCGTCTGCGCCGGCAGCTGCATGACGCGCTGGGATTGATGGCGCAGGTGGGCGATGCGTTGCAGGCGCGTTGGCGCACGCGGCGGCCGGATCTGGTGATCGCCGATTTCACCCTGCCCAGTGCCGGGCTGGCGGCGCAGGCGATGGGCATCGCCTGGTGGACCAGCATGCCGTCGCCCTGCGTGATCGAAACCGGCGACGGGCCGCCGGCTTACTTCGGTGGTCTGCTGCCTGCGACTACGCTGCGCCAGCGTGCCTGGCATGCGATTGCCCGGCGGCTCACCCGCGGCTTCAAGCGCACCCTGCATGCCTGCTACCGGCGGCAGATGCGGGCCTGCGGACTGCCGGCGCTGTACCGCAACGATGGCAGCGAGGCGGTGTACTCGCCGCAGTGCATCCTGGCCTTGGGCGTGCCGTCGTTCGAATTCGCGCAGCGCTGGCCCGCCGCGCTGCGCTTTGTCGGGCCGCAGTTGTGCACGCCCCCGGCAGCCGTGCAGGCACCGCAGTTTCTCGCCGGGCGGCGGCATGTGCTGGTGACCCTGGGCACGCACCTGCAATGGGTCAAACAGCGCATGGATGCGGTGCTGCGCGCGCTGGCGCCGCAGTTTCCCGAGGTGGTGTTCCACTTCAGCGATGGCGATACCGCCGCGCCGCTGCAGCCAGCCTGCGACAACTATCGGCGTCTGCCCTACGTGGACTATGCGCAGCACCTGCATCGCTACGCGTTGGTGGTTCACCACGGCGGCGCCGGCATCCTGTACGCCTGCCTGTCCGCCGGGCTGCCGTCCATCGTGTATCCACTGGACTACGACCAGTTCGACCACGCCGCGCGGTTGCAGGCCGCCGGTGCGGCATGGTGGCTGCGGGAGCTGGATGGGCTGCCGGTGCTATTGCGCAAGGCACTGGCGTCTCCCGAGCCGGACCCGGGGGTGTTTCGGCTGCAGAGGGAGCTGCACGACATGCAGGCGCGTGGCCGCATCGTGGAGCTGGTGGACGGATTCCAGCGTACCGGCGCGGTGCCGGCGTAGATCTTGCGCGCAGCTGTGCGGCGTCAGCCCGGTTGTCGGCCCGGTGTCGGCATTGGGGGCGGCGCGTGCCTGCGATGACCGCAACAGAGGCGGGCGGGGATACGACAGGTCGTCGCGGACATGGCCCGCTCTGGCAAGCACCGAGCGGATCCGGCAAAGAAAAAACCGGCATGTACACGCGGTACATGCCGGTTTACTGCGATTGCCGCTGGCGGCGATGTGGCAGCGTGGCGGGATCAGCCCGCCGCGGCGTTCAGCGTCGGCGCGCTGGTGGCCATTAGTTGCGGCCAGCGCGTGAGCACTGCGGCGCGGATGCCAGCCTGGTCGATGCCGGCTTCGGCCAGCAGATCTTCGCGGCTGGCGTGGTGCTGGAAGCTGTCCGGCAGGCCCAGGTGCAGCATGGCCATCAGCACGCCTTCGGCGTTGAGCAACTCGGAGACGCCCGAGCCCGCGCCGCCGGCAACCACGTTGTCTTCGATGGTGACGAAGCCGTCGTGGGTCCGGGCAAGCTCCAGCAGCATCGCCTTGTCCAGCGGTTTGACGAAGCGCATGTTGACCACGGTGAGGCCAAGCTCGCGGCCCACGGCCTCGGCCGCGTCCACGCACGCGCCGAAGCCCAGCAGGGCGATACGCGTGCCGCTGTGGCGCAACTGCGCCTTGCCGATCGGCAGGGTGGTCAGCGAGGCTTCCAGTGCCACGCCCGGGCCGGTGCCGCGCGGGTAACGCACCGCGGCCGGGCCTGCGTAGTGCACGCCGGTGCTCAACATCTGGCGACATTCGGCTTCGTCGGCCGGCGCCATCACCACCATATGCGGCACGCAGCGCAGGAAGCTCAGGTCCAGATTGCCGGCATGGGTGGCGCCATCCGGGCCGACCACGCCACCGCGGTCGATCGCAAACAGCACGTCGAGCTTCTGTACCGCCACGTCGTGCACCAGCTGGTCGTAGCCGCGCTGCAGGAAGGTGGAATAGATCGCCACCACCGGCTTGGCGCCCTGGGTCGCCATGCCGGCGGCCAACGTCACCGCGTGCTGCTCGGCAATGGCCACATCGAAGTAACGCTGCGGGTATTCCTTGCTGAAGCGCACCAGGCCCGAGCCTTCGCGCATTGCCGGGGTAATCACCAGCAACCTGGGCTCGGCGGCGGCCATGTCGCAGACCCAGTCGCTGAAGATATCGGTATAGGTCGGCTTCTTGGCGCCCGTCTTGGCGACCAGGCCCTTGCTCGGATCGAACGGGCCGACCGCGTGATAGCCGATCTGGTCGCCTTCGGCCAGCTCGTAGCCCTTGCCCTTGGTGGTGATCACGTGCAGCAGCTGCGGGCCCTTGAGGGTCTTCAGGGTCTTGAGCGCGCCGACCAGGCAGGGCAGGTCGTGGCCATCGATGGGACCTGTGTAATGGAAACCCATTTCCTCGAACAGCGTGGACGGCACGAACATGCCTTTCCAGTGTTCTTCCCAGCGCCGCACGAAGCGCGCAGTGGGGTTGTTCTTCTTGTCGCCGAGGATCTTCTTGCCGCCTTCGCGGATGGCGTTGAGCGTGCGGCTGCCGCTGGCGCGGCCCAGCATCTTGGTCAGCCCGCCGACCGCTTCGGAGATCGACATGCGGTTGTCGTTGAGGATCACCAGCAGGTTCGGTTCCGGATCCATGCCACCGGCGTGGTTGAGCGCCTCGTAGACCATGCCGGCGGTCATCGCGCCATCGCCGATCACCGCCACCACCTTGCGGTCGTCGCCATTGCGCTGCGCGGCGATGGCCATGCCGAGCGCGGCGGAGATCGAGGTGGACGAATGGCCCACGCCGAAGGTGTCGTAGACGCTCTCTTCGCGCTTGGGAAACGGCGCCACGCCGTCCTTCTGCTTGACGGTGTGGATCTGGTCGCGCCGCCCGGTCAGGATCTTGTGCGGGTAGGTCTGATGCCCGACGTCCCACACCAGCTGATCGACCGGGGTCTGATACAGGTAGTGCAGGGCGACGGTGAGTTCGATCACGCCCAGCCCGGCTGCGAAGTGCCCGCCGCTCTTGCCGACCGATTCGATGAGATAGGCGCGCAGCTCCTCGGCGATCGCCGCAAGCTCGGCTTCGTCGAAGCTGCGCAGGTCGTCGGGAGTCTGGATGCGCGACAGGCGCGGATAGCGGGTGGAGTCGATCATCATCGTGTCAATGTGCTGAAACCATATTGTCCTCCCCATGCGAAGGCCCGGCAAGCAAACCGGTTCAGCTGTCAGCGGGCGGTGAGGGTGGCGCGGCCCGGTGTTGCTGGGCTGTACCTTGCGTGCAGCCGCCTGCGGCAATCTGCCGCACCCTGTGTGGCGCTTTCGGGTAAGTGGCAATCGGCAATGGGCGATAGGCGACGGGCGACAGGCGACAGGCGACAGGCGATTCTCCAGTGGCGCATTGCCGTGCGCTGACAGGTGCAGGCGGCTGTCCGCAATCAAGCCGAGCAAAGTCGAATGTTGAGCGGTGTTCTTCCGCTGCCGTCGTCGACACCGTGGTGGAGCATCGTCGCGCAACTGCAGCGATGCGGGCCGCTGGCAGCCAGTGGCGGGCCTGCGCATGACCAAGGCTGCAAGGGTTTCGGCCGCGCCGCGCGGTTGGGTGCCGGTCGAGTGGCCGGGACGCCGAGCGGCAGGGTGTGCGGTCTGGAAGCGTTGAGGGCGACGACACGGCGTCTGCCGCTGTCGGCACTGCCGCTGCCGGTAACGTTGGGCGTGTCGCCAACTACGCGTGCGGCACATGCCGGGTCGGTGAGTGCCCTGCAGTGACCTGGGACGCGCCGCGATCCAGTCCGGGCCGCAATGAACCAGCTGCCGCAGACCAATGCGCCCTACAGCGACAACTTCGAACGCTTCGGCAGCTGGGCGCGCAGGAACGCCATCTGGTCGGAGAGGATGTTGCGGTTGGACAGGATCAGGTGCTCGATCCAGCTCGGCCGGTACGGCACCGCCAGTAGGGGCATATGCGCCTGCTGCGGCGTGCGGTTGGCCTTGCGCGAATTGCACTGGAAGCAGGCGGTGACCACATTCTCCCAGGTGTCGCGCCCGCCCTTGGAGACCGGCATCACGTGGTCGCGGGTCAGGTGCGGGCGGCTGAAATGCTGGCCGCAATACATGCACAGCTGCGAGTCGCGCGCGAACAGGGCGGTATTGCTGAGTGTGGGTGTGGGGTCCAGCGCGCGCGATCGGGCATGGCCACGGGCGGCGATGATGGGGTGCAACTCCAGCGTGCTGCGCTCGCCGGTGAGCCGCGAGATGCCGCCGTTGATCAGCATGCAGGGTTCGCCCAGCGTCCAGGACACCGCATCGCGTGCATACAGGCAGGCAGCATCCTGCCAGTTGATCCAGTCCAGGACCCGGCCATGCGCATCGAGCGAGAGCAAGCGCAGGGCGGGTAACTGGTGGATTGCAGCGACAGCGCTGCCCGCGACCGGGGCAGTGGTGCCTCCGGGGAAGATCACATCACCTACGTGCGTGTCTGTCTCCATCGGGAAAACAGCTTATACCCGATCGTTGACAGTTTGTGTATTGCAGCGAACGGCGTTGGCGCGTGTCTTGCAAACAATGGCTTGGCACGGACTGACTTGGCCGTGAAGCCGCCGTGCTGCGGGATCGATCGTTGGGCGCGTTGATGGCGTTGGTGTGAACCGGACGAGCCCAGCTGGGCGCTAGGCCTTGCCGATCGATGCCGCCTTGTCGCGGCCAGGTCCGCTCCTACACCGGCGGCAGACCCGGGCTATGCGAGGTCGCTCAGGCGTCGCCGAACAGCTCCGCCTCCAATGACATCAGCGGGGCGGCGCCGCTGCGGATGGTGGCGGCGTGGGTCAGCGTGCGCGGCAGGATGCGGGCGAAATAGAAGCGTGCGGTCTCGCGCTTGGCGCGCTTGAAGTCGTCGCCCTGCGCCGAGGCATCGGCGGCGGCCACGCTGCGCGCCCACCAGTACGCCAGCACCACATAGCCGGAATAGAACAGGTAGTCGTAGCTGGCCGCACCCAGTTCATCCGGGTTACGCGAAGCGCGGTCGAGCACGTCGCGGGTCAGCATCGCCCACTCGCTGGCCTTGTCGCGCAGCGGTTTGATGAACTCGGCCAGTGCGGCATTGCCTTCCTGCGCCTTGGCGAAGGTCTCCACGTCGGCCAGGAACAGCTTGAGCCCGGCGGCCTGGCTGGCGGCGGTCTTGCGGCCGATCAGGTCCAGCGCCTGGATGCCGGTGGTGCCTTCGTAGATGGTGGTGATGCGCGCGTCGCGGGCCAGCTGCTCCATGCCGTATTCGCGGATATAGCCGTGGCCGCCGAAGCACTGCAGCGCGTGGTAGGTGTTTTCGATCGACCATTCGGTCTGGCAGGCCTTGGAGATCGGGGTGAGGAAGCTCACCAGGGTCTCGGCATCGGTGCGTTGCTGTTCGCTCTCGCCGCGATGGGCTACATCGACCAGGCTGGCCGCATGCAGCGCCAGCAGGCGGCTGCCTTCGGTCAGCGACTTGATGGTCAGCAGCATGCGGCGCACGTCCGGGTGCACGATGATCGGGTCGGCCGGCTTGTCGGGGAATTTGGCGCCGCTGAGCGAGCGCGATTGCAGGCGTTCGCGGGTGTAGCGCAGGGCGTTCTGATAGGCGCGCTCGGACAGGCCGATGCCTTGCAGGCCTACGCTCAGGCGCGCGGTATTCATCATCGTAAACATCGCCTGCAGGCCCTTGTGCGGCTGGCCGACCAGGTAGCCCTGCGCGCCCTCGAAGTTCATCACGCAGGTCACCGAGCCCTTGATGCCCATCTTGTGCTCGATCGAGCCGCAGTGCAGCGCATTGCGCTCGCCCACGGTGCCGTCGCGGTCTACCTTGAACTTGGGGGTGACGAACAGCGAGATGCCCTTGGCACCTGCCGGGGCGTCGGGCAGTTTGGCCAGCACCAAGTGCACGATGTTGTCGGTGAGGTCGTGCTCGCCGGCGGTGATGAAGATCTTGGTGCCGGTAATGGCGTAGCTGCCGTCGGCATTGGGCTCGGCGCGGGTCTTGAGCAGGCCCAGGTCGGTGCCGCAATGCGGCTCGGTCAGGCACATCGTGCCGGTCCAGCGGCCGTCGGTCAGCGGCTTGAGGAACGCCTCCTGCTGCCAGGCCTCGCCGTGTTGGCGCAGCGCTTCGCTGGCGCCGTGCGAGAGCAGCGGGAAGTTGCCCCAGGCCAGGTTGGCGGAGTTGATCATTTCGTTGAGCGGCACGCCCAGCAGGTGCGGCATGCCTTGCCCACCGAATTCCGGCTCGGCGGTCAGCCCGTTCCAGCCGCCCTCCACGAACTGATCGTAGGCGGCGCGGAAACCCGGCGGCGTGGTCACCGCGTGGGTGCTCTTGTCGAATGCGCAGCCGATTTCGTCGCCCACGCTGTTCAGCGGCGCCAGCACCTGAGTGGTGAAGCGGCCGGCCTCTTCGAGCACGGCATCGATGATGTCGGCACTGGCTTCGGTGTAGCCGAGCCGGGCGAACAGGGCTTCGGCGCCCAGGACGTCGTGCAGGGCAAAACGGAAGTCGGCCAGTGGGGCGGTATAGCTGCTCATGCGGAATCCTTCGAAGACGGTGCGAAAGGCGTGCGCGTCAGCGCAGCACCCCGTTGAGGCCAGGGGCCGGGCTGAGCGTGTTGCGCGATTCCACCGCGAACTCGCGTTGTTTCTTGTCCTGCGGGGTCGCCCAGACGGTGCCCTTGAGGGTATAGGGCAGCGAGCGGCCGCCGGCGAGCACGTCGGCCACGGTGATCCGGCCCAGCGAGGTGGGTTGCAGGCTGACGGTGACCACATCGGCGGTTTCCGGTCCGATCGAGATGCCCACGGCCTGGTCGAGCTTGCCGGCCACCTGATCGCCGGCGGAAATCTCCAGCGACACGCGCTCGAACTGCATCGGAATGCTGCTGTAGTTCTGCAGGCGCAGGTCCACCGACCACGAGCCGTCGGCACGCACGGTGAGTTGCTGGATGCTGGCTGCCGGCTCGGATACACGGCGCACCGCGCCGCCACAGCCGCTCAACAGCAGGCCGCAGGCCAGCAACACGATCAGAAGGCGATAGGCACGACGCATGTACTTGGGTCCTTGGCGATGAGGCGGCGCCAAGAATACTACGCAGTACGGACAGCGCCTTGCGGCCTGGAGCGGCTAACCGAACATGCGGGCAGTCGCCCGCCAGGTCCGGCAGTCGTCCGCCAGGTGTGGACGGCACGCAAGAACCGGAATGTACGCGTGGACCATGCCGCAACGGGTACCGCACGCGCCTGCCCGGCGCTTGCGCAGTGGTTGTGTTGGCTGATCCAGGGCGACGTCGCCGTGGCCGACCGTCAGGCAGCCCGATTTACAGCAACGGCGCGGCCACGATCAGTGGCGACAGGTCATAGCCCATCCGGGTGGCCTGCGCCTTGAGCTGCTCGAACTGCGCGCGCGGCATCTGTGGCGAGCGCGACAGGATCCATAGGTATTTGCGGTCCGGCTCGCCGACCACTGCCCATTGATAGTCCGGGTCCAGCGCGATCACCCAATAGTCCGCCCACACCAGCGGCAACCAGCCCAGCCATTCCGGGGCAAAGCGTACCTGCAGCTGGCCGGGTTGGCCCTCGACCGGGCGCGCCACGCCGTCGGCCTGGGCCAGCTCGCCGTTGGCCGTGCGGCAGCCATTGCGCACCCCGATCAGGCCATCGTCGCGCAGCGTGTAGCTGGCGGTGATGTCGCCGCGGCACTTGTTCTGAAACGACACCGGCAGGTGCGCGATCTCATGCCACTGCCCGGCGTAGCGTGAGAGATCCAGCTGCGGCACCGCACGCACCGGTTGCTGCGCAAGCGCCGTCAGCGGCAGCAGGGCAATGCACGACAACAACAGGCGAGGCAGGCGCATGGCGATCTCCGATGGACGCGCGCAGGCTAGGCCATGCACCCCGCCGCGCGGCGTGAACCGGCGCAAGAAACCGGCTGCCGACGCAGCCCTGCAACAAAGTTCGTCACAACGCTTGCCCAAACTGCGCCTGCTCGCTATGATGCGCGTCCTCGCAACGCAGGCAGCATTGTTGCGATAGTGGCCGAGTAGCTCAGTTGGTAGAGCAGGGGATTGAAAATCCCCGTGTCGGCGGTTCGATTCCGTCCTCGGCCACCATTTTCTGCAAGCCTTCGTTCGCAAGGCTTTCCGGTCATCACCGGGTCGTTGTTCTCTCCTCGCGTTGCCTTCGATCCGACCGCCTTTTGCGGCCGTACAGATGTGCGTCTGTCGCGCAAACAGGCTTTGCCAGGTAGTGGCTTGGTGGCATGACGCGGCTGACTGCCGGTTTCAGGCAGTACTCGCGTCAGGGCACCGTAGGCGTGATGTAGCGGCGTGATTTTCCACGCGATCTTCAACCCGGCGTGGCGATAATTTGCGCATGACGCACAACACCCTCCGACGCACATTGATCCACGGCTACTGCGGCGAATTCCGCGTGGAGACGATGGAAAGTCAGGCTCCCGGACAGACGCGGTGGTTTTCGACTGCGTTCGTCTATCACCGCGACCGTAGCGCGCCGATCGCCACGATCGAAGGCGCTGGAGAGGGCGACTATCGCGGCGACGCGCGCGAGCAGGCGTTGCGGGTGGGATCGTGCCTGGCGGAGTTTCTGGATCCGAAGGAGTACCGCACCAGCGAAACCGCAGGCGAGTAGCCGCGCTGTGTAGCGGTGTGGTCAGCTGGCCGCGCCAGGCAATCTGCCTGGAAATAGTGCAGGCTTCGCCGAGACGGTACTGCGAGCCTGGCAGGGAAATTCAGCGGCAACGTGCGGCGCTCCTGGAGGCGTCGCGAGCCACTGCGTATTCGTCTGCAAAGACAGTCCACCTCTAGAGCAATGCCACGCAATGCAGGTGGGTTTCCAGCGCCTTGCGCAGAATCCGGTAGCTGTCGCGGTCGAATTCGCCGGGTGCGGCTTTCAGCTTGCGCGCCGCGGCAAGCGAGCGGGCGCTGCCAAGATACTGCCAGTCGCGAAGGACGTGGAACTGGGTCAGCTGCGCGCCTGTTTCCTTCAGCGCGACGGCACCGGGAAATGGCCACGCCGCCTGTTCCAGATGCCCAAGCGCGGTCCGCAGGCGTTCTTCATGCGCGCCCAGCGTCTCCGCGCCGTGGCAGGCGCCTGCGCAATGCTTGAGCATGGCGCGGAAACAAGGCCGGCCGGCGGTTGCGCGCTCCAGGCCCAGCAAGCCGTAGCACAGGCGTTCGCGGTCGGCCAGGCGGCGCAGTGCGTCCCTGGCCGATCGCGGGCTGGAATACAGCCCGTACAGACCCGGCGTGACCGCCGGATCGCTCTCGGCCGAATGCACGATGGAAATCTCGCCGCGATACAAGCGCATCGAGAATTGCCGCGGTACGCGCCGTAGCTTGCGGTTGTACATCGGTCGCATCGTCTTGATCAGCTGCGATTCCAGCAATTGCGCGCCGAGATCGCCCGCCATCTCCACGCTGCTGATGTGTCGGGTCTGGCGTAGCAAGGCGGCCTCGCGAGGGGTGCGGAAATGATCCATCACTCTCGCCCGCAGGTTGATGCTTTTGCCGATGTACAACGGCAGCGTGCTGTCCTGACCATGGAACAGATACACCCCGGGCGTTGCCGGCAGGCTTTCCAGCGCGCTGCGCAGATGCTCGGGGTAGGCGTAGTCCACCGTAGGTTGGCCGCGACGGGGGCGCTCAGTGCGCGCCATGGGCCATCCTGTCGCTGTGTGATCGCCGCGCGCCCGGGCACCCAATGGTCGTGGTATGCAGAAGCTGCCTGGAGGGAGTTGTGTGAGGTGCGATCCAGCAAAGACGTGTCATCGGGCAATAGCGTGCCGGCGCGCTGTCTCATGTCATGAGACTTGGGTTTCAAAGCGTCCCGGCGCCTGATTGTCGAGGACGCACGGCCTGCCCGCTGCCTCGACGGGCAACTGAGTGCCGCCGGGCTGTCGCCGCACTTGGACCTGCCGCGGCAAGATCGGCGTGTTCTGCGCAGACGCGGCGAAGTGCCTGATCGCCAGCTGGTCTGCCGGCCCAGGGCGCGCCGTTGATGCAGTGACGGCCTGGTCACAGGTGTCAGGCAATTCGATGACCAACCCTGCCGGGTATGCTTGAGCGCCAAAGACGGACCAAGGAACGGCAATGACACGGCAATACGGGTGGTGGGCGATGACGGCAATGCTGGCCATGGCGCTGCCGTGCGGTGCGACGCCGCTTCCGGCGGGCGCCTTGAAACTATTGCCTGCAGGGCAGTCGGTAATTGCGGTCGCCAGCGCGGATCTCACCGGCGATGGCCGCCCGGATTATGTGGTGGCCCTGCGCGCGACCGCCGAAGATGCGCTGCGCTCCGGTGGTCGCGACGCGCCGCCACGGACCTTGCTGGTCCTGGTCGCCAGCGCCAACGGCTTTACCGAGGCGGCCCGCAACACGGCGGTGATCTTCAAGGCCGACCAGGGCGGGCAGTGCGATCCCTTTCTGGATGCCGAAGATGGGCTGGTCGCCAAGGGCGCGTATTTCACCGTGCAAAATGGCGTGTCGTGCGGGCAGCACTGGACCGACTACATCACCTTCCGCTACGACCGCGCACGCGGCGCATTCGTTTTCCACAAGCGCGTGGTCGAAGCCTGGGAACTGAACACCGACGAGGCGCCGGACAGCGACGCCCTGCGCCTGGCCGAGCACAAGGTGATCGCGGCCGATCCGCGCACGCCGGTGTTGCTGTCTGCCTACACGCCGGCGCCGTGATCCTGCGGGGTGGTCAGGCGTCTGCCGGCCACCAGTTGTCCATATTGCGGCGATAGACGAACAGCCGCGGCGCCTTGGCCACCTGCGCGGCCGCCTGGCGTTCGCCGGCGACCAGCGAAAACCCGATGTCGGCCAGCATGCGCGACAGGACATTGGCATTGCCACGGCCAGGGTCGCTGATCACGATTTCGCACGAGGGCCTGGCGAGTTCGGGGATGAGTTTGGCCAGCAAGCTGGCGTGGCGCGTTTCGTAGAGCACGTCGCTGGCGATGATCATGTCGAACTGGCCCATGTTCAAGGCGCCGGCATCCCAATCGAGCCGGCGATACGGCACCGAGCCCAGCGAGTTGAGGGCGGCGTTATAGGCCAGGAACACTTCCGCCAACGGATGATGGTCGCTGGCAACCACATCGGCGCCACGCCGGCGCAGCACCAGGCTCGCCAGGCCCAGCCCGCAGCCGAGTTCGAGAATGCGCCGGCCTTCGATCGGGCGCGTGGCCATGGCCTGGGCCAGCAACTGGCCCGCCGGCCAGACCTGGCCGAACAGGCTCCACTGCGCCGAGGAGATGCCGGCGTCGGCAGCGGTGTCGTCCGGGTCGGCGTATTGCTGCTTGTCCGCCAATGCGCGGATGACGTAGGTCAGTTGCCCGAAGGTCAACTCGTGAATCTGGGTCTGGTAGCCCGGCATGGTGGCATCGCATGATTGCCAGAGCCTGCGCTGGCTGGAAAGACGCGCGCACCGCGCCAGAACGGCCGAATGAAGCGCAAGAGCTGCTTGCTGCCTGCGCATGCTACGGCAAAACGACCGATGCACCTGCCTGCCAGTGCCGGCCCGCCGTGCCTGCATTAGCCTGCTTTCAGCAAGCGACGGCGCAGGCAATGGCGCACAGCGACGCGCTTGCATGCAAGCCGGTGCCTGCCGCTATGGTCGCCGCATTCCACGGGCAAGGTGCCGCAATGAAGAACTGGATATTCCTGGCAATCGCGATCTGCGCAGAGGTCACCGCCACGGCGGCGCTCAAATCGAGCGAAGGCTTCACGCGCATGTGGCCATCGCTGCTCACCGTGCTGGGCTACGGCATTTCGTTCTATTTCCTGGCGCTGACGCTGCGCGTGATCCCGGTCGGCATCGCCTACGCCATGTGGTCGGGCGCGGGCATCGTGTTGATTTCGCTGGTGGCGTGGGCCGTGCACGGACAACGGCTGGATGCGCCGGCGCTGCTGGGCATGGGCCTGATCGTAGCCGGTGCGGTGGTCATCAACGTGTTTTCCAAGGTGGCGCCGCATTAGCGCGTGCTGCCTCCCGCGCACCGGGTTGCATCGGCGGGCGCGGCCGTACGGGAAAGGCTCATGGATGTGAGGGATCAACTCACCGGCCCCAACTAGACTATCGCCACGGGAATGGCCCCGCGGAGAACACCACTTGAACGATTCCCGTCACGAAGAGCTGCGAGCGCCTCACATCAGCGAATCTCGCAGTCTGCCTGTCGAGAAGCACCGCTCGGATATCTTCTTTGCTGCGGTGGAAACCACGCGCATGCCGATGACGGTGACCGACCCGCATCTGCCGGACAACCCGATCGTGTTCGCCAACCGCGCCTTCCTGGAAATGACCGGGTATTCGTCCGAGGAAATCATCGGTAACAACTGCCGTTTCCTGCAGGGTCCGGAGACCGATCCGGCCAGCGTGCAGGACGTGCGCGAGTCGATCGAAAACCGCCGCGAATTCGCCACCGAAGTGCTGAACTACCGCAAGGACGGCTCCTCGTTCTGGAATGCGCTGTTCGTCTCGCCGGTGTTCGACGAGCAAGGCAACCTGGTCTACTTCTTCGGTTCGCAGCTGGACGTGAGTCGTCGCCGCGATGCCGAGGACGCCTTGCGCCAGGCGCAGAAAATGGAGGCGCTGGGACAGCTGACCGGCGGGATCGCGCACGATTTCAATAATCTGCTGCAGGTGATGTCCGGGCACCTGGAAGTGATCCAGATGATGGCGTCCGGCGATGCCGCCAAGAATGCCGAGCGCATCGCCTTCAGTGCCGAGCATGCCGCAACCGCCGCAGCCAAGGCCGCCACGCTTACCCAGCAATTGCTGGCGTTTTCGCGCAAGCAGAAATTGCGCGGACGCGTGGTCAACCTCAATGGCCTGGTATCGGGCATGAACAACATGGCCGAGCGCGCGCTGGGCGGCGGCATCAGCGTGCGCCAGTCGCTGGAAGAGGGGCTGTGGAATTGCCAGATCGACACCACGCAGGCCGAAGTGGCGCTGTTGAACGTGCTGATCAATGCGCGCGATGCGATGGCGCAGTCCGAGCGCAAGGAGGTCACCGTGCAGACGCAGAACGTGGAGATCACCAATCACGACCTGGCGATGCACCACCAGCTGGCGCCCGGCCGCTACGTCAGCATTGCGGTCAGCGACACCGGTTCGGGCATGCCGCCGGAAGTGGCCAGCCGCGTGATGGAGCCGTTTTTCACCACCAAGGACGAAGGCCAGGGCACCGGCCTGGGACTATCGATGGTATATGGCTTCGTCAAGCAGTCCGGTGGCACCGTGCGCATCTACAGCGAAGTGGGCGAGGGCACCACGGTGCGCCTGTATTTCCCGGCGTCCAGCGAGTTCGAGAACGATCTGCAGGCCGCCAAGAGCCGTGCGATCGACAAGGGTGGCAACGAGACCATCCTGGTGGTGGAAGACAAGCAGGATGTGGCAGTGGTGGCCAGGATGTTCCTGGAGAACGCCGGCTACCGCATCCTCTCCGCATCCAGCGGACGCGAGGCAGTGGAGTTGCTGGAGCAGCACCCGGAGGTGGATGCCTTGTTCACCGACCTGATCATGCCCGGTGGCATGAACGGGGTGGTGCTCGCGCGGGAAGCGCGCCGCATGCTGCCCAGGATCAAGGTGCTGCTGACCACCGGCTATGCCGATGCCAGCATCCAGCGCACCGATGTGGGCGGGGCGGAGTTCGACGTGGTCAACAAGCCGTACACGCAGAAGGAATTGCTCAAGCGCATCCGCATGCTGCTGGATGGGCCGACTGGCGTGGGCTGAGGACGTCGTCGTACCCGGTGACGCTGCCGCGCTGCGCTGGCGTCGCCGATGCGGCCGGGCTGGCCGGTTGGCTGACGCTGCAAGACCGCACCGATCGCGCAGCGTGACCGTGGAAGCACCACGGACATCGGTACACCTGCGTTGGATCGCGTGCGCAAATGCACGCAAGCCTTGGCCGTGGTTTGCACTGCCGATGACCGGCGATGCAGTTGCGGCGGTCAGCGGCGCGATCCGCGACGCGGATCGGGTTCGGCGCGCCGTCGATACAGCAGGTGCAGCCGCATGCCGATCAGCATCGCCAACACAAACACCAGACTGGACGGCTGCAGTGCAGCCGCGCCCAGCAGTGCCGGCGCCGGGCATAGCCCCACCATCCCCCAGCCGATGCCGAACAGCGCGCTGCCCCATAGCAATGGGCCGTCGATCTGCCGATGGCTGGGTAGCTGCAGCGATGCACCACGCAGTGTTCGACCACGCCGCCGCGCCCACCAGAACGCAGGCGCCGCGACGCCGATGGCGCCGAGCATCACCAACCCAAGCGATGGGTCCCAGCGGCCGGCGACATCGAGAAAACCCAGGACCTTGGTCGGATCGGCCATGCCTGAGAGCAACAGGCCGGTCCCGAAGATCAGCCCGGCGATCGCGCTGCTGAGAACCCGATTCACCCAACGCCCCGCAACGTGGCAAGCAGGGCATGGGTGGCGATCGCCGCGCCCATGAACACGGCGGTGGCGATCAGCGAGCGGCGTGCGCCACGCGCGATGCCGCACACCCCATGCCCGCTGGTGCAGCCGCCGCCCATGCGCGCACCGAATCCCACCAGCACCCCTGCGCCGATCAGCCACCAAAATGTGGCTTGCGACTGCATGGAAGGCAGGGGCCCCACGACGGCCCACAGTGGTACGGCACCGAGCAACCCGAGCACGAACGCGCCCCGCCAATTGCGGTCATCGCGGCCCTGGCGCTGCAGCAAGCCGCCGACGATGCCACTGACGCCGGCAATGCGTCCTTCAAAGACCAGTAGCCACGCGGCGGCAAGGCCGATCAAGCCGCCCCCGGCCAATGCGCTCAACGGGGTGAAAGTGCTCCAGTCGACGACCATGTCAGTCTGGTTCCGCTGTGCCGCACACGCTGGCATACAGGGCCTGCATCACCGCAAGCACGTCGGCGCTGGCGAGGTGGTAATAGATGTATTTGCCCGCGCGACGGGTACCGACCAGGCCTTCGTCGCGCAGCACGCCCAGTTGCTGCGACAGCGTGGGCTGCACGATGGCCGTGGCCGCCTTCAGTTCGCCGACATTGCGCTCGCCCTGTGCCAGTTGGCAGAGCAACAGCAGGCGATCCTCGTTGGCCATGGCCTTGAGCAGGCCACAGGCGCGCCCGGCCGACGCGCGCAGGCGCTGCATGCTGGCAGGATCGGCGCGAAATCGTGGCAGTGCAGGCGTGGCATGGGTCGGCATGCCTTTCAATCTACTTAAAAATATAATGTTATGCAATGGAGTGTGAGAGGCGGAGGGTGTGCCCGGCGGCTACCGGACTCTCACCCCCCGAGCTGCCACACCCGCAGAGATCGCAATGCACGCAGGCGCTCGATCGCCGCTCGGCACGCGCGCAGCGCAGCGGGCGAATGCGCTGTGCCGCGACTCGGGGCTGGAGATCTGACACGGCCACACGGCGCCGCGAGCAGTCGTCATGCGGGTGCGGGCGGTGCGCAGCAGGCCGGCTGCGCGTGCGGGCCATGCCGTACTGCGCGCCGGGCGCGCTGTCTGGCGGTGAGCGTGATCGTGTTGTCAGCCGCTCTTGGGCGCTTGAAGTCGCGCGCTGGACGACGCAGTTGCCAAAGCGGATGCTTCAGCGTGGGTGTGGCGCGTGCGTGGCAAGGCGCACCTCGCCATGCCGCCAGTCGGTCATATCGCCCGCAGCCTCGAGCCGACCGCTGCGAACAAGGCCGGCAATACGCTGCGCAACCTGGTCGGCCGCATCCTCAACGTCGGCCAGATTCAACCGCTCGTCGGTGAGGGCTTTCGCAATCACCATCGCGACCTTTTGCCACTGCGCGTCGACAGCCCCGGTGATAAACGCATCGATTGCGCTCGGCTTACTGCCGGATGGGCCAGTACTCGTCATCGTGCATCACCATTGCCTATTCCCGGGGCATGGCCACAGGATGCGCGCTCCCGGGTTGCGGCGACCGACTCCGGGCCTCGCTGCCCCTCCGCACCCGCAACCTCCCAGTCCGCGCGCCACCTATTCCTCGCCAAGCGGCGCTACATAGCCCTCGGGCTTATCGGCATTACGTTCGAACAGGAATTTCTGCAGTTCGGCCTCGAGAAAGGCGCGATGCTTGGGGTCGCGCGGCGATAGCCGGTTTTCGTTGATCAGCATGGTCTGGTGCGCCAGCCATGCCTGCCACGCGCTCTTGCCGATCTGCGCAAAGATGCGCTGGCCGAGCTCGCCGGGATACGGCACAAAATCCAGGCCGTCGGTATCGCATTGCTGGTACTGGCAGAACACGGTGCGGGACATGCGAATTCCTTTGAGGCGTGCTTAGAGCGTGTCGAGCAACTTGCGGATCGGCGCCGGCAAGCCCAGCGCTCCGAGATCGGCGCGGGCGACCCAACGCAGATCGTCATTGTCGCGCACCGCCGCGCGCAGTGCGACCTTGCGCAAGCGCAACGGCTGCAGATGCAGGCGATAGTGGCTGAAGGTGTGCACGATCGGCGGCATCGCATCGGCGCGTTCGTAGCTGCCATCGATATGTTCGTCGAACCAGGCGCGCATGCCGCTGTCGGTGTCGGCCTGCGGCAGCGTCCACAGCGCGGCCCAGATGCCGGTGGGGGGGCGGCGCTGCAGCAGGATCTCGCCTTGGGCGTTTTCCAGCAGCAGCGCGGTCGCTTCGCGCTCGGGCAGGGCCTTGCCCGGTTTGGGCGTCGGCAGCGCATCCACCAGGCCCTCGCGGCGGGCGACGCAGGCATCCTGCAGCGGGCACAGCACGCACGCCGGTTTGGCGCGGGTGCACAGCGTGGCGCCGAAATCCATCTGCGCCTGCGTGTAGTCGGCCAGGCGGCCGTCGGGCACATGCGCGACATGGGTTGTCGCCAGCTGCCACAGCTGCTTTTCGACGGCCGGCAGGCCGGGATAGCCGGCAATGCCATGGAAACGCGTCATGACGCGTTTGACGTTGCCATCCATGATGGGGAAACGGTCGTTCCACGCCTGGCTCAGGATCGCACCGGCGGTGCTGCGGCCGATGCCGGGCAGCGCGAGCAAGGCATCGAGGTCACGTGGCAGCTCGCTATCGTGCAAGGCAACGCATTGCCTTGCGGCCGCATGCAAATTGCGTGCGCGTGCGTAGTAGCCCAGCCCGGCCCAGTGCGCCATCACCGTGTCGTTGTCGGCTGCCGCCAGATCGGCAAGTGCCGGAAAGCGTGCAACGAACTTCTGAAAGTACGGAATGACCACTGCAACTTGCGTCTGCTGCAGCATGATTTCCGATAGCCAGACCCGGTACGGCGCACGCGGATGCTGCCATGGCAGGTCGTGACGGCCGTGGCCGTCGAACCAGTGCAGCAACGGGGCGACAAAGGCGTCAGCGGTGGAAGCGGTGGGATCTGCGGGCATGAGGTCTGCTGGCAAGGAGGGGTGACACAGTCGGATCGAGTGCCGGACCGGCCGCGCACGCGGCGCGGCAGCGCGGATCAACGCAACGCAAACGCAAGGGCAACCCGGCACTGTTCGCAGAAGAAGCCCTCATCGCCCCGCCACTGCGGTGCCGCCGGTGCATGGTAGTAGGTCACCGGCCCATCGGCGTGTGGCTGCGTGCGCAGCGCGGCAGGCAAGCACTGCGCGAAGTGCAGGACGCGTTCGGCACGCGACCATCCGTGTGAGACCTCCTGCACCGTGCAACCTGCCTGCAACGCCAAGGCGTAGGTGGGCTGCAGGTGCGGGCAGGCGGCTGCCACTCAGCCGCCCAGCGCCTCCGGCAACAAGGCATCCACGAACGCCACCGGGTCGAACACGCGCAGGTCTTCCGGGCGTTCGCCGATGCCGGCAAACCGGATCGGAATATTGAACTCGCGCGCCAGCGCGAACACCACGCCGCCCTTGGCGGTGCCATCGAGCTTGGTCACCACCAGGCCGGTGACGCCGACCGCCGCATGGAACTGGCGCAGCTGCGAAATGGCGTTCTGGCCGGTGGTGCCGTCGATGACCATCAGCACCTCGTGCGGGGCAGCGGCGTCGATCTTGCCGAGCACGCGGCGGATCTTGCCCAGCTCGTTCATCAGGCCGGTCTGGGTATGCAGCCGGCCGGCGGTGTCGGCGATCAACACGTCGGTGCCGCGCGCCTTGGCGGCCTGCAAGGCGTCGAACGCCACCGACGCGGCGTCGGCGTTCTGCCCCTGCGCAATCACCGCCACGCCATTGCGGTCGCCCCAGGCCTGCAGCTGCGCCACCGCGGCGGCGCGGAAGGTGTCGCCGGCGGCCAGCATCAGGCTGTGGCCTTCGTCCTTGAAGCGCTTGGCGAGCTTGCCGATGGTGGTGGTCTTGCCGACGCCGTTGACGCCAACGGTGAGCACCACGAACGGCTTGAGCGAGCGGTCGATCACTAGCGGCCTGGAGACCGGCTGCAGCAGCGCGATGAGGTCGGCGCGCAAGGCCTTGAACATGGCCTGTGCGTCGGCGAATTCGCGCGACTTCATGCGCTTGCGCAAGCCTTCCACCAGCGCGGTGGTGGCGCCGATGCCGACGTCGGCGGTGATCAGCGCGGTTTCGATCTCGTCGAGCAGGTCGTCGTCGAGCTTGGGGTTGCGCGAAAACAGGCCGCCGAAGCTGCGTGCGAAGCTGCTGTTGCGCAGCCGCTCACGCCAGCCGGGTTTGCCGGCCGGGGCAGCGGGCAGGGCTTCGTGCTGGCCGACGATGCTGTCGCTGTCCTGCGTGGCCGGCGCCGGGCTGCTGACGATGGCGGGTGCGGTGACCACCGGAACGGCGCTCGCGGGAACGGCGGCAGGGGCTGCGGAGGCCGCCGGGGCTGCTGCCGGCGGCACGATGGCCGGCGCAGTGGCGACCGGTGGGACGGCCGCTGGGATGGCAGCAGCAGGTGCTGCGCCCGATGGTGTGGTGGCCGCTGGCGCTGCCGGCTGCGTCGGGGGAACTGCCGCAGGAGAGGGCGCGGCGGCAGGCGCGTTCGGTACCTGCTGCGGCTGCACGACCACTGGCGGAACCACCACCACCGGCGTCGGCAGGGGGGGCGCAGCGCTTGGTGCCGGATCCGGCAGGGCCTGCAGGGCAGAGGGTGCGGCTGCAGCAGGCGGCGTCGGCGCGGTCGGCACCGCAGCAATGCTCTGCGCCTGGCCAGTGCGTGCAGCGATGTCGCGCGCGAGCTCGTCGGCCGGGGTAACCGCCGGCTTCGGGGCGTCCGCCACCGGTGCAGGCGTTGCGGCTGGCGCGGGCGTGACCGGCGTTTCACTGGCCGGCGCTGTGCCGGTCTGCGCAGACGGCATTGCCTCGAGCGGCGAGGCAGGCGTGGTAGCGGCCGGTGCGGTGGGAAATGCGGCTGCCAGTTCTTCCAGGCTGTAGCGCGAAGTACGCGAGCTGTCGGGCGTGGTGGGCTTGTTGCGGCGGAAAAAACTGGCCATTGGCAACGCAGTAGGGGAAACCCGGAAGTCTACCATCCGGGTCCCGGCGCACCTTGACGCGCCCTTCAGTGCTGCGCTGATTCAAGGTGACCACTACGCGCTTTGCCGACGCGCTCAATCCTGCCGAATTCGGCATTTGTGCCAGCTGTGTGTCAGGGCGTCGATGCGAACCTACAACTGTCCCTTGAGGGCACGATAATCGCGCGGCGTCATGCCGACGGTGGCCTTGAACTGGCGGGCGAACGCGCTCTGGTCGGCGAAGCCGCAGCGCTGGCCGATGCTGGCGATACTGTCGTCGCCGTATAGCAGCCGCATCGCCGATTCGATGCGCAGCTTGGTCAGCAGCTGCTGCGGGGTAACCTGGAACACGCGGCGGAAGTGCCGCTCCAGCTGCGCCACCGACAGCCCGGCCAGGTCGGCCAGCGCCTGCACGCGCAGGTTGTCGCCGAAGTTGGCCTGCATGTGGTCCATCACCTGGCTGAGCCGTTCGTAGGCAGAATGACGGCTGTCCGGCTGGCCCAGGTCGCGCGAGATGCCGACCACGCCGATCACCTCGTTGGCCTCGCACAGCGGGCGCTTGAAGGTCAGGCACCAGCCAGGCAACCGGTTGGGATACAGGTGCACTTCCAGCTGGTTGTCGATCAGTTCGCCGAGCAGCACGCGACGGTCCTGCATCATGTAACTGCCGCCCAGCGGCAACGGGAACACTTCCAGCGGCGAGCGCCCGATGATCTCGCTGCGCAGCTTGCGCCCGAGCCGGCGCACCAGGGTGAGATTGCAATGGGTGTAGCGGCCTTCGCCATCCTTGATGAAGAACACCACGTCCGGCAGCGCATCGAACAGCGTCTGCATTTCCAGCGCGGGAAGGTTGAGGTCCATCAGGGTCATGGTGGCAGTCACGGTTGGACGGCTGTACGAAAGGTGCAGCCCGTTACTGATCCTAGCGCAAACGCGCGGCCCTGAAGCAGCTTGGCGATTGTGCGGATTTCCGCATTTTCACTTCGCATTGCACGCTAGTCGTTCGCGGGCCGGCGGTGGGAGCATGGGCCATGCACACCATCGACGTCATCGACTCCCACACCGCCGGCGAACCTACCCGGGTGGTGCTCTCCGGCTTCCCCGATCTGGGCGAGGGCGACCTGGCGCAGTGTCGCGAGCGCTTTGGCCGCGACTTTGACCGCTGGCGCAGCGCCATCGCCTGCGAACCGCGCGGCTCGGACACCATGGTGGGCGCGCTGTTGCTGCCGCCGCGGGACCCGAGCGCGTGCACCGGGGTGATCTTCTTCAACAACGTGGGCTATCTGGGGATGTGCGGCCACGGCACCATCGGGGTGGTGCGCACGCTGGCGGAACTGGGGCGGATCGGGCCAGGGCAGCACCGCATCGAAACCCCGGTTGGCACCGTGGGGGTGGAGCTGGCCGCAGACGGCACGGTGTGGGTAGACAACGTCGAGAGTTATCGCGCCGCCGCCGGAGTGGAGGTGGACGTGCCGGGCTACGGGCGTGTGCGCGGCGATGTGGCCTGGGGCGGTAACTGGTTCTTCATCACCGAACAGGCGCCGTGCGTGCTGGACCTGGCGCATCAGCGCGCGCTCACCGCGTACACCGAGGCAATCCGGCTGGCGCTGGAAGCGGCCGGGATCACGGGGGAGGCGGGTGGCGAAATCGATCACATCGAAGTCAACGGCGCCGCGCCCGACGGCAGCGGCGTGGCGCGCAATTTCGTGCTGTGCCCGGGGCTGGCCTACGACCGCTCGCCCTGCGGCACCGGCACCAGCGCAAAGCTGGCCTGCCTGGCCGCAGACGGCAAGCTGGGCGAGGGCGAGCGCTGGGTGCAGCAAGGCATCCTGGGCAGCGCGTTCGAGGGCAGTTATCGACTGAGCGGGCGCGGCATTGCGCCGCGCATCAGCGGGCAGGCGCATATCACTGCGCGCTCGCAGCTGGTCATCGACCCGGCCGATCCGTTCGCCTGGGGCATCGTGGCCTGATGCACGCCTCACGGCCCGCGCCTGCGCCTGCAGTGGCCGCGTCGTCGCGTGGTCCTGCAGCGGCGGCGAGCACGCCTGCGGTGGACGCAGCCCGCGCCGGGTCCGGCAGCTCTGCCGCCTCCACCCGGCGCAGTTACGACCTGATCGTGATCGGCGCCGGCATCGTGGGAGCCGCCTGCGCCGAGGCCGCGGCGGGCGAGGGCCTGCGGGTGGCGATCGTGGAGCCGGGGCCGATCGGTGGCGGCTCCACGGCAGCGGCAATGGGCCATCTGGTGGCGATGGACGACGACCCGGCCGAGCTGGCGTTGTCGGCCTATTCGCTGCGCCTGTGGGAGCGTTTCGCCACGCTGAGCGAGGCCGAATTCAGCCGTTGCGGCACCTTGTGGGTGGCCCGCGATGCACGCGAACTGGCGGCAGTACCGGCCAAGATCGCGCGGCTGGCAGCGGCCGGACTGCACGCTGACGCCATCGATGCGCAGCAGCTGTATGCCCTGGAGCCGCAGCTGGTGCCCGGCCTGGCCGGCGGCATGCGGGTGCCCGACGAGGCGGTGGTGTACCCGCCGCGCGTGGCCCGGCATCTGGTGGGGCTGGCCTGCACGGCGGGGGCGCAGGTGTTTGCTGGCCGCCGGGTGGCGCAGTTGCTGGAGCAGGGGGTGCGCCTGGACGATGGGCTGCAGCTGTCCGGACCGGTGCTGGTGGCCAGCGGCGTGGCGCTGCCGCAGCTGCTGCCGGAGTTGGCCCTGCGCCCACGCAAGGGCCACCTGGTCATCACCGACCGCCACCCCGGGCTGATCCGGCATCAGTTGCTGGAGCTGGGCTATGCCGATTCTGCGCATGGCGCCGACGACACCAGCGTGGCCTTCAATGTGCAGCCGCGGCCCACCGGGCAATTGCTCATCGGTTCGTCGCGGCAGTTCGGCGAGCACGATCGCGCGCTGTCGATGCCGGTGCTCCAGCGCATGCTGCAGCGTGCATTCGCGTATTTGCCGGTGCTGCGTGAGCTGCAGGCGATCCGTGTATGGACAGGCCTGCGTCCAACCACGCCGGACGGGCGGCCGTATCTTGGGGCGGTGCCCGGCCGGCGCGATGTCTGGGTGGCGGCAGGGCATGAGGGGCTGGGTGTCACCACGGCGCTGGGGAGCGCACGGGTGATCGTGGACAGCCTGCTTGGGCGCACGCCTGCCATCGACCCGGCGCCGTATGCACCGGCGCGCGCCGTGCAGGGGCATGCCGCATGAGCGCGACGGTGCGCCTGCAGGTGGATGCGCAGCCGGTAGAGGTGCCTGCCGGTGCCAGCGTGGCGGCCGCGGTGGCGCAGGCCACGCTGCAGTTCCGGCAATCGAGCAGCGGGCAGCCGCGTGCGCCGCTGTGCGGCATGGGCGTGTGTTTTGAATGCCGGGTGCGCATCGACGGGATCGGCCAGCAACGCGCTTGTCTGGTGGAGGCACGCGACGGCATGCAGGTACGCACCGATGGCTGAGCGCATCCTGCATTTCGATGTGCTGGTGATCGGTGCCGGCCCGGCCGGGCTGGCCGCCGCGCAGGCGGCTGCCGGCCATGGTGTGCGCGTAGGCATGGTGGACATGCAGCCGCACGCGGGTGGGCAGGTGTGGCGCAGCGATGTACGGCACGGTGCACCGCAGGATGCACGTGCGTTGCTGCAGCAGGTGGGCGATACCGCCGCGATCACGTTGCTGACGCGCACGCAGATCGTGCTGGCGCAACCGGGATGGCTGCTGGCCGATGGCCCCGACGGCACGCTGCAGCTGCATTACGCCGCCCTGGTGCTGGCCACCGGCGCGCGCGAGCTATTGCTGCCGTTCCCGGGCTGGACGCTGCCCGGCGTCACCGGCGCCGGCGCCGCGCAGGCGCTGGCCAAGCAGGGTTGGCCGCTGGCCGGCAAGCGCGTGCTGGTGGCCGGTAGCGGGCCGTTGCTGTTGGCCAGCGCTGCGACCTTGCAGCGGCATGGCGCCACGGTGCTGGGCATTCACGAACAGGCGTCGGCGGCGGCACTGCGCACGTTTGCCGCGCAGCTGTGGCGCTGGCCGGGCAAAGCCGCGCAGGCAGTGGCGCTGCGGCTGCAACTGCACCGGGTCGGGTATCGCACCGGCAGCGTGGTGGTGGCCGCGCACGGCGATACGCAGCTGCGCGAAGTGGAGCTGGAGGGGCCGGCCGGGCGCACCCGTATTGCCTGCGATCAGCTTGCGGTGGGCTACGGCCTGGTGCCCAACACCGAGCTGGCGCAGTTGCTGGGCTGCCAGCTGGAACCCTGCGGCGCGCATCGGCAGGTGCAGGTGGATGCCTTGCTGCGCACCAGCGTCACCCAGGTGTTCGCGGCCGGCGAAGCCTGCGGCATCGGCGGACGCGATTGCGCGCTGGTCGAAGGCGCGATGGCCGGACATATGGCGGCCGGCGCGCCGGACGATGCACTGCGGCTACAGCCGCGCCGGCGTACGGCGCGCGCCTTCGCCACGCTGTTGCAGCAGCAGTTCGCGCTGGACCGGCGCATCCACGCGCTGGCGCGGCCGGACACCCTGGTTTGCCGCTGCGAAGACGTGCCGCTGGGCGCGCTGGACAGCTTCAACGATGCACGCGACGCCAAGCTGGCCTCGCGCTGCGGCATGGGCGCCTGCCAGGGCCGCATCTGCGGCAGCGCACTGGCCGAACTGGGCCGTTGCCCGCCCGATCTTTCCACCGACGCCGGCCGCCGGCCGCCGTTGTTCCCGGTCCGCCTCGCGGCGCTGGCCGACTCGTTCACTTCCGACTCGCAAGGGAATCATCCATGAGCATCGCTACGTTCTGGCACGGCGTGTTGCCGGCCATCACCACCCCATTCACCGCCTCCGGTGAGATCGACCACGACTTCCTCGGCAAGCACGCCAACCAGCTGGTGGATGCCGGCTGCACCGCGATCGTGCCGCTGGGCTCGTTGGGCGAAGCGGCCACCCTGAGCGTGGACGACAAACTCGCGATCCTGCGCACCCTGGTCACAGCCTTGAACGGCCGCGTGCCGGTGGTGCCGGGCATCGCCAGCCTGGCCACCGGCGAAGCGGTGGCGCTGGCCAAGGCCGCCAAGGAGATCGGCTGCGGCGGATTGATGGTGTTGCCGCCGTATGTGTACTCCACCGATTGGCGCGAAATGGGCGCGCATGTGCGCGCGGTGATCGGCGCGACCGATCTGCCGGTGATCCTGTACAACAACCCGGTCGCCTACAAGACCGATTTCGGCCCGGCCCAGATCGCCGAGCTGGCCGCCGAATTCCCGAACCTGCAGGCAGTGAAGGAATCCTCCGGCGACGTGCGCCGTTTCGCGGCGTTGCAGGAATTGCTGGGCGATCGGCTGGCACTGCTGGTCGGCATGGACGATGCCATCGTTGAAGGCCTGAGCATGGGGGCCAAGGGCTGGATTGCCGGCCTGGTGAATGCGTATCCAAAAGAATCGGTACGCCTGTTCGAGCTGGCACGCGACGGCGGCTACCCGGCCGCCAAGGCGTTGTACAACTGGTTCCTGCCGCTGCTGCGCCTGGATACCGTGCCCACCTTCGTGCAGCTGATCAAACTGGTGCAGGCAAAGGTGGGCATGGGCAGCGAGCAGGTGCGTGCGCCGCGGCTGGTGGTGGCCGGTGCCGAGCGCGAGGCGGCGCTGAAGGTGATCGACCACGCCATCGCACACGCGCCCAAGTTGTCGTGATTGCGCAGGCGCCATGACGCTGCGCGTCACGACACTCTGTCAGCGTGTCGCGTCGGCACGCCACCGCCGCGATGGCGGGCGTGTGTCGATCGATGTGCGGGCCGCGCGCAGTGCGACCTGCGCATCGCCTCCCTGGGTAGCCGCTGCGGCACATCGCGCAGTGGCCCATTCCACGCAATCGAAGGTGCCGCAATGAACGACACGCTCCAACCCGTCCTGCTTGCCGGCCAATGGCGGCCCAGCCATGCGGCGAGCGGCAGCTTCCGCGCTGCCGATCCCAGCACCGGCGAGCCGATCGGCCCGCTGTTTCCGGTCAGCGATGCCCAGGACATCGAGACCGCGCTGCGCGCCGCGCAGGCGGCGGCCGCCGCACTGGCTGCCGCACCGGCCGAGCGCATCGCCGCCTTTCTGGAGGGCTACGCCGACGCACTGGATGCCGACGCCGACACCCTGGTGGCGCTCGCGCGCGCAGAAACCGCATTGCCGGCGCCCACCCGCCTACGTGGCAACGAGCTGCCGCGCACCAGCGGCCAGCTGCGCCAGGCGGCCCAGGCGGTGCGCAGCTACAGCTGGACCAACCCCATCATCGACACCGCCGCCGATCTGCGCGCGCATCTGGCGCCGCTGGGCAAGCCGGTATTGGTGTTCGGCCCCAACAATTTCCCGTTCGCGTTCAACGCCATTGCCGGCAGCGATTTCGCCTCGGCCATTGCCGCGCGCAATCCGGTGATCGCCAAGGCGCATCCGTTGCATCCGGCCACCAGCCAGCGCATGGCGCAACTGGCGCATACAGCCTTGCTTGCGGCGGGCCTGCCGGCAGCGGCGGTGCAGTTGCTGTATCACTTCGATAACGCACTCGGCGTGCGGCTGGCCGGCGATGCGCGCCTGGGCGCGATCGGGTTTACCGGTAGCCGCGCGGGCGGGCTGGCGTTGAAGGCCGCTGCCGATGCGGCCGGCGTACCGTTCTATGCCGAGCTTTCGAGTGTCAACCCGGTGTTCCTGTTGCCCGGCGCGCTGGCCGAGCGCGGCGATGCGCTGGCGCAGGAATTCTTTGCCTCGTGCACCCTGGGTAGCGGCCAGTTCTGCACCAATCCCGGCGTGGTGGTGGTGCCGCACGGCGCGGCAGGCGATGCCTTCGTCGCCGCCACCAAGGCGCATTTCGATGCCGCGTTGCCGATGGTGCTGTTCTCGGCCTCCGGGGTGGACGGCGTGCAACGCGGCGTGGCCACACTGCGTGAGGCTGGCGCGGCGCTGCTGGCCGGCGGGCAGCGTGGCGAAGACGGTTTCCGCTATGCGCCTACCTTGCTGAGCGTTGATGCGCAGGCGTTCCTGGCCAACCCGCAGGCGCTGCAGACCGAGGCCTTCGGGCCGGTGAGCCTGTTGGTGCGCGCACGCGATACCGCGCAGATGGCGCAGCTGGCGGCCGCGTTCGAAGGCAACCTGACCGGCACGCTGTACCGCGCAGGCGATGGCAGTGACGATGCCGCCTGGCAGGCGATCGCGCCGGTGCTGCGCGCACGGGTGGGACGCCTGATCAACAGCAAGATGCCGACCGGCGTGGCAGTGAGCGCGGCGCAGAATCATGGCGGCCCATTCCCGAGCACCGGGCATCCGGGCTTCACCGCGGTCGGCATGCCCGGTGCGATCCGTCGCTTTGCGGCGTTGCACAGCTTTGATGCGGTACCGGATGCGCTACTGCCGGTGGAACTGCGCCAGCGCAATCCCGGCGGCGTGGCGCGCCTGGTGGACGGGCAGTGGAGCAGCGCCGACGTGGGAGCGGGCGCATGAGCACGCAGATTGGCGGTCTGTCGCTTGAGCAGGCGCAGGCGCAACTGGCGCCCTGGACGCAGCGCGCCGCGCCGATCGCGGCCGATGAGTATGCGCAGCGCATCGAGCGCGCGCGCGGGCTGATGCGTGCGCACGGCGTGGATGCGTTGTTGATCGGCGCCGGCACCTCGCTGCGTTACTTCACCGGGGTGGCCTGGGGGGCAAGCGAACGGCTGGTGGCGATGCTGCTCACCATCGATGGCGACCCGGCGCTGATCTGCCCGGCCTTCGAGGAAGGCTCGCTGGACGCGGTGCTGCAGATTCCGGTGGCCAAATTCCTGTGGGAAGAACACGAGGATCCGTATGCACTGGTCGTGCAGGTCATGGACGATCGCCATGCACACGCGCTGGCGCTGGATCCGGGGATCGCGTTTGCCGTGCACACCGGCCTGCGCGCGCACCTGGGCACCGCCATCCGCGACGCCGGCGGCATTATCGATGGCTGTCGCATGTGCAAGTCGGCCGCCGAGCTGGCACTGATGCAGCAGGCCTGCGACATGACCTTGCTGGTGCAGCGCCTGGCCGCCGGCATTGCGCACGAAGGCATCGGCACCGACCAGCTGGTGCGCTTCATCGACCAGGCGCATCGCGCGCTGGGCGCAGACAACGGCTCGACCTTCTGCATCGTGCAGTTCGGTCATGCCACTGCGTTTCCGCACGGCATTCCCGGCGTGCAGCAGCTGCGCGAAGGCGAGCTGGTGCTGATCGACACTGGCTGCACCGTGCAGGGCTATCACTCCGATATCACCCGCACCTGGAGTTATGGCGCGCCCAGCGATGCGCAACGGCGCATCTGGGACCTGGAGCAGGCCGCGCAGGCCGCGGCGTTTGCGGCAATCCGCCCGGGCGTTGCCTGCGAGGCGGTGGACCAGGCCGCGCGCACGGTGCTGGAAGCGGCAGGGCTGGGCCCTGATTACCGTCTGCCCGGCTTGCCGCATCGCACCGGCCATGGCTGCGGGCTGGCGATTCATGAGGCGCCATATCTGGTGCGCGGCAACGCGCTGCCGCTGCGGCCAGGCATGTGCGCCAGCAACGAACCGATGATCGTGGTGCCCGGGCAGTTCGGCGTGCGCCTGGAAGACCACTTCCATGTCACCGACGCCGGCGCGCAGTGGTTCACGCTACCGTCGCCAGCGATCGATCAACCGTTTGCGTAAGCCTGTACGGGCTTACACACGTGTCGGAACGCACCCGGGCGCGGCGGGCGTTTCCGATCAAGCCATTCCGCCGTCCTCGCATCCTGGAGTCACTGCATGAAGCACCTGCGTCCTGTCGCCATCGGCCTGCTGGCCGCCGCCTTGTTCACTGCCTGCAAGCCGGCGCCACCCGCACCGGACACGGCAGCTGCGGCCACTGCCGCACCGACCGGCGAACTGGCCGCCCAGGCGTTCGATGCGCTGCTGGACAAGCAGTGGCAATACCAGCTGCAGCACAACCCGGAGTTCGCCAGCATCATCGGCGACAAGCGGTACAACGATCGCTGGAGCGATTATTCGCTTGCGGCCGTGCACGCAGAGCGCGCCGCGACCGTCGACCTGCTTGAGCAGTTCGAAGCAGTGGACGCAACGTCACTGGACGAACAACGCCAGCTCAGCCTGCAGATGATGCTCGGCCAGTTGCGCGACAAGCTGGAGGGCATCGACCTGAAGACCTATGCGATGCCGCTGGAGCCGATCGGTGGCATCCAGCTGGCGTTGGCCGGGTATGGCGATGCGTTTCCGTTCGAAAACGCCAAGGATTACCAGGACTACATCGCGCGGCTGCAGGCCATTCCGAGCGTGATCGAGCAGGTCATCGCGGTGTCGCGCCAGGGGGCCAAGGACGGGTTGGTGCAGCCACGTTACCTGCTGGAGCGCCTGCCCGAGCAGATCGACAAGATCGCGGCGCTGACCGGCGAGCAGAGCCCGTTCGCGTCGCCGTTGAAAAAACTCGATGCGGCGGTGCCGGCCGATCAGCGCGCCGCAATACGCAAGCAGATGCTGGCCGCGATCGACCAGCAGGTCCGCCCGGCCTACGGCAAGCTGTCCGCCTTCGTGCGCGACGAATACGCCGACCAAGGCCGCAGTTCCGAAGGCATCTGGTCGCTGCCCGATGGCGAGCGCCGCTATCGCTACGCCATCCATACCCAGACCACCACCGACATGGCGCCGGAGCAGATCCATCAGATCGGCCTGCAGGAAGTGGCACGTATCGAAGGCGAGATGGCGGTGATCGCCAAGGCGCAGGGCTTTGCAGACCTGGCCAGCTTCCGCAAGGCGGTGGACACCGACAAGCGCCACTTCGCCAGCTCCGGCGAGCAGATCCTGCAGCAGTACCGCCAGTACATCGCCGCGATGGAGCCGGAGTTACCCAAGCTGTTCGGTCATTTGCCGAAGACGCCGCTGGAAGTGCAGGCGATGCCGGCGTTCCGGCGGGCTGCGCCCGGCGCCGAATACTGGCAAAGCAATCCGGAAGGCACCAAGCCGGCCATCGTGAAGGTCAACACCAGCGACTTCGCCAGCCGCACGCTGGTCAACATCGAAACCACTGCCTATCACGAGGGCGTGCCCGGCCATCACCTGCAGATCTCGCTTGCCCAGACGCTGCCATTACCGCCGTTCCGCCAGCAGGCCGGCTACAACGCCTACATCGAAGGCTGGGCGTTGTATGCCGAGCGCCTGGGCAAGGAGATCGGTTTCTTCAAGGACCCGTACAACGACTACGGCCGGCTGTCCGGCGAGCTGCTGCGTGCCAACCGCCTGGTGCTGGATACCGGCGTGCACTACAAGCGCTGGAACCGGCAGCAGATGGTGGATTTTTTCCACGCCCATCCGTCCGACGACGAACCCAGCATTCAATCGGAAACCGATCGCTACATCGTCTGGCCGGGCCAGGCACTGGGCTACAAGCTCGGCCAGCTGCAGATCCTGGCGTTGCGCGCGGAAGCAGAAAAAGAGCTGGGCGATCGCTTCGATGTGCGCGCCTTCCACGACGCGGTGCTGGGCGGCGGCGCAATGCCGTTGGCGATGCTGCAGCAGCGCGTGCGGCAGTGGATTGCCCAGGCCAAGTCCGCACCGGGAGTGGCCAAGTGAGCGCGGTGCCGACCAGCAGCATGGCGCGGCTCAGCGCGCTGAGCCTGCTGATCGCCGCCAGCGTGGTGGGTACACCGCTACGGGTGCACGCAGCCGAGCCTGCGCCGACCGCGCAGGGTAGCCAGGACACGGCCGCGGCCCGCTTCAAGGCCTTGTACACGCGGGAATGGCGTTGGCGGCAGGCACAGTTGTCCGGCGCGGTGGATGAAGACAATCAGGCCACGCAAGACACGCAGTCCGACCATCTGCCCAAGGTCGATGTCGCCACCCAGACCCAGCGCACCGCGTACTGGCAGCAGGTGCTGGCCGAACTGGATGCGATTCCCCAGGCGCAGCTGTCGGCCGAGGACCAGGTCAGCTACCAGGTCTACCGCCAGCAGCTGCAGGTGCTGCTGGACCAGCAGCACTTCCGTGCCTGGGAAATGCCGTTCAATAGCGATTCGGCGTTCTGGAGCGATCTTGGCTTCAGTGCCGAGGCCAAGTTGCGCACGCGCGAGGACTACCAGCGCTATCTGAAAATGCTGGCCGATATCCCGCGCTATTTCGCCGAGCACACCGACAACATGCGTGCCGGTCTGGCGCGGGGCTTCAGCCAGCCCAGGGTCACGCTGACCGGGCGCGATCAATCCATCGCCGATGTGGCGCAGGCCAGGGGCGAAGCCAACCCGTTCTACGCACCGTTCAAGCAGATGCCCGCCACGCTGACGGCGCAAGTGCAGGCGCAGCTGCGCCGGCAAGCGGTCGACACCATCGACACCCAGGTGCTGCCGGCGTACTCCAAGCTGCTGGACTTCATCCGCAACGAGTACCAGCCGCGTGCACGGTCCACGCTTGCCGGTGAAGCCTTGCCCGATGGTCCGGCCTACTACCGCGCGCAGATCCGCGAGTTCACCACGCTGGAGCTGAGCCCGGACCAGATCCATCGGATCGGCCTGCAGGAGGTCGCCAAGCTGCGCAAGCAGATGGATGCCACCATCGCCGAGAGCGGCTTCAAGCCGCCGGCCGGGCAGGCGGTGTTCCCGGCGTTTCTGCACTTTCTTCGCACCGACCCGCAGTTCTACGCCAAGACGCCGGAAGAATTGCTCAAGCAGGCGGCGTGGATTGCCAAGCGCGTGGATGCCAAGGTGGGCGATTACATCGGCCGCCTGCCGCGCCGACGCTTCGCCATCGAGCCGGTGCCGCCGGAGCTGGCGCCGTTCTACACCGGCGGTCGCGGCGGTCCGGGCATCTATCTGGTCAACACCTACAACCTGCCATCGCGGCCGCTGTACAACCTGACCGCACTGACCCTGCACGAATCCTCGCCCGGCCACGCGCTGCAGATGCCACTGGCGGCAGAAGCGCAGGGTCTGCCGGCGTTTCGCCGCTATGGCTATCTCTCGGCCTATGGCGAAGGCTGGGCGCTGTATTCGGAGTACCTGGGCCAGGAAATGGGCATGTACGACACGCCCTATGATCGCTTCGGCTATCTCACCTACCAGATGTGGCGCGCCTGCCGGCTGGTGATCGACACCGGCATTCACCACGAGGGCTGGACGCGCGAACAGGCGCAAGCCTACCTGCGCGACAACACCGCGCTGAGCGAGCACGAAGTCACCACCGAGGTGGATCGCTATATCGCCTGGCCTGGGCAGGCGCTGTCGTATTACCTGGGCGAGTTGAAGATTCTGGAGCTGCGCCGCAAGGCCGAAGCGGCGTTGGGCGAAAGATTCGATCTGCGCCATTTCCACGATGCGGTGCTGCAGACCGGTTCGGTGCCGCTGCCGGTGCTGGAAGCGCGCATCGACCGCTTCATCGCCGATGGTGGCGTGTCGCCGTATCCGGACGACACCGCCGACGATTGATGCACCACCACCACGGGTGCGGCGTTGCCGCCGTCACCGCGCTTTCCACTCTTCGGGGCGACGTATGACCACGCACGGTGCGACCACGCAAGGCAAGTTCCACAAGCGACTGAGCCTGACCGACCTGACCTTTATTGGCCTGGGTTCCATCTTCGGCTCGGGGTGGTTGTTTTCCGCAAGCCATGTGTCGTCGATCGCCGGGCCGGCCGGCATCGTGTCGTGGATCCTCGGCGGCATTGCGGTGTTGCTGCTGGGGCTGGTGTATTGCGAGCTCGGCGCGGCATTGCCACGTGCCGGCGGAGTGGTGCGCTACCCGGAGTATTCGCATGGTAGCTTGCTGGGGGCGTTGACCGGCTTCATCACCTTGATCGCGTTTTCCAGCCTGATTGCGATCGAGGTGGAAGCCGCGCGGCAATATGCGGCGGCATGGTTTCCGTGGTTGAGCCAACCGGGCAGCACCCATCCCAGCATCTGGGGCTGGCTGGTGCAGCTGGCCTTGCTGGTGCTGTTCTTCCTGCTCAACTACTTCAGCGTCAAGACCTTCGCGCTGGCCAACAACATCGTCAGCATCTTCAAGTTCCTGGTACCGATCCTGGTGATCGTGCTGCTGATGAAGCACTTCAACGCCGGCAACCTGAGCGTGCATGGGTTCGCACCGTCGGGGATGGCCGGAGTGGAAGCGGCCATCTCCGCCGGCGGTATCATCTTTGCGTACCTGGGGCTGACGCCGATCGTGTCGGTAGCCAGCGAAGTGCGCGACCCGCAGCGCAATATCCCCATCGCGCTGATCCTGTCGGTGGCGCTGTCCACGGTGATCTATGTGCTGCTGCAGCTGGCCTTTCTGGGCAGCATTCCGGCCGCGCAACTGGCGCAGGGCTGGAGTGGCATCGACAAGGCATTTTCGTTGCCGTATCACGACATCGCGCTGGCGTTGGGCATGGCGTGGCTGGCGGCGTTGGTGATCTGCGATGCGATGGTCTCGCCCAGCGGCACCGGCAACATCTACATGAATGCCACCCCGCGCGTGGTGTATGGCTGGGCGCGTAGCGGTGGATTTTTGCCGGTGCTGACGCGGGTGGATCCGGCATCGGGGATTCCGCGTCCGGCGTTGTGGCTGAGCCTGGGCCTGTCGATCTTCTGGACGCTGCCGTTTCCCTCGTGGGAGACGTTGATCGGCGTGGTGTCGGCAGCCCTGGTGTTGAGTTATGCGGTGGCGCCGGTGACGGTGGCTGCGCTGCGTCGCAGTGCGCCGGATCTGCCGCGGCCGTTCTTCGTGCGCGGGCTGAGCGTGCTGGGGCCGCTGTCGTTCATGGTGGCCGCGTTGATCGTGTACTGGTCCACCTGGCCGACCCTGTCGTGGTTGCTCGGGTTGCAGGTGCTCGCGTTCGTGCTGTACGTGCTGTATCGGCTGCCCTCACGCGACGGGCGTGCGCGGCTTTTGCGGCAAGTACGCGCATCGCTGTGGTTGATCGTGTTCTTCGTGCTGGTGATGGCGGTGTCGTGGGCCGGCACTTTCGGCGGGCACGGCTGGATCGCGCATCCGTTCGATACGCTGAGCGTGGCGGTGATTGCGTTCTTCATCTACCACTGGGGCGCACGCAGCGGACTGCGTAGCGACGAACTGGCATTGGAAGAAGACGATGGGCAGTGAAGCGCGGCGTGCTGCACGGGTCAGGCAGGCGGCGCGCGTCGTGGCCGCATGCCTGCTGTGGCTCACGGCCAATGCGCAAGCGGCGCCGACGGTGGCCGACTACCAGCGCTCGCTCGGCCTGCGCGCGCAGTGGAGCACGCTGACCGAGAACGTCGCCTGGCCCGCGCAATGGCAGGATGACGGCAGGTTCTATTACCGCAAGACCGTGCCTGGCGGCTTCGCCTTCGTGCGCGTGGATGTGGCCACGTTGCACAAACAACCGGCCTTCGACCAGGCGCGCGTGGCGCAGGCGCTGCAGGCCGCCACCGGAACCGCCTATGCGGCATTGACGTTGCCGTTCGAGCAGTTTGCGTACTCGCAGGAGGGCGGACGCGAAGACGGCGCGATCGTGTTCGGCATCGAGGACGCTGCATGGCGCTGTACGTTGACCACCTACCGCTGCGCGCCCGACGATCCTGGCCGGCAGCCGCAGGGGCAACAGCGACCGCGCGGCTTTGGCGTGGTGCGCGACCCGGACGTGGCGGCCGACACCGCCCCGCGCCGCTCCCCCGATGGGCAATGGGAAGCGTTGGCCGACGGCTGGAACCTGATCGTGCGCCGGGTGGCCGATGGCCGACTCGTGCGGCGCACCGACGATGGCCGCGCCGAGGATTACTTCGATCCGGACAGCATTGCCTGGTCGCCCGATTCGCAGGCGCTGGCGGTGTATCGGGTGCGGCCGGGCACTGCGCGCCGGGTGACCCGTGTGGAGGCCGCGCCGGCCGGGCGCCTTGAGCCAGTGGTGCACACCCAGCTGTATCCCAAGCCGGGCGATGCGGTGGATGTGGAACGGCCGGTGCTGCTGGCGGTGGATGGCACACGGCGCGTGGTGGACAACGCGCTGTTTGCCACGCCGTATTCCTTGTCGCCGCTGCAATGGCGGGCGGATGGGCGCAGTGTGAGCTTCGAGTATGTGCAACGCGGCTTCCAGCACATGCGTGTGATCGCGGTGGATGCCAGCAATGGGCGTGCGCATGTGGCGGTGGCCGAAGACGCACGCACCTTCGTCTACGCCGACCGCAGCTTTCGTCATGAGGTGGACGCGCATGGCAACGAGATTGTGTGGATCTCCGAGCGCGACGGCTGGCGGCATCTGTATCTGTTCGATGGCCGCAGCGGCAAGCCCACGCGCCAACTCACGCGCGGGCCATGGGTGGTGCGCGATGTAGTGAAGGTCGACGATGCACAGCGCCGCATCTGGTTCACCGCCAGCGGTATGGATGCCGGCAAGGACCCGTATTATCGGCAGCTCTACAGCGTGGATTTCGATGGGCGAAACCTTCACCGACTGACCACCGCCGATGCCGATCACGATGTAGCCATTGCAGACGATGGGCGGCATTACGTCGACGTCTACTCGCGCCCGGACCTTCCGCCGGTGATGGAATTGCATGCCATCGATGGCCGGCTGTTGCAGCAGGTGGAGCAGGGCAACATCGACCGGTTGCTGGCCGCAGGCTGGCGCGCGCCTGAAACCTTCGTCGCCAAGGGCCGCGACGGTCGCACCGACATCTGGGGCATGGTAGTGCGGCCGCGCAATTATGACCCGCGCAAGACCTACCCGGTGATCGAAAACATCTACGCCGGCCCGCACGATTCCTTCGTGCCCAAGACGTTCTGGCCGTTCGGCTACCACTCCGGCGGCGACAAGCAGATCGGCATGCAGGCGCAGGCGGACCTGGGCTTCATCGTGGTGATGATCGACGGCATGGGCACCGCCAACCGTTCCAAGGCCTTTCACGACGTGGCGTGGAAGAACCTGGGCGATTCCGGATTCCCCGATCGTATTGCCTGGCATCGCGCCCTTGCTGCAAGGGACCGGTCCTACGACATCAGCCGCGTCGGTATCTACGGCGCGTCGGCGGGGGGGCAGAGCACCCTGGGCGCGCTGGAACGTCACCCGGCGTTCTACAAGGTAGGCGTGGCGTTTGCCGGCTGCTACGACAACCGCATGGACAAGATCAGCTGGAACGAGCAGTGGATGGGCTGGCCGGTGGATGCCAGCTATGCCGCTGCCTCGGGTGTGGTCTATGGGGGCAAATTGCAGGGCGACCTGCTGCTGATCGTCGGCGAGCAGGACAGCAATGTGGACCCGGCGTCCACCGCGCAGGTGGTGGACGCCCTGGTCAAGGCCGGCAAGGACTTTGATCTGCTCAACGTCCCCGGTGGCGAGCATTCGGTGGGCCGCTCCAGCGGGCCGATCGACTATGTACAACGCCGCCAGTACGACTTCTTCGTGCGCCACCTGCTCGGGCAGCCCACGCCGCACTGGAATTCATCCGCCCCGGAGGCTCGCTGATGCTGCTGGCCCGTTTATCCGCCCTGCGCCAGCGTGGCCGCGCGGTTGTCTGCTTGTGTGTGTTGTCGCTGTTGGCCATCGGGATGACACCAGCAGCGTGCGCAGAAGAAATGCCGCGCTTGGTCAGCCGGAACGGCCGTCATGCGGTCTTCGTCGACGGTGCGCCGTACACCATCCTGGCCGCACAGCTGCACAACTCCAGCGCCTGGCCGGCGGTGTTGCCCAAGGCGCTGGACGAGGTGGTCGCGCTGCATGCCAATACCGTGGAAGCGCCGGTGTATTGGGAGCAATTCGAGCCGGTGCAGGGCCGCTTCGACACCACCAACGTGGATGCGTTGATCGCCGGCGCACGCAAGCGCGGGCTACGCGTGGCCTTGCTGTGGTTCGGCAGCTGGAAGAACGGCCAGATGCATTACGTGCCGGAATGGATCAAGCGCGACGACGCCACGTACCCGCGCATGCGCGATGCCAATGGCGCGCCGGTGGATGTGTTGTCGCCGCATGTGGCCGCCAATGTGCAGGCCGATGCGCGCGCGTTCACCGCATTGATGCAGCACCTGCGCAAGGTCGATGGCGAGCGCCACACGGTGATCCTGGTGCAGGTGGAAAACGAACCTGGCGCCATCGGCACCGTACGCGACCACGGCCCGGCCGGCGAGGCGGCGTTTGCGCAACCAGTGCCTGCCGCGATCGCGCAAAAACTGGGCAAGCCGCAGGGCAGCTGGCAGCAGCTGTTCGGCGCCGAGGCGGCAGAAGCCTTCAATGCGCATGCGACCGCCGCGTATATCGAACAGGTGGCCGCCGCCGGCAAGCGTGCGTATCCGCTGCCGCTCTACGTCAACACCTGGCTGCGCTACAAGGGCAAGCGCTATCCGGGCATGGATTACCCGTCCGGCGGCGCCACGGTGAATGTGTTCGCGCTGTGGCGCGCGGCCACGCCGTCGATCGATTTCATCGGCACCGACATCTACACCAGCGACTACAACGAATACACCAAGGTCATCGGCCAGTACGCGCGTCCGGACAACCCGGCCTGGGTGTCGGAGACCGGCTTCGAAGCGGCCACGGCGCCGTATCTGTTCCATGTACTGGGGCAGGGCGGGGTGGGCTTCTCGATCTTCGGCATGGATGGCAACCCGGACAGCGAGGCGAATCGGGCCGCCACTGCCGCGCATGCGGCCAATTTCCAGCTGCTGGCGCCGCTGCAACGGGTGCTGGCCCAGGCCGCGTTCGATGGCCGCCTGCAAGGCGTGGCCGAGCAGCCCGGCATGGCGCAGCGCAGCCTGCGCTTTGGCGATTGGCAGGCCAAGGTGTCGTTCGGTGCGCCGATGTGGGGCGATGCGCCGGCGATCCTGCCGGGCAACGACGACCACGGTGGGCGCCTGTTGGTCGCGCAGCTGGGGCCGGAGGAGTTCCTGGTCACCGGCATGGCCGCGCGCATTGAATTTTTCCGCGAGGCGGCCGATACCCGTCATGGGCAACTGTTGCGGGTGGAGCAGGGGCGGTATGTCGACGGGCGCTGGCAGGTGGAAAAACAGCTCAACGGCGACCAGACCGACTACGGGCTCAACTTCGGCCACGGAGGTCCAGGCAGTCCCGAACCGGTGGTGCTGCGGGTGCGGGTCGGAACCTATTGACGAATGCAGGCGCTACGGCGACTGCGTGCGCGGGGTTGCCAGCACTACCTCGACCTCCCTATCGCCTCACTCCATTGCATCCCGCGTCACCTCAGTCACTTGCGTCACGGAGCCACCATGAGCATCAGCAGTATCGCCAGTTCCGGAATGCAGGCCGCCGCGCTGCGTCAGCAGGTGGCCGCCAGCAATGTCGCCCGCCAACCGGTGGACGGCAGCCCGCGTCAGGCGGTGGCGGCCCGCACGCAGGCCAATGGCGGCGTGTCGGCCAGCGTGGTCGATGCCGTGTCCGATCCGTCGGCTCCGGTCACCGATCTGGTCGACGGGCTATCGGCGCGTAACGATTTTCAGGCCAACGCCAATGTAGTGCGGCGCTCCGACCAGATGCTGGGCAGCCTGCTGGACGTAGTGACCTGAAAGCCTGATGGGATGAAGGCCGGTTCCGGATCTGTTGCGCCGGGTGCACGGCTGGCAAGCCAGTGCCGCATCTGGTGACACCTGGGCAGACCTTACGCTGCGATCTCGCAGCCGCCGTGCAGCCCGCCACGACAACCGTGTGTATCGTTCTCAGTCTTGCCGCAGCAAGGCGGTGAGCTTTGCGCCGTCGGGTACCCCCAGGCCGGTGTTGGCGTCCCAGCCGGTGGCGGCGCGATAGCCGCCGTTTGCGCCGGCCACGATGTCGCGGAACGCCTCCGGCTTTCCATACAGACGTGGGGCTACAAAGCGCGGCTGCATGCGATTGGCGCCATAGATGCGTGCCAGCAAGGCCGCCCACAGCGGTGCAGCAGCACTGGTGCCGCCCATCACTGCCGGCTGCCCGTTGATCAGCAGGTAGTAGCCGGTCTGCACATCGGCATTGGCAGCGACATCCGGTACGCCGCGCATGCGCAGTTGCCGGGTACGCTGTTGCTCGTCGGTGAGCTGCAGATTCTTTTGCCAGGCCGGGCGAGCGAAAAACCGGCTTTGCCCACCGCCGCCCTTGGACCAGGCCTGTTCGTCCGCGCTGTCGCTGTCGACCTGAAGCCGGGTGCCGCCGCAGGCCAGCACGAACGGGCTGGATGCCGGGAAACATACGTTCAGACCGGGCTGGCCATCGCTGGCGCCGTCGTCACCGGCCGCGATGCACACGGTGATTCCCAGCAAGGCTGCAGCCCGGAACGCGCAGTCGTAGGCCTGGCGCGATTGCGGTGTCCACTGCGCTTCGGTGAAGCCCCAGCTGATGGCGATCACGCCTGGCGAATGCACGTGGTCGTGGACGGCGGCATTGATCGCTTCGAGAAAACCGTTATCGGTATTGGGCGCGAAGTACATCACCAGCTTGGCGCCGGGGGCAATGGCGCCGGCAATCTGGATGTCCATCTGCGCTTCGATATCTGCAGTTTCGTTGCCGGTGCCGAGGGTGTTGCCGGCGCCTGGCAGCAGCACATCCACCATGCTGGGCATGGGCAGCCGCAGTTGCGCGAAATACGCCTGCATCTGTTCGCGCGCATAGCCACCGCCCAGCACGATGATGCCGATGCATTGGCCGTGGCCGTCGTGTTCGGGAAAGCCGTATAGCTGCGCCAGTTGCGGCGGTGTGTATTGCATGACCGGGCCGTTGGTCTGCGCGTCGGCGACATGCGGAGGAGCCGGCGCTGCAGTGGGGGCGGGTGTCGGTGCGGCGGGCAAGGTCTGCGCCTGCGGGCGCGCATCCAGTCCCATGACGGCGGTGACGATGCCTTGCAGTTCCTGCGGGATCGACACCGGGCCGGTGCGGCCGCGATAGCGCAGGGCGCCGTCGACATACGCGCGCAGGCTGACCTGGAACGCGGTCTCGCACTGCGCCACGCTGCCTTCCAGCACGACCGTGCCGCTGTCGGCATGCGCACGCTCCACCGCCAGGCCGTAGCTGGCAGCAAATGCTGCCACCGCCTGCAGGTCGGCCGGGGCGGCAGCGAAGCGCGCACTGAACTGCGCCCGCGAGAACGCTGCTGGCAGCGTGTCGGCCTGTAGTTGCAGCAGCACCTCGGCCGCCGCATCGAGCGCCGGCATCCGCACCGCCAGCAGCACCCGCAGCCGCTCATCGGCGGCCGGCACTCCGGCGTCGATCCTGGAGGGCGGTGTCTGGCGTTCACTGCCGGGAAGAACGGTATGCATGCGGCGATCTCTCTCTGTAAGGACGGTGACGCGCGGTGCGACTGCGCGGCTGCGGGGAAACGTCGTGGTGACAGCATCGTCACCTCGTGCGTCGGGGGCTCATTGAACGTCATGCTGCGTGGATGCAGTGCGCTGTCGCGGCACCGGATCGATCGCAACGCGAAGTTGTTTGCGTCCTCCACGCATGTCGCCAGGCGCCGTCGAGCGCAGGGGCGCAGCCTGGGGCAGGCCCGCCGCAGATCTTGAGACGGCGCCACTGCCGATCCATCTGGTCAGGGCGCGGCTGCGGCGGTCGATGGTGCTGTATGCCCATTTCCGCACGCGCGTCAGACAGGCCTCACAAGACGGGGGCGGCGCCAACGCGCAGCATGCAGGGTGGATCACTCAAGGGCGCAACGATGGACCGGAGAACCTTTCTGCGGCAGGGCATGGCCGCAACCGCGGCAGTCGGCACCGGCGCGGTGCTTGCGGCGCAGGGCGGCGCGAACGGTACCGCCGCACCTGCCACGCTTGCGCAACCGGTGCTGGAGGCGGTGCCAGCCACCGCGCCTTCGGGCAGCAAGCTCTGCAGTTTTCGGCATCTGCAGCAGGACTGGACCGTCTACGAGCGTCTGGACGATCCGCAGGCTGCGCTGACGCTGCAGACCGACGCCGGTGTGCTGCGCCTGGACAAGCGCCTCGAAGCCACGTATCCGGCGGCGGGCGCGCCGTACTTCGGCCTGCCGTTGGCACAGGTGGCCATGGCCGAGGCGGACCTGCTGGCAGACCGCCTGCTGCGCGACGGCGACCCGGACGAGACGCAGGTGCGCGATGTCGCGCCACCGCCGGCCTCCTTGCTCGACCCCAAGGACAATGGTGGGCGCTGGCCGTGGACCACCTTTGTCGGTACCCGCGAAGCGCTGGATACCATGCCGATCCTGCCCAACGGCCGCAGCCGCACCGCGCGCCCGGAACACGCCTTCGCCGAACTTGGCGAAGAGGCGCTGATCAAGCGCCGCGAAGAAGGCGTGCTGGGTGGCTGGATGCCGGCGGTACGCAAGGTGATGCGCCGCGAAGGCGAGCCCGATGCCTGGTACGACGTGCTGGTGTTCGCCGATGTGCGTGCCACCGACCGCTTCGTGGTGCAGACCTGGCACCGCACCATGCAGGTGCGCGGTGGGCAGGTCGTGGCGGTGCACTACACGCACAGCTATCCAGCCTTCGGCACGGCGCGCACGGCGGCCACCGCCGAGCAGTTCTACGCGGCACTGATCGATTTCGCCGCGTACTGGCAACACGCGCTGGCCGGCACCGTGCAGGCGCAGCTACCGGACGCCAGCTGGAACGCGATGGCGCACTTCGCCTTCGCACGCGAGCTGGTGGTGCGGCCGGGCGGCGACTACCCCAAGTACGGCGCGGTGGAGCGCGACTATTACGGCAACGAGTACGATGGCTTTCAGGACACCTTTACCAGCTCGCTGTACGCCAATCTGGAATGGGGCCGCTTTGCACAGGCGGCGGCGGTACTCGACAATTACTTCGACGCGTTCGTACAGGACGATGGCCTGCCCAACATGCGCGGGCCGGAAGTCGGGCAGTTCGGGCTGACCCTGTCGCTGCTGGCACGCTACCTGCGCTACACCGGCGATGTAGCGCGCCTGCGTCGATTGCGGCCCAAGATCGCGGCCACCGCGCAGCTGCTGTGCGATCTGCACGACCAGGCGCTGGCACTGCCGCGCACGGCGCAGGGGTACGGCCTGCTGCATGGCTGGAACGAATCCGATGCCTGCCTGTTTCCCGATCCCTCGCTGTGGTGGAAGCCGTACTACGCCAATAGCGCGCTGACAATCCGCGGCTGGGAAGACATCGCCCAGGTGTGGAGCGCGCTGGGCGGGGAGACCGCAACAGCGGCCCCGTGGCAGCGCCGCGCACGGCAGCTGCGTACACGGCTCCAGGCCAGCCTGCGGGCCAACGTGCGCCACGACCTGTCGCCGCCATACGTAGGCCCGCTGCCGGGTACCACGCTGACCTTTCGCCAATCGTTGCTGCAGGAAAAACCCAGCGAACAGCAATGGCCGCATCGCGCGTACGCCGAACTGCTGCAGGCCGATGTGCTGCCCGACGATCTGGCCCATCTGGTCATCGACTGCCTGCGCGGCCATGGCGGCACCAGCATCGGCGTGGTGGCCAATATCGCGCCGCCGGACCCGGGCAGCCGCGACCTGCTCGGCTTCATTTCCTATGGCTATGCGCAGCAATTGCTGCGGCTGGACCGCATCGAAGAATATCTGCTGTTCGTCTATGCGCATCGCTATCAGGTGCATACGCGCGGCAGCTGGACGGCCGGCGAGGTCAGCGGTATCACCGGCGGCATGCCGCTGTTCTGCATGCCCGCCCAGATGACCATTCCCTTGCTGTTGCGCTGGATGCTGGTCAGCGAGGACAGTGCAGGCGAGCAGCTGTTCCTGGCGCGCGCGCTGCCGCGCGCATGGCTGGGCAGCGGTGCACCGCTTGGCATCGCTGCCGCACCCACGCGCTGGGGCAAGCTCACGCTGCGCCTGCGCACCGATCTTCAACAGCGCTGCATCGAAGGCGAGGTGGAGCTCCCCGAGCGCAGGCCCAAGCGCACCTGGCTGAGCCTGCGCGTCCCGGCGGGCACGCGGTTGCAGCGCGTTCTGGTCGATGGCAAGCCGGCGCGTCTGCAGGGTCCACATGCCGACCGGGTGGCGTTGCCGGGGGAGGCAGCGCTGGTCAGGGTGCAGGCGTGGTTTGCATGACGCGCTCTCGTCGCGGTGGCAACACGCTACGTCGTTGACTACATCGGCCTCGTAACCGCACGCAGTCGCGCAGGCGTTTCGCTGCGACGCTGGCCGTGCCCCCTACCTCACAAGCCGGCGCTCGATGGGCCACGCCATCACTGTGCTGGATCGACGGAACCGCTATGAAGTCCTCGTCTGCTTGTACGCCGATACCCCGCCGTCGTCCCCCTGTGGGCTGGCACGTCTGCGTTGTGCTGTTGTCGATGCTGACGAATGCCGCGTTGGCGCAAAACGCTGAACCCACCGCTGCGCAATACACCCAGGCGATGGAACTGTCCGATCGTTATCTGTCGCTGGTCGATCACGAACCCGCCGAGCCGGTGTGGATCGATGCGGGGCACTTCCTGTACCGGCGCGGTGTTGCGCGTGTCAATCGGGCGCCGGCCATCGAATACCGCCTGGTGGATGCCGCCACCGGCCGCAACAGGCTGGCTTTCGATCATGCACGGCTGGCAGCAGCCTTGAACCAGGCCGGCGCGCAAGATGTCGATGCGGCCGCACTGGCGCTGAAACAGCCAACGCTTGTGCAGCAGCACCTGGGCTTTCAACTGGCGCGGCTGGGCTGGCAATGCGATCTGGCGCGGTATCGCTGTGCGCGTCAGCCTGACCGCGACGAGCCAGCCGAAACGATGGACATGGCGCTGCCACTCAAGCAAGGCGAGCGCACCGCCAAGGCATCGCCGGACGGGCGCTGGCGCGCATGGGTGGAGCAGGGCAACCTGGTGATTGCGCCGAAGCACGGCGGCGAACGTCGGGTTCTCAGCCACGACGGCAGCAACGGCGACTATTACGCCATCGACAGCGTGGAATGGTCGCCGGACTCGCAGCACCTGGCCGCCTACCGGGTCAAGGCACCGCCGCCGCACATGGTGTATTACATCGAATCGGCGCCGGCCGATCGCGTGCAGCCCAAGCTGCATCAGCAGATCTATCCAAAGCCGGGCGATGCGTTGCCGGTGATGCAGCCGGTGCTGTTCGATATCGCCACCGGTGCGGCCCACCCGGTCGCAATGACTTTACTGCCCAATGCCTTCACGCTGAACAGTCTGCAGTGGTGGAAGGACAGCCGCGGCTTCACCTTCGAATACAACGCGCGGGGCCACCAGCTCTATCGCGTGATCGAGGTGGATGCGCGCACTGCGGCCGCGCGCACGCTGATCGAAGAAACCTCGCCCACCTTCATCGAATACTCCGAACTCAGCGGCAGCCACGAAGACGGCGGCAAGCACGCGCGCAAGGATCTGGCCGACGGTGCGCAGATCCTGTGGGCGTCCGAGCGCGATGGCTGGGAGCATGTGTATCTCTACGATGGCCATCGCGGGCAGGTGATACGCCAGGTGACACGTGGCGACTGGGTGGTGCGCAAGCTCGACTACATCGATGAGGCGGCGGGCCAGCTGTACTTCACCGCCTCGGGCATGCAACCCGGGCAAGACCCTTATTACCGGCACGCCTACCGTATTGGCCTGGATGGCACGGGCCTGACTGCACTGACGCCGCAGGCCGCCGATCACCAGCTGAGCTACTCGCCGGACGGCAAGTGGTTCGTGGATCTTTACTCGCGCGTGGACCTTGGCCCGGTGCTGGAGCTGCGGCGCAGTGCCGATGGCCGATTGGCGCAGACCGTGGAGCGCACCGATCTGAGCCGGCTGTTCGCCAGCGGCTGGCAGCCGCCGTTGCCGTTCCATAGCCTCGGGCGCGATGGCAAGACCGAGATCTGGGGGGTGATCCATCGCCCGCAGCAGTTCGACCCACAGCAGCGGTATCGCACGGTCGAGTACATCTATGCCGGCCCGCAGGGATCGTTCGTGCCCAAGACGTTCAGTGCCCGCGTGTTTCCCCTCACCGGGATGGGATTCACGGTGGCGCAGATCGATGGCATGGGCACCAACAACCGCTCGCGCGCCTTTCACGATGTGGCCTGGCGCAACCTCAAGGATGCCGGCTTGCCCGATCGCATCGCCTGGCATAAGGCCGCTGCCGCGCATTATCCGTGGTACGACATCGCCGGCGGCATCGGCGTGTTCGGCACTTCCGCCGGCGGGCAGAACGCGTTGGGAGCATTGCTGTTCCATCCGGAATTCTATGTGGCCGGCGTGGCCAATTCCGGTTGCCACGACAACCGCATGGACAAGATCTGGTGGAACGAGCAATGGATGGGCTGGCCGGTCGGGCCGTGGTACGCGGAATCCTCCAACGTGGAAAATGCCGCACGCCTGCAAGGTCATCTCCTGCTGATCACCGGCGACATGGACATGAACGTCGATCCGGCCAGCACGTTCCAGGTGGCCGATCGCTTGATCAAGGCCAACAAGGATTTCGACCTGCTGGTGGTGCCGGGCGGCGATCACGGCGCCGGCGGCGATTACGGCAGGCGGCGCCTGCTGGATTTCTTCGTCCGCTGGATGCAGCGCGCCCCAACGCCGGACTGGAACCGCAGCCCCGCAAGCGCTGCACCGCAGTCAGCGGTGTCCGCCACACCGTGATGCGCGGCGCGGCGCCGCGATTGGCGTGATCCGGCCAGGCTGGCTGTCGCCATCGCGCAGACGCGTCGGGCCAGCCATGCAGCTGTAATCACCGTGCATGCCGATGGCCACGGGGGCGAGGCTACGCGGATGACGGTGGAGGGATCAGGCCCAACCGCACCAGCGCTGCAGTGCTCGCGCATGCGCGAGCCAACCATGCTGTTTTCCGCATGCGCTGTCGCCAAATGCGACAAGACGCCGCGCGTGCGCACAGGCACATTGTGACCAGCTGATGAAAGCGGATCGCATTGGGCGACACCGCTGCGTACCGACATCCATCCGACACCGCGCATTGCGCGCAGCCGAGAACAGGCGTGCGCCTGGCAGGTGTCGAGCGTGCCCGCAGCACGCGCGTCGCACTGGGTGTGCGGCGGTGTGCTGCTCCCTGTCCTGACCTGCGCTGGCGCATGCCGGCACGGACCTGTGTTGCCGATCGTTTGCCCACGTTCTCCCAGGAGCTCCGCATGCCGATGTCGTTGTTGCCTCATTCTCCCAACCGCGCTGCCGCCACCCGCCCGATCCAGCACGTGCTTAGCAGCGCTTTGTCGGTGGCGCTGTTTGCAGGTGCGGCGGCACCGGCGCAGGCACAACAGGCAGCCGGCGATGCAACCCAAACGCTGGACAGCGTGGTGGTCACCGGCTCGCGCCTGCGTCGTGTGGATACTGAAACCGCCAACCCGGTGGTCACGGTAAGCCAGGAACAGATCGCCGCCACCGGCAAGGCCACGGTGGGCGATCTCTTGCAGGAATTGCCATCGATCGCCGGCAATGCCACCAACCCGTACACCAATAACGGTGGCGGTACCGGCGCATCGGCGGTCTCGCTGCGCGGCCTGGGTGACAAGCGCACGCTGGTGCTGGTCAACGGCATCCGCCTGGCCTACAACGATGTCAACGCGATTCCATCCAGCATGATCGAGCGCATCGAAGTGCTCAGCGATGGCGCATCTGCGGTGTATGGCTCCGACGCCATCGGCGGCGTGGTCAACTTTATTTTGCGCACGCACTTCGACGGCGTGCAGTTCAGCAGCGACTTCGGCACCAGCAGCGAGCGCGATGGCAACCGTCGAAACTTCGCGCTCACCACCGGCAAGACCTGGGAGCGCGGCAGCCTGATCGGCGGGCTGTCGTATCACAGCATCGACCCGGTATCGGCAGGCGCACGTGCATATTCCCGGGATGCGCTGGCCTTGATGGATGGTCAGCCGGTCAAGCAGGGCTCTTCCGCCACGCCTACCGGCACGGTCAATTTCAACGACGGTTCCGATCAATCAGCGCAACTCGCCCAGACCAATGGCTGCAGCCGCGTCACGCTCAACAGTGGCGTCAGCGGGCGTGCCGGCCCGGGCGATTTCCATTGTTACAACGCCAGCGCAGATTCGTATAACTACCAGCCCTTCAATCTGCTGCAGACCCCGCAGAAACGCACCAATGCCTTCCTGCTGGGGACATTTCGCTTCAGCGACAGCGTTGAGGGGTACGTCAACACCTGGTTCAGTAAAACCGAGTCGGCATCGATCATCGCGCCGATCCCGATCTTCTCCAACGGCGACAACATCCTGGTGTCGTCGCAGAGTTACTACAACCCGTTCGGGGTCAACTTCGGCACCGATCGCACCACTGGCACGTCCTACAACGACTTGAACACGCGCGCCACCGTGCTGGGCAATCGCAGTTATCAATACAACACCTACAACTTCCAGATCAGCCCCGGTCTGCGTGGCCGCTTCGGCGACAGCTCCTGGCAGTGGGACGCCACCTTCAACTACGGCAAGGTCAAGCAGAAGTCCATCAACAACGGGTTTCTCGACTACGCAACGTTCAATCAGGCGATCGGCCCGTCGTTCCTGGACAGCGATGGTGTGGTGAAGTGCGGGGCCGCGGGCGCGGCGACCGCCGGCTGCACGCCGTTGAACTTCTTCAACCTCAATGACAGCGCCAACCTGGATACGCTGCAGGGCATGGTGGTCAACCCGATCGTGACCAGCGTCTATACCGTCAAGCAGTTCGAGGCCAATGCCAACGGCTCACTGTTCGAATTGCCTGCCGGTGAAGCCAGCCTTGCCGCCGGTATCTCCTACCGTAAGGAACGCTCCACCACCGCATCGGACGCGCTGTGGACGGGCGATGAGAACGGCCTGTGCGGGGTGATCGAATTCTGCTCGTCCACCCTCAGCGGCAGTTTTGATGTGAGGGAAGCCTATGCGGAGGCCCTGTTCCCGCTGCTCAAGGACTTGCCGGGGATCAACGCGTTGAACGTCACGGTGGGTACCCGCTATTCCGACTACAGCTCCGTCGGTAGCAAGACCAATAGCAAACTGTCGCTGGAATATCGCCCGATCGAGAACCTGCTGGTGCGTGGCACCGTCTCGCAGGTGTTTCGCGCGCCGAACATCAACGAGTTGTATGCCGGTGTTGCCGGCGATGCTGCCACCGTCAACGACCCGTGCAACGGCTACACCGGCGGCAACAGCGTGGCCTGCGCCAATGTGCCTACCAACGGCAGCTACCAGCAATCGGACGGGCAGGTGTCGGGCAAGGTGTCCGGCGCCGCGGTGGCCGGTTACCAACTCAAGCCGGAGACCGGCAAGTCGTACGACGTGGGCCTGGTGTACGACCCGCAGTGGATCGACGGCCTGTCGCTCAGCGCCGACTGGTGGCGCATCGATCTGGAGGACACCATCACCACCGTGTCCGCGCAGACCGTGCTCAACCAGTGCTACGCCAATTCGGCAAGCGCGTTCTGCGCGTTGATCCATCGCAATGGTAACGGCACCATCAATTACATCGCCGAGCCCACCGTCAACCTGGGCAAGCTGTGGGCCAAGGGCATCGATTTCAATCTGACCTATCGCCTGCCGGAGACCGCCTGGGGCCGGGTCAATGCCAGCCTCAACGGTACCTACCTCACCCGCTACGACGTGCTGCCCGACACCACCGACCCCAGCTCGGTCACTATCCACAACGTGGGTCGCTATACCCAGGCCTATGGCAATTTCCCGCGCTGGCGCGCGCTGGGGACGGTGAGCTGGGCGTTGGACGACTGGAGCGCCACCTGGCGTATTCGCTACGTCGGCAAGACCGACATCGGCAATGCCGATCTGGACCAGAGCCTGTCCGCCGACGCGGGTATTCCCGGCGTGGTGCGCAAGATCGGCGCATATGTCTACAACAATCTGCAGCTGGGCTACGAGGTGCAGCCCTGGCATACGCGCTTCGAGGTAGGTGTGGACAATGTCGCCAACAAGCAGCCGCCGCTGTATTACTCCAACAATGTGGGCAATGCCAACACCGACGTCGCCACTTACGATCTGCTGGGCCGATTCTACTGGGCACGCGCCACGGTGAAGTTCTGAGGTGCGCGTGCAGGCATGCCGGTGCGCTTGGGCCAGGCGTTAGTACGCGTTCGCCTGGCGTGCTGGTGCGCAGTGCGGCTGACAAGTCGTCACGAGCTGCCGCCAGGTGGATACGGGTGGGGCACAGGAGTCGGGGCGCGCGAAGCGTGTTTTCTGATTCCAGGCGTCAACTGGCACACTCGATGGTCCCGAAACAGTCTTATTGGTTGCCCATGAGATGTGCAGACATGCATGAAGCGACCACCGTGCGAGCGACACGCGTGGCGGAGTGGCGGCATCGGAGAGGCAAGGAGTCTGGGTATGCCGGTTTCGCAGGGAATCGCGATGCGGGCACAGTGCAGTTCCGCGTCTTCCGTGCCTGCTTGCATGATGTGGGTGTGTCCTGTCTTCTCAGCGACTGCGAGCCTTGCCAATGACCGACGCATGCAAGTTCGATGATGCCCGCCTGCCGGTTGGCAGCCTGTCGCGGCGCCGGTTTCTGGCCTGGAGCAGCCTTGCGGTTGCCGCCGGCTTCCTGCGCTTTCCCGCCGATGCTGCCGCCGCCCAACCTGGCCGCATGCGTGCGGTGCCGCTGAACCATGTGCGGTTGACTCCCTCCTTGTTTCTGGACGCACTGCAGGTCAACCGCCGGTACCTGATGCGGCTGGAGCCAGACCGGTTGCTGCACAACTTCGTGTTGTATGCCGGTCTGGATCCGAAGGCGCCCGCCTATGGCGGCTGGGAAGCGGACACCATCGCCGGGCATACGCTGGGGCACTATCTCAGTGCGTTGGCCTTGATGCATGCGCAAACCGGCGATGCGCAATGCGCCACGCGTAGCGCGTATCTGGTGAGCGAACTGGCGCGTTGCCAGGCGCATGTAGGCGATGGCTATGTGGCCGGCTTCACCCGCAAGAACGCGGCGGGGCAGATCGAAAGCGGTCGCGCGGTCTTCGATGAGCTCAAGCGCGGCAAGATCGACCCTGCACCGTTTTATCTCAATGGCAGTTGGGCGCCCCTGTACACCTGGCACAAGCTGTTCGCCGGCCTGCTCGATGTGCATGCGCATTGCGGCAATGCACAGGCGCTGCAGGTGGCGGTGGGGCTGGCCGGTTACCTGCAAGGCATCTTCGCAGCGTTGGACGATGCGCAGCTGCAGAAAGTGTTGTCTTGCGAATTCGGTGGCCTCAACGAATCGTTCGTCGAGTTGCATGTGCAAACCGGCGATGCGCAGTGGTTGGCACTGGCGCAGCGCCTGCATCATCACGCCGTGCTCGACCCGTTGATCGCCCAGCGCGACGAACTGGTGCACCAGCATTCCAATACCAATATTCCCAAGCTGATCGGCCTGGCGCGCGAGTACGAGGTCACCGGCGATGCAGCTTCCGGCGCGGCAGCGCGCTTCTTCTGGCACACGGTCACCGACCATCACACTTATGTGATCGGTGGCAACGGCGACCGCGAGTACTTCCAGCAGCCGGACAGCATTTCGAAGTTTCTCACCGAGCAGACCTGCGAGCACTGCGCCAGCTACAACATGCTCAAGCTCACCCGGCATCTGTATCAATGGGGGCCGCAGGCGGCGTATTTCGACTATTACGAGCGCACGCTGCTCAACCACGTGATGGCGCAGCAACATCCGCGCACCGGCATGTTCACCTACATGACACCGCTGTTGGCCGGCGAAGCACGCGGCTGGTCCACACCGTTCGACGATTTCTGGTGCTGCGTCGGCAGCGGCATGGAGGCGCACGCGCAGTTCGGCGACTCGATCTACTGGGAAGACGGGCAGGGCGTTTACGTCAATCTGTATGTGCCCTCCAGCGTGCGCGATGCAGCGGGTTTCGCACTGAGCTTGCGTAGCGCGCTTCCCGAACAAGGCCAGGTGACGCTGCGCATCGACGCCGCGCCTGCGGAAACGCGCATGCTCGCCTTGCGCGTGCCCGGCTGGGCCGGCGCGCACACGCTGCAGGTCAACGGGCAGCTGCAAGCAACGCAGCCGGTCGAGGGCTACCTGCACATCGAACGGCTGTGGAACGCTGGCGACACCGTGTCGCTGCAGCTGGAGATGCCGTTGCGGCTGGAACCCACGCCCGACGATCCGGCATGGGTCGCGATCATGCGCGGCCCGCTGGTGTTGGCAGCCGACCTCGGCGACGCCGCAACGCCGTGGAGCAACAAGACCCCGGTGCTGATCGGCGGCGATGACGTCCTGCAACGCCTGCGGCCGCTCCCGGCCCACGGCCACTACGCCTATGCCGATGCCGATGCCGATTCAGATGGCGCCCGGCAATGGCAGTTTTCCCCGTTCTACGCCCAGTTCGATCGCCGCAGCGCCGTCTACCTGGAGCACCGCGACGCCTCCGCCTGGCAACAACGCCAGGCCGGGCAGGCGGCAGCGGACGCGGCGCAACGCGCACTCGACGCGCGCGCACTGGATCGCATCGCGCTGGGCGAGGAAGCATCGGAGAAGGCGCACGCCCTCACCAGCGACAGCTCCTACGCACTGAGCTACCGCCGCCGCGCCGGCCGCGACGCCCGCACCGGCGGTTTCATCGCCTTCACCCTGCGCAACACCGCACAGGCCCGCATCCTGCGCCTGCGTTACTGGGGCGACGAAACCCGCCGCCGCTTCCGCATCCTCGCCGACGGCGAACTCATCGCCAACGAACGCCTGGACGGCAACCGCGGCCTGGACTTCGTCGATGTGGATTACGCCTTGCCTGCAGCACTGGCAGGCCGTACCTCCTTGCAGATCCGCATCGAACCGGAGACCGGATACTCGGCCGGGCCGGCGTTCGGGTGTTGGGTGTTGGAGTCGGCGTGAGGCGGCCAGACAGGGCCGGCCTTGCCGCCGTCTGACTGCGAAATCGCCTCGCTGCGTTGGAGGTGGGGGCGTCAGGGGCCTGGGACCGCCTGCCCGATACTCTTGAGCTCTCAAAACACAAAGGCCGGCATCAAGCCGGCCTTTGTGTCACGCTCAACTCCTGCTGCTCAGGCAGACAATTCCAGCAACAACTTGTTCAACCGCTTCACATACCCGGCCGGGTCCTTGAGGCTATCGCCCGCCGCCAGCGCCGCCTGGTCGAACAGCACGCGGCTCAAATCGCCAAACCGGTCCATATCCTGTTCCGCATCCAGCTTTTCGATCAGCGGGTGGGCCGGGTTGAATTCGAACACCGGCTTGGACTCCGGCACGGCCTGGCCGCTGGCTTCCAGCAGCTGACGCATCTGCAGGCCCAGGTCGCCCTGGCCAATGGCCAGGATCGCCGGGGAATCGGTCAGGCGGTGGGAGACGCGCACTTCGGCCACGTCGCCGCCGAGGGCGGCCTTGATGCGCGAGGCCAGGCCTTCCTTGGACTTGGCGACTTCTTCCTGCGCCTTCTTGTCTTCTTCCGAATCCAGCTTGCCCAGGTCCAGGTCGCCGCGTGCCACGTCCACGAACGACTTGCCGTCGAATTCGGTGAGGTAGCTCATCAGCCATTCGTCGATGCGGTCGGTGAGCAGCAGCACTTCGATGCCTTTCTTGCGGAAGACTTCCAGGTGCGGGCTGTCCTTGATCTGCGCGTAGCTTTCGCCGGTGAGGTAGTACAGCTTGTCCTGGCCTTCGGCCAAGCGACCCACGTAATCGGCCAGGCCCACGCTCTGCGCGCCGCTGCTGTCATGCGTGGAGGAGAAGCGCAGCAGGCCGGCGACCTTTTCGCGGTTTGCATAATCCTCGGCCGGGCCTTCCTTCAACGCTTGGCCGAAGTTGCGCCAGAAGGTGGCGTAGTCGTCCGGCTTGTCCTTGGCGAGTTTTTCCAGCATGTCCAGCGAGCGCTTGGTCAGCGCGGACTTCATCGAGTCCACCACCGGGCCGGACTGCAGGATCTCGCGCGAGACGTTGAGCGACAGGTCCGACGAATCCACCACGCCCTTGATGAAACGCAGGTACAGCGGCAGGAACTGCTCGGCCTGGTCCATGATGAAAACGCGCTGCACGTACAGCTTCAGGCCCTTGGCCGAATCGCGGTGATACAGGTCGAACGGGGCGCGGCCGGGCACGAACAGCAGCGAGGTGTATTCCAGCTTGCCTTCGACCTTGTTGTGGCTCCACGCCAGCGGGTTGCCCGCATCGTGCGCGACGTGCTTGTAGAACTCCTGGTACTCCTCGTCCTTGATCTCGGACTTGGGGCGCGTCCACAGCGCGCTGGCGCGGTTGACCGATTCCCACTCCGGCTCGGCGGGCTTTTCAGCGTCTTCGCCGTAATGCTCCTTGCGCATTTCGATCGGCAGGCCGATGTGGTCGGAATACTTCTTGAGGATGTTGCGCAGGGTCCAGCCGTCGGCAAAGGAGTCTTCGCCTTCCTTCAGGTGCAGCACAATGCGGGTGCCACGCTCGGGCTTGTCGATGCTGGCGATTTCGAATTCGCCTTCGCCGCGCGAGGACCAGTGCACGGCCTCGTTGGCGGGCAGGCCGGCGCGGCGCGAGTACACGTCCACCTGGTCGGCCACGATGAAGGCGCTATAGAAGCCCACGCCGAACTGGCCAATCAGGTTGGCGTCCTTCTTCTGGTCGCCGCTCAGGTGCTTGAGGAAATCGGCGGTCCCGGATTTGGCGATGGTGCCCAGGTGCGACACCGCGTCCTCGCGGCTCATGCCGATGCCGTTGTCGTCGATGGTGACGGTGCGCGCGTCCTTGTCGTAGTCGACGCGGATGCGCAGCTCGCCGCCGCCTTCCAGCAGCTCGGGCTTCACCAGCGCCTCGAAGCGCAGCTTGTCGGCGGCGTCGGCGGCGTTGGACACCAGCTCGCGCAGGAAGATTTCCTTGTTCGAATACAGCGAATGGATCATCAGCTGCAGCAACTGCTTGACTTCGGTCTGGAAGCCCAGCGTCTGCTTGTCGGTCTCAACGGTCATTGGGGTCGTGCTCCATGGTGGTCCGGGCCGCACTGCGGCCGATGGCCCTGGGGATGCGGCCGTGGACGGTTTTTTTCAAGGCGCGGGCGCGAATGTGTCGTGCAGCCATGCCGGGGCGGGTAGGGCGGGGCCGGCGACGACGGCGGTATCATGGGCACCCCTTGCCGCGCTCCGAGCCATGTCACCACGCGTTCCTGTCCTCTTCGACCTCCGCCGACCCGTCAACGGCAGGCCGCGATGAGCCGCCCGGCACGGCCGGCGCCGCGTGGCGCGGAGGGACAGGTGCGCATCGTGGGCGGGCGCTGGCGCAATACGCGGCTGGCGGTGCCCGATGCGCCCGGCCTGCGCCCAAGCAGCGACCGCGTCCGCGAGACGGTGTTCAACTGGCTGATGCCGCGCCTGCCCGGTGCCCGCGTGCTGGACCTATTCGCCGGTTCCGGCGCGCTGGGCCTGGAGTCGGTCTCGCGCGGCGCAGCGCATGCCACACTGATCGAGCGCGACCCCGGGCTGGCGCAGCGCCTGCGCGAGCACGTGGCCCGGCTGGGCGCGGCTGGGCAGGTGCAGGTGCTGCAGGAGGATGCGCTGCGCTGGCTGGAACGCGCGCCTGCGGCCGCGGCCGATATCGTGTTCGTCGACCCACCGTTCGCGGACGGCCTGTGGGCCGGCGTGCTCGAACGCCTGCCCGCGCATCTGGCCGCCGAGGCCTGGCTGTATCTGGAAACGCCGGCCGATGCGGTGCCCCAGCTGCCGGCCGGCTGGCACCTGCACCGCGAGGGCGGCACCCGGCAGGTGCGCTATGCGCTGTATCGCCGGGCCGCTGCTACACTGAACGGCGATCCGACCCCGGTAGTTTCCGTATGAGCGTGGCCAATAGCCGCACCGCCGTCTATCCCGGTACCTTCGACCCGATCACCAACGGCCATATCGACCTGGTGAATCGCGCCGCGCCGCTGTTCGAGCGCGTGGTGGTGGGCGTGGCGTACAGCCCGTCCAAGGGCCCGGCGTTGCCGCTGGAAAAGCGCGTCGCGCTGGCACAGGAGGCACTGGCGGCGCACAAGAACGTGGAAGTGCGCGGCTTCGACACGCTGCTGGCGCACTTCGTGCGCGACATGCAGGCCGGGGTGCTGCTGCGCGGCCTGCGTGCGGTGTCGGACTTCGAATACGAATTCCAGATGGCCAGCATGAACCGCCATCTGATCCCGGAAGTGGAAACCCTGTTCCTCACCCCGGCCGAGCAGTACAGCTTCATCTCGTCGTCGCTGGTGCGCGAAATCGCACGGCTGGGCGGCGATGTCTCCGGCTTCGTTCCGGCCTCGGTGGTCGAGGCGCTGCGCCAGGTGCGCGAATCCCGCGCCCAGGCCTGATCCGATTTTTCGTTACATCACCACACGCAGTTCAAAGGGAGGAGTTTCATGAAACACACCATGCGCGCTCTGGCGCTCGCTTCGATCGCCGCGCTGGCAGTCACCGCCTGCAAGAAGGAAGAGCCGGCTCCGACCGCCGCTGCGGCTCCCGCGCCGCTGAAGGCCCCGGCCAAGGACGACAACGCCGGCTGGAAGAAGTACCTGCAGGAAGTGGTCGGCCAGAACCTGGGCGCAACCACCAACAGCCCGTTCCTCTACTACTTGCCGCCGGAGTCCGATGCCGAGTTTGCCGGCAGCTACGAGCGTCAGCTGGAAAGCGTCAAGACCGCGCTGGCGCGTGGCGTGCAGCCGGGCAACATGCTGGCCTTCGGTTCCTCGGCCTCCACCAAGATGGCCGACCTGATCGAGGCCGCGTTCAAGGACGTGCAGCCGGATTCGATGAAGGGTGTGCGCGTGCTGTTCATTGGCGATGCCGCCGAGAATGCGCGCGTGCAGACCATCGTCCAGCCCAAGGGCGCGGAATACACCTTCGTTGAAGCCAAGTAATGCCGTACCAGGCCGGATGCGCGGGAGGGCGCAGCCGGCCGCCGTGTGCGGAGCCAGCAGCATGCTGACGTCGCACATTGCCGGAGCCGGCCGTGTCAGGCCGGTCTCCGACAGCGCCGCAGGCGGTGTCCATTTGCTGATCGTCTGCGCCGTGTGCGCCTGCCTGCAGCAGTACGTTGCGTTCCAGCGCCTGCAGTTGAATCGCGCTGCCTCGCATCGCATGGTGGTGTCGATATGTCGCTGAAAATCAACGAGCTCTGCGTCAACTGCGATGTCTGCGAGCCGGCCTGTCCGAATCAGGCGATCTCGATGGGCGAAACCATCTATGTGATCGACCCGGCGCGTTGCACCGAGTGCGTGGGCCATTTCGACGAAGCGCAGTGCGTGGTGGTGTGCCCGGTCGAATGCATCGACCCGGATCCGGACATCCCGGAAACCCACGATCAATTGCTGGCCAAGCTCATGCAGCTGCAGCGCGATCATCCCGAACTGTACGAACAGGAGCCTCCCGCCCCGTGAGCACTTTCTTTCGACATTTTTCGACACGTGGCCTGCTGTTGCTGGCGTTCGTGCTGGCACCGCCGGCCTGGTCCGCCGACGGCAGCACGCCTGCCGCCGGCGCGCCCACGGCGGTCGCTGCGCATCCACCCGGCGCTGCCGTGGCCAGCGGTCATGCGCTGGCCACCGATGCCGGCCTGCAGATCCTGCGCGAGGGCGGCAACGCATTCGATGCGGCGATTGCGGTGTCGTCCACGCTGGCGGTGGTCGAGCCGATCAGCTCGGGTCTGGGCGGCGGTGGATTCTTCCTGCTGCACGATGCCAAGACCGGCAAGGACGTGATGCTGGACGCGCGCGAATACGCGCCCGAATCGGCAACGCCGGAAAAATTCCTCAACAAGCAGGGCGAGCTGGATCGCGACCGCTCGGTCAACGGGCCGTGGTCGGCCGGTATTCCCGGTCTGCCCGCCGCGCTGGTGGAGCTGGCGGCCAAGCATGGCCGGCTGCCGCTGAAGCAATCGCTGGCGCCGTCGATCCGCATCGCCACCGAGGGGTTCCCGGTGTACGCGCGCATGGCCAAGGGCTATGCCTCGCGGCGCGAGGTGATGGAGCGGTACCCCGGAACGCGCGAAGTGTACCTGCGTGGCGGAAAGCCCATTGCCGAAGGCGACATCTTCAAGCAGCCCGAGTTGGCGCACACCTTGACGCTGCTCGGCGACAAGGGCTTCGATGGGTTCTACAAGGGCGAGACCGCCAAGAAGCTGATCGCCGGCGTCAAGCAGGCCGGCGGCCACTGGACCGCGGCAGAACTGGCCGGTTACAAGGTCAAAGAGCGCACGCCGATCCAGTTCGATTACCGCGGCTGGACGATCACCACCGCGCCGCCACCGTCGTCCGGCGGCATTGCGCTGGCGGCGATGCTGCAGATTCTGGAAGGCTGGGACCTGAGCAAGCTCGACGACGTGCATCGCACCCATCTGGTGGTGGAATCGATGCGCCGCGCCTACCGCGACCGCACCTTCTTCCTGGGCGACCCGGACTTTGTCGACGTGCCGCAGCGCGTGCTGACCAGCAAGGATTATGCGCAAGGCCTGCGTGCCACCATCAATCCGGAGAAGGCCACGCCCAGCGATCTGTTGTCGGGTAACCCCACGCCGCTGGAAGACGACGAGACCACCCACTTTTCCATCATCGACGGCGAAGGCAACCGCGTCGGCGCCACCCAGACCGTCAACCTGCTGTACGGCTCGGGCCTGATCCCCAAGGGCACCGGCGTGCTGCTCAACGACGAGATGGACGACTTCGCGCTCAAGCCGGGCACGCCGAATGCGTTCGGCGTGATGGGCTATGCCGCCAACGCTCCCAAGCCGGGCAAGCGCATGCTCAGCTCGATGACGCCCACCTTCATGGAATCGGCCGACAAGGCGATCGTCCTCGGCACCCCGGGTGGCAGCCGCATCATCACCATGGTGCTGCTCGGCATCCTGGGTTACGACGCCGGGCTGGATGCGCAGGCGGTCAGCGCATTGCCGCGCTACCACCACCAGTGGTTGCCGGACGTCATCGACGCCGAGAGCAACGCGTTCTCGCCGCAGACCGCCAAGGGCCTGCAAGCGATGGGCCACGCGCTCAAGCTGCCGGGCGACACCGCCGAGGGCGGGCGCGGTTCCAGCCACGTATGGGGCAACCTGCAGACCGTGGAATGGGACAAGCGCAGCAACGTGCTCAGTGGCGGCAGCGACCCGCGCAATCCGGTGGGCAGGGCAGACGTGCAGTTGGCAACACCGGCGCGATGAATCCGTCCTGCCTGCTCGGTGCTCCGGAGCAGGCAGGACGGAAGCGTTCGAGCGGGGATGGGCTCTGCTGCGGTAGGGTCTTGCCAGAGCTGGTTCGGCCGGGGCGGCAGCGTTGCCAGCTGCCGCGCCGTGAAACGCCTCAGGTGCGTCTGCGCAAGGTGCTGGCCTGCGCCGGCCCAAGGGTTTGCTCGTCGCACCTTGGCCAGCAGCAATGCGATTTGGCGCGGTGGCTTATGTCGGGATTGGACTTGTCGCTGTGCGTCGATTTGGCGACCATCGTGGCATGACCATTTTCCAGACCCTGATGACCGCCATGGTGATCGCATCGCCTATCGCCGCCTGTGCGGCCGATACCACCGGCACTGCCGGCACCACCACGACGACCGGCGCTGCCATCCACGTCAATCAGCTCGGTTATCTGCCCGGCTCGGCCAAGCTGGCGGTGGTCGCCTTGCCGCAGGGCGTGGCGCCGGGGGCGGACCGTTTCACGGTCGAAGATGCACAGGGCCGCAAGGTGCTGCAAGGTAGCTTGCAACCGTCGGCGCTGTGGTCGCCGGCCGGGCAGCAGGCGCGGGTGGCGGATTTCTCCAGCGTGCGTGCGCCGGGCACCTACCGGTTGAAGATCGACGGGCTGCCGGCCTCGGATGCATTTCCGATCGATGCGCGTGCGTATCAGCCGGTGGTCGATGCGTCGCTGAAGGCGTTCTACTACAACCGCGCCAGCACCGCGTTGCCAGCGCAGTTCGCCGGGCGTTACGCGCGTGCGGCCGGGCATCCGGACACGCAGGTGCGCATCCATCCTTCTGCCGCGTCTGCCACGCGTCCGGCCGACAGCGTGATCAGCGCGCCCAAGGGCTGGTACGACGCTGGCGATTACAACAAGTACATCGTCAATTCCGGCATCAGCACCCACACCTTGCTGGCGGCCTACGAGCACTACCCGGCGCTGTTCAAGGCGCAGGCCCTGACCATCCCCAACGACGCGCCCGGCGTGCCCGGCATCCTGCAGGAAACCTGGTGGAACCTGGAATGGATGCTGGCCATGCAGGACCCGGCCGATGGCGGCGTGTACCACAAGCTCACCGATAAGCAGTTCGATGGGCTGGTGATGCCGGAGCAGGCCAAACAGCAACGCTACGTGGTGATGAAGGCCACCGCGGCCACGCTGGATTTTGCGGCGGTGATGGCGGCCGCCAGCCGCGTGTATGCACCATTCGAAAAGCAGTATCCGGGCGTGTCGGCGCGCATGTTGAAGGCTGCGCGCGATGCCTGGAGCTGGGCGCAGCAGCACCCGGACGTGATCTATCGCCAGCCTGACGATGTGCGGACCGGCGGTTACGACGATGCACAGGTGGCCGACGAGTTCGCCTGGGCGGCGGCAGAGCTGTATGTCACCACCGGCGAGGATGGGTTCTACGACGCCATGCTGGCGCGCAATGTGCCTGCCAGCGTGCCGGGCTGGAGCAATGTGGGCGGGCTGGCCTGGATGTCACTGGCCGCGCATCGCGACACGCTCACGCCGCATGCGGACCGTGCACGCATCACTCAGGAGGTCACTGGTCTTGCGCAGCGCCTGGCCGACCAGTGGCAGGCATCGCCGTGGCGGTTGGCGATGACCGATACCGATTTCGTCTGGGGCAGCAATGCGGTCGTCCTCAATCAGGCGATGATGCTGTTGCAGGGCTACCGCGTGACGCAGCAGCGCCGTTACCTGGATGCCGCGCAGTCGCAACTGGATTACATCCTGGGGCGCAATCCGTTGGGGCTGTCGTTCGTTACCGGGGTGGGGCAGCGCACACCGATGCATATCCACCACCGCCCCTCGGAGGCCGATGGCATCGATGCGCCGGTGCCCGGCTGGTTGGCGGGCGGCCCGCAGCCGGGCCAGCAGGACGCCAAGGACTGCAAGGCGAGCTATCCCTCCAAGCTGCCGGCGCTGTCGTATCTGGACGATACCTGCAGCTATGCGACCAATGAGGTGGCGATCAACTGGAATGCACCGCTGGTGTATGTGAGTGCGGCGGTCCAGGCGTTGACACGCTGAGGCGGGCTTTCGCGCGAGGACGCGGTGTTGCCTCCTCCTGTCGGGGGGAAGGTGCCGTGTAGCGCCGACGAGGGTACGCCGTCGGCCAGGACACTGGCACGCCGCACCCTCACCCCAACTCCTCTCCCGCAGGAGAGGGGCCCACGTCGCCTCCGCCGCGCTTGCGGCGCGGTTGCGCCAGGGCATGCACGCCAATAGCGCGCAAGCGGTGGCTTCTTGCCCCGGAAAGAGAGGGGCGAGAAGCCATCACAGCTCACTCCACCCGCGTGCCGAAGATGCGGTCGCCTGCGTCGCCCAGGCCGGGCAGGATGTAGCCCTTTTCGTTGAGATGGTCGTCGATGGCGGCGGTGTAGACCTCCACGTCCGGGTGCACCGCTTCCAGCGCCTTCAGGCCTTCAGGTGCGGCGACCAGGAAGATGCCCTTGATACGGCGCGCGCCGGCGCGCTTGAGCATGTCGATGGTCGCGATCAGGGTACCGCCGGTGGCCAGCATCGGGTCCAGGATCAAGGCATCGCGTTCCTCCAGGCGGCCGGTGAGGCGCTCGAAGTAGGGCACTGGTTGCAGGGTTTCTTCATCGCGCTGCAGGCCCACCACGCTGACGCGGGCGGCCGGGATCAGCGCCAGCACGCCGGGCAGCATGCCAAGACCGGCGCGCAGGATCGGCACCAGGGTAATCTTGGCGCCGGCAATGCGCTGCACGTTCACCGGGCCGGCCCAGCCCTGTTGCACATGCGTTTCGGTGTCCAGGTTCGCCGTGGCCTCGTAGGCCAGCAACGTGCCCAGCTCGGTGACCAATTCGCGAAAGCCCTTGGTGCTCAAGGCGGCATCGCGCAGCAGGCCGATCTTGTGCTGGACGAGAGGGTGGCGGACTTCAACGATTTTCATGGGCAGCGACAACGCGGGAGAGACGCACAGTGTGCCGTAGCGATGCCTCGCGCTGCCACACATGACATGTGATCGCGCTTACACATGTCATGTCGGTGAAACGTCGCAGACATAGTGTGCACACCCATTCTTAACCGATTGGGGACGCACTCGTGGTGAACAAGACTCCGCTCTGCCTGGCGATCACGCTGACGCTGGCCACCGCCGGCTGGAGCCAGCAGGCACATGCGGCAGAGGTTGCTGCCCCGTCCGGCGCCGCCAGCAGCGCAGCGGCCATCGATCTGGAGCGCCTGGAAGTGCGCCCGCAGCTGGAAGCGCAGGAGCGCGCCGTGGACCTGAAACGCGCGTCCGATGCCATCCAGGATGCGGTCGCCTCCGATGCGATGGGCCGTTACCCCGACAAGAATGTTGCAGAATCCTTGCAGCGCCTGCCCGGTGTCAGCGTCACCCGCGATCAGGGCGAAGGTCGCTTCGTGGTGATCCGCGGCCTGGACTCGTCGCTCAACAGCGTCACCATCGACGGCATGAACATGGGCACGCCCGAAGACGGCACGCGCTCCACGCCGTTGGACGTGATTCCTTCTGATTCCACCGAGCGGCTGAAGGTGGTGAAGTCGCCGACCCCGGACATGCCGGGCGATTCGATCGGCGGCGCGATCCAGGTGGAATCCACCTCCGCATTCGACCGCGACGGGCGCACCCTGCGTGGTTCGATCGAAGGCAGCCACCAGTCGCTGTCCGGCAAGACCAGCCCCAAGGGCGCGTTCAATTACAGCGACATCTATAACGGCACCTTCGGCGTGGCGGTGGGTGTGAACTACCAGGACCGCGAGTTCGAATCGGACAATACCGAGGTGGCCTACGACACGTTCGCCGGCGGCGCGGAAGACGATCTGTTTGCCGGCGAAGTGCAACGCCGCAAATACTTTATCGAGCGCACCCGCATGGGCGCCAACCTCAATCTGGACTGGCGCCCGGATGCCGACAACCGTTACTACCTACGCTCGCTGTACAGCCGTTTCGACGATGCTGAAACACGTCAGCGCACCATCTTCGGCCTGGGCGACGGTGAGATTAGCGCCAACGGCGATGGCACCTACACCGTGGCCGATCTGCCGGCCGACAGCATCTCCAAGCGGGTGCGCTACCGCACCAAGAAGGAAGACAACACCGCGATCAGCTTCGGCGGCGAGAACCGCCTGAGCAGTGCCACCATTGATTACAAGGTGGGCTATACCAAGACCACCGAGCGCGTGAATGATGAAATGGAAGCGCGCTTCAACTACGACGGCGATGACCTGGCAGCCACGGTGGATCAGCGCAGCGGCATTCCGCGTCTAGGGTTCTCCGACAACGGCTGGCAGAGCAACCAGGACTTCGTGTTCGACCGCTTCGTGGTGGCGCCCAAGCAGGTGGACGACAGCGAGCGCAGCGCCCAGGTCAATGTGCGCTTCGATGGCGAACACTCCAGCTTGAAGATGGGCGTGCTTGGCCGCTGGCGCGAGCGCGATGTCAACGTGGATGAAAACGAGCTGCGGCGTGGCCCGGCGATCGACCTGAGCAGCTGGACCACCGCTGCGCCGGAGCACCGTGGCGGTACGCTGGGCGAAAGCATCGGCTCGAACGGCATGCGCCGCTACTGGCGCGCGTCGGGCGGTCTGTACAGCGCACGTCCGCAGGATGTGGGCGGCAACCAGCAGGTCTCGCTGCAGGACGACTACACCGCAACCGAAGACGTATTCGCCACCTATGCGATGGGTACCTGGGATATCGGTGCGTTGCGCGTGATTGCCGGCGTCCGCGTGGAAAACACGCAGTTCAACGCCACCGGCAACCAGGTGGACGTTGCCGAAAACGGCCGCACCGCCACGGTCACGCCGCGCGAGGCATCCAGCAGCTACACCAATGTGTTGCCGGGCCTGCACCTGCGTTACGACAGCGGCAACGACTGGGTGCTGCGATTTGCCGCCAACAAGACCTTGTCGCGTCCATCGTTCGGCGATGTGTCGCCACGTGTGAGCATCAACCGTGGCGATGAAGAAGTGAGCATCGGCAACCCCGATCTCAATCCGTACCGTTCGCAGAATCTGGACGTGTCGTTCGAAAAATACATCGGCAGCACCGGCCTGATCTCGCTGGGTGTATTTCACAAGTCGATCGACGACTACATCGTGCAGACGCTCAACACCAACGACGCGGAATTTCCTGGGCTTCAGGTCACCCGCTCGATCAACGGCGACACCGCCAAGGTGCGCGGTGCCGAATTCAACTGGCAGCAGACGCTGGATTTTCTGCCCGAAGGCTGGAACGGGTTTCTGGTCGGCGCCAGTGCCACTGCGCTGGACAGCGACTTCGACCCGGGCCTGAGCAATCGCGCCGGCGATGACTTCATGTTGCCGCGCTCGTCCAAGCGCATCTACAGCGGTCATCTGGGCTATGAAAAGTACGGTTTCAGTGCGCGCGTGGCAGCGGTGTATCGCAGCGAGTACCTGGACACCATCGGCCAGAGCCGCGCGTACGATATCTACGTCGCCCCGCACACCCAGATGGACTTCAGCATGAGTTACCAGTTCAACCGCCACATCAGCCTGTACCTGGAAGCGCAGAACCTGCTGGATGAGCCGCTGGAGCTGTACCAGGGCGTGCCTTCGCGCACGCTGCAGAACGAGGAATACGGCCGCACCTATGCGCTGGGCCTGAAGGTGGCGCTGTGATGCGTCGTGGCGTGATGCTGCACTCCACACTGCTTGCGAGCGCCTTGCTGTTGGCAGGGTGTGCGACCAAACCGGCCGACCGCGAAGCCGACGAAGCGCTGCTCACCGACCCCACCCTCAGCGACGCGAAGGTTGCGCATGAAGTGGTGCCGGAAGCCTTTATCACCGCGCTGACGCCGTCCGACAACCTGGATTCGCCGGCTAGTTGGGCAGCGCCCGATGGCAGCCGCTGGGTGATCGCCACCGCCAAAGCCACGCACGCACTGGTGGTGTTCGACGGCGACAGCGGCAAGCGGCTGCGCGTGGTCGGCGGCAAGGGCAAGGCATTGGGCAAGCTGGACCGGCCCAACGGGATTTCGGTGGTCGATGACCTGTTGTTCGTGGTGGAGCGCGACAACCGCCGCGTGCAGGTGTTCTCGCTGCCGGATTTCAAACCGCTGACCGCGTTCGGCCAGGACGATCTGCGCGAGCCTTACGGGCTATGGGTGCGCAAGCATGACGGCGGCTACGAGGTGGTGGTCAGCGACAACTACATGTCGCCGGCCAACAAGGACCAGCCGCCGCCGCTGGCCGAGCTGGGCCAGCGTTTTCGTCGGTATCAGTTGGGTGCGGCAGGGCAGGGCTGGCAGGCGCGGCTGACGCAGAGTTTTGGCGACACCACCGAAGCAGGTGCGGTGCGCATCGCCGAATCGGTGTTTGGGGATGAGGTCAATGCGCGGCTGCTGATTGCCGAAGAAGACGTGGCGGTGGGCACGCAGTTGCGCGAGTACGGCATGGACGGGCGCTACCGCGGGCGCGATGTCGGCGCCGGGCTGTTCAAGGCGCAGGCCGAGGGCTTGACCCTGCTGCAATGCGCCGACGGCAGCGGCTACTGGATCGCCACCGATCAGTTCAAGGACCGCAGCGTGTTCCAGGTGTTCGATCGCAACACGCTGGCGCATGTGGGTGCCTTCGCTGGCCGCGTCACCGCCAATACCGATGGCGTGTGGCTGGATCAGCGCGGCGATGCGCGCTTCCCCGGCGGCGTGTTCTACGCGCTGCACGACGACCAGGCCGTGGCCGCCTTCGACTGGCGCGACATCGCACGCACCCTTCGGCTGAAGGAATGCGCGCAGTGACCGCAGTCCGCACCGCGCTGTACGCCGCACTCTGTGCATGTGCACTGGCCACTGCCCCGGCACTGGCCGCCGAGCGCACCGCCGAACCCAATACCCAGGTGCCAGCCGGCTCCACCCACTATGTGGCCGATGGCTTCCCGGACCGGATCGTCGCCACGCCCGCACAGGACGCGGCCACCGGTTTTGCGGTGGCCTGGCGCACCGATGCCAGCGTCGATCAGCCATGGCTGGAGCTGGTGATCGCCGGCGATTCGCCCGACGTCGGTACGCCGCGGCGCATCCGCGCCAGCACCGCCACGCTGAGCAGCGAAAACGGCAGCTCGCATCACCATCGTGCCGATATCGACGGCTTGCAGCCCGACACCTTGTACGCCTACCGCGTGCAGGGGCACGGCACCTGGGGCGCATGGAATCACTTTCGCACTGCCGCCACGCCGCAGACACCGCTGACGCTGCTGTATTTCGGCGACACCCAGAACAAGAATCTGAGCCTGGTGTCGCGGGTGATCCGCCAGGCCTGGCGCTCGGCGCCGGATGCGCGTCTTGCGCTGTTTGCCGGTGATCTGGTCAGCGGCAAGGACGGCCAGGACGACAACGAATGGGCCGAGTGGTTCGAAGCCGGGCGCTGGTTGCTGGAAGGCACTGCAGTGGCGCCGGCACCGGGCAATCACGAGTACCACGAAGAGGGCGAAGACACCCCGCAGGCCACCCGCATCCTGGGCAGCCATTGGCCGGTGACGTTCGCACTGCCGCGCAATGGGCCGTCGGCCACCGCACGCACCAGTTACTGGTTCGACTATCAGGGCGTGCGCATCGCCGTGCTGGACGGCACCTCGGCGCTGGACCTGGGCACCGGCCCGGCGCAGGCGCAATGGCTGGACAAGATCCTCACCAATAATCCGCACCCGTGGTCGATCGTGCTGATCCACCAGCCGTTCTTTTCGCCGCGCGCCGATCGCGAGAACGAAAAACTGGTCGAGCAGGTATTGCCGGTGATCCGCCGGCACAAGGTGGATCTGGTGCTGCAAGGGCACGACCACACCTACGGCCGGCGCGGCGACCAGGCCGGGCAGGCCACGCCGGTGTTCGTGGTGTCGGTCGCCGGGCCCAAGCAATACCGGCTCTCGGACATGGCACGCAAGACCATGCGCCCGGTGGGCGAAGACACCCAGCTGTATCAGGTACTGCGCATCGACAACCAGCACCTGGGTTACGAATCGCGCACCGCCACCGGCCGCCTGTACGACGCCTTCGAACTGCAGCGCGATGCCAACGGGACCAAGCGGCTGATCGAACACCAACAGGGGCGCATTGCGCCACGCGATTGTCCGCGCAATGCCACGCTCAAGGGGCGTGCAGATCGCTGTTGGGAGTGATGCCTGATGTCACGGTGAAGGCACGGCGATGACAGGCGCCGTGCAATGTGTGGCAGATGTGCCAACTTCTGCCACGCATAGTTTTTGTTGATGGGGGCGTGAGTCACTCATTCAAAAATGTGTGTTATGTCACATTGATAACGAGGCTACGGTGCGTTTAGCCAGAGCCTCAAGCGGGTTGCGTGATCGATGCAGCTACTGCGGCCGGGGTTCTGGTGCCCCCCGGACCACTGAGCCGTATTCCCATGATCCCCCATGTGTTTCATCTGACCGCACCCACCAAACAGCTGTTGTGGGAAGAGCGCAGGGTGTGTGCCCGACTGCAACGTTTGCTCCCCGACTGGACCTGTTATGTCTGGGACGATGCCGATAATTCCGAGTTGATGCGGCGTGCGTTTCCGACGCTTGCGCAGCGCTACGAGCAGATCCGCTTTGGCGTCATGAAGGCCGATATCGCGCGTTGCGCCTACATGCATGCGCATGGCGGCTTTTACTTCGATACCGACTACAAGCTGCTGCGCCCGCTGGGCAACGATTTGCTGATGCAGCACTGCGTATTGCCGGTGGAAGAAGGCGCGCCAGGTACCGAGGATTTCAAGATCGGCAATGCCGTGTTCGGTTCCGAGGCCGGCCACCCGTTCTGGCGTGCCTTCATCGAGCATATCTTCGAGCTGCATGCCCCCGAGACGCTGGAAGACCACCGGCAGATCCCGATGATCTCCGGCCCGCGCGGGCTGACGCGTTTCTACAACGCGCACCAGCAGCAGTTTGCCGGCATCGCCTTTCCACCGCGCGATGCGTTTCATCCGGATCGCACCTGGTTTGGACTGGGCCATCGTGGCGGCGCGCTCGCGGTGGGCTCGCACCTGTGCTGGGCGTCCTGGCGCGGCAAGTCGCCGCGTCATGCGATGACCAACTACTTGCGGCGCAAGTTGAGCGCTGTTCCGATCTGATCGGCGCATAGTCCGGGATGTGGATGCGGTTCGCCGAGCCGGCCGGATGTTTCGGTCGGCGCGCAGCGTCGTTGCTTGCCAGCCTGCGCCGCTGCCCGCAGTCACGTGCCTGCGGCATCCAGGGCAGGGCGGCGTGCTTGCGCGTTGGTGCGCTCACAGGAAAGGCACGCAGTGTAGAAGGACGCAGTGGTGGTTCGGCAGCCATGTGCCAACAGCATCCAGCGCAAGGTGGCGTGCTGCACGTTGGTGTTCGGGTGGCTGGTAAGCGGTAGGGAGAGGCGCAGTGGTGGGCGCGCCAAGCATGCATCCCGGCAGACGGACCAGCGAGCCCGGAGCGACACTGCTCGCCGGGCCGGATCGGTCACTGCCAGGCGCATGCCGGCCAGCTGCGATTCATACAGGCTCGCCTGATCGCGCCGTTTCAGCTTCGCTTTGCTGCTTGACGTCGCAAGGCCGCGCTGCGCTCAGTGACCTTGGCGTTTTGCATGCTGCCCACGGTATCTACACCACGGCCTGCGCTCGGGCCGCATTGCTGCGGGCAGCGCTGCCCTGACGCGCGTCGGGCAGACGCCTCGACTGCACTCAGGCAGCCGAGGCGTGAGTGACGACTCAGGCCGCCTCGGCCTGTGCCTGGCGCGGGCCTTCCTTCAGGGCGCGTGCAATCAGGCCGACCAGCAGGTCCAGCTCGTCTTCGTCCATCGCAAAGTGCGGGGTGAAGCGCAGCGAATTTTCGCCGCCGTGGATCACGTTGACGCCGCGCTTGCGCAGCCACTCCTCGGTGGAGCCGGCGCCGTAGCATTTGAACTGTGGGGCCAGCTCGCAAGAGAACAGCAAGCCGGTGCCCTGCACCTTGGTGATCAGCCCGCCCAGCTCCGAGCGCAGCGCTTCCAGTTTGGCAATCGCCTGCGCGCCACGCACGCGGATGTTGTTGCGCACCTCGGGGGTGAACAACGCCAGAGTGGCGCAGGCCACATCGAGCGCACGCGGGTTGGTGGTCATGGTGTTGCCGTAGGTGCCCTTGCGATACACCTGCGCGGCATGCTCGGTGACGGCCAATACCGACAGCGGATATTGCGCCGCGTTGAGCGCCTTGGAATAGGTTTCCAGATCCGGTGGGGCGAGCTGTTCGAAACCGGGGTAGTCCACCACCGACAACACGCCATGCGCGCGTAGCCCGGCCTGGATCGAATCCACCAGCAGCAGGCTGCCGTGCAAGCGGGTCAGCTCGCGCGCGGCGGCGTAGAACTCGGCCGGCAATGCGCGGCCAGGGTCGCCTTCGCCCATCACCGGCTCCAGGAAGACCGCCTCGATGAACCAGTGATTGCGGGCGGCCTCGTCGAAGGCGCGCTGCAGGGCGGCCACATCGTACGGGGCGATGGCGATCACCGAATCCTCGTCGCGATAGCTGGCCAGATACTTGGTGTAGGTCTTGCGGCTGGAATCGGAATACAGCCCGGGGCGGTCGGTACGGCCGTGGAAGCTGCCCTTGACCACCAGCCGCTTGATGCTGGCGCCGGCATGGCGCGCACCCGGGTCGGTATGCAGCTTGGCGTTGGTATCGACGATACGCGCGGCCAGGCCCACGGCCTCGGACCCGGAGTTGAGGCACATGAAGCGCGCGAACGGGCAGCCGCCACGGGTATGGCCGATCTCGGCGCGCAGGGCACGGTCGAGCCGGCGCTGCGACAAGCTGGGCGTCATCACATTGGCCATCACCTGCGGGCGCGCCATGGCCTCCAGCACCGCTGCGGGGGTATGGCCGAAGCCCAGCATGCCGTAGCCGCCGGCGTCGTACAGCACCGCGCCCTTGAGCGTGACCACCCACGGCCCGCGCGCGGCCAGCGCCACGTAGGGCGTGACTGCATCGTCGGCGTAGAAGTTGATGAAACCGTCCTGCACCGCGGCGATCTGGGCATCTTCGTCCAGGTCGAGCAGGTCGCCGGCCTCGTCGCGCACCTGGGCGTATTCGGCGGCAGCGGCGTCGATGGCACGGGCCAGGTCCGGGTGGCTGCCGGCCAGGCGGGTGATGGCGGCATCGTCCAGGCCATCGGTCAGGCGGCGGCCGGCATGGGCACGCAGCGGGGCGAGCGGGGCAAGGACAGACATGGCGCATCTCCAGCAAGGTGGCGTTGTCTTTCTATTATCGGCAGGAGATCGGCATTTGGCAGCGTGAATTCTGACGAGATGTGCGCTATTTTCGGCGATTCGCCGAAACGCCTGGACAAAAGTGAGAGTCACCCCTTCCGACGAGCGCCTGTTGTCGCTGCTGCGCGAGGACGCCCGCGCCTCCACCGCGCAGATCGCGCGCCGGCTCGGCCTCTCACGCACCACCGTGCAGAGCCGCATCGAAAAGCTCGAGCGCGACGGCGTGATCAGCGGCTACACCGTGCGCACCCACGACGCCTACGACCAGGGCCGCATCCGCGCGCATATCCTGATTACCGTCTTGCCGAAGAAGATGCCGGCGGTGGTCAAGGCGCTGCGCGACATTCCCGAGGTACGCCTGCTGCATTCGGTCAGCGGCGCCTACGACCTGATCGCCCTGGGCGTGGTCGGCGGCGTCAACGAAATGGACGTGCTCACCGACGCCATCGGCGCCATCGACGGGGTGGAGCGCACGACCAGTTCGATCATTTTGTCGACCAAGTTTGAGCGGTGAGGGGGAATTGGGAATTGGGAATCGGGAATCGGGAATTGGGAATCGGGAATCGCAACAGCAACAGCAACAGCAACAGCAACGGCAACGGCAACGGCAACAGCGACAGCGACAGCAACGGCAACAGCGACGGCAACGGCGACAGCGACAGCGCTTCACCGTCACCAGTGCCGCTCCCGGCTCACTGCTCTTACGATTCCCGATTCCCGATTCCCGATTCCCGGCCGCAGTTACAATGCCCGGCTCCTCAGCCATCTAATCCTGCGGCCTTGAAGAAGTCCGATTTCCGTTACGACCTACCCGACGCGCTGATCGCCCAGGCGCCGCTGGCCGAGCGTGCGGCCAGCCGCCTGCTGGTGGTGCCGCCGGAGCCGGCGGCCTTCAGCGACCGCCAGGTGCGCGATCTGCCGGAGCTGCTGCAGCCCGGTGACCTGCTGATCTTCAACGACACCCGCGTCATCCCCGCGCGGCTGTTCGGGCAGAAGGCCAGCGGTGGGCGGGTGGAAATCCTGATCGAGCGGCTGCTGGGCGAACGCGAGGCGCGGGTGCAGATCGGCGCCAGCAAGTCGCCCAAGGCCGGGAGCCTGATCGCGCTGGATGCCGGCGGGCAGGCCGAGGTGCTGGGCCGCGATGGCGAGTTCTACCTGCTGCGGTTCGACATCCCGGTGCCGTTGCACCAGTGGTTGCCCGAGGCCGGCCGCCTGCCGCTGCCGCCGTACATCCGGCGCGAGCCGGGGGTGGAGGATCGCGAGCGCTACCAGACCGTGTTCGCCCGTGAAGTCGGCGCGGTCGCCGCGCCCACCGCCGGCCTGCACTTCGACGAGGCCCTGCTGGCGCGACTGCGCGAGCGCGGGGTGGAGTTCGGACACGTCACCCTGCATGTGGGCGCCGGCACCTTCCAGCCGGTGCGCGTGGACAGGCTGGACCAGCACGTGATGCATACCGAATGGCTCAACGTGGGCGCGGCACTGGTGGAGCAGGTGCGCCGCACCCGTGCACGCGGCGGCCGCGTGATCGCGGTGGGCACCACGGTCGTGCGCTCGCTGGAAAGCGCGTGGCGCACCACCGACGCCGCACCCGAGGGCGAACTGCAGCCGTTCGCCGGCGAAACCCAGATCTTCATCCTGCCCGGCTACCGCATCCGCAGCGTCGACGCGATGGTCACCAACTTCCACCTGCCCGAGAGCACGCTGCTGATGATGGTCTCGGCCTTCGCCGGCCGCGAGCGCATTTTCGAGGCATACCACCACGCCATCGCGCAGCGCTATCGCTTCTTTTCGTATGGCGATGCGATGTTGCTATGGGGCCGGGAATCGGGAATCGGGAATGGAGAATCGTAAGTCGGCATCCGCCGAACGATCAGTCACCTGTCAACCGCTCTTCCGATTCCCAAATCCCGATTCCCCATTCCCGGCCTTTCAATGTCCCGACTCCAGTTCCAGCTCCAGACCACCGACGGCCACGCGCGCCGTGGCCGCCTGACCTTTCCGCGCGGGACGGTGGAGACGCCGGCGTTCATGCCGGTGGGCACGTACGGGTCGGTCAAGGGCATCCTGCCCGAGCAGATCCGCGCGCTGGGCGCGGAGATCATCCTGGGCAATACCTTTCACCTGTACCTGCGCCCGGGCCTGGAGGTGATCGGCGACCATGGCGGCCTGCATGGGTTTGCGCGCTGGGACGGGCCGATCCTCACCGATTCCGGCGGCTTCCAGGTGTTTTCGCTGGCGCACCGGCGCAAGATCACCGAGCAGGGCGTGACCTTTTCCTCGCCCACCGATGGCGCACGCGTGTTCCTGGGGCCGGAAGAGAGCATGCAGATCCAGAAGGTGCTCGATTCGGACATCGTGATGATCTTCGACGAGTGCACGCCATACCCGGCCACCGAAGAGGTCGCGCGGCGCTCGATGGAGTTGAGCCTGCGCTGGGCGCAGCGCTCGCGCGACGCGCACGACGGGCTGGGCAACGATGCGGCGCTGTTCGGCATTGTGCAGGGCGGGGTGCATCCGGACCTGCGCACCCGCTCGCTGGAGGGCCTGCGCGCCATCGGCTTCGACGGCTACGCCATCGGCGGGCTGGCGGTGGGCGAGCCCGAGCACGAGCGCAATGCAATGCTGGAACACCTGCATCCGCGGCTACCGGCCGACCGCCCGCGGTATCTGATGGGCGTGGGCCGGCCGGAAGACCTGATCGAAGGCGTGGCCCGCGGGGTGGATATGTTTGACTGCGTCATGCCCACCCGCAATGCGCGCAATGGCCACTATTTCACTTCGTTCGGCACGGTGCGCATCCGCAACGCCAAGTACGAACGCGACCTGGACACCATCGAGCCCGGCTGCGGCTGCCATGCCTGCAGCAGCGGCTATACGCGCTCGTATCTGCGCCACCTGGACCGCTGCAACGAGATGCTGGCGCCGATGCTGGGCACCCTGCACAACCTCTGGTACTACGAAAAACTGATGGCCGACATGCGCGCGGCGATCGCGGCGGGAACCTTTGTGCAGTTCCGGCGGTCCTTCTATGCGGCACGCGGCGCCACCACGCCGCCGTTGCCGGGGGAAACCAGCTGAGCCCTGCCGTCCGTGCCCTCAGCGCGGACGGGGTGGAACCCGCGTGGCATAATTCCCGGCTGTTCCGCCCTGGCGGTACCTGAATAGCGAGTGGGCCCGTAGGGCGCGCTGGCACCAAACTAGGATGCACTGAATGAATTTGCTCGATTTCCTTATCCCGGTCGCCCAGGCGCAAGCCACCGGCGGCGCGCCGGCCGCTGGCCCGATGGGTAGCCTGTCTACCTTCGCGCTGCCGATCATCCTGATCGCGGTCATGTATTTCTTGATGATCCGCCCGCAGATGAAGCGTCAGAAGGAGCATAAGTCGCTGCTGGACAAGCTGGCACGCGGCGATGAAGTCATCACCTCCGGCGGCGTCGCTGGCGTGATCACCGACATCGGCGACAACTTCATCAGCGTGGAAGTGGCCGACAACGTCCGCATCCGCGTGCAGAAGAGCGCCGTGGGCCACGTGCTGCCGAAGGGCACGCTGAAGTCCGCCAGCTGAGTCGCGCTCGGCAGCAGGCACCGTCTGGCGCTGCCGGCCGGTGCTCGAAAACGGCAGGGGCCGCTCGTACACTGCGCTGTCGTCGTGCTGCAGATGCGTGATTGGGCCTGCTCGCGACATCGCTGCACAGGAACACCTGCAACACCACAGCTGCGCGCACCGTCAGGCGGGCGCAGTGTCGGTGCACGGAGTCGGAACGCGCCCTTTGGGCGCTTTCGCTCCGCGCACTGCCCGTATCCACCGGATGACCGCTCGCGACGCTGTATCGGCCGCTTGAAGTCGTTCTCACTGCTAGGCGCGGCGCCGGGATGGTGCTGTGCGGGACTGTCGCAATGCTCGAATTTCCTCGCTGGAAGTATTTCCTGATCCTGCTGGTGCTGGCGGTCAGCGCGCTGTATGCGCTGCCCAACATCTATCAGAAAGACCCGTCCGTGCAGATCACCGCCAGCCGCGGTGCGCAGCTCGACGACGCATTGCGCAGCCGGATCGACGGCGAGCTCAAGGGCGCGGGCATCACGCCCAAGGCCGTCACCAAGGAGGGCGACAGCCTGATGGTGCGCCTGCCTTCGTTGCAGGCGCAGACCCGCGCCAACGATGTGCTGCGCCAGCAGCTGGGCGAGAACTACACGGTGGCGCTGAATCTGGCCTCCACCGTGCCGGAGTGGCTGGCCAAGCTGGGCGGCAAGCCGATGGTGCTGGGCCTGGACCTGGTCGGCGGGGTGCATTTCGCCATGCAGGTCGATCAGAAGGCCGCGGTGGAAAAGCGGATCGAAGGCTTTGCCGAAGACATCCGCACCACCTTGCGTGACAGCCGCATCGCCTATCGGGCGGTGGAGCGTCGCGGCGACAACAGCATCCAGATCAGCCTGGGCGAGGGCGCCAGCGCCGACGCTGCGCGCACCGCGCTGGCCAAGGCGCAACCGACGCTGACCTACGACGTCAGCGGCCAGAACATCGCAGTGCAGGTGCCGGAGGCCGAGCTCAAGCAGATCGCCAGCGGCGCGATCGAACAGAACCTCACCACCTTGCGCAATCGCGTCAACGCGCTGGGCGTGGCCGAGCCGACCATCCAGCGCCAGGGCGAAGACCGCATCGTGGTCGAGCTGCCCGGCGTGCAGGACACCGCCGAAGCAAAGCGCCTGATCGGCGCCACCGCCTCGCTGGAATTCCGCGCGGTGGTCGAGGGTAACGCCGAAGACGCCGTGCGCAGCGGCAGCATCCCGCCGGAAGCCAAGGTCTACCGCGTGCGCGATACCGGCGCGCCGGTGTTGCTCAACAAGCGCGCGCTGGTGACCGGCGACCAGATGGTCAGTGCTAGCGTCAGCAACGACCAGAACGGCATGCCCGCAGTGTCGGTGACGCTCAACAATGTCGCCGGCCAGCGCATGCTCGACTACACCAGCGCCAACGTCGGCAAGCTGATGTCGGTGGTGTACATCGAGCGCATCCCCACCGTGACCATGGTCGACGGCAAGGAAGTGCGCAGCGTTCGCGTCAAGGAAGAAGCTCTGTCGCCCACCCGCATCGCCGGTGTGTTCGGCAAGAACTTCCAGACCACCGGCCTGGAGAAGGTGGAAGCGGAGAACCTGGCCAAGCTGCTGAAGTCCGGCTCGCTGGCTGCGCCGATGGATTTTGTCGAGGAATACGTGATCGGTCCGAGTCTGGGCGCGGAAAACGTGGAGCGCGGCGTCACTGCGGTGGTGTACTCGTTCCTGTTCACGCTGGTGTTCTTCACCATCTACTACCGCGTGTTCGGCGCGATCACCTCGGTGGCGCTGCTGTTCAACCTGCTGATCGTGGTGGCGGTGATGTCGCTGTTCGGCGCCACCATGACGCTACCGGGTTTTGCTGGCCTTGCGCTGTCGGTCGGTCTGTCGGTGGACGCCAACGTGCTGATCAACGAGCGTATCCGCGAGGAATTGCGGCTGGGCGTGCCTGCCAAATCGGCAATTGCCGCGGGTTACGAAAAGGCCGGCGGCACCATCCTGGACGCCAACCTCACCGGGCTGATCGTGGCAGTGGCCTTATACGCATTCGGCACCGGCCCGTTGAAGGGCTTCGCGCTGACCATGATGATCGGTATTTTCGCCTCGATGTTCACCGCGATCACCGTGTCGCGTGCGCTGGCGGTGCTGATCTACGGCAGCCGCAAGAAGCTGAAGACCGTCGCCATCTGATGCGAGTCCCTCGCAAGAGCCCGCAATTAAAATGCGAGTCCCTCGCAAGAGCCCGCACATCCATGTGCGGACTTTTTAGGAAGATCTTTCAATGAAAATTTTTCCGCTTCATCTGATCCCGAACGACACCAAGATCGACTTCATGCGTCTGCGCAAGCCGGTGCTGGTGTTGATGCTGGTGATCGCTGTTGCCTCGATCGGCGTCATCGTCGGCAGGGGATTCAATTACGCGCTGGAGTTCACCGGCGGTACGCTGGTGCAGACCTCGTTCCAGAAAACCGTGGACGTGGACAGGGTGCGTGAGCAGCTGGCCAAGGCCGGGTTTGAAAACGCCCAGGTCCAGAACGCACGTGGCGGTAACGAAGTCATGATCCGCCTGCAGCCGCACGGCCAGCACAACAACCGTGACGATGCCGCGCGTACCGTGGCCGAGGATGTGCGCAAGGCGGTGACCAGCGACGAGAATCCGGCTACGGTGCAGCCTGGCGAATTCGTCGGCCCGCAGGTCGGCAAGGACCTGGCCCTGAACGGCGTCTACGCCACGGTGTTCATGCTGGTGGGCTTTCTGATCTACATCGCCTTCCGCTTCGAGTGGAAGTTCGCGGTGGTTGCCAGCCTGACCGCGCTGTTCGACCTGCTGGTGACGGTGGCCTACGTATCGCTGACCGGCCGCGAGTTCGACCTGACCGTACTGGCCGGCCTGCTGTCGGTGATGGGCTTTGCGATCAACGACATCATCGTGGTGTTCGACCGTGTGCGCGAAAACTTCCGCGCATTGCGCGTAGAGCCGCTGGAAGTGCTCAACCGCTCGATCAACCAGACGCTGTCGCGCACGGTGATCACGGCGGTGATGTTCTTCCTGTCGGCGATGGCGTTGTACATCTACGGCGGCGAGTCGATGGAAGGCCTGGCCGAAACGCACATGATCGGTGCGGTGATCGTGGTGATCTCGTCGGTGATCGTGGCGGTGCCGATGCTGAGCATCGGGCCGTTTGCGGTGACCAAGCAGGACCTGCTGCCCAAGGCCAAGGACGTGGAGGCGCTGGCGCGTCGTCCTTGATGGGTTGGCAAAAGGTGTGACGAAAAAACCGCGCATTGCGCGGTTTTTTTGTTTCTGGCCGTGGGCGTCGTGACTGCATGGTGCGCACTGTGAGGCTATTACTCAAGATCGTGAACACTAGGGATTTCGTCGGACACGTGATGCCGATCGATACGCAGTACGTTGCGGTAGAGAGCCGCTGGCCAGGATGAAGCGCCGTATCCAACTGAGATACGCCTGCTCAGTGCGCAGGCTTTAGTGCCCAACGCGCACGCGTTCGTGCACTTGATCGAGCAGCCGCGTCGGCGTACGTGCTGTTACGCATTGTTTTTGGGGATGTATTTCATACGCCTGTGCCCTTGCTGGATAAAACTAGAAGCCGCGCAAAGGTAGAGTCCGCTTGCCGTCGCGTAATCCCTTGATGGCGGCTAGGATTTCCCCATTCACAAAGCGTCAGCGATCGAAGATAATCCGTGCGACACCGCATTTCGACGGTCCGATAGTAGTTAGGTCGTTCACATGCAACCCAGGCTCTTCGAGAAAAAATTCACCGACCTTGGGCTCGTGCTGAGCGACAAGACTATTTTGTATTCCCGGATTCTCGCGTTATCCCATTTCAATCGTCGCCACATGCAGAATTTCGTCCCTGCCTACGAGATATTCTTTATCAACATGAAGCACGATTCCGGGCAGTCCACTTTGCTCTACTGCAATATCAAGCTAAGGATGGTCTGATCAACGCCATCGGAGGATGAGGTAAGCCGCATCGGTCGCGCCAATGACGCTCAGGCCTGCGGTTTTTGGCCGTTTCCGGCGCATGTGCGCGGTGTTGCCCCTGCTACAGGCA
>NZ_LXNG01000014.1 GCF_001642575.1 Xanthomonas floridensis | reverse complement strand
GCTTGGCTTGCCACACATACGCACCGTGCGCCGCGAATTACCCTTCTCCCGCTTGCGGGAGAAGGACAGCGAATGGCTTGGCTTGCCACGCATACGCACCGTGCGCCGCGAATTACCCTTCTCCCGCTTGCGGGAGAAGGACAGCGAATGGCTTGGCTTGCCACGCATACGCACCGTGCGCCGCGAATTACCCTTCTCCCGCTTGCGGGAGAAGGACAGCGAATAGCTTGGCTTGCCACACATACGCACCGTGCGCCGCGAATTACCCTTCTCCCGCTTGCGGGAGAAGGACAGCGAATGGCTTGGCTTGCCACGCATACGCACCGTGCGCCGCGAATTACCCTTCTCCCGCTTGCGGGAGAAGGACAGCGAATAGCTTGGCTTGCCACACATACGCACCGTGCGCCGCGAATTACCCTTCTCCCGCTTGCGGGAGAAGGACAGCGAATGGCTTGGCTTGCCACACATACGCGCCGTGCGCCGCGAGTTACCCTTCTCCCGCCTGCGAGAGAAGGACAGCGAATGGCTTGGCTTGCCACACATATGCACCGTGCGCGGCGAATTACCCTTCTCCCGCCTGCGGGAGAAGGTGGCGCGCAGCGCCGGATGAGGGCCGCATTCCACCGCGCCCCGTCGTTCGGCAGTGAACACCACCCCACCAAGACCGACCGCGCCGTCACCGTCCAGCAGAGCCCTGCATGAGCACTCCCCGCTACACCCGCCTGTCCGGCCTGGAACCGCTGGTCATCACCCCGGACCTGCTGTTCGTCAACGTCGGCGAGCGTACCAACGTCACCGGCAGCGCGCAGTTCCGCAAGCTGATCAAGGAGGAGCGCTACGAAGAGGCAGTCGACGTCGCGCGTCAGCAGGTCGCCAACGGCGCGCAGATCCTCGACGTCAACATGGACGAAGGCCTGATCGATTCCGAAAAGGCGATGACGCGCTTTCTCAACCTGATCATGTCCGAGCCGGACATCGCGCGCATCCCGGTGATGGTGGATTCGTCCAAATGGACGGTGATCGAAGCAGGCTTGAAGTGCCTGCAAGGCAAGAGCGTGGTCAATTCGATCTCGCTCAAGGAAGGCGAAGCGGTCTTCATCGAACAGGCGCGCAAGGTGTTGCGCTACGGTGCTGCCGCGGTGGTGATGGCCTTCGATGAAGTGGGCCAGGCCGATACCTGCGCGCGCAAGGTGGAAATCTGCACACGCGCCTATAAGGTGCTGACCGAACAGGTGGGCTTCCCACCGGAAGACATCATCTTCGACCCGAACATCTTCGCCGTGGCCACCGGCATCGAGGAGCACGACAACTACGCGGTGGACTTCATCGAGGCCACGCGCGAGATCAAGCGCACGCTGCCGCATTGCCATATTTCCGGCGGCGTCTCCAACGTGTCGTTCTCGTTCCGCGGCAACGAAAGCGTGCGCCAGGCGATCCACTCGGTCTTCCTGTTCCATGCCATCAAGGCCGGCATGGACATGGGCATCGTCAATGCCGGCGGCATGCCGATCTACGACGAGCTGGACCCGGAGCTGCGCGAGCGCGTGGAGGACGTGATCCTCAACCGGCGCCGCGACGGCACCGAACGGTTGCTGGAAATCGCCGAACGCTACAAGGGCACCAAGGGCGCATCGAAAGCCGAAGACCTGGCCTGGCGCGACAAGCCGGTGCGCGCGCGTCTGGCGCATGCACTGGTGCACGGTATCGATGCCTATGTGGAAACCGATACCGAAGAAGCGCGACAGCAATCCACACGCCCACTGGACGTGATCGAAGGCCCACTGATGGACGGCATGAACGTGGTGGGCGATTTGTTCGGCGCCGGCAAGATGTTTTTGCCGCAGGTGGTCAAGTCCGCGCGCGTGATGAAAAAAGCCGTGGCCTATCTGCTGCCCTTTATCGAAGCGGAAAAACTGCGCACCGGCGATGTCGGCAAGTCCAACGGCAAGATCATCATGGCCACGGTCAAGGGCGACGTGCACGACATCGGCAAGAACATCGTCGGCGTGGTACTGGCCTGCAATAACTTCGATGTGGTCGACCTGGGCGTGATGGTCAGCGCGCAGGTGATCCTGGACCGCGCTCGCGAAGAGAATGCGGACCTGATCGGGCTGTCCGGCCTGATCACGCCATCGCTGGAAGAGATGTCGCACGTGGCGCGCGAAATGCAGCGCCAGGGCTTCGAGATTCCGTTGTTGATTGGTGGTGCCACCACCTCGCGTGCGCACACTGCACTGAAGATCGACCCGCACTACACCGCACCCACCGTGTGGGTGAAGGATGCCTCGCGTGCTGTAGGTGTGGCGCAATCGCTGATCTCGCGGGACCTGCGCCAGGCGTTTGTTGCCGCCAACGATGCCGACTACGCGGAGATCCGCGCACGTCATCGCAACCGTGGCGACGCCAAGCGGCTGGTGTCGCTGGAAAAGGCGCGCGCGCAAAAGTTCGATGGCGACTGGGACAACTACACGCCGCCCACTCCACGCCAACCCGGCCTGCACCTTTTCGACGACTACCCGCTGGCCGAGCTGGTGGAGCTGATCGACTGGACCCCGTTCTTCCAGGCCTGGGAACTGGCCGGCAAGTTTCCGGCCATCCTCAGCGACGAGATCGTCGGCCCCCAGGCCAGCGAGCTGTATCGTGATGCGCGACGCATGCTCAAGCAGATCGTCGACGAAAAATGGCTCACGGCCAAGGCGGTGTTCGGGCTGTGGCCGGCCACTGCGGTAGGCGATGATGTTGTGGTGCTGACCGAGCCTGCGGAATCGGGAATCGGGAATCGGGAATCGGAAGGCGATGCATCGGCGCCCGACCATTCCCGATTCTCCATTCCCCATTCCCTGCATTTTTTACGCCAGCAAGTCGACAAACCCGCCGACCGTCCCGACTTCTGCCTGGCCGATTTCATCGCGCCCAAGGACAGCGGCAAGCAGGACTGGATCGGCGCGTTTGCGGTCACCGCCGGCCTTGGCATCGATCCGCATATCGCCCGCTTCGAAGCCGCGCACGACGACTACAACTCGATCCTGCTCAAGGCATTGGCCGACCGCCTGGCCGAGGCGCTGGCCGAACGCCTGCACCAGCGCGTACGCACCGAGTTCTGGGGCTATGTGGACGATGAGAACCTGGACAACGAGGCGCTGATCGCCGAGCGCTACCGCGGCATCCGTCCGGCGCCCGGCTACCCGGCCTGCCCCGAACACAGCGAAAAACGCACGCTGTTCGATCTGCTCGCCGCCGAGCACCATGCCGCGATGTCGTTGACCGAAAGTTTTGCGATGCTGCCCACCGCCGCGGTGTCCGGCTACTACTTCAGCCATCCCAGGAGCCAGTACTTCGTGGTCGGGCGGTTGGGCAAGGAACAGGTCGCCGACTACGCCAAGCGCAAGGGCATTACGCTGGCATTGGCCGAACGCTGGCTGGCGTCGAACCTGGATTACGACCCGGAATAAGAGCGGGTCCCCATCATCGCAGGCACCAGCGAACCAATGCAGGAGCGCACCCGGGCGCGAAAGGGCCTTACCGATAAAGCCTCATCGCCCGGCTGCGCCCCTGCATCACGGCGCAGCCGCACATGCACGGCCACGCCCTGTCACAGCTGTATCACACTGCCGGCCGCAACACGTTCAACACTTCGTAGCAGGCGCCCATGGTGTGGTAATCGGTCTTGCCGGCCGGGCTCTTCTCGTCGCTGTACTTGCGGTTGTCCGCATCCAGGATGCGATACCACGCACCGTAACGGTGGTCGACCATGTGGGTCCACGAGTAATCCCACAGCTTGTCGTACCACTGCCAGTAGCGTTCATCGCCACTGCGTTGTGCCAACAAGGCCGCGGCAGCCAAGGATTCGGCCTGCACCCAGAAATATTTGTCGTCGTCGCACACCTGCCCATCCGGCGCGAAGCCGTAGTACAGCCCGCCGCGCTGTGCATCCCAGGAGCGCTCCACCGCTACATCGAACAGATGCTGCGCAGTCGGCAACAACCAGTCCGTGGGTGCATACCGATCCAGCAGCATCAGCAGCTTGGCCCATTCGGTCTGGTGGCCCGGCTGGAAGCCCCAAGGCCGGAACAGATGCTTGGGATTGTCGCGGTTGTAGTCCCAATCGATGTTCCACTGCGGGTCGTAATGCTCCCACACCAGACCATCGGCCTTGGCCGCCTGGCGCCGGGTCATGTGATCGGCCAGCCGCAACGCACGATCGAGGTAGCGTTGCTCGCCACTGGCTTCGTACGCGGCGATCATCGCCTCGCACATGTGCATGTTGGCGTTCTGGCCGCGATACGTGGTGAAGTTGAACTGGGCATCGGCTTCATCGCGATACAAGCCGAATTCCGGCTCCCAGAAGTGTTTCTCCAGCAGCTGCCAGGTTTCGTCCATCCACGCACGCGCTTCGGCGATGCCGGCCTTCAGCCCGCACGAATACGCCAGCAGCACGAACGCCACGCCGTAGCAGTGGTTCATGTCGTCTTCCACGACGCCATCGCGCAAGGTCCAGGCATAACCGCCGGTGTCGGCGTTGCGATGCACGTTGCGCAGATACTCCAGGCCGTGGCGCACCGCCTGCAGATACTCGGCGTTGCCGAATTCGCGGTACGCCATCGCATAGTTGAAGACGAAGCGTGTGCTGCTCACCAGATGCCGGTGGCCGGCATCGTAGATGCTGCCGTCATCCTTGAAATACTGGAAGAAGCCACCGGCCGGGTCGATCGCGCGCGGGTGGTAGAACGCCATGGTGTCGGCGATGTGCTGGCGCAGGACGTCTGCCGAACGGAAATCGGGTGCGGGGGAAGCGGGCAACGGGCTCATGCTTGTTCCTGGATCAGGGTATGGACGTCATCGAGGCCGGGCATCGCGGCGAACGCGCCCTTGCGTGTCACTGCCAGCGCACCGACTGCGGCGGCGAAGCGGATCACCTCGGCCATCGCCGTGGAATCGCCGCACAGCTGCTCAAGCGGAATTGCACGCGCTGCCAGCTGATACAGCAGACCACCAACGAAGGCATCGCCCGCCGCAGTGCTGTCGCGCACCTGCACATCGAAGGTTGGCACCTGGCCCGTATCGGTACGAGTCTGCCAATGCACCGGGCCACCGCCGTCGGTGACCAACAGCCAACGCGCCTGCCCCTGCCACAGCTTCTGCGTCACCGCGCCAGCGTCGGCATTCAAGGTGCCGGCCAGATAGTCGAGTTCTTCGCGCGAAAGCTTGACCACATCAGCCAGGGCCAGCGCCTCCCACAGGACCGGCGCCGGGTTCACGTCCTGCGGCCACAACATCGGGCGCAGGTTGAGGTCCAGGCTGACGATGGCGCCGGCAGCGCGCGCGCGGCGCATGCCATCGAGTGTGCATTGCGCGATCTCCGGCTCGGTCATGCTGTTGGAGCACACGTGCAGCACTGCTGCCTGCGCGAAGCCGTTGGCGGCGAAATGTTCGGCGCGGAACAGCAGGTCCGCCGCCGGCGGCCTGTAGAAACTGAAACTGCGCTCGCCTGCGGCATCGAGTGCGACGAACGCCAGCGCGGTCTTGGCCTGGTCGGTGCGCACGATCCCGTCGGTGGCCACGCCGGCCTGCTGCAGGCTCTGCAGCAGGAAGTCGCCAAACATGTCGCGGCCCAGCATGCCGACAAAATGCGCCGCGCCGCCAAGCTTGGCCACTGCCACCGCGACATTGGCCGGCGCACCACCGGCGTATTGCGCGAAGGTACGCGCATCGTCGCTGGCGGCCTGCGGCAGGGCCAGCATGTCGATCAAGGCTTCACCGAAGCAGATCACCTGATTCCTGACCGCCCTCATGCGCGTGCCTCCGCCAGGGCGCCACGCAGGCGCGAGCCCCAGATGCCGTAGAACACGATGTACAGGTAGCACACCAGCGGCAGCACGAACGACTCGTGCAGGCCGATGCGATCGGCCAGCAGGCCCTGCAGGTACGGCACGATCGCGCCGCCCACAATGGCCATGATCAGCAGGCTGGAGGCGCGGCCGGTCAATGCGCCCAGGCGTTCGATGCCCAGGGTGAAGATGGTCGGGAACATGATGGAATTGAAGAGCCCGATCGCCACCAGCGCATACACCGCCAACATGCCGCCGCTGGCCATGGTCAGCCCCAGGAACAGCGCATTGATCGCTGCGAACACCGACAACAGCACGCGTGGCGACAACTTGGCCAGCAACGCCGAACCGATGAAGCGGCCGATCATCGCCAGCGTCCAGTACGCCGATACGTATTTGGTCGCCTCGCGCTCGGTGAACCCGCCGATCTCCGGCAACGAGAAGTAATTGACCATCAGGCTGCCGATCGCCACTTCCGCACCAACATAAAAGAAGATCGCCAGCACACCGAAGCGCACATGCGGGTGACGCAGCGCATCCAGCAGCGAATGCTTGCTTTCTTCCTTCTGCGCGCCGGCGTCAGTCAATGCCGGCAGGCGGAACAGGAACACGAAGATCGCCAGCAGGAACAGCACCACGCCCAGGCCGATGTACGGACCTTGCACCGCCTGCGCTTCCTGCACGCGGTAGGCAAGCTGCTCGGGTTCCGGCAGCGCCTTGAGCGCGTCGCTGCTCATCACCGTGTTGGACAGGATCAACCAACCGCCCAGCAACGGCGCGATCGCGGTGCCTAGGGAATTGAGCGCCTGCGCCAGGGTCAGCCGGCTGGAGGCACTGCGCTCCGGACCCAGCAACGCAACGTAGGGATTGGCGGCCACCTGCAGGATGGTGATGCCGGTGGCCAGCACGAACAGCGCGCCCAGGAAGGCGCCGTAGACGCGCAACTCCGCCGCCGGCCAGAAGCCCAGCGCGCCAACCGCCGCCACTGCCAGACCGGCCACGATGCCCTGCTTGTAGCCCAGCCGGTTCACCAGCCAACCAGCCGGCAGCGACATCAGGAAATACGCACCGAAGAAGGTGAACTGCACCAGCATCGCCTGCGCGAAGTTGAGCTCGAACACCGACTTCAAATGCGGAATCAGGATGTCGTTGAGGCAGGTGAGAAAGCCCCACATGAAGAAGATCGTGGTGACCACCGACAACGCGACGCCGTTGTTGACGGGCGCCTTGTTGCCACTGGGCACAGTGGATTGCGTGGAAAGGGAAACCATAGGAGTTGCCTGGTCAGCGGCCGGAGGCCTTGGTGGGGGAATGGGCGGGAGAACGGTCTAACGGAGCGGACGAAACCGCAGGTGTCGGTGCGCAGGCACTGCTGGCGCGAATCTGCAGCGCCACCGCGGCAGTGAGCCGTTGCACCGCCAGTTCGGGGCTGCCGATACGTTGCAGCACCAGTTGCGCAGCCTGCCGGCCGCGCGCGCGCGGGTCGGCGGCCAGCGTGGTCAGCGCGGGAGTGAACAGCGCGGCCTCGGCGATATCGTCGAAGCCGGTCACCGCGAAGTCGCGCCCCGGCACGATGCCGCGCATCGCCAGGGCCGCCATCAGGCCCAGTGCCACGCTGTCGTTGTAGCAGACGGCCGCGGTGGCGCTGTGCGCACCGCTGTCGAGCATGCGTGCGCCACACAACGCGGCATCCTGGCGATTGGGTGCCGATTCGACGTACTGCACAGCCAGCCTGGCCGCGGACATCGCCCGCGTGTAGCCGGCACGACGCTGCCGGCAGGAGCTGGAATCGGCATGGCCGCCGAAGAACACGATCTGCCGGTGTCCCTGCGCGATCAGGTGGCAGCAGGCAAGCAAGGCGCCCTGCTCGTTGTCCAGCGCCAGCAGATCCCAGCCCGCTCCTTCCACTTCGCGGTTGAACAGCACCACATTGCGCTGACGGCCGAATACCTGCGCCAGCGCCTGCGCCTGGCTGCCTTCGGCGGGCGAGAGGATGATGCCGGCCGGCGTGTGCTCCATCAGCGAGGCCAGCACCGCGTGCTGGCGCTGCGTCGACTCACCGGTGCTGCCCAGCAGGGTCACATAACCGGCCGCGCCCAGCGCCTCGTCGACGCCGGCGGCGAATTCGGCAAAGAACGGGTTGGACAGATCGTTGATGACCAGCGCGATACTGGACGAGGTGCGCTGCCGCAGGTTGGCCGCAGCGCGGTTATAGACGTAGTGTTGCCGATCCAGCTCGGCTTCCACCCGCGCGCGGGTCGTGGCATGTACCAGGGGGCTGCCCCGCAGCACCAGCGACACCGTGGCGCGCGATACGCCGATTGCGCTGGCAATATCGCGTAGCGTCACGGCACCACGACGCACCGCGCGCGTCTGGTCCGCCTCCGGCGTGGCCGGTGCCTGCCCGGAACGCGTCAAGCGCCCGCCCCCGCTGGATGGAAATCGTGCATGCAATGGACTGAAATTGGATCGATCCAATTAAGCCTTTTCCACGCACCCAATGCATGCGGCAGTGCAGCATTGGACTCTACTGCTGCTCGTCAGCGTCGTTGCGCAACGTGGCTACCTCCTCCTACGCGGCGATCCCGCTATAGGGTTTGGCACACGCCCTTGCTGCCCGGCACCGCCGCCCTGCGTTGAGCCAGGCAGATCCGTTACTGGAAGGCGATCGACAACCCGATCCCGCCCTGCCAGTCCGGGCTTTCCGACGTCAGCCCGCGCAGCACCGACACATCCAGCTGCATCGCATGCGGCAATTGCCAGGCTCCGCCGGCACCGGCGACGCGCGAGTGCTCGCTGCCGGTCTCCACGCCCGCCTCCACATAGCTGCTGAAGTGTTCGCCGGAAAAGAACGTGTAGTTGGGGGCGAAGGTCCAGCTATGCCCGTCGTCGTCGCGCGCATAGTTGACGTACAACGCCAGCGCACGCTGCTGCGCAAGGTCCCAGGATGCGGTCACCCCCAGTTCGCGCGCATGGCCGTCGCTGAAGGCCGGGCTGCCGGTCGGCACGCTATAGGTGCCTAGCGCCGCCCAATGAAAACTGTCCGAGCGCGACGGCAACGCCACCTTCAGGCCGACATGGCTGTCGCCCCCGCCGCGGACCCGTGTGCCACCGCCGTGCTGCCAGTTGTAGCTGTCGCTGCCAAGCTGCAGTTCCACATGCTGCGCCAGACCCAGACGCAGCACGGTGTCGGCGGTGTAGAGCGTGGTGCGCTGGCCACCGGCCCGGTCGGTGCTCGCATCCGGCAAGCCCTGCTCCCAGGCGAATGCACCGGGCTGCAGCACATCTGCGGCAAATGGAATGCCGGGGCGATCGAATGCCGGCGGATCCTCGGCCTGTGCGGCCACCTGCCCGCTGGTCATGCATAGCGCCAGCAGGACGCCGGGCAGCACCACATTGCGCTTTGCCGGCACACGCACACCGCCAGGTACGGCAGCGGACATCGACAACTGCGCCATATCGGCGCTGGGTTGCAGGGCATCTGAAGACTGGAACATATGCGGCACCATCGGCAGGAAGTGAGCAGCAGCGCAGTCGACCATAGGCCCGACCGCGCCAACCGGCAACGGCGCACATGGTGCAGCCCCGGCCGTGACCGGATTGTCGATCGCTGGGCCGCTCCGCCAAGCGCAGCCAACAAGGCGGCTGTGCACACCGCCAGGCGAGCGCGGCCGGTGCTCGGTGCGGCTCATGCCACGCGTACGCTCCGGTTCCTCCATGCCGCCCACACCCACCTGGCGGCTCTCCACGCTGTATTAGCCGCCCTAGTGCACGGCCGCATTCGCCGGCAGGCGGCGCAGATGCGCGGCAAAATCCGGCAACAGCACACGGTTGCCGTAGCCACTGAGATGGTCGGCGTCGAAGAACACCGGCCTGCCCTGCTGGGTCGGCGCACACCACTGCGCATCGCACAGCAGCGGCAACGGATCCCAGACACTGGCGCCCCCCAGGCCCGCCGTGATATTGCGCAAACCATCCAGCGCGGGTGCGCGATAGCGCTCCATCACCGCCCGTTCGATCCGCATCCCGTTGCTGCAGATGGCGTTGGTGCGGTTGAACCAGTCCGAGCATCGGTACGGGGGCGCCTTGAGTACCGGCTTGGGCGCCTCGAACACGATCAACACGCCCTTGGCCTGCACCGGTGCCAACTGGGCGATGGTCGCGGCAACCATGGCATCGCGCTCGGCCTGCGCCTGCGCGCCGTGCAGGGCGGCAAGGTTGCTGTCCAGATCGAACAAGACGTCCTGCTCTGCCAGTCGCGGCACACGCAACCCTGGCAAGAACAGCACATCGCCCGGACGCGCGTGGGCCATCACATCCTCCAGCGCCGGGTGGACGAATGCCTCGCAACCGGGCAACTGCCCGCCCGGCTGCATCGACGCGACCGAACAGCCGGCCACGCCGTACAGGCGGACGCTGCCACCTTCGAGCAACGGGAAACGCCGCAACATTTCGTTGTAGGCCAGTGCATGCGAATCGCCGATCACGAACACCTGCCGCTGTGTCGTGGCTGGCCGTGTGCACTGCCCGCGCGCAAAAATCCGCACTGGCTGCCCATTGACCGAGGCGTTGCTTGCCTGCAGACGACACTCCGGCAGCTCCTTGCGCAGGCCGCGCGCATACGCATACCAATCCAGCGGATGCCGGCTGACCACGCTCAGCGATGCGTAAGGTGCCGACTTGATCACCAGCGACTGCACGCCTGCGGCCAGCACCAGTGCAGCGATACCGGCGCACACCACGCGCGCGTTCGACCAACTGCCGACACGCCGGCTGCGCCAGGGCACTTCCACCCAGCGATACGAGGCAGCCGCACACCCGAAGGTCAGCGCCACCGCCACCAGCCTGGCGCCCATCGATTCCAGCCCGATGGTCCACCGCAGCACCACCAGCACGGGCCAATGCCACAGATACAGCGAGTACGAGATGCGACCGATCGCCACCACCGGCCTGGCCGAGAGAACACGCCCTGCCCAGCCATCGGCATGGCAATGCAACAAGGCCAGCAAGGCCAGCGTTCCCATCACCGGCCACAGGCCATCGCTCCACGGCGAGTGGCCGGGGCGCGCATTCCACAATCCGTAACCGATCGCGGCCAATGCCAGCAGCACCAGCAGCGTGCGGAGCGGAGCCGGCAACGCAATGCCGGCGGCAAACAGGGGCTGCCCGCCACGGCGTTTCAGCAGCGTCATCGCCTGATACAACAGCACCCCGGCCCCCAGCTGCCAGAACCGCGCGGTGGTCAGGTAGAACGAAGTGATCTCATGTCCTGGCAGCTGCGTGCGCTGCCAGGCATAGCCCAGCGAGGCAGCACTGGCGAGCGCAAACACGCCCAGCGACCATGCACGCCCCGCACCGCCACGCATCCAGGCCAGAAACATCCAGGGGAACAGCAGATAGAATTGCTCCTCGACACCGAGCGACCAGGTCTGCGTATAGGGATTGAATTCCGCGCGCGGCGAGAAGTAATCCTGCCCCACGCTGGCCAGTACCCAGTTGCTCAATCCGAACAACGCCATCCGCCCGGTCTTGGCACTGGACTCGCTCAGCCACGATTCGGGGATGAACAGCATCGACACCACCGCGGTCGCAACCAGGCAGACCAGCAGCGCCGGCGCAATACGCCGTAATCGGCGCGCGTAGAAGCGCGCCAGTTCCGCAGCGACCGACACGCGCGGCAGCCGGTCGACCGATGCGCTGACCACGAATCCGGAGATGACGAAGAAGATGTCGACGCCGGTGAACCCGCCGGGCAACCACCCCGAGTCCAGGTGATAGACGATGACCGACAGCACGGCCAGCGCGCGCAAGCCATCGATATGGGCGAAGTAACCATTCCCTGTGACTGAGCGCGTCATCCGGATCCTTGATTGGTGTGATCCAGGCAATGGCCGACACTCGTGGCCGCCCGCCCAGAGACCGTCAGTCGGCGCAGCGGCGCCGGGCCTGTCGCGCCGCGTCTGCCAGTCGCATTCCGATACGGCGATGCGGAAAGACCAGCCACGTCACCGCCTGCTTAAACCATGGGCACCCGCAGGTGCCCATGAACAACCCAACCTGCATCCAGGCGTTACCAGACCAGATCGTCGGGCACCTGGTACTTGGGGTCGGCATACGGGTCGTCGCCTGCAGGCGCATTGGGGTCCACCTTCAATGCGACCGAGGGAGCGAACACCGCTTCGGCTTCGGCGAGGACTTCGGCGGTGACCAGCAGGTAGCGCCCATTGAGCTGCAGCACACCGAGCTCGCCGGCGTTGAGCCCCTTGAGCTGATCGGCGGTGACATAAATCCGCTTGATCTTGCCGCCATACGGGAAATGCCGGGCAATCTCCGCATCGGCGTGATTCAGGCCCTTGTCCTTGAGCAATTCTTCCAGCCTGGCCTTGGCTTCGCGGCGCAGGCGCGCTTCTTCCTGCTTGAGACGCTCGGCCTCGATGCGCTCGTCCTTTTCGCGCTGCGCACGGATCGCATAGGCCTTTGCCAGGTCAATGTCTTCGCGCGTGCGTGCGGGCCTGGGGCCACGCCTGTCGGCGCCGGCCTGCGGCGGACGCGCGCCACCGGGCCGTCCGTCGTGCTTGCGTGGGTTGCCGCCATCGGAGGCAGCTGCGGCCTGTGGCCGCTGCGGCCCCCTCCCCTGGCCACTCGGCTTGTTGCCGCCGGGAGCGGGCTTGCCACCCTTGCCATGCGGACGCGCGGCAGGCCGTGCGTCGGGTTTGCGTTCGGGCTTGGGCGCGGACTTGAAGCCCAGGCCAAGCAATTGGTCACGTAAGGTATCGCTCATGGTGATGGCAATCTGCAATCAATAGTGCGGAGGCGGCGGTTCATCCGCTGCATCGGCAAACAACGTGGAGCGCACCTTGCCCAGATCCTCGAGCAGGTGGCGGATCAGTTCGGCATTGCGCGCACCGGTCAACCGGGCATCGGCAAGCGCCTCGCTTAGTTCGTTGAGCGCCTGTTCCTGGAAGGACAGTCGCGTTTCCAATTCGATCAACCGCGCTTCCAGCGCGCGGTCGTGCAGCGGGAGTTGCTCATGCATACAGCGAACGGCCTCGTCCAATGGCGTAATAAGCCAGACCGGCAGCTTCGATTTCCTGCGGGTCATACAGGTTGCGCCCATCGAACACGACATCGTCCTTCAAGGCCTGCTTGATCCCGGCAAAATCCGGGCTGCGGAACTGTTTCCACTCGGTCACCACGACCAATGCATCAGCGCCTTCCAGCGCCGCGAAGGCGTCCTCGCACAGATGCAGATCATCGCGCTCACCGAAGATGCGCCGAGCCTCGCTGGTAGCCTCCGGATCGTAGGCACGTACGCTGGCGCCTGCGTCCCAAAGCTGGGCCATCAACCGGCGGCTGGAGGCAGCGCGCATGTCGTCGGTGTTGGGCTTGAACGCCAGCCCCCAGACCGCGAAGGTCTTGCCGGCGATGCTGCCGGCGCCGCCATAGTGCCGCTGCACCAGCTCGAACAAATGCCCCTTCTGCGCATCGTTGACGCTCTCCACCGCGTTGAGCAGGAGCGGTTGCATGCCATGTTGCTCGGCGGTCTTGGCCAGTGCCTGCACGTCCTTCGGGAAGCACGAACCACCGTAACCGGCGCCGGGGTAGATGAAATGCCAGCCGATCCGCGGATCCGAGCCGATGCCGTTACGCACGTGCTCGACATCGGCACCGACGCGCTCGGCGATGTTGGCGATCTCGTTCATGAAACTGATCTTGGTCGCCAGCATCGCGTTGGCCGCGTACTTGGTCAGCTCGGCCGAGCGCACGTCCATTTCCACGATGCGATCGCGACTGCGGTTGAATGGTGCGTACAGGCGACGCATGCGCGCGACGGCGGTCGGCTTGGTGGCACCGATCACGATGCGATCGGGCCGCATGCAATCGGCCACCGCGTCGCCCTCCTTGAGGAATTCGGGGTTGGAGACGACGTCGAAGTCGTACGCGACGCCGCGCGCGGACAGTTCTTCCTGGATCGCCGCGCGCACGATGTCCGCAGTGCCGACCGGCACCGTGGACTTGTTGACCACGATCGCGGGGCCTTCGATATGCCGGCCTACCGTACGTGCAACTGCCAGCACGTATTGCAGGTCGGCGCTACCGTCCTCGTCCGGCGGCGTCCCCACGGCGATGAAGGTGATTTCGCCATGCGCGATGGCCGCGGCCGCGTCGCTGGTGAAGCGCAACCGCCCGGAGGCATGGTTGGCCTTCACCATCGGCTCCAGGCCGGGCTCGTAGATCGGAATCACCCCACCATTGAGCCCATCAACCTTGGCCTGGTCGATGTCCACGCAGACGACCTGATGCCCGACTTCCGCCAGGCAGGTACCGGTGACAAGACCCACGTAGCCGGTGCCGAAGATCGCAACGCGCATGGATGGAATGACTCCTGCGGAAGATCAGGGAAGGATGCCCATCAGTTCGACATCGAACGTCAGCGTTGCGTCTGGTCCGATCGGCCCGCCTTGCGTGCCGTTCGGGCCATAGGCCAGGTTGGATGGAATCCAGAAACGATACTTCGAGCCGACCGGCATCAGGGCAACGCCCTCGGTCCAGCCGGGAATGACCTGGTCCAGCCCGAACTCGGCCGGCTGGCCGCGCTGGTAGGAACTGTCGAACACCTGCCCGTTGAGCAGCTTGCCTTCGTAGTTCACACGGACCTTGTTGGTGCGCATCGGGCGCTCGCCGCTGCCCTGGCGCAACACCATGTACTGCAGGCCGGACGCGGTGGTGATCACGCCCTTCTCGGTCTTGTTCTTGGCCAGGAAGGCATTGCCTTCTTCGCGGTTCTTGGCACCGGCAGCGCCCTGCTTGGCAGCGGCGAAGGCCTGCATGGTGGCGGCCGCCTCCTGCTGGGTCAGACGCGTGGTGCCCTTGGCGAACACGGTGCGCACCGCTTCCATCAGGATCGACAGGTCGATCTCGTCCTTGATGCCGGCCAGCGACGGACCGACCGCGCGATCGCCCAGCATCAGGCCGACGTTTTCCTTGGACGGCGCGGCCGGCGCGGAGCCCGGCGCCATGCCCGGCACCTGCTGGCCGTTACGGGCCGCCAGCGCGGTGCGCAAGGCGGTGTCGGTGGCCTGGGTCTGCTCGTCGGACAGCAGCGGCTTGCCACCCTTGAACGCATTTTCGATGGCGCGTTGCATCGCGCTCAGATCGATGTCCTGGGCAATCGGCTCGAACGAGCGCGCCACGTCCATACCGATGGCGTAGCTGACGTTGTCGCGCGTGCTTTTCTCAGACGATGCATTCAAAACTGGCTTCTCCTTGGTGGCCGCTGCGGCCGGTTGCTGCGACATCGCCGGCATCGAAGCCGCCATTGCCACCATCAGTAGCGACGTCGCCGCGCCGCGCTTTCCCATCTTCATTCGATGCAGTTCCAGAAAGTGAAAAGACGCGCCACCGACGGCGCTGAACACGCATTGTCGCATGTGCACGCGGCGTTGCGAGAGCCGCGCTCAGCGCGACGGTGCATTGAGCTCGCGTTCGATTGCTGCCAGCACGCTCGGATCGTCCGGTTTGATCTTGCTGGGGAACTGCGCCACCACGTGCCCATTGCGACCGATCAGATACTTATGAAAGTTCCAGCCCGGCGCCACACCCGTGGCCTGGGTCAGCCGCTGGTACAACGGCGTCGCCTCCTTGCCCAGCACGTGCACCTTCTCAAACATCGGGAACTTGACGCCATAGGTGAGCGTGCAAAATTCCTGGATCTGCTTCTCAGATCCCGGTTCCTGTCCCTGGAAATCGTTGGACGGGAAGCCCAGCACTGCGAAGCCGCGGCTGCTGAAGCGCTGGTTGAGCGCTTCCAGGCCCTCGTACTGCGGGGTATAGCCGCATTTACTGGCGGTGTTGACCACCATCAGTACCTTGCCGCCGTAACTACGGTTCAGATTGATCGGCGCCTTGCCGGCCAGCGGGCGGTAGTCCAGGTCCAGCAACGGCGCACCGGCCGCCATCGCCGAACTCGCCAAAACGCCAGCAAATACAACGACCAACAGACGTTTGAACAACATGGGCAGGTCCTCGAAAGTGGGTGGGCGACCCGTTGCGTGCGGGGTGCCATCCGTTGGGTATGACAGGGAGTTGACTGCCTGCGTGTCGGTGTTATAGTTGAATACAACACCAGTCATCCAACGCAGGGGGAAAGCATGAACAGCACACGTGTCACGCGACCAGTTCCGCTGTTGCTGTTCGGCAGCACCCTGTGTGTTCTTGGTTGGCTGGGAGCCGCTTCCAGTCAGGTGACGGAGTCCGGCGCCGATTATGGCGTGTCGGAGGCGGTTACGGAAAACGCGACAACTCCCCCCGAAGAGCGCACCCGGCCAGGCCGGCATCTGCGCGCTTCGCTGTCGATGCCCTATTTCTCCTTCGCGCAGGTTCTGCGCCCACGGAGCTGATCATGAACGACATCCAATGGAGCGACGGCGCTCCCATCTATCGCCAACTCAAGGAACGGGTCATTGCCATGATGCTCGATGGAATCCTCAAGCCCGGAGACGCCCTGCCCTCGGTGCGCCAGGTGGCGGCGGACTACCAGCTCAATCCCATCACCGTCTCGCGCGCCTACCAGGAACTGGCCGACGAGAACCTGGTGGAAAAGCGCCGCGGCCTGGGCATGTTCATGACCCCGGAAGCGGCACAGAAGCTGCGCGGAAGCGAACGCGAGCGCTTCTTGAATGAAGAATGGCCGGCGGTGCTGGAGCGGATCCAGCGGCTGGGCCTGTCCATCGACGATCTGTTGCCACAGGGGAAAACACCATGACCGCCGTCTCCACCGACCATGTCGTCGACGCACGCGGCCTGCGCAAGGCCTACAAACACCGGCTGGCGCTGGACAACACCAGCTTCACCATCGCCGCCGGTCGCATCGTCGGGTTGATCGGCCCCAACGGCGCCGGCAAGACCACCGCGCTCAAGGCCGTGCTGGGGTTGACCGATTTCGACGGCGACTTGAAGGTGCTGGGCATGGACCCGCGCACCGAGCGCAACGCGCTGATGAACGAGGTCTGCTTCATTGCCGACGTGGCGGTGCTGCCACGCTGGTTGCGGGTAGGCGAAGCGATCGACTTCGTCGCCGGCGTGCACCCGCGCTTTGACCGTGCCAAGTGCGAGCGCTTCCTGGCCAACACCCAGCTCAACCGCAAGTCGCGGGTGCGCGAGCTGTCCAAGGGCATGATCGTGCAGCTGCATCTGGCGCTGGTGATGGCCATCGACGCGCGCATCCTGGTGCTGGACGAACCCACCCTGGGGCTGGACATCCTGTACCGCAAGCAGTTCTACCAGCGCCTGCTGGAGGATTACTTCGACGAGCAGAAGACCATCATCGTCACCACCCACCAGGTGGAAGAGATCGAACACATCCTGACCGATGTGATGTTCATCCGCGATGGCCGCATCGTGTTGACCGCCGACATGGAAGACGTTGCCGAACGCTATACCGAGGTACTGGTCGGTGCCGAGCATCTGGATGCCGTGCGTGCGCTCAAGCCGATCGATGAGCGCAGCCTGCCGTTCGGCAAGACCGTGATGCTGTTCGATGGGGTGCCCAAGGCACAGCTCGCCGGCTTTGGAGAAACCCGCAATCCCGGCCTGGCCGACCTGTTTGTTGCCGTCATGAAGGGGACCTACGCATGAACGCAGTGACCACGCACGCATCGCCCGCCCGCACCTTTGGCTGGCTACTCAAACGCGAATACTGGGAACACCGTGGCGGCTTCGTCTGGGCGCAGGTGATCACCGGCGGTATCGCCGTGTTCTTCGCGCTGCTGGGGGCCGTGATCGGTGCGATCACCGCGCGCCGCAACATGGTTGGCGACAGCGTCAACCTGGACGACATGGCCGAGTACACCCGCACCCTGGGCCAGGTTGGCGACGGCCTGCTGCTGGGCGGGATCGGCATCGCCTCGGTGGTGCTGGCCTTCGTGGTGTTCTTCTACGCACTGGGCAGCCTGTACGACGATCGCCGCGACCGCAGCGTACTGTTCTGGAAATCGCTGCCGGTGTCGGATGTCCAGACGGTACTGTCGAAGGCGGCCTGGGCGCTGTTGCTGGCGCCGCTGATCGCCATCGCGATCGGCCTGGTGGTAGGCCTGGCGCTGTGGCTGATCGCCATCGGCGGTGCCCTGATCGCCGGTGCACCCAGCCCCTGGGCGATGGCCACCCACTCGCATCCGTTCGCGATGCTCTGGTTGCTGCTCAAGACCGTGCCGATGAGCCTGCTGTGGTCGTTGCCCACCGTTGGCTGGCTGATGTTCTGCTCGGCCTGGGCCAACAGCAAGCCGTTCCTGTGGGCGGTGCTGTTCCCGTTGCTGGCCTGCGTGATGCTGAGCATCCTGTCGGCGATGCCGGGCGTGTCGCTGCCGATCGGCTGGATCTGGTACATCGTCGGCTACCGCGGCCTGCTCAGCGCGCTGCCAGGCACCTGGTCGCCGCGTGCAGTCAGCGGCAACCTGGACAGCAGCGCCATGCAGAATCCCAGCGACCTGGTGCAGTGGGCCCTGCAGCACACCGACAGCGTACGCGTCTACGGCAATGCCGACATCTGGATCGGTGCCGCCATCGGTGTGGCCCTGATCGTCGCCTCCATCTACCTGCGCCGCCGGCGCTCCGAAGCCTGAAGGACATCCCATGCGCCTGCCCCTGACCCTGGCCCTTCTGTTCGCATTGCCCGGCGCCGCGGCTGCCGAAGAGCAATGCAGGTTCTCCGAGCCGCGCAGCCTGGACTTGCAACTGGCGGGAGTGAAGTCGGTGTTGTTCGAAGTCGCCTCCAACGACCTGCGTATGGACGCCGCGCCCGGTACCGGCGGACGCCTGCACGGCCGTGCCTGCGCGGCCAAGGCCGAGCTGCTCAAGCAGCTGACCGTGACCCAGAAGCGGGTCGGCGACAAGCTGGTGGTGACCCTGGCCGAAGACCGCCTGATCCGCATGTCCATCGGCGAAAACTATTCGTATCTGGACCTGCGCGGCAGCGTGCCGAACACCCTGCTGGTGCAGTTCGATGTGGGTTCCGGTGATGCCGAGATCACCGGTGCCGCATCCGTCAGCGCCGATGTCGGTTCGGGCGATATGATCGTCCGCCGCAGCAAGGGACGTGTCACCGCCAAGGTGGGCTCCGGCGACATCGAGCTGGAGGATATCGGTGCGCTGCGTGTGCTGGCGGTGGGCTCGGGCGACCTGAAGGCAAAGCAGATCCATGGCGCAACCGACGTCGGCACGGTCGGCTCCGGCGACGTCAAACTGCGCGACGTGGCAGGCAACGTCACCGTTGGCACCGTGGGGTCGGGCGAGTTGGAGATCGAGGACGTGCAGGGAAGCGTCCGGGTCGAGGCGATCAGCTCCGGGTCGATTCATGTGCGCAAGGTCAGTGGCGATGTGAGCCTTGTGCGCAAGGGCAGCGGCGACATCAGCGCCAGCGGTGTGGGCGGCGCCGTGCGCGTGCCGGCGGACAAGTAAATCTTCATTCGGGGGATAACTTATGAAACTGCTTATTTCTGCGGTAATGGCCAGCGTGTTGCTGGTGGGCTGCGGCAAGTCCGAGCCGAAGGTGGTGGTGTCGGGCGAGAACGACAGCGGCGGCGTGACCTTCAACGGCAAGAGCGTGACGCTCAAGCGCAGCGGCTTGCCGGCGGCGACCATCAGTGCCGACGGTGCGCTCAGCATCGACGGCAAACCGGTGAACTTGAACGACGTGCAGCATCAGGCGATGCGCAATTACTACGCGCAGATCCAGGGCGTTGCGGCCAAGGGCATCGATATCGGCACGCAGGGCGCGGCATTCGGCGCACATGCCGCCGGTGAGGCGCTCAAAGGCGTGCTGAGCGGCAACCCGGACCAGATCGGCGACAAGATCGAAGCCGAAGCGGAGACCTTCAAACAGAAGGCCAAGCTGATCTGCGATCAGCTGGACAAGCTGCGCGGGGCGCAGGATGCGGCAGCCAGTGCGGTGCCCGAGTTCGGCCCCTATGCCAATCTCACCCAGAAGGATGTTGCAGACTGCCGCGATTGAGGGCGGCGTGCGGATTGTTCGTCTGGCGTCTGGCGCCGGCTCTGAGCGCTGACAGGACGGAGCGTGCAGTGGTCAGGTGCGCATGGAAAGCGCGCTCATAACCGGAAGGCACGAGTGGCAGATGCCACTCCGGGCACCTGCCACGCCCGCCCGGCAGTGACGCAGCCGTGTTGTCAGCCCTTGTTGGTCCGTCGCCAGCGGCGCTTCCAGATCGGCATCGGCCGGGCTGGTACGGCCGTTTGCGGACACCAGGGGCGGCTCAGTTGCAGCACGATGGCACTGTTGCGGCAGCCTGGTCATTCAATCGGTGACCACGCAATCCGACATTTTCTGACACTGCTGATTCGATCAGAGTGAGGCAGCGGCGTCGCTACGCGGCGACCGCCGCCGTGCTCGCGGCCACTGCATTTGAACTGGTCGGACATCGCCGCGGCCACCGGCCGGCACTCTGCGCACGGGTGAACATGCAACGCGTCAGCGGCATACGCCAAGGCTGCGGTTCAACCGCTCGTGGGCGCACCCCTGCGACATTTTGTCAGCCCTGCCGCGCCCACGCGCCGGCACCCGCAGACCGCGGCGGGATTACACTAGTGCGCTCCCCTCGACCCACCGATCCCATGAACAAGTTCGTGATGCTCTGCATGGCGCTGCTGCTGTGCACACTCGCCGCCTGCGGCGATCAGTCGTCCCGGCGTGCCGAACGTGGCAAGCCGCGTGTCGCCATCACCACGCAGTCGGTGATGATCCGTCGCCCGCCTGCCGCCAATGCGGAGATCACTCCGGACGGCACGCTCAAGATCGACGATATCGCGCTACCGCAGAAGGAGCCGACCCGCGCCAAGCTGCAACTGCTGTTCGGGCATCTGCAGATGCTGCGCCAGCAGGCGGTCAACGACGCCGGCCCGGACCCGGATTACAAGTCGATCAAGCTGACCGCGACGCCGGAAATCCAGCGGCTCAGTACCGAGCTGCTGGAAGAAATCCCGCCGCTGCAGCCGTACCGCGAAAGCTTCGGGAACGTCCAGGCCGAACGGCACTGAGCCACGCAGCCGCGCAGTTGCGATAACGCTTCGATCGCAGGCGGCGGGCACGATGCCCCGCCCCGTTACGCCACCGGTCTTGCCGCGTCGACGGCAAGACCGCATGCACACCTTCCATGGCTGGCGGCGATCAGCCGCCGCCACCGCCACCGGCGTGGATGCCACCGCGCGTCAGCGCGGCCGGGTCCAGCAACCGGCGCAATTCGGCTTCGCTCAGTCCGCTGTCCTGCTTGGCCACCTCCAGCACCGGGCGCTGCTCCTTGTAGGCGCGCTTGGCAATAGCGGCCGCTTTTTCGTAGCCGATGATGGGATTCAACGCGGTGACCAGGATCGGATTGCGATCCAGCGCCTCGCGCACGCGCTCCTGGCGCACCTTCAAGCCGGCAATGGCGCTATCGGCAAGCAGCCGCGACACATTGCCCAGCAACGTGATCGAATCCAGCAGGTTGTAGGCAATCAGCGGCAGGGTCACGTTCAACTGGAAATTACCGGTCTGCCCCGCCACGGTAATCGCGGTGTGGTGGCCAATCACCTGGGCGCAGGCCATCACGGTAGCCTCGGGAATGACCGGGTTGACCTTGCCCGGCATGATCGAGCTGCCCGGCTGCAGCGCAGGCAGCTCGATCTCGCCCAGCCCGGCCAACGGCCCGGCATTCATCCAGCGCAAATCATTTGCGATCTTGATCAGCGCCACGGCCAGCACATTGAGCTGGCCGGACAACTCCACCGCATCGTCCTGCGCGGCCAGCCCTTCGAACTTGTTTTCCGCGCTGTCGAACCTGGCTCCGCTCAGCGTCGACAAGGCCTTGACCGCCTTCGCGCCAAAGCGCGGATCGGCATTGATGCCGGTGCCGATGGCGGTTCCGCCCAGCGGCAGACGACGCAGGCGCTTGAGCGCGTCGTCGATCCGCTCCTGCGCCGAGCTCAGTTGCGCAGACCAGGCGCCAAATTCCTGCCCGAAGGTCAGCGGCATCGCATCCATCAGGTGGGTGCGGCCGGTCTTGACGATCTTGTCCAGCGACCTGGCGCGCTTGTCGATGGTCTTGCGCAGATGCTTCAGCGCCGGCTGCAGGTGTTCCTGCGCCGCAAGCAGGGCGCAGACACGGATCGCGGTAGGCACCACGTCATTGGAGCTCTGTCCCAGATTGACGTGATCGTTGGGATGCACTGCGGACTTGCCGGCCCGCGTGGCCAGCGTGGCGATGACCTCGTTGGCATTCATGTTGGACGAGGTCCCCGAGCCGGTCTGGTACACATCGATCGGAAAGTGCGCATCGTGCGCGCCTTCGGCCACCTGCAAGGCCGCGTCCTGCACGCTCCTGGCGATCGCCTTCGGCAATAGCCCCAGGTCGGCATTGACGCTCGCCGCAGCGGCCTTGATCAGCCCCAGCGCGCGAATGAAACCGCGCGGCATCGGCTGACCGGAGACCGGAAAGTTCTGTACGGCGCGCTGGGTCTGCGCGCCCCATAGCGCATCGGCGGGCACCTGCAATTCGCCCATGCTGTCGTGTTCGGTCCTGAAACGTTCGCTCATCTGCACTCTCCGCAATCGGTGATCTGTGGTGACGCAATGGCTGGCCGCGGGCGCACCCACGCTGGCGAGGCCGTCTACGATACTCGCCAGGTACGTTGCGACGGTGTCGTCGCAATGCGTGGGCTAGACTGCCGGTTCATCCATTCGAGGTACCACGCCGCCATGGGCGACGACCCTGACTGTAGAAACGCACCGAGCGTGTCGTTCTTCGCTGTATCCGCCACCGTTTCGCCCCTGCCCGCGCTGATGCATTCGGGCGTTGCAGTCGATCGTTGCGGAGGTGGACATGCTCGGTAACGTCTTGCTGCTGTTCGTCGCGCTGCTGCTGGTGCTGTTGAACGGATTCTTCGTTGCCGCCGAGTTTGCATTGGTCAAACTGCGGCATACCCAGGCGGTGGGCCTGGCACAGAACAATGGGTGGCGCGGGCGGTTGTTGCTCGGCGTGCATGCGCACCTGGATGCGTATCTGTCGGCCTGTCAGCTGGGTATCACCCTGGCCTCGCTCGGCCTGGGCTGGGTGGGCGAACCGGCATTCGCGCATCTGCTGCAGCCACTGTTCGACAGGCTTGGCCTGTCGCCGGAAGCGGCACAGTTCACCGCGCTGGCGATCGCCTTCAGCCTGATCTCGTTCCTGCACATCGTGCTGGGCGAACTGGCGCCCAAGACCATGGCGATCCGCCGCCCGGAGCGGATGTCGCTGTGGACCGCGGCGCCGCTGTATGTCTTCTACTGGATCATGTTCCCGGCGATCTGGCTGCTCAACACCAGTGCCAACGGCCTGTTGCGGCTGCTGGGGTGGGGCGATGTCGAACATCAGTCGCACCGCTACTCGCGCGAGGAACTCAAGCTGATCGTGGGGCGCCAGGACCCCAATGCCCCCGCGCCCGACCATGGGCTGACACTGATGAGCCACGCACTGGAGCTACCGGACCTGGTGGCCGGCGACCTGATGCGCCCGCGCGAGCACATGCGCAGCCTGCGCGAGGGCATGAGCCTGGATACGGTGCTCGCCGAATTCAGCGAGTCGCGTTACAGCCGCTACCCCTGGTTCGACACCGACGGCGAGCAGGTGCTGGGCATCCTGCATACCAAGGACCTGCTGGTGGCGATGGCACGCGGCCAGGATCTGGACGACCTGCGCCCGCTGCTGCGCCCGGCCACCCTGCTGACCCTGGAAACCCCGATCCCCCATGCGCTGGAGCAATTCCGCACCGGCACCACCCATCTGGCGCTGTGCGTGGAAGACGAAGGCCGCATCCTGGGCTTCTTCACCCTGGAAGACCTGCTGGAAGTGGTGGTTGGCGAAATCGAGGACGAACACCGTCACGTGGTGCGCGATGCCCCGATCCGCAGCCAGGACGGCTCCCTGCTGGTGGCCGGCAGCACCTCGATCTTCCGCCTGGAGCGCCTGCTCGGCCAGGACCTGAGCGCGCCGGACCATGTCAATTCGGTCGGCGGGCTGATCGTGCATCAACTGCAGCGGCTACCCGAGGAAGGCGAAACCCTGGAGCTGGACGGCCATGCACTGACGGTACGGCGCATGGCCGGCCACCGCATCCAGGCGGTGACCGTGCGGCCGGTGGGCGAAGCCGGGGCCGGGGCGGCGTAGAATATTGGCCCCGCCAGCTTCCCAGTGCCCTGCCCATGTCGGATTCCGCCCTGCTCGCCCTGTCCCCGCTCGACGGCCGCTACGCCTCCAAGGTGGATGCATTGCGCCCGATCTTCTCCGAATACGGCCTGATCAAGGCGCGGGTGAAGGTCGAGATCGAGTGGCTGCTGGCCCTGGCCGCCGAACCGGGGATCGCCGAGCTGGCGCCGTTTTCGGAGAGCGCCGCGCAGCGCCTGCGTGCGCTGGCCGATGGCTTCAGCGTCACCCATGCCGCCCGCGTCAAGGAGATCGAGCGCACCACCAACCATGACGTCAAGGCGGTGGAGTACTTCATCAAGGAGCAGCTCACCGACGACGCCGAATTGGGCCCGGCACTGGAATTCGTGCACTTTGCCTGCACCAGCGAGGACATCAACAATCTCAGCTACGGCCTGATGCTGGAGCAGGCACGCCGCGAGGTGCTGCTGCCCACGCTGGACGGCATCGTTGCTTCGTTGCGCAGCCTGGCGCATGCGCAGGCGGCCCAGCCCATGCTCTCGCGCACGCATGGCCAGACCGCCTCGCCCACCACGCTGGGCAAGGAAATCGCCAACGTGGTGGCGCGCCTGGAACGCCAGCGCAAGCAGATCGCGGCGGTGGAACTGACCGGCAAGATCAACGGCGCGGTCGGCAACTACAACGCGCACCTGGTGTCGTACCCGCAGCTGGACTGGGCTGCGTTCGCGCAGCGGTTCGTCGAAAGCCTGGGCCTAGTGTTCAACCCCTACACCACCCAGATCGAGCCACACGACAACGTCGCCGAGATCGGCGATGCCGCCCGCCGCGCCAACACCATCCTGATCGATCTGGCGCGCGATATCTGGGGCTATATCTCGCTGGGCTACTTCAAGCAGAAGTTGAAGGAAGGCGAAGTCGGATCCTCGACCATGCCGCACAAGGTCAACCCGATCGATTTCGAAAATGCCGAAGGCAATTTCGGCATCGCCAACGCCTTGTTCGAACACTTTTCCGCCAAGCTGCCGATCAGCCGCTGGCAGCGCGACCTCACCGACTCCACGGTGCTGCGCGCGCTCGGTACGGCGTTCGGCCACACCCAGGTGGCGCTGGATTCGCTGGCCAAGGGCCTGGGCAAGCTGACCGTCAACCCGGAGCGCCTGGACGCGGACCTGGACGCGGCCTGGGAAGTGCTGGCCGAAGCCGTGCAGACGGTGATGCGCCGCCACGGCCTCCCCAACCCGTACGAGCAATTGAAGGCGCTGACACGCGGCCAGGGCATCACCGCCGCCTCGATGCAGGCCTTCGTGGAAAGCCTGCAGCTGCCGGAAGACGACAAGCAGCGCCTGCGTGCACTCACTCCGGGCGGCTACACCGGCCTGGCCGAGCAGTTGGCGCGCGCGATCTAAACGCCGCCAGCAAGACGGGGGCGCAACCACCGGACGGGCGCGAGCGGCGCCCGGAATCGACATGCACCACGGGTGCGCTCCGGTTCCGAGCGCACCATTCATTCCACCTGATTACTGCATGCGACGTGTTGTGGGTCGCTCCAGGCGGATGGAACGCAGGTAATGGCCGTGCCGTGCGGGCGCGGCCACTGCGGACGCACGATGGATGGTCGCGTGTCCGCCGCCATCCCGAACGGGAAGCATGGCCGGATTGATCGGCACTCCCCAGGCGTCGAGCCGGCGTCAACGGCGCTTCCCGGCCTGACTGCTATGGTGCCGGCCTCATCCAAGCGAGGGGCCACCCATGCGTGCAGTTCGGAGTTTCACGTCGCTGTTTGCGCTGTCCAGCATCGCCGCACTCAGCGGCTGCGGTGCCGACGGCCCCGCCGCGCAGACGGTATCGGCCATGTCCTCCACCCTCACCGACCCGGCCAGCGGCGCAGACTGCGGTGGCAAGGATGTCCGCCTGACCCGCGACGACAGCGAATGGATCCTGCATGGCAACTGCGGCGCAGTGACCATCACCGCCTCACGCGGCGCGATGAATCTGGACAACGCACGCAGCATCCGCGTGGAAGGCAGCAACTTCACTGTGCTCAACAGACAGCTCGGCCAGCTCAGCGTGACCGGTCACGACAACACGCTGAATCTGACCAATGTGGACAGCGTGGACATCCAGGGCAACAAGAACCTGGTGTTGGCACGCGAAGTAAAGCAAGTCCGATTTTCCGGCAACGACAACACCGTCAACCCCTCCAGCAAGCCGACACTGGACGACAGCGGCAGTGGCAACAAGGTGATGTAAGCCAGCTGGAATCGGCTACCAGAACCTAGCGAGCAGTCGTCAGGCGGATGGACGGCGCGCTCAGCATCGGAGATACGCGTGGGTCCATGCCGATTCCGTGCGCCGGCCACGCCCGCCTGGCGTCTATGCAGCAGTTGCTGGCTGCTCCAGGTGCGCAGCGCCGCTACCGACGCTGCGCACTGACGGTTCCCTTGGGACCAAGGGCTGTTGCCACGGCTATGGCTTGCGCCGATATCCCGGCCTCGGTCAGCGCCATGTTGCAAGGCGTCGCACTCACCGATTCACCGCAACCGATGTATCGCCAGCCGTCAGGGACGACGCGCTGCCACCAGCGTCACCTCGCGCGGCTTGGCGGTCCCCCGCACGATCATGAAGCGCAGTGATTCCCCGACCTTGCGATTGACCGCGGCCTTGAGCACATCGGCCTTGCTGCCCGCCACCGGGATGCCCTGCGCCGACACGATCGCATCGCCCACCTGCAGGCCGGCCGCCGCGGCAGGCGATGCCGGCTTGACCGAGTCGATGGTCACCGAGGTCAGTGTGGGATTGAACGAAAGCCCTTCGCTTTCCACCGCAAAACTCAAGCCGAACCAGCCTTTCGCGTCGTCCGCCTGCACGACACCGCTCATGCCCAGCATGGCAACCAGCACCAGCACACCCAGTCTCCAACGGCGCATCACATCCATCCTTGTTGACAAGCAGTACGACCACTGCGGTGGCGCAGTGTGTCGCGCAGGCCGCGGCGGCCTCATGTGCCATCGGGCACCCTGCCAGACGATATTGCAGCGGGCCCACATCGCCCACCCCGCCTCAGTGCCGGTGCCATCGACCCGGCCACGCAGGGCATCTCCACGCGCAGCGCCAGGCCTTGCCGCCGTGACGCACCTCAGAGCGGTCAGCAAAAAAACGCAGCGAGCAGTCGTCGATGGGTGTGGACGGCGCCAAGGAACCGCAGTGTCCGAGTGGCAGAGATCGCTCCGAGCAGCGGCCGCGCCCGCCTGGTCACTGCATAGGAGTCTTGCTGGCTGCTCTTGATGGCGGGCTCACCCATACCGCGCTACGCAGGCGCCGCGGATCGGCCGCACAGGCCCACCTTCACCACATCCCTGAAGCCCTGCCTGTCCGCGCCGCCGCGTACAGGTGCAGATCCGGCGCAGGCATCGGACAATAGTCCCGTTACGCGCAGGCCCGGCCTGCGCCGCCGGCACTTCATCGATCCCCTGCAAGGAACCCCCATGGCTGCACGCAAGGCAAACCCTCCCGTCATCGAAGTCCAGGCCCGTCCGGGTCAGCCGCTGGGCATGCCGGTGGAGCGCTTCCTGCGCACCTACTGGCACAAGCACCCACTGCTGATCCGCAATGCGTTCGCGGACTTCGTCTCGCCGCTGCAGCCGGAAGACCTGGCCGGGCTGGCCTGCGAGGATGGCGTGCTGGCGCGGCTGATCAGCCACGACCGCGCCACCGATGGCTGGGACGTGCGCACCGGCCCGTTCCAGGAAACCGACTTCCCCGGCCTGCCCGACCATGACTGGACCTTGCTGGTGCAGGACGTGGATAAATGGGACGCCGATGTGCGCGGCCTGCTGGAGCAGTTCCGTTTCCTGCCGCGCTGGCGCATCGACGACATCATGATCAGCTTCGCCGCCACCGGCGGTTCGGTCGGCGCGCATGTCGACCACTACGACGTGTTCCTGCTGCAGGGCCAGGGCCACCGCCGCTGGCAGATCGACGCACGTGCCTCGCAGGGCCGCAAGCCCACGCCGCAGGCATTCCGCGACGATGTCGACCTCAAGCTGTTGCGCGACTTCAAGCCCACCCACGATTGGGTGCTGGGCCCGGGCGACATGCTGTACCTGCCGCCGCTGATCCCGCACCACGGCGTGGCCGAAGATCCTTGCCTGACCTTCTCCATCGGCACCCGCGCGCCCTCTTCGGCCGAGCTGATCGGCGATTATCTGGACACCCTGATCGCAGATGCCGACGAAGCGGTGCGCTATCACGACGAAGACCTGAAGGTACCGGCCGACCCGTACGAGATCGACGTCACTGCGATGAACCGCGTGGTCGCCGCGCTCAATGCCCTGCGCATGAACGACCCCGATCGCCTGGGCGACTGGTTCGGCCGCTTCATGACCACCTACCGCGCCTCCGGCGACGTGGTGCCGGCACCCGAGCCGATTCCGCGCGAGGCAGTGGAACAGGCACTGGACGAAGGCGTGGTGCTGTATCGCCACCCGTGGTCGCGGCTGGCCTGGCGGCGGGCCAAGCGCGGCGCCACCCTGTTCTGCAGCGGACTGGAATTCGCGCTGTCGGCCAAGGACGCCGCTCGCCTGGCGGCAGCCGAAGCCATCGATGGCACGCTCTACGGGCAGCTGTCGGCGCGCGGTCGCGAGGTGGTGCTGGAGCTGCTGGCCCAGGGCCATTACCAGCGCGCCCATGACGACACGCACGAGGACATTGAGGACATCGACGACGCACAGGCAGCTGCGCTGGGCGTGTCGGCCGATCACGACGACGCAGATGACGATGCCGATAGCGTGGAAGCCGACGACGCCATCGACCACGACGCGGATGTGGAAGAGGTCGCCGACGATGCGGACACCCCGGAGGAGCGCGTCGATGCGGCCGAAGCGGCCCTCGGCGAGGGCCAGGACGAGGACGGCGAAGATGTCTCCGACAGCGACGAAGACGAAGGCAGCTCTCCGCGCACATGAGCCCGCACGGCAGGCCACGGATCGTTTCGCTGGACCCTGCCACCGACGCCGCCGCCCTGCGTGCGCTGCGCCGGGCCTGGGGCAGCGCGGCTCCGTGCGGTCCGGTCGAAACCGAGTGGGACGCGCTGGACCCGCTCAGCCTGCACCTGGCCGCGCGGACCGAGGAGGGCCAACTGGTCGCCTCGGTCCGGCTGACCCCGGACCGGCGCATCGACCGGCTCGGCCTAGTGCCGGACTGGCGCCGCCGCGGCCTGTCCGACCAACTGCTCGCCGCCGCCGTGGGCAGCGCCGCCCAGCGTGGCTGGCCCCGCCTGCAGGCCCGCGTCACGGCAGGCGCCCAGGCGGTTTTCGCACGCCAGGGCTTTCTTCCCGACGGCCCTGCAGACCTGCCACCCGACCGCAGTGTCGACATCGGCGATGCACCCGGCACCCCGGTCCATCGCCGGCTCGACGGCCCGATGGCGGTGGATACCCTCGGCGCCGCCCTGGCCGCCACCACCGGCTTGCTGTGCAGCGCACGTCGGCAGGTGCTGATCTATACCCGCGCCCTGGATCCACCGCTGTTCGACAACGCGGCGGTGCTGGACGCATTGCGCCGCTTCGCCACCGCCCGCCACGACAAGCGGGTGCAGGTGCTGGTGCAGGACACCGCCAGCGCCACTGCCAGCAGCAGCGCCATGCTGCGCCTGGCGCAACGCCTGCCCAGCGTGTTCCGGTTCCGCGCGGTCAGCGATCCGGTCGATACCAGCTATGCGTCGGCCTACGTGGTGGGCGACGACGCCTACTACTTTCGTCCAACAGGTCATCGCTACGACGACGGCGAAACCTGGCTGTCCGGCGCGGCCCGCAGCCGCCAGCTGGAGCGCGAATTCGCGCAGATATGGGAGCGCAGCGCACTTTGGAACGAACCGCGTGCACTTGGCATCTGATGCCGCAGGGCCCCTCGCACGTAGGCGCGCACGCAAGTGGTCTACCCCGCCGGTCAGCTCGCAGACGCCCCCTCACAAGCGCAAGGGGGTATAATTTTTCAAGATTTGAGACCGACCGACAAGGCATCTTGCCCTGCCGCTTCCGCACAATCATCCCCACAGCAGACCCGACTTACCATCGTGGATAATCTCCTAAAGCAGTTCGCGCAGTCATCGCAGCTCGCCGGCGGCAACGCCGCCTACATCGAGGATCTGTACGAGCAGTACCTCGTCGCCCCGGACAGTGTCGATCCGAAGTGGAAGAGCTACTTCGATGGCTTCGAAGGTCGCAATGCCGGTGATGTCCCGCACTCGGCGGCCATCGCCCATATCCTCACTGCCTCCAAACAAGCAGCCAACGCCGGGACCGGTGCGGGCGCCAGTGACGAACGCGAGCGCAACGTCGGCCGCTTGATCACTGCCTACCGCGCGCGTGGCCATCTGGGCGCGCAGCTGGACCCGCTCGGCCTGACCCCGCCGGTCAATCCGCCCGATCTGGACCTGCCGTTCCACAGCCTCTCGCAGGCGGATCTGGACAGCGAGTTCAGCACCGGCGGCGTCGGCGGCCAGCCGCGGATGAAGCTGAAGGACCTGCTGGTGCGCCTGAAGGCGACCTATGCCAGCACCATCGGCGCCGAATTCATGCATATCCAGGAATTCGACCAGCGCCAGTGGATCTACAAGCGCCTGGAAGATGCCGGCGGCAAGATCGCCGGCGATGCGGCCAGCCGCAAGCGCACCCTGGAGCGGCTCACCGCCGCCGAAGGCCTGGAGCGCTACCTGCACACCAAGTATGTCGGCCAGAAGCGCTTCTCGCTGGAAGGCGGCGATTCGCTGATCCCGATGATGGACGAGATCATTCGCCAGTCCGGCAACGATCAGGTCAAGGACATCGTGATCGGCATGGCCCACCGCGGCCGCCTCAACGTGCTGGTCAATACGCTGGGCAAGAACCCGCGCAAGCTGTTCGACGAATTCGAAGGCAAGTTCGAGCATGCCCATGACGACCGCGCGCACACCGGCGACGTCAAGTACCACATGGGTTTCTCGGCCGACATCGCCGTTGGCACCGACAAGCAGGTGCATCTGGCGCTGGCGTTCAACCCCTCGCACCTGGAAATCGTCGACCCGGTCGTGGTCGGCAGCGTGCGCTCGCGTCAGGAACGCTTCGGCGATGCCGAACGCAAGACCGTGCTACCGATCCTGATCCACGGCGATGCCGCCTTCGCCGGCCAGGGCGTGGTGATGGAGCTGTTCCAGATGTCGCAGGCGCGCGGTTTCGCGGTCGGCGGCACCGTGCACATCGTGGTCAACAACCAGATCGGTTTCACCACCAGCACCCGCGACGATGCCCGCTCCACGCTGTACTGCACCGACGTGGCCAAGATGATCGGCGCGCCGGTCTTCCACGTGAACGGCGACGACCCGGACGCGGTGATGTTCGTGTCCAAGCTGGCCTACGAATTCCGCCAGCAGTTCAAGAAGGACGTGGTCATCGACCTGGTCTGCTACCGCCGTTGGGGCCATAACGAAGCCGACGAACCGGCAGCGACCCAGCCGGTGATGTACCAGACCATCCGCAAGCACAAGACCACCCGCGAGCTGTATGCCGCCAAGCTGGAAAGCGACGGCGTGCTGAGCGCCGACGAGGCCAAGGCGCTGGTGGACGGCTACCGCAACAAGCTGGATTCAGGCGAATACACCACGGAACTGGCCAAGCGCAAGCCGGACGAATTCGCCATCGACTGGTCCAAGTATCTGGTCGGCACCGCCGCTGACCCGGTCGACACGCGCGTCAAGCGCGACCAGCTGGACCGTCTGGCCAAGCTGATCACCACCATTCCCGAGGGCGTGGAGCTGCATGCCCGCGTGGCGAAGATCTACGAAGATCGCGTCAAGATGGCCGCTGGCGACCAGCTCGGCGACTGGGGCTTCGCCGAGAACCTGGCCTACGCCACGCTGCTGGCCGAAGGCCACAAGCTGCGCCTGGTCGGCCAGGACGCCGGCCGCGGCACGTTCTTCCATCGTCATGCGATCCTGCATGATCAGAAGACCGACAACTATTACCTGCCGCTGCGCCAGCTGGTGCAGAACCCCGAAGACGCCACCGTCATCGACTCGCTGCTGAGCGAAGAAGCGGTGATGGGCTTCGAATACGGTTACTCGACAACCGACCCGAATGCGCTGTGCATCTGGGAAGCGCAGTTCGGCGACTTCGCCAACGGCGCGCAGGTGGTGATCGACCAGTTCATCGCCGCCGGCGAAGCCAAGTGGGGCCGCATCGCGGGCCTGTCGCTGTTCCTGCCGCACGGGTACGAAGGGCAAGGCCCGGAGCACAGCTCCGCACGCCTGGAGCGCTTCCTGCAGCTGTGCGCGCTGGAGAACATGCTGGTGTGCGTGCCGACCACCCCGGCGCAGTGCTTCCACATGATCCGCCGCCAGATGCGCATGACCACCCGCAAGCCGCTGGTGGTGATGACGCCCAAGTCGCTGTTGCGCCACAAGCTGGCGGTGTCGAGTCTGGAAGAACTGGCCGAGGGCGAGTTCCAGCACCTGATTCCCGACGCCAAGGCCGACGCCGGCAAGGTCAAGCGCGTGGTGCTGTGCTCGGGCAAGGTCTATTACGACCTGCTCGAAGACCAGACCAAGCGTGGCCAGGACGACGTTGCGATCCTGCGCGTGGAGCAGCTGTATCCGTTCCCGCGTGCGCAGCTGGCCGCCGAACTCAAGGCCTATGCCAACGCCACTGACGTGGTGTGGTGCCAGGAAGAACCGCAGAACCAGGGTGCGTGGTACCAGATCCGCCACCATCTGAACTTCTGCCTGGCAAGCGGTCAGAGCCTGCATTACGCCGGCCGTGCCCGTTCGCCCTCGCCTGCCGCCGGCCACATGGCCGACCACATCGCCGAACAGCAGAAGCTGGTTGCCGATGCGCTACTCAACCCGTTCAACGACCAAGTCGCTGAATAACTCCTCTTCCCCAAAGAACGAAAACCCTAGGACGCTCCCCGAATGGCCACCGAAGTCAAAGTTCCGGTACTGCCCGAATCCGTTTCCGACGCCACCATCGCCAGCTGGCACAAGAAGGCCGGTGAAGCGGTCAAGCGCGACGAGAATCTGGTCGACCTGGAAACCGACAAGGTCGTGTTGGAAGTTCCTTCGCCGGTCGACGGCGTGCTGAAGGAAATCAAGTTCGAAGCCGGCAGCACGGTCACCAGCAACCAGATCCTGGCGATCATTGAAGAAGGCGCGGTTGCCGCTGCCGCGCCGGCTGAAGAGAAGAAGGCCGACGCACCGGCGCCGGCCGCTGCTGCACCGGCCGCCGCTCCGGCACCGGCTCCCGCCGCTGCACCGGCACCTGCGTCCAAGTCCGCTGCCGATGCACTGCCTCCGGGCGCGCGTTTCTCCGCGATCACCCAGGGCGTGGATCCGGCGCAGGTCGAAGGCACCGGCCGCCGCGGCGCGGTGACCAAGGAAGACATCGTCAACTTCGCCAAGGCCGGTGGCGTGGGCAAGGCCTCGGGCGCCCGTCCGGAAGAGCGCGTGGCGATGACCCGCGTGCGCAAGACCATCGCCAAGCGCCTGATGGAGTCCAAGAACTCCACCGCGATGCTGACCACCTTCAACGAAGTGAACCTGGCCAAGGTGTCGGCCGCGCGCAAGGAACTGCAGGACGAGTTCCAGAAGGCGCACGGCATCAAGCTCGGCTTCATGAGCTTCTTCGTCAAGGCCGCCGCCAACGCGCTGCAGCGCTTCCCGCTGGTCAACGCCTCGATCGACGGCGACGACATCATCTATCACGGCTACAGCGACATCTCGATCGCGGTGTCGACCGACAAGGGCCTTGTCACGCCGGTGCTGCGTAATGTCGAGCGCCAGTCGTTCGCCGACGTCGAACAGGACATTGCCGACTACGCCGCCAAGGCGCGCGCCGGCAAGCTGGGCCTGGACGACCTGCAGGGCGGCACGTTCACCATCACCAACGGCGGCACCTTCGGCTCGCTGCTGTCCACCCCGATCATCAACCCGCCGCAGAGCGCCATCCTGGGCATGCACGCGATCAAGGAGCGCCCGATCGCCGAGAACGGCCAGGTCGTGATCGCCCCGATGATGTATCTGGCACTGTCCTACGACCACCGCATCATCGACGGCAAGGACTCGGTGCAGTTCCTGGTCGACATCAAGAATCAGCTGGAAAACCCGGGCCGGATGTTGTTCGGCCTGTAAGCGCCGGGAATCGGGAATGGAGAGTCGGGAATGGGACAAGCGCCCCCTCGATTGCTCCATTCCCGCCTGGACCTGGATGGGACACGACAGGCGCACGCATGCGCTGTTGCGATTCCCCATTCCCTATTCCCCATTCCCGTGAGCAAATGAAATGAGCGAACAATTCGACGTCGTCGTCATCGGTGCTGGCCCGGCCGGCTATCACGCGGCGATTCGCGCGGCCCAGCTGGGCATGAAGGTCGCCTGCATCGACGCCGCACTCGGCAAGGACGGCAAGCCGGCGCTGGGCGGTACCTGTCTGCGCGTGGGCTGCATTCCATCCAAGGCGCTGCTGGATTCCTCGCGCCAGTTCTGGAACATGGGTCACCTGTTCGGCGACCACGGCATCAGCTTCAACGACGCCAAGATGGACGTGCCCACCATGATCGGCCGCAAGGACAAGATCGTGAAGCAGTTCACCGGCGGCATCGCGATGCTGTTCAAGGCGAACAAGATCACCCCGTACTACGGCTTCGGCCAGCTGCTGCCGGGCAACATCGTCAAGGTCGCCCAGCACGAAGGCGGCGAAATCGAACTCAAGGGCACCAACGTGATCCTTGCGGCCGGCTCGGAATCGATCGAGCTGCCGTTCGCCAAGTTCGACGGCGACACCATCGTCGACAACGTCGGCGGCCTGGACTTCACCGCCGTGCCCAAGCGCCTGGCCGTGATCGGCGCCGGCGTGATCGGCCTGGAGCTGGGCAGCGTGTGGAAGCGCCTGGGCGCCGAGGTCACCATCCTCGAAGCGTTGCCGGACTTCCTGGCGCTGGCCGATGCCGAAGTGGCCAAGACCGCGCTGAAGGAATTCAAGAAGCAGGGCCTGGACATCAAGCTGGGCGCCAAGGTCAGCAAGACCGAGATCACCGGCAGCGGCGATGCCAAGCAGGTGGTGCTCAGCTACACCGACAGCGCCGGCGAGCAGACCCTGACCGTGGACAAGCTGCTGGTGGCCGTGGGCCGCAAGGCCGCCACCAAGAACCTGCTGGCCGACGGCACCGGCGTCAAGGTGACCGACCGCGGCCAGATCGAGGTCGATGGCCATTGCCATACCGGCGTCGACGGCGTGTGGGCCATCGGCGACTGCGTGCGCGGGCCGATGCTGGCGCACAAGGGCTTCGAGGAAGGCATCGCGGTCGCCGAGCTGATCGCCGGCCTGCCCGGCCACGTCAACTTCGACACCATTCCGTGGGTCATCTATACCGAGCCGGAGATTGCCTGGGTCGGCAAGACCGAGCAGCAGTTGAAGGCCGAAGGCGTCGCCTACAAGGCCGGCAGCTTCCCGTTCGCGGCGATCGGCCGTGCCGTGGCCATGGGCGAGCCGGCCGGCTTCGTCAAGGTCATCGCCGATGCCGAAACCGACCGCGTGCTGGGCATGCATTTGGTGGGCGTGGGCGTCTCCGAGCTGGTGCACGAAGGCGTGCTGACGATGGAATTCAACGGCTCGGCCGATGACCTGGCACGCATCTGCCACGCGCATCCGACCCTGTCCGAAGCGATCCACGACGCCGCCATGGCCGTGAGCAAGCGCGCGATTCATAAGGCGAATTAAGCCGGGAATCGGGAGTGGGGAATCGGGAATGGTTAAGAGCGTTCCCATCGCCTCGCTCTTCATGCTGACGCCGGACCTAGGTCCGGCGTCATGCGTTCCGGCTTTCGTTTCTGCTTTTACCCATTCCCAATTTCCTACTCCCGATTCCCATCCCATGAAAAGCATCTGCGTCTATTGCGGCTCCAATGCCGGCAACAAACCCGCCTATGTCGAACGCGCCACTGCGCTGGGCCAGCGTATTGCTGCACAGGGCCTGCGTCTGGTCTACGGTGGCGGCAATGTCGGCTTGATGGGCACGGTGGCCAATGCGGTACTGGCTGCCGGCGGCGAAGTGACTGGCGTCATTCCACAGCAGCTGGCCGATTGGGAAGTGGCGCACCGCGGGCTGACCACGCTGGAAATCGTCGGCTCCATGCACGAGCGCAAGATGCGCATGTTCGAACTCTCCGATGCCTTCGTTGCCCTGCCCGGCGGCTTCGGCACCATGGAAGAGATCTTCGAAATGCTGACCTGGCGCCAGCTCGGCATCGGCAACAAGCCCTGCGCCTTCCTGGATATCGAAAATTTCTACGCGCCGCTGATCGGCATGATCGATCGCATGGTGGAAGAGCGCTTCCTGCATCCGGATCAGCGCACAGACCTGTGGTACGGCAGCGACATCGCGCAGATGCTGGAATGGATGCAGCATTACACGCCGGCCCAGGCCTCGAAGTGGATCGACGAGAAGCGCCGCTCCACGCTGGTGTAATCAAGATCTCCCGGCCTCGCGCGGCCTCGCGTGCGCCGCTTCCTACGAGCGCGCGCATACGCCGCCAGCAGACGCATGATGCATCCGCCCGAACACACGCCAGGCGCGATGTCGGTAACCACTATCCGACGCACCGCAACGGTGCGTCGCCCAAGACACACCTCGTCCCGATTGCCCCGGCCTGCCAGCTTGCAACGGCAGTCACGCTGACTGCCGCAACCGGCATCGTTGCCTCGCATAGAATGACGGCGATGCTCGATACCCTTGCCGCTGACGCGCACCACAGCCTGGACATCAAGCACAGTCGCTTTCTGGCCCACGCCGGTGTACTGGACTCTTCCGCGCAGGCGCTGGAGATCGTGCAGCGCGTGTCGGCGCCCGATGCGACCCACAACTGCTGGGCCTACCGTTTCGGTCAGGAGTACCGCTCCAGCGATGATGGCGAGCCCAGCGGGACGGCGGGCAGGCCGATCCTGGCGGCGATCGATGGCCAGGGCTTTGATCGCGTCGTGGTGGTGGTCACCCGTTGGTACGGCGGCATCAAGCTCGGTGCCGGCGGGTTGGTGCGCGCCTATGGCGGCACTGCGGCCGAGTGCCTGCGGCTGGCGACGCGGCGGCCATTGATCGCGCTGACGCTGCTGGATCTGCACTGTCGGTTCGACGACCTGGGGCTGGTGCATGCCGCCTTGGTCGCCTTCCACGCCGACAAGTTGGACGAGCGTTTCGATGCTGATGGCGCGGCATTGCGCGTGCAAGTGCCTGCAGATCAGCTTGCAGGCTTGAAAACCCGTTTGTGCGACGCCACTCGCAACCGTGTCCACCTCTCAACACCGGAAGCCGCATGAATCAGCCAGCCGCCGCCAGGCCCAATCCATTGCGGAAGCTTGGCAGCCTGCGCACCCTGTGGCCGTTCGTGCAGCGCCAGCGCGGGTTGTTCGCCGCATGGCTGATCGCGCTGGCGATTTCCTCGGCGGCCACGCTGAGCCTGCCGGCCGCGGTCAAGCGCATGATCGACCATGGCTTCTCCGGCGGGGCGCAGATCAACCAGGCATTCGCCCTGCTGTTCGCGGTTGCGGTGGTACTGGCACTGGCCACGGCGGCGCGGTTCTACTTCGTCTCGCTGCTGGGCGAAAAGGTCGTCGCCGACCTGCGTGGCCGCCTGTATGCGCATCTGATCGGGCTCGACGCCGGCTTTCACGACCGTAGCCGCAGCGGCGAACTGGTGTCGCGGCTGTCGGCCGACAGCGAACTGCTGCGTGGCTTGATCGGCACCACCATGTCGGTGGCATTGCGCAGCTCGGTGACGGTCATCGGCAGCATGGTGATGCTGTTCGTTACCAGCCCCCGCCTGGCCGGCTTCACCCTGATCGGCATCCCGCTGGCGGTGCTGCCGATCGTGTTGGGCGCGCGCCGGCTGCAGAAGATCTCGCGCGCCAGCCAGGACCGCGTGGCCGATGCCAATACACTGGCCGCCGAAACCCTGGGCGCGGTGCGCACGGTGCAGGCGCATGCGCGCGAGCAGTACGAAAGCCAGCGTTTCAGCCAGGCGCTGTTGTCCGCCATCGACACGGCACGGCTGCGGGTACGCACCCAGGCAGGCGTCACCGCGGTGGCGATCATGCTGATCTTCGGCGCCATCGTCAGCGTGCTGTGGCTGGGCGCGCACGACGTGGTGTCCGGCCGCATGACTCCAGGCACGCTGGGCCAGTTCGTGCTGTATGCCCTGATCGGCGGCGGCTCGGTCGGCGCATTGGCCGAGGTCTGGAACGAGCTGCAGCGCGCAGCCGGCGGCATGGGCCGCGTTGGCGAACTGCTCGACGAACAGCCGGCGATCGTGGCACCGGCCACACCCACGCCGTTGCCGCAGCCGCTGCATGGCGCGATCCATTTCGACCAGGTGGTGTTCCATTACCCGCAGCGTCCCGATGCGCCGGCACTGGATCGCTTCGACCTGCATGTCCGCCCCGGCGAGACCGTGGCTCTGGTCGGCCCCTCCGGCGCCGGCAAGAGCACGGTGCTGTCGATGCTGCTGCGCTTCCATGACCCGGTGAGTGGCCGCGTGCGCATCGACGAGGTGGACCTGCGCGACACCGACCCGGTGCGCTTGCGCGAACACATTGCGCTGGTGCCGCAGCAACCCACGCTGTTCGCCGCAAGTGCCGCCGACAACATCCGCTACGGCCGGCTGCAGGCCAGCGACGCGGAGGTGGAAGCCGCCGCAGCGGCTGCCGAAGCCGATGTCTTCATCCGGGCGCTGCCGCAGGGCTACGCCAGCGAACTGGGCGAGCGCGGCACGCGCCTGTCCGGCGGCCAACAACAACGTGTGGCGATTGCGCGCGCCTTGCTCAAGGACGCGCCCATCCTGCTGCTGGACGAGGCCACCAGCGCACTGGATGCGCAGAGCGAGCGCGCCGTGCAGCAAGCGCTGGACCGGCTCATGCAGGGCCGCACCACCCTGGTCATCGCGCATCGCCTGGCTACCGTGCTCAAGGCCGACCGCATCGTGGTCATGGATGCCGGCCGCATCGTCGCGCAGGGCACACACGCACAGCTGATCGCCGAAGGCGGCCTGTATGCGGAACTGGCACGGCTGCAGTTCATCGATCAATGACCGCTGGATGAGGCCCACACCCGCTGCCCTGTTTCGTATGGCGGCCCGACGCGGGCGGCGTGCCCCGCTCCACCCAACGCACTGAGCTCGCCATGGCCCGCCCCAGAACCACCATCCGCCAGCTCAGCTATTTCGTTGCACTGGCCGACACCGGCAGCTTCACCCGCGCAGCCGAGCAGATGGGCGTCTCACAGCCGTCGCTGTCGCAACAGATCCGCGCGCTGGAGACCATCATCGGCGCGCCGCTGTTCGAACGTGGCGTGCCGGCGATCCTGACCCCGCTGGGACGCGACCTGCGCGACCGCGCGCGCAGCATCCTGCTGGACGTGGCCGACCTGGAAGACGTGCGCGCCACCTCGGCCGATACCCTGATCGGCACCATCCGGCTCGGCGTCTCGCCAACGCTGGGCGCCTATCTGATGCCCAGCCTGGTGGCGCGCCTGCACCGCGAACATCCGGCGCTGCGCGTGCACGTGCGCGAAGGCCTGCCGACCATGCTCGCCAGCGACCTGGCCAATGGCGTACACGATCTGATCCTGGCGCAGTTGCCGGTGGCCGGCCGCAGCCTGCACAGCGAGCGCCTGTTTCGCGAGCCATTGCACGTGACCATGGCCGCCGATCACCCGCTGCGCAGCAAGCGCCACATCACCCCCGCCGATCTGCGCGGCGCCAACCTGCTCACGCTGATGCCGGAATATCGCCTGGCCGAACAAGTGGCCGCGATTGCGATGGATGTCGGCGCGCATGTGCTGCGCGATTACGAAGGCACGAGTCTGGATGCGATCCGGCAGATGGCCGGCATGGGCATGGGCCTGGCGCTGCTGCCGGACCTGTACGTGCGCCAGGAAATCCGCGAAGGCGACGATGTGGTGGTGCGCCCGATCAAGGGCGGCCGCTATTACCGCGACATCGGCCTGCTCTGGCGCCAGGGCGCCGGACGTGCACCAGCGTTCGGTTTGATCGCCGAGTTGCTGCGCGCCGCAGCCGCATAGGAAAATCCTATACAACGAATAAGCGCACCGGCCTTGTCCTGTCGCCGTAACTCGTCAATGCTTCACTGAACTCATCAATGGATCGTCAATGGCGGCGCAGCGGATCGGATGGCGGGAAGCGGTGGCCTGGCTGGCGGAAATCGTCGGGCCGGACATGCCGTATGTGCGTCTTGCCCTGGTGTATGGCGTTGCGATCAGCCTGCTGTCGCTGGCCACCCCCATCTCGGTGCAATTGCTGATCAACAGCGTCGCCAACACCGCGCTGCCCACGCCGTTGTGGACCCTGTCCGGCCTGTTGCTGGGCCTGTTGTTGCTGGTGGCGGCCTTGAGCGCAATGCGGGTGTGGGTGATGGCGCTGTTCGAGCGCCGCCTGTTTGCGCGAGTGGTGGCGGAAATCACCGTGCGCGCGGTGCATGCGCAGAACCCGTTCTTCGCCGATCAGAACCGCGGCGATGTCTTCAACCGCTACTTCGATCTGGTGGTGGTGCAAAAAGCGGTACCCAGCCTGGCGGTCGGTGCCTTCACCATCGTGCTGCAGTCGGCGGTGGGCCTGATCGTCACCAGCTTCTATCACCCGTTCTTCCTGGGGTTCAACGCGCTGTTGCTGCTGACCATCTTCTCGATCTGGATGATCTGGTCGCGCGGCTCGATCCGTTCGGCGGTCGAACTGAGCCATGCCAAGCACAACGCCGCGCACTGGCTGGAGAGCGTTGGCGGCTCCAACGGGTTCTATAAATCCAGCCGCCACCTCAACTTTGCGATGGACCGCTCCGAAGCGGTGACGGCGGCCTATGTGGCACGGCATCGGCGCCATTTCCGCTACACCTTCACCCAGACGCTGGCGTTCCTGCTCACCTATGCGGTCTCCAGCGCGGCGCTGCTGGCACTGGGTGGCAGCCTGATCCTGCGCGGCGAGCTGTCGATCGGCCAGCTGGTGGCCGCCGAGCTGATCCTGAGCGCGGTGTTCTACGGCATTGCGCAGCTGGGCAGCTATCTGGATGTGTTCTACGACCTGGTCGCCAGCGCCGAGGAATTGTCGCTGCTGTATGCCATCCCGCAGGAGCGCCCGGTGGCTGCCGCCGGCGAGACCCCGGGCAACAGTGCCGTGCGCCTGGACGGCGTGGTGATCGAGGGCGCGCGCTTCAACTTCACGCTGGAAGCCGGCGAGCAGTTGGTGACGCTGGCCGACGGTGGTGCCGAGCGTCTGCTGGCCATGGTGTTGAAGCGCCACGTCGTGCCCGACCGCGGGCTGGTAATGGTGGGCGGCGCCGACATGGCCACGTTCGACATGTACCTGCTTCGCTCGGAAGTCACCGTGCTCGATCGGCCGACCATCGTGGAGGTCACCATTCGCGAGTACCTGGCGATGGCCTCGGCCGACGTGACCTCCGAAGCGATGCTGCAGGCCATCGATGCAGTGGGCTTGCGCGCGCGCATCGCCGCGTTGCCGCAAGGCCTGGATACCCGGCTTGCCGCCTCAGGCTTCCCGCTGTGGATCGGCGACGTGATGGCGCTGAAACTGGCCAATGCGCTGCTGGTGCGCCCCCGCGTGCTGATGTTGTCGCAGCTGTACGACCTGCTGCCGGCAGAGCGTCTCACTCAGGTGCTGCGGCGCTTGAAGGATGCCGGCACCACGGTGCTGCTGTGCACCGGCCGGCCGGAGGACATCACCCTGGACAGCTGGTTCCGCCTGGAACCAGAGCGCCAGCAACGCTACGCCACGCGCGCCGAGCTGATCGCGTCCACGCAGGAGGCGACCCATGCAGCACGCCTCTGACCGGATCGCACACTTCCCCACCCTGGCGGCAATGCGCCCGCCCAGCATCGCCAAGGCGTTGGCCTGGATGCTGCTGATCGGCGTTGCCATTGCTGGCGCCATCCTGGCGTTTGCGCCCTGGGTACAGACCGCCAGCGGCAAGGGCCAGGTGGTCTCGCTGGATCCGGGCGACCGCCAGCAGCAGGTCACCGCCTTCGTGCCTGGCCGGGTCGAGCGCTGGTATGTGCACGATGGCCAGCACGTGTCCAAGGGCGACCCGATCGCCCGGGTCGGCGACCTCGACCCGGACCTGCTCACCCGGCTTGCCAGCGAACGTGCGCAGGTGGCGGCGGAGATCAGCGCCATCCAGCAATCGCGCGCGGTGGCCAGCATCGATGTGGAGCGCAGCCGGCAACTGCTTGCCGAAGGCCTGGCCGGCCGCCGCGACTTCGAACTGACCCAGATCAAGGTGGCCGAAGCCGACGCCAAGCTGGCCGAATCGCGCGCCAAGCTGACCCGCATCGATATCCAGTTGAACCGCCAGTCCGCGCAGTTGGTGCGCGCCCCGCGCGATGGTCGCGTGCAGCAGCTCAACGCCGCCAGCGGCAGCGCGATGGTGTCGCCGGGCACCGTGCTGGCCGTGATCGCACCCGAGCGCGTAGAGCGCGCGGTGGAGCTGTATATCGACGGCCGCGATGTGCCCCTGATCCGCCCCGGCCGACCGGTGCGGCTGGAGTTCGAAGGCTGGCCGGCCATCCAGTTCAGCGGCTGGCCGTCGGTGGCGCACGGCATGTTCGACGGCCGCGTGCGTGCGATCGACCCCAATGCCGCGCCGGACGGGCTGTTCCGCATCCTGGTCGAGCCGATGCCGGGCAAGCCAGCCTGGCCGGCGCAGGAATTCGCCCGCCAGGGCGGCAAGGTGCGCGGCTGGGTGCAAGGCGAAACGGTGCGGGTGGGCTACGAGTTGTGGCGCCAGCTCAACAACTTCCCGCTGGAATTCGGCCGGCGTCCGGCAGCGACCACGCAGGACGAGGGCAAGGCCAAGCCGGCAGCCGGCGACAAGTCCGAAGACGACGCGACGGGCAAGAAGTGATGCGCTGTCTTGTTGCCCTGCTGATCGCACTCTGCCCCGGTGCGGCATTCGCCCAGGCCACGCCACTGAGTCTGGACGAGGTCCTGCAATCGTCGGCCCGCTCCGCGCCGCAGATCATCGAATCGCTGGCCAAGGTCCGCCAGGCCGAAGGCAAGGGCATCTCCGCCGACGGCGCATTCGATACCGTGTTCGATATCGAAGGGCGCTCGCGCGAGGCCGGTTACTACGACGGCAGCACCATCGAAACCGGCGTCAAGCGTCCGTTCGAGGAAAACGGCGGCTACTACTACGGCGGTTACCGCTCCTCGCGTGGCGCGTTTCCGGTCTACGAAGACAAGTCCTACACCGACCGCGGCGGCGAAGTGAAGGTCGGCGCGCTGTATGCCTTGCTGCGCGACCGCGTGGTGGACGAACGCCGCACCCGCCGCAGCGTGGCCAGCGCCGACATCGACGTTGCCCAGTACGAGGCGGAGATGGTGGCGATCGGGGTGCAACGGCGTGCGGTGGATGCCTACCAGAGCTGGGTCGCTGCCGGATTGAAACTGCGTGCCTACAGGGATCTGCTGGAACTGGCCGAGCGCCGCCGCAACGCGATCTCGCGGCAGGTGACGCTGGGCGCGCGTCCTACGATCCTGTTGACCGAGAACGACCAGAACCTGGTGCGTCGTCGCGCCCTGGTGGTGCGCTCGGAGCAGGATTTCGCCAACGCGGCCAATGCCTTGTCGCTGTACCTGCGCGATGACGCGGGCATGCCGATGATCGTCGCCGACGAGCGCCTGCCGCCCGATACCTCCGCGCTGGAAGGGCTGGCCGGCGCCAGCAAGATCACCGCGCCGGTCGAGCGCCCGGATTACCGCGCCGTGCTGACCCGCATCGACCAGGCCACCGCGCGGCTGATGCTGGCGCAGAACGATCTGAAGCCGCGCCTGGATGTGAGCGTGGAAGTCAGCAAGGACCTGGGCCCGCCCGGCGTGGGCGGCCCCAACCGCTCGCCCACCGATGCCATCATTGGTTTCCGCTTCAGCGTGCCGCTGGAAAACCGCGCCGCCAAGGGTCGCGTGGCCGAAGCACGTGCCGAGATCGAAGCGCTGGATCAGCGCAGCCGCTTCCTGCGTGACCAGATCTCGGTGGAGGTGGAATCCATCGTGATCTCACTCAACGCCGCCGAGCGCCTGGCCAGGATCGCCGACGAGGAACGCAGCCTGGCCGACCGCCTGGCCGCTGCCGAACGGCGCCGCTTCGAACTGGGGTCCGGTGACTTCTTCCTGGTCAACCAGCGCGAAGAAACCGCCAACGATGCACGCGTGCGCCTGATCGACGCGGAGGCACGCATCGCCTCGGCACGCGCCGAACTGGCGGCCGCCACCGCCGATCGGGATGCACTGCAGTTGCGTCGCTGAGTGGCGTTGCGCGTGCATGCACGCACGTAAGCAAGCAGAAGCAATCAATCAGTCCGGGGCGATGCGGTGACGGCACGGCGGTTCCATTCGGTTGGGTCGCCTGCCTGCGACGCCGCGCACTTTGAGGAGTTGCACTGTACCGGCAGGATCTGCGCAACCAGCCGGTGCAGTCAGCACACCAACGGCAGTCGCATCGCCGCACGACCGTTCTGAGCGATACGAGCGCGCAGTCAGGCGGCCAACGCATGGGCAGTCATGCAGGCTCTTGAACGCATCCGCAGCAAGCGGCCCTGTTCGCCGGCCGTGCCTGTGCCAACGCGGTAGGCCAGAGGCAATCAGTGCGGTTGGGAAAGCAATGAGTGCCGTTGGGCACAGCTGACGTGTCCGCGCACCGCGCATGGCAGGCGCGCTTGCGACCCGACTCCAATCGAGGCCGGTTGATCGTGGATCTGGTCCTGACTCCCCGATGGGTCTGCGGCCTTCGATGCAGACGACGCCAGACTTCCGGCTATGAAAGTGTCAGCACTGTCGAGAGCGTCTTTCGCATATCGACAACCAGGGCGAAATTCCCCTGCCCACACAACGCAATGACGCCTCGATAACATCAGCGTGCGCATGCTCGGCCATGCAGCCAAGCGTTTAATGCTCGATGCGCTGCAACCCTGGAGTCTTCGGAGGTCACTATGTCTTTCCGGCAATTTCCCGCGGTCGATGCAGATGGCGAATCCTATGTGATCGTCGAGTTTCGCGACGAGCAGGCTTCCCGCCCCAACACCAACCCCGCTCCACGCTATGAGTTGCCCGATGGTCGCCACCTGCAGCGACAGGGCCAGCGCTTCGTCACCGACGGTGGCGAGTTGCGCCTCTCTGCCGCTTGATCCACCTGGTCATTTTTTGACCACACTGCAGCCAGCCCTTGTCGTACAAGGGCTGGGCGGTGTTATCCACATGCTTGTGCAGATTTCATCCACACCCCATGTGGATCAATTCGGTGTGCCCAGGTGCAAGAAATGCGCAGCAATGTCACGGCAGGCATTCGCTTGATCGTGCGTCGATGCGAACCAGGTCCTGAGCCTCCACGTCGTGTTGTGGACGAACGCCACAGCCCAGTCGTGCGCACATCAGGCTCAGAGACGCTGTTCGCCGAACACCGAACCCACACCCACCGCAACGCCACACTCATCCAACCTGGTTCGAGCGCTCCAGCACGCGTCCGATCCCGCTTTGGTCGATCGCGTCCGCCGCCTGCGCCAAGGCAGCACGGTCGCTCTGCTGCTCGAACCCGATCCGGAAATGCAACTCGCCTGCCGGCGTCCGCGACGAATGGATCGATGCCAGATTCACCCCATGCCGTTCGAAGACATGCAGCAATGCCCGCAGCGAGCCGGGCTGGTCTTCGGGCAGGTATACGCTCAGCGTCAGCGGCTCGGTGAGGTCGGCCAGCAGGTAGCCCACCCGCTCGTAGGTGTAGTTGCCGGCAGCCAGCGCGTCGTGTTGCAGGGCCTGCGCGTTGTCGTCCAGAAAGCGACGGCGGAACTGGGTACGCGCCGCGTCATCGCCCTGCGCCACCAGCGCGCGCAGCTGCTGCAGGTGCGTCAACAGCCGGTCGAGCATTTCGCCGACATAGGGATTGCCGAACTGGATGTCTTCGTAGATCGCCGGATTGAGCGAAAGGATGCGCGCGATGACCGCGGTATCCAATTCGAACGCGGCCGACCGGTAGGGCATCAGCGTCTGCAGCTCGCCCAGCAGCGGCGCGTAGTCGCGCAAGGTGCCGGCCTGTGCCAGATGGGTGGCATGCACCATCGCCTGCACCAGCGCCATCACCCGGTCGTGGTGCTCGGGGGTCGCGTCAACGCGCTGCGCCTGCAAGGCCGTGCACAGCGTCTGCACCCACGCCGACCAGCGCTGCAGGCGCGCCTCGCAGACCACCATCACCCTGCCCTTCAAGGTCGGCGACTTGGGCGGCGCGGTCATCGGATGCAGGCCGACCACCTCGGCCGATGACGCCAGCATCGCTGCCACCGGCGCCTGCTTGATCGAGGTGACGTCCATCCACAGCTGCGAGGCCGCGCGTGGGCCGGCCAATGCAACGTAGCGTTGAATCAGCGCCGCGGTGTGGCGGATCGGCGCCGAGAAAATCAGCACATCGGCCTGCTGTGCCAGCGTCGCCTCGTCCATGTCGCCGGCCTCGGCTGGATCGAAGCCGATCACCTGCAGCTGCATGCGCGTGCGCAGGAACTGCGCCAGCCATCGTCCATAAGCGCCGGCAATGCCGACGATGCCGACGACCGGCTGGGCGATCATGCCAGGCGCTCGAAGGCGAAGCGTGGCGACGCGGCCAGGGCGGCCGGAGCGGCAGCCAGTACATCGAATTCCTCGAAGCCCGCCGCCAGCGTGACCTCCAGTGCGCTATGCACCCCGCTGAGCGCATGCCCCACCGCCTGCTCGAACGGCAACCCGCGCAGCAGGCCTCCGATCAGCAAGGCCATCAGGACATCGCCGGTGCCGGCCACATCGACCGGCAGGTGCGGGCTGGCCCAGCGATACACCGCCGTATGGCTGACCGCCAGCGTCACCAGCTCGCCGGCGCCGCCGGCCACGCTATGGGCAAGCACCCACTGCGGCCCGCGCGCGAGCAAGCCGCGCGCGGCGACGATGGCATCGCCCTGTTCCAGGCTCGGCAGGCCGGTCAATCGCCCCAGCTCGAACGCGTTCGGCGTGACCAGCCAGGCATGCGGCAGCAGCCGCTCGGCGAACACGCGCTCCAGTCCCGGCTCGACGTAGGGGCCGGTATGGGTATCGCCGATCACCGGATCCAGGCAGTAGCGCAGGTGCGGCGCCTGCGGCAGAGTCTGTTCCAGCCAGTCCGCAAACGCCTCGCCATTGGCCAGGCTGCCAAAATAGCCGGAGACCAGCATGCGGGCGCGCTGCGGCAGCCCGCGCTCACTGGCACCGAGCAACAGATCGGCCAGCCAGTCGGCTGGCAGGATGCGGCCACGCAAGGTGGCATAGAACGGCGCATTGCTCAGCAGCGTGGTAGGCACTTCGGCCACGCGCAGGCCAAGTGCACGCAGCGGCGGCACCGCGGCGCTGTTGCCGGCATGGCCATAGACCAGCTGCGATTGCACCGAGATCACATCGATCGGCGAAGGACCCTCCGGACGCTGGCGGCGACCGTGGACGAGATGGCTGGCAACTGGATCGTTCATGCGCACATTCTAGGGCGTGCGCTGCGATCCCGCGCAGCCCGCAGCCATCGCCACGCACGTACCGCGAACGCCATGCCGCTCAGCGGTTGCGCAGGAACACCACGTAACCGCGAAACGCAGGATTGGCGAGCAAGCCAGGCGGCGCCTGCCATTCTCCGTCCTGCAGCAAGCCGATACGAAACGGCACCCGCAAGGCACCGAGCCGGGCGACATACACCGGATAGTCGGCAATCACCGCGCGGCCCTGGTAGATCTGCAGCACCACTTCATCGACCACGCTGCCCAGCGCATCCAGGGTCTGCGCGCGGCCATTGACGCTCCAGTCCAGCAGCCCGGTGATGCCGAGCTGGTAGTCGGCCGGCAGGCGCGCGCGCAGCGTGCGCAGGAAAGCCACGTAGCGCTCGAGCTGGCGGGTGCCCGCATCGAAGTCGATCTGCAGGCCAACCACCGCGTTGCCCGCCGCGCGCCAGCGCCGCAACTGCAGCAGCACCGCATCGAACAGGGCCGGCGTCCAGTCCAGGCGCTCTACCCGCAGCACCATCCAGACCTGGCAATGGCGTAGCCGCGGCAGCGCAGCGCGCTGCGCCACCAGTCGTGCCGGCGCATCGCTGGCGGCCGGCACCTCGGCCTGCAGCAGGTACACGCGACGCGCGCCGGCCAGCACCGGTTGCGGGCGGACTCCGGCCCACAGCCAGAATGCGTCGTAGTGCCGCGCATCCACCGGCGCGGCCGCGGCGCTTGCGACAGTCGTCGCGCACAGCGCCAGCAGCAGCGCACACTGCCGCAGCAGGTGGGCGCTCACCAGTAGTACTTCAGGTCCTGCGCCCAGCGCGAGGACGGAAACTCGCGCTTCAATCGCAGGAACCACCGCTTGCGCTCGGCCACCGGCACGCTCTCGCCACCGCAATGGTTGTAGCCGCTGGAGGCATAACAGGAAATGGCGCGATTCAACGCGTGTGCCCGGTCGTCATCGGCCACGTGCGGCGCATCGATGATGCGCCGGTAGACGGGCAGGCGGAAATACGCCCCGCCCGGAAACTGCGACGGCGCGCCGCCCAGTTCCGACGCCGATGGCGGCTGATTGATCGGCAGGTTGTCCCAGTCCCTGGCTCGAATGAAGTCGGCCACGCACAGCTGCGCGTGTGCATCGGCAGGCGTGGTGGCAAGCACCTTGGCCACTGCCTCGATGGCTGGACAGCCCTGGCCGCCTTCGTCAGCGCTGCCGGAGAACGCCGCCAGCGGCGATTGTGTCGGCAACCACCAGATGTAGGTGGTGCGCGCGACATCCGGGACGGCGGCGGCAGCAGGCGGCAGCTTGGCCAGCAGATTGCGATCCTGCAGGAATGCCCCCGCCTGGCCGCGGGTCAGGTCCTTGTACAACAGCACAAACGCCGCCAGTTGACGCTCGCTCGCCGTCACCGAAGGCGAGCTTGCCTGGCGGCGCAACAGCTCGGCGCCGGCAGCATGGACCAGGAGTTGACCTCGAATGCCGGCATGGGTGATCGGCGAACCCGCCGCGAACACCTGGTCCAGCGCCCGGTCCCGCTCCAGCCGCCGTGCCAGTGCCAGCTGCGCGAGTGGCTGCTGCACCGCCGGCTCAGCCGCGTCGAGCACGCGCCGCCAGTAGGCGGCCAGATCGGGCGCGCCGGTGTCCTCCAGTGCCAGGCCCTTGAGCATGGCGGTGGTGAACGCCACGCTGGCACGACCGGCAGGCGCCTTGCCGGCATCCACCATCTGCACGACCTGCGCCGGGCGGTGAACAACGTAGTACTGGTAGCTGGCCAGCAACAGCGCAAACAGCGCCGGTTCGTCGGCAAAACGCGCGCGCTGCGCCTGCAAGGCGTCCAGCGTCAGGCCCTGCGTGCTGTCGGCGCCGTAACGCATCGCCCTGAGGTCGGCGACGGCAAGCAGCAGCGGCGTGGCCAATGCCGCCGGCCCCGTGGTGGCGAGCAGCTTGTTGTCGATCTCCTGCGCCAGCTCCACGTCGGAGAGCCCGCGCTGCGCCGCCGGCAGGCGCAGCAACCGTGCGTACTCGGCCTCAAGCTTGCCGGTGTTGCCGCCCAGCCAGTACACCCGCCGCATCAGGCCGCGCGCCGACGCGGCATAGCGCCCTTGCGGATAGTCGCGCAGGTACTGCGCGAAGCTCTGTTCGGCACGCGCCAGTTGGGCAGTGTCGAACTGCGGCGGATCACGCTGCACACCGTACTCGTCGAAGCCATCGACCTGCGCCGCGTTCAGCGCCACGCGTCCCCGCATGTAGAGCGCGGTCTCCCGGAGCCAGGGATCGTCCGCCTTGTCCAGACCCGCGAAGCCTTGCGCGGCAGGCTCGAAGGCGGCGGCATAGAACGCGCTGGCGGCTTGAAGATAGTGCGCGAAGGCCTTGCCGGCGGCCGACGTGGCCTCGACCGGCGCGAGCACGCCGTCGGACTGCGGACATTGCGCCGGCAACGCCGCCAGCAGACGCGCCTTGTCGGCCGCAGATACTCGCGCATTCGCGTTCAACGCGTCGGCGAAGGCAAGACGGCCGCGCTCCTGGCTATTGCAGCGATTGGCCTCGCCGCCCAGCGTGTTGATCGCCGCAGCGCCGTCGGGAGCCGGCGGCGTCAGCGCCTGCGCGATCTCCTCCCAGGTGAAGACCGGTTCCAGCGCCGTGGTGGGCGCCACTACAGATGGTTGACCATCGCGCAGCAACAGCAGCAGATTGACCCGGGTGTCGCTGCCCGGCGTCAGCGCCACCGTATTCTGGCAACCCGCGTAATCGCCCAGCGCCAGCGACAGGCTGGCGTCGCAGCCGCTGTCAGAACTGGCAAACACCGGTGCCGCCAGACAGGCGCCGAGCAACAGCACGACAAGACGAACAGGAACAAAACGGCCGATATCCATGGCAGGTCCTGGCAAGCGGGGAAGGTGCGGCGAGCGCACGCACCACCCAGTTTCGCATGCCGACCGCGTGCACCGCACGCGGCACATATTCGCTTCGCACCTAAACGTAGCGCCGCAGCCATCGGCCGCGGCGCATGCGCAGCATCAGGACGTCATGCGATCCCAGAAACCCTTGACGCCATCGATGAAGGTGGCCGACTTGGGCGAATGCTTGCGGGCATCCTCACCGGTGAACGTGGCCTCGAACTGCTGCAGCAACTCGCGCTGATCGGCAGTGAGGTTGACCGGGGTTTCGACCACGACGCGGCAATATAGATCGCCTTCGCTGCGGCTGCGCACCGACCTCACGCCCTTGCCGCGCAGGCGGAACAACTTGCCAGTCTGGGTCTCGGCAGGGATGCGGATTTCCGCTTCGCCGCCGAGGGTCGCAACGCGCACGGTGTCGCCGAGAGCGGCCTGCGAAATGCGGATCGGCACTTCGCAATGCAGGTCGTCGCCATCGCGCTGGAAGATCGCATGCTCGCGCACCCGCACTTCCACATACAGATCGCCCGGCGGCGTGCCGGCCGGGCCGGCCTCGCCCTCGCCTGCAAGACGAATCCGGTCGCCGGTATCCACACCGGCCGGCACCTTGATCGACAGCACCTTGTCTTCTTCCACGCGACCGGCGCCATGGCAGGTCTTGCACGGATTCTGGATCAGCGTGCCGCGGCCGTCGCAATGCGGGCAGCTCTGCTGCATGGCGAAGATCCCGCGCTGGATGCGCACCTGGCCGCGCCCATGACAGGTCCCGCAGGTCTCGACCTTGCCGTCTTCCGAGCCGCTGCCATGGCAGGGCGCGCATTCGATCAGGGTCGGGATCTCGATGCGTCGCTCGATGCCGGCGACGGCTTCTTCCAGATCCAGTTCCAGGACGTAACCGACGTCGGCACCACGTCGCGCAGCGCGCGGACCGGCGGCGCCACCGCCAAAAATATTGCCGAAGATATCGCCAAAGATATCGCCCATGTCCGGGCCGCCCGGCCCGCCGCCACCGCCCATGCCGTGTTCAAACGCCGCATGGCCGTGCGCGTCGTAGGCACGCCGCTTATTGCCGTCGGACAGCACTTCGTAGGCTTCCTTGCACTCCTTGAATGCCGCTTCGGACGCAGCATCGCCAGGATTGCGGTCGGGGTGGTGCTTCATGGCACAACGCCGATAAGCCTTCTTCAGCTCCTCGTCGCTGGCGCCACGGGCAACGCCCAGCACTTCGTAGTAATCGCGTTTGCTCATGACAGGGAATCGGGAATCGGGAGAAGGGAATCGTTCAAAGCGTACATCCTCAAATCAATCAGCGTTCGGTGGGGTCCAGAACAGCGAAGGAGCGATGCCGCAGCACCGCTCCTCCGATTCTCTATTCCCTATTCCCGACTCACGCTTTCTTGTCGTCCTTGACCTCGGTGAACTCGGCGTCCACCACGTCGTCGGCAGCCTTGGAGGCCTGCGCATTGCCGCTGGCCGCATCGGCGTTGCCGCCCTGCTCTGCTGCAGCGGCCGCTGCGTACAGCGACTGGCCGGCTTCTTCCAGGGTCTTGCTGCGCGCTTCGATCTGCGCCTTGTCGTCGCCCTTCATGGCGGTCTCCAGGTCGGCCAGCGCCGCTTCCACCTTGCCGATCACATCGCCACCGACCTTGCTGCCATGCTCGGTGATCGCGGTGCGGGTGGCGTGGATCAGGCCATCGGCCTGATTGCGGGTCTGCACCAGTTCCTGGAACTTCTTGTCTTCCTCGCGGTTGGCTTCCGCGTCGGCGACCATGCGCTGGATCTCTTCATCCGACAGGCCCGACCCGGCCTTGATCTCGACCTTCTGTTCCTTGTTGGTCTTCTTGTCCTTGGCCGACACATGCAGGATGCCGTTGGCGTCGATGTCGAAGGACACTTCCACCTGCGGCATGCCGCGCGGCGCCGGCTCGATGCCGGACAGGTCGAACTTGGCCAGCGACTTGTTGAAGCGGGCCTGCTCGCGCTCACCCTGCAACACATGCACGGTCACAGCCGACTGGTTGTCCTCGGCGGTGGAGAAGGTCTGCGAGGCCTTGGTCGGGATGGTGGTGTTCTTTTCGATGATCTTGGTGAACACACCACCCATGGTTTCGATACCCAGCGACAGCGGGGTCACGTCCAGCAGCAGCACGTCCTTGACGTCGCCGGCCAGCACGCCGCCCTGGATCGCGGCGCCCACGGCCACGGCTTCGTCCGGGTTGACGTCCTTGCGCGGTTCCTTACCGAAGAAATCGGCGACCGCCTGCTGCACCTTCGGCATACGGGTCTGACCGCCGACCAGGATCACCTCGTTGATGTCGCTGGCACGAAGGCCGGCGTCGTTCAACGCGGTACGGCATGGATCGATCGACTTCTTGACCAGGTCTTCCACCAGCGCTTCGAGCTTGGCACGGGTCAACTTGATGTTGAGGTGCTTCGGGCCCGAGGCATCAGCGGTGACGTACGGCAGGTTCACTTCGGTCTGCTGGGTGGAAGACAGCTCGATCTTGGCGCGTTCGGCAGCGTCCTTCAGGCGCTGCAGCGCGAGCGGATCCTTGCGCAGGTCGATGCCCTGGTCCTTGTTGAACTCATCGACCAGGTACTCGATGACGCGGTTGTCGAAGTCTTCGCCGCCCAGGAAGGTGTCGCCGTTGGTGGCCAGCACTTCGAACTGCTTTTCGCCATCGACCTCGGCGATCTCGATGATCGACACGTCGAAGGTACCGCCGCCCAGGTCGTACACGGCGATCTTGCGGTCGCCACCGTTCTTGTCCAGGCCATAGGCCAGGGCTGCGGCGGTCGGCTCGTTGATGATGCGCTTGACGTCCAGACCGGCGATGCGGCCGGCATCCTTGGTGGCCTGGCGCTGGCTGTCGTTGAAGTACGCCGGCACGGTGATCACCGCTTCGGTGACCTTCTCGCCGAGGAAGTCTTCAGCGGTCTTCTTCATCTTTTCCAGCACGCGCGCGGAGATTTCCTGCGGCGCCATGCGCTTGGCATCGCTGGTCTGCACCCAGGCGTCGCCGTTGTCGTGCGCCAGGATGCCGTACGGCACGTGCGAGATGTCCTTCTGCACTTCGCCGTCGGTGAACTTGCGGCCGATCAGGCGCTTCACTGCGTAGAAGGTGTTCTTCGGGTTGGTCACCGCCTGGCGCTTGGCCGAGGCACCGACCAGCACTTCGCCATCCTTGGTGTAGGCGACGATGGAGGGCGTGGTGCGGTCGCCCTCGGAATTTTCGATGACGCGGGCCTTGCCGCCGTCCATGATCGCCACGCACGAATTCGTGGTGCCGAGGTCAATACCAATGATCTTGCCCATGGATACGCTCCTGATGAGTCTTTAGCTGTGTCCGGCGACGCCGGGTCTGGCTGAGATGTGGGGGTGGCGCGCAGGTGTTCAAGCCACCCGTGCGCATCTGTGTTTCATCCGTGCGCTTGGCAGTTCAGCCGGCGCTACCGGTCAGTCGTGCTTGGCCACGACCACCAGGGCCGGGCGCAGCAGACGCTCGTTGAGCAGGTAGCCCTTCTGGAACACCTGCACCACGTGGCCGGGCGCGATGCCTTCGGCCTCGCCCTGGCTGATCGCCTGGTGCTGGTCCGGATTGAACGGTTGGCCAACCGGGTCGAGCAGGGTCAGGCCGTTGTCGGCGGCGACCTTCAGCAATTGCTTGTAGGTCATGTCCAGGCCATCGCGCAGCGGGCTGGGTTGGCTGCCGGCCGCGGTCAGTCCGGCATCCAGGCTGTCGAACACCGGCAGCAACTCGCCCAGCAGCTTCTCGTTGGCGAACTTGCGGGCGTTTTCCACGTCGCGCGCGATCCGCTTGCGCTGGTTCTCCAGGTCGGCGCGCTCACGCAGGGCGTCGGCCTTGACCAGGGCGATCTCGCTGCGCAGCGACTCGATCTCGGCCTTGAGCGGATCGGTCTCGGGTGGGTTCTGGGACAGGTCTTCGGAGTCGAATTCGGGGTGGTCTTGGTTCATATGCAGTTCCCGGGCAAGCGGAACGCCCGCCCCAACGTCACCCCGTATGTGGGCGCCCGCGCGCGTTTCAAGCGAAAACCCATTGCCGTGATCGAGCGCGGTTATCGCGCCCCGGGCGGCTCCATGGCCGCACCCAGCACCTGGGCGGCGGTCTGCACCAGCGGAATCACCCGGTCGTAGGCCATGCGTTTGGGGCCGATCACCCCCAGCACGCCCAGTACCTGCCCGTTGGCGGCATACGGCGCGGTGACCAGGGAGACATCGTCCAGCGACACCATGCCGGTCTCCTCGCCGATGAAGATGCGCACGCCCGGCGCCTGGATGGTGCGTTCGAGCAGCTGCAGGATCTCGCGCTTGCTGGCGAATGCCTCGAACAGCTCGCGCAGCCGGTCCAGGTCCGACAGGTCCTGCACCCCCATCAGCCGGGTCTGCCCGGCCATCACCATGTCGTCGGACTCGGCCGGCACCAATGCCTCGCTGGCCAGGTCCACGCTGTGCGCCAGCAACTGCTCCATCTCGTTCTTGGCCATGCGCAGCTCGCGCAGCAGGCTGGCGCGGATGTCCGCCAGCGCGCGCCCGGCGAACTGCGCATTGAGGTAATTGGCCACCCGCTCCAGCTCGGTCGGCTCGTAGGCGCGGCGCGGCTCGATCACCCGGTTCTGCACCTCGTTGTCGGCAAACACCAGGATCGCCAGCACCCGGCGCGCGTCCAGGGACACGAAATCGATATGCCGGAACGCGAACTGCTCGCGCTTCGGGGCGCTGACGACCCCGACAAAATGGCTCATCGCCGACAGCATCTGCGAGGCGCTGCCCAGCAGCGACTGGGTCCCGTTACCGCTCGCCAACTCCGCGCGCAGCCGGCGCACTTCTTCTTCGCCCGGCGGCTGCATCTGCACCAGGCTGTCGACGAATACCCGGTAGCCATGCGCGGTAGGCACCCGCCCGGCCGAGGTGTGTGGGGAGCTGAGCAGCCCCACGTCTTCCAGATCGGCCAGGATATTGCGGATGGTGGCCGGGCTCACGTCCAGCCCGGCATGCTGGGCCAGGGTCTTGGACCCCACCGGCTCGCCGTCGCGGATGTAGCGCGCAATCAACGTGCGCAGCAACTGGCGGGCGCGGGGGTCGAGCATTGGGGACTGGGACGCGCGCATGGGATCATCCGGTGAGACTGGGCATAGATAATGTCTGGCCCCGGGGATGGCAAGCGTCCGACTCCCTGCCCGCACCGTCAGGCCCTAAGCTTCCCCAACGCATTCACTCTCAACCCTCATGCTCAGACACCTCTCGATCAAGGATTTCGCCGTCGTCCGCGCCACCGAACTGGAATTCGGGCCGGGCATGACCGTGGTGTCGGGCGAAACCGGCGCCGGCAAGTCGCTGATGGTGGACGCGCTGGGCTTCCTGTCCGGCCTGCGCGCCGACAGCGGCGTGGTGCGTCATGGCGCCGACCGCGCCGAACTGTCGGCCGAATTCCAGCTGCCGGCCGAGCACCCCGGCCTGGCCTGGCTGGCCGACAACGAGCTCGATGACGACGCCCAATGCCAGCTGCGCCGGATCATCCGCGCCGATGGCGGCTCGCGCGCCTGGATCAACGGCCGCCCGGTCACCTCCTCGCAACTGGCCGAACTGGCGTCACGGCTGGTGGAAATCCACGGCCAGCATGAGCACCAGGCGCTGATGGCCCGCAATAGCCAGCTCGCCCTGCTCGACGCCTATGCCCGCAACAGCGCCCAGCGCGAGCAGGTGCGCCAGGCCAGCCAGCGCTGGCAGGCGCTGCTGGACGAGCGCGATGCGCTGTCGGCGCAGGGCGATGTGTCCGACCGTATCGGCTTTCTGGAACACCAGCTGGCCGAGCTGGAACGCGAAGACCTGGACCCGGCCGCGATTGCCGCGCTGGACATCAACCACCGCCGCCAGGCCCATGCCACCGCGCTGATCGGCGCCTGCGACAGCGTGGCCCAGCAGCTCAACGGCGATGACGGTGCGTCGGCACTGGGGTTGTTGCAGGACAGCCGCCACGACCTGTCCCGCGTGGCCGAGCACGAACCGCGCCTGAGCGAGGTGGACGCGCTGCTGGACAGCGCCGTCATCCAGATCGAAGAAGCGCTGGCTCTGCTCGACCGCGTGCGCGACGACCTGGATGCCGATCCCACCCAGTTCGAGGCGATGGAGCGCCGTCTCGGCCGCCTGCACGACCTGGCCCGCAAGCACCGCGTGGCTCCGGACGAGCTGGCCGCCCACCGCGACCATCTGGGCGCCGAGGTCGAGAGCCTGCGTGGCGCCGACGAGCGCCTGCAGCAGCTGGACAAGCATATCGACACCGCCACCGGTGTCTGGCAGGCCGCGGCCGGCGTGCTCAGTGCCAGCCGCCAGAGCGCGGCGCAGGCCTTGTCGGACGCCACCACCACGCTGATCGGCGAGCTGGGCATGGGCGGCGGCCAGTTCCTGATTCAGCTGCAACCCCAGGACACCCTGCGTCCGGACCCGAACGGTGCCGAGCGGGTGGAATTCCTGGTCGCCGCCAATGCCGGGCAACCACCGCGCGCGCTGCGCAAGGTCGCCTCGGGTGGCGAGTTGTCGCGCATTTCGCTGGCGATCGAAGTGGCCGCGCTTGGCCTGGACAGCGTGCCGACCATGGTGTTCGACGAAGTGGATTCAGGCATCGGCGGCGCGGTGGCCGATATCGTCGGGCAGAAGCTGCGCGCGTTGGGCGAGGAACGCCAGGTGCTGTGCGTGACCCACCTGCCGCAGGTCGCGGCCAAGGGCCATGCGCACTACCGGGTCAGCAAGGCGCCGGTGGACGGCATGACCCAGAGCGCGGTCGAACTGCTCGGCCCGCAAGCCCGCCAGGAAGAGCTGGCACGCATGCTGGGCGGCGTGGAAGTCAGCAAGGAAGCCCGCGCGGCGGCGCGCAAACTGCTGCAGAGCGCCTGAGCGCAGCGAGTAGCGCGCAAATTCAGAGGTCCCATTCCCTCCCCCGCTCGGGAGACGCGATGCCTGGCTGCGCGTGGTCTCTCGATTGCACTGCAACTGACCACCCACCGCGCCCTTCCCCCGCCTGCGGGAGAAGGTGCCTGGAGTGCGGATGGGGGCAACATCGCTGCGACGCGACCAGCACAGGCGCGACAAGCGCAAACGGTGTTGCCCCTCATCCGGCGCTGCGCGCCACCTTCTCCCGCAAGCGGGAGAAGCGATGCCTAGCTGCACGTGATCTCTCGATTGCGCTGCAACTGACCACCCACCGCCCCTACCCCCGCCTGCGGGAGAAGGTGCCTGAAGGGCAGATGGGGGCAACATCGCTGCGAGGCGACCAGCACAGGCGCGACAAGCGCAAACGGTGTTGCCCCTCATCCGGCGCTGCGCGCCACCTTCTCCCACCAGCGGGAGACGCGATGCCTGGCTGCGTGTGATCTCTCGATTGCGCTGCAACTGACCACCCACCGCCCCTACCCCCGCCTGCGGGAGAAGGTGCCTGAAGGGCAGATGGGGGCAACATTGCTGCGAGGCGACCAGCACAGGCGCGACAAGCGCAAACGGTGTTGCCCCTCATCCGGCGCTGCGCGCCACCTTCTCCCGCCAGCGGGAGACGCGATGCCTGGCTGCGCGTGATCTCTCGATTGCGCTGCAACCGACCACACACCGCCCCCTTCCCCCGCCTGCGGGGGGAAGGTGCCCGAAGGGCGGATGGGGGCATGAGCCTGCATGCATACCCACCAACACGCCCCAGAACGCACAAGGCGGCCGAAGCCGCCCTGTCATTCCAGATCTGCAGACACCAAACTCAGCGCGTACGCTTCTTACGCACGTACAGCACCAGCGAATGCTCTTCCAGCTCGTAGCCGTGCTTGGCGGCGATCTGGCGCTGCAGTGCTTCGATCTCTTCGCTTTCAAACTCGATGACGTGGCCGGTGTCCACATCGACCATATGGTCGTGATGACCACCTCGGTCCAGTTCGTACACGGCTTGGCCGCCTTCGAAATTGTGCTTGAGCACCAGGCCGGCCGCTTCGAACTGGGTCAGCACGCGGTACACCGTGGCCAGCCCGATCTCGTCGCCGTGATCGAGCAGCTGGCGATAGATGTCTTCTGCGCTGAGGTGATGCTGGTTGCTCTTCTGTTCCAGCAGTTCCAGGATCCGCATCCGCGGATGGGTCACCTTTAGCCCGACTTTGCGCAGGTCGTGGGTTTCCATACGTTCTCCGTTCATTGGCGATTTAGCGCCAGCTGCCTTCAAACGGGTCGCGGCGACCGGTGGGAGTGTATCATCGGCGTGATTTCCTCAGCACTTACTCCCCGATGCGCAATCTCCTGCTGGTCGCCGCCATTGCTTTGTCCACCGCTGGCTGCGGCATCATCTACAAGCAGCCGATCTACCAGGGCAATCTGATCAAGCAGAACGCCGTGGAGCAACTGCAGGTAGGCCAGAGCAAGCAGCAGGTCAGTGCATTGCTGGGCACCCCGTCGATCCCCGACCCGTTCCATGCACAGCGCTGGGACTACACCTCCACCCAACGCGTGGACCGTCTGGCGCGGACCGAGATCAAGAATTTCACCGTGTTCTTCGAGAACGACCAGGTGGCACGCTGGGAAGGCGATTATTTCCCCTCGCAGGACGAGCAGCTGGCAAAGTCGGCACCCAAGCAATTTGGCCGCAACCTGGCACGCGACAAGAAGAAACAGCGCGGCCGTTGATGAGCTCGGTCAGGCGCCCTTTGCCGCCTGACTGCAGATATCCGAGATCCGGGTGTCCGGGCACGACCTGCAGACCTTGGCGATTCAGTCGCCGGGGTTGTCTATTTTCCGTGGTCAATGGCGTTGTTGCGCCCGTTAGCAGCCGCGGCGGGTCTGTTGCCCACTCGGTGCGGCAGTCGGGTGGCCGTTAAACCGCCGCCCGTGGCCGAGTGCTGAAATGCCGCCGCAGCGCGGCCGGCGACGCGTCTCCCGAGCCGTCGACGTTCAAGGCCGCCCTCTTGTCGCCGCAGCGATCTGGTGCGCGTGCTGCCCTACCAGTGTGAACGCAACGACAGAAATCCCTGCCGAACGCTTCGCCCACTACCGCCTTGCCAGCACGATTTGGCAAAACATCGCAGCCCAACACCACCCTTGAGGGCTAACCGCCTGCCCGCTTGCCCGGCCCGGCCCGCCGGCGGCGCGCCTCCTTCGGGTCCAGCAGCAGCGGCCTGAGCAATTCCACCCGGTCGCCGTCACGCACCAGTTGGGTCGGCTGGGTGACCAGGCCATGGATGGCGAGTGCTGCAGGCGGATGCTGCCGTGCCAGGCCCGACGCTGCGACCGCCTCGGCCACCGTGGCACCCTCCGGCAACGCAAGCTGCACCGCGCTGTAGCGATCCGGCCAGGCCAGCACCACCTCGACCCGCACCGTCACTTCACGCCTCGCCGCGATCGGCAACCCGCACGAAATCGTTGACCATGCGATCGGCCAGGCCCTGGAAACCAAGCGCCAGGGCCGGCCCCAGCAGGCGCGAACTGGTCTCCACCTCCAGGGTAAGGCTCACCTTGCAGGCGTTCTCGCCCAGCGCCTGGAATTCCCACAGTCCCTCAAGGCGCTTGAATGGCCCGTCGCGCAGGTGCATTGCAATGCGCTCGGGGCGTTCGAGGATGTTCTCGGTAGTGAACCAGGTGCGGAACGTGCCCAGCCCCAGATCCAGCCGCGCCACGATATGCGCCTGATCCTGCTCGAGCACATGGGCGGCATCGCACCAGCCGAAGCGGCGCGGATAGGCGGCGACATCATTGACCAGATCGAACATGCGGGAGGCGCTGTGTTCGACCAGGGCGCTACGACGGATGGTAGGCATTCGCTAACTTGTGAAAGACGGAAGATCGTTTGACGACACCGAATCGGCGACAATGGCGTCATGAGCAAGAAACCATCCAAGGATAAAGCAAACGGCGCGAAGGCCACGAAAACCATCGCGTTGAACAAGCGTGCGCGCCACGAATACCACCTAGAAGAGCGCTACGAAGCCGGTCTGGCGCTGCAGGGCTGGGAGATCAAGGCGATCCGCGCCGGCCGCGCCAATATCGTCGACGGCTACGCGTATGTGCGCTCCGGCGAGATCTACCTGATCGGCGCGCAGATCACCCCGCTGATCCAGGCCTCCACCCACACCGTGCCGGTGGAGCGTCGCGACCGCAAGCTGCTGCTGCACCGGGCCGAGATCGACAAGGTACTCACCCGCGTGGAGCGCGAGGGCTACACCCTGGTGCCCACCGCGCTGTACTGGAGCAGCAACAAGGTCAAGCTGGAAATCGCCCTGGCCAAGGGCAAGCAGAACCACGACAAGCGCGACGCCGCCAAGGACCGCGACTGGCAGCGCGACAAGCAGCGCGTGATGCGGCGGCATAACCGGGATGCGTGAATCGGGAATCGGGAATCGGGAATCGGGAATAGCAAGAGCTGGGTAGGCTCGCTGCGTTGACCCCACGTTAGTTCACGATGCGGACATTGCTGGATCATCGAGAAGCGCCGTGCTTCTACGATTCCCCATTCCCCATTCCCCATTCCCCATTCCTGATCCCTCACGTCGCTCCAAGCATCCGCATCAAATTCGGCACTCCCCTGCCCTGCACATAGCGGTCGCGTTGTAGATCGGTGCAGGTGTCGAGCATCAGTTGCTTGACCCGGTCCGGAAAGCCGATGAACTCGCGGCGTGCCGACAGAAAACCGGCCAGTACGCCGGAGACGTGCGGTGCGGCCATGCTGGTGCCGCTCATTTCCACCATCAGGCTGGCGGGATCCTTCGGGTCGAAGTCGTAGTACGCCGAGACGATCTTTTCGCCCGGCGCCACTACGTCGGGCTTGCTGCGACCATCGGCGGTGGGGCCGCGCGATGAGAAATACGACACCCCGTAATTGTGCGGGCTGCTCTTGTGCACCGACCCCACCACGATCGCTTCTTCGAGATTGCCCGGGTCGCCGATCGACAGATCCATATTGGCCGGATACGCACCGCCGTCGTTCTGCATCAGCCAGGTCAGCCCCTCGTTGCCGGCCGCCACCACCACCAGCACGCCTTGCCGCCAGAGCCGGCGTAATTCGTTGCACAGCGGCGTGAAGCCGCAGCCGTAGCTCTCCGGGTCGAAGCAGCCGCCCAGGCTCAGGTTGACCCCGTGAATCACCAGTTCGCCGGCGCGTTCGTTGATCGCGGCCACCTGCTGCACTGCCTTGATCATCCACGAATCGCGGCCGTTTCCGGCATCGTCGAGCACCTTGAAGCCATACAGACGGGTGTCCGGCGCCATGCCGATCAATTCCAGCGGGCTGCCGGGATTGCCTTGCGCGTCGGGAATCGAGGCGTGGCAGTGGCCGGCGATAATGCCGGCGATGTGGGTGCCGTGCCCATGCCGATCGAGCCTGGCAAATGCCTGTCCATCGGCACGCGTGAGCTGTCCAGGCGCGCCGCGCCGCGTGCAATCCCACTGCGCCACCACGTTGTCGCGTTGGCCCTTGACGTAGAAATGCGGATGGCTGGCCGCGATGCCGGTGTCCAGCACCGCCCAACCGATCTGTTGCCCGCGTGCGCGGTACGCGGTGCGCGCCGCATCGGCGTGCAGCACATTGCCGGAGACATGGATCAGCGCACGCTTGCCGGCATCGCGCCAGACCCGGCGAAAGCCCAGTGCGCGGTAACGGCTCTGCAGCGACTCGATCTCGTAGCGCGTCAGCCGTGCGGAGACGAAGCGCTGCAAACCATCCTCCAGCTCGATCGCCTCGTCCAGCGCCTCGCCCTTCAATCCGGTGCTGTGCGCGGCGACCTGCCGCAACTGGCTCAGCAACTGGGCGCGCACGCCGCCCGGGTCCATGCCCAGCACTCGCCGATCCAGCTCAATCAAGACTTCATGCCGATAGTCCGCACCATGCGCTTCGAGCTGCTCGCTGAGATCCTTGATCAGCACCGCGTTGGACACCGGCTGATCGAAACCGACGCCGACCGCCTGACGCACCGCCGCGCGCACCTGCGGAATCGACAGATACCCCGAGCCCGAATGCGGGTTGTCCTGCCAATCCGGATTCAGGCGCGCAGCGGCCAGATTTTCGAAGCGCCCCTTGGCATTGCTGATGTCGTCGGTAAGGTCGGGGTCCAACGCGATCGGGTCACGGGTGTCGGCCACATTGACCCAGCGCTGCACGCAGTCGGGAAACGGCAGCTTGCGGGCGCCGGTCCAGCGCTTGAACATGCTGCGCACCTGCGGCAACCCCAGTGGCGACCCCACGCTCACGAACAGCGTCACCTCGCACTCCGCTGCCTGCAGTTGCCGCAGCACGTCGTAGGCGATCATCGACCCCTGGCTGTGGGCAACCACCACGAACGGCCCGCCACCGGCACGCAACCGCTGGGCCAGGCTCTCGCGCATCAGCGCCGCGCGTTCGGGCACGAAGAACAGGTCATGCACATCCTGCAGCAGCGCGGCGGAGATCAGCCGCAGCAGCACCCGGTTGATGGCATCGACCGGCCCCTTGGCCTGCACGCTGCCCGGCGCGCTGGCGCCCTCCAGTTCGTCCAGCAGGCGGTGCAGATCCGCGCGTTCCTGTGCGTTGTTGGCCAACGCGTCGGCCAACAGATGCAGGTCCTGCGCGCCTGGCACCAGACCCAGGGTGCTCAACGCTCGTTGCACGCTCTGGTTCAGCGCCGGCCCGACATCGCGGCTGTCGCAACTGCCTGGCTCGGGCACCGGATAGCGTTCGCGATTGACCCAGTAGGCCATCCGTGTGCGCTCGCCCATTGGCCGCCCGAACAAGGCCGTGTCCCACTGGCAACGCAGCACGTCGGCCGGCGGCTTGTTGCCGATGCCGTGGATATAGATCACCGTGCGCGCCTTGCCTTGCACGCGAGTGGTGGTGGCCTCCACCGCATCCGCTTGCGGTGCATTGGCACGCTGCCGGGAGACGGGCTTGCTGGTCTTGCCCGGTGTCGCACGCGCGGGCCGTGAACGTGGGGGCTTGCCTGTCGCCATCGCTTCGCTCCTTCGCTAACAGACTTTTCCGTTTGGTACGGACTGAAGCCACTGTAAGCGCTGAAGGTCGCACCACTTGTGACAGGGCGCGCCGATCCCTACACTGACCAGGTCAGCGTTTGATGCTTTCCCCGGGGGTGCACTGGTTTCGACGGGGGTCGCGAAGTCGCTTGGCGCATGCCGAGGGGGCAGCTTTCCTCGTTAATCCAGCAGCAAACTTTTAGTTGCCAACGACGACAACTACGGTTCGGACTTCGCTATCGCCGCTTAATTGGCTTTAGTTGTAGTTCTACAGCCGCCTAAGGCGAACCCCCGAAACTACTTGTGCCCGTGCTCGTAGATGTAGGGTCATTATCACGGAACCGCCGGTAGTGGTTGCCTGTCAGCTGCCGGTTAGATCAAGCAGGCTGGTTCTCAGGTGCGCTTTGCCCGCCGTGCTGCCTGGGGACGAGATCTAACGGAGGGATAAGCATGTAGTGCCGGGGATGGAGTGCTTCCGGACGGCGGTTCGATTCCGCCCACCTCCACCATCTGAAGGTCTGAGAAAGACCATGAAAGGCCGAGAATCCCCTCAAAACAAGGGTTCTCGGCCTTTTTCATGTGCGATGCAGTGCGTACGTGAACGTATCAGGCCCTGCGACGTTGGGGGTACATATTGGGGTATCTCGCCACTCGGCCGACCTTGATACCCCCAATGCCCCTGACCGACCTCGCAATACGCCGCGCCAAGCCCTCCGACCGACCGCAGAAGCTCTCAGATGGCGGCGGCCTGTATCTGATGGTCGCCGTGAACGGTGGGCGCTACTGGCGCTGGAAGTACCGGTTCGCAGGCAAAGAGAAGCTGTTGGCTGTCGGTGTCTATCCCGAAGTTCCACTGGCTCTCGCTCGGCAGCGCCGCGATGAGGCGCGCCAGCTGCTGGCCCAGGGTATCGACCCGGGTGAGCACAAGAAAGCTGCCGCCGCTGCGCGCGCAGTGCTCGGCGCCAACACCTTCGAAGTGATCGCCAACGAGTGGCTGGAGAAGCGCAACTGGGTGGATGGGTACCGCGTGAAGGTCGTCGGATGGTTCACGAACGACGTGTTCCCGTACATCGGCGCGCGGCCGGCGGCGGAACTGGATGCTCCCGAGTTCCTGGCGGTGGCCAGGCGCATCGAGAAGCGTGGCGCCTTCGAGTCAGCGCATCGGATCATGCAGAACTGCGGTCAGGTCATGCGTTACGCCATCGCCACCGGGCGTGCCAGCCGCAACCCGGTAGCTGACTTGCGCGGCGCGCTGAAGCCAACGCCCGAGCGCCATCTGCCGGCAGTGACGGACCCGGATGAGCTGGGGCCGCTCCTGCGCGCCATGGATGGCTACAAGGGCAGTTACGTCACGCGCTGCGCCCTCGTACTGGTGCCCCTGCTGTTCGTGCGGCCCGGCGAGCTCCGGCAGGCCGAGTGGTCAGAATTCGACATCGAGGCGGCACGGTGGAACATCCCCGCCGACAAGATGAAGATGCGGCAGCCGCACGTTGTGCCGCTCTCGCGCCAGGCGCTAACTGTCCTGGATGACCTGCAGCGGCTCACCGGCGCCGGCCGCTACCTCTTCCCCAGCACCAGGACGAAGCTGCGGCCGATGTCAGACAACGCGGTGAACGCAGCTCTGCGCCGCATGGGCTACGAGGTGGGCACGGTGACCGGCCACGGCTTCCGCGCCACGGCCCGCACGATCCTCGACGAGATCCTGGGCTTTCGGCCGGACATCATCGAGCACCAGCTGGCGCACGCGGTGAAGGATCCCAACGGCCGGGCCTACAACCGCACGAGCCACCTCGCAGAGCGCGTTCGGATGATGCAGCGATGGGCCGATTACTTGGACGAGTTGCGACGACAGGTGCCGTAGATCGGCTAGCCCGCACCGCAGTGCTTAGGCCGAGTAGCCTCGATCGCAGCAACTTCGGCGCGCAGCCTGGCTTCGTGCCGGCACACCCACATCTCTGCGCCGGCCAGACCAGATTCGAAACTCGTGCAGGCCCGGTGCCTGGACGGCCTTTCCATGCTCTGCAGGTGGTAGTCGAGCAGGATGTACCAGGCTCGGTTGTCCACCCGCTGTCCCATTCGCGCCACGCCCGTGCTGCGCAAGGCAAGCAGGCGCGGCGGTCCTTCCTGGTGTTGGTGGGCCTGTGTCCAATGGAAGCCGTCTGGGAGCATGGTCAAGCCGCTAGCCGGTGCTCGAGAAGGGATGACACTTGTCGTCGAAGATCGCCTGGAGCGTCTGGAGATTGGCCGAATATGGTGGTCAGCCTTGGATCTCGGCTGAGTAGCACATGTGCTATCTCCGGGTTCAAAACGCAAATTCACTTCGATCGATTGATTAAATTGATATTGACAACGCCTCGTCGCAAGAGGCGAGACTGTAAATTCATCAATAAAAAAGGCCCCTATTGGGGCCTTGATGTTAAGTCGCCAAGTGCAACTTACTAAGAACTTGTTCAGTTCGTCTCTCCGGCGTGGCAAAGAGCTCTGCCGCCTTGGCATAAAGCTTAATCGGTAACTGAAAAACCGTCACACCCAACACAACAAATGGAAATGAGACCAGAAGCACTGCGCCGCTATTAACGATAAGCGCGCGCTCTACTATTTGATTCCCGCGATCTACAACATCTTTAAGTTCAGAGACGCCGCATCTCGCGATTACATCTCGCCTATCTTTAACCTCATTGCGAAACTTTCTGTGAGATCGGTTGAATTCGACCACGAAGGAAATCGTAACCCAATGGAGACGATGCACATATTGATTTATTCCATTATGAGCAATCTCGAATGCTTGTTGCGGACACGCCTCTCCTTGCTCAAGCTTTATTCTTCTCAATCTATCGCGGAGCTCAAACATCTCGTCATTGAGCCTATCTCTCAAGCTCGGCGCAATCACGCCTTCATACAAAAAATGCCCTAAAGCCAAAACTCCCAGTAAAATTATTAGTGTGGCCACGTTCATCTCCTCGTGCGGCTTCCCGCAAATTTTCCTCCGCTAGCGACGTTTTGAGCTGCTGACTTCTCTTGTCCAATCCTTGCTAGTTCTACCTTGTACCTCTCACGCGTTGCCTTCGAGTGAAACCACCATCCAAACGACAGAGCCAGTGTCAACACCCAGCCAACAAGTGACCAATCAACCATCCTAGCAACTACCTCTCTCGCCAATTGCTCACTTGCCTCGGGTGTCAGTCGATAGATCACTAGGAAAACAATCGAGCAAACTGCTAGCAGGGGCAACTGCCCCTTGTTCATGGACGTTATTAAGACGTCCCTCACTGCTTGTGCAATCGTTACCTTAACGGCAACGTCCTTTTTCCCTTGAGCCACACCCTCATCCCTGTATAGATCTGGCCCGAAGCGTAAGTCCGACTGCCAAGGGTGTCCACAAGTTCCTGGGCCTAAAGCCACTCGTTCATGGGTTCTCAGTGGGCGGCGAGACTCAGTCAAAGAACCACAACATGTAGGGGTATAGCGTCGATTTTGGCCAGACAGACCACAAGTCGTGCCGGGCTAAATTATGAACGGGCGAGTCACTGAATGGGATTGCATCCCCGAAACACTGGAATTGCGCAGTGACCGACCGAGACTGGCGGCCTCAGCCGGTATGCCCGTGTGCCGAACTGGCGGTGCTCAGGCGCTACGCTACGCAGGGTGGTGCTTACAGCTCCACCCTGCGCATTTAAGTGCGCAAATTACGGAGAAGCGCAGATCGTGTAGATGTTGACGATCGTCGGCCCGTTTACGTAGCCGTAGGTGCGCCAACCATTGCCATTCGGATAGCTCCCCACAACGGAGAAGCGACCGGCGTTCATGGATAGAGTTCTGCCGTTATTCTCGGGCTGGCCACCGACAAAGGTAACGGCGTTCGGGGAGCCTGTGTCCCAACCGCCGGAAATCGGCGTAAATCCTGCAGGGCACTGCGGCGTCGCATCGACGGTCTGACCACCCGCTGAGCGAGCATATCCTTCGACGACGGTTTGGTATGTGGCAGCTTCCACCGAGGAAGCAGCAAGCAGAGCAAGAGCGAATGCGGGGGCAATCAAGAATTTCATAACAGCTCCATGGAATAGGGGAGCCGGCGTGAGCTTGCTCAAAGCTCCGCGGGATGAGCTGCCAATGGCCCCGCGTCCGGCATGGATAGATTGCGGTCGGGAGCTACCTAGCAATATCGGCCACCGCCGCATCTAAGCGTCAGGGATTCCCGAGCCCCGGGTAGGGATACATCGTGCGCAAACGTCGGCAGATGAACGTTTTTTCCTGAGCGCTCGCCGCGCATCTTGATCTCGCGTCGAGATGATCTCGCGCCGCCGGCAACAGGCCGGCGCAGCTGATCCGGAGAACGTGATGCGCCCATTCCTTGCCACCACCGCCATGGCGCTGCTTGGCGCCACCCTGCCCGCTCTCGCCGCTGACCCGCCGCCGGTGAAGTTCGGCCAGACCACCGAGTTGCACCAGGAAACGTCGGCCGCCGGCGAGAGCCTGGACGCCTTCCTGATTCGCATCGCCCCGCGCGCACGGGCCGCTTCAGTAAGCACCCGGGCCGTGGTGTGCGGCCAGATCCTCGGCGCCGGCCCGTACAGCCTGGCGTTCAAAACCGACGGACGCCAGGATGTGTGCGCGGTACCGAAGACCTCAGCGCCCTACGTGCTCGTCAATGGCATCGCCAAGGACGCGCGCGAAGACCACATCCCGGCCATCTACTATCGCCGTCCCGGCTATCTGATCACGCCGTGGAGCATCAAGTTCCAGGACCGCACCGGTGTGCGGCGCGTGGCCCCGGCTCAGTAGTTGCGGACGTTGAGCAGCAGGCAGTCGACCTGCATTGTGCCGTAGGTGCCCGAGGGCGCAGGGGGATTTCCCTGCGTGCCCTCGGCATGGTCGTAGTAGGTGTTGATCCCCTTGGCCGACGCGACGCCTGGCGTGTAGCGCACACCGGCCACGTAGGCCAAGCGGTCCATCACCCAGTTCGGACCACCACCAATGACGCCACTCACGATTGTGTAGGACGCCCCTGTGTGACCAAGCGCAATGGCCACGCCGTCGCCCTGGGTCGGGTAATCCGTCTGACTGGTGCCGGCAGTGGTACGCATGCGCCCGATCACCCTCATGTACTTGTAGCGAGAGTCGAAGGCGATGCGACCCGTGGCCGGGTCACGGAACCGCACACCTTTGCTCATCACGAAAGCCATTTGCGCCACGTCGGTCGTGTCGAAAACGTAATACTGGATAGCCGTATTGGCCGTCTCGCACACCAGCTCGAAGGTGAACGTGTTTCCACTCTGGGACCGGCTCCGCAGGCCAACGAAAGCTGCACAGGTGACGGCTATCAGTGGGGAGTTGCCACCGCCAACAGTAACGGTGGCGAAGCCGATGCCCTGGTTCGGGTTAGCCGCGTTGGCACCGACAGCAGTGACCGTCGCCTTCTCCTTCAGTGCGAGGTTTTCGTAGCGAGTATCGATCTGGATGATGTTCCCGCCCTCGGGCCGGATCCGCACGCCCAAAGCCATCAGTACCTCCCGTAAGTGAGCACGCCGCCGATCTGCGTGCCCTGGTTGCTGCCACCGCCGTAGTTCCAGCTGATCGTGCCGGCCTGCTCGTTGACGGTGAACAGCGGCGCCTGCGCGTACTGCGCGCTACTGCTGGCGGAAAACCAGAAGTGGATCTCGTTGGTGCCCAAGGCCGGCACGGCGACGGAGCCACTCGACCCTGCAGCGATGGTGACCGCGCCGGACTTACTCGGCATGCGGGTCGAGATGTCGATCAGGATATTGCCGGCCAGATCACGCTGCCGAATGCCGCGCGCCATCAGAGAAGCTCCCCGAGCTCGATCACGTTGACGCCTGTGGCGTTGTCCGTCATCCGCCAGCCATAGTTCGGGTGTTCGTTGATGGTGAACCCATCCCCGCGCACTACTCGCCCGCCAGTCTTGTTGATTTCCCAGCGCGGCAGGCCCGAGCCGTTGACCGACGTCGAAGCGATCTGGTTCCCGATCATCGCGTTCGTGATCCAGCCGATGCCGATCAGAGCCTGGTTGATGAAGACCTGCCCGCCCTGAATCACAAACGGCGAAGTGACTGCGTTGTTGGCGACGTTGATCACCGCGAAGCGATCGGCCTGCATCAATATCTGGCTCTGGAAGCTGCCGTCCTGCTGCTGCTCGACGCCCACGCCCATGCCGGCCATGTAGATCTGCCCGGCGCTCGTGATCTGCGCCTTCACCGTGTAGGTCGCGCTGATCCTGCCATTGAGGTCGACGACCGTCTGGCTGGCCTGCTGGACGCTCGCAGAGACGTCGCCGATGGATGCCTCCACCGTGTCCAACCGCCGGGCTTGCGCGCGATCCCCTTCAGCAATGACCGTCTGCCAGGTCCGTGTGCCCGCGAACACGTTGCGGTCGCCTGCATGCCAATCCCGATCACCCGCATGCCGGTTGCTGATCTGGGCGACCAGGCCGTCCGTGCGCTCACCGATGGCCGCGAGGCCGCTCTCCGGGTCATTGATCTGCAGCTTCAGCGAGTTGACCTCGCCCACGATGGCACCAGCCTCGGCAATCGCGTTGCCGACGTTCTGCCACTTCGTGCCCGGCGGCTCCTCGTTGCCCGGCTCCGACGGCACCCAGCTCCAGATGATCCCGCCCCGCACCACCGTCTGCCCGGTGCTATAGGTCGCTCCTTCGTCCCACACCAGCGGCACCAGGTCGCTGATGGACTCGATCGGGAGGCGGAGCTCCTGCGACAGCTCGGTTAGGCCAATCTTGCCGGCCAGGTACGCGAGTATGGCCGTGGCATCAGTGCTGCTTTCCCCCATAACTCCGTTGGTCAACGGATACCACGGCCCGATGTTTCCACTCCGATCGACCAGCCGCCCCCAGAAGAAGAAGCGCGCACCGGCGGCAAGACCGAGCATCGAGTGCTTGGCCTGCGGATAGGCGAAGTCGCCCAGCTTGGTCGCCACCTCGAGGTTGTTGGCCGGGCTGTACCAGATCTCTGTTCGCTCGGTATCGGTTGCGCCCTGCGGGAACGACCACGACAGCTCAATGCCGAAGATGATGCCTGCGGCGGTGAGGCTGGCCAGCGACGGCGGCGGCTCGGTCTTACCGGTGATTTCGGTGAGGGGCGACATCGCCGGCATGGACACTGCGTTGAGCGCATTCACCGCGCGCACGCGCGCCAGATACTGGCCTGCGTAGATGCCGCGCACATCCAGGTTAGCAGTTGTCGCGCGGCCCGCTTTGACCCAATCCATGTCGTCGCGGCGCCATTCGACGTCGTAGGCGATGGCCTTGTCCGCCGGATCCCACGCGATCGTCAGAACGTGCTGTGCAATGCCCTGATCGACGAAACTGTTCGAAGACAGACGGACGTTGGTCGGCGGCGGTTGCACGCTCGGCGGGATGATGCTGATCGGCGGCAGCTCAATGCGCGCGCCATCGTCGATCGCGGCAAACTTCTGCGGCACGTGTTCGAGGCCGGTGATCTGGTAGGTGATGGCGTTCTCGGCACCATCGCCATCGGTGACGGCCAGCACCCGGAATGTTTGCAGCGCGAGCTCAGCGGTGGAGACTGCCCACACCGACGTGGCCACCGGCACAGTCGACCATGGCACCGCCACGGAGACCGTATTGCCGGCGATGCCGTTGATTGTGCGCGACTGGCTGCGGCCGTTGCTGCCCAGCACGCGGATGGTGTCGCCGGCGCTCAGCCCGGGCGGGACAACGTCGAGATCAACGGAGCGCGAGCCGGCAGCCTTGATCCGCCCACCATTTCGGCGGCCGGCTCGATTCGGGTCAGCTACCTCAATGATGTCGCCAGGCTGCGGCACAACACCCTCGAGGCCGACACCGAACGTGACCGTTTCAGTTTCAAGGTTCTCCGTGTACAGGATATGCAGCCCAATGCGCTGGGCTTGTGCACGCGAAGTGCAACCCATGCCAGCAACCTCTGTCTGCTGGATGCCGTAGCGGGCAATGCCCGGCCGATACTCGACAGTCTCCACCTTGGCCCGGCCGAAGTCGTCCGGGTCGTTCCAGGAAACCAGAGCGACCGTGTGGCGCACTTTGCGCGCCGACCCGGAATATACGAACCGGCCGTCAATGACGTTGGTCTGGTTGAACGTGTAGACCGGATCCTGCGGCATGTCCGCCGACGCGAGCACTTGCCCGGCAGCGTAGTAGGTGATGCCGCGGAACACCGCCGCCATGTCCTGAAGCATCTTGTAGGCGTCCTGCCTGGTCTGCAGATACATGTTGCAGGTGAAGCGAGGCTCCTGCCCTCCCATCCCGTCGCTGACCATCTGGTCGCAGTACTGCGCGATCTGATATAGGCGCCACCGATCGACCCCGGCTGCAGGAATGCGATGACCCAGTCCGAACCGGTCATTCGTCACGAGGTCGTAGAACACCCAGGCCGGGTTGTTGGTCCAGGCTGGTTTCATGGTGCCGTCCCAGATACCGGCATACGTCCGCGCTTGCGGGTCGTAGTTGCTCGGCACGGACACGATGCGGCCAAGGACACGATAGGCGCGGGTGGGGATGGCCTGAAACTGGCTCGCGTCCACTTCCAGCGCTGCGAGCGCGCAATTTGGGTAGCGCAGTTTGGCGTCGATGATCTCGGTCATCGATTGCACCAGCGTGGTGTCCGCGATGGTTGCGCTGTTGGCGTTGGGCGTGAGGCGGCGCACACGGATCTGCCACTGGCTGCCCTCTGGCAGGTCCACGCGGTGGCTGCGCTCGTAGAGTGTGGTGGTCTTGCCGGTGAAAGCGTTGGAGATCACCGTGTTGAAAGCGCCGCCGTCGGTGGCCACGTCGATCGCGTAGCTGACGCTGTGCCCCTCTATGTCGCCGTTTGTGGTGTTGGTCTTCTGCAGCGCCTGCACCGCGATGCGTACGCGGATCGCCGACAGGTCTGGATTGGTGAAGCTCCGCACGACTGGTTGGTCGCTGCGCAGCTGGACATTCACCGAATTCTCGTTCTCCACGCTAGGGAAGCCGGCCAGGTGCTCTTGGTCCTGCGAGCCGGCGCGTTTCTCGAATCGAACGTTCTGGAAATTGAAGCCACCATCAGCCCCTTGTAGAGGCGTGCCATCCAGGTAGACCGACCGCAGGCCATCCTTCAGCCCTGAAATCTCGCCCTCGCTGATGAGATCGATGATCTTTGCGAAGGCGATCGATTGCAGGCTGTCCGGAGTTTCCACCGGTGTGCGGGCGGAGCTAGCGCCCTTCTTGGCCCCCTGTAGGGACATTGCCCGTTCCTGTGCATCACCGCTCATTGTTGATCCTCTGCATAGATGCCGCCGCTGATGACGGCAGACCCTGTCCACGTATCGCCGTATGCCACCGGCGCCGGGTTGCCCTGTGCTTGGGTGTTAACCGGGCCGTTGAAGGCATAGCTGGGTCGATTTTCTGGACTTTCCTGAGTGCCCAATCCCTTCTGGGTCCGCGAGAGCATCTGCACCACGCCGCCGATAACCATCGCGATGCCAGCGTTGGTCAGGGGAACGCCTACCGCTCCGAATCCATACGCAGTAAGCACGACACCAGCGACCACCAGAACTGCACCGACGATCGTCTGCAGCACTCCACCACGCTTGGAGCCCTGCAACACCGGCGCGATTCGGATCGCGTCATCGCCCGGCGGATCGTGGAGTTGGTCCTCGCTTAGGTTGCGGCGGCCGTTGAAGACGGCGAACGTCAGACCTCGGTCCTTGGCGCCCATAAGGAACGCCTGGAAGCCTGGAAGCTGCACGGAGAGTGCGCGAATAGCTTCGGCAGGCGACGCTACTGCCAGTCGGAACTCTTTGCCAAACTTGGCCCGCAATACGCCGTACAGACGCACCACGCGCACCTTGGGCACTGCTTGCATGCTCATGCAACACCGCCGGCAGCGAGCTTGTGGCGCACGACGCGCACGGTGCGGTCAGCCCAGTAACCGCCGTAGGGCACCCGCGCGGACAGACGGTCAGCGAGGTGGTGCAGCATTTGCCCCTCGCCCAGGTAGACGCCAGCATGGTTCGGCACCGGCGCACGGATCTGCATCACGATCATGTCGCCGCGCTGCGGATCGTCCTGGATTTCGGAAAACCCCTCAGTCTGCAGGCGCTCCAGCGCGTACAGGTCGCCCCCCTTGTTCCACCAGTCATCTTCGCGCTCGTACTGCGACAGATCGATGCCCATCTCGCGCGCGTAGAAGTCACGCACCAGCGTGTAGCAGTCGAGCACACCATGGGCGAACTGGCGCCCGACCAGCGGCGCGACGTAGCCGCTCGGCTGGATGGTCTGCACCTCACCGCACTCCGGCACGCCGTCGATCTGGCCGACACTGATGATGTGCCAGGTCAGCCCGCTGGCTTCGCACATCGCCTTATCCGCATCCGAAGCATGCGCCGACACGTTGGGATGGCTGTGCACCAGCGCCACCACCTGCCCGGCATCCTCCGCAGCGGCATAGTCCTCGGCTGGCAGGATAAAATGCTCGCTGGGTGTGGTCGCCGCGTTGCGGCACTGCCGGTACTGCTCACCGGTTGGCGCGTGCACGATCAGGCCGCAGCACTCGCGGGGGTATTCGCCAGTGGCATGCGCCTGGATGGCCAGAAGCGTTGCGTGTTCCATGTGGTCGCCCATAAAAAGGCCCGCACATGGCGGGCCTTGGTGTGATGGATGAAAGCCGCGCTACGTGCGCAGCAGACCTGCTGCTGGGAATCCGCCGTAAGGCAGCGGGTTATTCGTGCCAAAGCGCAACTTGCAGGACCGGACCTTGCCGCCGCAGACATCCAGCGACGGATCGCTCACCGGGTTGTCGTTGATGTCGGCGACAGGCGGGCCGTTGTACCCGCAGTACGGGCCGCGGTATCCGCCGCGGATAATCCAGCTGCAGGTGTTGGCGATGATCTGGCGGCCGGGCAACTGCTCGCCGTTAAGGTCCGCTGCAGTGGCCAACTCGAACTCAACCACCTCATCGTCCTCGCTGACCTTGCGCTCGATAAACCAGATTTCGTCTGGGAAGTGCTCGTCCGGGTCGGCTGCAGGATTGCCGCCGGCGAAGTTCTCGGGATCCAGGTACTTGGTGAGGGTCTGTCGGCGGATGACGCGCGCGCCCACCAGATCGTCGAACAGCTGACACAGCGCGGTGATGGTGCCGTCGATGTTGCCGACGCGCAGCCGCGGGTTCGGCGGCTGGTCGCTGGTGCGCTCGAAGCCTGTCGCCTCGACCGGCCAGGGATCGTAGACCTGCTGCTGCCAGACGATCGGCGTGCTCTGCTGGTGCGGATGGAACAGCAGCGAATCGGCACCGAGAGACGTGGCGTCCAGCTCGAACAGCGTCACGCGCGCGCCCGGCTCCAGCGTCTGGATGTCGGCGAGAATGCTCATGCCGGCCAGCCAGCGGCCACGTCGTAGGCCTGCAGCTCCTCGATATTGCCGATTGCATCGATGGCTTCGTGATGGGCACGCTCAGCGGTGAAGCAAGCCTGCACGTGCGCACTGATCGCCGCTGCGATGCCCCGGATCTCGGCAAGGGTCAGCGTCACCCAGCCGCTGTTCGCCTTGAAGTCGACCTGCTCCACGGTGCCCAGGCCGGCCGCGGCAAGCACGCTGCTGATTCGATTCTGGTCTTCAGTTGTGCTGCCAACCTGCACGTCGCCTATGGACACACCGCCGGTCTCGCATTCCCAACGAAGTTGGGTAGCTCGCGCCTTAGCTGCCAGCTTCATACCTTCCAGCGTCGTAGGCGGACCGATCAGGTGCTCAGGGAACTCCAAGGAGAGCACCTCGCCTGCCTGCAGGTCCGATGCCTCGCTGATCGCGCGGAAGCCCGCGCCGTTGATTGCGTACATGCCAGTCACCTCTCAAACCGATAGCCGCGGCACCGGTGAAACGATCCATTGCCGGTTCCGTCAAACACGTAGGTGTAGCTGCGCGACGCGTCCAGCGGCAACTCTGGCTCCCCGGTGCCCGGGCCAACGACTGCAAGGTATCCAGACGGCGGCACCGGTCCCTCGCTATTGCTGAGCAATACGTAGGCGCCCGAGTTGCCATAGTTCAGGATGGACAGGAGCACAGAGACCGCAGTTACTGGTGTAGCGTTCGCAGCCGAGATCGTTGTCGCGGTGGTCGCCGAAACAGCGCTTGCGAGGATGAATGGAGCAGCATTGACCGAAGTCACCCAGAAGACCAATCCGGCTTCGGCGTGGTGAGTGAAGCGCTGCACGTCGGTCGCACCTACGCGGAAACTGAAGACGTATCGCCGAGAAGCATCGCCCGTCTTCGTGCGTGCGCGGCCGGCATACCGGGCGCTGGGTGCAGTCGTTGACGCCTCGATGGCGCCGGTCGCCGTCAGGTATAGGTGCGCGAAGGTGTTGGCTGGAACACCCGATATCGGAACAATGGTGTCGGCTGACAGAGCCACGATCCGCTGCACACTGGGTACGTAGGCTGCGCCAGGGAGCACCCGCAGGGCTGTGCCACTTACCCACTCGACACCAAGCCCAGTGCGGAAAGTGTTGAAGCTCTGGGCAAACAGCTCCAGTGTCATCTCATTGATTTTGGCGAAGGCAGTGAAGGCATCTTCGCCGATGCTGCCATCCGGGAAGATCGTGGTTTGATCGATTACTTGGCGTGCCATGTGGCCCTCTATGGCTGGAATTTCTGTTCAAAGGTGGCGCTGATGGAGAGCATCGCCCCGCCCTCACCGCGGTCGCTGTACCCGTCGCACTGGTAGAAGCCCTGCGCGCCGATTCTCGGCGTCCAGATGAATGAGCGACCGATATGCGTATCGAGAAACGCCGCGATTTGCTTCATCTGCTCTTCTGGCCCAGTGAATGTCAGCTGGTAGGACCGCGAGACCGGATTGATGCCCTCTGCGACCGACTGGCTGTAGCCGTCGCCGAAGGCCGCCCTCCTGACCGCGCCAGTCGCGGTGCCGCTGCTTTGTGAGGTGGGCTTCCATAAGAAGACGTCAGCCATCACCGCGCTCCTACAAGCAGGCCACCCGGCCGCATCTGTTGCACCAGCACCCGCTTCACCTCTGGCTCGATCAACTTCGCTAGCGCGCGCCCCATTGCGTTATCGTCCCCGGCGGTTGCCGAGGTGCTGCTACTGCCATCGCTCTGGACCACGGTGTTGATGCTCACGTTGAAGGTGGGAGTGGCTGAGCCGCCACCGTTGCCGGATGCCAGCCGATGCATCGGCACCACCGTGCCGTCGTTGCCAGGAATCAGGTAGCTGCGGCCGCGCCGGTCGTTGAAGATCTCCGGCCGGTCGAACTCGCCCACCTCGTACATCGACGAATTGGATACGTCGCCGCCACTCGCGCGGCCACCACCAAAGCTCGCCCAGCTGTTGCCGGTGAAGCTATCAACGTTGTTGCCGAAGTTGAGGTTGCTTCCAGCGCTCGCACTGGTGCCCGTCCAGGAGCCGGCGGCGCCACCTGCCAGGGAGCCGACGATCGAACCGACTGCGCCCACGATTGCCTGCCGAGCAGCGATGCGCGCCAAGTCGGCCAAGATCGACTTGGCGAGCGACGAGAACGACAGCTTGCCCGTCTGCACGAAGCGAACAAACGCATCCTCCGCCGCGCTCAGCCCGTTGGTGAGCGCTGACGCAGCGGTCTCTGATGCATTCGCGGCGGAGAATGCGTAGTCGTCCCATACCCGCCGCGCTCCGGTTCGCCAGTCACCCAGCATCGCAATACGTTGCTGCTGGTAGTTTCGCTCGATGTCCAGCGAGCGAGCCAAGCTGCTCTCCAGGTCCGACACGCTGCTCTGATACGCCTCAGCGCTCAGCGGATTGCGCCCACGCTGGTCCTTTTCCAGCTTCTCCCTTTCGCGCAGGTACTCCCGTTGGATGTCGAGCTGACGCTGCAGCATCTGCGTGGCATCTGCACCGCGCCCGATGCTCATCAGGTCGACATCCGACTGCTCCTGTCGCTGTTTTTCCAGCTGAGCAAGGCGTTCGGTCAGTGCCGCCTGCGCCACCAGGTTGCGCTGTGCCTGCTTCGCCTTCTCGGCCTGCACATCACTCGCCTGCAGCTGCGGGATCATCGCCTGCAGCAACTGTTTGCTCGCCGCCGTCATCGTGTTGGTCTTGTCGGCCAGCAGCTGACGCGCCTGGATCACCAGCCGGTCGCTGGCCGACACCTTGTCACCGCTGTCGGCCAGCTGTTCGTTGGCGGTGATCTGTCGCTGCACGTTGGCAATGAAGCTCTGCGCCGCGTTGTCGTCCGTATTGGCCTTGCCGACGCCTTCCCGCTGGTTGAACTGCTTGTCGACTTGCGCATTGGACTGCGCAATTAGGCGTTGCATCGATCCGTCGAAGTGGCGAGCATCGTCCTTTGGGATCTGGTTATAGAGCTCGACGATCTTCTTGATCGCCTCTTGCTTAGATGCGACTCGATCCAAGCCTGCCAATCGTGCGGTGAGCGCTTCGGATGCAGCATCCTCTGCCGCCTTGTTCTCCTTCAGCAGCTTGACGTAGTCCTCAATCCCTTCTTCGCCAGTGACGGTGATGCCGAAAACTGGGGTCGGCAGTCCGTTGCTGCCTCCAGCGGAAGCCAGTGCGCCCTTCGCCCAGTTGTTGACTCCAGACGCCCATCCATCTGGGAGCATGCTAGCAACGGCCCCGATCAGACCAGACGACTTGGAAAAGCCGCTACTGAAGTCGAGCCGCTCAGCGATCCCATGCTTCGCAATCACGCCATCGAGAAGAGTTGCATAGGTCTGCACCTCGCCCCATGCGCCTGACACTTCATTCTTCAGTTCTCGCCACCAGCGACTCATGGCAGGCATGTGGGTTTCGGCGGTATTAGCGACGTCCTTGAGATGTTGATCGAACAGGAGCAAGGCTTCGTCGACTGCTTGCTGCTCTTTCGCTTCGTCCTGCAACGTCATGATTCGGTCGATCTGTGCGCGAGTCAGAAACCTCTCGGCTTTGTCCAGGCGCGCGAGAGCGTCGACCGGATTATCGGCGATGCTTTCGAATGCAGCGACGGTCTGCTCGGCAGAACGACCCGTGGCGCTTTCCATGCGTGCCGCCGCCTCAGCCACCATGAGGAACTGTTTGCCTGTGAATTCGCTGGACCCAGCCACTGCGTTGAGCGCAGTTACGGCCTGTCCGCGGCTCACGCCAGCCAACTTGTCGATCTCCGCGACTAGTCCAGCGAATTGCGCGGCCGAAATGTCAGCGTTATGCCCACTTTGGACCATGGCCAACTGGAAGCTATACAGCTCTCCCTGTGCCTGCTGCCATGCGGCCCCCAGTGCGACCACAGCAGCTGCGGACACAGTGAGAGGGTTGATCATGCCGAGGATCGTTGTGCCGACCGCCCGCAGTGCCGGAATAGACCCACCGAACATGTCGAAGAGCTGGCCACCCTGCTGGATGACCACCTGCCAAGCCGGCTGCCCGCTAATCAGGCTGGTGGTGATGTCGGTGATCTGCGCCGGCACCATGCGCATGGCGTTGCTGGTCTGACGAGCAGACATGCCGTAGCCGTTCATCGCGTCTGCGCCGTCCGTCAGCGCCGAGCGTGAATCGAGCACGCTTTGGCGCATCGCATCGATCCGGCCCTGGTAGTGCGTGAAGCCAGACTCGTTGATCAGGCCACCTTCCTGCGCCTTCTCCAGCTTGTCCTCCATCTCGGCAAGGCGGTTCAACGCTGCGATGGTGGGATCGATCTGCGCCAGCAGCTGCTTGAGGTTGATCTCCTGTGCATGCGCCGCCTGTGCCGCCTCCCTGGCCTGGTTCGCCGCACGCGCTTCGGCTTCCTGCATCGCCTTCGCGCGCGCCGCCATGCGCTCCTGCTCCGTGCCCGCGTTTGCCATGGCCTGGGCCTGGACATCGATCCCAGCAGCAGCATCCCGCGCAGCCTCTGCCAACGCACGGTCGGAGACGTTGGCAGTGCGCTGAGCCTCTGCGTAGGCCATCGCCTGCCTCGCCACATCGCGGTAGCGTTCCTCCTGCTCGGCCAGCTCCTGCTCGAGCCTCGCTGATGCCGTCGCCGATGCGGCAGCGCTGGCCGCGGCGTCCTTGCCGGCGGCACTGTAGTCCTGCAACCCTGCCGAAGCCCCAGAGAGCTTGCCCTCCAGTGCGCCCAGGGCCGCCACAATCTCCGACTGCGCACGGTTCAGCGCCTGCAGCTCAATGATGACGCTACCGGTACCGGTGTTGATCCGGTCCAGGGCGCCACCCAGCCGATCGCCGAGCGAGCTAGCAGAACGCTCGATCGTGCGAGACATGGCCTGATAACCGCGTTCCAGGCGGTCGGCTGCTCCACTGGCCTTGTCGGCAGCCGCGGCGTTCTGGTCCAGCGCCTGAGTGCCTTCCACAAGCCCACTCGAATCCACCCGGTAACCGAGTTCGGCGATATCCATCAGTCAACTCCAGGTGTTGCCAGGTTCGGGCGGACGCTCGCGCGCCGCTGCTTGTTCTTCGCGCACGGCACGCAAATAGGCGTCGTCCATGGCCATGAGCATCTCTACCTCCTCCGGCAGGACGTCACGCAGCGTGAGCCGCTGCCATTCGCCGATGTCGGAGTAGGAGATCGCTTCTGGCCCGGACTTGCGCCGGCCGGAGATCAGCCAGAACCACTCCCAGACATGGACCGCCTCTTCAGGCATGTCGACGTCAGGGGTGGATTGTTCGAAGCGCGCATTGCGCTGCCTGCGCGTCTCGCCCTTCTCGTCCGGCATGTCGTACCGGACGGTGAGATAGGTGGCGTCAGAGATCCTCGCCGTCAGCGCTGCGAAAAAATTCCGCGCGGTTCCCCAGCTCCGCGTCGATCTGCTCGCCAATCCAGGGCAGCTCCTTCAGCACCTTTTGCAGCGCATCGTCGGTGAGCGGAGGCTTGGCGCCGTGGAAGGTGAGATCGCCCTTCCACTCCCACGCGCCGACGGACGCCACGAGCATGTCCATGCGGCCCTGCTCCATCTTCTCGGCGGTTAGCTTGCCTTTGCCCATCAGACGTTCGTTCAGCGCCTTGCGGCTGGCGGCGCGCACCTTCGGGTGGCTGTCGGGAAGCAGCGTGATGCGCAGGCCCACGGCTGCCTCGGTGGCGGGGTGCTTGATGTCGATGGCGCGCTCGGCGGCCACGATGGTGGTCAATTCGGTCATAGGTGATCCTTGGTGATAGATCCGGGACATGAAGCAGGGGAAGCCGGCCGGATCAGGTCCGGCTTGTCAGGCGGCCGCCCTATCCCCTGCTGTTCCGTTATGGGGTGACGGGCGCCGGCACTTCGATCGGCACCTGATTCAGGGCGAGCGAGTAGACGTGCAACACGAAGTCCTCGTTGCGGCCGCCCGGCGTGCGGGGACCGGTGACCAGGCCGCGCAGGTACTCGATTTCGCCGGAAGGGCGCTCGACCTTGAACGCGTAGGCGTCAGTGACAGTCGGCTGGCCAGCTGCGCGCATGGCGATCTGGCCGGGGTCCGCGAGGTCGCGCGCCATCTCGACCTCCGGGTCGCCGGCATTGGAGATGCCCTTGCCCTTCAGCGATACCGCGGTGTCCCACGTGTCGTAGGTGACGATGTTGGTGGTCAAGCCGCGCTCGCCGACGCTGCCGACCTTCTTCACCTGGACGTAGGTCAGCGCCTTGAACTGGGTTTCGGTGAGGTCGTTGTTCTGCGGCGTCGCGCAGATGTAGAGCTTGGAACCGCTGTTGGTTTGTGCCTCAGCCATTGCTGATATCTCCTCGCTTTGGGCATAAAAAAACCCGCCACGGGGCGGGGTTGGAAAAAAGAAGCCCGCTGTTCGGCGGGCTGTTTGCTTGGACTTACATTCTTAAGCTCGATGTGCTGTCGTCACTCAGCCCGAGGTCTTCTGGCGTCCTGTTGATCGATAGTGCCGACTGCTCAAGAACGTCTCTTTCGTAGTCCCTGGAGTCTGTGATCATCCTTTCCAACAGAGCAATATCTGCCCTGGTTTGTGCGTCGCCGCGCTCCTGTTCAAGCTGCCTGTTGAACTCAGCAATCTTGTCCCTGATCTTCTTGTTGAGACGTGCAGAGTCGACTGCGAGCTTTAGCCAGAAGATGGCATGCCTCACGCCGTCAGGCCGTGGCGCAGCTCGCGAGATCTGCGAGCGTTGAGAGTCGATTTCTGCCTGGATGCCGGCGACCATACCTCTCAATCCCGATGAGAGATCGTCTGGTAGGTCACCCAAGTCAATGCCTTTCAACTCAGCTTGCAAATCATCGATATCCATCATCTGTCATCTCGGCAGTATTCGAGCACCAAGCCTAGCACCGACCTCACCCGTCGAAACCGCGCCACATGATGGTCACCGGATGCATGTGCCGCTCCGGGTCTTGGATGATGGTTGAGGTCCAGGGCATGCGGTACACGCGCATGCCGGCGAAGGTAGTGCCCTTGGCGAAGGCGGCGATGATCTGATCGGTGATGCGCGTGCCGACCATGATCCCGCCGCCGGGGCGGTAGCACGCTGACAGCTGGCCGAAGCCCTGCAGCAGAGACGGGCCATCGTCGGCCATGCCGTAGTTCTGTGTTTCGTTCGGGAACCACTGCAGCTCCAGCCATGCGCCATCAGCCGGCGGTGTGAAGGCCAGGCCCGGGTAGGAGCACGGCAAGCCCTGCGCCGCGGCGAACGCACCGACCAGGCCTGCGAATGCGTCGTAAATCTCGGTGTTGCTCATGGGATGCGTGCCTTCACCTTCGCGGTGACCTCGTCGACGATGAAGTCCCAGTTCTGCGCGGCAGCGCGCATGAAGCCTTTGCCGGCCTGCTCGTACTGCCGGCCCAGGCTGTCCTTGCCACTGAAGCCGTGCTCCATGCGCAGCGCATAGGCTGCAGTCCAGCCCGCCCACACCGATTCGCCCAGCTGCAACGCGGCGAAGACCAGCGCGGGATCACCGCTTTCCGACGAAGCTGGCCCGTCCTTCGACGCCGCCACCGAGTTGCGCAGGAAGCCGGTGTCGACCGGCATGCGTCCGCCCCTGCCCTCCGGGGTGTTCGCCTGGTCCATCACCGCCTGCGCGGACTCGCGGAAGATGGCCTCCTGCCGCTGCTTCGCCTTCTCGGTGAAGGCCCGCACTTGGTCACCGAACTTGCTTGCCACGTAGCACCTCCGCCGTCATGTCGATCCGGTACTGCTTCGTGCAGCGACAGCCGACGATCTCTTCCGGTCCTGCACCGAGGCTCGTGTCGCCCGGGTAATTCATCAGTGCCCCGCTCGGCGACTGGAACGGCTCCCCGAACGCGCGCCGCTGCCCGTTCATAGCCTTGTGCGTGTGCCGCGTGCGCTTGTCGCCGGTGTCGGACCATGTGCCGGCCACGTTCTCCGGCGCCAGCGCGCCCGATTCGATCTGCTGGCGATACGCCTCCTCCCGGCCAGCGCTCATGCTGCCGATGGACTCGGTGCGGGCGATCATCTCGCCACGTAGCTGCAGCAGCCGGTCGGCATAGCGGCCAGCGATCTTGTCGATGTCTGCCTGCGATACCGGCTTGCCGGCGGCGATGGCGCGCTTGACGATCCCGTCCAGGCGCTTGTCGCGGCGCTTCCGACCGAAGTACTTCGCCATTTCCCTTGGGTCACCGCTGGCCAGCTCGCCGCGCATGCTCTGCACAAACTGGCCCTGCTGCGCTGTCAGCCCCAGCACGCCACCGGTGCGCCGGCCTGTGTCACCGACGCGTCCCACGATGTCCAGAGCGCTCTGTCGTGGATTGCGGCCGGCGACCATCCCACTCTCCAGCACGTTGCGGATCAGCGTGCGCTGGTCGTTGACGATGCCGGTAATGAGGTTGCTGGACTTATCGCGCAGCCATGCTTCGGCGGTCGCATTGCGCAGGTCGAACGTTGGGCGCAGCGCGGGCGACTGCACCGCCGTCCGTGGTCGGTAGTTGCCGGTGATGATCGGATCCAGGGACACGCGCAGCTTCGGTATCTCCATCACGCCCTGCTGCCCACCGGCGCCGTACGCACTGCGCAGCGCCTCGGCCAGATCGGCGAACCGCGGCTCGTCCAGCCCCATGACCGTGAGCACGTCGTCGATGCGCCCGGCCTGCAGCAGGTCCGCGATGAGCTGCACGCCTGCCTGATTGGTCACCTCGGAAATCGCCCTGAGGAATGCGCGCGCGATGGCCGGCTCCAGCTTCGCCGCCAGCTGTTCGAGTTGGCGGGAAGTCGTGGCGGCCATCAGCGTCTCGCATGGAATTCGTAGAGCAGCACCTGCCCACCAGGGGACAGCGGCTGCAGGTCAATAAAGGTAAACAGATCGTTACCCAGCACAATGCGGTCGCTCAGGGTGGGCACGGTATCGATCGCGGTGCTGATCAATCCCAGCTTGTCGCCCTTGAGCACCAGGGTGGCATCCCGATTGATGAGGCTGTATTCCAGCTCCACCACCTTGCAGTCGTGCCGAGTGGCTGGGCCCGGCTGCGGGTTGTGCGGCGGTCCTGTCGGGGCGCCTGCGCGCTGGAGTTGCGCCGCATAGCCAAACTCTTCGATCAGCTCCTCCGCTACAGCCTGCATCTCGTCGTAGAACTGGCTCATACGACCATCACCGCAGGGCCCGTGTATGGGGTTCGCAGCAGCGGCCCGAGGATCTCATCGATCGCCGTGACCACTGGACGATTCGGCACGCCGCCATCGGCGCCCTTCTCGCTATACGCCACCTCGATGGGGCCGACCTTCTTCCGGATCGCCTGAGCGCTCGCGACGAAATCGGGGGACAGGCTCCCCGGCCTGGCCAGCTCCCGCAGTGCAGCTTCATACGTTGCCCGCTCCACCTCGCCCGGGATCTCCTCCGGCCCGATGGAGGCGCCTGCGTTGTCGGTGGCACCGGTGCGGGGCCACTCGTTGGGCTGGCCCCGCCCTGCGGTACGCACGCCAGGGAACAGGGACTGCCACCGGCCCGACGCGAGCAGCACCCGGTACCGGCCGTCGATGTAGTCGGTGCCGCGCACCAGGGCTGCCGTGCGTGCCGCCTCGCTGCCTGCGGCCCAAGCGGTATTCCCCCGAGCCAGGTGATAGTCGTCTGCTCCTGCCAGCGTGCCGTACATGCTCAGCTCCCGGTATTCGACTTCTCGGCGTCGTCCAGCGCGGCCTGCAGCTTGTCCACGCCCCAGCGCTTGTCGTGCTTGATGCCGCCGGCTTCCAACTTGGCGATCAGGTCGACCTTCCGCTGGTCGGCTGCGGTCTGCGCATCGATCACCGCCTGGGCAGCTGCCGCGGCTTCGGCCTTCAGCGCGTCGAGCGATGCGCTGATGCGTGCCTCGCGATCGACTTCGCCCAGCGAATTCCAGTCCTCCAGGGACAGGGCCGAGGCCTTGAAGGCGTGCTGCACCACGTCGTCGCGGGTGACGCTGTCGCCGCCCTCGATCAGCAGGATGCTTTCGGGCAGGTTGAACGTACCCAGCAGGAACGGGGCGGTATCGTCCTCCGACTCGCTCAGGATGTTGGCGGCGAGCCACGCCTGCACGACGGCGTTCTTCTTGATGGCCTGCCAGTTCGGCACGGTGGCCGGCGAGCCGGGGATGATCTCGGTGCCATCCGGCAAGGCAAGCGCCGTCTTGTGGTTGTTGCTGATCTTCATTGCATGCTCCGGTGTGGCCCCGCCGATGACGCGCGGGGCCGTGGTGGATCAGATGCCGTCGACGTAGACGACCTGCTTGGGAAGGCGCACGTCCAGGCCGCCCAGGCGCATCACGCCCGGTACGTCCCAGCGCAGCGGGCCGCTCTGGTACACCGGCAGGAAGCGATGCGGCATCGGCATGTGCAGCTTCAGCACGTTCGCGTCGTAGCGGTACGCGACCATGCGCGCGACATTGCCGACACCGGCGTTATCCAAGCCGCGCAGGCCGCGCACGTCCAGCGGCTGCCGCGTGGTTGCCGTGTAGACGTTGTTGGCCAGGAAGTACTGCAGCACCGTGAGGTCGCTGTACTCGCTCATCTTCTTGGTGGAGATGAGCATGTACTTCGACCACGGCAGCAGCAGGCGATCGGCGATCGCGGTGGTGTTGGTGCCATTGAAGACGTTGATCAGCGCCGCGTTCATGTCACCGACGATCTCGTCGGACGTGGCGGTACCGGGCACCTGCAGGGTGCCCCATGCCCCGGTGGGAGCCGCAACCGGGGTCACGCCGGCGGCGTTGAACAGGCCGCTGAAACCCTTGTTGGCGTCGCCGAGCAGCGCGACCCGGTCGACCATCTCCTCCGAGGCACGGCGCGCGGCGGCGGCGTCCTCGTTGGACAGGTTGATGCCGAGCAGCTGCGCGCGGCCGACCTCTTCCCAGCCATAGCCGTAGCCGATACCGGCAGTCTGCACGCCGGTCTGGAACTGCGAGCGGTTGGTGCCGGCCTTCGGGATGTCGTCGGCATTGCCGTTGATCCAGTCTGCCTTGCCGTACTGGTCCTGCGAGTAGTAGGTGACCGACGTGGCGAACTCGCTGCCGGAGGTGTCGACCGGGATCAGGTCGCGGTACTGGATGTCCGGATAGACGGTCCGGTAGACGCCGGGCTCGATGATCGTGGTCTGCGAGACCACGAAGCCCATGACTACCTGGGCGTCGAAAAGTGGATGTGCACGCATGTGGCTTGGCTCCTTAGCCGAGACGGACGACGGCCAACTGGCCCGCCGCGGTGGTGCTGGTGTCCCAGCGGGCGCCGGTGATGGCGGTGTTGTTGGTGGCGACGTTGGTGAACGCGCCAGCTGCGGTGAGATACACCGGGTCGCCAGCAACGACAGCGACGGAAGCGGTCACCCAGATGTCGCCCTTGGTAATGACTCGCGCCGATGCACGCTGCGGGAACAGATCCAGGCCAGTGGCCGAGCGGTCCAGCAGCGTGATGCCGACGAACTTCAGGTTGGCGCCGCCGAAGGTGACAACACCCTTCTCTGCCGCGCCCTGTGCCACGGCCAGGCCGAATGCGAGGCCGGCGACGTCCTCGACGGTGCGGGAGATGACCGTGGACGGGATCATCGTGGCCTGCATGCCGCGCACGGCTGCAGGCTGGATGTCCGGATAGTTGGTTTGCAGTGCCATGGCTTAGGCCCCCTGGTTCTTGGTGCGGTAATCGAGGCCGGCGACGGCCGCGGCATAGCCGTTGTCCTGGACGACGGTGCGGTGTGCTGCGCCATCGCTCAATGTGCGCGCAACCGGATCGAACGCCTTGACGCCATCGGCGAGGATGTCGAAGCGCGCCTCGATGTAGGCGTCGCCCTTGCCGGCGATGGCGGCGTCGCCGAGCTTGCCGATGACGGCCGCCTTGCGAACGTCCGCATCGCTCTTGCCGCGATAGTCGGCGTCGTGGATCGCCTTGGCCGTGGCCAACAGGTCGCCACGCGCCTGCACGCGCGCATCCAGGGCAGCGGCATCCAGCACCTTGCTCGTCAGGTCGTCGATCGCGGCGTCGCGCTTGGCGATCTCCGCATCCTTCAGCGCGAGGGCTGCGGTGTGGTCGGTTGCCTGGCGCGCGGCAACTGCGTTGGAGTCGGAGAGCTGACGCTGCAGCTTGTCGATGGCGATGGCGCTGGCGTCGGTGCACTCGACCGGCAGCCCATCGACCATGACGGTCCTGGTCTTGATGTCAGGCATTGAAGTGTTCCTCTGAGAGTTGTCGTCGCCGATACGAAGGTGTTCACCGCCACGCGCCCGGTCGACCAGCGCGAGATGGTTGTTGCGGATGTTTCGTTGCACGGCGTCGTACGGCTCGTCTTCGGGTGTCACTCCGTCCTCGAAAACGATCTCGGCGGTGTAGCCCTGGGAGAGCTCGACCTTGCCGGCCTCCCAGTCGGCAATGGCCGCCTTGTCCATGAGCACCAGCGGCACGCGCACGAACTTGTCGTCGTGTCGCACCTCGTCGCCGGTCTGGCCGACTGCGTATTGCTTCCAGTTGCTGGCATCGACCATCACCGGCGGGTGGTCGTTGGTCATCGGCCGGTGCGCGAAGCTGCGCAGCGTGGCGTCAGAGAAGACCTCCTCCGGCGGCCGGTACAGCCGCACGATGGGCATCTCCGGCTTGCCGACCTCCGACCCCAGGTAGTTCTGGATGCCGGTGCGCGCCACCTTTGCGTCGGCCACGAGGTAGCCGTCCGCGGTGCGGCGTGGCGCCGTCACCGAGACTCGATCTTTCAGAAACATGGTTCAGTCCTCGCGGAGCTCGTCGAAGATTTCCGGGCCCAGCACGATGCGGCCGCGGTAAGGCTCAACCTTCGACAGGTCGATGGGCGCCTTGGTCAGGCTGATGTGCGGGGTGTAGTCCGGGAAGTCGTGCGAGGCGCCTGCCCGGACGATCTCCTCATGGCGCCAAGCGAGCTGCGTGGACGCGAACAGGATCACCGCCGACATACCGCCCAATGGCTCGATGGCACGCGGGCCACCGCGCGGAATGATCAGCTCACCGCTGCTATCGCTGCTCCACTCACTCGCGTTGCCCGCCTTGATCCAGTCGAAACGCTGGCGCGAATAGGCCACCGTCACGTGCAGGTCGTCGGCGACGTCCGTGATGCCCTGCTCCCGTGCCCAGGCTTCGATCTCCGCCGCGTTGAGCACGTCCCGGCGCACATACAGTGAGCGAGGCTCCGCGTCGGTCAGTTGGCCGCCCTGGTTGCGCTGCGTCGCAGCCAGAGCGGCGGCTGCGCGCTCGTCCTCGTCCTGATCCTCCTGCCAGTCCGGGTTCGCCTTGGTGAAGTCGTCCATCGCCGATTCCAGGCCAGGCGCCACGCCCGCCTCGGTCAGCATGTTCACCGCCACCTCGGCCAGCACCTCGTCGGGAATGAGCTTGGTGTCGGCGAGGGTCTTGATCGTGTCGGCCGTGGTCTTGCCGTTGGTGGCGCGCTCGGTGTCGCTGGTCTGCCACAGGCTGCGCCAGGTGTAGAACACGTCCTTCGGTCGGCTGCCGAGTGCCGAGTAGATCAGGCACTCATCCAGCACCGACATGGCCGGCGTGTAGATCAGCTCCTGACCAGACTTGATGCGGTCGTAGTAGTTCCGGATGTCATTGTCGCCCGTGGCATTCAAGCCGGCTGGCGCCTGGCTCATCAGGCGGGTCATGGGGATGTCAGCTGCGCCCGACACCTGCTGCAGGAACGCGAGCATCACGTCGACCAATCCGCCGAAGGACGCCGACTTCTGCGTGTACGTCTCCTCCCCATCCAGCACCAGCATGCCGTTGATGCCCTTGGCCATCGCTGCGAGCTGAAGCCGCTGGAGCAGCTGCGCCTCATACGCTGGATCTGCCAGCTGCGACATGAGGTTCGGGATGTTCAGCACATCGACCTTCGCCTCGAATACCAGGCTGGCGATGTTGGCGCTCGTACCGTCCGCCTGCTTTACCGCGTCGCTGATCGCCATCAGGACCGAGTCGCCCCAGCCGTCACCATGATCGATATCCGGATCTGGCCGATGGGCACCGTGCAGGATGACCAGCCGCGAGGGATGAATCTCGACCTGGCCGGCGCGGGCTGAGGTAAGCGTGTAGAACGCAGGACGGCCGAACGTTGGCGACTCAGCGCCGCGATCCAGCTCGCCTGCGGTCAAGATGCGCTTGGGCAGCACGTTGAGGTGCTTGATGCCCTGCTTCGTCACACGCGCCGGATCCAACGGCTTGCTGGGATCTGCGTCGCCGGTGCCGATGTAGATCGCAGCGCCACCGAACAGCCGCGCCTTGGTGTGCGCTTCCAGCAGCTTCACCTGCAGGCCAAGGCGCTTCTCCTCCGCCTCGAGGTCGCTGATCTGAGTCTGATCGGCATTCCACGTCCGCCAGTTGCGGCAGCCGTCGAGCGCAGGGATGTCGATGATCTTGCGAGCGAGCCACGTGCCTCGGTAGGCGTTGCTGGCATCCAAATCACTCAGCGGCGCGAGCGCGTAGTGGCTGTGCACCGCCTTGTCGCGCCCAGTGCCAAGGTTGGCCACGAGATTGACCAGCCCGTCCTTCAATTGTGCGAGCTTGCCCATCAGAGTGCGTTTCCAAGGTTGTAGGTGCTGCCGGTGACCAGCTCAGCAAATGCGCCGGAGAGCGCGTCCACCTGGTCGTCGTGTTTGGCGTTGGGGAACTCGGCGATCTCTTCGAGGAAGGCGGCCACCCACGGGCCATTCACCAGCTTGATGTTTCCGGCCTCGGCCTGTGCTTCCACCGGCGTTGCGCGGACCTCCTTCGATCCGGATTCGAGCGCTGCCTTGACGTCCCAGCCGGCCAGCAGCTTGATCTGGTGCGCGGCATTGGACTTGCCGGCGGCTCCGGGATCCTGCGGGATGCGCACCTTGATCGTCCTACCGTCCTGCCGGGCTGTGTTCGTCAGCATCCGCTCCACGCCGGCGGGCGACACCTGGTCACGGACGACATCGAGCACGTAGTAGATGCCGGCGACCTCCCCCAGCAGCAGGCCGACCGTGTAGTCCGGGTCGCTGCTGGTCTTCTCCTTCGGATCGGTCGCCGCAAAGTCCCAGCGCCGAACCTTGCGCGCCGCCGAGATAGCCGGCGCTGCTTCTACAACCTCGAACCATTCCCGCTTGAACGTGCCGCCATCGCGCGGCGTCGGCCGCTGCTGATACTGGCCGGCGTAGGCGTAGCTGCCTTTCGCGCGCTTCAGTCGATCGACCTCGGCGCGCGGGAAGCGCTCCGGAAACAGCAGCTCGCCCTCCTGCGTGCGCGGATCCTCGAAGAACAGCTCGCCGTCGATGTAGGTGCGGCACGGCCCGCCCGTCTTCTTCCCATCCTTGTCTGTGCGCTCCTCCTCGAACTCCATCGGGAGGTTGAGGTGGACGAATCCCAGATCCAGCTCCATCGCCACCGCGGCAATGTCCCGCTGGTGCAGGCGCTGCATGATGATGACCATGGCCGACGACGTGATGTCGTTGAGGCGGTCGGTGATGCCCTCGCGGAAAATGCGGACTGCGGTCTTGCGCTCGGCGTCGCTCTCAGCGGTTTCAGTCGAGTGCGGATCGTCGACCTTGACCCGGTCGCCGCGGCCGCCGGTCATCGAGCTGAAGGGGCGAGCCTCGCTGAAGCCGTTGCCGGTGTTCTCGAACTTGCCCTTGGCGTTCTGGTCGCCGCGCAGCTTCATCGGCCAGGCGGCCTGGTACTGAGCGCTGTCGATGAGGCGCCGCAGCTTGAGGTTGTCGCGCAGGACGTTCGGCTGGCTGTAGGAGGTGGCCAGCGTCTGCAGGTCAGGGCGACCGCACGGCCCCCACTCCCACGCCGTCCAGAACACCAGCACCAGCGACTTCATCATGCCCGGCGGCACGGTGATCAGCAGGAACTGGATGCGCCCTTCGGTAACTGCCTCGAGGTGCTGGCACATCGCCCGCAGCGCCCAACCGATCTTGAGCGGCCTGGTCGGCTCCAGCACTCGCCAGTGCTCGCGAATGAAGCCCTCAAGCGACTGCGAGCGCGCCCTAATGCCTTCGACGTCCTCGGCAATACGCTGACGCTCGCGGTCAGCTGCTCGCCTCGCCTTCTCCGCTCGGATCTCCGCCAGCGTCGGCAAGCGGACCGAGGATCTTTTCAAGGCGGTCGAGTTCATCGTCAGTGATCTTGCTCAGGTCGTAGGTGCCGATCGCCCCGGTGTGGTGCCGCTTCTCGACCAACAGCCCGGCGAGCTTGCCCTTGCCCATGGTCGCGGTGACTGCGGCGCTCGGCTGCTTCTCCTTCAGCGCCATGCGGCGCGCCTGCTCGAGCTCAGCCATCAGGCTGTCGACGGTCACCTCGGCCTTGGCGGCCACGCGCTTCTGCCCCGCCCGGACGGCTGCGGCAATGGCGGGGACAGTCAATAGGCGCGAGCCCTGCTGCTTGGCTGTCTTCTCGCTGTAGCCAGTGCGGATTGCCGCCTGCGCAGCGTTCTGATCTTTCAGATACTCAGCAACGAACCGCTGCTGTCTGGGTGACAAAGCGTTTTTCGCGCGCGTCGAGCGAAAGCCAGCGGACTCGCGCCCACTTGAAGTACGTGGTGAGCTCATGAGAACACTTCAAGAAATGGTGAGCCATGCCGATAACCGGCCATGGATATACCTCTGAAATACCGTGCTTGGTTCATAGCATTTGGCCTGCTGTTTAGCGTGCCAACCTCTTACCTTGGATACCTGTGGCAGACAGGCAAACATGCAAAGCAGCAGGTCAATTGCATAGAAGACATCTACACCGCGGACTATTCCTCAATGGAAACCATAGAGCTGGCAAACGCCAATTTCATGGCCTGCCAGAAGGCTGTGGACCCCAACAAGGGAACAGTCCCGTTCCTACGCGATGAGTTGAAGCGCGCCGGCCACTGATCACCTGCAGCTGCAATCACTTCACAGCGGGTGAGGATTGGACGGCTCCGTATCGATCAATGGCTTCGTCGCGCTCGGATTGCGCGAGCTCGCAGGCTCGTACAACTCGCGCCGCACTTGCCCCGCGTAGTCGGTCTTGTTCAGCAGCTTCTGCGGCAGCGGCGGCACTGCCGGACAGACGGTCGGTTTCACAACCTGCCCACATCCGCCGAACCCGGCCAAGCTCGGAGTCACGGCCAGCAACAGCAGCCGCAATGCGCGCGTCGTAGTCAGCATCGATCTTATCCTCTCGGGTAGTGGCTTGGTCACTGGCTTGCTGCACTGCTCCGGCCTGTTGGTGTTCAGTGGCCCGGGCGGCCTGCTCACCGGCTAGGGCGCCCAGCGCTGCGCCCGCCTTCTGCTCGCTGGTGGCCGCCTCGGCCTTATCACCGCGCCAGGCCCAGCCGGCGCCGACCATGGCGGCCGACCACACGAGCGCGGCGATGATGGCGATCGCTGTGCGGTTCACGCTGCTGCCTGCTTGCGCCGATCAAAGACGACATCGCCGTACAACGCGCCCCAGCGGGTGTAGACCCAAAGGCGATAACCCGTGGTGGGCCGGTGCACCTCAAGGCGGAGAAGCGACAAGCTCAGCAACCGCCACCAAGGCCAGGTCTGCGGGCCGTGCTGCACTGGCACTCCGTCGCGCCAGTGCGAAGTTGAGCCATTCACCCGAATGCGCATGTTCAAATCCTCGTGTTGGTGTAGGTGATCCAGATCAAGGCCAGCGCGGCCAGCAGCAGGCCGCACAAGGTGGCGATCAGCCAACCGGGTGGATCGCGTTGAGGCGGCAAGCCGCGGTCCCAGTGGTCGGCCATGTATCAACCGCCGGCCTGACGGCGGGAAATGTTGAAGAAGTAGCCGACGACTCCGCCGAGCGCGGTATTGAGACCGCCCAGCAGCAGCGCGAAGGCGTCCCGGTTGGACTGCGGGATGGAGATGCCAACCAGGGCCGCCATTGCCATTCCGTAGAGGAACAGGATCAGGATCGCGATACCGATCCGGCCCGCGCCTGCGTTTCGGGTGGCGAAGGTCATCGCACACCAGCCAGGCTATGGATCTCCTCGAGCGCCCAGTGATAGAGGGGCTGATCGACTACGGTCACGCGCGTGATGCGCTTGCCATTGATGTCCCGCACGCTCACGTGCGTCGACTGCTGCACGGCCAGCAGAACGAAGCCGATGCGCTTGCGCAGCGGATCCGGCTCCTGAAGCACCGCAATGGCGTCGCCGACCATCTCTCGAATCGTGCCCAGCAGCTCGGCGGTGGGCCGCTTGGTGCGGTTGTCCAGCACCGACAGCACGCCCTGCAGCTGATTTATTGCCGGAACGACCGGCTTCGCTTTGGACGGCATCAGCTTTGCACCAGCTTTCCGCCGGCGCGCGTGTACGCCGCCAGCAGGTTGTCCAGCTTGTGCTCATGCTGGCCGTATCCGGCGCCCGGCAGGCTGGCCCAGATGTTGGACACGCGCTCGATCGCCTCGCGAATATTGCCGGCCTGGATCAGCGGCAGCGCCTTGCGCTCACGGATCTGCTGCAGCGCGATTTTGTCCTGGCTCAGTGGCGAGAAGTCCGGCAGCCGAAGCGACTTGCTGTATGCGTCGTAGTAGCGGCGCAGCAGCTGGTACCTGCCGGCGGCAGTGGACGAGATGCGGAGCTTGGGCAAGGGCACCAGCACACGTGGGTGGTCTGCGTAGCCCTGGAACAGGCCGCCCCCTACCAGAACGTCATAGCCACGGTCCTTTGTCGGCTGCCGACCGTTGTCGGTGCCCTCCGACCACGCGAGCATGTCCAAAAAGGCCACGACATTGCGGCCACCAGCTTGTTCGGGCGTGATGACCGCCATCGCTGTCTCCAAAGAAAAGCCCCTTCAAAACGGAGCCGCGCGCCTGCTAGCGCAACAATTGAATAAAATCCACGCCTGAGTCCGATTGCCGAGTGGACCTACGAGCATTTGTTTATAAGCCCGGGCAAAAGTATCTTTGGCAGAATTCGACTAAAGAAGAAATTTCAATGGCAAAACACTATCCACCGAAGTTTAGAGAAAGGAGCTTCCACTGCGCCCGCTGCACCGTCTATGCGCTGCAAAAGTTCACTCGCCTTCCGCACGACATACATACGGGGGATTTAACTCGGGTCTGGACATCGAAATGCGCCCACTGCGGTGATTACTCCTATTGGTGGCAACAAGACACCGCCAATGGATACTTGCTTATGCCTCAGGAAACGACTGCCCCTCCTGCCAACGAAAGCACTCCAGAAGCGGTACGCGCCGTCTACGACGAAGCTGTCGCGATTTTCGATCGATCCCCTCGCGGCGCTGCTGCTTTGCTTAGGCTGGCAGTGCAATTGCTAATGGTCGATCTAGGCCAACCCGGCAAGCACATCGAAAGTGATATCAAAGCGCTAGTTAAGGAAGGACTCCCCGTGCTTGTTCAGCAGGCACTAGATTACTGCCGCGTCGTTGGAAACAACTCAGTACATCCGGGCACAATCAATTTGGACGATGCGCCTGAGATGGCTATGACGATGTTCGAGATGATTAATTTCATCGTCCAAGATCGAATTGCCGCTCCAGCTCAGCTGCAAGCCATGTACGAATTACTCCCAGAAGGTGCGCGGGACGCGATTGCGAAACGAGATGGCAAGGCTGCCCTGGTAGAAAAAAAGGCGCCCGCCCCGCTGCCGGCTAGGCACGAGGGTTGATCCGGTCTGGGATGCGGGCATTGAAAAACGGTGAGCACCGCCGCGGTGGTCCTGTCCCTTCAGCAGGTCCGCTGCGCCGCGCTGGTCCCGCCCAGCTGGGCAGATCGCGGCAGTGATCTCCGATAGGTACCGACCGCCACCGGCGGATGGGTGGGCGGCGTCATATCGCCGGCCCGTGCGCGATCCCGGCGCGCAGCGCCTCGCTTCTCGACGAGGACCTGGCACGCCGGCAGCGGTCGGTATTTGGACCCCAGAAACGCGAAAACCCGGCGCTGGGCCGGGTTTCAGAGGGAACTTTTGACAGTTGCAGAATTAGGTCATTTGAGTGTGCAACATGTCAAGCCCCTTAACGCACTGCGTAGTGCGCTCTGTGAGCGTCGCTTTCAGCGCGGGCGGCTTCACCAACCGCCTTGAGAACTTGACTGTATAGCTGGGCCAATTCTTGTCCATTCCAAACCGTTGTACGGTTCGCGATGGCCGCGACCACGATATCGCGTGCAATTTCCTCGCTGCTGGCTGACATTTTCTTATCTCGCAATTACGCGGCGATCCTGCCGCCCATGAAGTCTATCCCGCGCTGCAGCTCCCGTCGGTACTGCCATACCGAAAAAGTGCCGCCGTACTGCTCTGCCACCATCCGCGCCTTGACGGCCTGGCTCGCCGCCACGGTGAACTCGGTGCGCACCACCATCACACGCAGCGGGAACTGCCTGCTCATTGACGCTAGCGCCCGGTCGATCCAACGAAGGTCGTCGGGGATACCGATATCGATGGCGACCTCCGGATTGTCGTGCGGCCGATCGGCGTCGTTTCGCGCGCGGATCGGGTCGACGGCCCATGCAGGGATCTCGCCCAGCCCTTTCAGTCCAGCCTGCTCTGCCATGAAGCGTCGGCGCTGGCGCCCGTCCCGCTCGACCAGCTCGCAGAACGCCTGCTCCACGGTCTTCGGCGCGTAATCCTTGGCGTTCTCCAACACATGCCGACTGCGGTCGGCGCGGCTGAGGGTATACCGGTTTGCGTGGGCATATCCCCAGCGGCGCAGCTCATTAAGCAGCGGATCCTCATTACGCCGCATGGCGAAATTCCTCCAACGTTTCATCATCCAGCCGGAACTGCGGCAGCCTGCCGTCGTCCTGGCACATCCCCATCTGCCGGCCCTCGTTGCCCTTGCAGTGGACGATCCCCAGCGTCCGATCCCGGCAGCTGCAGAAGGCGCATAGCCCGCGCTTGCGAACTGCTGCGGCGTATCGCTTCCGCAGCAGTTTTTCGTAATACGCCTCCGGCCGGCTCAGGTTGGTCGGGTTGAGCGTCATGCAGCGAGGGCTCCCGGCTGTTGCTTCTGCTCATGCCACAGCGCCAGCAGCAGCGCCTCGGCGCGGCCGTCGTCCTTCTTGCGCTGCAGCTGCGACGCGGCGGACGGAAACCGGCGGATCGCCAGCTGCCGCGAAGCGTCCTTGTCCTGACCGATCAGCCCAAAATGGCGCTTCCAGCTCTGCGGCTCGGCCAGACTGAAGGGGATGCCCATCACCTCGAGCACCGCCTTCGCCTTGGCGTAGCTCTCGCCAAAGTTCATCGACGACTGCGCGCCGGCCTGCCTGCCATCCTTCGGCGGCATCGCGCGCACCCGCTCCACGCAGCCGGCGAAAACGGCGCCGGGATGCTGGCTGCGGATCTCGCGGATGAAGACCGCAATCGCACGCGCATCCACTTCCTGCTTCTTGCCGACCGTCATCGTCGGCATGTCGAGGATCGGGCCGGCCTCACCATCGAGCAGCGCGGCCACGGCGCCGGACATGCCGGGGTCAATTCCGAACACCACGCGCAACGTCATCGTGCACCTGCCTTCAGCGCATAGGCCTGCTGCGCCCGCTCGCGTGTACTGGCGATCGCCTTCTTCTTGCCGGCGGCGACGCGCCGCTCCACCTCGGCAATCGTCTCGGCGCCGTCGCGGATTGCGTCCAGGCAGCGCGCATAAGCCGGATAGGCTCGCGAGAACTCGGCGGCGCTGGCAAAAACCTTGCCCTCGAACCGGATCGGCCTAGTCGTCATGCCGCCTTCCTCCGCTCTGCATCGGCTTCGTCCCAGCCCTCGCGCCACGCCTCGCGGAGCAGCGCACCCTCTTCGCCCATGGCGTACTTCGGTGAGTCGTCGCGCTTCTTGCTGGCCTGACGTGCGCGGTAGCCGGCGAGCCGGGCGTTCTCGTATTGCTGCTGATTCATGCTGCCCTCGTGATGTTGAGTAGTTGGTCCTGGTAGTCCTGCCACGCTTCAGTGCCGCGGCCGCCCAGGACATCGAACGTCCAGGCGCGGAACTCGCGGGCGTGGTGCTTGAAACTGGGACCGAAGACCTCGCGCATGCGGTCGCGGGTCATGCCGGGCATCTGGTCGCCGTCGTGGTGCCAGGCGCCGAGCGCGACGACTGCGTGCTGGCCGATCTGCTTCTGGCCGTGCAGGTCGCCGAGGTTGCGGTGGTGAATCTGGGTGTGGCCGCACAGGATGGCGCGCTGCAGGCCGGCGGCGATGCGCCAGCGGCAGACGACGCAGCCGAGTGCGCGTGCGGCATCCTGGTAGGCCTGCTCTGCCCTGTTGGCGGTTCTGATGGCGCGGCGCATCAGCTTTGAACCCTTGCGCTTGCCTGCCTGCCAGCCGCGCGGCACGATGCAGATCCAAGCCTAAAAGGACTGCCATGGCCGACCCAACCTACTGCCCCTGGATCCTCGGCGCACCGTGCATGAAGCCGGAGGTGTGGGCGGCATGGTGGCAAGCAGCGGGCTCGGTCCTGGCCATATTCGTGGCGGTTTGGATCCCTGCAAGCATCGCCAAGAAGGAGCGGCGTCGGATCGAAAGAGAGAACGCCTACCGTGCCAGCAGTCTGGCGTTCGTCTTGGAACCAGCGTTGGAAAATCTCCGAGGAACTCTTTCCCAAGCGGCAGGGCAGTGGCAAGAGTCGCCTGTCAGGTTCGTCCAAGGTGAAGGAGTGGCCTTGGTTCTTCCTGACGCACTGACCGAGCGTCTCGTCGACCTTCACATTCTGGGCGAGGCCGCACGACCAATTCACATCGCCATAGTCGCCACAAACAGGCTTATCGACGCTGTAAACACGCAAGATGCCCATTGGCGGTACGGCGGGGAGTATGTCGACGAGCACGGCAAGGCGTACCCGATTCCAGAGCCCGTCCCAAGCGTTGAAGAGCATCTCGATGCAGCGAGAGATGCGGCGGCACGTGCTATTTCCAAGCTTCGGGAAGTCCATGGTGTCTGAGGGGGCGGCCATCAGGCGGCCCTCCTTTGCTCACCCGCCATCAGCAGATACTCGGCGCGCAGCATGTCCGTCAGTCCAGGCAGGTACCGCTTGTCGATGTGATCGCAGATGCCGCGGAAGAACTCTCCGAATTCACCCTCGTCCATCTCGTCGAATGCGATGGAGCGCGGCTGCGCGACAGACGCCTTGCCCAGCGGCCCCAGGTCGATCTCGAACGGCTCGCAGAACACGCCCGCCTCTGTCTGCACACGCTTGATCGCGTCATGCGCGGTCAGCGTCTCAAAGCCCTCGATGCCGTCCACCAGCAGATGCCCGAGCGCATGCACCATGCGATGGAATGCCGGGTTACGCGGCTGCTTCAACTCCGCGCGGATCTCGCGGCCGACGTTGAAGCGGCGCTCACGCAGCAGCCGGCTATCGATCTGGTTGGCCGGCACCAGCGCGCCGACCAGCTCACCGGTATCGGGGTCGATCAGCTTGCGCACCACCAGGTAGATCGGGCGCGCAGCGCGTTTGGCCCGCACCTTCTTTGCAGCTTTGGTCATGGTCATGCGTCAACGTCCTTGCGCGGCGTGCGCGGCTTGAGGTTGCGGAAGCCGCGCGAGCGCGGGACCGGCTTGCCGTCGTCACTTTCGATCGGCGCCGGCTCCCAGTACTCGGGCAGGTTCTGGAACTTGAAGCGCTCCGGCATGTAGAGCACGCGCACCTCGCCAGGCGGTCCACTGCGCTGTAGCGGAACCAGCAGCTCGGCCGTGCCCTTCCAGCGGCTATCGCGGTGGTACACCTCGTCGCGGTAGATGAAGATCACCGCATCGGCGTCCTGCTCGATCGATCCGGAGTCGCGCAGATCCGCAGGCTGCGGGCGCTTGTCCGGGCGGTCCTCCAACTTGCGATTGAGCTGCGATAGCAACAGCACCGGCACGCCCAGCTCACCGGCGAGCAGCTTCAGGCCGCGGCTGATGTCGCCCACGCCATTGGCGCGGTTGTCGCCCTGGATCTCCATCAGCTGCAGGTAGTCGATGACGATCAGGCCCAGCGGCTTGCGGGCGTGCTGCCGGCGTGCCTGCGAGCTGACGTGCTCGACGCGGGCGCGGCGCGGGCGGCTGACGAAGATCTCTGCCGCCCGCAGCTTGCGCATGGCCGCCGTGACGTTCGTCCAGTCGATGTCGTCCAGGTCACCGGAGCGGATCCGGTTGCCGTCGATGCCGCCGACCGACGCCAGCATGCGGTCGCCCAGTTCCTCGGCCTGCATCTCGAAACTGAAGACCGCGACAGCTTTGCGCAGATGCAGCGCGACGTGCTCGGCGATGTTCTGCGCCAGCGTGGTTTTTCCCATCTTCGGGCGCGCCGCCAGCACGTACAGGCCGCCCGGCTTCAGGCCGCCCAGCAACGTGTCGAGCTCGTCGATGCTGGTGGTAATGCCATGGATTCCGCCCCCGTCGCGTGAGCGTTCGCCCAGGCGTTCGAACACGCGATCCATCACCGGCGCGACGGATTCCAACTCGCACGGCTGGCTGTCCATCAGCGAACCGATGCGCGACTGCGCGCTGCCAATCAGCTCGATGCTGCTCTGGCCTTCTGGGTTGAAACCGGCATTGGCGATGTCGGTACCGACCTCGATCAGGCGACGCAACCGCGCCTTGTCCGCAACGATCTCCGCATACGCGCGGATGTTCGCCGCCGACGGCGTGGTACTCGACAGCTCGATTAGGTAAGCGCCATCGCCCACCTGCTCCAGCAAGCCCTGCGCCTCGAACCAATCGCCCATCGTGACCACGTCGAATGGACGGCGCGGCTGTGCGATGGCCATCTCGCGGATGGCTCGGAAAATCAGCATGTGGTCGCGGCGGTAGAAGTCGCCTTCTTCGACCAGGTCGGCAATGTCGTCCCAAGCGCGGTTGACCAGCATCAGGCCACCAAGAACCGCCTGTTCGGCTTCAACGCTATGCGGCGGCACGCGTAGGTGCTGGAGCTGATCGGCGCGGTCGCCGCGCTCTGCGCCGTATTCGGCGGCCATGCGCTCGATGTCGTCGTGCATGCTCATGCAGCCACCTGCCCTGCTTGCGCCTCAGCGTCGCGCACACGGCGGTACTGCTCGCCGATAGTGGTCAGCGTGTAGCCGGTCGCCGGATGCAGGAACCAGATCTTCTGCCAGTTGCCGCGCACCGCGTTTCGGAAGACTGCACGCCAGTCGGCATAGCGCTTGGGGTCTCCGCTGTAGCGGTCCGCGAACGACAACCACGCCAGCTCGATGAACTCCTCGGGGATTGCTGCTTTTTCCGCCCAGGCGAAAACCGGGTCGTTAGCACGGATCGCATCCTCGTCGCCAAGCGAGGTGTTCCAGCTGTCGAAGGTCTGCATGCGCGGCCTCGGCGGAGCACTGGCGGATGCTTCGCTCTTGTTGCTTATTGGTTCTTTACGGTTAGACCGCAGCTGCTGCGGGGGTGACTGCGGCATTTGCGGTGGTTTGTGCAAATTTTGCGGGGGTTCCACCGCAGCTGCTGCGGGGGTGCAGCCACTGCGGGGGTGCAGCTGCTGCGGGGGTTGATAGGCGTCCGGAGTGATGACATACCGTGTGTGCCGACCGTTAGCGCGGTCAGCGGTGACCAGACCGACAGACTCCAACCAGCGGATAGCGCCGTGCACTGTCCGCTCGCTCAGACAGGTGCGATCGCAGATGGTCGGAATCGACGGCCAGCAGTGGCCCTGGTCGTTGGCGTTGTCGGCGAGCGACACCAACACCGCTTTGGGCGATGGCGGCATCTGCATCGGCCAGCACTGGGACATGATCAGGGTGCTCATGCCAAACGCCCTGCCCGCTCCATGCGCTTCACCTGGCCGGAGCTGCGGCTTTCGCATTCGCGCTTCATGTCCAGCCAATAGGCGCGCGCCAGATTCGGCTTGCCCGTCACGGTTGCCGCGCGCATGGCAGAGGCGATGCGACGGATGCGCCGCTCCCGGCGCCAGTCTTCGATCAGCTGCAAGATCATGCCGCCGCCCTCGCCCGATCCACGGCTGCACTGGCATGCCGGGCAATCTGCGCTGCAATCGCCTGTAGGTCGCCGCAGATTCCGCCGATGGCCAGTGCTTCATTTGCGGTGATGCGGCCGTCATCCAATGCGTCGCCAATGATCTGGCACAGCTTCCCCTTGATCTCGCCGGCATCGATCAGCGCGGCGACGAGCGAACCTGCTTCGGGAACATCAGTCGGCACGACCGTGTAGCCGTGCTCAGCGGCTAGGGCATGCAGGATGCGGTGGTCGCCCGTCAGCCCCATGATCTCGCTGGCCTCGGTCAAGGTCAGGTGGTGCGTGCGGGTATTGGGATTGACCTTGCTACGCAGAACGGCAGCAGACATCGGCTTCTCTTCGCCGCGGTCATTGGTAGAGAGGAGGCGTGTGGCCAGGGCCACGCTGCCACCGGGATAGTCGAGAACGGTTTTGTGTGCTGCGTCGGCGATGTGCATCGGGCTGGGTACCTGAACGTAATATTTGGCGACCGCCCTGGCCAAGATGTGCGCCATGGACGCACTACAGAGACGGCTCAGAGCAGCGAGGAAACGGGCCCCAAACGTCACGACGATCGTGCGTGTGGGCGGCAACGTGTTTGGGCTTCGATGGGTCGACGGCCGGATGGTCGTCAGGCTGTTACGGAAGGGCTGAGACATGGTCAGGAGAGGCGTCGCCCCCCTTGCGGTAGGCTGCTGTTTCCACACGAACAGCCCACAAGGAGGGCGACATGGACAAGAGCCGAATAAAGTTCGACGCATCTTTCGAGGACAAGGCGCATCTGCGGGCCCTGAGCGCGCTGGTGGGCGCGTTGATCGCTACGCACCCCGACAAGGACAAGGTGCTGGCCGCCGCAGAGCAATTCGTGGAGACCGAGGAAGCGGCCTTCGCAGAGATAGCCCGCAACGATCCGCGGGTGCACACAGGCGACACGCACTTCATTGCGCAGCAATTCGCAACGCGTGTCAGGGAGAGGATCGCAGCGATCATTGCTGGCCGCTCTCGCTAGTCGTCTGCGCCAGTTGCTCAAGGATCTTCAGCGCCCGCCGTTGGCGGCGGGTGCGCCAGCGCTGCACGGAGAAGAGCAGCAACGCCGTCACCCATGCAATGGTGGAGGCGACACCGCAGGCCGCGCCGGCAATTAGGAACCAGTTCGGGGCGACGGCCATCTACTTGTCCTCCGGCTGCTGGATGCGAACGCCATCAGGCCCGACGACGAATGGCCCGTTGTCGCAGGAGACGCCAAAGCCGCAGACGCTGATCCTGCCTGTGCAGTCCCGGATGGTTTGGAGGCTGTACGCCGCGATGGGCACTTGGCCGTTGAATCGATACGACGCGGCCGTGGCTTCTGCCGCCGTCGGCTTATTGAGCCAGTCGCGCAGCCACAGCCGAGGATTCAAGCGGTCAGGCAGCATCGGCCACCTCCCCGTCGGGGTTGGCTGGCGGCCAGATGTCGGGCCGCAGTTCGGTCAGAGAGACGGCTCCCTGGCTCTGAACGTGCAGCTGGCGTACCAGGCCGCCATCGAAGCGCTGGCCTTTGCTCATCGCCTTGCGGAGATAGCCAATGGAAGTGCCAGCGCGAACGGCGTAGTCGGCCTGCTCGGCTGGGGTCAAGGTCGTGAGGTAGCTGCGCAGAGTGTCCATGCGCCGAATATTACTCTTTGGTAATTTACAGTCAATACCTTTTGGTCAATTACCGATAGGTAAGGGAAAATCGGTCATGACCTCTACAGACCCCACCATCGTTGCGCTGCGTCGCGCTCGTCTGCGCGCTTGGATCGATGATCGCCATGCTGGCGTGCAGGCATCCTTCGTGGCCGCTGTCGGCATTAATCAAGGGGAGCTGTCCGGCCTGCTGAATGGCAAGAAGTCATTCGGGGAGAAAAAAGCCAGATCGCTGGAGCAGGCTTCAGGCATGCCGAGTGGCTATCTGGACAATGACTCAGCAGCAACCGCTGCGACCTCGACTGTCTTATCTGCTGAGACCCCTCAGGGATACCTTCGCCTTCAGCTTTTCGAGGGAGCAGCAGGGATGGGGCAAGGCGTGGTGAACCAAGATTTTCCCGAGGTTATGAAGGTCATGGAGGTGGCCGAATGGGAGGTCCGCCGAAAGCTCGGCTTTCTCCCAAAACCGGGGCGAATCCAAATCATCACTGGGCGTGGCCCCTCAATGCGCCCCAAGATTGAAGATGGCGACATCGTATGGATCGACACGTCCATCGACTACTTCGACGGCGACGACTATTACTTGATCAGCTACGACGGTGAGACACAGATCAAGATGCTGCAAAAAAGAAGCGATGGCCTCTATGTAGTCAGCGCGAACCCAGAATTCAAAGAGTGGCGCTGCGATCCCACGGATCTCGCAGTTCGCGGCAAGGCTCTCGTCCACGCTGGATTCCGTAGGTTCTAACTGGCCTACCCGGGGATCGCTGTCTTGCTACCATTGACCGGTGCTCAACGGATCCCTTCCGCAGTCGTCCACATAAGATGGGAAATGCATGAAGATTGGTCTGATCGCGATCAGCGCACTTGCAGTTGCTTTGCTGTCCGGTTGCCTCCAACCGACGAAGCAACCACGGGCAGATCAGATAGTAGATGTGTCTGCTGATCGGTTATTTGACTTTGGCGCCCAGGCAGATCCTACGGGTTCGATTTCTGTTGTCCGCGACATTGGCATGGTCGGATCCGGCTGTCTCTTGGGGCTTTACATAGATGGCAAGCCTGCTGCGCACCTCAACTCTGGCGAGCGCGCAACCATAGCCTTGAGCGTAGGGCGGCACGTTATTACTTCTCGATCGGTTGGCGGCAGGGGTCTTTGCGGTGTCAATAGCGAAGAGCGCCAGGTCGCGCGCAGCCACAGCCTTGAGATCGTGGTCGATCCAGGGCAATCCCGCTCCTACCGCATCCACACAGTGCTCGAAGGTGAGTCCAGTATCGAGCCGGCTCTGTAAGAGTCAGCTTGGACCTATCGCGACAGCCAATTCCGCTTGGCCAAAATAATTACCATCTGGTATTGACAGATGATTACCGTTTGGTAATCTACGTCCATCGCAACGAACTACCCGGATCCCGCCGGGGACGTGCGACGGAGAACGTAGATGTACGACCAGCCCCTACTTGTCGGAACCTCAGTGGCGATCGCCATCGCCGCGCTGGCGGGACTCGGAACGCGCCTGATCAGGAAGCGCGTTTCGGCGCTCGATGCTGAAGCCTTGATGTGCCGCCCCGTTGGGGACGATTACGCACTGCAGCTCATCCTTGCGGTCAAGCAGCTCCCGGAAGCGCAGGCTGTAGACGCGCTCATCCGCCGTGGTGAGTTGGACAGTGTGGGCGCCAGCATCCAGTGGTTCGTTCAGCGCCTCGGGGTGGATGCGGAAAGAAAGTTTGGTGCCTTTTTCGACCACGGCGCCAGCGAACTGCTGCCCGTGTTCGACCCTCAGGCGATGGGCTTGGCCCTTCCCATCCCGGCCAGCTATCAGGCTTATGTCTGCGATGGTTACCGCTACACCGCCACGGTTTACGACCTTGATGATAAGGCGGGTCGGCTTGTCATGGACTGGCTCGAACTGCACGCCGATCCGGATGCTGCGAGCACCTCGCACGTAGTTGATGACCAAGTTGGCAACGGCGACCACGCAGCCGATTACCGCACCCGCGAAAGTGATCCATTGAGCCCAAATGGGCATAGCGCTTCCTCCATTGGCGCGAATTTGCTTACAGATCATAGCGGCCAGTCCGCCCAGCGTGGGGAGGCTTGAGCCATGGCAAATCGCCACCCGTACCACCCGCAGTGCGGCTGCGCGACCTGCAGCCGGCATGAGCTGTCGGACGAGCGCGCCGACGTCCTGGCCGGTGCCCTGCACCGCTCTGGCTTCGTTCTGAGCGAAGCGCTGGGCGAGCTGACGACCGAGCAGCTGGCTCTGATTGCCGGCCACCTCGCGGACGGCAACGACACCGGCGCGGCAGAGATCCTGCGCAACGCCATCGGCGACTACCTGTCGCAGCTGATCAGCGGCCGCATGGACGACGTGGACTGCTCGCGGATCGAGGCGGTGCAGCACTACCTGGTGGTGTACGAAGCCAAGCCGGCGCCGGTGGCCGAAATGCCGTGGCGGGTGGCCGCATGAGCGCCGTCATCCCCTTCCCTGTTTCTGCCCGCGGCGCCGACCTGGTCCGCGCCATAGCCACGGAGCGCGGCTACGGCCCGGTGGTCGCCGGTCAGCTGGCCCGTACCTTCCGACCCGACAACGTGCGCCCTTTGCGGGTGCAGGCATCGCAGCACGTGCGCGAGCCTGACGAGTCGGCAACCGCGTTCGGCGACGGCCCGGAGGCTGCGTGATGGACAAGATGGAAGAGAAAGAATTTCAGCGCCACATGCTGCGCGAGGACGTGCCGTTCGCGCTGATCTGCATGCTTGTGGGCGCTGTGCTGACGCTGCTGGCCCAGGCGGTATTCCTGTGACCGGCCGCCACTACTACCGCTTTTTGTTCCTTGGCGAGTCGATTCTGTTTCTGGCCGCGCTGGCGATCTTTGCCTACGAACGGAACGCGCACGAGATCTCCTCCGCTCTGCTGGTTATTGCCTTCGTGCTGTCGCTGCACGTGCCGGAGAGCTTGCGTAACGCCCGAGCCCGAGCCCGTGCACACCGTGCCCAGCCCAAGCCGGCCACCGACATCACCCCTGATTTTCCCGAACAGCCGCGCCGCGGCGTCCGTTGATCCCCGCCGGCGCGCCGGCACCACCCGACGAGGTTCCAATGTTCCAACTCGATAAACACGAGGCGTCCATCGCCAACGTCAATCAGCGCATCCAGCGCCATGGCGAGGAGCGCCAGCTCGCCGCCGACATCAAGTTCGTCTTGAGTGTCAGCAACGAAGCGCTCGATTCGTTCGACTCCACCCTGCGCCACGACCTGTTCCGCAAACCGGCCAAGGGCGAGCAGCAGGATCTGCCGCAGATCGGCGGCGACGGCCTGACCGCGGTGAAGCATCCGGCGCTGGAGCCGTTGAAGCTGAGCCACGAGTTCACCGGCTACGAGATGCACCTGGCCGGCCTGCTCGAAACTGCCGATCCGATCATCTTGGTTGACGTGAAGCTCAAGCGCTTCGTGATCGAGCCGAAGGAAGGCGGCAGCCTGGCCATGTCGTTCACTGCATCGGCCGAAGTCGAGCCGCAGGAACTGGCCGAGCTGTCGGAAGCGCTGATCCGCGAAGACGTGCTGCTGACGCTCCTCGCTCCCAAGCGTGGCGCTGCGGTCGTCGAGGATCTGACCGAGGGCGGCGACACGCTTGATGCGCAGGACAACGCAGCTGCTGCTGCCGAAGCCGCGAGCTTGATCGACGCCGGCAAGAAGGCCGCCGCATGAACGCGCCCGTCCGCATCCCGCTGATCGACGTGGAGAGCCGCCAAATCGCGGCAATCGGCCACGACGCCGCCACACAGACGCTCGCCGTGCGCTTCAAGAACTGGAAGGGCGAGAACACCTCGCTCTACCACTACGACAACGTCACCGCCGAGGACTACGCCGCGCTGCAGGCGGCCGAGTCGAAGGGTGGCCACTTCAACAAGGTGATCAAGGCCGACCCGGTGCGCTGGCCCTACCGCAAGGTCGAAGACCGCCCGCTGTCCGACGCGGCCTGATCCCGAACCCTGATCCGTGGCAGGTGTCCACGGACGCGATCGCACCGCGCATTGACTCTCGAAGGTCAGACGTTAAAGGCAGGAAGGGAACCGCCCGCACCGCCGATACGTGCGCAAGAAGGAGCGGGAGGCGAAAGCCTATGCAGCCGGGAAAGACTGGCCCCAGCGAAAGCTCATGGGTGAACGAGTGGCGCGGATGCAACACCGCTGACCGCCGGGAAAGACCGGCCTCTATCCATAGCGGAGTGGCTTGCGATCAACGAGCGTTCCTGTCTGTCGTATCGAAGACCAGGCCGCTCCGCTATGGAGGGAACGCGCAGTGGTGATGCGCGAATGCCTAGGCAACTGGGAGCGCCCAAAGCGGGACACCGCCCACGGGAAAGAAGGTTCCGGCCTTCTGTCAAAAACCGGGAAACAGGCGACCTGCCGGCCAAAGACGTGCGTATGAACCTAGCCGGGCGCACGCGGTAATCGGAGCCACAGCATGCGGTAGCAAGCCGGGATTACACCGCCGGCCCCTCCACCCATCGACAACACGCCGGCGCCGCCGGCAGGAGATTGCAGTGAGCGCACAACTACAAGAAGGCCAGCTCGTCCCCGAGGAGGGCATGGCCGCCATGATTAGCCGTTCGGAGATCGAACAGCAGATCACCACCGCACGCCGATTCCCGCGCTCGCTCAAGCGCTTCCGCGATGAGGCCATCCAGATGGTCACGCTGAGCCAGAGCATCGCGGAGCAATGCGTCTATGCCCTCCCCCGCGACGGCAAGACGATCGAGGGTCCATCTGCACGCTTCGCTGAGATCGTCGCCTCTGCATGGGGCAACAACCGTGCAGGCGCACGCGTCATCGACGACAAGGGCGAGTTCATCACCGCGCAAGGGGTGTTCCATGACCTGGAGCGCAACGTGGCGATCACCTACGAGGTGCAGCGGCGCATCGTCGATCGGCAGGGCCGCCGCTTCAAGGCCGACATGATCGGCGTTACCGCGAATGCCGCCTGCTCTATCGCATTGCGCAACGCCGTGCTGAAGGGCGTGCCGAAAGCGTTCTGGGAGGACATGTACGTCGAGGCGCGCAAGGTGATCATGGGCGACATCAAGACGCTGGCGAACCGGCGCGCCGACGCGCTGGCGCATTTTCAGCGGTTTGGGATCTCTGCCGAGCAGGTCTGCGCCAAGCTAGACGTTGCTGGTGTCGAAGACATCGGCCTGGAGCATCTTGTCCTGCTGCGCGGCATCGTAACTGCGATCAAGGAAGGGGACACCACTCCCGAGGACGCCTTCGCAGGCACCGCACCTGCAACTCCCCAGAAGCCGGCCGGTTATAGCGCGGAAGCGTTTGCCGCCGCTCTGCCGTCCTGGAAAGCGGCAATCGAAGGCGGCAAGAAGTCGGCAGCCCAGATCATCGCGATGGCGGAAACGAAGGGTTCCCTCACGGCAGAGCAACGTGCACAGGTTGCGGCCTTCGAGAAGCCTGCACCCGTTGAGCAGTCCGGCCCGACCTCTGGTGAAGGCAGCGAAGGAGAGCAGGCATGAAGATCGTAGAGCTGATCCAGGGCACGCCGGAATGGCATGCCCACCGCGCTACCCACCTCAACGCCAGCGACGCGCCTGCGATGCTCGGCTGCAGCTCGTACAAGACGCGCGCGCAGCTGGTTCGCGAAGTCGCTACCGGCATTGGTGAGGAATACGACGACGCCACGCTCCAGCGCTTCGCCGATGGCCACCGCTACGAAGCCCTCGCGCGCCCCATCGCCGAGCAGATCATCGGCGAGGATTTGTACCCGTGCGTCGGCGAAGACGGGAAGTACTCGGCCAGCTTCGACGGCCTGTCGCTGCTCGAGGAAGTCGCGTTCGAGCACAAGAGCCTGAACGATGACCTGCGGCGCGCCATGGTCGACGGCTGCACGGGTGCAGACCTGCCGCTGCAGTACCGGGTCCAGATGGAGCACCAAGCGATGGTCTCCGGCGCGGCACGAGTGCTGTTCATGGCTTCGAAGTGGCGCGGCGATGAGCTGGTCGAGGAGCGCCACTGCTGGTACGCGCCGGATCCGGAGCTGCGCGCACGCATTAGCGCCGGCTGGGAGCAATTCGAGGCCGATGTCGCCGCCTACGAGCATGTCGAAAAAGCGGAACCGGTGGCCAGCGGCCGCGCGCCGGAGACGCTGCCGTCGCTGCACATCGCTGTGACCGGCATGGTGACCGCGTCCAACCTCGCCGACTTCAAGGCATCGGCCATGGCCGTGCTCAGCGGCATCAACCGCGAGCTGCAGACCGACGACGACTTCGCCAACGCAGAGCAAACGGTGAAGTGGTGCAAGGGAGTCGAGGATCGGCTGGAGGCCACGAAGCAGCAAATCCTCGGCCAGACCGCCGACATCGACGCGGTCTTCCGGACGATAGACGAGGTGGCAGCCGAAGCGCGCCGCGTGCGCCTGGAGCTGGACAAGCTGGTGAAGGTCGAGAAGGACAACCGCCGCACTCAGATCGTCGCCACTGGCGTGCAGTCGGTGCGGGATCACTATGCGTCGATCAATGCGGGACTCGAAGCGCATGCGCTGGCGGCACCGGCTTCGCTACAGGCCGACATCGGCGCGGTGATCAAGGGCAAGAAGTCGATCAGCAGCATGCTGGACGCCGTCGGTACCGCTGCGGCGAACGCCAAGGTAGCGGCCAGCCAGCAGGCCGAGCGCGTGCGCGCCAACGTACGCGTGCTGGAAATGGAGATGGGCACCTTCGCCGGCCTGTTCCATGACCGCGTGCAGCTGTGCGCCACGAAGTCGCCGGAGGATCTGCGCAACCTGATCACCGCGCGCATCACCGAGCAGCAGCGCGTCGATGAGCAACGGCTGGAGGCGCAGCGCGAGAAGATCCGCCAGGAAGAAGCCGCCAAGCTGGCGCGCGAACAGGAGGAGCGCGAGGCAGCGCAGCGTCGCGCCGATGCCCAGGCCGAGGCAGCACGTGTCGCTGCCGCGGTGCCTGCTCCCGCGCCGGCGGCCGTGTCGGCACCGGTGCCGGTGGCGGCTGCTCCTGCGGCCCTCCCCCCCGCTCTCTCGCAGGCGGTGAAGTCTTCGGCTGCGCCAGCGCCGGCCCAGGTCGTGCGCATCAAGCTGGGCGACATCAACGCCAAGATCGCTCCGCTGACGATCACCGCCGACGGCCTGGCGCAGCTGGGCTTCCTGCCGCTGACCATCGAGCGCGCCTCGAAGCTGTACGACGCCGCGCAGCTGCCTGCGATGTTCACCGCCATGCAGAAGGTGTTTGCGAGCGCCGCTGCCGACAGCTACCAGCAGGCCGCGTGATGGCGCGCGTCTGCACCAGCTGCAAAAGGTCGCTCAGCGATTCCGAGTTCCCGACCCAGAACGGGCGCGTGGTCAACGTCTGCGTGCTCTGTCGGAACGACATCAAGCGGGCCCAGACCAGGCTCGCGCCGATCCGCCGTGATCCCGAGCAGATCCGGCTCAACAACGTCGCTGCGCTGTGGCATGGCCCGGTGCGGCGCACTCACCTGCTGAGGTACGCAGCTTGAACCGACAGCACTCTCGCCGCGCGCCCAAGCGCAACGGCGGCTTTTCCTGGGGCCGCTTCCCCACCAGCGACGGCGCCTTCATCACCTGGCGCATGTTCCGCCGCGATCACACCAGCGCGCTACACATGCATGCGCTGACCTTCACCGCCAAGGACGAGCCAGCTTACGTGGCGAAGCAGCTGCGCCGCGCGCGCCGGCAGCTGCGCGATCGCGTGGACGAGATCGACCTGGCCGCTATGGGAGTTGCCGCGTGACAAACGCATTATTCCCCCGGTCTTGGCGATCGTTGCAGCCGCATTCGGTTCTGCGTGGCCACCCCGTTGAGTACGGTCATCACCGCCACCTCTCTATCCAGGGCCCTCATAGCTCTCCGGTGCGTGTACCGGGTTATGTAGTCAGCCAGCTTCACCTGTTCGCCTGCGCCATATCTGCGAAGACCATGAATTTCGTTCGCCATTGTCCTGCACTCGGAAACGAGCGGGGCCAGAAGCTCAATTCTTCCCTGATCAAGGTCGAGCATGACTTTCTCGAGCTCGGCACAATTGCTTGCAACGGTAGCTTCGCCATGCAGGACGAATGCAACCACGCGCTCATCCCACATATTTGCAGCAACGCCAGGATTGCCGCCAAGCGTCTCGATGTTGTCGAACAACGCTTTGGCCTGAGCTCGCGCGATATGGATGGCTATGTCTCTTTTAGCTCTTGCGAGTCGCGCCGCAGCAAATTGGCCCCACAACCCAAGCCAGAGCGCGACTACCACTGCTGCCAAAGTGCCGATCGCGGCCCAGGCATCCCAATCGACTTCGCAGGAAGGCCCCAGCGGCCAGCAGCGCACGAATACCCACTTCAAAGTTGCCATTCCCGCCCCTCTTCTCAGGAGCCAATTCTGCCATGACCGCTCTGCACCCTAACGACAAGCTAGCCGCGCTGGACTGGGCGCTGAGCCGAGCGCGCGAAGCAGGCGCCAGTGATGAGCTGATCCGGCTCACCCACCTGCCGGCGCTGCAGCAACTACGCGATCAGGCACAGCGGGAGGCGCGCGGTGGCTGACAGCTCGCGCTCTTTCAACTTCCCCGCTCCGCAGGTCTCGTGCCTGCGCCCCGGTGAGATCGTGGTCGATCTGTTCGCCGGCGGCGGCGGCGCCAGCGAGGCGCTGAAGCAGGCGCTGGGCGTCGACCCGGCGCTGGCCTACAACCACGACCAGTGGGCGATCGGCATGCATGCCGCCAATCATCCCCTGACGATCCACCACCGTGAGGACATCTGGCACGCCGACCCGCGCAAGGACGTGGCGGGCCGCCCTGTGGGCTGGTTCCATGCCTCGCCGGACTGCACGCACTTCAGCCAGGCCAAGGGCGGCCAGCCGCGCAGTCACAAGACGCGTGCGCTCTCATGGGTCGCGCTGAAGTGGATCGGCCAGCTGCTACGCGCCGACTTGCGAGACGGCACGAACACCGCGCCGCGCATCCTGTCGCTGGAGAACGTGTGGCAGATCCTGACCTGGGGTCCGCTGGTGGCCAAGCGCTGCAAGGCGACCGGCCGCGTGCTGAAGATGGACGGAACCGTTGCGGCGCGCGGCGAGCAAGTGCCGGTAGCGAATCAGCAGCTGGTGCCCGACAAGCGCCACAGCGGCCGCACCTGGCGCCAGTTCGTCGCGGCACTGGAGTCGAAGGGCTACCGCGTGGAGTGGCGCAAGCTGACCGCTAGCGATTACGGCGCCGGCACCAGCCGCGAGCGGCTGTTCCTGATCGCGCGCCGCGATGGTGAGCCGATCGTGTGGCCCTCGCCGACGCACGGCACCGCGCCCCATCAGCTGCCGCGCGTGCGCGCCGCCGATTGCCTGGACTTCTCGCTGCCCTGCCCGTCGATCTTCACCCGCAAGCGCCCACTCGCTGACGCCACGCTGCGCCGTATCGCCAAGGGCGTGATCCGCCACGTGCTGCAATCGGCCGATCCTTTCATCGTGCCGGCCACTCATCAGGGCTCGGACCGCGTCAACGACGTGCAGGCGCCACTGCCGACGATCACTGCCGCGCACCGCGGCGAGCTGATGCTGGTTGCGCCTGAGCTGGCGCCCTTCATCACCGAGCACTCGAATGCCAGCAATCAGCGCACCATGCGCGCCGACGAGCCGCTGCGCACGATCTGCGCGGGAGTTAAGGGCGGCCACTTCTCGGCCGTAGCGCCGATCCTGGCCGGTGTGGGTGGCCGCGCAGGTCAGTCAGAGCCGCGCTCCGGTGCTGAGCCGCTCTACACGATGACCACGAAGGCGGACACCGCGCTGGTGGCTCCCTGCCTGGTGCAGATGGGCCATGGCGAAGGTAAAACTCCGGGAAAGCGCTTCAGTCACGGCATCAACGATATCCAGGGGCCTATCGGCACCATCGTCGCGAGCGGCGGCGGCCAAGGCGTGATGACCGCATTCCTCGAACAGGCCAACGGCGGCTTCTACGAAGGCGGCGGCCGCGATGCGCGCGAGCCGATGAGCACCATCACCGCCACCGGCAGCCAGCAGCAGCTCGCCACCGCGCACCTGATCACCATGCGCCGGCACGCGCATGGCCAGGATGCCGGCGCGCCACTGGGCACCGTGTGTGCCGGTGCGGTGCACCACGGCGTCGTCGAATGCACGCTGAGCCCCGAGCAGGAGGCCGGCGCGCTGCAGGTGGCCGCGTTCCTGGTGAAGTACTACCGCAGCGGCATCGCCGTAGACCCGCGCGACCCGCTGGACACGGTCACCACCAAGGACCGGCTGGCGCTGGTCACCGTGGTGATTCAGGGCACCCCCTACGTCATCGTCGACATCGGCCTGCGCATGCTCAAGCCGCACGAGCTGTTCCGCGCGCAGGGCTTCCCCGCCGCCTACCGGATCACGCACACCGCGGACGGCCGGGCCATCAGCACCAGCGCCGCGGTGCGCATGTGCGGCAACAGTGTCAGTCCACCGCCCCTGCGCGCGCTTGCCGAAGCCAATTTGGATTCCGCAGACGCCACACTGAGGATGGCCGCATGAAAACAGATCTGCTTATCACCATCTTGTTTTCTGAAAACTTGCCTAAAGTTCAGCCTATCAATCCACCGAAAAAGGTTAGATATGCGAGCTGCTTACTTAGCTGGGGGACCCGAGCACGGGACTATTTTGACCGCAGAGCATCTTGGCTCTTTGTCCATACCAAACGGCTATATCGATCTGGAAATTTCCTCTTCCACGCCGGGCACAAGTTGGCAGGACGCAAACGTGGTGATTTTTGTCCACAGCTCTATTCCGGCAGGCATCGACCGGCAGACCGCGGCAGCAATGGGCAGGGCGGAGCTCGTAATGAAATACCCACATCTGCGCTAAGTAGATCAAAGGTAGGGGTCCGCCGTGGCTGACCCCTACCGCGAGTTCCTGGAGCGCAAGGTGCGCGTCGCGCCGTCGCTCGGGTTCGACGTCTCGCCCGATGACGTGCACCCGCTCCTCAAGCCGCACCAGCGCGACAGCGTAGTGTGGGCATGCTCCGGCGGGCGCCGCGCCCTCTTCCAGCGCTTCGGCCTCGGCAAGAGCATGCAGCAGTTGGAGATCATGCGGCTGGCGCGCGCGCATGCCGGCGGAGCCGTAGGCATCGTGGTGCCGCTGGGCGTGCGTCAGGAGTTCCGCCGCGACGCAGGCAAGCTCAGGCTGGATACGCGTTTCGTGCGCACCAGCGCCGAGGTGGATCCGGACTTCGATGGCATCCATCTGACCAACTACGAGAGCGTGCGAGACGGGAAGCTCGACCCGAACCTATTCACTGCGGCCAGCCTCGACGAGGCCTCTGTGCTGCGCAGCTTCGGATCGAAGACCTATCAGCAGTTCCTGAGCCTGTTCGATGAGGTCCGGTACCGGTTCGTCGCCACGGCCACGCCCAGCCCGAACCGCTACAAAGAGCTGATCCATTACGCCGGCTTCCTCGGCGTGATGGACACGGGCGAGGCGCTCACCCGCTGGTTCAAGCGCGACAGCACGCAGGCCAACAACCTGACGCTGTACCCCCACAAGGAACGTGAGTTCTGGCTATGGGTGGCGAGCTGGGCGCTGTTCCTGCAAAAGCCGTCCGACCTGGGCTACAGCGACGAAGGCTATGACCTGCCGGAGCTGACAGTGCATTACGTCGAGGTGCCGGTGGACCACAACACTGCCGGCGCCGAGCGAGATGGCCAGGGCAAGTTGTTCCGCGATGCCGCGATGGGTTTGCAGAATGCCGCGAAGGAGAAACGCGACACGCTCGGCGCGCGCGTGGCTGCCGTGCAGCAGGTGGTCGCCGCCAGGCCGGATGAGCATTGGCTGATCTGGCACGACCTCGAGGCAGAGCGGCATGCATTGCAGGCTGCCATCCCCACCGCCGTCAGCATCTACGGCGACCAGGAGCTGGACGAGCGCGAGCAAGCGGTCATCGACTTCAGTGAAGGCGTGATCCCGATCCTGTCTGCCAAGCCGGTGATCGCCGGCAGCGGCTGCAACTTCCAGCGGCATTGCCACCTGTCGGTCTACGCCGGCATCGGCTTCAAGTTCAACGACTTCATCCAGTCCATTCACCGCATCCAGCGGTACCAGCAGACGCACCCGGTCGAGGTGTGGATCGTCTACGCCGAGAGCGAGCGCGAGGTGCTGGCCAGCCTGCAGGCGAAGTGGACGCGCCACGAGGAGATGGTAGAAAAAATGAGCGAGATCATCAGGGAATACGGCCTGAGCAAGGCCGCCATGGCGCAAGTACTTCAGCGCTCGATCGGCGTGGAGCGGATCGAAGCCAGCGGTACCGGCTGGACTGTCGCGAACAACGACTGCGTGGTGGAGACGCGCGGCATGGCCGACGACAGCGTCGACCTGATCGTGACCTCGATCCCGTTCGCCAACCACTACGAGTACAGCCCGAGCTACAACGATTTCGGGCACACCGACGACAACGCACATTTCTGGGCACAGATGGACCACCTCAGCACGCAGCTGCTGCGGATCCTCAAGCCGGGCCGGATCGCGGCCATCCACGTGAAGGACCGGATCCAGTTCGGCGCGGTCACCGGCGCCGGCGTGCCGACGGTCAGCCCCTTCCATGCAGAGGCGATCTTCCATTACCGGTCGCACGGCTTCGACTACATGGGCCTGATCACGGTTGTGACCGACGTGGTGCGCGAGAACAACCAGACCTACCGGCTGGGATGGTCGGAGCAGTGCAAGGACGGCACGAAGATGGGGGTGGGTTCGCCTGAGTACATCGTGCTGCTGCACAAGCCGCAGACAGATCGCAGCCGCGGCTATGCCGATGAGCCGGTCCGCAAGCAGAAGGCGGATTACACGCGGGCGCGCTGGCAGGTAGATGCGCATGCGTTCTGGCGCTCGAGCGGCCGCCGCCAGCTGACGGCCGACGAGCTGGCGCAGCTGGGCCCGGACAAACTGGCCAAGCTGTTCACCGAGTACAGCCTGCGCGAGGTCTACGACTACGAGACCCACGTGCGCATCGGTGAAGAGCTGGAGGCGCGCGGCGCACTGCCCTCCACCTTCATGTCGCTGGCGCCGGGCAGCCATGACCCGGACGTGTGGCACGACGTCAACCGCATGCTGACGCTCAACGGCGAGCAGACCCGGCGCGGCCTGGAAAACCACATCTGCCCGCTGCAGTTCGACATTGTCGACCGGCTGATCCAGCGCTTCAGCAATGCCGGCGAGCTGGTGTTCGACCCGTTCGGCGGTCTGTTCACCGTGCCGTACCGGGCACTGAAGCTGGGCCGCCGGGGCCGTGCCGCCGAGCTGTCCACCGCTTACTTCATGGACGGCGTGCGGTACCTGCAGGCGGCCGAGCGCGAGATCGCCATGCCGGATCTGTTCGCAACGATGGACCCGCTGCCGCAGGACCAAGCCGCATGAAGCCCCAGCTATTCCCGCGCCAGCCCCGCCGGATGAAGCAGCCGGCCAAGGATCTGCTCCGGCAGCAGCTCGCCATGGCCGCCGACCACATCGAACGGGTCACCGCCGAGAACCACGCTCTGCGCGCGATGTGCGCAGACCTCATAAACACCTGCCAGGGCAGCGCCGATCAGATGCGCGCGGCGTTGGCGAATCAGGAGAATGCAAAATCATGAGCACGACCCCGACCACCACCCAACGGCTACTCCGGCTGCCCGATGTCCTGGACCGCGTCGGCATATCGAAGTCGACTCTCTATAGCCGCATCCGGGATAAGACGTTCCCCCAGCCCCTTCACCTGGGCACGTCATCGGTATGGGTCGAGTCCGAGGTAACCGACTGGATCAATGACCAGATCGCCCTGCGTGACAAGGCGGCTTGAGCTGGGGGTATCTGTGGGGGCATCTGGCGGCAAGCGGTTAGCCCATCGCCTTGCGATTCAACAAGTTACAGCGGATCGCGGGTAGAGCCCACCTCCACCATCTGATCGCGGAAAAGAGCAGTAAGCGCTTGATTTCGCGAAGGTTAGGCCCGGGGTTTGATGTTCAGTTTGAGCCTGCGTTAGGTATCAAACGAGGTATCAAACCCCGTGCCGAAGCCGTATTTTCTGCGCCGCCCTGCTGGGCTGTATGTGCGCTTCTTCGTCCCGACCGACCTGCAAGCCCTCATTGGCTCGCGCTACCTTGTCCGTCCCGTTCGCTTGTCCCTGGGTGATGCCGCCCGGCTGGCCGTGGCACGAACTGCTGTGGCACTCTCGGAAGCATTCGATCAGGTGCGGCAAGGAGCGGGCATGCAGGACGATTTGCTGACCCAGGCTCTGGCCGCGTTGCAAGGGAACGAAGCTCGGCCCTACACCATCAAGGTCGGTGGCGTGGAGCTCTCTGCCAACGGAGCAGACGATCACGCCCGGCTGCTGGACGCACTGAAACACCTCCCTTTTCAGCAACTGGCTTCTGTGAAAAGCGCCGGACCGCTGCTGTCAGAGCGCGCCGCGATCCACATCAGCGAGATGCGGCGCGTGGGGCGAAGCGCCAAAAATGTGCTCGATACCGAACACAGCCTGGGGCTGTTTGTGGCGCTTGTCGGCGACAAGCCGGTCGAGGACTACAAGACCGATGACGTCCGAAAGTTCCTGGATGCGCTTGAGCACTACCCCAGCAACGCCACCAAGAAGGCAGTGTTCGCCGGCCTCACCCCTGTCGAAATATTGAGCAAGGCGCGGCAAGGTGGTCATGAACTGCTGAGCATGCGCACCAAGGAGAAGCATCGGGATCGTATTGCGTCCTTCTTCAACGCCTTGGCGAACGAAGACCTGATTAGCAAGGCACCTCACAAAGCCATTCTCAATCGTGCCAAGTCGCTCACCGATGAGCCGAGTCGTGATCCGTTTAGCCGGGCTGAGCTCGAAGCGCTGCTTGAACTGAATGCATTCACGTCCTGGGCGAAGAAGTATCCGCACCGATGGTTTGGCACGCTGTTGGGATTTGCGACCGGTGCTCGGGTCAACGAGGTCGCTCAGCTCTATGTTGACGACATCGGCAAGGTGGGCGATTTCTGGGGCGTGCATTTCCGGGGAGCCAAGCCGGATCAACGGTTGAAGAACCCCCACTCCTCCCGTTTTGTGCCCCTGCCCACATCCCTGATCGAGGCTGGGTTCTTGGTCTATGTGGATGAGGTCAAGCGCGCAGGCTTTGAGCGACTGTTCCCGCACTTGCCCTACAACGCCGAAAACGGCCACGGCGACGCGCTAGGGGATCAGTTCCGGGCCTATGCGATCAAGCAAGGACTGACCCAACGGCTCAAAAGCTTTCATTGCTTCCGGCACACCTTGTCCAACTCGCTAGTCAATGAGCACGGCATCTCGCTTCCGATTTCCCAACAAATCACCGGCCACGAGCTGACGCTTCCGCCAGGCTTGAAGCATTACGTTGATCCGCCTTCTGTTCCCGCTCGCTTTTCGGCCATTGAGCAGTTTGGTCCTCCACTTTCCCTGCCTGCTTACACACCAGGGCAATTTGATCGGTCGTTCAAGCAGGTTCGCCACATGGAACGACGGCGCGAGCAGGCGGCCAAAAAGAGGACGAACAAAACAAGAACAAAAGGATGGAAGAATTAAAATCACGGGGGATCTTGCCCCGGATACCGTGTGGTGGCTGAGTGGATTCTATCGTCGCGGAATTAATGCTTGCACCTAAGCGCGCACAATCGGAATTTGCTAGCTACGCGATCAACTTGCTAGGCGCTAGAAGATTGCGCCTAGTCAGATCGGAGGTTAGCCACGCAACGTAACTTATAGTCCTTTGGCAAATCTTACACCCACTTCTTCCCAACTCAACTTAGTAGCCATTGCAAATCCAATTCTTTGGTCTAGAAAATAGATAGCGTCCTCCGTACTCTCCAGGGGAGGCAGAATTTTACACTCTTCTGGAAGGTGTCCCACACCGTATGCGCCAGAGGCACTTACTATAACAGCAGGCCTCTTATCACCTTTCTCGAAGATGTGTTGGACACGACTCTTCAACAAAGACATGTCTGGCTTCAACGGCCCCGTGGGCACCAAGGTGTGATGGACAGGAAAACGAATTTTATCGACCGCATCTACGCAAAGACGAAGCACATCTAAAAGCCTATCAAAATCCAAATCTTTGAGGCCGGACACTATATTAGTTTCACCCACAATATTTGTAATGGATGTCAGCCCCTGAATGTAGTCTCTTACATACAATCCATCTCCGCGCGAAATGTGCTTATTGCGACCCCGCTCAATCATCTCTTCGGTCACGTTTCGGCATAAGAGGACTACGGTTTCCCGAACTTCTTCGAAGCCATCTGGCGTTTTATCTAACGGTGTTCCAGCGCTAAGGACCTCGTAGCACCCACTTAGTTGCAATCCCAGCATAAATGCTGTCTTGTGATAACCATCCTCATCAATCAGATGATTCGTCACCCACTCGATAACCGCATCCACGCTCTCAACCGACTCTTCCTCTCCATTAGAGAGTGGCGGCGGCGATTCCTGAATAGATGAGTAGCTTTTAAAAAGCTGAGCCAGCTCAGCCATTAAGGTGATAGCCTCCGGGAAACACCATTTAGATAAAGCAACGGCAGTGCGTAGCGCGCATTCGTTTTCGGCAGTTCGATCACCATTATTCTGCTCCAGCAATGATCGGATGCGCTTCAAGCATATATGCAGCGAACCTAACGTTATCCCAGCATCGAATAGATCTCTGCAGAAGACCTGACCCTCCACAAAGGGAATTCTGCCAGACATATAGCCGATGGCAGGAATTGCCACAAGGGGATGTGTCCAGTCAAGCTTTGAAGTCGAAAGAAATGGGAGTAGAGAGGATCGCACCGTTTGGCTTATCACAAAGGATCGCGAGAAGTCGCCTGGCTCTCCCCAAAATTCAAATAAAAAAGGTTCAGAGCGGCCGCGATGCTGCCGCTGTTTCTCTTTCCAAGTGTTATGATTTTCAATCTGGACATCGTAATCTTCCGAAAGAAGACTCTTCGCATGATCTATAACTCGGTATCCGCCCCCCGGCATAGAGCCACTCGAAAGGCCGCCTACTTTAGGAAAATAGGTGGTCAATGTGGATTGACGACCATCAGCGTTCTTCTGCATTGCTGCGTGAAAGACGCCAGGGTCAAGCGTGCATAACGTGAAAACCCAATGGGCCCTACTTGAATCAGCAAGGTTTCGCCAGAGCATCAAAAAACCATGAGACCGCATTCGGTCCCCTTCGCGAGCAATCATGCTGATGGCCGTTTGAACAAGCGGAGGTGGAAACTCAATGTCCCGATTTAGCGAGTCATCGGTTTTCTCGTAGAGGACAACATCAAAACATTGCATCGCCTCTTCGGGAATATCAACAGTTGCGGTTGGATACCAGGCCTCGACGATACGACATTGTAATCGCCGTGGTTCAGCGTCGTAATCCAGGCTCAAGGCCAAACACTGCTTGCCTGACCATGTAGTCAAGCTCGCGACACCATGGTCTAAAAGGTCACTCCAATCACGAGCAACGATGACAAAGCAAATGTCCATGTTCGAAAGGAATGGAAACAGGTTTTGAATTTCATGCTCATAACCTGCCAACTCTGAAACGGCCTGCCGCTCTGGACCCTTCTCCCTCTTCACTTCAAAAATCAGCACCACCCTTGATTCCGGGTTGTAAGCGATGATATCGGGTCTGAGCACCTCGCCAGATGCCAGCGAAATACTCTTGTCAACAGCAACAATTTCTAGAAGACTCAATTGGCCAAGGACAAATTTTGAAGCCCTCGCACTAGCCAGCCGACTCATTTTGTCAATCGAAAATCTGGGGAGGTGGCTGGCTTGGTCGGCGGCCTCGATAACGGACTCGATTTCATCCTGCCCGATAATTTCATTTACGAGCTTGCCACTGTTTATTAGGGATGGTCTGATCAACGCCATCGGAGGATGAGGTAAGCCGCATCGGTCGCGCCAATGACGCTCAGGCCTGCGGTTTTTGGCCGTTTCCGGCGCATGTGCGCGGTGTTGCCCCTGCTACAGGCACACC
>NZ_LXNG01000013.1 GCF_001642575.1 Xanthomonas floridensis | reverse complement strand
CTTATCGTTACGAGCGCCTACTCGAGCAACTGTTCGGGCGTTTGCCAGGAGATTGCGGCGTGGCGAGCTGGCTCTCCCGCGGTCGGCAAGACCAAGGGGTTATCGGTCGACCACGCCGCCTCTCGACTCCTAATCTGGCAGATCGCCAAGAGATAAGGGGGGCAGCTGTCCTCCGCGCCCGAAACGCCTTGTTTTGCTCCCTTCTCCCGTCAACGGGAGAAGGTGGCGCGCAGCGCCGGATGAGGGTGGCTCTGAGGCTTTCCTCCAGCTCAGCCGAGAGGCATGGGCGCAATGCTCACCCAGACGATGTTGCTGCTTTGCGATTTGCAAGGCGCGCAATCTGCACTTGAAACAGTGGACAGTGCTGCACTGGACCTCGTCCCCATCCGCCCTTCGGGCACCTTCCCCCCGCAGGCGGGGAAAAGGTCTTGTTCGGTTCTCCGTGCAGCGAGGCGAGAGCAGGCGAGCGCAAAGCCGCATGACTAGACGCCAACCGAGCTGTCCTGACGTCGCCGCCCGACCAGGTGACAAGTGGCACCATTTGCGTTAATGTACTAACACGCTATTACATTAACGCAATGAAACAACGACCTGCCCCCCGCGAACCCACCGATGTTGCCGCTTCGCTGCAGATGCTGTCCGAGGCCTTGGCCTGCCTGCATGCGCCCGGTGCAGTGGAGGCCTTCCTGCGCGATCTGTGCACTCCGGCCGAGCTCGAAGCCATGGCCGACCGCTGGCGGGTGGTGCCTCTGTTGATCAAGGGCGTGCCGTACCGCGAGATCCACGAGCTGACCCAGGTCAGCGTGACCACCATCGGGCGCGTTGCGCGCACCCTGGAACACGGCGCCGGCGGTTATGCCGCGGCCCTGCGCGAGCAAGCCGCGCGCCCTGTCGAATCCCACTGAGAGAACAAGATGAGTGCTTCCACGGCAGCACCGGCACGTGACCGGTTGCGTATTGCCATCCAGAAAAACGGTCGCCTGGCCGAGCCGGCGCGCAGCCTGCTGGCCGCCTGTGGGCTGAGCTGGCGGCAGAGCCGCGACAAATTATTCTGCTACGGCGAATCGCTGCCGGTGGACCTGTTGCTGGTGCGCGACGACGACATCCCGGGCCTGATCGCCGATGGCGTTTGCGACCTGGGCATCGTGGGGCAGAACGAGCTGGACGAGCAGGCATCGGCGCGTCGTCGCGCTGGCTTGCCGGCCGCCTATCACGCCGTGCGCGGGGTCGGTTTCGGCCAATGCCGATTGATGCTGGCGGTGCCGGAAGAATGGGACTGGCAGGGCGTGGCGCAGTTGGCGGGCAAGCGCATCGCCACCAGCTACCCGGCGATCCTGGCTGACTGGCTGGAGCGGCAGGGGATCGATGCGGCGGTGGTGGAGTTGTCTGGTTCAGTGGAAATCGCCCCGCGCCTGGGCACCGCCGATCTGATCTGCGATCTGGTCTCCAGCGGCGCCACCCTGGCGGCCAACCAGCTCAAGCCGGTGGAGCTGGTGATGGAAAGCGAAGCCGTGCTGGCCGGCGCCGTGCGCGAGCCGGCCGATGCGCGCGCGGCGTTGCTGGCGATGCTGCTGCGGCGCATGGATGGCGTGCTCAAGCTGCGCGACAGCAAGCTGCTGATGTTCCGCGCCGAACACGGCAACGTGGATGCGCTGCGCCGTCTGCTGCCCGATGCCGAGCCGCTGGTGCAACTGCCCGACGATGGCAACGGCGCGTTGCGCCTGCAGACCATGTGTCATGGCGCGGTGACCTGGCAACGCTTGGAAGAACTCGAACGCGCAGGTGCGCAAGGTCTGATGGTGTTGACGGTGGAGCGCTCGCTGGCATGAATATTCTCGATTGGTCGGACCTGGACGCTGCTGCACGGACGCAGGCATTGACCCGGCCGGTGCAGACCGTGGCCACGCAGACACGCGACGCCGTGGCTGCATTGATTGACGATGTGCGTGCACGCGGCGATGCCGCCTTGCGCGAGATCACCTCGCGTTTCGATGGCGTGTCGCTGGATTACTTTGCAGTGAGCGAGGCCGAATTCGCCGCCGCCGACGCCGCGGTGGCGCCGGAGCTGCGTCAGGCGATGCAGGACGCCGTCGCGCGCATCGACACCTTCCACCGCGCCGGCATGAGCGATGGCTATGCGGTGGAAACCGCGCCAGGTGTGGTTTGCGAAAAGATCGTGCGGCCGATTGGCCGGGTGGGGCTGTATGTACCGGCCGGTAGCGCACCGTTGCCGTCGACTGCGTTGATGCTCGGCGTTCCCGCGCGTCTGGCCGGTTGCCGCGAGGTCGTGCTGTGCACGCCGCCGCGCAAGGACGGCAGCGTGGACCCGGCGGTGCTGGTGGCCGCGCAGCTGACCGGCGTGCGCCGGGTGTTCAAGCTCGGCGGTGCGCAGGCGATTGCCGCGATGGCCCATGGCACCGAATCGGTGCCGAGCTGCGACAAGTTGTTCGGGCCGGGCAATAGCTATGTCACCGAAGCCAAGCAGCAGGTGGCGCAGTCGGGTGCGGCGGCGATCGACATGCCGGCCGGTCCGTCGGAAGTGCTGGTGATTGCCGATGCCGGCGCGCAGCCGGCGTTCGTGGCCGCCGACCTTTTATCGCAGGCAGAGCACGGCCCCGATTCGCAGGTGTTGCTGCTGTCCGATAGCGATGCGTTGATTGCCGCCGTGCAAGTGGAGTTGGATGCGCAACTGGCACAGCTGTCGCGTGCGGAGATCGCCCGCCAGGCGCTGGCGCAGTCACGGCTGATCAAGGTGCAGTCGCTGGACGAGGCGTTTGCCATCAGTAACCGTTACGCACCGGAACATCTGATTCTTGCGCTGCGCGAGCCACGTGCATGGCTGGGCCAGGTCGAGGCGGCCGGCTCGGTATTTTTGGGCGACTACACACCCGAAGCACTGGGCGATTACTGCAGCGGCACCAACCACGTCTTGCCGACCAGCGGCGCGGCGCGTGCGTATAGCGGCGTGAGCGTTGCAAGTTTCCAGAACATGGTGAGCGTGCAGTCCGCGAGCAAGGCCGGTATCGCCGGCATCGGCGAGTGCGCGCTGATTCTGGCGCGCGCCGAAGGCCTGGATGCGCATGTCAATGCGGTGGCGTTACGAATGGGAGTGGCGGCATGAGCACATCCTCGATTCTTGAACTGGTACGCGAGGACTTGCGTGCGTTTGCCGGCTATTCGTCGGCCCGTACCAGCGCCTTGCAGGGCGATGTCTGGCTCAACGCCAACGAGTCGGCCTGGGGCAATCCTGCCGACCCGCAGGGCAGCATGCGCCGCTATCCCGACCCGCAACCAGGCGCGCTGCGCAGTGCCTTGGCGGCGCTGTATGGCTGTGCGCCGGAACAGTTGTTGATCGGCCGTGGCAGCGACGAAGCGATCGATCTGCTGGTGCGTGGCCTGTGCGTGCCCGAGCGCGATGCGGTGGTGGTCACCCCGCCGGTGTTCGGCATGTATGCGGTGTGCGCGCGCTTGCAGAATGCGCCGCTGGTCGAGGTGCCGTTGGTCGATGGCGGCGACGGCTTTCATGCCGATATTCCGGCCATCGTGGAAGCCGCGCTGGCGACGAAGGCCAAGCTGGTGTTCCTGTGTTCGCCGTCCAACCCGGCCGGTTCGGCGATCGCGCTACAGGATGTGGAAACCGCTTTGCAGGCACTGCAAGGCAAGGCGCTGGTGGTGGTGGATGAAGCCTATGGCGAATTTTCCGATGTGCCATCGGCGATCGGCCTGCTGGAGCGCTACGACAACCTGGCCGTGCTGCGCACCTTGTCCAAGGCACACGCGCTGGCGGCCGCGCGCATCGGCAGCCTGATTGCCAACGCGCAATTGATCGCGCTGCTGCGTCGCTGCCAGGCGCCGTACCCGGTTCCCACGCCGTGCGCGGCGATGGCAGTGCAGGCGCTATCCGCGCCGGCGCTGGAAGTCACCCGCCGGCGCATTGCCGAAGTGCGCAGCGAGCGCGAGCGCGTTCGTCTCGCCTTGGCGCAACTGCCTGGCGTGCGCCGGGTCTATGCATCGCAGGGCAATTTCCTGCTGGTGCGCTTCGACGACGCAGAAGCCGCGTTCCAGGCCCTGCTGGAGGCCGGGGTAGTGGTGCGCGATCAACGCGCGGTGCCGCGCCTGTCCGATGCATTGCGCATCACGCTGGGTACGGCCGAACAGAACCAACGCGTGCTTGGCGCGCTGCAGCGCAAGCAGGAGGCCGCATGACCCCGATTCTTTTCGTCGACCGCGATGGCACGCTGATCACCGAGCCGGCCGATTACCAGATCGACGCGTATGAAAAGCTGCGCTTCGTCGACAACGTCATCCCGGCGATGCTCAAGCTGCGCGATGCCGGCTACCAGTTCGTCATCGTCAGCAATCAGGATGGGCTGGGCAGCGAGAGCTATCCGCGTTCTGCCTTCGACGGCCCCAATAACCTGATGCTGCAGATCTTCGCCAGCCAGGGCATCGCGTTCCGCGAAGTGCTGATCGACTGCAGCTGGCCGGCCGACAATGCGCCCACGCGCAAGCCCGGCGTCGGCTTGATGGTGCCGTACCTGCAGGACCGCAACATCGACTGGGCGCGCTCGGCAATGGTGGGCGACCGCCTCACCGATATCCAGTTCGCGCAGAACCTCAACATCCGTGGTTTCCAGTTGCGCACTGCCGAATTCGGTGGCGAGTGGGACTGGCCCGGCATCGCGCACGAACTGGCCGATACGCCGAGGCGTGCGCTGGTCCAGCGCACCACCAAGGAAACCAGGATTCGCGTCGAGCTGGACCTGGATCGCGTGGCTGAGCCGCATACCGCCACCGGTCTGCCGTTTTTCGATCACATGCTGGAACAGATCGGCAAGCACGGTGGATTTGCGCTGGACATCCGTGCCGACGGTGATCTGCACATCGATGAGCACCACACCATCGAAGACACCGGCCTGGCGCTGGGTCAGGCGCTGCGCGAAGCGCTGGGCAACAAGCGCGGCATCGGCCGGTATGGTTTCGATCCGCCGGAAAGCCCATGGCTGGCCGCAGGCGAGGGCGCACACCATGGCTTTACCCTGCCGATGGACGAAACCATCGCCAGCGCCGCACTCGATTTCAGTGGCCGGCCGTACTTCGTGTTCGAAGGTGACTTCAAGCGCGAGCGGGTAGGCGACATGCCCACCGAACTGGTGCCGCATTTCTTTCGCTCGATCTGCGATGCGTCCGGATTGAACCTGCATCTGAGCGTGCGTGGCGACAACGACCACCACAAGGTGGAAGCCTGCTTCAAGGCGTTGGCACGTGCGCTGCGCCAGGCGATCCGCCGCGAAGGCACCGCCTTGCCGTCCACCAAGGGCGCGCTATGACCGCCGTTGCGCTGATCGATGCCGGTGGCGCCAATCTGGGCTCGGTGCGTTATGCGCTGGAGCGGCTGGGCGTGGACGCACGGGTGGTGCGCGATGCAGCGGGGTTGCAGGGCGCGCAGCGGGTGATCCTGCCGGGCGTCGGTGCGGCGCCGGAGGCGATGTCACGCCTGCGTGCGCAAGGCCTGGTCGAACCATTGCAGCAGCTGCAGGTGCCCTTGATCGGCATCTGCCTAGGGATGCAGTTGCTGTTCGAACACTCCGAAGAAGGCGATGTCGACTGCCTTGGGTTGCTGCCGGGCATCGTGCGCCACATGACGCCGGCGCTGGGCATCCGCGTGCCGCACATGGGCTGGAATCAGCTGCTGCCGCTGCGCGAGTCCGCGCTGCTGGCCGGCCTGCCGGAGCGCGCCAGTGCGTATTTCGTGCATGGCTACGCGGCGCCGGTGACCGCCGATACCGTGGCCGCCTGCGATCACGGCGGTCTGTTCACTGCCGTGGTGCAGCAGGGGCTGCGCTGCGGCGCGCAGTTCCACCCCGAGCGTTCGGCAGATACCGGTGCACGCATCCTGCGCAATTTTCTCGAGATGAGCTTTCCATGAGTTTTACTGTCTACCCGGCGCTGGATATCCGCAACGGGCGCGTGGTGCGCTTGTTGCAGGGCGATTACGCGCGAGAAACCCAGTATGGCGACGATGTCGTGCCGCGTGCGCAGGCGTTTGCCGATGCCGGCGCACAGTGGATGCATCTGGTGGATCTGGATGCGGCCAAGGCTGGCGGCTATACCTTGGCCGGCACGCTGGGCGAGATCGCGCGGGCCACCGGCTTGCAGGTGCAGACCGGCGGCGGCGTCCGTTCGCGCGACGACGTGGCGCGCATCCTCGACGCAGGTGCGGCGCGTGTGGTGATCGGCTCATTGGCGGTGCGCGAGGCCGACACCGTGATCGCCTGGTTGCAGGAATTTGGCGCCCAGCGGCTGACCATTGCGCTGGACACGCGCCAGGATGCCGCCGGTGTGTGGCAATTGCCGGTGCATGGCTGGACCGAGGCGGCCGAGGCCACCCTGGATCAACTGGCGGTGCGTTATGCGCAGGCCGGCCTGCAGCACCTGCTGTGCACCGACATCGCGCGCGACGGCATGCTGTCCGGGCCGAACATGGCGTTGTACGCGCATCTGCGTGCGCTTGCGCCGCAGTTGCAGGTGCAGGTCTCCGGCGGCGCGCGCAATCTTGCCGATGTGGCTGCGGCCAAGGCATCGGGCTGCGCCGGCATCGTGCTGGGCAAGGCCTTGCTCGAAGGTCACCTGAATCTCAACGAGGCATTGGCATGCTGAGCCGGCGCATCATTCCGTGCCTGGACGTGCGCGATGGCCGCGTGGTCAAGGGCGTCAAGTTCCGCGACCACATCGACATGGGCGACATCGTCGAACTGGCGCTGCGTTACCGGGAGCAAGGCGCCGATGAGCTGGTGTTCTACGACATCGGTGCCAGCCCGGAAGGGCGTTCGGTCGATTACACCTGGGTGGAGCGGGTGGCGCGGCTGATCGATATCCCGTTCTGTGTGGCCGGCGGCATTCGGGATGTCGACACCGCGCGTGCGGTGCTGCATGCCGGTGCCGACAAGATTTCAATCAATTCTCCGGCGCTGGGCCGCCCGCAACTGATCTCCGAACTGGCCGACGCCTTCGGCGTGCAGTGCGTGGTGGTCGGCATCGATTCCATTCGCGAAGAAGACGGCCAGTGGCGGGTGCGTCGCTACACCGGCGACCCCAGCAAGACCCAGGCGCTGCCGATGCGCACGCTGGACTGGGTGGCCGAAGCGCAGCGCCTGGGCGCTGGCGAGATCGTGCTCAACTGCATGGACAATGATGGGGTGCGGCGCGGTTACGACATCGCACAACTGCGTCAGGTGCGTGCGTTGTGCCGGGTGCCGTTGATCGCCTCCGGCGGTGCCGGCGAGATGCAGCACTTTGCCGATGTGTTCGACCAGGCCGACGTGGATGGCGCGCTGGCCGCCAGCGTGTTCCATAGCGGCGCGATTCCGATTCCCGAACTCAAGCAATTTTTGCGGGCGCAACAGATCGAGGTACGTGATGGGCAGTGACACCGTGGCAACCGACGATGCGCTGCAAGCGCTGGACTGGAGCAAGGGCGACGGCCTGCTGCCGGTGGTCGTGCAGGACGCCGACAACCTGCGCGTGTTGATGCTGGGTTACATGAACTCCGAAGCCCTGGCTGTCACGCAGCAGCGCGGCGAGGTCACCTTCTTCAGCCGCAGCAAGCAGCGCCTGTGGACCAAGGGCGAGAGCTCGGGCAACGTGCTGCGCGCGGTTTCCATCGAGGCCGACTGCGACGCCGACACGCTGCTGGTGCTGGCGCGCCCGCACGGGCCCACCTGCCATCTGGGCCGCACCAGCTGTTTCCCGAGTGCGCCTGGCCAGTTCCTGGGCAGCCTGGATGCCCTGATCGCCACTCGCGAGCAGGAGCGTCCGCACGGCAGCTACACCACCTCACTGTTTGAGCAGGGCATTCGCCGCATCGCGCAGAAGGTGGGCGAGGAGGGCGTGGAAACCGCGCTGGCCGGGGTGGTGCAGGGCGATGCCGAGCTGCTCGGCGAGTCGGCCGACCTGCTGTATCACCTGATCGTGCTGCTGCGCGCGCGCGGCCTGGGACTGGGCGATGCGGTGGCGCTGCTGGAATCGCGGCACACATAATCGCATCCCATGCACTAGGCACTGCAAGAGCGCGCCCGGCGTTACCAATAACGTGTCAGTACACGCAGGCGCCTTCATGCGCGGGGCGTCGCCTGGTCGCTCATCGCGGCCAATCCGCGTTACCTACTGACCGTCCTGCTGCACGCGTGCACCTCGACTGTGGGGCGATGCGTTAGCGCTGCCGGAATCAAGGCTCACGTAGCACCTCGCATGCAGCGCACCCCGTAGGAGCGCGCCCGAGCGCGACAGGCTTTACCGATACACCCTCAGCACGCGCAGGCGCACTCCTGCGCAACCGGGCCCCGACACACCGCGTTGCACATAGCGGAAGGCTGCAATCGCCAGCCCGGCATTGCGGTAAGCCGACCCAGCCCCGCTACAATTGCCGCTGGTCATCGCAGGAACTTCCATGCCGCTTCGTCTCGCCCTCCTGGCCCTAGGCCTGCTCGCAGGCAGTGCGCATGCGCGCGATGTCGTTGTCGAAGGCGTGGTATTCGAAGAGCGCGATGGCGCGCCGGGGCGGGGCCGTGATGAGCCCGGGCTTGCCGATGTGATCGTCTCCAATGGCCAGCAGCTGGTGCGCACCGATGCGCAGGGGCACTACCGGCTGCCGGTGCGCGAGGGGCAGACGGTCTTTGTGATCAAGCCGGGCGACCGCAACTTCGTTCCCAATGCCGATGGCCTGCCCGGGTTCTGGCGCCACTACGCGCCCAAAGGCTCGGGCTCGCCCACGCGCAAGTATCGCGGCATTGCCGCCACCGGCAGCAGCACCCGCAACTGGAATTTCGCGCTGACGCCGCGCGTCGCCGCGCAAGACGGTGGCTTTGAGATGCTGGTCTTTGCCGACAGCCAGACCGCCACGCTCACCGACGTGGACTATTACCGCCGCGATATCGTTGCGCCCATCGTTGGCAAGATACCGGCACGGCTGGGAACCACACTCGGCGATATCGTCAGCGACGATTTGAGCCTGTATCCGGCGTTGAATGCCGTCACTACCCAGCTCGGGGTGCCCTGGTTCCATGTGCCGGGCAACCACGACCTCAATGTCGACGCCGGCGACGATCTGCATTCACTGGATAGCTGGCGCGCCGTCTACGGCCCGGACACCTATGCGGTGGAACAGGCCAATGCCAGCTTCGTGTTTCTGGACGATGTGATCTACATGCCGGGCAGCGAGCCGGACTATGTCGGCGGCCTGCGCGAGGACCAGTTCGTATTCCTGCAGGCCTATCTGGCGCAGTTGCCGCGCGAGCGGCTGGTGGTGCTGGGCATGCACATCCCGTTGTTCGATGCCGCACCCGGGCAGGAGACCTTCCGGCATGCGGATCGTCGCCGGCTGTTCGCCTTGCTCAAGGAGTTTCCGCATGTGCTGGTGCTGAGCGCGCACAGCCACACGCAACGGCAGGTGGAACACGGCGCCGACGAGGGCTGGGCCGGTGCGCAGCCGCTGCACGAGTACAACGTGGGTGCCGCCTGCGGTGCGTTCTGGTCGGGCGTGAAGGATGCCGACGGCATTCCCGATACGACCATGAGCGACGGCACGCCCAATGGCTATGCCGTGCTGAAGGTCGCGCCCGGTGGCGACTACACGCTGGCTTACCACGCGGCGCGGGCGGCCGACGATGCACAACTGGCGTTGCATGCACCCAAGGTGTTGCGGCAGGGCGCGTATCCGGCCTGGGGCGTCTACGCCAATGTGTTCATGGGCCAGGACAACACCACGGTGGAGATGCGTATCGACAACGGCGCGTGGCAGCCCATGAAGCGGCAGGAGCGCCCGGACCCGCGCCTGCTGGCCGAGAACGTGCGCGACGATGCCGCTGACGCGTTGCGCGGTTACGACCGCTCGCCCGAGGCCACGCCGTCCACCCATCTATGGCGCGGTGCGTTGCCCACCAAGCTCGCGGCGGGGGAGCACACCGTCGAGGTCCGCGCGAGCCTGCCGACCGGTCAGTACAGTGCGCGCACCGTGTATCGCCTGCAGCGTGCCGACCCTTGAGCGTGGCTAGCCAAACGTAGCGAGCACTCGTCAGGTGCAGATGCAAGCCGCGCTCAGATCCGGAGTGTCACAGGGGTTCATGCCGATTCCGCGCCCCGGCCGCGCTGCCTGGCGGCTGCGTAGCCGTTGTTGCCAGCTGCTTTGAACGGAGCGGGCCGCATCGCGTAATGCTCAAAACGCAGGGGATGCCCGAAACGCAAACGCCTCCACGAGGGAGGCGTTTTGAGGATCCGGGCTGGCAGGCGATGGCGCGCTGGCGGGATCGGTGCTGGCTGGCGTGATGCTGGCTGGCCCGGCGAGTGTAGCGAGGCCGCGTACGCGCTGACGAAATGAGAATTAGTCTCAGCGTGTCACGGTGGGTGCGTGGCAGATGAGCGGGCGCCGGGCGCTGCAGTCTTGGGTGCGGTTGGCCTGTCGGCGCCAGATTCGGGTTCGGATTCGGGAGCCCCGTCGCGGCTGTCGTCCGGATCGGCATCGGCCGCGTTCTCGACCGGCGGATAGGGATACGCGACCGCCGGCCCCGGCGTCAGCCCCGCCCGCCAGCGGGCCAACACCGGCGCCATGCGCTTGCCGAGCGATTGCTGCGGCAACGAGGGAAGCTCGCCGTCCTGCGTTTCCCGCGCCGTGATCGCTGCCTTGGCCATGGTAAAGGCCGCCAGCGGATCGTCGGTCTGGTTCATCGCATCGATCAGCCAGGCCTGGCCAAAATAGGTGGCGTTGGAGGTATTGCCGCAGCCAAACGAGGGGCGGTCGGCGCGCGCCGCGGTCAGGATCAGCGTGTCCGGCGAGCGCAGTGCAGGGATGAAGCCGCCGGAATAGCAGGCCGACAACACGATGATGCGGTGGTCGATCCCGGCATCGTCCAGGGCCTTGCGTAAATCCTGCGGGCTGATGAAGTCTTCTTCGTTCTCGTCCACCTGCACATACAGGGCGTGGTCTTCGGTGCCGTGGGTGGTGACGAACAACAACAGCGCGTCTTCCTTGCGATCCATGCGTTTGCCGACCGCAGCGAGCGTGTCGTAGAGATTGTCGTAGGTCGCCAGTGGCGCGTACGGTTGCTCGCCCAGATTGTCGGGGTTGTTGACCAGGGTGACCACGCGGCCGCGCGCATCGAAGCGTTGCTCGAACAACTGCTTGAGGTAGAGCGTTTCGTTGCGGAATACATCGTCGCTGGCATCGCCGGCAAATCCGACCACGTAGAGATCGGTCACACCAGGGCGCTGCGGCTGCAACGCAGACAGCGCCTTGATCAGTGCGGCCTGATCGACCGGGTCGGCCTCGGCGGTTTGTTGTGCGGCCGGTGCCGGCAAGGCTGCGCCTGCATCCGGGTGGCATCCGGCCAGCAGCACGGCCATGACCAGCAGCACCAGCATGCGGCGGATTACAGCTGGCATTGGCGAGGTGGGGTGGGGCGATAGGAACAACACCGATGCCTCTCGAAGACGGATGGACGCAGAATCTGGAGAGTGCGCGCGGTCGGCGTGGTCAACAGCATTCTGCGGTACGACGACAACAACGTAGGCGGCGGTTGTCCGCCTGTATGCGCAGGGCGCATGCGGTGCCGTCCAGCAATCTTCCTGCTTCCTGCTCCTTGCCTGCTTGGCCGCGGCGTGAGGACATCTTGCGGGCAGTCATCGATCACCGGTCCAGCTTGTCTGGCAGGCGACCCGCATTGATCGCAAGGCAGCGTCGCTGCAGCGATGGCGTGACCTCCACACACGGCAGACACAGATCAATGGCGGCAGCGCTCCGCAATCCGCAGTGGCGATGCAGGCTGCGCATCACTCTTGCACAAACACCGCGCCTGCCGGGACCGACCTCAGGAAAACCCGCAAAACCTCGGACAATGGGCCCGGCTGCACATCCGGCTGCGGTGCGCGCAGCCGGGTGTGCTCCATTACCAGGCGGTGTTCAGAACACCAGCTGCGAAAAACTCTCCACGCGCTGGTGGCTGCCGATGTCGTCTGCAGAACGCGGCGTGGGGTAGTCCTCGCGGCGATCCAGCAGGGCGGTCCGCATGCCGGTACGCTTGGCCGCATCCAGCTCCTCGATCACGTCCGACAGGAACAGGATCTCGGTGGCAGGTACGCCGATGCGTTCGGCGATGCGGCGGTAGCTGGCGGCCTCGCGCTTGGGGCCGACTTCGGTATCGAACCAGTCGGTGACCAGCCCGCTCAGATCGCCCGCATCGCTATGGGCGAAGAACAACTTCTGCGCCGGCACCGAGCCGGACGAATACACATACAGCGGGATACCCTGCGCATGCCAGGCCTGCAGCTGGATCGCCGCATCGGCATAGATGTGCGCGGTGAAGTCGGCGGTCTTGTAACCATCGCCCCAGATCAGCCCTTGCAGGGCCTTGAGCGCGGTGTGCTTGCGGTCCTCGTCGATCCAGGTCTGCAGCGTGGTGATCAAAACCTCGTCCGGCACGTCCTCGCCGATCTCGTCGGCCACCTGATTGAGCCAGTGACGCACCTGCGGGTGATTGCCGTGCTCGCGCACATAGGCGGGCATGGCACGACGTGCATACGGAAACAGCACGTCCTTGACGAACGAGATGCTGCTGGTCGTACCTTCGATATCGGTGAGGATCGCTTGCGGTCGTGTCATCGTCAGCTGGCCTTGTGAGGTTTCTCGGGGGCGTAGCGGGGGAATTGTTTGGCGATTTCGGTACCGGTGAAGTGGCCGACCCAGCCATCCGGCTCGGTGAAGAAGCGGATCGCCACAAAATGCGGTTCCGGCCCCATGTCGAACCAGTGCAGGGTACTGTCGGGCACGGCAATCAGGTCGTCCTTGACGCACTCGATCTCGTAGACCTTGTCCTGCACGTGCAGGGTAAACAGGCCCGAGCCGGCGACAAAGAAGCGTACTTCGTCTTCCTTGTGGAAGTGCTCATCCAGGAACTTGGCGCGCATTTCCTCGCGCTTGGGGTTGTCAGGGGCGATGCTGACCACGTCCACGGTCTTGAAGCCGCGCTCGGCGCTGATGCGGTCGATGTCGGCGCGGTAGGCGTCCATCACCTGCTCGGGCGTGGCGCCGGGTTCGACCGGCTGGCTGGCGTGCCAGCGCTCGAAGGTCACGCCGATCTTCTTCAGCTCGGTTGCAATCGCATCGCCGTCGCGGCTGTCGAAGTCCGGGGTGGTGGGGTTGGTGTCGGCGAAGATACGCAGTCGGCTCATGGCGGTCTGGCTCACGAAGGGGGACGGGCAGAACTTAGCGCGGGCCGCGCAATTTCAGCAGTTCGAGTTCGCAGTGCAGCAGGAATTCGAATGCCTCCAGATGGCGGCGTGCCTCGGCCATGTTGCGGCCCCAGGCGTACAGGCCGTGTCCTTCGATGAGATACCCCCACATGCTCTGTTTGTCCAGCAAGGCCTCCACTTGCGCGGCGAGCACCTGCATGTCCTGGGTGTTAGCGAACACCGGCACGTCCACCGCGGTTTCGTGGGTGGTATTGCCTTCGAAGGCCTTGAGCAGTTCGTAGCCTTCCAGGCGGATCACGCCGCTGCCTGCATACAGGCGGGACGCAATCGTCTGTACCGGCGAGTGGGTATGCAGCACGCAACCGATCTCCGGAAACCGGCGATACAGCTGGGTGTGCAGCAAGGTTTCGGCAGACGGGCGCAGCGGGCGGCCAACCGCCTGGCCATCGAAGTCCACCACCATGATGTCTTCTTCGACCAGGCGGCCCTTGTCGCGTCCGGAGACGGTGATCGCAGCGTGCTGCTCGTCCAGGCGATGGGAAAAATTGCTGCTGGTGGCGGGCGTCCAGCCGGCCTGGGCCAGCTCGCGGATATTGCCGATCAGCAACTGCGCCAACTCGTGCAGACGGGCGGCGCTATAAGGCAGGGGGGCAGTGGTCGCATTCATGCACCTATTCTACTGCCCCGCTGGATTACGGTCAGGTGCAGCGTAGCAGGGTGTGTTCCTGCCACGCTCGGATCACGCGTGGCTGACAGAATGTGGCGAGCGCGCGTCCGGCAGCGAGCGCGGTGGTGTTGCAAGCCGTCTCTGGTTGGGTGCAGTTGGAAGCCAAAGTCAAATGCTGAGTGGGTCGGGGGCGCGGCGCTCTCACCGCTTGCTGGACATGCCGTGAATCCGTCAATGGGGGCTCGGTGGAGGCATCCATGCCGCCAACGGTCCCGCAATCGGCGAGGACACCGAGTCAGACTGCTGGTCGGTGGCTTGCTGAAAAGCATGTTCGTTGATCGGCTGGCGTTAGGCAGGCGCGCCTGTCGGAACAGCAGGGCACCGAGCCTGCTGTTACCCAGTACACCGACCATCTTGAGTGGTCCTTGCCCGCCCATCTTCGTGGGACCTTACGCGGCATGGATGCCGCATAAGAGCCTCCATGGATGGATTCACGGCGTATCCCGAGACGGTGGGCGGGCAAGGGCCCTGCATTCAAGCGACAGATCAGCACTTCAAGCAAACGGGCAGATCAGCACTCTCAAGCCAAGCGCCAGATCAGCCGCTCTGCAACGAAGATCGGGGTCATCTGCACTACCATGCGCCAATGCGCGATCTTTGCGTCAGCCACGGATGGCTCGTGCGTTTGCTCAGCGACCGTCGCGCAGGCGGCTGTGGCGATAGCCGTAGCCGAAATAGACCACCAGCCCGACCAGCGTCCACACCCCCATCAGCATCCAGTTGTGCAGGGTCATTGCCGACAGCAAGGCAAGGCAGCTCAGCACACCGGCGATGCAGATCGGCCAGGCGAACGGAATGCGGAACGGACGCGGCAGTTCCGGATGGGTGTAACGCAGGATCATCACGCCGGCGCAGACGGCGGCGAAGGCGATCAGCGTGCCCATCGAGGTCAGCTCGCCCAGCACATCCAGCGGGAAGACGGCGGCCAGGAGTGCGATGCCCACACCGGTGATGACGGTATTGATATGCGGCGTGCGGTACTTGGGGTGGATGCGGGTGAAGATCGATGGCAGCAGACCGTCGCGGGCGATGATCATGAAGATGCGCGGCTGGCCGATGATCATCACCAGCACTACCGACGACAACCCGATCAACGCGCCCACTTCCACCACCACGCGCAGCCAGGCCAGCTGCGGATGCGCGGCCACCGCCGTCACCACCGGCTCGTCGGTGCCCAGCAGGGTGTAGGGGACCAGGCCCGTCATCACCGCGGCCATGGCGATGTACAGCACGGTACAGATCACCAGCGACAGCATCATGCCGATCGGCAGATCGCGCTGCGGCCGGTGCGATTCCTGCGCCGCCACCGAGACCGCCTCGAAGCCGATGTAGGCGAAGAACACCATCGCCGCGCCACGCAGCACGCCTTCCATGCCGTACTTGCCCGGTGCTTCGTTGGCGGGGATGAAGGGATGCCAGTTGGCCGGGTCCACATACTTCCAGCCGGCCGCAATGACCAGGATGATCAGCCCGGTCTTGAGGATCACCATCGCCATGTTCATCGCCGACGACTTGCGGATGCCGACATAGCACAGCCAGGTCAGCAACAACACGATGCCGGCGGCGGGCAGGTTGGCGATTGCACCGGTACGCTGCAGCTTGCCGTCCAGCGGCGCACTGACCAGGGCGGCAGGGAGATGGATGTTGAAGTGTTCCAGCAGACTGAGGAAATAGCCGGTCCAGCTGACCGCCACCGCCGAGGCCGACACGCCGTATTCCAGCACCAGCATCCAGCCGATGAACCAGGCCGCCAGTTCGCCGAAGGTGGCGTAGGTATAGGTATAGGCGCTGCCGGACACCGGCACCATCGCGGCGAACTCGGCGTAGGCCATCGCGCAGAACGCGCAGCAGATCGCCGCGAGCACGAACGACAGCACGATCGCCGGGCCGGCATGGTCGGCCGCGGCTTGGCCGGTAATCACGAAGATGCCGCCGCCGATCACCGCGCCGATGCCCAGGGCGGTCAGCCCCCAGGGGCCAAGCGCGCGTTGCAGGCCCAGCCCGTCGGCCGCCTCATGGCTGGCGTGCGGGTGTTTGGTGGCCCAGAGTTGTTTGAGCATGAAGCGGTTCCGGCTTGGCGCTGCGCGCGATCGTTGAACGAGAAGACCGGCGCGAACGCCGGTCTTGAGAGGGTCAGGCCTTGCGGGCCAGACGGCTATGGTGGATGCCGTAGCCGAAATAAATGCACAGGCCGATCACGGTCCAGCCCACGAACACCTTCCAGTGTTCCTGGAAGGCCTGGAAGAACAGGAACAGGCAGGCCAGTGCGCCCAGCGGGCAGATCACCATCGCCAACGGTACCCGGAACGGGCGCGGCAGCTCGGGCTTGGTGAAGCGCAGCACCATGACGCCGGCGCAGACGGTGGCGAAGGCGAGCAGGGTGCCCATCGACACCAGTTCGCCCAGCACGTTCAGCGGGATGACTCCGGCCAGCAGCGCCGCGACCACACCGACGAAGATGGTGCCGACGTAGGGTGTGTGGAACTTCGGGTGCACCTTGCCGAACAGCTTGGGCATCAACCCGTCCTTGGCCATGGTGTAGAAGATGCGCGGCTGCGCCATCAACATCACCAGCACCACCGAGGACAGGCCGGCGATCGCGCCGATCTCCACCGCGGTCTTGAGCCAGCTCAGTTGCGGGTGCGCTTCCAGCGCGGTCGCCACCGGCTTGGCGGTGCCCAGCTGGGTGTAGGGCAGCAGCCCGGTCAGCACTGCGCAGACGATGATGTAGATCACCGTGCAGATCGCCAGCGACACCAGGATGCCGATCGGCATGTTCTTCTGCGGATCCTTGGTTTCGCCGGCCGAGGTTGAAACCGCGTCGAACCCGATATACGAGAAGAACACGATGGACGCCGCGCGGAACACCCCGTCCCAGCCGAACTGGCCCGGGCCGGTGTTTTCCGGGATGAAGGGGTGCCAGTTGGCCGGGTCGATATAGGCGATGCCGAAGCCGACGAACAGGCAGATCACCACCACCTTGATCGCCACCACGATCGCATTGGCGAACGCCGATTGGGTGACGCCGACATAGCACAGCATGCTCACTGCAGCGACGATCAGCACCGCCGGCAGGTTGATGATGTTGCCGGAGCTGACGAAGCCGTGTCCGTCCCAGGCCAGTGGCGCGCCTGCCAGTTCTGCCGGGAACGGCAGCCCGAGCGTGCCGGTCAGGAAGCTGATCAGGTAGGCGGACCAACCGACCGCGACGCTGGAGCCGGCAAACAGATATTCCAGCACCAGGCACCAGCCGATGAACCAGGCGATGCCTTCGCCGAGCGTGGCGTATGAATACGAATAGGCGCTGCCGGAGACCGGCATCATCGCGGCGAATTCGGCGTAGCACAGGCCGGCGAAGGCGCAGGCGATGCCGGCAAAGACGAAGGACAGCATCACCGCCGGGCCGGCATGGTTGGCCGCGGCCTGGCCGGTCAGCACGAAAATGCCGGCGCCGATCACTGCGCCGATGCCCAGCATGATCAGATGCTTGGCGGTGAGGGTCCGTTGCAGCGTGGCTTCGCCCTGCAGGCTGCCTTCCACCGGTTCGCCCGCATCCACATGTCCAGCGGGCTCGATCGGTTTGACCCTCAACAGAGACTTCAGCATTCGGTACATCCCTAAGTGGCAAAGCCAAGGCGCTGGCGCCTGGGCGAAGGTGTGCGCCGCGTCCCGAAGGGACAGGCAAGCGGCCTACCTTGCCAAAGCTACACGCTCACGACAAGCGCGTACGCAGCATGAATGGCGATAATGGCCGCCTGGCCCACGGGCGACCGAGAACAACAGATGGTGGATGCAACCCTGCGGCAGCAACTGGCTGCCTACCGCACGCGCTGGCCGGACGAGGCCGACGTGGCCGACCAGTTCGTGCAGCTGCTGGACGATGCCACCGATCCATTCGTGCGCGAGCGTGTCGAAGGTCATTTCACCGGCTCGGCCTGGGTCGTCAGCGCCGACGGCAGCCGCACGCTGCTGACCCATCACCGCAAGTTGCAGCGCTGGCTGCAACTGGGCGGGCACGCCGATGGCGACCGCGACTTGGCGCAGGTTGGGCTCCGCGAAGCGGAAGAAGAATCCGGTTTGCCTGGCCTGAGGCTGGCGGATGCAGACCTATTCGATCTGGACCGTCACTGGATCCCGGCACGCGGCGAGGTGGCAGGCCACTGGCACTACGATGCGCGCTATGTGGTGGTGGCCGGCGCTGACGAAGACTTCCAGGTCAGCGAGGAATCGCTGGCCCTAGCCTGGCGCCTGATCGTCGAGCTACTTGCAGAACCGGAGCTGGATCTGTCGCTGCGGCGCATGGCCGAGAAGTGGATGGCCCGAGGCGTGTGATGGGTGTTGAGGGTATGCGCCCTCATCCGCCCTGCGGGCACCTTCTCCCGCAAGCGGGAGAAGGGAGCAAGCGGGAGATCGACGACCTGCATTTTTCTCTTCCCGCAAGCGGGAGGCCGAAGACCTGCATTTTCTCCTCCCGCAAGCGGGAGATCGACGACCTGCATTTTTCTCCTGCCGCAAGCGGGAGATCGACGACCTGCATTTTCTCCTCCCGCAAGCGGGAGGCCGATGACCTGCACTGTCTTCTCCCGCTTGCGGGAGAAGGTGGCGCAAAGCGCCGGATGAGGGCGCTCGTGCAACAACAGATCAATACAAGACCCGAGTCCGCAAGGTGCCTTCGATCAACGCCAGGCCTTCCTTCAACGCGGTGGCCTGCGCCTCGCTGGCGCTGACATCGATTACCACGTAGCCGACCTTGGCGTCGGTACGCAGGAACTGGCCGTCGATGTTGACGTTGTGGCGCGAGAACAGCTCGTTGATCTTGGACAGCACGCCCGGCACGTTGCGGTGGATGTGCAGCAGTCGCAGGCTGTCGGGGTGCTCCGGCAGCGTCACTTCGGGGAAATTCACTGCCGACAAGGTGCTGCCGTTATCGCTGTAGCGCACCAGCTTGGCGGCGACCTCGATGCCGATATTGTCCTGCGCTTCCAGCGTGCTGCCGCCCACGTGCGGGGTCAGGATCACGTTGTCGTGTGCGGTCAATGGCGATTCGAACGCATCGCCATTGCCCTTGGGCTCGATCGGAAACACGTCCACCGCCGCGCCGCCGATCTGGCCGGAGCTGAGCGCCGCATCCAGCGCGTCGATGTCGATGACGGTGCCGCGCGAGGCGTTGATCAGGTGCGCGCCAGGCTTCATGCGGGCGATTTCGGTCGCGCCGATCATGTCCTTGGTCGACGGGGTTTCCGGCACGTGCAAGGTGACCACGTCCGAACGCGCCAGCAGGTCGTCCAGGTCGATGGCCGCACGTGCATTACCCAGCGACAACTTGGTTTCGATGTCGTGGAAGATCACCTGCATCCCTAACGATTCGGCCAGCACCCCGACCTGGGTGCCGATATGCCCGTAGCCGACGATGCCCAGCACCTTGCCGCGCGTTTCGTGGCTGCCGGCGGCTGACTTGGACCAGCCGCCGCGATGGCATTCGGCGTTTTTCTGCGGAATGCCACGCAGCAGCAGGATCGCCTCGGCGATCACCAGCTCGGCTACGCTGCGGGTATTGGAGTAGGGCGCGTTGAACACCGGAATGCCGGCCAGCTCCGCCGCCTCCAGGTCCACCTGATTGGTGCCGATGCAGAAGCAGCCCACCGCGATCAGGCGCTTGGCGTGCGCCAGCACCTCGGCGCTCAGCTGCGTGCGCGAGCGGATGCCAACGATATGCGCGTCGGCGATGCGGGCGATCAACTCGTCTTCCGGCAACGACTTGGCGTGCAATTCGATCTGCGAGTAACCGGCGGCGCGGAACACATCCACCGCGGTCGGGCTGATGCCTTCCAGCAACAGTACGCGGATGTCCTGCTTGGGAAACGAGGTCTTCTTCGGCGACATGGGGGAACGCAATGCAGCAATCGGGTCGGCAACTATGCCAGATGGGGTGCGCGATTGGGTGCTCGCAACGCACTATTCGCAGTCCTAAAGCCCTTGTGCCGCAACGGTTTCAGCTGAATCCAACGAGCCGATGGCGGCTGGCGGTGTAACTGGACGAGGCCGGCGCACGCTGGCACGCTGTGCGGTTCCTATCTGCAGCGCCGCGTGCCATGACCGATCCCCGCATTCTTTCGTTGCAACAGGCCGTGCCGGCACTGCGTCTGAAGACCGAGCCGGCCGACCTGGAACATTACGGCCGCGACTGGACGCGTCGCTGGACGCCCAATCCGCTGGCCATCGCGCTGCCCGGGTCGGTGGAGGAGGTGCAGGCCGTGATGCGCTGGGCCAACGCGCAAGCTGTGGCGGTGGTGCCCTCGGGCGGCCGCACCGGCTTGTCCGGTGGTGCGGTGGCGGCCAATGGCGAGCTGGTGCTCAGCCTGGAGCGCCTGAACAAGCCGCTGGACTTCAATGCGGTGGATCGCACGCTCACCGTGCAGGCGGGCATGCCGCTGGAGGCGGTGCACAACGCTGCACGCGAGCAGGGCCTGATCTATCCGGTGGATTTCGCCGCACGTGGTTCGTGCTCGATCGGCGGCAACATCGCCACCAATGCCGGCGGGATTCGCGTGATCCGTTATGGCAACACCCGCGAATGGATTGCTGGGCTGAAAGTGGTCACCGGCGGCGGCGAGCTGCTGGAGCTCAACAACGCATTGGTGAAAAATTCCAGCGGCTACGACTTCCGGCACCTGATGATCGGCTCCGAAGGCACGCTGGGCATTGTGGTCGAGGCGACGTTGCGGCTGACCGATCCGCCGCCGCCCAGCAATGTGATGCTGCTGGCGCTGCCCTCGTTCGATGTGCTGATGCAGGTGTTTGCCGCCTTCCGAGCGCAGCTGCGCCTGGAGGCCTTCGAATTCTTCACCGACCGCGCACTGGAACACGTGTTGGCGCATGGCGCGCAGGCGCCCTTTGCCGAGGTGCATCCGTACTACGTGGTCACCGAATTCGCCGCCGGCGATGAGGCGCAGGAAGCGGCCGCGATGGCGGCGTTCGAGACCTGCATGGAGCAGGGTTGGGTCAGCGACGGCGTGATCAGCCAGAGCGATGCGCAGGCCGCGCAGCTGTGGCGCCTGCGCGAAGGCATCACCGAGGCGCTGGCGCGCTATACGCCATACAAGAACGACGTGTCGGTGCGCATCTCGGCGATGCCGGCGTTCCTGGCCGAAACCCAGGCCTTGCTGCACGCGGCGTACCCGCATTTCGATGTGGTGTGGTTCGGCCATATCGGCGATGGCAACCTGCACATCAATGTGCTCAAGCCCGATGCCACCAGCCAGGCCGAGTTCGTGGCGGCCTGCGATCAGGTCACCAAGCTGCTGGCGCAGGCGCTGCAGCGCTTCGGCGGCAGCATTTCGGCCGAGCACGGCATCGGCTTGGTCAAGAAGCCATATTTGTGGAGCACGCGTTCCGGCGCGGAGATCGCATTGATGCGTGGCGTCAAACATGTGCTTGACCCCCATCTTTTGCTGAATCCCGGCAAGCTGTTCGAGATGGACGACGCGCCCGGCAGTGCGCACGCCGGTTAGTCTTTCGGAACCTTCACATGGAAACGGCGCGCCGATGATTCGCTCACTTGTGTTTTGTGCACTGACCTTGCTGCCGCTGGCGGCGTTCGCTTCCAGCCTGGCCGGCACGTCGGCCGGCGCTTCGTCGGCCGGGTCGTCCAACAGCAGCAGCTCCGGCGATGACAAGGTGGTGGCCGATGCCCGCGAGGATGCCGCCGGCTTCGTCGCCAGCAATGGCGCCATCCGGGGCGCACGTCTGGAAGCGGCGCTGCTGCAGCTGCGCACGCGCAGCGATGCAGCGCGCCTGGCCAGCGACCTGGAACTGGCGCAGTCCATCCTGGCGCAGTGAGTCCACGCCGACGCTGCGGTTGGTGGTTGGCCGCGGCAATCGCTGCGGCCGCACAGCTTGAAGCCTCCGCCGCGCCGGCCTCGCAGGTCAACATCGTGTCGTCGGTATCGGAACCGGCCGACCGCGCGGCCAGCGACGCGCTGGTACAGCAGGTGGTGTGGCGCCTGTCGCCGCGTTGGGCCGAGCGTTTGAAGGCGCCGATCACCTTGCAGTGGCGAGACGATTTGCCGGCCCGGGTGCATGGCCGTGCCATCGGTCAGCGCATTCTGCTCGACCGCGCCTTGTTGCAGGCATGGCGCGCGCAGCCGGACACTGCGCGCAGTGATGTCACAGCACCGCCCACGCGCGCCGCCATGGCGGCGTTGGTGCACGAGTTGGCGCATGTCCTCGACCGCAGCAGTGGCAGCGCCTTGTCGCGCGATCCGCGGTTGCGCGACTTGGCCGGCTGGCAGGTGCGGCCCTGGCGCATCGGACGTGGCGTCAACCGTTTCAGCGACCGCAGCCCTGACGACTATGAGCGACGCAGCCCGGCCGAGTTTGTCGCGGTCAATCTGGAACATTTCGTACTGGACCCGGACTACGCCTGCCGGCGGCCGGCACTGGCGGCGTGGTTGTCGCAGCAGCTGGGCCCGCCCCAGGCTGCCGCGGCGTGTACGCCGGCGCTGCCGTATCTGCAGGCCGACAACGATGCCGGTGCGATGTCTTTGCTGACGCTGGACCCGGCGCGCGTCTATGCGGTGGACTACCTGCTTGCCGAGGGCAACGAACAGCCGATGAGCCGCTGGGGCCACAGCATGTTGCGGCTGGTGATCTGCGCGCCCGGCCGTGCGCCCGGGCCGGCGTGCCGGCTGGACCTGCAGTACCACCGCGTGCTGTCGTTCCGTGCCTTCGTTGGCGATGTGCAGATTTCCAGCTGGCGTGGGCTCACCGGCTCGTATCCCTCGCGCCTGTTCGTGCTGCCGTTGAACCAGGTGGTGGACGAATACACCAAGGTGGAATTGCGCGCCCTGTCGTCGGTGCCGTTGGCGTTGACACCGGTGGAGATCGCTGCGCTGCTCGCGCGTGCGGCGCAGGTGCATTGGAGTTACGACGGGCGCTATTACTTCATCAGCAACAACTGTGCGGTGGAGACCTACAAACTGTTGCATGACGGCGTGCCGCGTCTGGCCGCCGCCCGCCTGTCGTCGATCACTCCGCGCGGCGTGCGCCAGCGCCTGCAACGCGCGGGCATTGCCGACATGGCCGTGCTGGACGATCGCGCGCAGGCCACGCGTCAGGGCTATTACTTCGAATCGGCGGCCACGCATTACCAGGCCATGTTCGATGTGCTCCGGCGTGGCCTGCCGGTGCCGCAGACCAGCGTGGCGCAGTGGCTGGATGCGGCGCCGCAAACGCGCGCGCAGTGGTTCGATCGCGGCGGCCTGCGCGAAACCGCAGCGGCCTTGTTGCTGGAACAGGCCGCGTTGCGACGCCAGGAGTTACTGGCGCGCGATGCGCTCAAACGCCTGCTGCAAGCGGGCGTAGTGGGGCGCGAAACAATGCAGGGGCAGCTGCAGTCGCTGTTTGTGCGCGAAGCGCAACTCAGTCATCCCGCGATCCTGTTGGGGAGCACTGGATACGGCTTGCCGCAGGCAGACGAGCAGCAGCAACTGAGCGCGCGCGTGGCGCAGGACAGCGATGTGCTGGTCGGTGGCTGGAAGCAGCTGCAGCTCCTGGGCCGCCAGCACTTGCCGGCCAGCCTGCGCAGTGGATTGGAGCAGGGTGAGGCGAATGTGGCGCAGTTGCGCACGCGCCTGCGTGTGCTTGCGCGCGGTGATGCGGCCGCCGACAACGTGCAGCCGGACATGCGCCTGCCTCTGCAGGTGCAATAGCGATCGGGCGGCGCGAAGGGCGCGCAGTAGGAGCCTCTCTCCCGCCGGGGTGAGGAAGCAGTCTTGCGCGCCACTGGCGCGCCTGCGATGCAAGCGCGGCAGGGGCGCGGAGCGGGGGATCGTGCGTGAAGCCGTCGGCGATTTACCTCTGACGACGCGTGGCGACGCGTTTATCATCGCGGCCACTGACAGTTCTCTGCGGCGCCCCTCATCGGGCGCTACGCTCCACCTTCTCCTCTATAAAGGGGGTGAAGGGAGAAGAGATACACCGCGCGCACCTCAGCACGTGCTACGAACCCCTCTCCCGTGGGGAGGAGGTTGGGGTGAGGGTATGGGGCGAGGCTATCGTGTAGGTCCAATTGCACGAGGCTTCGCGCTTACGTTCATCCGGCCCTAGGCGCCACCTTCTCCGCATAAGGGAAACAGTGTCCCGAGGGGTGAAGGGATACCTTAGTCCGCTGGTTGCAGTTCCGCTTGCACCGCGTACTGGCGCAGCCATTGGCTGATGTGCGCATCGTTGCGGTACTGCTGCATCAGCTTGGCCAGACGTGCCGGTGCCGGTGTGCAGAACTGCGCAACTGCCACTTCGATCTCGTGGCGGCGATCAGCGTCGTAGGGTTCTTCGCCAGCGAAATGCACGCAGGTGTCGTAGTCGTCCACCAGCGCACGCACGTCGTCGGGCATGCCGCACAGGCCGGCCGGGTGCTGCAGCCATTCTTCCTCCACCTTGGGGTCGGTGCAGGTTGCCGCAGCCGGCGCCGACGCGGGCGTCGGTACCGGTTTGGCGGTGCAGGCAGCCAGCAGCCCCAGCGACAGGGCTGCGAGCAGGGGCCGCATCAGTCGGCGCGACCGGCGAATTCGCCGGTGGTGGTGTTGACCAGCACGCGTTCGCCGTTGCTGATGTACTCGGGCACCATGATTTCCATGCCGGTACTGAGCTTGGCCGGCTTCGGGCGCTTGGTGGCGGTGCCCCCCTTGAGTTCGGGCGGGGTTTCCACCACTTCCAGCGTCACCGTCTGCGGCAGTTGCACCGCCACCGGCTGGTCGTCGATCACCTGCACGTAGATGCCGGCCAGGCCATCGGTGATGTAGCCGGCATCGTTGCCGATCACATCCGCATCCAGCGTGTAGGGAGTGAAGTCTTCGTCGTCCATGAACACGAACGCCTCGCCATCCTTGTACGAGAACGTGGACTGACGGCGCAGCAGCTCGACGTCCGGCAGATTGTCGTCGGCATCGAAGCTGGCATCCAGCTTGGCGCCGCCGGGCACGCTATACATGATGAAGCGGAAGCGCACGTTGCCACCGCGCCCTTGCGGCGAGCTGCGCTCGATGTCGCGGATCTGGTAAATGCCGCCGTTGTATTCGACGACGTTGCCTTTCTTGATGTCGTTGGCTTTCATGGGAATCGGGAATTGAGAATGGGAAATTGGAAACGCCGTGACCGGGGTAGTGGAAGCAGGGTGCCGTTGCGATTCCCTATTCCCGTCTCCCGATTCCCGGCTACTTGGGTGCCAACCGCACGCCGCCGTCCAGGCGGATCACTTCGCCGTTGAGATAGCGATTGCGCAGGATGAAGGCGACGGTGTCGGCGTATTCGTCGGGTTGGCCCAGGCGAGAAGGGAACGGGATTGCCGCGGACAGCGATTGCTGTACCGCTTCGGGCATGCCGTCGACCATCGGGGTCCAGAATACGCCGGGGGCAATCGTCATCACGCGGATGCCGAAACGCGCCAGCTCGCGTGCCATCGGCAGGGTCATGCCGACCACGCCGCCCTTGCTGGCGGCATACGCGGCCTGGCCGATCTGGCCCTCATAGGCGGCCACCGATGCGGTGTGGATGATGACCCCGCGCTCGCCATCGTCGCCGGCGGTGTTGTGCTGCATGACATCGGCCGCAGCCTTGGCGACATTGAAGCTGCCGACCAGGTTGACCAGCACGGTGGTGCGGAAGGTCGCCAGCGGCATCGGCGCCTCCTTGCCCAGCACGCGGCCAGCGCCCAGGATGCCGGCGCAGTTCACCACAAGATTCAGTCCGCCCAATGCCTGCGCGGCCTGCGCGATATTGGCCGACACCTGCGCCTCATCGGTGACATCGGTGGCAAAGTAATGCGCGTTGCCGGCACCGAGCGATGCAAGCGCCGCATCGGCCTTGTCGGCATTGACGTCGAACAGCGCGACCTTGCCGCCGTCGGCAACGATGCGCTGCGCCACGGCCAGGCCCAACCCGGAGACGCCACCGGTGATCACGGCAAGGACAGATGTTGGCTGCATGGTGGGTTCCCCTGAAGAAGCGCTGCGGGCCGACGCAGGTCGGCTCGCGAGCGGGTTGGCGCGCGGCCGGCAATTCTAGCCGAAGCCCTGGCGCGATCGTGGTGGTGGTAACGGCCTTGCGACCCTCAGCCAGCCGCAGCCAGTGCCTTGCCGGTCTTGCTGCCGGTGTCGCGGCCGAGCAGTTGCGCCAGCCAGCGGCCGGTGCGGGCCAGGGCGGGCAGGTCGATGCCGGTGGACATACCCAGGCCATGCAGCAGGTACACCACGTCTTCGCTGGCGACGTTGCCGCTGGCGCCCTTGGCGTACGGGCAACCGCCGGCACCGGAGACGGCGGCATCGACCACGCGCACGCCTTGCTCAAGGCAGGCGGCGATATTGGCCAGCGCCTGGCCATAGGTATCGTGGAAATGCACGGCCAGTGCCTGCATCGGCACCTGCTGCGCGACCGCGGCCAGCATCTGCTGCGCCTTGCGTGGCGTGCCGACCCCGATGGTGTCGCCCAGCGAGATCTCATAGCAGCCCAGTGCGTACAGCCGTTGCGCGACATCCACCACGTCGGCTACCGGCACCTCGCCCTGGTAGGGGCAGCCGAGTACGGTGGAGACATAGCCGCGCACGCGCACGCCATCGATGGCGGCCTGCTCCAGGATCGGGCGGAACCGCTCGATCGATTCGTCGATGCCGGCGTTGGTGTTGGTGCGGTTGAACGTCTCCGACGCGGCCGTGAAGACTGCCACCTCGCGCGCGCCGGCGGCCTGCGCACGGGTATAGCCCTGCAGGTTCGGCACCAGCACCGGGTAGGCGATGCCCGGCAGCTGGGTGATACCGGCGAACACGTCGGCGGCGTCGGCCAGTTGCGGCACCCAGCGTGGGCTGACGAAGCTGGTGGCTTCGATGGTGCGCAGGCCGGTGGCCGACAATTGATCGATCAGCGCGATCTTGTCGGCGGTGGCGATCGGTTGCGCCTCGTTCTGCAGTCCATCGCGTGGGCCCACTTCGACGATGCGGACGAAGTCGCTCATGCGCCCACGTCCGCACATGCATGACCGGATGCGGCCGACACAGCAGCCTTGTTATGTGCGCCCACTTCGGCGCAAGGAGATGACGGGATCAAGGACATCGGAACGGTGCTCATGCTGCGCGGTGACAGACCGCTTCGAGGTTGTTGCCATCGGGGTCGAGCACGAAGGCGCTGTAGTAGTGCGGGTGGTAATGCGGGCGCAGGCCGGGGGCGCCGTGATTGCGGCCGCCGGCGGCGAGCGCAGCCTGATGAAAGGCCTCCACGCTGGCGCGGTCGGTCGCCGTCAGCGCCAGATGCATAGCGCCGGAGGCTTGCGCCTCGGCACCCAGCCACAGGAATGGCCGTTCGATGCCGAAACCGGCGTGCGCGCGGCCGCCAGTGTCGGCAGCGGTCAGTTCGGCCAGCAGCGTGATGCCCAGCGGCGCCAGCGCCACGCGATAGAACGCCACACTGGTCTGCAGGTCGCTGCAGGCCATGCCCACGTGGTCGATCGCGCTCACGCCACGCTCTCCGGCACCCAGGCGGGAGCGCGCTTGTCCAGGAACGCCCCGAGGCCTTCCTGGCCCTCGGGCGACACGCGCAGACGGGCGATCCAGGCCGCGTTGGCGGCATCGATGGCATCGCGGTCGGCGGGCGGCATGACCGAGCGTACCAAGGCCTTGGCGTGGCTGGCGGCCAGCGGCGCGGCGGCCAACAGCAGGCGAACCTGGCGTTCCACCGCGGCATCCAATTGATCGGCCGCCACCAGCTGGTGCAGCAAGCCCAGCAACTGCGCCGTGCCGGCATCGAAGATTTCGGCGGTGGCGAACCAGCGCCGCGCCTGGCGCGCACCGATGGCGGCAATGACATAGGGCGAGATCACCGCCGGCAACAGCCCCAGCTTGCTTTCGGTCAGGCCGAAGCGCGCCTCGGTGCAGCCGATGGCGATATCGCAACAGGCCACCAGGCCCACGCCACCACCGAAGGCCGCGCCATTGACCCGCGCGATGGTGGGCTTGGGCAGTTCATCCAGCGTGCGCATCAGTCGCGCCAGTGCCAGTGCATCGGCGGCATTCTCCGTTTCGCTGGCGCCGGCCATGCCACGCATCCAGTTCAGGTCCGCGCCCGCGGAAAACGCAGCGCCGGCACCGGTCACCACTACCACGCGGATCTGCGGCGCGCTGCCAGCCTGCAGCAAGGCCTCGGTGAGCGCCGCGATCAGCGTCGCATCGAAGGCGTTGTGCACCGTGGGGCGGTGCAGGCGCAAGGTGCGGACCGGTCCCTGGTCCTCGACGATCAAGCCGGTGTCCTGCATTGCGTACGTCCATGAATGGGATGCGAACCATCATAGCGGGACGGGTCGCCGCAGCCATGACGCGGTGCGTCGATGCTAGAATTGAGAACCATTCCTATCAATCAGGCCGTCTTTGTGACGTTGTCCGACATGCCCCTGCATTGCGCCGCCATCGTGGATTCCGTGGAGGATCGCCTCCCCAACGACACGATCGCACGGCGCCTGCGCGAGCTCGGTTTTGTCGCGGGCGAGGAGGTCACCGTGCTGGCGACCGGGCCGGTGGGCCGCGAGCCGCTGCTGGTGCAGGTGGGCTATACGCGCTTTGCCCTGCGCCGCAGCGAGGCGGCACGGGTGCAGGTGCGACGGGACGGAGCATCGGCATGAACGCGGCAGTGGTTCCCTTGCGTCTGGCGTTGGTGGGCAATCCCAACAGTGGCAAGACCGCGCTGTTCAATCAGCTGACCGGCAGCCGCCAGAAGGTGGCCAACTACACCGGCGTCACCGTCGAGCGCAAGGAAGGCCACTTCCGCGCGCCGTCCGGACGCGATTTCGCGGTGCTGGATCTGCCCGGTGCCTACAGCCTGCAGCCGGCCAGCCTGGACGAGGCGATCACCCGCGACCTGTGCCGCGGCTTCTATCCCGGCGAACCGGCACCGGACGTGCTGGTGTGCGTGATGGATGCGACCAATCTGCGCCTGCACCTGCGCTTTGCGCTGGAGCTGCGCGAACTGGGTCGGCCGATGATCGTGGCATTGAACATGGTCGATGCTGCGCAGCGACGCGGCATCGTCATCGACCTGCCGGCGCTGGAGCAGGCGCTGGGCGTGCCGGTGGTGGAAACCGTGGCGGTGCGTCGCGGCGGCGCCAGGGCCCTGGTGGAACGGCTCGACACGCAGGCGGCCAGCCTGGCCGCGCCGACGGCTGCGCCCCTGGCCGATGGCAACTACCACGCGCAGGTGCGGCAGATCCTGAGTGCGGCAGTGACCATGCCCACGCGCACCTCGCGGGTGGACGACGCGCTGGACCGCTGGCTGCTGCACCCGATCTTGGGCTTGGTGACGCTGGCGGTGGTGATGTTCCTGATCTTCCAGGCGGTATACGCCTGGGCCACCCCGGTGATGGACCTGATCGATGCCGGTACCGCGATGCTGGGCGAGTGGGTAGGCACCACCTTGCCGGAAGGGCCGCTCAACAGCCTGCTCAAGGACGGCATCATCGCCGGCCTGGGCGGGGTGATCGTGTTCTTGCCGCAGATCCTGATCCTGTTCGCCTTCATCCTGGCATTGGAAGAATCCGGCTACCTGCCGCGCGCGGCGTTCCTGCTCGATCGCATGATGGCGGCGGCCGGGTTGTCCGGGCGCTCGTTCATTCCGTTGCTGTCGAGTTTTGCGTGTGCGGTGCCGGGCATCATGTCCACCCGCAGCATCCAGGACCCGCGCGACCGGCTCGCCACCATCATGGTTGCGCCGCTGATGACGTGCTCGGCGCGCTTGCCGGTGTATGCGCTGCTGATCGGCGCCTTCATTCCGCAAAAAACGGTGTGGGGCATCTTCAACCAGCAGGGGCTGGTGTTGTTCGGGCTGTATGCCGCGGCCATCGTCAGTGCACTGCTGGTGTCGTGGACGATGAAGAAGTGGCGCCGCGACAAGAGCGAGCACCCGCTGATGCTGGAGCTGCCGTCCTACCGCGTGCCGCACCTGCGCGATCTGGCGCTGGGATTGTGGGAGCGCGCCTGGATCTTCCTCAAGCGCGTGGGCGGCATCATCCTGGCGCTGACCATCCTGTTGTGGTTCCTGTTGTCGTTCCCGGCGGCGCCGGCCAATGCCACCTTGCCGGCAATCGACTACAGCTTTGCCGGCCGCATCGGCCATGCGATGGCGGTGTTCTTCGCACCGCTGGGCTTCAACTGGCAGATCTGCATTGCACTGATTCCCGGCCTGGCTGCGCGCGAAGTGGCGGTGGCCTCGCTGGCCACGGTGTACGCGCTGTCGGCCGCCGATGACGATGCTGCAGCGCAGGCCCTGTCGCCGCTGATCAGCGATGGCTGGTCGCTGGCCACCGCGCTGTCGCTGCTGGTCTGGTACATCTACGCGCCGATGTGCATCTCCACGCTGGCCACGATCAAGCGCGAAACCAATTCGTGGAAGCAGATGACCATCAGCGCGGTGTACCTGTTCGCGCTGGCCTACCTGGCCTCGCTGGTGACCTACCAGCTGGCAGTCGCGCTCGGGGCTGGCTGAGATGGACCTGTCGCTCACCCTGCAATACCTGGTCATCGCGGTCGCGGTGCTGCTCAGCCTGTGGGTGGTGATGAAGAAGCAGTTTCCCGGCATCTTGCGCCGCCTGCGCGGGTCGCTTGCGCTCGCTCTGCTGCGCGCCGGCCGGCCGGCCTGGATGCACGGACTCGGCCGCCGCATCGCACCGCCGGCCACGCAGGGCGGCGCGTCCTGCGGCGGTTGCGACAGTTGCGGCCCGACGCCGTCACGCAAGCACTGACGCACGCAACCTCGGCTACACTTGCGCGGCCGCAGGACGCGGCATGACAGGGGGATGGGAATGCGTTTGCTGGTGTTGCTGGCGATCCTGGCCGCGGTGGCCGGGCTGTACAACTACGGCGGTAACTCGCTGGACGAAAAACAGGTGCGCGATTTCTACGCCGCCCAGGACAAGGCGATGATGGGGCAGGATGGCGAGGCCCTGTGCAAGATGACGGCGCCGGAATTCGAAATGGTGGTCCTGTACCGCATGGATTCCCACCAGAAGCGCGAGACCACCAACCGCGCCAAATACTGCAAATCCAACGGCGAATGGGCGCAGGTGCTGAGCCAGATGCGGCATGTGGCGGAGCCGGAAGAACTAATCGACTACAAGCAGACGATCACCAAGATCGAGATTGCGCCCGACGAGCAGTCGGCGATGGTGGAAACGCGCGCCACGCTCGGCCTGCCGGGCATGCGCATGACCTTCCGCTCGCGTGACAAGCTGATTCGCAAACGCTGGAAAACGTTGATTACGCGCAGCGAGGGCACCGCCTGGGTCGGGCCGGCTTACCAATAGCCGGGTGCCCGCACTAGCGGCGGGGCTTCGGATCGTCGGCGTGGATCCAGGCCTGCCGCTGCGGGTTTGGCGCTGGAAGCGCGATGCCGCCTGCAGATGCGGCGGATGGCGTATTTTCGATTGATTGAATGCGCGCTGCCGCGCGATGGCGACCGCAGGCATCGGTAGTGGCTGCGCTTGCTGGCCGACTCGCGATGTGCGTAGCGGGAGCCGGCTGCCTGAGCTCCCAAGGTCTGCGCCGTGATCCTGCCCGCCGATGTTGTCTGGTTGCCTGGATGCGTCAGTGGCTGGGTTCCCAGGAAAGCTCGCCGCGCAGTGCGCTCCCATGCCGGCTGATCTGTTGAGGCGGCGCTGGGCGCTGACGCTGTCTATTGCACTGGCGCATGGCGAGCAGTGACCAAGTGGGGCGTGGACGACGAGTTCACGGCTGTGGTGTACGACTGGCGCATGCCGATTACGATGATGCCGATTACGAGCACGCCGACTCCGAGGCCGCCGGCGTCCGGCTGTTCGCTGTGCAGACTGCTTGCAGCTGCGCTTGTTCCAATCGCCGTCAGTGCAGGTCGTTGACGCATGGCCTTTGCAGACGGTGCCGAACGTTTTCTCCGTTGCCGCCTGACGGGTCCGGCGATGCCAGCGCACGCTGCAGTGCACAGCACCTGCGCAGCGGCCGTTGGGTATGCTTATGCCATGACCACTTCCTTCCAGATTTCCCGACGTGCGCAGGCGCTGACCAGTTCGGCGATTCGCGAAATTCTCAAGGTGACCGAGCGCCCGGAGGTCATTTCCTTCGCCGGTGGCCTGCCATCGCCGGCCACCTTTCCGGTGGAGCGCATGCGCGCGGCCAGCGACCAGGTCTTGCGCGATGCGCCGCAGGCCGCGTTGCAATACGGCCCGACCGAAGGCTATGCGCCGCTGCGCGAGTGGGTGGCTGCGCGCCTGAGCCGCGATGGCACCAGCATTCGGCCCAGCCAGGTGCTGATCACCACCGGGTCGCAGCAGGGCCTGGACCTGCTAGGCAAGGTGTTCATCGACGAAGGCAGCAAGGTGCTGGTGGAGACGCCGAGCTACCTCGGCGCATTGCAGGCGTTTTCGCTGTTCCAGCCAAGCTTCGTCGGCATGCCGTCGGACGAGGAGGGCGTGGTGGTGGATGCACTGGATCCGGCCCTGCTGGCCGATGCACGCTTTCTGTACTGCCTGCCCAACTTCCAGAATCCCACCGGCCGCCGTCTGCCGCTGGCCCGGCGCCAGGCGCTGGTGGAGCGTGCTGCGCGGGCAGGCGTGCCGATTGTCGAAGACGATCCGTATGGCGAGTTGTATTACAGCGGTGAGCCGCTGCCGAGCCTGTTGTCGATGAACCCCGAAGGCGTCATCTACATGGGGTCGTTCTCCAAGGTGCTCGCGCCGGGCTTGCGACTGGGTTACGTGGTTGCGCCGGAGGCGGTGCTGGGCAAGCTGATCCAGGCCAAGCAGGCAGCCGATCTGCATACGCCATCGTTCACCCAGCGCGTGGTGTATCAGACCTTGCAGGACGATTTTCTCGACACCCATATCCCGCAGATTCGCGCGCTCTACGCGCGCCAATGCAGCCTGATGCTGGAAGCGCTGGACCTGCACTTCCCGGAACAGGTGCAATGGAACCGCCCCGAAGGCGGGATGTTCCTGTGGGTCAGCCTGCCGCCAGGGCTGGACGGCACGGCGCTGCTGGCGCGCGCCATCGCACGCAACGTTGCCTTTGTGCCAGGTGCGCCGTTCTTCGCCACCTTGCCGCAGGCCAACACCTTGCGCCTGTCGTTCGTGACCGTGCCGGCCGAAAAGATCGACGCCGGCATTCAGGTGCTGGGCGAGGTGTTGCGCGAGGCATTGGCCGAGCTGCCAGGGCAGGGTGCATGACGGCATCCGCAAAGACAGCGCAGACGCCATCGTCCACGCCGATCGACAGCGTGGCCATTGGCGTGGCGTGCGATTTCAGCCGCCCCGGCACGCGCAGCGCCATCGACAAGCGTGCGGTGCCCGGGCCGGTGCGGGTGGGCATTCACGGGCTGGATGGCGACGAGCAGGGCGACCGCCGCGTTCATGGCGGGCCGGACAAGGCCATCCACCACTATCCGCGCGACCACTACGCCGCCTGGCGCAGCGAACTCGGTGCGCATGCATTGCTGGAGAACGCCGGTGCCTTCGGCGAGAACCTGAGCACCGTCGGGCTGACCGAAGCCGATATTTGCCTGGGCGATCGCTTCGCGTTGGGCACGGCGGTGGTGGAGGTGTCGCAAGTGCGCCAGCCGTGCTGGAAACTCTCGGACCGTTTCGGCGTGCGCGACATGGCACGCCGGGTACAGGACACCGGCCGTACCGGCTGGTACTACCGCGTGCTGCAATCCGGCATCGTGGCTGCAGGCGACATCCTGGCCTTGCAGGCACGTCCGCATCCACACTGGTCGCTGTCGCGCCTGCAACACCTGCTCTACGCACGCGCGGTGGACGAAACCGCCATCGCCGAGGTGCTGACGCTGCCGTTGGTGCCGTCGTGGCGCATCTTGTTCGAACGCCGCCTGCAACGCAGCCAGGTCGAAAGCTGGAGCAAACGCCTGGATGGCGTGGAAGACTGAGGCCAGCTGACAACGCGGTTACTCGACAGCCATGCGGGTACGGCGGTGCCCGCCATCGGCAGGCCACTTCTCCACTTCGAATGCTGCGCTCCGTCCACACCCAACAGACGACTGCTCGCCGCGTTCTGTAGCCCGCTTCAGGTAGCGGTGCTGACAGCGCCCACGCGGATTGTCTCGATTGATGCGGCTCGTTCATGGGCTGGCGCTAAACCACCAGCGCACCGCACACCGAACCACCGTCGCAACAACGTCGTCCCGCACGCTGCCGCGCCGACACGGCGCATACACTCCAGCCAGCGCCCGCAGTGCTCTCTCGCAAGCGCGCTCTGCAGCGGCGCGCAATGCGCGCTTTCCAACACATCACCACACGCTGACCGCTGCCAGCCCGGCGCAGGCATGGGCAGTCCAAACGCGCGATCCTCGATCGCCAAGCGACTGATCAACCGCAAACCCAAGTGACGAGCAAATCATCCGCCATCAGCCCAGGCCCCGCAGCCAACTCCAAAACAGCTCCTGCATCTACACGCGGCTTCAGGCCTCATGCTTTCCGATTCCCGATTCCCGAATCCCGAATCCCGAATCCCGAATCCCAGCACCTTGTACAACCCCCGCAGCCTCGCTAGCCTGCGGGCATGACAACGTCCCCTGTAAAAGTGTTGATCCACGGCGCCTCCGGGCGGATGGGCAAGGCCTTGCTGCGCCTGGCGGCTGAAGACGAGGCCTTGCAGGTCGTCGGTGCAGTGGTGGGGCGCTCGCCTGCGCAGCGGGTGGTGGACGGCGTGCCGTTCTTCGCCGCCAGCGAGCTGGGCGGCGCGCCGGCCTTCGATGTGGCGATCGATTTCAGTTTGCCGCAGGGCTTTGCGCCGATCCTGGCGTTGTGCGCGCAGCGCGGCAGACCGCTGGTGTCCGGCACCACCGGGCTGGACGAGGCGCAGCGGTCGGCATTGCTGGAGGCGGCGCAACAGATTCCGCTGGTGTGGGCATCCAACTTCAGCCTGGGCGTGGCGGTGCTCACCGAGCTGGTCGAGCGCGCCGCCGGTACCTTGCCAGGATGGGATTGCGACATCGTCGAAGCGCATCACGTGCACAAGCAGGACGCGCCATCCGGGACCGCACTGACGTTGGGCGAGGCGGCCACCGGCAGCGGTGCGCAGCCGCGCTTTGCCAGCCTGCGTGCCGGCGACATCGTCGGCGAGCATACGGTGCAGTTCACCGGGCTGGGCGAGCGGGTGGAGCTGGTGCACCGGGCCACCAACCGCGACATCTTCGCGCGTGGCGCGCTGCATGCCGCCAAGCGCCTGATCGGCCGGCCTGCCGGCAGTTACCGGGTGCGCGACCTGGTGCTGTAGCGCAGCGCAACCGCGTGTGAACGCACACGCGCGGTACGTGCCGCGTATTCATGCGGGTGCGCCGCCGTGCAGGCGCTGGTCTCGCTCGTCAGGCTGGCAAGCCGGAGCACTTGCCATTACAATTCTCGCTTGCCCGAACCAGCGTCGGACCGGTCCCCAGCACCGCGTCCGCGCTTTGCTGCAACCGGAATTTGGCCGGAAGCGCATCGGAGTCCCAGGCAGCCAGAGCGAGACCCCACGTGACCCAACCCGCAATCCTTGTCCTCGAAGACGGCACCGTGTTCGAGGGCGAATCCGTAGGCGCCAACGGGCTTTCCGTCGGCGAAGTGGTGTTCAACACCGCCATGACCGGTTACCAGGAAGTCCTGACCGATCCCTCCTACGCCCGCCAGATGGTCACGCTGACCTATCCGCACATCGGCAATACCGGTTTTACCGATCAGGACGATGAGGCCCGCAAGATCTGGGCCGCCGGCCTGATCGTGCGCGATGTGCCGCGCCGCCCCAGCAACTGGCGCAGCCAGGTGGCCTTGCCGGAATGGCTGCAGGCCCGCGGCGTGGTCGCCATCTCCGGCATCGATACCCGCAAGCTGACCCGTCTGCTGCGCGAGAAGGGCGCCCAGAACGGGGCGCTGATGGCCGGCGAGATCGACGTGGAAAAGGCACTGGACGCCGCGCGCAAGTTCCCCGGCCTGAAAGGCATGGACCTGGCCAAGGTGGTCTCGACTGAGACCAGCTACACCTGGCAGGAAGGCTCGCTGGATCTGAACTCCGATGCCTTCCTCGGCCTCGGCGCCTTGAATGCTGGAACGTCCGCACAGGGGCAAACATTCAAGGTCGTTGCGTACGACTATGGCGTCAAGATCAACATCCTGCGCATGCTCGCCGAGCGCGGCTGCGATGTCACCGTGGTGCCGGCGCAGACCCCGGTGGCCGAGGTGCTGGCGATGAATCCGGACGGCGTGTTCCTGTCCAATGGCCCCGGTGATCCGGAGCCCTGCGATTACGCCATCGCCGCGATCAGGGAGCTGGTCGCCAGGAAGGTCCCGACCTTCGGCATCTGCCTGGGGCATCAGTTGCTGGCACTGGCTGCTGGCGCCAGGACGGTGAAGATGACCACCGGCCACCACGGCGCCAATCACCCGGTGCAGGATCTGGATGGCGGTCGGGTGATGATCACCTCGCAGAACCATGGCTTTGCGGTCGATGAGAGCACGCTGCCAGCCAACGTGCGCGTGACCCATCGCTCGTTGTTCGATGGCACCAATCAGGGCATCGCGCTGACCGACGCACCGGCGTTCTCGTTCCAGGGCCACCCGGAAGCATCGCCGGGCCCGCGCGATGTGGGGCCGTTGTTCGATCGGTTCACTGCGCTGATGGCGGCCACGGCCTGATGAAGGCCGCGCTGGCCCTGCCGTCGCGACCGCGCCGCTGGCGTGTGATCGTGTTGGCGGCGCTGGTGCTGGCTGCCTATCCGGCGTTCGTGCTGATTGCGGTGTATGCGCAGTGGCTCGGCGCCGGCCTGGCGGGCGGACGCAACGGGCCGGCCGATGCCTATCGACACAGCCTTGCAAGCGCCATCGTCGCCTACACCTTGTCCCCGCGCTGCGTGGATCTGGTCACGGCGGTCATGGAGCGCGGCGGGCAGGGCAATGCCAGCCGGGCGATGGATGCCCACAACAATGCGATCGGCGCGCGTATCGGCGCGGCCGCTCCAAGCTGGGCCGCGATGCAGCGAGAGGTTCGCGCCGCGGTCGACCATGGCGCGATCGATGCCCGATCGCCCGACCAGATCACCTGGCGCGCTCCCGCAGCGTGGCAGGACCGACTTTACTGAGGACCCCCATGCCAAAGCGCACCGACCTTAAAACCATCCTCATCATCGGCGCCGGCCCGATCGTCATCGGCCAGGCCTGCGAGTTCGACTACTCCGGCGCGCAGGCGTGCAAGGCGTTGCGCGACGAGGGCTACCGCGTGGTGCTGGTCAACAGCAACCCGGCCACCATCATGACCGACCCGAACATGGCCGACGCGGTGTACATCGAGCCGATCAACTGGCAGACGGTCGAAAAGATCATCGCCAAGGAAAAGCCCGATGCGCTGCTGCCCACCATGGGCGGACAGACCGCGCTGAACTGCGCGCTGGATCTGGCCGACCACGGCGTGCTGGAGAAGTACAACGTCGAGCTGATCGGCGCCAAGCGCGAAGCCATCCGCATGGCCGAAGACCGCGAGCTGTTCCGCGTGGCGATGGGCGAGATCGGCCTGGATTGCCCCCGCGCCGAAGTGGCGCACACGCTGGAAGAGGCGCTGGATATCCAGACCCGGGTCGGCTACCCGACCATCATCCGTCCCAGCTTCACCCTGGGCGGCAGCGGCGGCGGCATCGCCTATAACCGCGAAGAGCTGATCGAGATCGTGGGCCGTGGCCTGGAACTGTCGCCGACCACCGAAGTGCTGGTGGAAGAATCGGTGCTGGGCTGGAAGGAATTCGAGATGGAAGTGGTCCGCGACACCGCGGACAACTGCATCATCGTCTGCGCGATCGAAAACCTCGATCCGATGGGCGTGCATACCGGCGACTCGATCACCGTGGCGCCGGCGCAGACGCTGACCGACAAGGAATACCAGCGCCTTCGCGATGCCTCGATCGCGGTGCTGCGCAAGATCGGCGTGGATACCGGCGGCTCCAACGTGCAGTTCGGCATCAGCCCGACCACTGGCCGGGTGGTGGTGATCGAGATGAATCCGCGCGTGTCGCGTTCGTCGGCGCTGGCCTCCAAGGCCACCGGTTTCCCGATCGCCAAGGTCGCCGCCAAGCTGGCGGTGGGCTACACGCTGGACGAATTGCGCAACGAGATCACCGGCGGGCTGACCCCGGCCTCGTTCGAGCCGTCGATCGACTACGTCGTGACCAAGATTCCGCGCTTTGCGTTCGAGAAATTCCCGCAGGCCGACGCGCGCCTGACCACCCAGATGAAGTCGGTGGGCGAGGTGATGGCGATGGGCCGCACCTTCCAGGAATCGCTGCAAAAAGCGCTGCGCGGGCTGGAAACCGGCAAGATCGGGCTGGACCCGACCGGCCTGGACCTGGGCAGCGAGGAAGACATGGCCGCGCTCAAGCGTGAGCTCAAGGCGCCGGGCCCGGAGCGTTTGTTCTACGTGGCCGATGCGTTTCGCGCCGGCATGACGGTGGACGAGGTGTATGCGCTGTCGTTCATCGATCCCTGGTTCCTGGACCAGATCGAAGAACTCATCAGCCATGAGCAGCAGCTGACCGACGACGGCATGGCCGCGCTGGATGCGCCGCGCCTGCGCCTGCTCAAGCGCGCCGGTTTCTCGGATGCCCGTCTGGCGCAGCTGATCGGCAGCAACGAAGAATCGGTGCGCACGCTGCGCCGCGCGCTCAAGGTGCGCCCGGTGTACAAGCGCGTGGACTCGTGCGCGGCCGAGTTCGCCACCAGCACCGCCTACCTGTATTCGACCTACGAGGACGAGTGCGAAGCGCTGCCCACCAGCCGCGACAAGATCATGATCCTGGGCGGCGGCCCCAACCGCATCGGCCAGGGTATCGAGTTCGACTATTGCTGCGTGCACGCGGCACTGGCGCTGCGCGACGATGGGTTCGAAACCATCATGGTCAACTGCAACCCGGAAACCGTCTCCACCGACTACGACACCTCCGACCGCCTGTATTTCGAGCCGCTGACGCTGGAAGACGTGCTGGAAATCGTCGAGCTGGAACAGCCCAAGGGCGTGATCGTGCAGTACGGCGGCCAGACCCCGCTGAAGCTGGCGCGTGCGCTGGAAGCCAACGGTGTGCCGGTGATCGGCACCTCGCCGGATTCGATCGACCTGGCCGAAGACCGCGAACGCTTCCAGCAGCTGGTCGACAAGCTGGGCCTGAAGCAGCCGCCCAATCGCATTGCCCGCAATGCCGAAGAAGCCTTGGTGCTGGCGCGCGAGATCGGCTACCCGCTGGTGGTGCGTCCGAGCTATGTGTTGGGCGGCCGCGCGATGGAAATCGTGTACGGCGAATCGGATCTGGCGCGCTACGTGCGCGATGCGGTGAAGGTTTCCAACGATTCGCCGGTGCTGCTGGACCGCTTCCTCGACAATGCGGTGGAAGTGGATGTGGACATCATTGCCGACAAGGACGGCAACGTGCTGATCGGCGGGCTGATGGAGCACATCGAAGAAGCCGGCGTGCACTCGGGCGATTCGTCGTGCTCGCTGCCGCCGTATTCGCTTTCGCCCAAAACCCAGGCCGAGCTGCGTCGCCAGGTGGTGATGCTGGCCGAAGGCTTGAACGTGGTCGGCCTGATGAACACCCAGTTCGCAGTGCAGGTCAACGAGGCCGGCGACGATGTGGTGTTTTTGCTGGAAGTAAACCCGCGTGCCTCGCGTACCGTGCCGTTCGTGTCCAAGGCCATCGGCATCCCGCTGGCCAAGATCGCCGCTCGTTGCATGGCCGGCAAGACGCTGGCCGAGCAGGGCGCCACCAAGGAAATCGTGCCGGATTATTACTCGGTCAAGGAAGCGATTTTCCCGTTCGCCAAGTTCCAGGGCGTGGACCCGATCCTCGGGCCGGAAATGCGCTCCACCGGTGAGGTGATGGGCGTGGGCCGCAGCTTCAGCGCCGCCTTCGCGCGCGCGCAGGAAGCCGGCGGCATCAAGGCACCGCCGGTGGGCAAGGCCTTCGTGTCGGTGCGTGACCCGGACAAGCAGCGCGTGTTGCCGGTGGCGCAGGCGCTGGTGGAACGCGGCTTCACCCTGGTGGCTACGCGCGGCACCGGTGCCTGGTTGCAGCAGAATGGCCTGAGCTGCGAGATCGTCAACAAGGTGGCCGAAGGCCGCCCGCATATTGTCGATTCGATCAAGAACGGCGAGATCGTCTATATCGTCAACACCACCGAAGGTCGCGCCGCCATCTCCGACTCGTTCTCGATCCGGCGTGAAGCGCTGCAGCACCGCGTGACCTATTCGACCACTGTCGCCGGCGCCAAGGCGCTGGTGCATTCGCTGGAATTCCGCGGCACCGGCCCCGTCTGGTCGCTGCAGGAACTGCACAAGGAGCTTCAAGCATGAGAGCACCCATGACATCCAAGGGCGCGCAGCGCTTGCGCGAGGAACTGGATCAACTGAAATCGGTCAAGCGTCCGGCGGTGATCGCCGCGATCGCCGAGGCGCGCGCGCACGGCGATCTGAAAGAAAACGCCGAGTACCACGCTGCGCGCGAGCAGCAGAGCTTCATCGAGGGCCGCATCAAGCAACTCGAAGGCGAGCTCTCGCACGCGGAGATCATCGACATCACCAAGCTGGGTGCCGGCAGCAAGATCGTGTTCGGTGCCACGGTGACGCTGGCCGACGTCGAGACCGACGAAGAAAAACGCTATCAGATCGTCGGCGACCTGGAAGCCGACATCAAGATGGGCCTGATCGCGATCTCCTCGCCGCTGGCACGCGCGTTGATCGGCAAGCTGGAAGGCGATGCGGTGACCATCGACGCGCCGGCTGGCCAGCGCGAATATGAAGTGGTCAGCGTCGCGTACCTGGATTGATCGCAGGCACGCCTGAGCGATGACCACCGCAACGCTGCTGCTGCCGGAAAAACGCCGCCTGCCCGGAGCCCTGGACAATGCGGTGGTGACGCGTGCGCTGGCGCGCGCCGACCAGCACGCCGCCGAGGCAGGCGAGGTGGCGCAGCTGCAGCGCCACTTCACCCTGACCCCGTCGCACTGGCCGGTGGCCGCGTTGACGCGGCAGCTGGACGCTGGCGATGCCGCTGGCGCCACCTGGGTGCGCGCCGACCCGGCCTATGTGGTGCCGGACATGCAGGGCGCGCGGCTGATGGGCTATGGCGAGGCGCTCGGCGCCACCGCCGAAGATCTGGCAATGCTGCTGCCGATCCTCAAGCCGATGTTCGGCGACGCCGGATTCCTGCTCGATGCCCCCACGCCGTCGCGCTGGTATCTGCGGCTCTCGCCCGATGCCAAGCTGCCCGACTTCGTGCCGCCGGATGTGGCGATCGGCGATGACCTGTTCGACCATCTGCCGGCCGGCGATCTTGGCCGGCGCTGGCGCGCGCTGCTGACCGAGGCGCAGGTGGTGCTGCACCAACATCCCTGGAATGAGGGGCGCGTGGCCAGCGGCAAACCGGCGATCAACTCGCTGTGGTTTTGGGGCGGCGGCGTGTTGCCGCAGGCAGTGACATCGCCGCATCGCCAGGTGCGCAGCCGCGAGTCGCTGCTGCGTGCGCTGGCCCTGGCAGCCGGTGCCGATGCGCAGGGGGAGCAGCGCGTGGATGCGCTGGTGGACCTGCGCCATCTGCGCTCGTTGCAGCAATTCGGCGACGACGCAGTGGCACCGCTGCTGGCGGCGATGACCCGCGGCGAGCTGGATCGGCTGGTGCTGGATTTCCAGGACGGCGAAACGCTGTCGCTGGCACGCACGCAGCGCTGGCGGTTCTGGCGGTCGCCGCGGTTGCAGCTGGCGCAATGACGGGCAGTCCACGGATTGTCCGGCGCCCTGCGGGGCAGGCCGGAAGTTGGCCCGATGCCATGTTGCCGCTGTTGCGCCGCATCTATGCCGCACGCGGCGTGATCGACGCGCAAGGCGCGCAGCCGCGACTGGGGCAGTTGCTCTCGCCGGAGCTGCTGCATAACAGCGACGTGGCCGCCAACCTGTTGGCCGATGCCATCGCCCAGCAACGACGCATCCTGGTGGTGGGCGATTTCGATTGCGATGGCGCTACCGCCTGCGCCGTGGGCGTGCGCGGCCTGCGCATGCTTGGCGCGCTGGACGTGCATCACGCCGTGCCCAATCGCATGGTGCATGGCTACGGCCTGTCGCCGGCGCTGGTGGATGAGCTGGCTGTGTTGCAGCCGGATGTATTGGTCACCGTCGATCACGGCATCGCCTGCCATGCCGGCGTGGCTGCGGCCAAGGCGCGCGGCTGGACGGTGTTGGTCACCGACCATCATCTGCCGGGCGAGGTGCTACCGCCGGCCGATGCGATCGTGGATCCGAACCTGGCGGTTGACGATTTCCCCAGCAAATCCCTGGCCGGCGTGGGCGTGATCTTTTACGTGCTGCTGGCCTTGCGCAGTGTGCTGCGTGGGCGTGGCGCGTTTGCCGGCCGCAGCGAGCCGGATCTGTCGGTCTTGCTGGATCTGGTGGCGGTGGGCACGGTGGCCGATCTGGTGCCGCTGGATACCAATAATCGTGCGCTGGTATCGGCCGGCCTGCGTCGGCTGCGCGAGGGGCGCGGCTGCATCGGCCTGCGCGCCTTGATCGACGCCAGTGGCCGCGACGTGGCGCGATTGAGCGCCAGCGATATCGGGTTCGCGCTCGGCCCACGCTTGAATGCGGCTGGCCGTCTCGAAGACATGGCGCTGGGCATTGAACTACTGCTCAGCGAAGACTGGAACCGCGCACGCGAGATCGCAGGCACCCTGGAAGAAATCAACGCCGAACGCCGCGCGGTGCAGCAGTTGATGACCGACGATGCCGAGCAGGCGGTGACCAAGGTGGTGCTGGACGCCGACGGCGCCTTGCCGATCGCCGCCTGCCTGTTCGATCCCGACTGGCATCCCGGGGTGATCGGTCTGGTCGCCTCCAAATTGAAGGACCGGCTGCATCGCCCGGTGATCGCGTTGGCCCCGGCCGAGCCGGGCAGCAGCCAGTTGCGCGGTTCGGCGCGCTCGATTCCGGGCCTGCATATCCGCGATGTGCTGGCAGCGGTGGATGCCCGGCATCCCGGCGTCATCCAGAAGTTCGGCGGCCATGCGATGGCCGCCGGGCTGAGCATCGAACTTGCCGCGTTGCCGACCTTCGAGCAGGCGTTTCGATCGCAGGTACAGACGATGGTGGATGCCTCGCTGTTGCATGCCGAACTGCATAGCGATGGCGAACTGGCCGCGCACGAACTCGATCACGTGCATGCCGAAGCGCTGCGTGTGGCCGGTCCGTGGGGGCAGGGCTTTCCGGAGCCGTTGTTCGACGGGCAGTTCGAAGTGCTGCAATACCGCGTGCTCAAGGAGCGTCACCTCAAGCTGACGCTGCGCTGCGCCGGCCGTGCCGAGCCGCTCAATGCCATCCATTTCAACGGCTGGCACGGCAGCGAGCCGGCGCGCATGGTGCGGCTGGCCTATCGGCTGGTCAGTGATGACTATCGCGGCGGCACGGCAGTGCAATTGATCGTCGAGCATTGCGAGCCGGCAACGGGCACGGGTTGATCTGAGGGCTTCGCGCGCGTCGTCATCCAGGCACCGCAATCAGTATCGTTTGCCCTGACAAGCCGACCACCTCGACCGGCCCTTGCCCGCTCACCGTCGCGGGACCCTTGGCGGCATGGATGCCGCCACGGAGCTTACAAGGACGTCCTTGCAGCGTGTCCCGCGGCGGTAGGCGGGCAAGGGCCAGCAGCAAATGCGAAGCGTCGGGTGTGCGATGCCCTACCCGCTTGCGGGACACGCCGTGAATCCGTCCGTGGAGGCTCGATGGCGGCATCCATGCCGCCAACGGTCCCGCAATCGGCGAGGGCACCGCCCTAGATAGTTGGCTGGTTGCTGTTGGAGAGCGAGGACAACGCTGCTTGCTTTATTGAAAGCCCTGCGTGCCGACCATCTCGACCGGTCCTTGCCCGCTCACCGTCGCGGGACCCTTGGCGGCATGGATGCCGCCACGGAGCTTACAAGGACGTACTTGCAGCGTGTCCCGCGATGGTGGGCGGGCAAGGGCTCGGCAGCAAATGCGAAAAGCCCGAGGGTGCGATGCCCTCACCGCTCGCGGGACACGCCGTGAATCCGTCCGTGGAGGCTCGGTGGCGGCATCCATGCCGCCAACGGTCCCGCAATCGGCGAGGGCACCGCCCCTAGATAGTTGGCTGGTTGGTGTTGGAGAACGAGGACAACGGTGCTTGCTTTATTGAAAGCCCTGCGCGCCGACCATCTCGACCGGTCCTTGCCCCCTCACCGTCGCGGGACCCTTGGCGGCATGGATGCCGCCACGGAGCTTACAAGGACGTCCTTGCAGCGTGTCCCGCGATGGTGGGCGGGCAAGGGCCCAGCAGCAAATGCGAAAAGCCCGAGGATGCGATGCCCTCACCGCTCACGGCACACGCCGTGAATCCGTCCGTGGAGGCTCGATGGCAGCATCCATGCCGCCAACGGTCCCGCAATCGGCGAGGGCACCGCCCCTAGATAGTTGGCTGGTTGCTGTTGGAGAACGAGGACAACGGTGCTTGCTTTATTGAAAGCCCTGCGCGCCGACCATCTCGACCGGTCCTTGCCCGCTCACCGTCGCGGGACCCTTGGCGGCATGGATGCCGCCAAGGAGCTTACAAGGACGTACTTGCAGCGTATCCCGCGGCGGTGGGCGGGCAAGGGCCCAGCAGCAAACGCGAAAAGCGCGAGGGTGTGATCATCGCCATTGGTCCTCGCGCAAGACAGCGCAGGCATGCAGCGTGTTCGCTTCAATCAAGGCGACTGCTTGACCTCGGTGACCAGGGTCGGCAGCTCCCACGCGCCGCCGGCGGCGACCAACCGGCACAGCCCCGAGGTGGATTTGGAGGTCTGCACGAAGCGACGGCCGTCCCAGGTCCAGCGTTCCTCGCTGTAGCAATCTCCCAGGCCGCGGCCCTTTTGCGAGGACAGGATGGAGGAGCCATCCAGATCGCTGGCATGCGTGGTGATCAACGTCGGTGCAAACGGCGCACGCGCGTTGACCACCCAGAAGCCGGTGCCGACGTTGTAGGCGCCCATCCAGCAGTCGGTGGAGACCAGCAGCTTGTCGCTGCTCAGGCGGGTGATGGTCAGCGGTTCGGAGGCTTCGCTGGTGTCGAGTCCCTTGCACTGCTCATCGGCAGGAAGCGTGGCACGCAGCGCCTGATACAGCGCCGGCAACGTGCCCAGGCGTGCATCGCCTGGCTGCGCTGCGACGAGCCTGGCCTGGCGGACCTGCGGCACCGGCAATGGCGGCAGCACAGCGGATTCGTCGCGGTCGCCCTTGCGCACCAGCGCGCCGCGCGTACCGAGCCGACCCTGGAACTCATCCATCTTCAACAGCACCGCCGACGCGCCCTTGTCGGACAGCTGCCAGCGGCGGCCATCGTTGCCGAGTGCGACGATCGTGCTGCTGCGCGGCAGGGCGGCCAGCAGTGCGGCGACCTGGGTGCTGCTCAGCGACGCGGTGCCGCTGTTCCCATCCAGCGCCAGCTTGCCCAGGTTGCGCTGATCGATCTGCAGGCTGAGCGACGCCGGCAGCTTGACCTCGTCATACTGGCCCAGCATCAGCTCCGCAGTGGCCGCCTCACCGGCACCGGCCTTGCGGGTGATTAGCACCGACACCGGCAAATGCTCGCCTTCGTCCGGCTGATACCCGGCGGCTCGGCAGGTACGGGTGTTGTCGCAGGCGATGGTCCAATCGTCATGGGTGAAGTCGACGCTGGTGGCCGGTGCGGCATGGACGAACGCGGGGCTGAGCAGCAGTGCTGCAGCAAGCAGGGCGGGACGCATTGTGGTTCCTTCAACGCAGGTCGGGCCGGCATCTTGCGGTGCCCTCCGCCATGCGTCCAGCCAGGCCGGTGACAGGCGGTGAACACCATTCATCGTGTGGGAGCAGATCGCCTGCAGCCGGGCTGGATGCAGGCAGTGCTGACACTCGATTCGGGTGCCGCACGCCTACACATGGTCGTCGATGCGTGTTCCCCATCGCCTCGAGGCCGCTGCCATGCGGTGTCGCGCACGCCAACGTGTCTGCACGACCACGCAGGACAGGACCGCGCGCCATTACACCGTCATCGCTGGTGTGGTCTGGCGCATGCGGGTCTCCGGCGCGCGCATCGGCATGCCGAACAACGGCCGCAACCAGCGCACGCGGCGGATCAGGTACTCGTGCAACAGCAGGCAACCCGCCACGGTGGCAAGCAGGACCAGCGCCGGCTCCAGCCAGGGGCCCAACTGCAGCGGTGCCAGCCAGTACAGCGCCAGGATGATCAGGCTCTGGTGCAGGATGTACCAGGGAAACACTGCCTGGGTGCAGTACGGCAGCCAGGCGAACGGGCGGTTCAGACGATGCCGCGCCCAGCCCAGCAGCGCCAGCAAGGCCAGCCAGGTATAGGCTGCGCGCGCCAGCCGTTCGATCACATCCCAGCGCACGCTGGCCAGCATCGCGCTGAGCTGGGCCGTCTCCAGGGTACGGCCCAGGTGACGAATGCTCAGCTCGGTGGCGATCGCCAGCAGCGCGGCAACCAGCGTCGGCCAGCGCAACTGCACCACCCAGGTCCAGAACCGGCTGGTGTGGGCCAGCACATACCCAAGCACGAACAGCGGGAACGATTCGGCATGCACGAACCAGTCGCCGACCAGGGCATGGCTCGGTGGATGACGTGGCAGCACCCACAGCACACAGAAGGCTTCCCACACGATCGGCACCAGCAGCAGGGCAGGGGCCGCAATGGAGGCGGGCAGCTGCGGCAGGGTGACCGGCAAGGCGCGGCGCAGTGCAATCATCGCCATCAACACCAAGGTGTAGGGCAGCAGATAGGCCAGGTACCACAGGTGGTTCCAGGTGATGCCATGTTCCCAGCCATCGAAGCTGCCGGCCGGCCACGGCTGTACCTGCCAGTAGCGCAGCAGGAAGCTGCCAAAGCCGGGGACCACCTTGCCGTTGCTCACGCCCTGGCAGTAAGCCTGCACCGACACCACCACGAACATGCCGAACAGCAGCGGCGGCAGCAAGCGCCCACAGCGCCGCCAGGCGAACTGCCAGGGCGCACGTTCGGCACGCGCCAGGCCGATCGCGATGCCGGAGATCATGAACAGCAGCGGCATCCGCCAGCGGTTGAGCGCAATCATCGGCGGCTGCAGCCAGTCGGTGGTGTAGGCACTCTTTAAATGGAAGTCCCAGCCGGCCACGTAGGCCATGCCCACGTGATAGAGGATCAGCAGGGCAAAGGCGAAGACGCGCAGGGCATCGATATCGTGGCGGCGCTCGGTCATGGTCGGCGGTTGCTGGAGGAGTGGACGCATCCTGCCCGCCAGCCCTTGCCGCAGGTGGGGCCAGGGGTGGAAACCACCGCTCGCAGTGACCAGTTGCGCCCACCCAGGGACGAATGGGGACAGCCGGGGTGGCGGTTTCGCCTTGCTGCGCGGGCCTCTATGATCGGCACCTGATAACTGCGGACGTGTGCAATGGAATCGACCGGGTCGCGCCCGCCAATCGCCCGGGACGGGGCCGGACGTGCCGCCACGCGCTGGGCCGTCGTGATCTGGTCGCTGGTGTTTTACCTGAGTGCGCTGGGCAACGTCTGGACCGCCTGCCTGGCCGCGCGCCGCGACGGCCAGCCGATCGTGCTGTGGCAGGTGCTGTGCTGGGAGCTGAGCAGCGCCACCGCCGCGCTGTTGCTGCTGCCGGTGGTGGTGTGGCTGTGCGCGCGCTGGCCGCTGCATGCCGATGCCTGGCTGCGACGTGTGCCGCTGTACCTGGCCGCCGCCCTGGGGTGGTGGCTGGCGCACGTCGCCGGCATGGTGCTGTTGCGCAAGCTGGTCTACGTCTTGGCTGGCGCGCACTACGATTTTGGCGGCTGGCTGCAGTGGGTGTACGAGCTATCCAAGGACCTGCGCACCTTTGCGCTGCTGGTAGCGGTGCAGCATGCGCTGGGCTGGTATGCGCGGCGGCGTCAGGGCGAGGCACATTTGCTCGCCGCGCCGGACGAGGGGCCGCCCGTGGAGCCACTGGATCGCCCGGAACGCTTTCTGGTGCGCAAGCTCGGCCGCGATTTCCTGGTGGCCACTGCCGACATCGAATGGATCCAGGCCTCCGGCAACTACGTCAACCTGCGCGTCCGCGGTCACGATTATCCCTTGCGCAGCACCATGGCGGCGATCGAGGCCAGGCTGGATGCGTCCGTCTTCGTACGGATCCATCGCAGCTATCTGGTCAATCTGGGCCAGGTGCAGGCGATCGAACCGGCCGATTCCGGCGACGCGCGCGTACACCTGCGCGACGCCACGGTGCTGCCCTGCAGTCGCAGCCATCTGGCCGGCCTAAGGGCGCGGGCCGGGCAGGTGGCCGGCACGCCCAGGCCGGACGTGGCGACGGTCTGACGCAGGCGCCCGCGAGTGGCGGTGCCGTTGTCTGACGGGCATAGCCGGAGTCGTACGGGAGTGAGGCGCCGGCGGCGTGTCCTGTTGTTTGTGCTGGCGACACCAAGCGGCGGGCATGGCCTCTCTCAGCGAGGCAGCCGATGCGCGTTGGATGAGGGTTGGACGTCGCGGGTGAGTCAATGGGATGGTGCCGGGCCGCGGCGCGCACGCTGGCCACTGCTGCGTTCCGCGCATGCGGCCCGCTTGCTAAACTAGCCAGCTTGTTTGCCGGAAATTCGTCATGATCGAAACCAATCCGATCCGCCAGCGCATCACCGATCTCAACGATCGCGTGCTCTCGCTCAGGGGGTATCTTTGACTACGACGCCAAGAAGGAGCGTCTAGAGGAAGTCAGCCGGGAGCTTGAGAGCCCGGACGTGTGGAACGACGCCGAGCGTGCCCAGGCCCTGGGGCGTGAACGGTCGATGCTCGAGAAAACCGTCATCGGCATTGCCGATGTGCTGGCCGGCCTGGCCGATGCCGGCGATCTGCTGGAGCTGGCCGACAGCGAGCAGGACGAAGACACCGCGGTGGCGGTGATCGCCGATCTGGACAAGTACCAGGCGCATGTGGAGAAGCTGGAATTCCAGCGCATGTTCTCCGGGCAGATGGACGGCGCCAATGCGTTCGTCGACATCCAGGCCGGCGCCGGTGGTACCGAGGCGCAGGACTGGGCCGAAATCCTGTTGCGCATGTACCTGCGCTGGGCCGAGTCGCGCGGCTGGAAAACCGAGCTGATGGAAGTCTCCGGCGGCGAAGTCGCGGGCATCAAGTCGGCCACGGTGCGCATCGAGGGCGAGTACGCCTATGGCTGGTTGAAGACCGAGATCGGCGTGCACCGGCTGGTGCGCAAGTCGCCGTTCGACTCGGACAACCGCCGGCATACCAGCTTCACCTCGGTGTTCGTGTCGCCGGAAGTGGATGACAACATCGAGATCGACATCAACCCGGCCGACCTGCGCACCGACGTGTATCGCTCGTCCGGCGCCGGTGGTCAGCACGTCAACAAGACCGAATCGGCGGTGCGTATTACGCATATCCCGACCAATACGGTGGTGGCCTGCCAGACCGGTCGCAGCCAGCACCAGAACCGCGACAACGCGATGAAGATGCTGGCCGCCAAGTTGTACGAGCTGGAAGTGCAGAAGCGCAACGTCGAGCGCGACGCGCTGGAAGCCACCAAGTCCGACATCGGCTGGGGCAGCCAGATCCGCAACTACGTGCTCGACCAGAGCCGCATCAAGGATCTGCGCACCGGCGTCGAACGCAGCGACACGCAGAAAGTGCTGGACGGCGACTTGGACGAATTCGTCGAGGCCAGCCTGAAAGCCGGTCTGGCAGCAGGCTCCAAACGCCTGGACGCCTGACCGCCGCGCCACGCAGCCGTCGCGGAGACGGCATCCTGGCGCACCGCTGCGGTGCCTGCATCGCAGCGGCGGCAATGCACGCAGCCCCGGGCGATCCGGCGACAGCGTGCGTTCTTCACACCTCCAACGTAAAAGAGAGTGCCGGCGCTGCCGGTTGCTCACTCCCCACCGGGCACCGCCCGACCTATTGCAGACCGATTCCCGCCATGACCGAGCAGACCCCCGCGCTACAGATCCCCGCCGACGAGAACAGCCTCATCGCCGAGCGTCGCGCGAAACTGGGCGCATTGCGCGGCCAGGGCATCGCGTATCCGAATGACTTCGTCCGCGAGCACTTCGCCGGCGACCTGAAGGCCGAATTTGCCGATGCCGACACCTGGACCGCCGATGCGCTGGAAGCCGGCGGGCGCCAGGTGCGCATGGCCGGCCGGCTGATGGCCAAGCGGGTGATGGGCAAGGCCAGCTTCGCGCAGATCCAGGACGAGTCCGGGCGCGTGCAGCTGTTCCTGCAGGGCAATGTGCTCGGCGATGCCTATACCGCGTTCAAGGGCTGGGACGTGGGCGACATCGTGGCAGTGGAGGGCGGGCTGACCCGCACCAAGACCGGCGAGCTGTCGGTCAAGGCCACTGCGCTGCGGCTGCTGACCAAGTCGCTGCGGCCGTTGCCGGACAAGTGGCACGGGCTGTCGGACGTGGAGCAGCGCTACCGCCAGCGCTACGTCGACCTGATCGTGACGCCGGAGGCGCGCGAGGTCTTCATCAAGCGCTCCAAGATCATCCGCGCCATGCGCGCCTGGCTGGACGCGCGCCGCTTCCTGGAAGTGGAGACGCCGATGATGCATTACATCCCCGGCGGCGCCACCGCCAAGCCGTTCACCACCCACCACAACGCGCTGGATCTGGATCTGTATCTGCGCGTGGCACCGGAGCTGTATCTCAAGCGCCTGGTGGTCGGCGGGTTGGAGCGCGTCTACGAGATCAACCGCAACTTCCGCAACGAAGGCGTGTCGACCCGGCACAACCCCGAGTTCACCATGCTCGAGCTCTACGAGGCCTACGCCACGTACCACGAGATCATGGACCTGACCGAGCAGGTGATCCGCGACACCGCCCAGTCGGTGCTGGGCACCACGCAGGTCAGCTGGGACGGCGCCGCCATCGATCTGGCGCCGGCTTTCCGGCGCTGGCGCATGGATGAGGCCGTTCGTCACCATAATCCGGAGATCAGCGCGGCCGATTGCACCGATCGCGAGGCGCTGCTGCGCCATTGCGAGCGGCTCAAGATCCGGGTCAAACCGTCCTACGGCTGGGGCAAGCTGCTGCTGGAAATCTTCGAGGCCACCGTGGAACACACCCTGGTGCAGCCGACCTTCATCACCGACCATCCGGTCGAGGTGTCGCCGCTGGCGCGTTCCAGCGATACCGAGCCTGGCTACACCGATCGCTTCGAACTATTCATCAATGGCAAGGAGCTGGCCAACGGCTTCTCCGAGCTCAACGACCCCGAAGACCAGGCCGCGCGCTTCCAGGCGCAGGTGCAGGCCAAAGACGGTGGCGACGACGAAGCGATGCATTACGACGCCGACTACATCCGTGCGCTGGAGTACGGCATGGCGCCGACCGGCGGCCTGGGCATCGGCATCGACCGCCTGGTGATGCTGCTGACCGGTAGCACCTCGATCCGTGACGTCCTGCTGTTTCCCTACATGCGCCCGGAAGCCTGACTTTTTTGTGCGAACCGCGTGCCGACGGCACAGATACTGCATATGCTAGGGCAGAGCCCCGGACAGCGTATCGTCCGGGGGAGTCGACACAGGGGTCGACGTCATCGCTTTTCCGTTCTCGAGATAGAGGAGCAACGGCTATGCAGGATGTTTCAGGGAGTCCGCACGGCGTGGTGTCGGCGGATACATGGGGAAGCTGGGCGGAAAAGGCGGATCTGGGATTGAACATCGTCATTGTCGATGACCAGATGTCCGCGCGGACGATGCTGCGCCATGTCATCGAGGACATCGCGCCGGAACTGAAGGTCTATGACTTCGGCGACCCGCTGGATGCGCTGGCCTGGTGCGAGGCCGGGCGCGTGGACCTGTTGCTGCTCGACTACCGCATGCCTGGCATGGATGGCCTGGAGTTCGCGCGGCGCCTGCGCCGGCTGCCCAGCCACCGCGACATCCCGATCATCCTGATCACCATCGTCGGCGATGAGCCGATCCGGCAGGCCGCGCTGGAAGCCGGAGTGATCGATTTCCTGGTCAAGCCGATCCGCCCGCGCGAATTGCGCGCGCGCTGCGCCAACCTGTTGCAGCTGCGCCAGCAGAGCGAGAGCGTCAAGCAACGCGCGCTGTCGCTGGAGCAGCGGCTGCTGGCCAGCATGAACGAGGTCGAGGAGCGCGAGCGCGAAACCTTGTCGCGGCTGGCACGCGCCATCGAATACCGCGATTCGGGCACCAGTGCGTTCCTTGAGCGCATGTCGCATGTGGCCGGCCTGATCGCCGAGCAACTAGGGCTGTCTGAAGAAGAGGTGCGCATCATCGAGATGGCCGCACCGCTGCACGACATGGGCAAGATTGCCATTCCCGATTCGGTGCTGCTCAAGCCGGGCAAGCTCACCGACGACGAAATGAGCATCATGAAGCGCCATCCGCGCATCGGCTACGAGTTGCTCAGCGGCAGCCAGAACCGTTTCATCCAGGTGGGCGCGCTGATCGCGCTGCGCCATCACGAGCGCTACGACGGTACCGGCTATCCCGACGGCCTGGTTGGCGAGGCGATTCCGCTGGAGGCGCGCATCGTTGCAGTGGCGGATGTGTTCGACGCCCTGTTGTCGCCGCGGCCCTACAAGGAAGCGTGGACCATGGACGCTGCACTGGCCTATCTGTATGCGCAGCGCGGCCGCCTGTTCGACCCGCGCTGCGTGGATGCGCTGTTGCGCGGTCGTGCGCAGCTGGAGCAGATCTGCGGCGAGTTCTCCACCGCATCGGCGCGTCCCGGGGTGTGAGGTGAGGGCGGTGCTCGGCCAGCTACGTGCTCGACTTGCCCGTCGTTCCGACAGCGAGCACGGTCAGGCCCTGGTACGCATCACGCTGGTTGCGCTGATCCTGGCCTACACGCTGATCTGCGCGCCCCGGTGGGAGATCTCCGGGCGCAGGTTGCAGCAGCTGTTCTGCCTGATCGCGATCGGTCAGGCGACGGCACTGCTGATCTTTTGCTGGATCGTGGCAAGTCCGCAGCGCTCGCATCTACGGCGCACACTGGGGATGCTCGCCGACTATGGCTTGATCGGGCTGGCAATGACCTGGATGGGCGCTCCGATGGCCTGTCTGTACGTGGTGCTGCTCTGGATCACGATCGGCAACGGGCTGCGTTTCGGCAGCGAGGCGCTGCATACTGCGATGTCGATGGCCACGCTTAGCTTTGGCACGACGCTTGCGAACAGCGATTACTGGCAGGGCCAGCTAGGTCTGGGGATCGCGCTCCTGGGTGCGTTGATCATGGTTCCTATGTCATTGTTGCGTACGCTACGCGAGCGCGACCAGGCAATGGCCGGGGCGACGCCTGTAGCAGGTATCGACGCTGCAATTGCAGCACGGAAGGATCCCAACCCCATCGACGCCGCCGTGCGTCTGAGGCGTCTATGAAGTCTCCATTGCCATGGCTCAAGCAGCGCCTTTCGGGGCGGGCGGATTCGGAACACGCGCAGAACCTGATCCGCATCATCATCACCACGCTGTTCATCTCCTACCTGGGCTGGCGCTATCAGCACACCCATGGCGACACCTTGATGGCCACTTGGTTGATCCTGGTCGGCGAGCTGGTGGTGTCACTGGGCTTGATGGTGGCGATCCTGTTGCGGCCGCAGGTTTCGCACACCCGGCGGCTGATCGGCATGCTGCTCGACTACACCTGCACCGGCGCGATCATGGCCATCCAGGGCGAGCCGGCCTCGCCGCTGTATGCGGTGTGCATGTGGGTGACCATCGGCAACGGCCTGCGCTACGGCAGCAACTATCTGCGGGCGGCGACCGCGATGGGCAGCCTGTGTTTTCTCAGCGCCATCCTGATTTCGCCTTACTGGAAAGCCAATCCCTATCTGAGTTGGGGCTTGCTGCTGGGCCTGATCGCCGTGCCCCTGTACTTCGATTCGCTGTTGCGTGCGATGACCCGCGCAGTGCGCGAGGCACGGCATGCCAACCAGGCCAAGAGTCGCTTCCTGGCCAATATGAGCCATGAGTTCCGCACGCCGCTCAACGGGCTGTCGGGCATGACCGAAGTACTGGCGACCACACGCCTGGATGCCGAGCAGAAGGAGTGCCTCAACACCATCCAGGCATCGGCGCGCAGCCTGCTGTCGCTGGTGGAAGAGGTGCTGGATATTTCGGCGATCGAGGCCGGCAAGATCCGTATCGATCGCCGTGACTTCTCGCTGCGCGAGATGATCGGCTCGGTCAACATGATCTTGCAGCCGCAGGCCAGGGGGCGCCGGCTGGAGTACGGCACGCAGGTGGCCGATGATGTGCCGGACCTGCTCAAGGGCGACACCGGCCACCTGCGCCAGGTCTTGCTCAACCTGCTCGGCAATGCCGTCAAGTTCACCGAACATGGCCACGTGCTGCTGCGGGTCACGCGCATCGGCGGCAGTGGCGATGAGACGGTGCGGCTGCGTTTCGATGTCGAAGACAGCGGCATCGGCGTGCCGATGGACATGCGTCCGCGGCTGTTCGAAGCGTTCGAGCAGGCCGATGTCGGTCTGTCGCGTCGTTACGAGGGCACTGGCCTGGGCACCACGATCGCCAAGGGGCTGGTCGAGGCCATGGGCGGTACTATCGGGTTCAAGGAAAACCGGCCTGGCGGCAGCATCTTCTGGTTCGAACTGCCGATGACGCTTGGCGAGGCGGTCAAGGCCACGCCTGCGCGGGCGTCGACCGGCGAGCCGGCAGACGCTCCCGACGAGCTGGAAGCGTCCAACGTCATTGCATTCTCCAACCCGTTCCTGCGTCATCGTGCCCGCGTGCGCAGCATGCGCATGCTCGTGGCCGACGACCATGAGGCCAACCGCATGGTGTTGCAGCGCCTGCTGGAAAAGGCCGGACACAAGGTGCTGTGCGTCAACGGTGCCGAGCAGGTGCTGGATGCGATGGCCGAAGAGGATTTCGATGCGGTGATCGTCGACCTGCACATGCCGGGCATGAATGGCCTGGACATGCTCAAGCAGTTGCGGGTGATGCAGGCCAGCGGCATGCGCTACACCCCGGTGGTGGTGCTCAGCGCCGATGTCACGCCGGAGGCCATCCGCAGTTGCGAACAGGCCGGCGCGCGCGCGTTCCTGGCCAAGCCGGTGGTGGCAACCAAGCTGCTCGACACCCTGGCCGATCTGGCTGTCAGTACCCGTCCGCTGGCGACGCCGGCCACCGGCGTGCAGGCCCCCGCCAGTTTCGAAGGCGTGCTCGACGTGAGCGTGCTGGACGAACTTGCCGCGCTGGGCATGGGCGATGAGTTCGAACGTCAGTTCATCCGGCAATGCCTGGACGACGCGCATAACTGCGTGGACGCGATCGAGCGCGACGGCATGCGTTCGGACTGGGAACAATTGCGCGAAAGCGCGCACGCGCTGCGCGGCGTGGCCAGTAACCTGGGGCTGGCGCAGGTGGCCACCCACGGTGGCGAGCTGATGCGCATGGCCGACTGGCAGCTGCAGGCGGAGTGGCGGCAGCGGCTGTCCGCGTTACGTGAGCACCTGCAAGCGGGAAAGGATGCACTCGGCGCACGCCTGCAAGGCGTCAAGGACGACGAGTGCTCCCCCCGTAGAAGCGAATAGACCGCCGGCGCATCAGCCCGCGTCGAGCCCTGAGCGACGCGACTGCGCGCGCACCAGGCGGTCCATGGTACGCAGCGATTTTTCGCCGAGTTGCATCGCCGTATCCACCCATATCTCGGTGATGCGCATCATCTCCTCCAGCGGCACGGCGGTGGTCATTTCACGCACCTGCTGCATCGCGGCCCAGGCATGCGGCGTGCGCTTGCTTTCGCGGATGACCTGTTCCACCGCGGCCACGCCCTGACCGCGCGGCACCACGCGATCGACCAGGCCCATGCCGAGCAACTCCTCGGCCGAATACAGATTGCCTTCAAGCATGATCTTCTGCGCCAGCTGCGCGCTGACGCGTTGGCACATGAAGGAGTAGGCGCCCATGCCGGGAAACAGATCGAACAACACTTCGGGCAGGCCCATCATCACGCCTTCCTCGGCAATGATGGTGTGGCAGCTGAGGGCCGCTTCGAAACCGCCGCCGAGCGCATTGCCCTGGACCAGCGCGATGCTGTGCGCGCGTGCGCCAAGGCCGACATGGAAGGCGTGCACGCCACGTACGCAGCGCTGCGCGTAGTCCAGCAGGCGCGCGCGGTCGCCTTCGCGAATGAGTTGGCAAAACAGCGCCAGATCGCCGCCCAGGTTGAAGACGTCGCTGTCGGACGCCAGCACTACGTGCGGCGCCAGCACACCGGCGCTGGTCAGGCGCTGCCCAAGGTTGGTCTGGTAGCCGGTGATGTCGTCGACCAGGCGGGTCGAGAAGCAGGCACGGCCCGGGTTGATGGCCAGGTCGGCATGCATGTGGATCCAGTACACGTCACGCTGCGGTTCTTCGATGATGCGTAGGGTCGAGCCGATGTTGGTGCGAATGAAAGGTTGAACTGCAGACATGGTGATTCTCCGTGAAGACCGTCCGGCCGGCCGCCTTGCGGACGGAGATGATGATGGAGGCATGAATGTGCGCCGACTGCTGATTCTATGCGTGCAAAAGCGAACGCCCGCAAGGCCTGGCGGCGTTGCGGGCGTTGTTTGAGGCTGAATGACCGCCTTCGCGGCGCGCCTGACTAGCTTTTGGGTGCGTCGCGCAATTCGCGGCGCAGGATCTTGCCGACGTTGGTCTTGGGCAATTCCTTGCGGAATTCGATTACCCGGGGCTGCTTGTAGCCGGTGAGATTGGCGCGGCAGTGTGCCTTCACGTCGTCGGCGGTGAGAGCAGGGTCCTTCTTCACGATGACCGCCTTGACGATCTCGCCGGACTTTTCGTCCGGCACGCCGACCGCTGCCACTTCCAGCACGCCGGGCATGGTGGCAATCACGTCTTCGATCTCGTTCGGATACACGTTGAAGCCCGAGACCAGGATCATGTCCTTCTTGCGGTCGACGATGTAGACGAAGCCTTGCTCGTCCATGCGGGCGATGTCGCCGGTGTGCAGCCAGCCTTCGGCATCCATCACCTTGGCGGTCTCGTCGGCCTTCTTCCAGTAGCCCTTCATCACCTGCGGGCCCTTGATGCACAACTCGCCGATCTCGCCGATCGCCAACGCCGTGCCGGCGTCGTCCTTGATACAGGCATCGGTGGAGGGAATTGGCAGGCCGATCGAGCCGTTGTAGTCCTTCAGGTCCATCGGGTTGATGCAGGCGGCCGGCGAGGTTTCGGTCAGGCCGTAGGCCTCGACCAGGGTGCGCCCGGTGACTTTCTTCCAGCGCTCGGCCACCGAACGCTGCACCGCCATGCCGCCGCCCAGGGTCATCTTGAGCGAAGAAAAATCGATCTGGTCGAAGCCGGGCGTGTTGAGCAGGCCGTTGAACAGCGTGTTGACGCCGGTAAACGCGGTGAAGCGAGTCTTCTTCAGTTCCTTGATGAAGCCAGGCATGTCGCGCGGATTGCTGATCAGGTGATTGCAGCCGCCGATCTTCATGAAGACCAGGCCGTTGGCCGTCAATGCGAAGATGTGGTACAGCGGCAGGGCGGTGATCACCACCTCCTTGCCTTCTTCCAGCTCGCCGGTGCCGGACAGCCATTGGTGCGCCTGCTGCATGTTGGCGACCAGGTTGCGGTGGGTCAGCATCGCGCCCTTGGCCACGCCGGTGGTACCACCGGTGTACTGCAGGAAGGCGATGTCGTCCGGTTCGATCTGCAGGGTGGGCACGCTGTGCCTGCGGCCCAGCGCCAGCGCCTCGCGGAAGCGGATCGCGCCGTTGATGCGGTAGTCCGGCACCAACTTCTTGACGTACTTGACGACGAAGTTGACCACGGCTGCCTTGGGAAAGCCCAGCATGTCGCCCAGGCCGGTGGTGATCACCTGCTTGACCGGCGTATCGGCGATGACCTGCTGCACGGTGGTGCCGAAGTTATCGATGACCACCAGCACGCTGGCGCCGGAGTCGATTAGCTGGTGCTTGAGTTCGCGCGGGGTGTAGAGCGGGTTGACGTTGACCACGGTCAGCCCGGCACGCAGCACGCCGAAGGTGGCGATCGGATATTGCAGGCAGTTGGGCATCATCAGCGCAACGCGGTCGCCCTTCTTCAATTGCAGCTCGCCCAGCAGGTAGGCGGCGAATTGTTCGACCAGCTGGTCGGCCTCGCGATAGGTGATGGTCTTGCCGAAGCTGTGATACGCAGGACGATCGGCAAAGCGCGCGACGGAGGTGGCGAACACCTCGGCCACCGTGCGGAACTGCTCCAGATCGATCTCGGCAGCTACGCCGGCCGGATAACTTTGCAACCAAGGACGTGCCTGATTCATCTGCCCCCCTCCAGGGTGTTCTCGACGCGCCGCAGTGTGTTCCACGGCGCTACAACAGCTGGCAGCATACCGTCATGCATGGAAAAGGCGAAGCGTGATGCAGGGCAATATTCGTTGGTGGCAATGGGGGCTGGTGCTCGCATGGATGGCGCTGCTTGCCGGGTGCGCGCGGCCGGCGCCGGAGCAGCGCTTGCGCCAGACCGTGACGCAGATGCAGGCGGCGATCGAGGCGCGTGATGTCGGCAAGGCGATGCAGCCGGTGGCGGCCGATTTCGTGGGCGAGCACGGCCTGGATGCCGCCGGCCTGCGTCGCCTGCTGCAACTGCAACTGCTGGGCAACCGCAAGATCGGCGTCACCCTGGGACCGGTGGACGTGCAACTGCAGGGCACGACCGCCACCGCCAGCTTCACCGCGCTGGTCACCGGGGGCGATGGCCGCTGGCTGCCCGAGCAGGCACAGACCTATCAGCTCACCACCGGCTGGCGTCTGCAGGACGGCGACTGGCAGCTCTACCACGCGCAATGGGCGCCGGCAGGGCAGTAGGGCTGATAAGGGCGGGGCGCCGCGACAGATGCTCACGACCGCGCATCCGCACCTGACGTGCCTTGCGGAGAGTGGTGCGTGCGTTGCGCTGGTCAGCAACGCCCGTGTCCCAGCCGTCGGGTCCGTGTCGTCGTGTGGGCTGCGTGGCGGGTTCGGGCATGGCCGCCGTATGCCAAAACGGGGCAGAGGCCGCCATCGTTGCATCACGACGCAGTGACGCTCCCAAAACGACATTCCCGCCAGCAGGCGGGAATGTCGAAGCGACACGGCAGGCGGGATTACGCCGTCTTGCGTGCAGCCAGCTGACGCAGCACGTATTGCAACAGACCACCGTGCTTGAAGTACTCCACTTCCTTGGGCGTCAGCAGCAGCACCTTGACCTGGAACTGCTTGACGCTGCCGTCGGATTTTTTGGCATCCACTGTGGCGCGGCGGCTGGCGCCATCCTGCAGGCCGGTGATGTCCAGGACCTCCGAGCCATCCAGACCCAAGGTCTGGGCATTCTCGTTTTCCAGGAACTGCAGCGGCAGCACGCCCATGCCGACCAGGTTGGAGCGGTGGATGCGCTCGAAGCTCTCGGCGATCACCGCCTTGACCCCGAGCAGGTTGGTACCCTTGGCCGCCCAGTCGCGCGACGACCCAGTGCCGTATTCCTTGCCGGCCAGTACCACCAGCGGCACGCCGTCGGCCTTGTACTTCATGGCGGCATCGTAGATCGCCAGCTTTTCCGGCTGGCCGCCGTCGGCGGGGTGGTACAGCGTGTTGCCGCCTTCTTCGCCGCCGAACATCAGGTTCTTGATGCGGATATTGGCGAAGGTGCCACGGACCATCACATCGTCATTGCCGCGGCGGCTGCCGTAGCTGTTGAAGTCGGCCGGCTGCACGCCGCGTTCCTGCAGGAAGCGTCCTGCCGGCGAATCCTTCTTGATATTGCCGGCCGGCGAAATGTGGTCGGTGGTGATCGAGTCGCCGAACAGGCCCATGATGCGCGCGCCGTGCACGTCATCCACGTTGCCCACCTGCATGGTCATGCCGTCGAAATAGGGCGGGTTCTTGATGTAGGTGGATGCGGCGTCCCATTCGTACAGCGCGCCATCCGGCGAGGCGATGGTGTTCCAGCGCGTATCGCCCTTGAACACGTCGGCGTAGTTCTGCTTGAACATCTCCGGGCCGACGGTGGCGGCGATGGTGTCGCCGATCTCCTTGTTGCTCGGCCAGATGTCGCGCAGGTACACCGGCTGGCCATCGCTGCCGGTGCCCAGCGGCTCGGTGGTCAGGTCGATGTCAGTGGTGCCGGCAATCGCATACGCCACGACCAGCGGCGGCGAGGCCAGGTAGTTCATTTTGACTTCCGGGTGCACGCGGCCTTCGAAGTTGCGGTTGCCCGACAACACCGAGGTCACCACCAGATCGTCCTTGGCGATCGCGGCGGACACGTCTTCCGGCAGCGGGCCGGAGTTGCCGATGCAGGTGGTGCAGCCGTAGCCGACCACATAGAACCCAAGTTTTTCCAGGTCGGTGAGAACGCCGGCCTTTTCGAGATAGTCGGTGACCACGCGCGAGCCCGGCCCGAGTGAGGTCTTGACCCACGGCTGCGCCTTCAGCCCCTTGGCCGCGGCATTACGTGCAAGCAGGCCGGCACCGAGCATCACCGCCGGGTTGGAGGTGTTGGTGCACGAGGTGATCGCGGCGATCACCACCGAGCCATCGCGCAACTGCCAGCCGGCGCCACTATCGGAGGCGTGCTCGGCGTGTGCGGCCTTGGCGCCAACGGCAGTGCCACCGCCACCTTCGTTCTTCAGCCGGTCTTCCTGCTTGAGATCGGTCAGCTTCTTGCTGCGCGCCTCGGCAAACGGCTTGAGGCTTTCCCGGTAGTTGCGCTGCATGTCTTCCAGCAGCACGCGGTCCTGCGGACGCTTGGGGCCGGCCAGGGACGGCTTGACCTCACCCATGTCCAGCTCCAGCGTGGCGCTGTACTGCGCCGGCGGGGTGGTGGCGTCGTGCCACAGGCCCTGCGCCTTTGCGTAGGCTTCCGCCAGCGCAATCTGCTCCTCGCTGCGGCCGGACAGGCGCAGGTAGGTCAGCGATTCTTCGTCGACCGGGAAGATGCCGCAGGTGGCGCCGTATTCCGGTGCCATGTTGCCGATGGTGGCGCGGTCGGCCAACGGCAGGTGCTGCAGGCCTTCGCCGAAGAACTCGACGAACTTGCCCACCACGCCGGCCTTGCGCAGCATCTGGGTGACGGTGAGCACCAGATCGGTGGCGGTGGCGCCTTCGGGCAGTTTACCGGTGAGCTTGAAGCCCACCACCTGCGGAATCAGCATCGAGGAGGGCTGGCCCAGCATCGCGGCTTCGGCCTCGATACCGCCCACGCCCCAGCCCAGCACGCCGATGCCATTGATCATGGTGGTGTGGCTGTCGGTGCCGAACACGGTGTCGGGGTAGGCGACCAAGCTACCGTCCTTGTCCGCACTCATCACCACGCGCGCCAGATTTTCCAGGTTCACCTGGTGAACGATGCCGGTATTGGGCGGCACCACCTTGAAGTTCTCGAACGCCTTCTGGCCCCAACGCAGGAAGCCGTAGCGTTCCTGGTTGCGCTGGAATTCGATCTTGCCATTGAGGTCGAGCGCGTCGGGCTTGCCGAACACGTCCACCTGCACCGAGTGGTCGATGACCAGTTCGGAGGGGATCTGCGGATTGATCTGGTCGGCCTTGCCGCCCAGCTTGACCACCGCATCGCGCATCGCGGCCAGGTCGACCACGCAGGGCACGCCGGTGAAATCCTGCAGCACCACGCGCGCGGGCATGAAGGCGATTTCGATATCCGGCTCTGCTTTTGGGTCCCACTTGGCAACCGCCTCGATGTGGTCCTTGCCGACGGTCACGCCGCCGTCTTCGTGCCGGAGCAGGTTCTCCAGCAGGATCTTCATCGAGTAGGGCAGGTGGGCGATATCGAAGCGCTCGCCCAGTTTGGGCAGGCTGTAATAGTCGTAGCGCTTGCCGTGGACCTCAAATGAGGTGCGGGTGGAAAAGGAATCGCTCATGCGTCACTCCTATGGCGTCGAAGGCTTTAGGTAGGCCCCCATTCTGAGCGATTCAGTGTGTACGCACGGTGTGTCCAGGTCGATCTGCCGGCTTGAGTACGATCGCATAAGTACGTATCATGCGTGCATACTTTCTGGAGCATGCTCATGGAAGCCACTGTTGCCGAACGCGGACAGATCACGCTGCCCAAGGCCGTGCGCGATGCCCTGGGCCTGACCAAGGGCACCACCCTCAAGATCGAACTCGATGGTGGCCGCATCATCTTGCGCAAAGATGTCAGCGAGGCGCTGCGCAAGGTGCGCGGCAAGTTCAAGCTGGTCGATGGCTTGACCAGCACCGACGAGGCCATGCGCGCCATTCGCGGCCGCGCGCCCGGGGATCCGTTCGACCCATGATCGCCTTGGATTCCTCGGTGTTGCTGGACATCCTCATCGGCGACCCGGTCTACGGCGAGGTGTCGGAAATCTGCATCGGCGATGCGCTGGCGCGCGACGAGGTGGTGGTCTGCGATGCGGTGGTGGCCGAGGTGCTGGCAATGCTCGACACCCAGGTCGACCTGATGGAAACCCTGGCCTCGATCGGGGTGCGCTACGAAGCCACCCAGGAAGCGGCGGCGGTGCGCGCCGGCCATATGAACAAGCGCTTCCGTGCACGCGGCGGCAAGCGCGAGCGGGTGGTGGCGGATTTTCTGATCGGCGCCCACGCGATGCTGCAGTGCGATGGGTTGATCACCCGCGACGAGGGCTTCTTCCGCGACTACTTCAAGGGCTTGAAGATCACCGTCCCCAAGCCCGTTGCCTGATCCACGCCTTCCGATCCACGCCTGACCTTTTACACATTCACTGCTGTCCTTTTTGGAGAACCCGCATGTTGGAAGCCTATCGCCACCACGTTGCAGAGCGCGCCGCGCTCGGTATCCCGCCGCTGCCGCTGACCGCGCAGCAGACCGCCGAGGTCATCGAGCTGCTGAAGGCTCCGCCGGCGGGCGAAGAAGAATTCCTGGTCGATCTGCTCAGCCAGCGCGTGCCGGCCGGCGTCGATGACGCTGCCAAGGTCAAGGCCTCATACCTGGCCGCTGTCGCCTTTGGCACCGAGAAAACCGCGTTGATCAGCCCCACGCGTGCAACCGAGCTGCTCGGCACCATGCTGGGCGGCTACAACATCCAGCCGCTGATCGACCTGCTGGACAACGCAGAGTTGGGCGCCACCGCCGCCGAAGCGCTCAAGCACACCTTGCTGGTGTTCGACGCCTTCCACGACGTGCAGGAAAAGGCCGAAGCCGGCAATGCGCACGCCAAGGCCGTGCTGCAGAGCTGGGCCGATGCCGAGTGGTTCACCAGCAAGCCGGAAGTGCCGCAGAGCATGACCGTCACGGTGTTCAAGGTGCCGGGCGAAACCAACACCGACGACCTGTCGCCGGCCCCGGATGCGACCACCCGCCCGGACATCCCGCTGCACGCGCTGGCGATGCTGAAGAACAAGCGCGACGGCGCGGCCTTCGAGCCGGAAGAAGACGGCAAGCGCGGCCCGATCCAGGCCATTGCCGATCTCAAGGACAAGGGCCATCTGGTCGCCTACGTGGGCGATGTGGTCGGTACCGGTTCCTCGCGCAAGTCGGCGACCAACTCGGTGCTGTGGTGGACCGGCGAAGACATTCCGTACATTCCCAACAAGCGCTTCGGCGGCGTGTGCCTGGGCAGCAAGATCGCCCCGATCTTCTACAACACGATGGAAGACGCAGGCGCCTTGCCGATCGAGCTGGACGTGTCGCAGATGGAGCACGGCGATGTGGTCGAGCTGCGTCCGTACGACGGCAAGGCGCTGAAGAACGGGCAGGTGATCGCCGAGTTCGCGATGAAGTCGGATGTGCTGTTCGACGAAGTGCGCGCCGGTGGCCGCATTCCGTTGATCGTCGGCCGCGGCCTGACCGCCAAGGCGCGCGAGTTCCTGGGCCTGCCGGCCTCGGACCTGTTCCGCCTGCCGATGGACCCGCCGGACACCGGCAAGGGCTTTTCGCTGGCGCAGAAGATGGTCGGCCGCGCCTGCGGCCTGCCGGAAGGCCAGGGCATGCGCCCGGGCACATATTGCGAGCCGAAGATGACCTCGGTGGGCTCGCAGGACACCACCGGCCCGATGACCCGCGACGAGCTCAAGGACCTGGCCTGCCTGGGCTTCTCGGCCGACCTGGTGATGCAGTCGTTCTGCCACACCGCCGCCTATCCGAAGCCGGTCGACGTCAAGACCCACCACACCTTGCCGGAGTTCATCTCCACCCGTGGCGGCGTGTCGCTGCGTCCGGGCGATGGCGTGATCCACAGTTGGCTCAATCGCATGCTGCTGCCTGACACCGTCGGTACCGGTGGCGACTCGCACACGCGGTTTCCGATCGGCATTTCGTTCCCGGCCGGCTCCGGCCTGGTGGCCTTCGCGGCCGCCACCGGCGTGATGCCGCTGGACATGCCCGAGAGCGTGCTGGTGCGCTTCAAGGGTGAGATGCAGCCGGGCGTGACCCTGCGTGACCTGGTCAATGCGATCCCGCTGTATGCGATCAAGGACGGTCTGCTGACCGTGGCCAAGCAGGGCAAGAAGAACATCTTCTCCGGCCGCATCCTGGAAATCGAAGGCCTGCCGAACCTGAAGGTGGAACAGGCGTTCGAGCTGTCCGACGCCTCGGCCGAGCGTTCGGCGGCCGGTTGCACCGTGCACCTGGACAAGGCGCCGATCATCGAATACCTGACCAGCAACATCACCCTGCTGCGCTGGATGATTGCCGAAGGCTATGCCGATGCGCGCACGCTGGGCCGCCGCATCAAGAAGATGGAAGAGTGGCTGGCCGATCCGCAGCTGCTGCAGCCCGATGCCGACGCCGAGTACGCCGCCGTCATCGAGATCGACCTGGCCGATATCCACGAGCCGATCGTGGCGTGCCCGAACGACCCGGACGACGTCAAGACGCTGTCCGAGGTTGCCGGTGCGGCGATCGACGAGGTGTTCATCGGTTCGTGCATGACCAACATCGGTCACTTCCGTGCCGCTGCCAAGTTGCTGGAAGGCAAGCGCGATATCCCGACCCGGTTGTGGGTGGCCCCGCCGACCAAGATGGACGCCTCCGAACTGACCAAGGAAGGCCATTACGGCACCTTTGGTGCGGCCGGTGCGCGCATGGAAATGCCCGGCTGCTCGCTGTGCATGGGCAACCAGGCGCAGGCACGCGAGGGCGCCACGGTGTTCTCCACCTCCACGCGCAACTTCCCCAACCGTCTGGGCCGCAACACCAACGTGTACCTGGGCTCGGCGGAACTGGCGGCGATCTGCTCGCGTCTGGGCCGGATCCCGACCAAGGACGAGTACATGGCCGACGTGGGTGTGATCAAGACCAGTGGCGACCAGATCTACCGCTACATGAACTTCGATCAGATCCAGGAATATCAGGACGTGGCTGATACCGTCGCTGCCTGATCCGAGCGGATCGGATGGACCTCGAAACGCCCGGCAGTGCCGGGCGTTTTTCGTTTATCAGGCCATGACTTCGTCTCATTTTGGGTGTGACGGGCATCAAAAAAAAATCGCAGTTAAATGACTTGCGGCGCTGCAACAAATTTCTGAAGTGGGGAGGTCTAGAGTTCCGCCGCCCTCCCATCTATGTCGATGCCGATGCCCTCTTGCACGATCGCAGGTCACACACTCCACTACACGCAGCACGGTCAAGGGTTTCCGATTCTGCTCGGCCACAGCTACCTGTGGGACGCAGCGATGTGGGAGCCGCAAATCCAGGCGCTTTCGCAGCACTACCGGGTGATCGTTCCGGAGCTGTGGGGGCATGGGCAATCGGGCGCACTGCCGCCAGGCACGCAGGGAATCGACGATCTTGCCCGGCAAATGCTTGGCCTGCTGGACGCGCTGGAGCTGCCGCAGTGCGCGGTGGTGGGCCTGTCGGTAGGTGGCATGTGGGGCGCCGAACTCGCCCTGATGGCGCCGGAACGCGTGCGTAGCCTGGTGTTGATGGATACCTTCCTGGGTGCGGAGCCAGCCGCCACGCGTGCGCGCTATTTCGGTCTGCTGGATGCGATCGAGACGGCCGGGCAGGTGACGCCTGCGCTGATCGAGGCCATCGTGCCGATCTTCTTCCGCCCTGGCATCGATCTGAACTCCGCATTGCCGGCAGCCTTTGCGCAGCGTCTGGCGGCGATGTCTGCCGAGCAGTTGCGCGCATCCATCGTGCCACTGGGCCGGCTGATCTTCGGTCGAGCCGATCGACTGGATGCGATGTCTGCGCTGGATCCGGCCACCACCTTCCTGCTCGGTGGCGCCGAGGACATTCCGCGCCCGCCGGAAGAGGTGTGGATGATGGCCGAGGCCATTTGCTGCGATTACGAGCTGATTCCGGACGCAGGCCATATCGCCTCGCTGGAGAACCCGGCCTTCGTCAACGCGCAGTTACTGGGATGGTTGAAGCGGACGGTGGGTCAGGCCGAGGTAGAGCTGACGCATGCGGGATGAGGGGAGTGGCCTTGCCTGACGTGGGATGAGGTGCATGGTTCCCTCCCAGCTCCTCGCTTACTTTACTGACAGGCGAGGGGCTTGAAGCACTCTCTTTCGCAGGGGAGGGCTCTCGCAGCGGGGGAGCTCAAAGCGCTCTCTCGTAGGAGAGGGCTGAAGGGCTGCAGTTGTCAGGATGATGTTTCCCTTCTTCCGCCGGGGCATTGTCCTCCTTCATGGGGAAGGTGACGCGTAGCGCGGGATGAGGGTAGGGCTGACGTGAGTACCACCGGGCGCCAGGGCCGCAATCGTCTAAGACTGCGCGCCCAACCAGGCTTCCAGTGCTGCAGCCGGTAGCGGGCGAGAGAATAGATAGCCTTGCAGCACTTCGCAGCCCAGGTCGGCCAGGAACAGGCGCTGGGCCTCGTTCTCGACGCCTTCGGCCACCACGTGCTTGCGCAGGTGCTCGCCGATGCGCAGTACCGAGGTGGTGAGCGCGCGCGCATCTTCGCTGTGTTCGATGTCGCGTACGAAGCTCATGTCCAGCTTCAGTTCGTCGATCGGCAGGCGATGCAGGTGGCTGAGGCTGGAATAGCCGGTGCCGAAGTCGTCCAGCGACAACGAAATGCCGGCCTCGCGAATCGCATGCAGGTTTTCCAGCACGCCCGGCTGCCCGGAGAGCATCACGCTTTCGGTCAGTTCCAGGGTGAGATCGGACGGCTGCACGCCCAGGTCGGCGATCAGCTGGAGCAGGTCGGGGAGCATGCGCGGGCTTTCGAAGCCGCTTGCCGACAGATTCACCGACACGCGCGCTACCGGCACGCCCCGCTGGCGCCAGTCCGCGACCTGTTCGCAGGCACGGCGCAGCACCCAGGCATTGAGCTGCGGCATCATGCCTTGCTCTTCGGCCACAGGCAGAAACCGCGCCGGCGACACCGCGCCCAGTTGCGGGTGATTCCAGCGCAGCAGCGCTTCCACGCCATACAGGGCATGCGGCGCGGCGCTGTGCATCTGCGGCTGGTAGTGCAGCTGCAATTGGTCGCGGCCAATGGCCTGGCGCAGCTCCGCTTCCAGCGCGACGCGTTCCTGCGCCATGCGGTTCATGTCCGAGCTGAAAAAGCGGAAGCGTCCGCCGCCTTCCTTCTTGGCGCGGTTCATCGCCAAATCCGCATGCCGCAGCAGGATAGTGATGTCGCGCCCGTCTTCGGGAAACATCGCCACGCCGATGCTGGCCGACGGATGCACGGTCATGTGGCCCACGCTCAGCGGGCCGGCGATGGTGCCCAGTACGCGCTCGGCCGCGGCGCTGGCCTGTTCGGCGCTGCATTGCGGCAGCGCCAGGGCGAATTCGTCGCCAGCCACGCGCGCCAGCATGGCGGTAGCGGCCAGTTGGTCGGTGATGCGCAGCGCGATGTCGCGCAGCAGGCCATCGCCGGCCGCGTGTCCCTGGCTGTCGTTGATCAGCTTGAAGCGATCGATGTTGATGAACATCAACGCGGCGGGTTCGCCGGCATATTCGGCCTGGGTGAGCGCCTGCTCGGCGCGCGCGCTGAACATGATGCGATTGGGCAGGCCGGTCAATGCGTCGTAAAATGCAAGCTGATGCACGCGCTGGCGGATCTGCTCGCGCTCCAGCGCCAGCGTGCACAGCTGCTGGCACAGTTCGGTGAGCCGCACATGCCAGGCATCGGCACGTTGCGGCTTGCGGTAATACAGCGCGAAGGTGCCCAGCACGCGTGCGCTGTTGGAACGGATCGGCGCGCTCCAGCAGGCGTGCAGGCCCATCGGCAGCAATTGATCGCGATACTGCGCAAACAATGGGTCGGTGGCGATGTCCTCCACCATCACCGGGCGACCACGCCAGGCTGCGGTACCGCAGGCGCCGGCACCCGGCGCAATCTTCAGGCCGTTGACCGCATCGGCGTATTCGGGCGGCAGGCTGGGCGCGGCCAGCGACTGCAGGCAGCCCTGGTTGTCGGCGCTCATCACCGTGGCAAGTACATCCGGTGCGATGCGCTCCACTTCGCTGCAGATCAGCGTCATCACCTCGATCAGCGGGCGTTCCTGCACCAGGGCTTCGAGCACGCGGTGCTGCAGCACCTCGTGCATCTTGGTATCGGTGATGTCGGTCAGCACCGCCACGTAATGCGAGGGGTTATGCCGGGCGTCGTAGATCGGATTGAAATTGAGCGAGATCCACAGCGGTGAGCCGTCCTTGCGATACACCAGCAGATCGGCGCGGGTGTGCTGCAGGGCATCGGCGCGGTCGCGGATGCGGGCAACCTCGGTCTGGTCGCTCTGTGCGCGGGTCAGGACGTCCGAGGGACGCTGGCCCACCAGTTCGGCCTCGGTGTAGCCGAACATGCGCTGGAAGCCATCGTTGGCATACAACAGGCGCGATTGCAGGTCGCAGATCAGGATGGCGCTGCTACTGCCGTCCAGGGCTTCGGCCAGCAGCCGCGAACGCCTGTCCTGCGCGCTTTCGCCCTGCATGCGCATGCCTGCCGTCAGCGGGCCGGGCACGATGGCCACGCCCTCCGCAGTGCGTCCGGCCGCGCCTGCCGCAGCGAGCAGCGGCGCGGCATCGACGGCGCCGGATGCCTCCGTCGGGTCGTTCGGATGCGGGGGAAGCGCTGGCATGGGCGATCAGCGCGCCTGAGCCGACAGGGCGATCAGGCGCTCGGCCACGCGATCCAGCGGCACCACTTCCTGCGCGGCGCCGAGTTTATAGGCGGCGCCGGGCATGCCCCACACCACGCTGCTGGCTTCGTCCTGCACCAGCGTGGGGGCACCGGCCTGCAACATTTCCAGCAGGCCGCGTGCACCGTCGTCGCCCATGCCGGTGAGGATGGCACCGACCGCATTCGGGCCGGCATTGGCGGCCACCGAGCGAAACAGCACGTCCACCGCGGGCTTGTGGCGATTGACCGGCGGGCCGTCGTCGATGCGGCAGCGCCAGCGCGCACCGTCACGAATGATGCGCAGATGCTGGCCGCCCGGCGGCAGATAGGCGTGGCCGGGCAGGATCGCTTCACCATCGCTGGCTTCGCGTACCGACATCGCCGAATGGCGGTTGAGGCGTTCGGCAAATGCGGTGCTGAAGCTGGCCGGCAGATGCTGGGTCATCACCACCGCCGGTGCGTCGGCGGGCATGTGTTCGAGCACCACGCGCAGCGCTTCGGTGCCGCCGGCGGAAGCGCCAATGGCGATCAGACGATCGGTGGTGCGAAAGCGCAGCGCGCTGCCCGGCACCGGCGCGGACTGCATGTCCAGGGTGACCTTGGGTGTGCTGGGGCGATGCAGGGCGCTGACCTTGGCCTTGGCGGCCATCTTGACCTTGCTGACGATCTCTTCCGCATAGCCTTCCAGCCCGCGCGCGACGTCGATCTTGGGCTTGGACACGAAGTCCACCGCGCCCAGCGACAAGGCCTGCAAGGTGGTGTCGGCGCCGCGTTCGGTCAGCGACGAAATCATCACCACCGGAGTGGGGCGCAGGCGCATCAGGTTTTCCAGGAACACCAGGCCGTCCATGCGCGGCATTTCCACATCCAGCGTGATCACGTCCGGATTGAGGCGCTTGATCTTCTCGCGCGCCAGCAACGGATCGGCGGCGGAGCCGACCACTTCGATGCCGGCATCGCGCGAGAGGATCTCGGTGAGCATCTGACGCACGACCGCCGAATCGTCGACGATCAGCACACGCACAGGAGTTTCCAGCGTCATTCGAACAACTCCACTCCACCGGTGACCGGTGCTTTGGATAGACGGGCGCGCACGGCCGATTCGGCAGCGGCGACTTCGGCTTCGTGTGCGTGCGGCAAACGCTGCACGACCACCCGGCCGGTCGTCGGGAAGAACCACACCTTGCGCGGATGGATGCCGCACAGATCTTCGGCAATGATGGGAATGTGCTCGGCCTGCAGGTACTGGCGCACGAACTCGGCGTTGCGGGTGCCGACCGGGTTGCTGGTGAAGCCCTTGAGCACGTTGGCGCCGCCGAAGACCTTGGCTTCGATGCGTTTGCGATGCGCGCCGCGTTTGAGCATGTCGTTGATCAGCAACTCCATCGCATAACTGCCGTAGCGCGCGGGTGCGCCGTCGCCGACCTGGCCTTCCGGCAACAGGAAATGGTTCATGCCGCCGATCTTGAGCACCGGATCGCGCAAGCAGGCTGCAACGCACGATCCCAAGGTGGTCGTCAACGCGGTGTCGTCGTCCACCACCAGGTACTGGGTGGGCAACAACTTGGCGGTGATGGTCTGGAACCGCGAATCGCGGTAGCGCATGACATCGTCGACCTGCACGGCGGTACTCATGCAGAGGCTCCTGCGCGCGGAGCGCGCCGATACAGCGTGCGCCCGCACGGCTGGATCAGATCGGCCGCGTGCAGGTAGTTCTCCGAATGCCCGGTGTAGAGCAGGCCGTCGTCGCCCATGTGGCTGACCAGACGCGACAGGATGCCGCGCTGGGTGGGCTTGTCGAAATAGATCATCACGTTGCGGCAGAACAGCGCCGCATACGGGCCGCCGACGTCGTACCGCGGCGCCAGCAGGTTCAACTGGCGGTATTCGATGAGCTGGCGCAATGCCGGGATCACCCGGCACTTGCCCTCGTTGGGGCCGCTGCCGCGCTGGAAGTACTTGCGCTTGATCGCCGCGTCCAGCGAGGCGACGCGGTCGATGGCATAGACGCCGCGCGAGGCGGTTTCCAGCACCTGGGTGTCGACGTCGGTGGCGACGATGCTCACCGGCGGGGTCAGCGTGCCGAAGGCTTCGCAGGCGGTGATGGCGATGGAGTAGGGCTCCTCGCCGGTGGACGCGGCGCACGACCAGATCTTCAACGGCGCCTGCGAGGCGCGCTTTTGCAGTTCTTCGCGCAGCTTGTCGAAATGGTGTGGCTCGCGGAAGAACGAAGTCAGGTTGGTGGTCAGCGCGTTGGTGAACGCCTGCCATTCTTCTTCGTCGTTGCCGGCTTCCAGCTGGTCCAGGTAGTCGCGGAACGAGCGCAGGCCGAGCACGCGCAGACGACGCGACAGCCGGCCGTACACCATGTCGCGCTTGGCCGGGGCCAGGGCGATGCCGACACGCTGATAGATCAGGTCGCAAACGCGCTTGAAGTCGCGGTCGCCGAAATCGAATTCGCGTGTGTCAGAAGCGGGAGTTGTAGTCGTCATATCCATACGCGTCTTGAGCTATTACTGGATATCGGCCATGGGGCCGTGCAACTGAAGCGCCAATCCGTCGATCGGTGGCGGTCGCTCCATGCTGTTGCGTGGACGCTGCCGTGCCGGAACCTGCCTGCTGCGCTGCGTCACCGCAGTAAGGTGCCAATTGCAACAGGCATAAACACAACGCCCCGGCAGGGCCGGGGCGTTGTGGGTGACAGCGGTGACTTAGAACTCTTGCCAGTTTCCGTCGGCCAGTGCGGCCTGCGACTTGGCAGGGCGCGCCGGGGTTGCCGCTGCGCGGACCGCCGGCTTGGCGGCGGTCTTGACTGCCACCGGACGCGAGGCCACCGGGCGCAGGCGTGCCTGCGTGGCGAGGGCGGCCGATTCGTCCAGCTTGAACACCGACACCGCTTCGGCCAGGTGACCGGCCTGTTCTTCCATCGAACGGGCGGCGGCGGTGGCTTCTTCCACCAGCGCGGCGTTCTGCTGGGTGGTTTCATCCATCTGGGTGATGGTCTGGTTGACCTGCTCGATACCGGCAGACTGTTCCTGCGAGGCCGCGGAGATCTCGCCCATGATGTCGGTCACGCGCTGCACGCTGGCGACGATGTCGGCCATGGTGGCGCCGGCCTTGCGCACCAGCGCCGAGCCTTCGGCCACCTTGTGCACGGAATCGTCGATCAGGCCCTTGATCTCCTTGGCAGCACCGGCTGAACGCTGTGCCAGCGTACGCACTTCCGATGCAACCACGGCGAAGCCACGGCCCTGTTCGCCGGCACGTGCCGCTTCCACCGCTGCATTCAAGGCCAGGATGTTGGTCTGGAACGCAATGCCGTCGATGACCGAGATGATGTCGGCGATCTTCTTGGACGAGGCCTCGATGCCGGACATGGTGGTGACCACCTGCGACACCACGTCGCCGCCCTGCGAGGCCACGCCGGTGGCGCCGATGGCCAGCTGATTGGCCTGGCGCGCGCTTTCGGCGTTCTGCCGGACGGTGGAGGTGAGTTCCTCCATCGACGCGGCGGTCTCTTCCAGGTTGGCGGCCTGCTGCTCGGTGCGGTGCGACAGGTCGGTATTGCCGGAAGCGATTTCGCCGGCCGCCGCATTGATCGCGGTGGACGAGGACTTGATGCGCCCGACGATATCGGCCAGCTGCTCGGCAGTGGCATTGGCATCGTCGCGCATCTGCGCGAACACGCCACTGAACTGGCCGTGCATGCGCACGGTCAGGTCGCCGCGCGACAGCGCCGACAGCAGTGCGGAAATCTGCTCGATGCTGGCGGCGTTGGCGTCCAGCAAGCCGTTGAGCTGCTGGGCCAGCTGCAGGAAGAAGCCCTGCTTGCCGTCGGTTTCCACCCGGCCGCTCATGTCGCCGTTGGCGGCGGCACGCACGATGCGGGCGACTTCTTCTTCGACCTGGACTTCGATGGTGCGATCGCGCCACTCGCAGACTTCGCCGGTGGTTTCGCCCTGCTCGTTCTTGATGCCGGTGACGGTCTGCGCCAGCACCACTTCACCGAAGCGCTCTTCGAAGCTGGTGACGCCATCGCGTTCCAGTGCGGCAATGGCCTTGCGCACGGTGGCATCGGACAGGCCCAGGTAGCTGATGTGCTGACCGATGACCTTGCTTGCATCGAACTCCGGCGATGCCAGGCGGATGCTGCTTTCGTACTGCGCCACGATCTTTTTGAACGCGTCGTTGGCGTAGATCATGACCCGCTCGGGGTCGGTGATGAAGGTGCCGGTGGAGGATTTGTCCAGCGCGGTGCGGATACGCAGGTTCTCGTCGGCGATGGTGCGATCGCGTTCGATGCGCTCCTTGAGGTCGCGCTGCATACGCTGCATGGAGCGCATCAGTTCGCCCACTTCGTCCTGGCCCTGCACGTTGATCTGGCCATCCAGCTTGCCGCCGGCGATTTCGGTGGCGGTGGTGACTGCGCCGCGCATGCTCTTGACGATGGAACGGGCGAACAGGAATGCCAGGCCGAGGCCGCCGGCAATGCCGATCAGCAGCACCATCACGGTCAGCGAGACGGAGGTGGCGTGGACCTTTTCGGCCTTGGTCTTGGCAGCCTGCGCAAGCAGGTTGTCTTCGGCGATCAACGCGGCCAACGAATCCTTGGCCTTGTTGTGCAGGGTGCGCGTTTCACCGACGAAGGTGTCGATGGCGTCGTCCGGGAGATTGAGCTCGATCATTTCGTCGACGCTGGCGTAGGAGGCCGAGGCCTTCTTCCAGTCCGCCACGAACACGTCGAACAGCTTTTTCTGTTGCGGGCTTTCGATCAGGCGGGGGTAGCCCTTGATCGTTTCCTCGATTTCGCCGTGCAGCTTCTTGGCACGGACCTTGGCTTCCTGCTTGACCGCATCGCTGGCGCGTACCAGATTTTGATAGGACGCATTCCGGTATTCGCCAAGCATGCCGCGCAGGTCGCCGGCTTCGCGCACGCTGGACATGGTGTTGCCGGCCAGGTCGCGGGTGACGTTGTTGAGCGATGCCAGGCCCGAATACGCGATGATTCCCTGCACCAGCATGATCAGCAGCACGATGCCGAACGCCAGCATCAGCCGCGGCATCAATTTCAGATTATTGATCCATTGCATTGACACGATTCCCCCGTAGAAGTCAGTCCGCATAATCCAGACAGCACATCGCCACGCATGGGCGTGGCGATGTGCTTTGCGATTACTTGATGGTGGCGAGCTTCAGGCTGGCCGGCGAGCTGACTTCGATTTCGGCACGCGAACTGTCGCGCTGGATCTTGCCGAGGACGCAGACGTCCTTGCCTTCCAGGGTTTCCGGGGCAAAGCTGAACTTGCCGCGGTTGGCGCCGTCGATCCGGGCCGAGAAGGTGTGGCGCGGGAACATGCCGCCCATGTACAGGAAGGTGGGCTCACCCTCCGAGCTCTGTGCGTACTTGGCCTTTTCGACCTTGCCGCACACCATGCCGTCCTTGCCGACGAAACGGGTGGCCATCTCCGGTGGAATCATTTCCTGCGACTGAGCCGACAGCGTGGGAGCAACAATCACGAGAGCAGCGACGGGGAGGAGCGAGAGCAGGAACTTCATGTGGATTCTCCAGAATCGAAAGTCGAACGGTGACCCGTTTGTGTACGCGGGCTTCCATTCAGCTATCGGCGAGCTCCGGTTCAACTTGAATGCAAAAAACGTGAATCTCATCGCACTTCGATTCGGCTGTGCGTCTCGTGTCGGGACGCTCCTGACACCCGATGGTCGCAACTTCGTTAGCCCGGACATGGCTGCGGCCGTCAGACGGAGGGCAGGATCGCCGGGGTGCGATGCGCACCCGCACATCGCATCCCTGACGCACCCACCTTCCCTCTGACGGCCGCGCGTACCACGCTGCCCGCGTTAAATCAGGCGGCTTCTTCGGTCAGCTGCTGCTGGCCCAGTTCGGTGCTGTCCAGCAGGGTCTCGATGTCCAGCAGGATCAGCATGCGATCGTCCTGGGTGCCGATGCCGGAGATGAAGCGGGTGTCGACCGAAGCACCGAACTCGGGGGTCGGGCGGATCTGGTCGTCGTTGAGCGGGATCACGTCCGAGACGCTGTCCACCACGATGCCGACCACGCGGTCTTCGACATTGAGCACGATCATCACGGTGAAGGCGTCGTAGCGCGCTTCCTTCAGGCGCAGCTTCAGGCGCAGGTCGATCACCGGCACGATGGTGCCGCGCAGGTTGATCACACCCTTGATGTAGTCGGGCGCGTCCGGCAGCCGGGTGACGGAGTCGTAGCCGCGGATTTCCTGCACTTTCAGGATGTCCACGCCGTAGTGCTCTTCGCCCAGGGCGAAGCTGAGGAATTCACCACCGGTGCCGGTGGTCGTGCTTTTGTCGTTCATGGAAACTCCGGGCGTTGCGGCTGAGTGTCGGGTGCGGCACAAGGTTGAAAGAGGGTTGCCATAGCAACATCGGCGCAGCGCTCGGCAACTTTAGGGACGCGCTAGGCGTGGTGCGGGCGGGTTCAGAACACGCCGCTCTTGCGGGCGTTGCGCTGGCGGTCCACCCGGAAGATGTAGCGCTGGATGGTTTCGTCGGCGCCGCGCGGCAGGTCGCTGAACTGCATGCCCACGCGAAAGCCTTCGCTGCCGTTGGGCAGGGTCTGCTTGTGCTGGCTGCACACGGTGAGCGGCAGGCAGATCGGCGCGGTGTCGGGCAGTTGCAGGGTGCAGTTGCGGTAGGTGTGCTGCGGTTCCAGCAGGGGCATGCCGGCGGTGAGCGAGACGGCCAGGCCGCCGCTGCTGATATCGATCACGCGCAACTGCAGGTTGAGCGTGCCGCCCTGGGCTTCATCCTGGCGGATGGTGCAGATGGGCGAGTCGGTGATCGGCGTTTCCAGCCGGTACGACTCGCGCCGCTGCATGTGGTACATGGCCTCGGGCAGGTCGGCGCGGAAGGCGACGTGGATATCGCGCTCGATACGCTCGGCCCGTTCCAGTCGGAAGCGGACATTGACCCGCTCCAGCTGCGCATAGCACAGCAGGTACTTGGCATCCTCGATAGCGCGGTTGGAGGCGTCGTTGTGGCTGCCGTCCAGGATGACGCAATCGTCGTCTTCGTCCACTTCCAGCACGGCGGTGGGCACGGCCATGTCGCGGCCGGCCACGTGCATGGTCACGATGGCGCGTTGGTCGAGCAGCTGGCGCAGCAATCCACGGATCTGCCGCTTGTTGCGCAGCAGATAGCGTTCGTCACCTTCGGCGAGGTGATCGGCGTCGTGATCCAGCTCTGAGGTATCGCCTTGGGACATGGGCACAAGCACAGTGGAAGCGGGAAAGCGCCAGACGGGTTGTCCTGGCGTCGCCTTGATATCGGCGGCAAAGCGAAATCTTTAAGCGCCGCTGACGAAACGCGTTCGCCTGCTTTGTAGCGCTGGTGATCTTTGCCTTCGCTGCAAGGACCGGTCATGACGATCGATGTGCAGAATTTTCAGTAGAGCAGCCCGGAAACTGTCTGGTGCGGTGTCCTTACCGATTGCGGGACCGTTGGCGGCATGGATGCCGCCATCGAGCCCGCATGGACGGGTTGACGGCGTGTCCCGCGAGCGGTGAGGGCACCGCGCCCTCGACGTCTTCGCCGTTGCTGCAGGGCCCTTGCCCGCCCACCATCGCGGGACACGCTGCAAGTACGTCCATGTAGCTCCGTGGCGGCATCCATGCCGCCAAGGGTCCCGCGACGGTGGGCGGGCAAGGACCCGTCGAGATGGTCGGTGTGCAGCCTTTTCAACTAAAGCTAACAATAAGCGACGCGGTGTTCCTCGCTGCGAGTTTGTTGCAAGCAGTCGTGGTCGCCGTCTCAGGGATAGGCGTGGCGTGCATTGGCCAGCAGGGTGCTCAGGCGGTCCTGCGGCTCCAGGCGGAACACCGCCACTGCATCGACCAGCTGTGCGGCCTGGTCTTCCATCGCGCGTGCGGCGGCAGTGGCTTCTTCCACCAGCGCGGCGTTCTGCTGGGTGGTTTCGTCCATCTGGGTCACGGTCTGATTGACCTGGGTGATGCCGGCGGCCTGCTCGCGCGAGGCGCTGGTGATCTCGCCCATGATGTCGGTAACGCGCTGCACTGAACTCACCACCTGCTGCATGGTGCTGCCGGCCTCCGACGCCAGCGCGGCGCCATTGCCGATACGCGCGACCGAGTCCTCGATCAGGTGTTTGATCTCCTTGGCGGCACCGGCCGAACGTTGGGCGAGGGTGCGCACTTCGCTGGCCACCACCGCAAAGCCGCGGCCCTGCTCGCCGGCACGCGCCGCTTCCACCGCGGCGTTCAACGCCAGGATGTTGGTCTGGAAGGCGATGCCGTCGATGACGCTGATGATCTCGGCGATCTTCTTGGACGAGGTGTCGATGTCGGCCATGGTGGTGACTACGCGGCCGACCACGTCGCCGCCCTGGGCGGCGACACCGGCGGCGTCGAGCACCAGGCGGTTGGCCTGGTCGGCGTTGTCGGCATTCTGCTTGACGGTGGCGGTGAGCTCTTCCATCGAGGCGGCGGTTTCTTCCAGCGCGGCGGCCTGTTGCTCGGTGCGGCGCGACAGGTCGCCGTTGCCGGTGGCGATTTCGGTGGCAGCCGAATTGATCGCCAGCGAGGAATCCTTGATCCGGCGCACGATGCCGGCCAGCTGGTCGGCAGTGGCGTTGGCGTCGTCGCGGATGCTGGCAAACACGCCCTGCAGGTCGCCTTCCATGCGCGCGGTGAGATCGCCTTGCGACAGCGAGGACAGCAGCGCCGACACGCGCGACAGGCCGTCGGCATTGTTGTCCAGCAAGCTGTTGAGCTGCTGGGCGAGCAGCAGCAGGAAGCCCTGCTTGCCGTCGAGGCTGACGCGCTCGCTCAGGTCGCCGGCGGCAGCGGCCTGCACGATGCGAGCGACCTCCTGTTCCACCTGTACTTCCTGGGTGCGGTCTGCCCACTCGACCACGAAGCCCATGCGTTCGCCGGCCGCGCCGATCACCGGGCTGACCACCAGCCGCATGGTGCGGCCACCGACGTGGATCTGTGCGGTGTGGGTACCGGTGAGCTGGTCGAGCATGCGCGCCTGGTGTTCGGGCTTGCGGTGGAACTGGTCGATGCTGGCGTTGATCAGCGCATCGGCATCGAAATGCGGAAGGTCGCGGCGCAGCTCGTCCTGCACGCTCTTGAGCATGCGCTGCAGCGGGCGATTGACGTAGATGATGCGGCGGTCGGCATCGGCGATCATCACGTTGGTGCTGACGTCGTCGAGCGCGGTGCGCACGCGCAGCGCTTCGCTGGCGATCAGGTGATCGCGCTCCAGGCGCGCGCGCAGGTCGTCGCGCATGGTGCGGGCATTGAGCAGCAGGCGGCCGAGTTCGTCGTGGCGGTCGATCTCGATGGGGTTGTCCAGGCGGCCGGCAGCCACGTCGCCAAGCACGCGTTCAACGGCCAGCAACGGACGGGTGACCATCTTGCGCGCAGCGATGAACACCACCGCGATGCACAGCGCCAGCACCACCAGCGAGAACAGCAGCATGCTGCCCATCAGCTTGTCCAGCGGGCCGTCGATGGCGCTGCGCGGCTGGGTGCCGATCACCGCCCACTGCCACGGCGCATAGCGCTGGGCGGTGACTTCGAACGCCTGGCTATTGCCCTTGGCGTCGCGCAGCTGCAGGGTGGCACTGGGTTGCTTGCCGTCCAGCACGGCCTGCAGCGTGGTCTGCTGGTCGGCCGCGACCAGCGCCGACAGGGTTGCCGGGGTGCCCGGCGGAGCGGCGATGACCTGGCCCTGGCGCTCGCCTGGTGCCATGTCGACGATGACGAAATAACCATCCTGGCCCAGCTTGGTGGTGCTGACCTGCGCCTTGAGCGCAGCCAGGCCCTGGGTGTAGTTGCGACCGACGAACAGCGCGCCGATCACTTCGCCGGCAGCGTTACGCAGCGGCGCGTAGTAGGTCATGTACTGCTCGCCGAACAACTGCGCCTGGCCGGTGAAGGGCTTGCCTTGCGACAGCGCGGCATAGGCCTTGCCCTTGCGGTCGAGCAGGGTGCCGATCACGCGCGCATTCTGCTTGTTGCGCAGCGAGGTGGTGATGCGCACGAAGTCGTCGCCGGTACGCGCAAAGATGGTCGCAACGCCACCGGTGGCCTGCGCAAAGCGATCCACCGCGTCGAAGTTGAGATTCAGTGCCTGATTGCCGGCGCGCAACGACGGCGTGGTCTGCTCGCCGATGGTGACGGTGTTGGTAGTGTCCAGCTCGCGTGCGCCGCGCGGCAGCATGTCGTCGAAGACGCTGCCCAGGCGTTCGGTGCCCTCGGTCAGGGTGACGTCGTACATCGCCACCGACTGCTGCATCAATCGCGTGCTCGAGCGCAGTTCGGCCTTGACCTGCGATTCGATGTCTCCGGCCGATTGCCGGTAGATGGTCAGGGCCAGCAAGCCCAGCGAGATTGCAATGATCAGGGTCAGCAATGCGGACAGCCGCGTGCCGACAGACAGTCGGTTGAAAAAATGCATGAGGGATCGACCTTGCCCGGGGGAGGGCGTTACGGATGCGTGAATGCGATAGCGGCCGCCGATGCTCGAAATTGATCCGTTATGCCGAAATCAGCATGAAAACGTGCGATAGATTCAGCTTCGGTATGGTGAAAGCGTTTTCAGAGCGGCCGTGCCGCAGCATCACTTGTAAAGTCGATGTGAAGTTTCGCGTGGGCAGGTGGTGTGGCTGCGGCGTCGCACCAGTGATCAGGTTCGCAAGGCGGCACTAATAAAGCCGCTCCCTCTCTCAAGGGAAGCGGCCGAGAAAATCCACTGAGTGCGGATCGAAGATCTGCAACTGGGCGGCGCTGGGCGCCGGGGCCGTGCGCCACGATATTGCGCGTCACGGCTCGGTCATACCCTGTGCAATGCAGCCAGGCCAACGAGGCATAGTGATCGATGCCCACGGTCCGTGCACCGTGGGCAGACCTGGGTAGGCACGGACGCGACTTGCAGCGGGAAACACGCCGACTGCGCAGCCGTCAGGCGGACGTGGCCGGTGCCCGGTGCCGCATGTACCCCTCGTACATTCCGGTTCTGGGTGTGCCGTCCACACCCACCTGACCAGTGCGCGCTACGTCCCGTGCGCCGTTCTTAAAACTCCTGCCAATCGGCTGCGTCGGTGGCCGGTACGGATGCACGCGCCAGTGGGCGAGTTGCGCTAGCCGGCGTGACAGAGGCGCGTGGCGTCTTGCGCGCATGGCCGGGTGCATTGGCGATGGCAGCGAGTTGGCGCGCCACCGGTGCCTGCGTGTCGACCTTGAACACCGCCACCGCGGCCGTGAGTTGCTGCGCCTGTTCTTCCATCGCGCGCGCGGCAGCGGTGGCTTCTTCCACCAGTGCGGCGTTCTGCTGGGTGGTCTCGTCCATCTGGGTGACGGTCTGGTTGACCTGCTCGATGCCGGCGTACTGTTCCTGCGATGCCGACGAGATCTCGCCCATGATGTTGGTCACGCGCTGCACGCTGGCGACGATCTCGGCCATGGTGGTGCCGGCCTGATCGACCAGCGTTGCGCCTTGCGCGACCTTGTCCACCGAATCGTCGATGAGGTGTTTGATCTCTTTCGCCGCGCCGGCCGACCGCTGTGCCAGCGTGCGGACTTCCGAGGCCACCACCGCAAAGCCGCGGCCCTGTTCACCGGCACGCGCCGCTTCCACAGCCGCATTCAGGGCCAGGATATTGGTCTGGAAGGCGATGCCATCGATCACGGAGATGATCTCGGCGATCTTCTTCGACGAGGCCTGGATGTCGGACATGGTGGTGACCACGTCGGCCACCACGTTGCCGCCTTGCGAGGCCACTGCGGCGGCGCCGATGGCGAGCTGGTTGGCCTGGCTGGCGTGGTCTGCGTTCTGCCTGACCGTGGAGGTGAGCTCCTCCATGGAGGCGGCGGTTTCTTCCAGGTTGGCGGCCTGCTGCTCGGTACGTTGCGACAGGTCCTGGTTGCCGGAGGCGATCTCGCCCGATGCCAGGCCGATCGCATCGGCAGCCTGCTGGATGCGGCCGACGATGCTGGCCAGCTGCTCGGCAGTGGCGTTGGCGTCGTCGCGCATCTGCGCAAATACGCCCTGGTACTGGCCGCTCATGCGCGCGGTAAGGTCGCCGGCGGCGATCGACTGCAACAGGCTGGAAAGCGAGGCGAGATTGCCGTCGGCGGTGGCCATCAGGTGGTTGAGGCTTTCGACCATCAGGCGGAAGTCGTACTGGAACTGCTCGGCGTTGCCGCGTGCGGTGAAATCGCCATTGGCCGCTGCCTGCGCCAGATGCTTGATTTCGCGATTCATCGTGGACAGGTTGTGCTTGACCTGATTCATCGCGGTGGTGATCGCGGCTTTTTCGCCAGGCAATTGCGGCATGTCTTCGCTCAGGTCGCCGATGGCATAGCGCTCCACCAGGTGGATGGTCTGCATCTTGACCTTGATGTGCGCAGCGACCAGCTCATTGGTGTCCTTGGCCATGCGGCCGAAGTCGCCGGGGAATGCGGCTGCATCCATGCGGAAGCTGATCTGGCCCGCATCGTGGCGCTTGGCCATGTCCAGCTGCGCACTGATCAGGTTGCGTACCTGGTCCTGCATCTTGTTCATCGCCTGCAACAGGCGGCCGGTTTCGTCGTTGGTGGTGGTGCGCACATCGTTGTCGAGATGGCCATTGGCAATGGCTTCGGCGGCGCGGGTGGCTTGCGACAGCGGACGCACCAGGCTGCGGGTGATTGCCCAGCCCAGCAGGCCGCTGATCAACACCACCGCCAGGCCGCCGCCGATCAACATGGCACGGCCGCGCGCCATGGCCGCGGTGGCGGCTTCATAGGCTTCGGTGGCACGCCGGCGCTGCAATGCCGAATACTCGGCCAGGGCGTTCTGCCATTGTTCGGTGGCCGGCGCGGCTTTTTGCAACAGCAGTGCCAGCGCTTCGTCGGGCCTGGCGTTCAGCCCAAGATCGGCGACCTGCGCGTTGAGCTTGCCGGCGGTTTCACTGGCCTGGTCGATCTTCTGCCGCAGCGCGGCGGCTTCCGGCGATGCGGAAAACACGTACAGCGTGCGCCGGGTGTCTTCGTAGGCCGCCAGCTTGTCCTTGATGATGCCGTCAAAGCGCAGATTGTCTTGCGGTGAGGTGGGCAGCACGAGATTGCGCAACTGCACGGCAACGGCGGAGCTGGCGTTGGTCATGTCCTCCAGGTGCTGCATGATCGCGATGTTGCGATTGACCACGGTGTCCATGCGCTCGCGCGCCTGGGCCACGGTATACAGGCCGGCGACAACCAGCCCGCAGGACAGCAGGATCAGTGTGCCGAACGCAAAAGTCAGCCGCTTGCCGACGTTGTACCGTTGTAGAAGAGCGATCATGTTGGTCTCGAAAGCGATGGGCGGGAAGGGGGGGCGCATCGGTGCGTCGCGTAGTCCCTACGTCGAGCGGGCCGTGCAGGCAGGCATCCGGCCGATCCATCGCGTCCACCGACCGTGGGTCGTGCGGGGCGTGATTGCAGGGCAGGTCTGCATGCTTGAGGTCGGTAACGGCGTTGCCGTTGACCACTGAACACCACTGCCGGGCCGCGTAAGGGCGGCCGTCACCGAGGTGACGCGGGTGTGCACAGCTGGCTCGAAACGCCTTATGGCAGCGCTATCGGCGATTCGCCATGACGCGTGGGCTTCACTGATCGATCACGTGCCAAGGCGTGACGGCTGCGTGTACGTCGAGGTGGAACACCGGAATGCAGCGAACACGCCGGAGCGTACGTGATAGCCGATTGGTGGGATTCGCATGGCAATCGCGGCGCCAGGATCGGACATGACGCGGGATCGGTAGTGCGGGATCTTTTTGCGGCATGCGGCAATGCGTGGCCTAGCGGCAGCGCAAGCCGCGCGGTCAGCATGGCAATGGGCGATGCGCACCATCGGCACGTGTCGCAGCGGCTGCGCCGCGATCCGCCTGCGGGCTGCGCCGCAGACGGGTTCACTCAAGACGCTCTGGCGATCAGGCGGCTTGGCCGAAACGGGCCGGTGCCGCGGGCTGCAGCTGGAACACCGAGACTGCATCGCGCAGTTGCTGCGCCTGTTCTTCCATTGCACGCGCAGCAGCAGTGGCTTCTTCCACCAGTGCGGCATTCTGCTGGGTGGCCTGGTCCATCTGCGCCACCGTCTGGCCAACCTGCTCGATACCTTGCGATTGCTGCTGCGAGGCCTCGCTGATCTCCTGCATGATGGTGGTAACGTTCTTCACCGAATCGACGATGTCCTGCATGGTGCGGCCGGCCTGGCCGACCAGCTGGTTGCCGTGTTCGACCCGGCTGACCGAGTCGGCGATCAGCTGCTTGATCTCCTTGGCCGCACCGGCCGAGCGCTGGGCGAGGGTGCGCACTTCCGACGCCACCACCGCAAAGCCGCGCCCCTGCTCGCCGGCACGCGCCGCTTCCACCGCCGCGTTCAAGGCCAGGATATTGGTCTGGAAGGCGATGCCGTCGATCACGCCGATGATGTCGGCGATCTTGCGTGACGCGGCCTGGATGCCAGCCATGGTGCCGACTACCTGGCCCACCACGTCGCCGCCCTGCGAGGCCACGCTGGCGGCCCCCACCACCAGCTGGTTGGCGCGGCGGGCATGGTCGGCGTTGTTGCGCACGGTGGAGGTGAGCTCTTCCATCGAAGCGGCGGTTTCTTCCAGGTTGGCGGCCTGTTGCTCGGTGCGTTGCGACAGATCCTGATTGCCGGCTGCAATTTCGCTGGCCGCATCGTTGATGGCATCGGTGGCCTGCTGGATGCGCCCGACGATATCGGCCAGCTGCGCCACCGTGGCGTTGGCGTCGTCGCGCATGCGTGCAAACACGCCATGGAACTGGCCCTGCATGCGGGTGGTGAGATCGCCCGCAGCAATCGCCTGCAACACCGTGGACAGCGCGTGCAGGTTGGCATCGGCGGTGGACATCAGGTGGTTGAGACTGTCCACCATCGCGCGGAAATCGTACTGGAAGCGCTGCGCATCGCCACGCACGCTGAAGTCGCCGTTGGCCGCGGCCTGGGCGAGCAGTTTGATCTCGCTGTTCATCGCCGACAGATTGGCCTTGACGGTGTCCATGGTGTCGGTGAGCACGGCCTTTTCGCCGGGCAGGCGCTCCATGTCCTGGCTCAGGTCGCCAATGGCGTATCGCGACATGATCTGCGCCAGCTGCATCTTCACCGCGATATGCGAGCCAACCAGGGCATTGGTGTCGCGCACCATCGTCGCGTAGGCACCCGGGAAACTCTCGGCCTGCATGCGGAAACTGATCTGGCCGGCGTCGTGGCGCTGCGCCATCTCGCTCTGTGCCGCCAGCACGCGCTGCAGCTGCTGCTGCATCTGGCGCATGTTGTCCAGCAGCTGGCCGGTTTCATCGCGGCACGGCGCAAGAATGCGGTCGTCCAGCGCGCCTTGCGCGATGTTGGCGGCTGCCGCGGCGGCACGCCGCACATTGTGGGTAAGCCTGGACAAGGTGTACCAGCACAACGCGGCAATCAGCACCGCCAGCAGCGACAGCCCGGCGATGGCCTGCCAGACCGCGTTGCGTGCAGCCACCAGGTGCCGTTCGGACTGGCGCTGCAAGGCCTGCAGCGATGTGCGGCTGAGGTCCTGCATGGCCTGGCCCAGCGTGTCGAGTGCGGCGTTCCACTGCGTATCGGACTGCGCATCGCTGCCTTCCAGGGCGGTGCCAAGGGCGGCCAGTGCCGCATTTGCGCGCGTGGATTCGGTGGTGGCCGCCTCGGCCAGCGCGGGGTCGGGCTGTTCGAGCAGGCCCATGGCCTTGTCCAGCTCATGGCGGAAGCGCACGTGGTTGCGCTGCAGTTGACTGAGCTGCTCGCGCAGCATGGCGCGGCTGTCGCCGGCCTGCGACGGGTCGTTGGCGGCATCCAGGCGGGTCAGCGACTCGGTGGCGTCGGGGCTGTAGATCAGCGTGGCCACCACCAGGTGGTAGCTTTCGATGTAGGGCGTATAGACCAACTGGCTGTCGTCGCGCAGTGCATCGAGCGCGGCGAATGCCTGTTCGCTCACACCGGCGTAGTCCTTGGCGGCGGCGCCGGCCACGTGGCGCTGCTGCAGGGCGAGCAGTTGTTTCTGGCTGCGTTCGAAGCCGGGCAGGGCGGCGGTGGCGGCAAGCAGCTGCTGCAGATCGCGTTCGGCACGCTGGGCCGCTGCGCTGGCGGCGCTGCCGCTATCGACATGGGCCGCATGCAGGTCGGTGATCAGGCCCAGCATTTGCCCGAGCGGCGCATAGCTGCGCAACTCGTTGCTGCTGATGGCCACGCTCTCATTGAGCTTGCCGCGGTACAGCAGCACCGGAATGACCAGGCCGACCAGCGCAAGCACGCCGATCGCACCAAGTTTTCTGGCGATGCCCAGATCGTCCCAGCGGCGGGTCCAGCGGCGCGGGGCGGACGGAGCAGGATGCGGCAGCACGGGCGAAAAAAGGGTCATCGGGGCGTCTCATGGGCGTACGCAGACTATCGGCCGATATCTGTTATGCCTTGAGCGGGCCGGCCTCGCTGCCGACCCTCGCCATTCAGCTTGTTGTGCCCGCTTGGCTCAGAACTCCTGCCAACTGGTGTCGTTGCTGGAGGCAGTAACCACCGCGCGTGGCTTGGAGGCGGCGGTACGGCCGGCTGCCGCCACCTGCGCCTTGAGCGCGGGCGTCACCGCCGGCCGCAGCGCGGCGACGTGCGCCGCTGGCTGCACCTGGCCGGCGTCGGTCTTGAACACCGCCACCGCCTCGGTCAGCCCAACCGCCTGGTCTTCCAGCGCCCGTGCCGCGGCAGTGGCTTCCTCCACCAGCGCCGCATTCTGCTGGGTGGTTTCGTCCATCTGGGTCACGGTCTGGTTGACCTGTTCGATGCCGGCCGACTGCTCCTGCGAGGCGGCGGAGATCTCCCCCATGATGTCGGTGACACGCTGCACGCTGGAGACGATCTCGCCCATGGTCTTGCCGGCGCTGTGCACCAGCACCGAGCCGTCGGCCACGCGCTGCACCGAGTCGTCGATGAGCTCCTTGATCTCCTTTGCCGCGCCCGAAGAGCGCTGCGCCAGGGTGCGCACTTCGGAAGCCACCACCGCAAAGCCGCGGCCCTGCTCGCCGGCACGTGCCGCTTCCACCGCCGCGTTCAAGGCCAGGATGTTGGTCTGGAAGGCGATGCCGTCGATGACCGAGATGATGTCGGCGATCTTCTTCGATGAGGCTTCGATACCGCTCATGGTCTCGACTACCTTGCTGACGATCTCGCCGCCCTGCGAAGCCACACCGGCAGCGCCGATCGCCAGCTGGTTGGCCTGACGCGCGCTTTCGGCATTCTGCCTGACGGTGGAGGTGAGCTCTTCCATCGAGGCGGCGGTTTCTTCGAGATTGGCCGCCTGCTGCTCGGTGCGCTGCGACAGATCCTGGTTGCCGGCGGCGATCTCGCTGGCGGCGCCCTTGATCGACACGGCCGACTGCTTGATGCCGGTGACGATGTCGGCCAGCTGGGTGGCGGTGGCATTGGCGTCATCGCGCATCTGTGCGAACACGCCGCGGAACTCACCGCTCATGCGTGCGGTGAGGTCGCCAGCTGCGATCGACTGCAACAGGCCCGACAGCGACTGCAGATTGCCATCGGCGGTGGCCATCAAGGTGTTGAGGCTTTCCACCATCACCCGGAAGTCGTACTGGAAGCGCTCGGCATCGCCACGGGCGCTGAAGTCGCCGTTGGCGGCTGCCTGCGCCAGGTGCTTGATCTCGGAGTTCATCGCGCCGAGGTTGAGCTTGACCTGCGCCATGGTGTCGGTGAGCACGGCCTTTTCGCCGGGCAGCTTGTCCATGTCTTGGCTGAGATCGCCAATGGCATAGCGGCCCATGATCTGCGCCAGCTTCATCTTTACCGCGATATGCGAGGCCACCAGATTGTTGGTGTCGTTGGCCATGCGGCCGTAGTCGCCGGGGAACGCATCGGCATCGATGCGGAAGCTGATCTGGCCATCGTCGTGGCGCCTGGCCATGTCGGTCTGCGCGGCGATCAGGTTGCGCAGCTGGTCCTGCATCTTGCGCATCGCGTTGAGCAGCCGGCCGCTTTCGTCGGAGGCTTGCGTGTCCACATCGTTGTCCAGCTTGCCGCCGGCAATCGATTCGGCGGCGCGGGTGGCACGGCTCAGCGGCTGGGTCAGGCTACGGGTGATCAGCAAGCCCAGCGCCCCGCTGAGCAGCACCACCAGCACGGTGCCGGCGACCAGCATCTTGCGCGAATCGTCCATCGACTTCAGCGCGACCGCTGAGGCATCGGCAGCGAGCTTGTCCTGCAGTGCGATGTTCTCGGCAATCTTGTCCTGCCATTGCTGCGTTGCCGGGTTCGCCTTGTTGAACAACAGCGGTATGGCATCGCTATTCTTCCCGGCAATCGACAATTGCAAGACTTGGTCGTTGAGCGTCCTTGCCGCCATGCGGAGACTGTCGATCTGTGTACGTATCGCCTGGTCCTGCGGCGAAGCGGGCAGCGCATACAGGGCCTCGCGCGCCTTGTTGTAATCGGCGCGTGCAGACTTGATCGCGCCGACGAACTCGTCATTGCGCTCTTCGGCATACGGAAGTGCCAGATTGCGCAGTTGCGTGCCGATGATGAAATTGGCATTCATCATGTCGTTGGCCAGACGGATCTTGGTCATGTTCTGGTGCACGATGTCATCCACCAATGCACGCGCCGAACTCAGGCCGCGATAGCCGATGAAGGCAATGATGCCGGATAACACGATCAGGACGGCAAACGCGCTGGCCAGCCGTGGGCCAACGTTGTAGCGCTGCAGCAATGCATTCATGGCGAGAGTCCCGTGAGACGGAGCGAAGGTGGCGTTGCATGCGCAGGTGATCACTTGCACTACATGCGCTGCTATCTCACATAGCGGCTAACCCATGCCTGTACTTAATACCTGCATATCTGAAAAAACATAAGTCCGGTCATCAAGGTGACGCCGGAAATCCGACACAAAACGCCAACATGGCACTGCAAGTGATACCAAGCGAACGCGGCCTTTTGGTGGCTGGAGCACGTTCGAGCTCAGCAATGGCGGCAGCGAACTTCATTGACAGGACGGCCAAGCCACAATTGTCCGGCGCTGCGATGCACATCATGCGGTGGCAGCACGCAAGATCTCCAGACAAAATAAAAGCCGCGCTTCCATACAGAAACGCGGCTTCGTTTGTACGTGTTACAGATGCCGACGGCGTGCTTAAAACTCCGCCCAATCCGACTCGTTGGTAGCCACCGCAGGCGCGGCTGCGCGCACAAACGGTTTACTGGCCTTTGCCGGTGTCGCAGGCTTGCTGGCAGCATGTGCCACCGCTACCGGACGCACCACCGGGGTGGCGCGGGTCACCGACTCCAGTTCTGCCGACAGACGGAACAGCGCCACCGCTTCGGTGAGCTGCTGGGCCTGATCTTCCATCGAGCGTGCGGCGGCAGTGGCTTCTTCCACCAGCGCGGCATTCTGCTGGGTGGCTTCGTCCATGTGGGTGACGGTCTGGTTGACCTGCTCGATACCGGCCGACTGTTCCTGCGAGGCAGCAGAGATTTCGCTCATGATGTCGGTGACGCGCTGCACCGAGGAGACGATCTCGCTCATGGTGCTGCCGGCCTGGTTCACTAGCGCCGAGCCTTCGGCGACCTTGCTCACCGAATCGTCGATCAGGCCCTTGATCTCCTTGGCGGCACCGGCCGAACGCTGGGCCAGCGTGCGCACTTCCGAGGCCACCACGGCAAAGCCGCGGCCCTGCTCGCCGGCACGTGCCGCTTCCACCGCTGCGTTCAAGGCCAGGATGTTGGTCTGGAACGCGATGCCGTCGATGACGCTGATGATCTCGGCGATCTTCTTGGAGGAGGTTTCGATGCCGGACATGGTGGTGACCACCTGGCCGACCACCGCGCCGCCATGCGAGGCCACGCCGGCCGCGCCGATGGCGAGCTGGTTGGCCTGGCGTGCGTGCTCGGCGTTCTGCTTGACGGTAGAGGTGAGTTCTTCCATCGAGGCGGCAGTTTCTTCCAGGTTGGCCGCCTGCTGCTCGGTGCGCTGCGACAGATCCTGGTTGCCGGCGGCGATTTCGCCGGCGGCCGTGTTGATGGCCAGGGTGGAATGCTTGATGCGGCCAACGATGTCGGTCAGGCGCTGCACGGTGGCATTGGCATCGTCACGCAAACGCGCGAACACGCCGTGGAAGTGTCCGTCCATGCGGGCGGTCAGGTCGCCATCGGCCACGGCGCCCAGCAATTGCGAGAGCTTGCCCAGGTTGCGGTCGCTGACGTCCATCATCGAATTCAGGTCGGCCACCATCACCGCAAAGTCGTACTTGAAGCGTGCGGCATCGCCACGTGCGCTGAAGTCGCCCGCAGCGGCGGCCTGCGCCAGCTGCTTGATCTCGGTATTGATCGCCAGCAGGCTGGCCTTGGCCGCGTCCATGGCTTCGTGCAGCACGGCGCGGCTGCCGGGCAGGCGGCGCGCATCCTGGGTCAGGTCGCCCTGGGCGTACTGGTTGAGGATGGCGACCGAATCAACGATGGCATCCAGGTGCTCGAAGATCATCGTATTGATGCCGACGGCCAGATTGCCGTACACGCCGGGGAAATCCTCCGGCATGCGATGGGTGATGTCTTCGGCGGCGTGCAGGTGCGACATGCGCGCGGTCTCGTCGGAGAAGCGGCGCAGCAACTGGGTCATATCGCCGGTGGCCTGCAGCATCTGGCCGATTTCGTCCTTGCTGGTGGTGCCGATCTGCGCGCCGAGATCGCCGCGCGAGACGGCCTGGATGGCGCCCAGCGCCTTGGACAGCGGCGTGGTGATGCTGCGCGCGATCAACCAGCCGAAGGTGACCGACAGGGCCGCCATCAGCAGCGTGCCGATCAATAGCACCGCACTGGTCATCTTGAACGAGGCGCTGCTGGCCGCAACCATGGTGGCCAGTGCAGTGGATTGCTCGGCATACATCTTGTCGATGGTCTGGAACAGCACCTTGCGGATGTCGCCGGATTGCTTGTTCGCAGCCACCGCGGCCGCGTAGTCGGGATCCTTGTAGAGCGCGCGCAAGGTCTTGTTGGCTTCGAAGTAACTGGCGCTTTCCTTGGCGAGCTTGTCGTAGCCGGCCTTCAGGGGCGAGCCGGCAGCGATCTTGGCTTCCAGCGCCTTCTGCGTTTGCGCGTACTTGCCCTGGATTTCGTCCATGCGGGTCAGGAAGTAGTCGTAGCGTTCCTGGTTCTGCAGATTGACGAACTGACCCGATTCGTAGATACGGAATTCACCGCCGAATGCGCGCAGCTCCGAGAGCCGGGTCAGCACCGGAACCACATCTTCATTGATCAGCACGGCCTGCTGCTGCATCTGCTTCATGCGCGAGAAGCCCAGCCCGCCAAGCAGCGCAGTGAGCACCGCACTGAGGCAGAACGCAAACATCAGTTTGCGGCGAATGGGCCAGTCGTTGAACTTGTTCATCAAATACTCCAGGGGTGTCGCGTCGCGATGTTGTCCTGCACGCTAACGGCCCCGGGCCTGGATACTTTATGTTTCAAGGATGAACAGTGGCACCGCCGCACACTGCTGATGTGCGGATTTGCCGCGCAAACCTGCTGATTTGCCGATAGCCGGCTTGCTACGGCAGCCTCTGTTACTGCTCCTTCAAAACCACGCGTTGTGACTCAATGCGCCCGTCGCCGATCGTGATAACCGAGCGCGACCATTGGGGCGTCGGGCGCACTATCGCGTGGAGGCCAGTGCACGCCCGCCGGCCGCAGGCGATACGTGCATGGCGCTGCGTTTTGCAATGGCGTGGGGCGCATCGGCCAGCGTGAAGCGCGCCACTGCCTGTGCCAGCTGTCCGGCCTGGTCTTCCATCGTGCGTGCGGCCGCGGTCGCTTCCTCCACCAGGGCGGCGTTCTGCTGGGTGGCCTCGTCCATCTGCGTGATGGTGCGATTGACCTGCTCGATACCGGCTGACTGTTCCTGCGAGGCGGCCGCAATCTCACCCATGATGTCGGTGACGCGCTGCACGCTGGCGACGATCTCGGCCATGGTGGTGCCCGCCTGGTGGACCAGCTGCGAGCCCTCGGCGACCTTGCCGACCGAATCGTCGATGAGATGCTTGATTTCTTTTGCCGCACCGGCCGACCGCTGCGCCAGGGTGCGCACTTCCGAGGCGACCACCGCAAAGCCGCGGCCCTGTTCGCCGGCACGTGCCGCTTCCACTGCGGCGTTCAACGCCAGGATATTGGTCTGGAAGGCGATGCCGTCGATGACGCTGATGATCTCGGCGATTTTCTTCGACGAGGTTTCGATGCCGGACATGGTGGTGACCACCTGAGCCACGACCGCGCCGCCCTGCGAGGCGACACCGGCCGCACCGATGGCGAACTGATTGGCCTGACGCGCACTCTCGGCGTTTTGCTTGACGGTGGAGGTGAGCTCCTCCATCGAGGCGGCGGTTTCTTCCAGGTTGGCGGCCTGTTGCTCGGTGCGTTGCGACAGATCGCTATTGCCGGCAGCGATTTCGCTGGAGGCGGTGTGGATGCTGCCGGCAGCCTGCTGGATACGCCCGATCACCTGCGCCAGTTGCTCGGCGGTGGTGTTGGCGTCGTCGCGCATGCTGGCGAACACGCCATGGAAGTCGCCGTGCATGCGTGCGCTCAGGTCGCCTTCGGCCAGCGCGCTGAGCAGGCGCGAGACTTCGGCGATGCTGGCCGCATTGGCATCGAGCAAGGCATTGAGCTGTTGCGCCAGTTGCAGGAAAAAGCCTTGCTTGCCGTTGCTGTCGATGCGCTTGGACAGGTCGCCCGCCGCAGCGCTGCGCACGACATCGGCTACGTCCAGTTCCACCCGCGCTTCGGCGGTACGGTCGCGCCATTCGCAGACAAAGCCCAGATGCGCGCCGCGCTCGTCGCGGATCGCCGACACGTTTTGCGTAATGCAGGTCGTGCGGTACCGCACTTCGCGTTGCGCGGCGCCCTGGCGGTCCAGACGCTGGTAGATTTCCGCGTCCTGCGCGTTGCCCACTTCCAGCAGCGAGACCGGTTGCCCGACCAGGGCCACACCGTGGTTGAACGCCGGTGCGCACGCGTGGATATCCTCGGCATAGGTCTGGAGCAAGGACTGCAACGCGTTGTTGGTGTAGATGATGGTCAGGTCCGGGTCGGCGATGTACATGCCGGTGGAGGCGTTATCCAATGCGGTGCGAATGCGCAGGTTTTCTGCGGCGATGCTGCGCTCGCGCTCCAGGCGTTCGCGCAGGTCGCGCTGCATGCGCGACAGCGCCGCCATCAGGCTGTGCGCGTGTTTTGCGGCGACCGGGATCGGCTGGTCCAGGCGGCCTTGCGCAATGTGCTGTGCAGCGGCCATGGCCAGCTGCGGTTCGCCGCCAAGCAGGCCAAACACCGAACGCAGGATCCAGCCGGCGGCCAGCGCCAGGCAGACGAATGCAAGCACGACGGCGCCGCCTTGCTGCCACATCACACGATGGCTGTATTGCTCGGCCTGGCTGCGGTTGGCCTCGTTCAAGGACAGGATGCGCTCGCTGATCGTCCCCATGCGGGTTTCGAGCTGGCCGAACTTGTCGGTAAAGTCGCGGTACGCCGCAGCGCTGTCGGCATGCGTTTCGGCCAGCGTCATGACCTGGTCGGCAGCAGCGATATAGGCCTGCAACGTGGGCGCCACCGCTTCCAGCTCGCTGCGCAATGCAGGGTCCAGCGGGAGCTTGCGGTTGGCTTGCACCGCCTCGCGGAATTCGCCGGCATGTTCGCCCAGCGACGCGCGGGCATCGGCGATGCCGGCATCGTCCTGGCGCGATGCGGCGAGCAGCCCGGCAGTGACGTCGCCGCGCAGGGCGTCGTGCATCATGTCGGCCTGCATATGGTTGCGCAGCGCATCGGAGGAAATGACCTGCGCGGTGATGGCATCCAGCAGCCCGCGCTGACCGTTGTAGCCGACACCGCCCAGGGCGAGCAGCGCCAACGCGGCGACCAGCACCAGCACGCCCAACATATGCATGATCTTCATTGTGCAGCCCGTATCAGAAGCGGAAAGACAGACCGACGCCGACGGCGTGGTCGGGCGAGCGGTCGTTGAGGCCGCGGCTGTACACCGCATCCAGTTGCACGTCGTTGCTGAGCAGCCAGGCCGAGCCGACGTCGAGCAAGGCCACGCTGCCGCCATCGTCGCTCTTGGCGATTTGCGGCAATGCCACTTCGACGAAGGAGCGCACGCGGTCGTTCCAGGCCTTGCCGATCACCGCACCGAAGATACCGGCGGTGTAGCGGTGGCCTTGTCCATCGTCGTCCCAGATCACCCCGGGCATCATGCCGGCGGAGATGCTGTCGCTGAGGTCCCATTCGGCCACCAGCCGGAACGAAGGGCGCGCGCCATGGCCGCGCAGCGCCTGCGCGCCGCTGGGCAGATCCACATGCAGCAGCCAGGCCAGCGAGGTCTTGCCGTCGTCGGAGCTGGCCAGATGGTGCTTGATACCGAGCGCTACGTCGGACATGCCGCTGAGCCTGGGCTGCCCGGGCGCATCGATGCGTTGCCAGCCATCGGTTTCCAGCCGCAGTTCCCAGGTCTGGCCCACGCCGTAGCGGAACAGCGTCGGCGTGGAATACGCGTCCACGGAGGCATCGCGTTCCCAGGCGGCACTGGTTTCCACCTGCAGCCGCTGGTGGCCGACGGTGAGGCTGGACTCGACGAAATCAGGGCGATCGGTGGCGATCGGATCTTCGGCGCAGGCATGGCCGGCAACGCCGCACAATGCAAGACAGCTGACGAGAACGGATGACTTCATGGCGACCCCTGCAACGAACCAGCAATGGGCGCATGCAGGTGGTCGCAATGTCTGCACCAACGCGCATGCGGAACTCAGGCGACGGTCGCGGCGGGGGAGCGCAGGCGGTCGGTGTTATCCACGCTAACGGCAACGCCAGATAAATCTTTAAGCTTGGCCGATGGATGGCGCGCGCACGCTGCGCGGCTGCAGACGTGGCCTGCAACCGGCGGGTGGCGAGGGCATTGCGCCCCGCGTCATGGGCAGGCTGCGCTGCCTGCTGCCTGCAGCCTGCTGCCTGTGGGTGTCATCGCGCTGCAGGTCACATGGCCCCGACTCGGAGCGGCCGACTGCATGCACGATGGCAGGTCCGCCGGGGGGTTCGCTCACCAGCTGTACAAGGCTGCAAGCAACCACCCGCGCGTTCACTACAGTGGTGACATCCCGGGAGACAGGACGCCACCGTGCGCCAGGTTTTGGAGCGTCTGACACAACTGGCGTGCAGCCTTCAGGCGGACGCGCCCGGTGCTCGGTGCAGCATGCACCACTCGTGCATTCCGGTTCCGAGCGTGCCGGCCACGCCCCGACGACTGCTTGCTACGGTCTGTTCGCCGCTGCTAGAAGTCCTGCCACTGGCTATCGTTGCCGGCGTTGTGCGCAGAAGGCTTGGCGGTGTGGCGTAGCGGGGCAGCCACGCGCTTGCCGCCGCCGGTTGCGCGCTTGGGCGCGGGCAGGGCACGTACCACCGAGCTGCTGGTCGTTGTGGCCTGCACCGGTGCGGCGGTCTGGCTGAGCTTGAACACCGCCACCGCGTCGGTGAGCTGGCCGGCCTGTTCTTCCATCGCGCGCGCGGCAGCGGTGGCTTCTTCGACCAGGGCCGCGTTCTGCTGGGTGGCCTCATCCATCTGCGTGACGGTGAGATTGACCTGTTCGATGCCGGCCGATTGCTCCTGCGAGGCCGCGGAAATTTCGCCCATGATGTCGGTCACGCGCTGCACGCTGGCCACGATCTCGGCCATGGTGGTGCCTGCCTGGTGGACCAGGTGCGAGCCCTCGGCCACCTTGCCGACCGAGTCATCGATCAGGTGCTTGATCTCCTTGGCCGCACCGGCCGAGCGCTGGGCGAGGGTGCGCACTTCCGAGGCCACCACCGCAAAGCCGCGGCCCTGTTCACCGGCGCGCGCCGCTTCCACGGCCGCGTTCAAGGCCAGGATATTGGTCTGGAACGCGATGCCGTCGATGACGGAGATGATCTCGGCGATCTTCTTGGAAGAGGTTTCGATGCCGGACATGGTGGTGACCACCTGCGCGACCACGCTGCCGCCGTGCGAGGCGACATCGGCTGCGCCGATGGCGAGCTGGTTGGCCTGGCGCGCGTGTTCGGCATTCTGCCTGACGGTGGAGGTGAGCTCTTCCATCGAGGCGGCGGTTTCTTCCAGGTTGGCGGCCTGTTGCTCGGTGCGTTGCGACAGGTCCTGATTGCCGGCCGCGATCTCGCTGGCGGCGGCATTGATCTGCGTCGCCGAGGTCTGGATGCCGGACACGATGCCGGTCAGCTGCGCCACCGTGGCATTGGCATCGTCGCGCATGCGCGCGAACACACCTTCGAACTGCCCATCCATGCGCACGGTGAGGTCGCCTTCGGCCAGCGCGCTGAGCAGGCTGGAAATACGCTCCAGGCCTTGCGAGGTGGTTTCCAGCAATCCGTTGAGCTGGCGGCCAAATTCCAGGTAGAAGCCATGCTTGTCTTCGAGTGCCAACCGCTGGCCAAAATCGCCCATCAAGGCGGACTGCACCAGTGCAGCCACTTCCTTCTGCGTGCTGACTTCTGCGCTGACATTGCGCCACAGCAGCATGCTGCCGCTGCGACGGCCATCGGCCGCGTAGAGCGGGGTCATGGTCAGGTCCAGGGTCACCGGACCGAAGGTGTAGCGCTCCAGCGTGGTCGACTGCAATTGCTGCAGCCGCTGCGAGCGCGCCTTGCCGTCGCTGTCGGTACCGAACACGTAGTCCAGCGGCTTGCCGACCACCGCATCGGCACTGAAGCCGGTCTGGCCCTTGGCATGGAAAGCGGGTTCGCCGTGCTTGAGCGAGGTGTGCAGCGCTTCGGTGATGAACACTGCGTTGTGCTGTTCGTCGGCCAGCAACACTTCCATCTCGGAATGTTCCAGCGCGGTGCGGATCCGCAGGTTTTCGTTGGCGATGGCGGTGTCGCGTTCGATCCGTGCACGCAGGTCATCCTGCATCCGCTGCATGGCGCCCATCAGGCGGCCCACTTCGTCCTGGCGCTGCACGGCGATGTGGTTATCGAGCTTGCCGGAGGCGATCGCGTCGGCCACGCCGACCGCCGATTCCAGCGGACGCACCACCTGGCGGCGCAGCAGCAGGAACAAGGCGCCGCTGAGCACCACTGCCGAGCCCAGGCCTACCAGCAGGATCGTCCACAGCAAGCGATGCGCCTGCTGCATGATGGTTGCGTACGGCACCACCACGCCCAGTGCGAAGCGCTCCTGCGCCTTGCCGATCTGCAACGGCACATACGCACTGACGCTGCCGTCGGCATCGGGACTGAAATCCACCGAGTCCTTGCCGGCCTTGATCGCCTCCAGCATGCTGCGATGCCGCGCATCGGTCACCGGCTTGCCGATGCGTGCGCCATCGCGCGAGGACAGCACCACGCCGGCGGGCGAGATCAGTTCGACATAACCGCTGCGCATCGGGCGCAGGGCACCCAGGCGTTGCTGCAAGGCGGCCAGCGCCACGTCCACGGTGACCGCGCCCAGGTATTTGCCATCCTGCAGGATCGGCGTGGACAGGGTGGTCATCAGCACGGTCTTGCCGCCGATCTTGTAGTCGTAGGGTTCGGCCACGGTCTGGCGCAGCAGTGCGCGCGGCTTGAGGTTCCAGTCGCCAAGGCCGGGGGTTTCGTAATCGGTGAGCGGTTCGCGCACCAGTTTCTGGCCGTCGCGTCCCCAATAGGTCATGAAACGGCCGGTGGCGTCGTGGCCCTTGGCATTGGCGAACTCGCTGTCCTTGCCATCGAAGGCCTGGATTTCCCACAAGGTGCCCATGCCCACCCATTCCGGATGGTCCAGCAGCTGGTCATGCACGAGCGCCGCAGCGGTATCGCGGCTGAGGCCACCATTGGCACGCTGCACCAGCAAGGTGGTAGCCAGCGATTGACCAGTGGTCAGTGCCTGCCCGAGCTCGCTGCCGATCTGCTCGGCCTGGTAGCGCGCGGCGTTCTGCATCGTGGCCTGCGCCGAGGTGCTCAATGCACGGCTGCTCTGCCAGTAGGTGATGGCTGCAGTCAGGCCGAAGCACAGCGACGCGATGACCGCAGTACCGAACATCAGGCGGTACGCCAGGCGTCCGCTGAAACGTGAGTGCGTGGAAGAGGAGGTCATGGGCGTGGCCGCAGAAGGGAGGAAAGATTCCGCCGAAGTGGAGGTGGTGCGTTGGAACAGCTGATCACGCTACTGCGCAGCTTCCTGGCGGGCGTGGGCGGTGCTTGGAACCGTCGTGTACCGCTCGTACATTCCGGTTCCCGCTTACCGTCCACAGCCGGCTGACGACTGCTCGCGAGGTGGTGTTGCCGCGCTCAGTAAGCCGCCAGAGCCACGCACTTGGGTGCGCGCGTACCTGAAACTGCGTGTGGTTGTACCGTGGCCTCGATCCGGAAGATCGACACCGCATCGTCCAGCTGGCGCGCCTGCTGCTGCATCGCATTGGCTGCGGCGGTGGCTTCTTCCACCAGTGCGGCGTTCTGCTGGGTGCTCTCATCCATCTGGGTGACGGTGAGGTTGACCTGCTCGATGCCGGCCGACTGCTCCTGCGAGGCAGCAGAAATCTCGCTCATGATGTCGGTGACGCGCTGCACCGAGGACACGATCTCGGCCATGGTCTTGCCGGCCTGATCCACCAGTGCCGAACCTTGCGCCACCTTGCCGACCGAATCGTCGATCAGGTGCTTGATCTCCTTGGCCGCGCCGGCCGAGCGCTGGGCCAGGGTGCGCACCTCGCTGGCGACCACCGCAAAGCCACGGCCCTGTTCGCCGGCGCGCGCCGCTTCCACCGCTGCGTTGAGCGCCAGGATGTTGGTCTGGAACGCAATGCCATCGATGACCGAGATGATCTCGGCGATCTTCCTGGACGAGGTTTCGATGCCGGACATGGTGTCCACCACCTGGCTGACCACCTGGCCGCCCTGCGATGCGACGCTGGCTGCGCCGATCGCCAACTGGTTGGCCTGGCGCGCGCTTTCGGCGTTCTGCTTGACGGTGGAGGTGAGCTCTTCCATCGAGGCAGCGGTTTCTTCCAGATTGGCAGCCTGCTGCTCGGTGCGCTGCGACAGGTCATTGTTGCCGGCAGCGATTTCGCTGGCCGAGCCGGTGATGGAACCGGCGGCCTGCTGGATGCGCCCGACGATGCCGGCCAGCTGCGTTGCGGTGGCGTTGGCATCGTCGCGCATGCGCGCAAACACGCCGTGGAACTGGCCTTCCATGCGCGCGGTGAGGTCGCCCTCGGCCAGCGCGGCCAGTAGCTCGGACAGCTTGCCCAGGTTGCGGTCGCTGACCTCCATCATCGCGTTGAGGTCGTTGATCATGCGCGCCGAATCGTGCTTGAAGCGCGTGGCATCGCCACGCTGGCTGAAGTCGCCTTCGGCGGCCGCCTGCGCCAGGCGCTTGATCTCGGTGTTGATCGCCAGCAGGCTGGCCTTGGCCGCGTCCATCGCTTCGTGCAGCACTGCGCGGGTGCCGGGCAGGCGCGCCGCATCGCGCGACAGATCGCCCTGCGCATAGTCGTTGAGGATGCCGATGGCATCGACGATGGCGTCCAGGTGCTCGAAGATCATGGTGTTGATGCCGGTGGCCAATTCGCCATAGACACCGGGGAAATCGGTCGGCATGCGGTGGGTGACGTCGTCGCCGGCATGCATGTGCATCATCACCTTGGTCTGCGCGGAGAAGCGCTCCAGGGTGTGCACCATCTCGTCGGTGGCCTTGAGCATCTGGCCGATTTCATCGTTGCCGTGGGCGGCAGTGCGCACGCTCAGATCGCCGCGCGCCACGCCCTTGATCGCCGCCAATGCGCGTGCCACCGGCTCCAGGATCGAGTTGCCGATCATCCAGCCGACCAACAGGTTGAGCAGCACCAGCACGCCGCCGGCCAGGGTGACCACCCCGGTGAATGCCAGCGCCTGCGATTGGGTGTCGTCCAGGTACACGCCGGTGCCGATCACCCAGCCCCACGGCTTGTACAGCGCCGCGTACGAGGTCTTCTGCACCGGGTCTTTCTGGCCGGGCTTGGCCCAGGTGTAATCGACATAGCCGCCACCGGCCTGCGCGGCGGTCACGAACGCCGGAAAGATGCGCTTGCCGTCCGGGCTGAGCACATCGGTCAACGGCTTGCCGTTGAGGTCCGGGCGGGTGGGGTGCATCAGCATCACCGGCGCCTGGTCGGTGACGTAGATGTAGTCCACGCCACCGCGTGCGCGCATGGTGGACAAGGTGTTCAACGCGGCCTTCTTGGCGGTGTCCACGTCCATCTCGCCTTTTTCGGCGCGTTCGGCGTAGCCGTTGACCACCGCGATCGCCATTTCGATCTGGCTCTTGAGGCCATCGCGCCGTGTGTCGGTGAGATCAACGTACTGCATGCGTGCCGCAACGATGGCCAGCGCGATGATGCCCAGCGCCATCAGCGCGGTCTGGGCGAGAAACTTGCGCTTGAGCGGCACGTTGGCCAACGTCTTTGCGAGCGAGCTCTTGAACGTCATGACAGGTATCCAACTAAGGGAATGTGACCGGGATAAGTCGAATAGCGACCTGGAGAGAGAAAGGTTGAGCATTGGCCGACGCAAGGTGTGCTAGCGCCGCCACCGGTTGCGGAAGACGGTGCCGCGCCCTTGCTGCCACTACGCGACCTGAGCCGCAGGCTTGGCTAATGCAAGGCCAGCGCACACGGCAGCACACGCACGACTGGCCGCAGCGTAGCGATGCGCGAGAAGCCGGCGTGGGGGCTGGCGATGATTGCGGTGGTGGCAGTGCGGCCGGGTGGGTCGGGCCCGAATGCGCTTAGAGGGGCTAGCAGAACGCCGCGAGCACTCGTCAGGTAAGTGTGGGCGGCGCGCAGGAACCGACGTGTACGAGTGGTACATGAGGATTCCGAGCACCGACCGCGCCCGCCTGACGGCTGCGCAGTAGTTCTGTTGGCCCTCTTAGTGACGCGGTGGCTTGCCGCTGCTGGCCACCGAGGCCTGCAGATTCTGCAGTTCGGTCCATAGCACCTGGCGGGTATCGCCGGCATGGCCGAGCGACAAGACCTGGGCGTCGTGCAGATCGCCGGCATGCAGGGCGCGGTTGGCCTGGCGGTGTTGCGCCAGGTATTGGCCAAGCTGCTGCTGCACCACGGCGAACTGGCGAGCCTGCTCGCCGCGCGGCGCGGTGGCCTGGAAGTATCCGGCGTGCCGGGCGATGCGTTGACGCAGGTTGCCCAGGCGTTCGTCGTAGGCCTGCACCTGCGCCGGATCGTGCAAGGCGGCGAGCTGGGCACGCTGCTCTTCGCGCAGCTGCACCAGATCGACGGCCAGCGACTGCAGTGCCGTGACCGGCACGCTGTCCAGCAGAACCGATACCGGCGCGGCCGGCGCCGCGAACGAGGGCGGCATCGAGGCGCCGGCTACCAGCAAGGCAACGGCAAAGACGGCAGCCAGCAACGGGCGAGCGGAGCGGATGGAATTGGCGATATGCATGCGGACTTCCTTCAACCTGGCGCGGGCAGCGCGGCCCTCAGTGCTGGTTGTATCGGCCGCATCTGCTTGCGCTTGATCACGTTTCGACCAGCGGTATCTCCCTGCGGTGAATCGTTGGCTTCGTGAAATCGGCAATGGCAGGGGATTGGTGATTCTGCCGGGAGCGCGGAGGTTGAATGGCAGGACGCCCCGGCACGGGCCGGGGCGTCTTGGAGGTTGCCGTGCAGCAACTGTACGGTCACTGGCGCTGCCTGAGCGCGTCAAAACACTGAAGCCCAGCTGCCAGGCTGGCGCGGCCGGTGCTCGGAACGAACATGCGTTGCTTGTGTCTTCCGCTATGTCACCGTCTTCCGCGCTTACCTGACGACTGCTGGCGGCGTTCTGTTGACTGCTCCAGTCGGGCCGTGTGTACGAGGATGCGAGGGGAAGTGGTCAACGGATCGGTGACTTAAAACTCGCGCCAGCTGGCCTCCTTGTCCAGGGTGCTCACCAGGGCCGGGCGCAACACACGCGATGGCACGTTTTTGTCTGTGCGCTTTGCCGGGGCACCCAGGCTAGCCCCCGATTTGGGAGTGATGCCCGACAGGCGCAGGGGCGCAGGTCGGGTTGCGGCGGCGGGTTGCACTGCGCCGGCGTGGATCTTGAAAATCGACACGGCGTCGGACAACTGGCCGGCCTGGTCTTCCATCGCGCGTGCCGCCGCGGTGGCTTCTTCCACCAGCGCAGCGTTTTGCTGGGTAGCTTCGTCCATCTGCGTCACGGTCAGGTTGACCTGCTCGATACCGGCGGACTGCTCCTGCGATGCAGCGGAGATCTCGCCCATGATGTCGGTCACGCGCTGCACGCTGGCGACGATCTCGGCCATGGTCTTGCCGGCCTGATCCACCAGCACCGAGCCCTCGGCGACCTTGCCGACCGAGTCGTCGATCAGCTGCTTGATCTCCTTGGCCGCGCCGGCCGAGCGTTGGGCGAGCGTGCGTACTTCGCTGGCCACCACCGCAAAGCCGCGCCCCTGGTCGCCGGCACGCGCCGCTTCCACCGCGGCGTTCAAGGCCAGGATATTGGTCTGGAAGGCGATGCCGTCGATGACGCTGATGATGTCGGCGATCTTCTTGGACGAGGCCTCGATGCCGGCCATGGTCGCCACCACCTTACCGACCACGTCGCCACCTTGCGAGGCCACGGCGGCCGCGCCGATCGCCAGCTGGTTGGCCTGACGCGCGCCCTCGGCGTTCTGCCTGACCGTGGAGGTAAGCTCTTCCATCGACGCGGCGGTTTCTTCCAGGTTCGCCGCCTGCTGCTCGGTACGCTGCGACAGATCGCCATTGCCCGAGGCGATATCGCTGGCAGCTGCATTGATCGACGTGGTGGCCTGCTGGATGCGCCCGACGATGCTCGAGAGCTGTTCGGTGGTGGCGTTGGCGTCGTCGCGCATCTGCGCGAACACACCATTGAACTGGCCATGCATGCGCTCGGTCAGATCGCCGGCGGCGATGGCCTGCAGCACCCTGGACAGCGCGCCCAGGTTGCCGTCGGCAGTGGCCATCAGCCGGTTTAGGCTCTCCACCATCGCCAGGAAATCATGCTGAAAACGCGCGGTATCGCCGCGCACGCTGAAGTCGCCATCGGCGGCCGCCTGGGCCAGCAGCGTGATCTGGCTGTTCATCGCCCTCAGGTTGGCCTTGACGGCGTCCATGGTGTCGCTGAGCACGGCCTCTTCGCCCGGCAAGCGGTCCATGTCCTGGCTCAGGTCGCCGATGGCGTAGCGCGACATGATCTGCGCCAGCTGCATCTTCACCGCGATATGCGCATCCACCAGCGCATTGGTATCGCGCACCATGCTGCCGTATTCGCCTGGAAATGCGTCCTGGTCCATGCGGAAGCTGATCTGGCCATTGTTGTGCTGGCGCGCCATCTCCTGCTGTGCGGCGGAAACGGATTTGAGCTGGTCCTGCATGCCGCGCATGCTGGTCAACAGCTGGCCAGGTTCATCGCCGGGCTGCGGGCCGATCGGGTTGTCCAGATCACCGTGCGCGATGGCCTCCGCCACCTGGGTGGCCTGCTTCAGCGGCCGCACCAGGCTGCGCGAGATCAGCCACGCCAGCGCGGCGGCCAGGCCGGCCGACAGCAGGCCGAAGGCGATCAGCGCGCGGTTGGCCAGTGCAACGCTGCTGAGGATGGTGTCGGCCCCGGCGGCATTCTGCTGGTTCTGCAGTTCCACGGCAGCGGCGATTGCCTTGGAGCGGCGTTCCAGCAGTGGCTGCGCCTGCCCCTGCAGTAAGTGCTTTGCGCCGTCCAGATTGCCGTCGCGCACCATGCCGAGCAGGCGGTTGTTGGTGGCGCGCGCAGCGGTCAGGCTGTCTTCGATGGCCTGCCGTGCACGCATGCCATCGCCATTGGTGGGCAGTTGCTTCAACACTGCCCAGAGCTGTGCGTAATGGTCGCGGTTGGCCTTGAGCTGTGCGTCGACGGCAGGCAGCTGCTGCGGACTGGCCAGCATGAAGTCGCGAATGTAGCGTTCTCCGAGCATGTTGCTTTCGCGCATCCGGTTGAGCAGCGCGGCCTTGCGATTGTTGACTTCGATGATGATGGAGACCTGGTGTTTGACGGTCTTGAATTCGTACAGCGCCAGCGTGGTGGAGCCGGCCAGCAGGATGATCAGCAACGCGAATGCCAACGCCAGGCGTCGCCCGACGGTCATGGAATGCAGGAATTTCATGGTGTTCTCTGAAGGGGAGGGTGGGAAAGAGGTACACCGGTAGCGTTCGCCAGCGGAATTTCTGAACTCGAATGCTGCAATGCAGCATGCCTGCGTTCATTGTTCTGGCCGCAGGCAGCCAAGCCGCACGCGCGGATGAAGCGCGCCAATGCCGCTGATCGTGCGCGCACACCGACAGCGGGCTGCGACATGCCACATGCGCAAATGGGTTCCGGCCGCCGACATTGCCGAGTGGCAGATACGTGCGCACACAAACGCACAGGCCCCGACATCGCTGCCGGGGCCTGTGCATGGAGGCTGCGCAACCGCAGCCGATCACACCGGTTGCGTCAGAACTCGTGCCAGCTGGTGTCACCGTTGGACGCGGCTGCCAGCGCCGGGCGTGTGGCCGCGCGTGTCTTGGGCGCGGTGGCAGCCGGAGCGGCAGCGGATTTGATGGCGGCTTTTTTCACCGGCTTCAGCGGCGTCGGCGCGGTGCGTGCCGGTGCCACCGTCACCGCATGCGCGGCCTGCAGCTTGAAGATCGCCACGGCATCCGACAACTGGCCGGCCTGGTCTTCCATCGCACGGGCAGCGGCAGTGGCTTCTTCCACCAGCGCAGCGTTCTGCTGGGTAGCTTCGTCCATCTGTGTCACGGTCAGGTTGACCTGCTCGATACCGGCCGATTGCTCCTGCGAGGCGGCAGAGATCTCGCCCATGATGTCGGTCACGCGCTGCACGCTGGCCACGATGTCGGCCATGGTCTTGCCGGCCTGGTCCACCAGCAACGAGCCTTCGGCGACCTTGCCGACCGAGTCGTCGATCAGGTGCTTGATCTCCTTGGCCGCGCCGGCCGAGCGTTGGGCGAGGGTACGCACTTCGCTGGCCACCACCGCAAAGCCGCGGCCCTGTTCGCCGGCACGTGCCGCTTCCACGGCTGCGTTCAAGGCCAGGATGTTGGTCTGGAACGCGATGCCGTCGATGACGCTGATGATCTCGGCGATCTTCTTCGACGAGACCTCGATGCCGGACATGGTGGTGACCACCTGCGCCACCACCGCGCCGCCCTGCGAGGCGACCGAGGCGGCGCCAATCGCAAGCTGGTTGGCCTGGCGCGCGTGTTCGGCATTCTGCTTGACGGTGGAGGTGAGCTCTTCCATCGACGCGGCGGTTTCCTCCAGGTTGGCCGCCTGTTGCTCGGTGCGCTGCGACAGATCCTGGTTGCCGGCGGCGATTTCGCTGGCGGCGGTATTGATCGAGGTGGTGGCGTGCTGGATGCGCCCGACGATGCGCGAGAGCTGTTCGGTGGTGGCATTGGCATCGTCGCGCATCTGCGCGAACACACCATGGAACTGGCCGTGCATGCGTTCGCTCAGATCGCCGGCGGCAATGGCCTGCAGCACCTTGGATAGCGAGGCCAGGTTGGCATCGGCAGTGGCCATCAGCTGATTGAGGCTGTCCACCATGGCGTGGAAGTCGTACTGGAAGCGCTGCGCATCGCCGCGCACGCTGAAATCGCCATTGGCCGCGGCCTGCGCCAGCGTCTTGATCTCGCGGTTCATCGCCGAGAGGTTCGCCTTGACGGTATCCATGGTCTCGCTGAGCACGGCCTTTTCGCCGGGCAAACGCTGCATGTCCTGGCTCAGGTCGCCGATGGCATAGCGCGACATGATCTGCGCCAGGCTGGTCTGCACGGTCACATGCGCACCGACCAGGCTGTTGGTGTCGTGCACCATCGTGCCGAAATCGCCGGGAAATGCCTGCGGATCCATGCGGTAGCTGATCTGGCCGGCATCATGGCGCTGCGCCATTTCCGACTGCGCCGCCAGCACGGCCTGCAGCTGATGCTGCATGCCCTGCATGCTCGCCAGCAGCTGCCCGGCTTCGTCGCGGCTATCGACCTGGATGGTGTTGTCCAGCTTGCCGCGGGCAATGGCCCCGGCTACGCGGGTGGCGCGGCCGAGCGGGCCGGCGATGCTGCGGGCAATGAACCAGCCGGCAAAGGCGGCCAGCAGGACCGCCAGCGCCATTGCCGCAATCATCACCTTCACCGAGCGCTGGTAGGTGGCTTCGGCCGCGGCGATTTCGCTGTTCATGTGGGCGGTATTGAACTTGGTCAGTTCTACCAGCTTGGCGAACAGGTCGCGCCGCGCCGGCCGCGATTGCTCGTCGGACACGCTGTTTGCAGTGACCACATCGCCGGCACGCACGGCGGCACTGAGCGCCGCGTTAGCCTTGTAGTAATCGGCCAGCTTCTGCTTGACCTCGCCATACAGCTCGGCCTCCTTGCCGGGCGTGGTGGTCTTGGCATAGGCGCTCTGCGCCGCATCGACGTCGGCACGCGCCTTGTCCATGCGTTCGAAATAATTCTGCACCGCCTTCGGATCGTCGGCGTGTGCCAGCTGGGCAAGTTCGTAGGTGCGGAATTCGCCCAGCAAGGCGCGCATTTCGCTCAGCTGCTGAACCGCCGGCGCCCACACGTTGCCGATCTCGCGCAACAGGTGTGCGCTCGACTGCATGCGCGCCAGCGCAAACACGCCCAGGCTCAAGGTGATCAATGCGGTGAAGGAAAACGCCACGGCCAACTTGCGGGCAACGGCAAGATTACGGAACCAGTTCATAGCGGTCTTCTCGTGTTGCAGAGAACGACTGGCCTCGTGGGCGCCCGTCAGTGGTTGGGCGAATGACGATGGCAGAGTCGAAAGATCCGGACAAAGGGCCAGAATCTCCCGCCGGTCGTGTCGGGCCGGGCGGGTGGTGCTGATGCCGGCAGTCCCCATACTGCTGGCGATCACTCCACGGCCGATCGTTCGTCGATCGCATCATGGAGTTGACTGCCGCGGCATCCGTGCCGCGGTGGTGTTGCCTTACGCGGCCTGCGGCACCTTCAACGAGCGCACCAGCCCGCCGATGTCCACGATCAGCGACACACGGCCATCGCCGAGGATGGTGGCGCCGGAGACGCCGGGGATGCGGCGGTAGTTGTTCTCGATGTTCTTGACCACCACCTGCTGCTGGCCGAGCAGTTCGTCCACTTCCAGCGCGATCTTCTGGCCGTCGCCTTCGACCACCACCACCAGCGATTCCTTGGAGGACTGCTGCCCGCCGAAGCCGTAGTAATTGGTGAGCGAGAGGATCGGCAGATACTCGCCGCGCACCCGCAGCACCCGGCCGTCGCCCGCCATCGAGCGGACATCTTCCGGCGCCGGCTGCAGTGCTTCGAGCACGTAGGACAGCGGCAGGATCAGGGTTTCGCCGGCGACCGAGACGGTCATGCCGTCAAGGATGGCCAGGGTCAGCGGCAGACGGATCAACACGCGGGTCCCGCTGCCGGCGTTGCTTTCCAGCTGTACTTCGCCACCCAAGCCCTGGATGTTGCGGCGGACCACGTCCATGCCAACGCCACGACCGGACAGGTCGGTGACGGCATCGGCGGTGGAGAAGCCGGGCGCGAAGATCAGGTCCCAGACCTGCGAGTCGGTCGGGTTGTCCGGCACGGCAATACCGCGTTCGGCCGCCTTTTCCAGGATCTTGGCGCGATTGAGGCCACGGCCGTCGTCGCTGACTTCGATCACGATGTGGCCACCCTGATGCGAGGCCGCCAGGGTAATGGTGCCGGTTTCTTCCTTGCCCGCGGCGCGGCGCGCATCGGGCATTTCCAGACCGTGGTCGATGGAGTTGCGCACCAGATGGACGAGCGGGTCGGCGATCTTTTCGATCAGCCCCTTGTCCAGCTCCGTGCTTTCGCCAATCGTGCGCAGGCGGACCTGTTTGCCGAGGCGGCTGGAGAGGTCGCGCACCAGGCGCGGGAAGCGACGGAACACCGCGTCCACCGGCAGCATGCGCACGCCGATGACCGCTTCCTGCAGATCGCGGGTGTTGCGCTCGAGCAGGTCCAGGCCGGCGAACAGCTGTTCGGCATGCGCCGGGTCCAGGCCGGTGGAGACCTGCTTGAGCATGGCCTGGGTAATCACCAACTCGCCGACCAGGTTGATCAGTGCATCGACCTTGTCCACGCTGACGCGGATGGAGCTCTCGGCTTCTGCGGCGGCAGCCTTGGCCGGCGTTGCGGCAGCGGCAGCGGGTTCAGCGGATGCGGCAGCGGCAGCGGCAGCGACCGGTGCAACGGCGGCCACAGGAGTGACGGCGTCCACCGCCAGGCTCGGCGGCGGGCCGGGCACCGCCATCGGGCGGATGTCCAGCTCGCAATCGTCCACCACCCAGGCGAAGGTGTCTTCGATCTTGCTGCGCGGAATCTTGCCGATCAGGCCCAGATCCCACGCCAGATACGCTTCCAGCGGGTCGATGTTTTCAAAGCCCGGCATGCGCTCCAGGCGCGCGGCGATCTGCAGCGGGCCCAGATGCTCCAGCTCGCGGATGATGCGCAGCGGGTCGTTGCCGCTCATGAACAGCGACGGCGCCGGGGTGAAACCGATGTGCCAGGCTTCGGGTTCTTCTTCCTTGGGCTTGGCCACCACCGCAGCGGTCGGCGCTTCGCCGGCCAGCACCGCGTTGAGGCGGGTATGCACGGCCTTGACCGCGGCCGGGTCGGCCGGGGTGCCGTGTTCGGCTTCGCGCAGCAGGGCGCGCAGCACGTCGACCGAGCCCAGCATGGCATCGACCGCATTGGCTTCGAGCTGGCGCTTGTTGGAGCGCAGCTCGTCCAGCAGCGTTTCCAGCACGTGGGTCAGGCCGGCGACGGCCTCGAACCCGAAGGTGGCAGCGCCGCCCTTGATGGAGTGCGCGGCGCGGAACACCGAGTTGATGATTTCCGGGTCGCGGTTGCCCTCTTCAAGGGACAACAGCCCGGCCTCCATCGCGTCGAGCCCTTCACGGCTTTCCTCGAAAAAGGTGGCGTGGAAACGTTGCAGGTCCATGCTCATGGGCGTGAGATCCGATGGTGAAGCGAGTAAGGATTAACCGAGAACTTTCTGCACGGTGGCGATCAGCTGTTCTGGATTGAACGGCTTGACCAACCAACCGGTGGCACCGGCGGCCTTGCCTTCGGACTTCTTGTCGGCCGCCGATTCGGTGGTGAGCATCAGCATCGGGGTGAACTTGTAGTCCGGCAGCTGGCGCAGCTCGCGGATCAACGAGATGCCGTCCATGTTGGGCATGTTCACGTCGGTGACCACCGCATTGAAGCGCTGGCCCTTCGCACGGCCCAGCGCAACGGCGCCGTCTTCGGCTTCTTCGACGGCAAAGCCGGCAGAGGTGAGGGCGAAAGAGACCATCTGGCGCATCGACGCCGAATCGTCCACCACCAAGATACGTGCGCTCATGCGGCGTTCTCCACAGATTTCAGGTTGTCATTGGATGCGGGAAGTCCGAGCGCGTCAGTGACGCCGAGCAGACGGGCCGCATCCCTAAAGGTGTCGTTACAGCCATCGAATTCGGTATGCAGACCGGCCTGGCGGCGGCTCTGTACGAAGGCGCAGAGCAACTGCACGCTGGCGGTGTGGATACGCCGGACTTCACCGGCATCAAGCACCAGGTCGCCGTCCTGGGTGAGGAATCCGGCAAGCTTCTGCTTGAGGTCGGCGCTGGTCTCGATGCCGAGATCCTCACCCAATGTCACTGTGCTCATTGTTGCTCCGAACGGATGGTTCTATGCGTACTAACGGCGGGGGGCGGGAAAGCTTTAACGGTGAATCGGCCAGACGCCAGATTGTGCAAGCCTGGGGTCAGGTTCACGCGCGTTTCAGTGCAGCAGGTGCGTGGCATCGAGCAGGATCATCGGCTGATGGCCCAGGCGCGCGACGCCGCGGAACAGGTTGTTGGAGATGCGGCACAGCCGGGCGTTGTCCGGCGGTTCGATCTGCTGGTCGGTGAGGCTGGTGACGTCTTCCACGGCCGACACGCGCAGGCCCATGGTCTCGCCGTTTTCTTCCAGCACCACCACCCGCGTCTGCAGGTCCATGTCCACCGGCGTTGAGCCAAGGTGGATGCCCAGATCGATCACCGGCACCACCTGGCCACGCAGGTTCATGATGCCCAGCATGGCGCTGGGCGTGCCGCGCAATGGCAGCAATGGCACTGGCAGCACCACTTCCTGCACCTTGAGCAGTTCCAGCGCATAGGTCTGTTCGCCACAGCGCAGGCGCAGCCAGCGGGTGCTGCGTTCGCTGGCGCGGCGTTCGGCGTGGATCTTGTCGGCCTGGCCAGGAGCCAGCAGCGCCTGCAGCCCGGTCGGTGCGATCGGCCCCGGCGCGGCGCGGGCAGGTGCCGGGGCCGCGCGTGGCGGCAGCGCGGCAGGAGCTGGCGCAGGCGCTTGTACGGCGACCGCTGCGGGCTCCAGCCCGAAGGCCGGGTCGGCATCCATTTCTGCCAGCAGATCGGCAGTCAGCAGGTCCACCGAAGATGGTGCGGTTCCAAAGGCGGGGTCGGCGTCCATTTCTGCCAGCAGATCGGCCGTGCTCAGGAACGCGCTGGGTGTGGCCGGAGCGAACGCCGGGTCTGCATCCATCTCGGCCAGGAAATCGGCGGCGATGTCGGCAGCGCTCGGTGCGGCAACCACCGGCGGCCCGAAGGCGGGGTCGGCATCCATTTCGGCCAGGAAGTCGGCAGCGATGTCTGCGGCGCTGGGCTTGGCGACGACCGGCGCAAAGGCGGGGTCGGCATCCATTTCGGCGAGGAAGTCGGCAGCGATGTCGTCGGCGCTGGGCTTGGCGGCGACCGGCGCGAAGGCAGGATCGGCATCCATTTCGGCCAGGAAATCGGCGGCGATGTCGGCAGCACTGGGTGTGGCGACAACCGGCATGGCGAGGGCCGGCTCCGGACGCATGTCGGCCAGCAGATCGGCGGCAATGACGTCTGGTGGTGCGGCGACCGCAACCGGCGCGTCGGCGACAGCGAGGTCGCTGTCTTCGATCGCGGCAAGCGCCGCGGCCGGCTCGGCGGCCGGCTCTGCCGCGATGGGAACAGCGACCGGCGTGCTTGCGACGGCAGCGGGAATCTCCACGCCGGCATCGTGCAGCAAGCCTTCCAGATAATCGTCCAGCTCACCGTTGGCGGTGTGGTTGCTCATGCGGCTTGCTCCATGCGCATCGCGTCATCGGCCAGCACCCATTCCAGCGCGCGCCGATAGGCGGACAGGCCGCGGCCCTGATAGTCACCGCCGGTGGCGGGGACGGTGAGTGCGGCGGCATTGCAGATACGGGTGTCCATCGGAACGGCGTCTTCCCACACCACCGGGCCGTAGGTGGTCTGCATTTCCTTGAGCGTTTCGTTGCCGGCGCGGGTGCGGCGGTCGAACAGGGTCGGCAGGATCGACACCGGCAGTTCGCGGCGACGCGAGCGCTGCACCATGTCGGCGGTGCGCACCATGCTGGCAAGACCATGCAGGGCAAGGGGTTCGGCCTGGGTCGGCACCACCACGCGGTCGCAGGCGGCCAATGCGTTGATCATCAGCAGGCCGAGGGTGGGCGGGCAGTCGAGCAGGATGTAGTCGTGTTGGCCGGCGTGGCGGGTCATCGCGTTCTGCAACGCCAGGCCCAGGCCGGGTTGATTGGCGCTACGGCGCTCCAGCGTGGCCAGTGCGGCTTGCGCGCACACGTACGACAGGCCGGGGATGGCGCTTTCGTGCGCCAGGCTGGCCAGATCGCTCGGCGGGGTGCCGAACAGGTCCAGTACCCCGCGCGGCGGCGGGTCGACCGCCACGCCGAACGCGCGGGTGAGCGAGGAGTGCGGATCGAGGTCGATCAACAAGACGCGGTGGCCGAGCGCGGCCAGGCCGCGACCCAGTGCCAGGGTCGTGGTGGTCTTGCCGACGCCGCCCTTTTGGTTGGCGATTGCCCAGATACGCATGTCACTGCACTCCTTGAATTACGGCGGGGACGGAACTTGTGCCGCTTTCGGTGGTGACGGCCGTTTGGCCGCCGTCAGACTTGGGAAGCTTGGGCGCCCCGGCGGCGGTCGCATGTAACTGCGATGGCGGATCGGGTGCGAGTGAGCCAGCCGAGTCAGCGAGGATGATCAACACCACACGCCGGTTCGCATTCCGTCCCGCCTCAGTGCTGTTATCGGCACGTGCGCGGAATTCTCCATAGCCCACCATCGCCAATCGCTGCGGGGCGATGCCGTCGTCGGCAAACAGGTGCACCACGCTGGCCGCACGCGCCGCCGACAGCTCCCAATTGGAGGGGAACTGCGCAGTGGCGATGGGCTGGTTGTCGGTATAACCCTCCACGCGCACGCCGTTGGGCGCATCGCGCAGCACCGACGCCAGGGTGGACAGCGTCCCGCGGGCGCCGCCGGCCAGGGTGGCCGAGCCGGTGCCGAACAGGATGTCGCTGTTGATCTCCACTTCGATCCACAGGTCGTTGCGGCGGATGGTGATGAGTTTCTTGTCGATCAGCGGCGACAGCGTCTTGCTCAGCTGCTGCTCCACCGCATCCATCTGCCGCTGCGCGCGTGCCAGCTGGGTCTGGTTGCGCAGCGACACCGGCATGCGCATCTGCGCGGCCATCGACGGCAGCAGGGTGGGGTCGGTGGGGCCGTTGGAGGCGGCCATCGGCGCGCCGGCCTTGATCACCGACGGGCGGTCGTAGTCGGCGCCCAGGCTCTGGGTCTTGCCCAGCTGCACCGGGCTGGCACTGGTGGACGAGCCGCCGAACGCACTGGTCAGCGCCTGTGCCATGACCTTGTATTTGCCCTCGTTGAGCGAGGAAATGGCGTACATCACCACGAAGAACGCCAGCAGCAAGGTCATCAGGTCGGCGTACGGAATCGCCCACGCTTCGTGGTTGCCATGTTCTTCGTGGTGTTTGCGACGACGGGCCATGGCGGGTTAATGCAAGTAGCCTGCCAATTTCGACTCGATGTTGCGCGGGTTCTCGCCCTGGGCGATCGCAATCAGCCCTTCGATCGCCATTTCGCGCTCGTTGGTACTGCAATGGATCACGCTCTTGAGCTTGGCCGCCACCGGCAGAAACAGCAGGTTGGCCGAGGCAATGCCGTAGATGGTGGCGGTGAAGGCCGCCGCGATGCCGTGGCCGAGCATGGCCGGGTCGGCCAGGTTCTTCATCACCGCCATCAGGCCAAGGACCGCGCCGATGATGCCCAGCGTGGGCGCGTAGATGCCCATGCCCTCGAACACCTTGGCCGCGGCAAGATCCTGACGCTCCTGGTTGTCCATTTCGATTTCCAGCATGTGGCGCATGGCCTCCGGCTCCACGCCATCGACCAGCATCTGCAGGCCCTTGCGCAGGAACGGATCATCCAGGCGCGGCAACTGGTCCTCCAGGCCGAGCAGGCCCTGGCGACGTGCGGTATTGCTCCATTCCACGATGCGGGCGACCAGCTGCGGCCGGTCGCTGGCAGGCGGCCGGATCACCCAGCGCAGGATCTTGAAGGCGCGCCGGAAAACCGCCGGCGAGGTGTGCAGCAGGATCGCCGCCACCGTGCCAACGATCACGATCACGAAGGCAGCCGGCGACCACAGCGACGAAATGCCGGCGCCTTTCAATACGCTGCCGCCGACGATCGCCACGATCGCCAGCACCAGTCCGATGATGCTCAATCTGTCCATGCAAGCGGTATCGGCCCAGGCGCGGCGGACTTGATAGAGCCAGATGGTCGAGAGCGCCAGAAAGTTGTCGTTCTGAGGTCTGCGCCCGCTTCCTTGCGTGCGCGCCGCGTGCGCGTCATTGGAGCCGGTTCTGCACGAGCCCCGATCCCGCTTGCGGGAGAGGGGGTGGGGCGAGGGGACGGGCACCTCGGGGTTGAACTGGCGGGCGCGGGCGCTTCGCTTGCGCTTCATTGGAGCCGTAGCGCATCGTGACCACGCGGCCAATACCAAAAGACTGGTGCGTTTTCATCTGGGGAGCGTCTGTGTTGATCGACTCTCGGCGGCATCCCTGTCGGCGATGCCGCCCCCATCCGCCCTTCGGGCACCTTCCCCCGCGCGCGGGAGAAGGGACGAACGCACGCACGCAGGAGGACGAACGCATGCAGGAGATGGATGAAATCGCATGCCATTCGGGCACCCTCTCCGAACGCGGGAGAAGGACGAAGTCGTCTGCACAAGCCCCTTATCTCTCTCCCGCTTGCGGGAGAGGGGTTGGGGTGAGGGGACGGGCCACCTTGGGGCAGAGGTTGTACGGATTGCCGTGGCGATGGCGATGGCAGCCAAGCGGCGTGTGGTGGCCATGTCCTGGAATGAGTCAACACGCATGTCGACCCTGTCTATGGCTGAGCCCGGTTGCAAATGATGGGGGGTGTGCAGGCGCTTCGGTAAACCGCTTGCGCGCGGATGCGGGCGAGGGCGTTTTGCTGGCCGTGATCGAGCTGCTGCTGCCTTCGACGAAGCAGGCTGTGCCGTGCCGCATGCAAGCGTAGCGAGCCCGACCGGTCATCGTGGATGCCTTACAACGCCGCGGCCTGTTGCGGGGCAGAATGCGCTGCCGCATGGGCTGTGATACTTAGTTTTCCACTGCATTAGAACGATCTAATTGTAGTTGCGCGGAAGCGGACGCAAGAGGAGGGGCCGGATTGCCGCAACGGCGCCGGATGTTTCTGTGTCACTCGCGTAGGGGTCTTGTCCGCTTGTTGGATCGACGCAAATCCGCCGAAGCCGATCACTTTTGAGAGAGCATGATCGAAATGAACTGCACGCCATTCGCACGCAACCGCAGCAGGCTGTCCGCCGGTATCGCCATCGCCTTGTTCGCGAGCGCCGCCTCTACCACCGCTGCCGCCCAGCAGGCCGACGGCACGCCAGCGCCCGCGGGTCAGGCCCAGGTGCAGGCCACGGACCTGGACGCGGTGACGGTGACCGGCTACCGCTACGCGATCGAAAAAAGCCTGGAGCAGAAGCGCAACGCCAACGCCGTGGTCGATGTGATCACCGCCGAGGACGTGGGCAAGTTCCCCGACAAGAACGTGGCCGATGCGCTGCAGCGCGTGCCCGGCGTGGTCATCAGCCGCGACGGCGGCGAAGGCAAGAATGTCAGTGTGCGCGGCCTGTCCTCGGAGCTGGTGCTGACCGAATTGAACGGCAACTACATTGCCACCGCCGAATCCAACGGCGACCCGACGCGTTCGTTCAACTACACGCTGCTGCCATCGAACCTGCTGGGCAGTGCGGAGCTGTACAAGACCCCGGAAGCACGCATCGACGAAGGCGGCATCGGCGGCACGGTGATCCTGCAGACGCGGCGCCCGCTGGAACTGGAGCCACATTCCGGCTTCGTCTCGGCCGAGGGCACCTGGTCGGATACCAGCAAGAAGACCGACGGCCAGTTCTCCGGTTCGTACTCGTGGCACGACAAGGACAACCGCTTCGGTGTCTTCGTGGGCTACACGCAGCAGAAGCGCACCGCTCGCACGCTCAATGCCAGTACCGAGAGCTGGCAGTGGTACGGCCGCGACGAAGTCGGCCCGGCGGTCGACGTGAATGGAAATCCGTCGGACTTCAACGCCAACTGGTGGGGCGGTACCGGTTTCTGGGACCAGGACAGCAATTACTACACCGGTTTCATGATGCCGACGGCGGTCAGCCTGGACGCCAAACGCGAGGAGCGCGAGCGCAAGGGTGGGCAACTGACCTTGCAGTTCAAGCCGACCGACGACCTGACGCTGACCGCGAACTACTTCCGCTTCGACCTGTCGCAGGACTCGCAGACCAATACCATCAAGATTCCCGAGTGGAACATTGCCCGCTATAACGGCGACGGCAACTGGCGCGGCGGCCGTCTGCTCGACGGGCTGCAGTTCGATCCCAGCGGCACCATCGTCACTGGCGCCGCCTACAGCCTGCGTCCGGGCAAGACCTATTATTGCAGCGAGGCGCAGGCCGCCGCGGCCGGCCTGCCGCCGGGCGGCTGGGGCTCGGACGATTGCACCGTGCCGACGCCGCAGATCACCGGCAGCTACAACATCGAGAAATCGCAGTCGCAGACGGTGGACCTGGGCGGCGAATGGCGTGGCGAGCAGGTGGACGTGGCGTTCAAGGTCGGCCGCACCTGGGCCAAGGGCGGGCCGGAGCTGCAGTTCTCCCTGCCGATCAAGCCGCGCCTGCAGAACGCCGACGGCAGCTGGAGCAACGGCAACTTCGCCAGCGCCTGGGACCTGACCGGCACGCCGTCCATGACATTCTCGCCGCAGCTGATGCAGAACCTGCGCGACGGCATCCTGCAGGTGGACCTGGGCTCGACCGGCTCGTCCTGGACCCGCAACACCAATCAGCAGCAGTACGCACAGATCGATACCACCTGGCATTTCGATGGCGAGGTCGTCGACTCGCTGCAGTTCGGCCTCAAGCGTCGCGACGGCGGCATCCACCGCAGTACCGGCAACAACTACTGGGTGTGCCCGGGCACCGATCCAAGCGACTATGAAAACCGCTACTGGAACGGGCGCTGCAATGCCATCGCCACCCAGTTCTCGCCGGGCCTGCTGTTCGCGCAGGACAACCTGGCCGGTGGCGTCAACGCCAGCGCGTTCCCGGCGATCAACTTCCCGGGCTACATCGGCTATTTGAACCAGACCTACGGTGCGATGCAGACCCGCAGCGAAGACAACTTCGTCTACAACGTCGACGAGGAGATCTATTCCACCTACCTGCAACTCAACTTCCACACCGAGCGGCTGCGTGGCAACGTCGGCGTGCGGGTGGCGCGCACCGGCCAGCGTGCCGATTCCACCGACAAGGTGACCGCCTACAACGACTACTTCTTCGATGGCGCCGACGGCAATCCGCTGGCCTGCCAGCAGGGCGCCGCCATGCCCGGCGGCGCCCCGGCCGACACCTATTGCGGGACCGAAGGCTACTGGCGCTTGGCTGACAGCGTGCAACGCACCGAGTCGTTCGTGGTCAGCGGGCTGGACCGCAACTACACCGACGTGCTGCCGAGTTTCAACCTGGCCTACGACCTGACCGAGAACCTGCTGCTGCGTGCGGCAGCCGCCAAGGTGATCGCACGTCCCAGCTACAACGACATCGCCGCGCCCGGCAGCCTGGAGTTTTACAGTCCCGAGTACGTGGCCGACCGGCGCCTGACCGGCGGTGCCAGCGAGCAGGGCTGGTACGGCTCGGGCAGCAACAAGAACCTGGAGCCGTACAAGGCCAACCAGTTCGACCTGGGGCTGGAATGGTATTTCCAGCCGGGCTCGGTGGCAGGTGTGGGACTGTTCCGCAAGAACGTGGAGAACTTTGCGGTCGACGTCATCAGCGACGTGAACATGATGGTCGACGGGCAACCGGTCACCGTGCAGAACTACAGCACCCAGGCCGGCGGCCAGGACGCGGTCTCGCAGGGTGTGGAGCTCTACGCGCAGCACACGCTGCCGTTCGGCCTTGGTGTGCAGTTCAACTACACCTACAACGATGCCAGCAAGGCGGCGGTGCGGCTGGAGGATGGCACCGAGGCCGGCAAGACCTCCATGCCGGGCAGCGCCAGAAACCAGACCAACCTCACCGTGTTCTACGAGACCGACAGCCTGCTGCTGCGCGCCTCGTACAACCGTCGCGGCGAGCTGGTGCAAGGCCTGGTCAACGGGTTGAACGTCTTTGAGGAGCCGTACTACCAGGTCGATCTGAACGCGGCGTACAACATCACCCCGGCGCTCAGCCTCACCGCCTCGGTGCTGAACCTGACCAAGCAGGAGTCACGCTCGCACCTAGGCGAAGACACCCGCGCCCGCTTCTATACCGGCGGCTACGCCGGCCGGCTGGCGTACCTCGGGCTGACCTACAAGTTCTAGCGCCAACGTGTCGCGCCCATGCCTGCCGCGTGGCGGTATGGGCGCGATGGTAAAGAAGTGAACTTGGAACCGTTATTCAAGCAGCAGGAATGGCGGTTCAAGCCTGCTACGGGAGCAGAAACGGAGTCGCTTGCGCAAGGGCGCAGAACGCCGATAAGAGCCCCCAGTAGACCCCTTCAGCTCAGGAATTGAATAGGCGCAACCACGACGACTTCCTCTTCATGATGTCAGACCGATTTGCCAAGAGGAACCAGAAGAAGTCTTCAAAGTGCGGCACTAGAGGAAGACTCTCACCTTTTTCAGCCTCCTTTTGATGGGCCAGCCGCCCCATGTCATCCAAGAGGAAATGAACCGGCCTAAGAAGTTCGACCATCCGCCATACAGCAAGGTGCGAAGACTTTTTGCCAATACGCCTACGATTGAGCTGATCAAACACGGTCATCGGGTGGCCGGTCGCATCTAGCTCCCATGTGAAGCCATTGGGAATCCTCTGCCGATCCATAGAGTACATAAGCTGCAAGGACTGCTTTTCTCGCACGCTCCAAGGAGTGAACTCATCGTAGAGGGCAGCGCAAATGTTCCACCACTCGTACAACGGCGACTTCGACGCACTGCTTGCGTCAGATGAGGAGATTTCGTCCAGATTGAAGTACCTGGTTGACACGGCAAAACGAGAAAGGAACTCTACAATTTGATCATCAACACCTACCGCGTCCTTCTGTGCGGCCGAAGGTCGATAGACCTTAAGCAACCCATTGCGGGTGGCGAACAGGCCGGCAATGTCATGGCCGTAGGACCTTAGCTGGCTCTTTGTGGGGGCCTTCAGATCGTTCTTGATCATGTAGTCCACAACTACCGCCAGCTTCAGAATTCTCTCAATTCCGATGGAGAGGTGGAAAAAGGCGGAATAGAAGTACCCGTCCTTATCCGCACCGAACTCGGCTTTCAAGAGCAGATCAAATCCGGACAGGATCGAATTCTTTGCAAGATGGGCCTCTTGAAGAAGTAGCGAAAACTGCTTCGAAAACCTCACGGATCTCACGACGTACGCTCTCCTCACTCAATTCTTGGGCAGCGGAAGGGCCATCTACAGGACCAATTGCTACGGACCCGTGCAGGCGGGCTGTGCTCTAACGGTAATCGCTCCGCTTTTAGCGATCGCCAGAAGTGGAGCTAAGCGGCCATCGCCAACTTCATGGCAGGCGTGATGCCGCCGAGCGCCATATTCGGACGCTCGTGGTTGTACGTCCATAGCCAGCGGGTGGCTTTGTCCTGCACCTGGTCGATGGTTTCGAACAGGGTTCGGGCGAGCTAGGCGGAGCGGATGGTGCGGTTGTAGCGTTCGACGTAGGCGTTCTGCTGCGGCTTGCCCGGCTGGATGTGCTCGACCCGGATGCCATGCCGCTGCGCGCAGGACAGCAACGCGCCACTGATGTACTCAGGGCCGTTGTCGCAGCGGATCACGGCGGGCTTGCCGCGCCACTCGGTGATCTGCTCCAGCGACCGGATCACCCGGGCTAGCGTAATGGCGTAATGGGGTTAGGTGCACTTATCAGGCGAGGGCGCTCGGCTTGCGTGGCTCTTATGGAACTGCGCCAGCGGCGCACATAGCCGCGCGAGGCCTGCCAGCGTGTATTGACACGCCGGACCGCGTACTTGCAATCTAGGCCCAAGGAGCGTCGAAACTCCTCACGTAGCGGTACCCACCTCCGTCAAACCGGTGGGTTTTTTGTGCCTGCATCCCGCAGGTACAAGCCGACGCAATGCCTGCGTCGGGAGGGCGGCTAATACAACACCCGCAAGGGGAATATGCCCGCCGGCTACGTGCGGTTTCGAACCTCCCGACATCCCGTCGCCGTTGGCGGCGGTTCTTGGGTTGTTCCAGGAGGGCGTTGCCATGTCTACCGCACCATCCATGCCGGCATCTGTGCCGGTTGATCTGTTGCCAACCTTCGCTCACCGCTTGCGGTGGAATGTGGGCGAGGTGCTGCGCCGGCTCGACGCGCGCGCAGCTGTTGAGCAGGTGAGCGCCCATTGCGCGCATCCGCTGAGTTGCAAGTCCGCTGTGTTGCCGCACACCTTGCGCCGCTGGTTCGCACGCAGAGCCGTGGCGTTGCAGCAGTGCGTTGCCGCATCCACCAACGACCACCCGGAGGCGCCATGACACGCCGCCGCCCACCCACGGCATCTGCCAGCGCACGGCCCACCCGCACACGCCCCGCGCCGCCCAAGCGGGTGCAGTGGGTTGTTGTGGAACCCGACCGCACGAAGCTGCCACCGATGCTGCCGCCCGACCCGGACGCCTCTCCGCAAGGCCCCGGCACGCTACGCGCACCCCGCCGCGCCCGCCGCCCGCGCCAATGCACCGTCAGCTACACCCATTACCCCGGGGCCCACGACCACGCCGGCGACCAGCACGTGCCGCACGTCCGCCTCAGCGGCCTATGGCTGGAACAACTGGGCTTTGCCATCGGCACCAAGCTGCGCATCACCGCCAGCGAAGGGCAGCTGCTGATGGAGGTGTTGCCGCCGGTGGAGGTGCCGGCCAAGGCGCGCAGCGTGCGGCGATGATGCTGCGGCTGCCAGACCCCTTGCGATTGACCTCGGTGCCGGATGCCACTAGCGTCGCAGCCACACCAGCGCACAACGGGAAATAACGATTCCAGGTTCACTTCCACGGCAGCCTGACCGTCGCCAAATCATCGCGCCCATGCCTGCGCGCGTAGCGACATAGATCAACAGCGATGCTTGTAGTGAAACGACAACGGCCGCAGTACGCGGCCGTTGTCGTTAGATCAGGCGACCAGGATCGTCTTGACGATTCCCGATTCCCGATTCCCGATTCCCGATTCCCGAATCCCGAATCCCCAACCTCAATGATCGCTGGAGCGCAAGCCATCCACATCCAGGATCAGCGCCATGCGGCCGTCGCCGATCAGGGTGGCGCCGGCGTAGCCGGGCAGGCCGCGCAGGGCACGGGGCAGGGGCTTGATCACCACTTCCTCGCGGCCGCGCACCTGGTCCACCACCAGGCCGAAGCGGGTTTCGCCGGCCTGCAGCAGCACCACCGTCAATAGCGGCGGTTGTTCGGCAGGCACGCCCAGCCAGCGGCGCAGGTCGATCAGCGGCAGGGTGTGCGAGCGGCGGTCCAGCACGGCGCGGCCGTCGAACCAGCCCAGCGAGGTCTGCGGGGCGTGCGGTACATGAGGATTCCGAGCGGCGCCTGCGCACGCCGAACGGTTGCGCAGCGGTTCTGTTAACTGCTCTAAATGCTGATACCTCTACATCTGAAAGTACTTTCAAGAAGATCTATCCAATGACAAAAAGCAGCAACATTGACGTGCTAACCAAGTTTATGGAGATGAAGTGAAATAGATAAGAATTTTCTAATTGAGTGTTGACGTGGAGTTGCGTTACAGCTAGCCTTCGCGAATCGTGGTGTCAAATTTCTGACTCAAGAAATATAAAAAACGCAAGCCATCTTAAAATTTTTCACAGGGAGAGTGATGTGGGGAAGACTAATTCCAAAGTTATTGAGCTTCTGAGGCTTTTTTCCTCAATAGGGCTGTTGTTAGTGGCCTCATTTAATGTAAGTGCGGCTTCTTACTATGGCGCACCCTATTACGTAAACTCGATTTATGGCAGCCGATCATTTGGGTCTGCTAGCGCAGGCGCAGAGTGGCTCGTTGGCCAGATGACGAAGGGATGCATCTCGAAACCAGCCGGTTGCTCGTCTTGGCCAGTTATTAAATATAGCTCGACCACCACAGGCGCTTTCGTGATGTGGCCAAATGATCCAATAGGGCTAGGTTATTTTGTCGAGGCGACAAAGTATTCAGTTGGCTCGCCGAAGAAGAATCTCGGTAGCTGCAATATGTCATGTAGCGGTGGCATCGGCGCTAGCCGAGATGGAACCGGCCCGCGCGGTAGCCGAGATAGTGCGGCTGCTACGAACAAGCCTGGATCAGTTTTCGAAGGTGATCCGATCAACACCGCAACTGGAAATTTCTATCGTCAGGACACGGACTACGATGGTGCAAGCGGGCTAGTTTTCCGTCGTTTTTACAATAGCTCTCAAGCTGTAACATCAACTTCTTTAGGGCCGCAATGGCGTCATTTCTTTGATCGGAGCCTTGAGGTTCAGCGCTCTACGAGCGCGACTACGGACACGCAGTCTATCAATGCGTTTCGGCCAGATGGAAGCTCTATAACCTTCCAGCTGAGTGATGGGCTTTGGAAGGCCAGCCCTGATTACTCGGAGACGTTAGTTGAAAGGCCAGATGGCGCAGGCTTCGCCTTAGGGAAGGTCTGAACAACTCCATCTGATACTGCCACAATGGATCAACGAACCGAGCGGACGATCTCGATGCAGCTGAGCTTTGGCGACGCGGAGTACAACGGCAAGCGCAAGCAGACACGGCGCGA
>NZ_LXNG01000012.1 GCF_001642575.1 Xanthomonas floridensis | reverse complement strand
CCCCCACCGCCGTCACCACCTCCCCCGCCGTCCCCTTGGGGACCGCTCTGCATCGGCCCCTTGGCGAACTCCGGCAAGGTCATCACCATCACCGGCCCGCGGCTGGTGTTGATCTCCGCTGAGACATCCATTCCCAACGCCTGGCGTGTAGCGACGTGCTTCTGGGCCTCCTGCTGGGCCTGCGCTTCCAGGAACTCGTTGCCTCTTTTGATCAGTGCCTGCGTCGCTGCGCTGTTGGCCACCCGATTTAAGGCCTGCTCGATCGCCAGCTCGTTCTTGCTGTCGAGCGCGTAGAGGACCTCGTCCACGTCCGGGTCACCCGTGATGGATTTCCGCTCAGCTTTCAACGAGTCGTTTGGCGCATCCCCTCCCGCTGGACCGGTGGAGCGCTGAGCTAGAGGTGGAAAGGCATCGGTTTGCTCAGCAGCTTCACTGGGCGAGCGGCGACCTGGTTGGTGTGCGCTGAATGCATCAATGTTTCCACTTTCCTGGTCTCGCGCGCCGTCGCGAACGAAGGGATAGGGTTCTCCGCGCTCGCGATACTCCCTCCATTCCTTGTGGAAGCGTTCATCTTCCCGATCCGCCGCCTCAATCTCCTGCTGCAGTTGACGCAACGAGCGCATGGTCTCTTCCAAGAACAGGGCTCCGCCCGGATCTGCGACGTTGCATTCCTGCGCCGGGGTCGATTGGGCCAGCTGGCTTTCCGCGCCTGCTGGCTCCGTGGGAAAGCGATTCTCTACGCTATCTGCCAGCGATTGCCCGTATGTTTGCGCGAGAGTTGTTGGGGCCAGCAAAGCCGCCCCATGCTTAGCGAGCGAAACATCTGAGGCACGGGGCTGCTCTGTCTCCTCATGTCGCGCAGAAGTGGAAGACCCCGCGGACTGCGATGCAATCATCGGTTCTTCTGAAGCAGACGTTGTTGGGGTCATGACGCGAACCCGCTCCGCACCCTGCTCACGCGCCACGTCTTGCTGACGAACCGACGCTTGCTCCATCTCTCCTTGCTGCGGTTGCGCCTGGTGATGCAGTGCTGGCGGCACCACATTGGCCTCTGCGCTTTGCGGAAGGTGGCTGCGAGATTCTGAACTCTCGGATGAAGCCACTTGAAGACGCGTGGCGGCGCGATTCTCCACCGCCTGCATTTCCAGCGCGCGCTCCACTCCTTGTGCTTGTCCCGGCTGCGCATCGCCTGGACCGGGCGTTTGCTTCAGTGGGTCAGGTGTGTTGTGAGCCAGGTAGTCGCCCGCCTGTCGGTTCTGGACCTCTGGCTGCTGACGCGCATCCTCCTGCTGTAACTCAGCACGCGTCGTTTGTTGAGCCAGCGCGGCATCTGGAGCACGCGTCTGAGTGTCCGGTTGCTGCGAGGCTTGCTGGCGTTGGTCCTGCTGCTGCGCTTTCCGAGACTGACCTTCCTGAACCTCAACTCGTTGGGCCTCTTGAGCCTGGCGGTCTTGCTGTTCCCGCTGCCGGTTGTCCTCGGCTTGGCGTTCCTGCGCCTGACGTTGCTGGGCATCCCTTCCCTCACGCTCCTGGAGCTGGCGCTGTTGGCTGGTTTGCGTTTGGCGCTCCTGCACCTGGCGCTCTTCCTGTTCGCGTTGCTGCTCCGCTTGGCGTTGACCTTCCAGCATCGCGTGCGCCTGGATGGCCTGCTCGCTCGGCGACTGATCTTCGCGCTCTGGCTGTGCCTGCTGGAGGTGCTCGCGCACCAGTGCGGCATGCTGCTCCTGTGCAAGGCGATCTTGCTGTTCGCGCTCTTGCCGCGCCTGTGCCGCAACAGATGCCTGCATGCGCGCCTGAATGTCGAGCACCTGATGCGGATTGGAAGAGTCAGACGTAGAGCTGTCTGTCTCCCCCGTCACTTCGGGTGCCCGTGCAAGGGTTGGCGACTCTCGTCGACTACCTTGCGCCTCACTCAACGCCTTCCGGATGTCGTCGCTGCTGGTGACAGCTACCACGCGAGTGACCCCATCGCTGCCGCGCTGGAGGTGTGCGATGGGGCTGTCATAGCCGTATTGCCCGGACTCGTTGCGCTGCAACTGCTGCATCGTCGGCCCGGTGATGCCGTTGGCGTCAATGGTTCGCTGCGAAGCCAGCGCCACGGCCTGCTGGGTCTGCGGGTTGACGTTCAAATCAACGCCGGCAGCCCGGTAGCGGTGCAGCAGCTCGTTCTGCTCCATCTGCGCCGCCGTAGGCGCGGGAAGCGCCTCAATCGCCGCCAGGGTTTCCTGAGCGCGCTCCAGCGAGGCCTGGCGCATCTGGTTGGTGAGCTCCAGCTCCGCCGCCAGGTTGCCGGTCGCCAGCCCTTCCTTTCCAAGCCACTGCCCAGCCTCGTTGCGGTGGTAGGCCTGACCATCGTGGCCTTGAACCCGGTCCGGCTTGGCCTGGGCAGCTTGCACCGCCGCCGGCACTTCCACTCCATAGTCGCCGGCGCGCTGCGCGGCGTGGTTTTCCAGGTAAGCGGCGGCAATGGCTTCGCGCCCCGTGGCGATGTTGCTCTCGATGCGTGCCAACGCCTCCTGGTTGAGTTGCTGCACGCGTTCCGGGGGCGCGAGTTGGAGGGCGTAGCTGCCAATCTCATCGGTGCCGGACGCGGTGGTCCTGACCTGGCGCTCCCAAGTCTGACGCTCGGGATTGCGCTCCCAATTCGGGTTGTCCAATCCCACTTGGTCGCTTGCCCGTGCGGGGAGGTTGAACGGGTTCTGGGGCTGCGGTGCTTTGCCCAACGCCAGCTCCACCGCCTTCGCGTTGGCCAGGGCACCCAGCTCCTGCGATTTCTCATAGCTTGCAACCACGGGCTGCTCGCCCGACGTGCGGCGGCCATCCTGGGCGAGGTCAATGCCGGCTTCGCGCTGGAAGTTGCGACCGTTGAAATTCCACTCCACGTCCTCTTTGTCGGTCTGGTGGTAGATGGCGCGGTTGTCCAGCAAATCGGCGCCTTTGTCGAACGCCTTGCTCATCAACAGCGCGTCGCCCACCACCAACGCCGCAGGCACGAAGCCGCTGCCACCAATCGCGGCGGCGGTAGACGCGCCACCGGCCCAGCCGCCGACATTGCGCGCCAAAGCATGGGTGACCTCGGACTGCGCGGCAGTGGCATTGCCTTGTTCCAGCAACTCGGCCGAGCGGCGTGCTGCCAAAACCGCATCTGCGCCAGTCGCCAGCAAGCCACCCGAACGCACCAGGGTTCTGGCCGAGGCATTGCCGAGCAACACTTCCATGGACGCGGCACCGCTTTGACCGCGAGGAACTCGCAAAGGTCTGGCGGCTTCCTCGCCCAAGGTGTTCTCCACTACAGCCACGCCACCGGGTGACATGGTCAAGCGGCCATTGTGGTAAGCGTCGGCGATGGCCTGGGATAGCCCATGGCGCTGGAGATCGAGGTTGCCGCCAGCCAGCAGCGGCTGTCCAGCGCTGTGAAAGTGCTGCAACGTGGAAACGATACGGCCTTCGTTGTGTGTCACTCCGCCCCATTGGCGTGCATTGGCACTGGCCTGAGCGTGTGCATCCAGCTGCGTTGCGTTCTGGGCCGCGTAGCTGTCCGGGCCACCGAAGAATGCCCGAGTGAGAGCTCGAGTTTGGTCTATCGTTTGCCCCAGCGCTTTGTTGGTGCGCAAGTCGCCATTGATGAGCGCAACCTGCACGGTGTCGCTCAATCGTTGGACCTTAAGCGCGACTCGATCTAAGGCATCAGGATCCGGCTTTTGGAGCAATATCGCCTGCCCATCTTTCGTAGATGCCAAATCTTCAAGGGCATCTTTCATACCAAGAGAATATTCTTTGATATGGCGTCCTGTATGTGGCGTAACCCCAATGGCACGGGCAAGGGCTTTGTCGTTTGGCAAATTAATCAGATTAGTGGCCGCATCCTTATTTAACCGGCCGTTGTCGACAAGCACCTGTAATAAAGGATCAATCTCAAACGACTTCTGATCGACACCGTGATGCTGCTGAAAGAGGGGCTTGCCTGCCATGATCTAGGGTCCGTCCTTGTCAGCTGATGGATCAGATATCCGATGCGTCAATGAAAGAGATGCCGCTGAGTTCTGCCTCGCCAGGTATTCCGGCTTCGTGAACAGCGTCCTTAAACGTCCGGTCACAGAACACAGATGGATTAAACGGCAACCGGAACACATGCGACTGTCCCAAGACTTCATTTCGGAAGGCAAGGCTGGCTCCGCCCCCAAACGAATAGAACTTCCCACGCACATAATCGTCATTGACCTTAATCTTAAGCCTCGACAATCTTTCATCCAAAGCATCCATCTCTCGAACAACGTCGCATAAGAAACGACGCGGGCCCTTGATGCCATCGGCCAAACGGTAGTCCACCTCAGTGAATGCGAAGGCATTTGGATCGACCGAGCACATGACATCATGGAGTTGCTCAGACACCAACCAATAGCCGCCGAAGCCTGGCTCCAGATCACGAGGCTCGGGACCTGCACTGGGGTCATAGGTCATCTGCGGTTGCTCGAGCATCGAGGGGAACCCGCCTTCTTGCGGACGCAGGATCACACACGGTGGCGAAAGCAGCTGGCGGAGATTGTTGAACCTAACTCCGCAGCGCGGCCTGTTGCTCTCCATGTCCGACACGAACATATAGAAGGCACCCGGCGTTGGCTGATTAGGTCTTGTTGATTGCATACGTTTCGCCTCATCTTTGATGCAGTGATCTCAACTTCCGTCAACAGCTTAACTCCTCCACCTTCCCGCAACAGGTCGCGGAGCATCAGGCAACTGCCCACCTTGCCGCAAGGCCGACGTTCTGCAGGCCACCGATGGTCCGTTAGCCCAGCAACCTTGATGCCCAAAAGACCGAAGTCTCACTGCAGGCGCTCGGTGCCCCTCCGATCGGCTTGGCTCAGTTACAGATTGCCCCAAGCCTGCGTTGGTTAGAAACGGCTGGACATCCCTTCCTTGTGAGTATTTCAGCTCAGCAGTTCCGACGGGAAGACCGCAGCGTGAACTGTAAGCGCGTGGAGCGCTGTCCCGCGAGCAGCAGTTGCAGGCCCGGCGCCGCAAGCGCAAAAATTTACCGATGGCGAGTTTCAGCCGCTGCTGCGGCCAGCCAGGTGTGGTCGCATGTAGGTGGCTCAAATAAACGAGCCTCACGGGAATGCCTGGGCGATTCATGGATACATGTATGTTGACGTGGGTGTCCGTTATCCACCTTCCGACTTGGTATCATGATCGGTCGCTGCGGATATGCCTAAATTCGCTTTTGTGCTTGTTTCGCTTGTACTTTTCACCTGTAATGAAGTAAACCAACGACTGCACCTGGTCGCTGTCTTCCCGGTCAAAAAAGCCAAGCCCAACCAAGAGATCCACCAACTTCTCCCGATCGCCCCCAAGAGCTGGGTCCTTTCTACCACTCCAACGACAGGCGGCGTAAAGGAGTTTTCTGAGATTTTGATTGATGAAACCCTGATCGAGGAATTTATCAGCAGGAACCTCTACGGTCTCTTCGGGAGGGTCAATCTCCCCAAGGCCGTCGGACGAATACTTGTGCTTCGGCTTTGAAAGCATAGCCGCAAAATTATGCCGCCCGTCGTTGAAAGGTTTGGGATTTTTATTGTACCCGGCATTCAACTTTCGAAATTCTGCTGCAAGCGATGGCACATCGATCTCACTGCGTGTCTTGTCTCGATTTCGACTGGCTCTGCGGAGAATCTCATAGACTAATGGCGACGAGTCCTTCAGTCCATAAGGATCATCCGGTACATCTTCACAGACTGCCAGAGACACGTCCTTAGCAGGCAACCTACTTTTCAAAGCGTCACCGAGTGCCAGCGCATCAATAAAAACATCCTTGAAACTGACACCGTGAAGAATGTACGAATACTGGCTTCTGATGCGATTCAATACCTTCACGACCGTAGGAGCGCCAGAGCTGGCATCAAACTGTGTTGGCACCTTGTCGGCGATGGACCCCTCAGTGGGCAGGAGACCACCTAGAAAACCCTTCCGATATTTAAACTCGATTGAAGGAATGCCATCGTGGGTCGACGCGGACTCCAGACCTCCCGCGTTGAATTGGCGCAAAACGACGGGGGGATACTCAAGAAGCTCGCGCAACTGAGGTGTATCGAGCTGCATGTAACGTATCTGGTCCTGATTGCCATGAGGTCGTGCATGGCCTTGGGTGGATTGCCGGTTTCCCCAAAGCTGGTACCCAGGAGGAAAAGGGTCAGTGGGGATAAGGCTGATCCGGAATCCCTTCGGGACCTTTACATAAAACCTGTCGTACCCAGCTCGAAGGAGCCTGTGAATGAACTCAACAGGGTCGTTCCCATCAAGTACACTGACTAAGGACCGGACTCGAATGTGTGGCGATCCCGGAGTCATGCGGGTGATATCCTCTTCCTGATCTTGGTCGCACGTGGGTGAATGAAGTCGGCCCAGGCCTGCATCATCGGACGACGTTGCTCCAAGAGATCTGTACGGTGGTAGGCCGCCTCTACCTTGTCCTTCACCGTGTGCGCCAATGCCCGCTCTGCGAGGTCACGCGCATACCCTTGCTCGCTGCACCAGTCGCGAAAGCTCGAGCGGAACCCGTGGGCGGTCGCAATTCGCCCAGCCGTGTCGCTCGGTGCATCCGTCCTACGCAGAAGTGCTGTTAGCGTCATATCTGACATGACGGAACGAGCCTGTACAGATGGAAAGACAAGCTCGTCGTGATGGCCGTTCTGGCGCTTTAGCAGTTCGAGAGACTGTTCCGACAACGGAACTCGATGATGTTGCTTGGACTTCATACGAACAGCCGGGATCGTCCATAGCTTCTCGTGAAAGTTAACTTCCGCCCAGGTCATCCCACGCACCTCGCCAGAACGACTAGCGTTCAGAATGAGGAATAGCAAGGCATTTCTCGTGACTTCGTACTCGCCCGCTCCAGCAAGCTCTGCACTGACGAAGGATGGGATCTTCGCCCAAGGCATTGCTGGTTGATGCTCCTGTCTGACTGCTTTTCCTGGTTGTAGCGGGAGCAGGTGTGTTACGACATCGACAGGGTTGACTTGGTTAAATCCGTGCGCCCAACCCCAGGCCATTACCGCGTGTAGACGTTGCTTTACGCGACTTGCTGTCTCTGCTTTGTCGAGCCAGATGGGACGGAGGACATCTGCAATGTGTCGGGGCTGCAATTGATCGATGGGATGGGACCCGACCTGCGGGAACGCGTACTCGGTCAACGTATTGAGCCATTGTTGTGCGTGCTTGGGATTCTTCCACCCGGGCTTCAGTTCTCCGTGTAGCTGCACTGCTGCTTCCTGGAAGGTTGGTGTTTTCGGCTTGGCGCGGTCAGTTGCCTTGGACTCCAAAGGATCCTGCCCACCGGCGATCTGCTCGCGCATTTCACGGGCCAGCTTACCCGCCAAAGCTATCCCCACCTCGGGATAGGCCCCTAGGCCGGCATTGCGTCGCTTGCCCGTGATAGGGCTTACGTAGCGCAGTACCCATTTTCCCTGCCCCTTCTGTGACGGCGAGGGATGCAGGGTCAGACCAGTTATGCCTCCGTGCGGGACAGCCTGACCACCCGGGCTCATGCTGCGAGCCTTAGCATCTGTGATCAAAGCCATGCCCTTCCTCGATCTCTTGTTTCCGGTATGCCATCCAGTATGCCATCCTATGTTCGCTGCCCTTGGGTGTCGTTGGACTTGATTGGCGTGCAGTAGTAGCTAAGCTTCTGAACTGCGTGCTAAAATTCTTTTTAGTTGAGGATGTCTGGACCGCGTTGGGTGTTCCCCAAGCAGCCCCTCTCTCCGCCAGATTCATGATGTGCGCGACCACTCGGTCGCAGCAGATCCGGGCCATGCCACTGGCCCACGTCTTATGGTGGCCCCGTCGGTCCCTCGCGACGCTAGATCGAAAATCCCGCCAGGGCCGGAAGGCAGCAACGGTATCGATTGATGCGGGCGCCGAGGTCAACCGGCGGGGACACCACCCCAATCCCCCGACTGCTCCGCAAACCACACGCGCCGTGGCGATGTGTGCGCTGTCGTCGGCGATCAAGCCGGCGATCAAGCCACCGGCAGCAGTTCAAGCCCGCCACATTGCCTGCGCTCAGGCCTGTTGAGGCCTGCGCCCACGAGGGTGCAACACCCCCATATCGACCTCATTGCGACTCGGGATGCAGCCAACCCGCATCGCCTTCGAGGTAATGCTCGTGCTTCCAGATCGGCACGCGCGCCTTGACCTCGTCGATGATGAAACGGCATGCATCGAAGGCTGCGCTGCGGTGCGCCGCACTCACGCCCACCCACACCGCCATGTCGCCGATGCGCAGCTCGCCCACGCGGTGCACGCAGTGCGCGTGCACGATGGAAAACCGTTGCATCGCCTCGTCCAGCACACGCTGGCCTTCGGCTTGCGCCAGCGAGGCGTACGCCTCGTAGCGCAGCCCGGCGACAGTGCGACCGTCATTGTGATTGCGCACCCAGCCTTCGAAGCTGGCAAAGGCACCGGCATGCGGATGTTCCATCCCGCGGCGCAGATGGTCGAGCGGCAACGGGACATCGGACAACGCAAACACTGCGGCCATCTGATCGCTCATGCTCAACCTCCCGACACCGGCGGAATGAACACCACTTCGCTGCCGTCGCGCAGCGCATCCTCCCAGCGCGCGAACGCACCATCCACGGCCACCCGCAATTGCGCTGGTGTCCAGCGCAGGCCGTGCCGCGCATCGAGCTCAGCGTACAGGCCACGCAAGCTCTGTGCATCGGACTGCACGCGCTCGTCGGCCACGCCCGCCGCCTCGCGCAGGCTGGCGAAATACAGCACCCTCACCGTCGCAGTCATTGCGTCGCTCCGATATCGCGCTTCCCGCCACGCTTGGAGACCAGCCTGGTCGGACCGATGCTCATGCTGTGCGATAACGCCTTGCACATGTCATAGACCGTCAACGCGGCCACGCTGGCACCGGTAAGCGCCTCCATTTCCACGCCGGTACGATGCACGCAACGCACCGTGCAACGGATGTCCAGCACCTGCTCGCCGGCCCAGTCGATCTCGAAACGACACGCATCGATCGGTAGCGGATGGCAGAATGGAATGAGCTCGTGCGTACGCTTGACCGCCATGGTGCCGGCAATCACTGCGGTTTCCACGATGCCGCCCTTGGCGCTGCGCAAGCCGTTGGCGCGCAGCTGTGCGGCCACGGCGGCCGGAAACCGCACGCGGCTTTCCGCGGTGGCGCTACGGGCGGTGACCACCTTGTCCGAGACATCCACCATGGTGGGAAGCCCGGCATCGTCGAGGTGGGTCAGGCGGGCGGAACGGGATTTTGCAGGCATGGGAAGCGACGCGAAGACAGGCAATCAGGATGCGGCATTCTCGGTGAACGGGGTGCCTTGATGGAACAGCAACTGCCATCGGTCAGCATTCCTGCGCCACAACGAGCTGCGCAATGCCTCCCGCTCGACACCCTGACGGCGACCCATCGACCGATAGCGCAACTGCGCAAGATCCGATGCGAGCCGCACGCACTCAAAGCCATCGGCGGGGTAGTCGTCAGCAACACCGGGGGCGCGCAAGGCCGCTATCACCTCGCTGCGCGTGTACCGACGGCCCGACGCACCGAATTCGACTAACGCCGGATCGAGCAGCGCTTCCAACGCCTGCACATCGGCCCGCAGCTGCGGATCGAGCAGACGCAGTCCCAACATGCGCAGCTGAGCCAGCAGCGCGTCCTCGCTCATCCGCCGATCAGGAACATCTCGACCGGCTTGCCGCGACGCGGCGCCGATGCCCGCACTTCGCTGTAGCGGTCACCGCGCAGACTCCAGCGCTGCCGCAGATGCGTCGCCAGCCCCTGCTCGCCTTCGGCCAGTGCCGGCTTGAGGTCATGGCCCTGGCTGGCGAACAGGCAGGTGTACAGATGTCCATCGGCCGACACGCGTGCACGCTGGCAATCGCCGCAGAACGGCACGCTGACCGAACTGACAAACCCCACCTCGCCGGCACCATCGGCAAACGCGTGACGCTGCGCGACCTCGCCGATGTAGTTGGCATCCAGCGCCTGCAACGGCCAGCGCGCGTGGATGCGCGCATGCAGCTGCGCCGAGCTCACCACCGCGTCCGGCGTCCAGCCGTTGCAGCTGCCCACGTCCATGAATTCAATGAAGCGCAGCACATGCCCGCTGCCCCGGAAGTGCTCCACCAGCGGCAACACCTGGTCCTCGTTGACGCCGCGCTGCACCACGCAGTTGATCTTCAGCCGCTCGAACCCGGCCCGTTCGGCCGCAGCAATGCCGCCCAATACCTGCGCGATCTCACCGCGCCCACCGCTCATGCGCCTGAACAACGCAGGGTCCAGCGCGTCCATGCTCACCGTGATCCGGCGCAGACCGGCATCACGCAACGCCTGGGCCTGCCGCGCAAGCAGGGCACCGTTGGTGGTCAGCGCCAGGTCTTCGATGCCATCGATCACCGCCAGACGCGCAATCAGGCTAGGCAGGCCACGCCGCAGCAGCGGCTCGCCGCCGGTCAGGCGCAGCTTGGTGACGCCCACAGCCACGAAGGAGCGCACCAGCGTCTCCAGCTGATCGAAACTCAGTCGCTGCTGCGCGTCCAGGCCGTAATCGTCGGGCACACGGTCGGCCGGCATGCAGTAGCCGCAACGGAAGTTGCAGGCCTCGATCACCGACAGGCGCAAATCGCGCAGTGGGCGGCCATAGCGGTCCTGCATGGGGGCACCGGCCAGCGTCGGCAGCGTCAGGGCGCCCATCAGCGCACCATGGCGGCGGTCGGGTCCGCCAGCGCCAGATGTTGCCCAGGCACGGCCACGCGATGACCACGCGCGCGCAGCACGTCGCCGTCGGCATCGCTGGCGTAGTGGTACAGCAGCATGCGGCTCAACAGGTCCTGCGGGTACTCCCGCTCCAAATCGTCCACGCCAGTATGCGACGGGTTGCCGTGAACGCCGCAGTCATGCGCAATCAGCTCGTTGTCGCACGCGTAACGCTTCAGCATCTCCGGGATGGGCCGGGTGTCTCCGGTCCATACCAGCGCGCCCTGCAGGCGCAGTCCGTAGGCGGTCTCCGGCCAATGATGGCGCACCGGAAACACCTCCAGCCGCACTCCGTCGTGCCAGAACGCATCGCCTACCGGCACCAGCTGAAACGCGTCCCAGAAGTTGGCCCCACCCTCGGCCAGCACATTCGGATAATCGGCGATGCGCCGCTGCAACAACGGGACCACTGGCGCCGGCACGTACAGGCGCGTGCGCCCACGCCGTTCGGAGAAATAACTGTCCACGAACAGCCGCTCCAGCCCGCCAACATGGTCCAGATGCACGTGGGTAATGAAGACTGCCTGCGGTAGCTGGCCGTACTGCGCCTGAAAGGCAGTGAGCCCCTCGCTCCCGCAATCGATGGTCAGCCATGGCGCACCGGCGCGCTCGAGCGTGGCCATCGGCGAACCGAGCGCCACCGCCGACGCATTGCCGACCCCTTGCACGCGCAACGCCCACTGCATCAGTAGCCCCGGCCCCAGGCCAGTTCGTAGGCGCGATGCAGGCGCTCGTAGTCCTTGTCGACATCCTCGCGGCTGCGGTTGCCGCGCAGCTTCAGCAGCGAACGATGCAGCCGCTTGAGGTTGCGCTCGCGCCAGCGCGTGGCCGGGATGCGCAGCACGCCGCGGTCGAAATCGATCAACCAGCCATGCCCCCCGGCATCGAACAGGATGTTGTGGGCGTTGAGATCGGCGTGATCCAGCCCGGCACGATGGAAGCGCGCAATCAGCTGGCCGGTGGCCTCCCACGGTGCACCGCGCCCGGCCACCTGCGCGTGATCGGCCAGCGAGCGCACGTTTTCCAGCCGCTCCATCAACAGCGCCGCGCGGTAGCCCAGGCCTTCGCGCAGATAGCAGGCCGCCAACGGACGCGGCACCGGCAACTTGCGCTTGATCAGCTCGCGCATCAGCCGGAACTCGGCAAAACTGCGCGTGCGTCCGGCGCCTTTCCACAGGTACTGATCGCGGCTCACGCGCGCCGCCATGCCGCCACGCAGGTATTGCCGCAAGACGCTGCGACCGAACGGCGCATCCACGAACCACGCCCCGCCGCGGCCGCCCTCATCGACCGGCCGCGCCCTGTCGCCCCAACGCTGCGGCGAAAACAGCCCGGCGTCAGCTTGCCGCAGCCGTTCGCGGTCGAACAGAATGGCACCATAGCCGCGGCCCTCGCGGTACGGCGTCAGCGCTTCGGTGGCGTCGAAAGAAACCATCTATCGAGTCTAACAACACCATGGCTGTAACGCCTGCATCGCTGTGCCTGCTGCGCTTGTCCGCCCTGGGCGACGTCACCCATGTGGTGCCGCTGGTGCGCACGCTGCAGGCGGGCTTCCCGCAGACGGCGCTGCACTGGATCATCGACAAGGCCGGGCTGAAGTTGCTCGACGGCCTGCCCGGCGTGCAGTTCCACGCCTACGACAAACGCAGTGGCGTGGCCGGCATGCGCGCGTTGCGCCAGCAGCTGGCGCCGCTGGGTCGCTTCGATGCCCTGCTGCAGATGCAGGTGGCGTTGCGCGCGAACGTGCTCTCGGCCTTCGTGCCGGCGCGCCGACGCATCGGCTACGACCGCAGCCGCTCCAAGGACCTGCACGGCCTGTTCGTCAACGAACGCATCGCCGACCGCCCCGGCATCCACGTACTCGACGCCATCGGCAGCTTTGCCGAGCCGCTGGGCCTGCGCCAGAGCCAGGTGCGCTGGGATCTGCCAGTGCCCGAGGACGCACATGCCTGGGCGCAGGCGCAGTGGCAGGACGATGGTCGTCCGGTGCTGATGATCTCGCCCTGCTCCAGCCACACAAGGCGCAACTGGTACCCGGACCGGCATGCCGCCCTGGCCGACCATGCGGCCGCGCAGGGCTGGCGCGTCGTCCTGTGCGGCGGCCGCAGCGATCTGGAGCGCAGCACCGCCGATGCCATCATCGCCAACGCGCGCACGCCGGTGCTGGACCTGGTCGGCAAGGACACGCTCAAGCAGCTGCCCGCCCTGCTCGCCCGCGCGGATCTGGTAGTCACGCCGGATTCGGGGCCGATGCACATCGCCAATGCGATGGGCACCAAGGTGCTGGGACTGCATGCGGCCAGCAATCCGCGGCGCAGCGGCCCGTATTCGGACGTGCGCTATTGCGTGGACCGCTACGACGCGGCGGCGCGCAAGTACCTGCACACGCCGGCCGACCAGCTGCGATGGGGCACCAAGATCGAGTTCGATGACGTGATGGCGTTGATCACCGTCGAGGACGCGATCGCCGCCTTCGAACGCTACCGCGCCGACCATCCCGGCGAAGGCCAAGCGCACACATAGGCGCCAAGGCTGCGCGTCAGACAATGCCTGCGTCCTGCCACTTTGCGCACCGACACCGCGCGCACGCTGGCAATCACCCTGAAGCACAGCGGCAGGCATGCCGCCGCGCCATGCGGCAATCGGCCTCTGCTTGGATCGATCGCGCCAAACCACGGCGGCGCGATCGGCCGGACCAGGCGCTCAGGCCTTGCTGGCGCGATAGTCCTGGTAGGACTTCTCTTCCACGTACGACGAGCCCAGCGCCAGGTTGATCTGCTTCTTGATCCGCGCACGCTCGTCGTTTTCGATATATACGCTGCGCGCGAGCTGCACGAAGGCGTCATCGAAGGTCTGCGCCTGCTCCTTGAGCCGGATGTCGTCCTCGATCACCCACAGCCGCTCGTTGACGGCCTTCAGCTCCGCGCGCAGACGCACGATGTCGTGGCCGGCGGCCGGGTGCGCCATCCAGCTGGTTTCCAGCGCAGACAGCTCATTGCGCACATTGGCCAGCTTGGCTGCATCGCTCATGCGCTCAGACTTGATCTGCAGGATCGCGATCTTGTCGAGCAGCTCACCAAAGGACACGGGCACCAGGATCTCGGACATGACAGGCCTCCAACGGGAATCGAGCGGATTGTAGCCATCGCCGCAGGCAGCGATGGCCACACATAAACAAAAGCCCCCTTGCGGGGGCTGATGCGAATCTGGCGGAGAGGGGGGATTCACTTGGCACTACGTGCCTTCGCCCTGCGGGCGGCTTCGCCGTGCAGACAGCTGCGCTGCCTGTCGAACCCGGGGCTTCTCATCCCCCAATGCCGCCGGCGAAACCCACGCGGCACTGGCACACCTGCTTGCCTCAAATCTGGCGGAGAGGGGGGGATTCGAACCCCCGAGGCGCTATAAACGCCTGCCTGATTTCGAGTCAGGTACATTCAACCGCTCTGCCACCTCTCCAGATGGTCCCCAGTGTCCTGGGGCCGTGCATCATACGGGCACACGGCCCCGGCCACAAGCGGACCGGGCCGGCCCCAGGTGGCACTCTCACCGACCGGGCGTGAACCGGCACTGCGCCGTTCGCCGGCCGCGTGTTGCTGCTGGCCGGTCGGGCCGCGATGATGGTGGCGCACCTTCTCCCTGGCGAACCGGCCCCATGCTCGAATTCGGACACCTTACCCACGTTGGCCTGCGCCGTGACCTCAACGAGGACACCTACTACGGCGACAGCGAACTGGGGTTGTGGCTGGTGGCAGATGGCATGGGGGGGCACGCCTGCGGCGAGGTCGCCAGCGCACTGGCACGCGAAACCATCGTGCGCGAAGTGCGCGCCGGCACGCTGCTGGCGCAGGCCATCCGCATTGCCGACGAGGAAATCATCAAGACCTCGCGCCGCTGCAACGACACCTTGCCGATGGGCACCACCGTGGTCGCCGCACGCGTGCTGGGCCAGCGCTTCGAAGTGGCCTGGGTCGGCGACAGCCGCGCGTATCTCTGGCGCGACGGACGCCTGGCCCAGCTGAGCCAGGACCACAGTTATGTGCAGGAACTCATCGCCCAGGGCACGCTCACCAGCGAGCAGGCGCGTGCGCATCCACATCGCAACGTGGTGACCCAGGCGTTGGGCGTGACCGACCCGGCGCATCTCAACGTCGCCACCATGCAGGGCGAACTCAAATCCGGCATGCAACTGTTGCTGTGCAGCGACGGGCTGACCGAGGAAGTGGACGACGCCGCCATCGCGGCAACGCTGTCGCAGGCCGATTGCAGCGCGCAGGAGTGTGTGGAATGCCTGGTTGCCGCAGCGCTGGATGGCGGCGGCTCGGACAACATCACCGCCATTCTGGTGCGCAGCTACTGAGGCGTGCCTCGCGCTGATGAGACACTTCAACAACAGCCGCTTTGCATCGTGATCCGCGCGGAGCGCGACGCGAGCGGCTGGGCGAGCCACGCCTGATGACATCGCCCGCCACGCGCCCATTGCCTATCGTCGCCTAGCCGGCGACCGCAACCTCTTCGACCGGCGGATCCCATAGCGCACGCCCGGCCTTCTTGCGCAGCTGCGCCAGACGCGCCTCATGTGCCTGCGTTTCGGAGGCAGTCACCGCCACGCGCGGGCGCGGCAACAGCAACGCCGGGTCGAAGGTGATCGCATTGCCACCATCGCTGGCATGCTGGCCGGCATCGGCGCTGGCAAAGCCGATCTCTTCCTGCCCGGAGGTCAGCGCGATATATACATCGGCCAGGATCTGCGCATCGAGCAAGGCGCCGTGCAACTGGCGGTGCGAGTTGTCTACGCCCAGCCGCTTGCACAAGGCATCCAGCGAGTTGCGCTGCCCCGGATAACGCTCGCGCGCAATCATCAGGGTATCCACCACGGTGGCGCGATCGATGATACGGCCGTAGTTGTCGCCCAGCAGCAATAGCTCGTTGTCCAGGAAGCCCAGATCGAACGCGGCGTTGTGGATGATCAGCTCCGCGCCGTCGATATAGGCGAGAAATTCCTCCACCACATCGGCAAACAGCGGCTTGTCGGCCAAAAATTCCAGGGTCAGCCCGGTTACCTCCTGCGCGCCGGGTTCGAAGTCGCAATCGGGTTTCAGGTAGCGATGGAAATTGTTGCCGCTCGGGCGCCGCTCCAGCAGCTCCACCGCACCGATTTCCACGACGCGGTTACCCTTGCGCCATTCCAGGCCGGTGGTTTCTGTATCGAGAATGATCTGACGCATTGAATCCTCTTACGCGGTTGCGCTACCACTGCGCTGGGCAATGGCCTGATTGCGGGCGAGCACGTCGACGCGTTCGTTGTCCGGGTCGCCATTGTGGCCCTTCACCCAGCGCCAATCGATGCTGTGCCGCTGCGTGGCCGCATGCAGCCGCTCCCACAGTTCGCGGTTCTTGACCGGATCACCGCCCGCAGTCTTCCATCCACGTCGCACCCAGCCGGACATCCACTCCGTGATGCCCTGTCGCACGTATTGCGAGTCGGTATGCAGCACGATCTGGCACGGCTCGGTCAGCGTTTCCAGCGCCATGATCGCGGCCATCAGCTCCATGCGGTTGTTGGTGGACACCGCTTCGCCACCGGCCAGTTCCTTCTCGCGGCCGTTGTAGCGCAGCAGCGCCGCCCAACCGCCCGGACCGGGATTGCCGAGGCAGGAGCCGTCGGTATGCACTTCAATTGATTTCATCAGTTTCCAGGGTTGCAACGTGACTAGGGGTCAAATCGTGGCCACCGGCTGCGGCCAGCGCGACGGCAGCGCAATCGGGGTCGGCGCGATCGGTGCGGAGGCGCGCTTTTCCACTTCGAGCAGATACACCGCGCGCCAGGGCGCGCGACCGGGATCGGACGAGCCACGCCCGACACGCCAGACCGGCCCAAGGTAGCGCTCCGTCTCCACGGTCTGCAGGCCGGCGCGCTGCGCGAGCACCCGCCAGCGATCCGGGCGTAGCGCCACCGGGCCGCGGCGCGCCCAATGGAAGCGATAAGGGCTCAACGGATTGAGCGTGAACAGCCACAGTCGGCCACCCGGCATCAACAGGCGCTCGCACTCGGCCAGAAAATCCGCCGCCCCGCCAACCACGGCATGCTGCACCACGATGGCCTGCAGGCTCTCGGTCGGTAGCGGAAACGGCATCGCACAGCGGGCATCGCCGGCAAAACGTCCGGCATTGCGAAACAGGCGCAGGCCGCGGCCCTGCAAGCCCTCGCGCGGCGGCAGATCGCCGCTGGGCGTAACCCACAGCCAAGGTTGGGAGGGACGCACCTGCAGCGCCTCCAACGCCAGTCGGCGCTCCAGTTGCAGCAGGCTGCGCCCCGCCCCCGTATCAAACCAGGTTGAGACACCAGCTTGACGGGAGAATGGCGTGGCAGGCATGGTCCCAATTCTATGCGACTGATCGCCCTGCCCGCATTCGACGACAACTACATCTGGGCATTGGTCGCCGCCGATGGCCGCGCCGTTGTGGTCGATCCGGGGCATGCCGAGCCGGTGATTGCCGCCGCAGAACGCGATGGATGGGTTCCCAGCGCCGTCTTGTTGACCCACCACCATGCCGACCATATCGGTGGCGTGGCGGCGCTGCAGGCGCATTGGCCGCAGCTGGAGCTGTTCGGGCCCGCCGACGAGCGCATTCCTGCAACCGCCCGCCAGGTGGGCCAGGGCGAGCGGTTACGTCTGCTCGAAACTGCATTTGAGGTGCTGGAGGTTCCGGGCCACACCCGCAGCCATATCGCCTTCGTGACCGACAGCCATCTGTTCAGTGGTGATACCCTGTTCAGCCTAGGCTGTGGACGCATGTTCGAAGGTACCGCTCCGCAGATGTTCGACTCGTTGCAGCGCCTGGCCCGATTGCCCGGCGAAACGCTTGTGTGTTGTGGCCATGAATACACCCTGGCCAACGCGGCCTTTGCGCTGCATGTCGATCCCACCAACGCTGCCTTGCAGCGCCGTCAACAGGAAGCCCAGGCCATGCGTCAAGCAGCCCGTCCTACCCTGCCGATTTCGCTCAAGAGTGAACTGGCCACCAATCCGTTCTTACGTACCAGCAGTTCTGAAATCCGCTCCGCGGTAGTACCACGCGCAGGCGGCGCAGTTTCCTCTGAAGTAGACGTTTTCGCCGAACTTCGGCGCTGGAAAGACGAATTTCGCGCATGAGGCGCCTTGTTTTGGCAGTGCTGGCCGCTTGCGCGGCCATCGCGCCGGCGGCTGCAGCGTCCACCGATGCCGGTCGCCCGACATCCGCGCAAAGCTCCTCCACCTCGACCAGCGCGCCCAGCATGCGGAATGGGCGCGAGATCTTTTCGTCGTTTCTGGAAGGCCGCGCCGATCCGGGCTGCGACAGCGAACATAGCGACACCCGTTGGGAACAGCATTTCTCACGTGCGCCCGCGCGTTTGGCCGACGACGCACAGGATGTCCTGCCGTTGTTCGGCTATGTCGTCGACGAGCTGCGTGCCGCCGACATGCCTACCGAATTTGCGCTGATCCCGTTCGTCGAAAGTGGCTACCGCCCTGGCGCGCGCAATGGCAGCGGCCCGGCCGGACTCTGGCAATTCATCGCCACCACAGCCCGCAACCACCATGTTCCGGTCGGCGCGCAGTACGACGGCCGCCTGTCGGCGGTGGATTCCACCACGGCGGCGGTGCGCTACCTCAAGACGCTGTACGGCATGTTCGGCGGCGACTGGCGCCTGGCACTGATGGCCTACAACGCCGGTGAGTACCGGGTGTTGCAGGCAATGCGCAGCGCCGGAATGAATGCCCAGAATGCGCGTCCATCTGAATTGCCGGGCATGTCCAAGGTCACCTACGACTACGTCGAAAAACTGCACGCGCTGGCCTGCGTCCTCGATCATGCGCAGCAGCAGGGCAATCTGTTGACGTCCCTGGACCGCCAGGTTCCGGTCCTGACCGAACATGCGCTGCCTGCCGGTACCAGCCTCAACGCCTGGGCCGGGCAACGCGCGATCGAACCGCAGCTGCTGGCGCGCCTCAATCCCGCCGTGGCAAGCGCACGTGCCGCGCCCAAGGGTGTGCACGTGCTTGCACCCGTTGCACCGGCGCAGCCTGGGTCCAACGGTGCCGTTGTCGCCACTGCGTCCCCGACGACCGATATGGACTCCGGCACCAGCGCAGCTGTAGCAACAGTGGCCAGTGTCGCGACGGCCAAATCCTCCAATGCGCCTGCAAGGACCCACACCGTCCGCAATGGCGAATCGGCCTGGGCCATCGCACGCCGCTACGGCATCACGGTCGCCACTCTGCTCGCCAGCAATGGCCTGGACAAGCGCGCCGTCCTCAAGCCGGGGATGGTGCTGTCGTTCAACGATACGCCCTGATATAGCCCCCTTCGTTACTGATGGGGTCTTGAAGTGCAGACGTTGGTCGCGAATGTCGGTGAAGCCCAGCCGACCCAGTGATGCCGGCGCCTACTGACGGCGCATGCGCTCCATCAAGCGTGCGATGACGCACTTGCACGATGACATCGTTTCACGTTTGACAGCGCGTACCGGGCGCGAAGACGGCGGCTGCCACTTGAGCCATTGAACTCTGCAGGATCTTCGCTGCAGCGCTGCCCTGGGATGCACTCGCGAGAGCCTCAACGTGCTGAATCCCGACGATCCGGGTGACTCACATTCCTACCACGGGCTTGAATCCCCGCACGTCGCCGTTGATGCGCGAACGCCCAGCACATGACGGCGCAATCGCTAGCACCCTCACTCGAACAGCCACCCAGGCAATGCGTCGGCCTTGCCGTCGCGGCGAGGCAAGCCTCCGCTTAAGGTGCCTAGGCGGGCAATCCCGAGGCCCTGCCGGTCTGCAGGTCGAGCGCGATGGCCGCGTCGGCAGAGTGATCGCGACAGGGCCGACGGCAATGCCCTCACCGCCCGCTGGAGCACTGTGACAAGCGCTGCGCATTGAGCCCTGGCCAAACCAGACAGCCAGACAGCCAGACAGCCAGACAACGTTAGCGAACCAAGCCACCGGACCCGCGCACATCCACACCCCAAGCGGATGCGCTCTACCAAGCCCTGCGCATTCGTGGCGCCAGCCTCTTCTACACCTGCGCGTTTCAGCTCACGCCCAAGCCCAACTGCGTCGCGCAGATGCCGGGCATGAAACAGCCCGGTTACCCGGGCTGTTTCATGACACCACGCAACAGTACGCCGTTACAGCTGCGCTTCTTCGATCTGGATCTTGTACCGCTTGCGCATTTCCTTGACGTAGGCCTGCGCCGCGTTGTTTCCGTCGATCTGGCTCAGCTGCTCGCGCAGCATCGTCTGCTGCTCGGCCGGCATCTGCTTCAAGTCGCCCGGCGTGGCCTTGCTGATGACGAACACCGCAAAGCGCCCGCCATCCAGCTCCACCTTGCCGACCGATGGCTTGCCCTCGCTCGGGCGAGGAGCGCTGAAAATTGCGCGATTTGCAGCCGGCGTGGGGATCGGCGCGGTACGCGGCAGGCCCGGGATCGGCTGCAGCTGCAGCTTCTCGCTCTCCGCCAGCGCCTGCAGCGTTTCGCCCTTCTGCACGCGGGCCAGCAATGCGTCTGCAGCGGCGGCAGCGGCCTTCTCGGTGCGATCCGCATGCACGGCGGCGATCACCTTGTCGCGCACCTTGTCCAGCGGCAACGCCTGTTCGGCGGTGTGGTTGGTCACGCGCAACACCACGCTGTGGTTGGGCGCGATGGTGATCGGATCGCTCACCGTCCCGTCCTGCACCAGCGTTTCGGAAAATGCCGAGCGCAGCACCGCCGGATTGGCGGCAATACCGCTGGCAGTGGTCCGCGAGAACGGGCCCAGGGTCTGAACCGGCAAACCGACCTGCTTTGCAGCCGGCTCCAGGGCGGTGGGGTTCTTGTAGATCTGATCCACCAGCTTGCCGCTGACATCTGCAAATGCCTTGTCCGCATCGGCCTTGAGCTGCTCGGCCGCAAGCTGGTCGCGGACCTGCTCAAACGACTTGCCCTGCCCGCCCTTGACCTCGCGCAGCTGGATCACGTGATAGCCGAATTCGCTCTTGATCGGCCCGACCACGTCGCCCGCCTTCATCGAGAACAGGGCATCTTCGAACGGCTTGACCATCGTGCCCTTCTCGACCCAGCCCAGATCGCCACCGGCATCCTTGGAGCCCGGATCCTGCGAGTTGGCCTTGGCCAACGCGGCGAAGTCGGCGCCCGGCTGCTTGGCATCGGCGGCCAGCTTGGCAGCCTTCGCTTCTGCGGCCTTCTGCGCAGCAGCATCGCTGCCGGCAGTGATCAGGATGTGCGACGCCAGCCGCTGATCCGGCTCGACAAAGCGCGCCTTCTCTTCTTCGTAGCGCTTGCGCAGCGTGGCTTCATCGGCTGCCGTGGCCGGCGGCATCGTGGCGGCGTTGAGCTCCACGTATTCGATGCTCACCGTCTCCGGCTGACGGAAATCCTGCGTGTGCGCGTCATACCACTGCTTGATCTGCGCATCGCTGACCGGGGCAGTGTCGGCCGCCGGCGCCGGCAACATCGCCAGCTCCACGTCACGCGTTTCGCCCATCAGCTTGAGCAGACGCTCAAACTCGGTCTTGGTTGCAAAACCCGATTCGGCCACGGCCTGCGGAATCACCGATTGCTGCAGGCTGTCGCGCACCAATGCATCGAACTGCGCAGGCGTGCGCGGCGGCGTGCCTTGCGCCAGGGCGGCGCGGTACTGATCCGGGCTGAACTTGCCATCGACCTGGAACGCCTGGATGTTGGTGATGTAATCGCGCACCGTCGCATCGCCGATCACGATGCCGGCATCTTCCGCACCAAGCCGCACGACTTGCTCGTCTACCAGCTGGTCGAGCACCTGCAGCTTGTTTTCGCGGGATTCGAAGGTGCGCGGGTCGAAGTTTTCACCCTGACGCTGACGTTCCTGCATCCGCGCCTGTTCGAAACGCGTGCGGAAATCCTGCGTGCTGATTTCATGGTGCTGCCACAGCAGCGAGACCGGCCACCACGTCGGCGCAGACTTCCACCAGGTCGGTGGCGCCTGCACCTTGGCGACGTTATTGGCGCCAATGCCGCCCAGGTAGCTGTTGTCGATGACGAACAGGAACGGAATCATCAGCAACCCCAGGATGGCGGTAGCGATCCAGCCTGACGTCTTGTCGCGAAGTTTCTGCAGCATTGGCAAATCACGGCCTGTGGGCGAGCCGCGCAGTGTAACCCGCCTGACGCCAAGCACCCAGCCCAACGCCAGCCAGCCCCGGGCCAAGATGCAGTAAAGGTGGGGCCGCGTAACGGCAACGGCGGCACGCGCCGCGATACGGTCATCATGGCGTCCGGCGGCCACAGCGCCCGACCCGAGCTGCGGCCACCCAAGGCCAATGCGCGATCCACTGGTCGGACAATCTCAAACAGCCCAAAAAAAAGCCCCCGGCACAAGGCCAGGGGCTTCGGTGTAACTGGCGGAGCGGACGGGACTCGAACCCGCGACCTCCGGCGTGACAGGCCAGCATTCTAACCAGCTGAACTACCGCTCCGCTTTAAACTTGGACATCTACCTCACCACACTCGCAACACGAATGTCGTGGAGAAAACGAAGCCCCCAATCGCTCAGGGGCTTTGCGTGTAACTGGCGGAGCGGACGGGACTCGAACCCGCGACCTCCGGCGTGACAGGCCAGCATTCTAACCAGCTGAACTACCGCTCCGCACTTGAAACTTTTGCCTGGTGCTTAGTGGTGGGTGCTGAGGGTTTCGAACCCCCGACCCTCTCCGTGTAAGGGAGACGCTCTACCGCTGAGCTAAGCACCCTAGCGAGTCGATTAGTTTACTGCATCCTTCAGGGCTTTACCAGCCTTGAATGCAGGATTCTTCGAAGCGGCGATCTTGATGCTGTCGCCCGTCTTCGGATTGCGGCCGGTACGCTCAGCGCGCTCGCGGACCTGGAAGGTGCCGAAGCCAACGAGGGTGACGGCGTCGCCCTTCTTCAGCGCCTTGGTGATTTCGCTCACAACCGCGTCGACAGCACGGCCAGCTTCAGCCTTGGAGATGTCAGCGGCAGCGGCAACGCCATCGATCAATTCGGTTTTATTCATTCTTGAAACTCCCTTTGCGGCAGATGCCGCGGAATCGACAATCGGCGCTCTTGCCGTTAGCGAAGAACCCGACACAAGTGGTATCGCGTGACGCATCACATTTTGCCGCGCCCACGAGTCGTGCATTTATACCAGCGCCCCCAACAGCACGCAAGCCAAAACCCAATAACGACGCGGGTTTTGGCTTGTTTCGGGACGTCTTAGACAGCGCACGTTAGTGCTTGACGCGGGTTCCCGGGGTGGTGCGCGACTTGCCGCGGACGGCAACGCGCGAAGCGGTCTTGCGGGCTTTTTCCTTGCCTGCCTTCTTCGGTGCCAGCGGACGCTCCAGGGCGAGATCCAGCACTTCATCGATCCACTTCACCGGCACGATCTTCAGATCGCGGGTGACGTTGGCCGGGATATCGGCCAGGTCCTTGCGGTTCTCGTCCGGGATCAGCACGGTGCGGATACCGCCGCGCAATGCCGCCAGCAACTTTTCCTTCAACCCACCGATCGCCGAGACGCGCCCACGCAAGGTGATTTCGCCGGTCATCGCCACATCGGCGCGGATCGGCACGCGGGTCAGGATCGACACCAGCGAGGTCACCATCGCGATACCGGCGCTGGGACCATCCTTCGGCGTAGCACCATCGGGCACGTGCACGTGCACGTCCTGCTTCTGCAGGAAATCCACATCGATGCCCAACCGCTCGGCGCGCGAACGCACCACCGACAGGGCTGCCGATGCGGATTCCTTCATGACGTTACCGAGCTGCCCGGTGAGGATCAGGTTGCCCTTACCCGGCACCAGCGTGGATTCGACCTGCAACAGCTCGCCGCCCACTTCGGTCCACGCCAGACCGGTCACCAGACCGATCTCGTTTTCTTCTTCGGCACGGCCAAAGTCGAAGCGACGCACACCGAGGTACTTGTCGAGATTCTTCGAGCCCACCGTCACCAGCGCCTTCGGCTTGCCCTTCTTGGCGACCGCTTTCTTGGCCACCGGCTGCGGGCCGGCAAGCGCGATTTCCTTCACCACCTTGCGGCAGATCTTGGCGATCTCGCGCTCGAGATTACGTACGCCCGACTCACGCGTGTAATAGCGAACGACGTCCTGGATGGCGTCGCCGCCGATCTCGATCTCTTCCGGCTTCAAACCGTTGGCCTTGATCTGCTTGGGCACCAGGTACCGCATGGCGATGTTGAGCTTTTCGTCCTCGGTGTAGCCGGGGATACGAATGACCTCCATGCGGTCCAGCAGCGGGCCGGGGATATTGAGCGAGTTGGAGGTGGCGACAAACATCACTTCCGACAGGTCCAGATCCACTTCCAGGTAGTGGTCGTTGAAGGAGTTGTTCTGCTCGGGATCGAGCACCTCCAGCAGCGCAGACGACGGGTCGCCGCGGAAGTCCATCGACATCTTGTCGATCTCGTCCAGCAGGAACAGCGGATTCTTGCTGCCGACCTTGTTGAGGTTCTGCACCAGACGGCCGGGCATGGACCCGACGTAGGTCCGGCGATGGCCGCGGATCTCGGCCTCGTCGCGGATGCCGCCCAGGCTCATGCGCACGAACTTGCGATTGGTCGCCTTGGCGATCGACTGCCCCAGCGAGGTCTTGCCCACGCCCGGCGGCCCGACCAGGCACAGGATCGGCCCCTTCATCTGCTTCACGCGCGACTGCACTGCGAGGTATTCGAGGATGCGTTCCTTGACCTTGTCCAGGCCATAGTGATCGGCATCCAGGGTGTCTTCGGCCACCTTCAGATCCTTGCGGACCTTGGTGCGCTTCTTCCATGGCACGCCCAGCAGCCAGTCCAGATAGTTGCGCACCACTGCCGCTTCGGCGGACATCGGCGACATCTGCTTGAGCTTGTTGAGTTCGGCCTTGGCCTTGGTTTCCACCGGCTTGGGCATGCCCGACTCGGCGATCTTGCGGGCCAGTTCCTCCAGCTCGCCCGGCGCATCGTCCAGGTCGCCCAGTTCCTTCTGGATCGCCTTCATCTGCTCGTTGAGGTAGTACTCGCGCTGGCTCTTTTCCATCTGCGACTTCACGCGGCCGCGGATGCGCTTTTCCAGCTGCTGCACGTCGATTTCGCCGTCCACCAGGCCGACCAGCAGCTCCAGCCGCTCGCCGATGTCGGTGATCTCCAGCAGGCGCTGCTTGTCAGCCAGGCGCACACCGATATGCGCGGCAATGGTGTCGGCAAGGCGACCCGGCTCGTCGATGCCGGCCAGGGTCTGCAATAGCTCCGGCGGCAGCTTGCGGTTGGTCTTGACGTACTGCTCGAACAGTGACATCAGCGAACGGGCAATCGCTTCCACTTCGCGTGGCTCGCGCGCATCGCTAGCCTCCACTTCGATGCCCTGGCCTTGCAACGCGCCGTCCAGCTCGACCACCTTGTCGACGGTGACGCGAGACAGCCCTTCGACCAGCACCTTGATGGTGCCATCGGGGAGCTTCAGCAATTGCAGCACCTGCGCCAGGGTGCCAACGGTATACAGATCGGCCGCCGCAGGGTCGTCGGTCTCGGCCGACTTCTGCGCCACCAGCAGGATGCGCTTGTCCGCCTCCATGGCTTTTTCCAGCGCGCGCATCGACTTGTCACGGCCGACGAACAGCGGAATCACCATGTGCGGAAACACCACCACGTCGCGCAGCGGCAACACTGGCAGATCGAGAACTTCTGGTTGGGACTGGGCCATGGGGCGCTCCGCAGGAATGGGAATTTAAGGCGTAAAAAAAGCCGATGGCCCCGTTATGGGGCCATCGGCTGGACGTTGCAAGTAGCGCTCGGAAACCCTTTAGCCGCCAGCGAGGACAGTGCCTGACTGGCCGGCTGGCAGGGCTCAGTCCCCGGACGCAGCCTTGGCCGGTGCCGGTTGCGCCTGGTAGATCAGATACGGCTCGGACTTGTGCTCGATCACCGACTCATCAACCACCACCTTGCTGACATTTTCCTGCGACGGCAGCTCGTACATGGTGTCCAGCAGCACCGATTCGACGATGGTGCGCAGGCCACGGGCGCCGGTCTTGCGCTTGAGCGCCTTCTTGGCGATCGCCGACAACGCGTCGGGGCGGAACTCCAGCTCCACGCCTTCCATGTCGAACAACTTTCTGAACTGCTTGGTGATGGCGTTCTTGGGCTCGGTCAGGATCTTGATCAGCGCTGGCTCATCGAGTTCTTCCAGCGTGGCGACCACCGGCAGGCGGCCGACGAACTCGGGGATTAGACCGAACTTGATCAGATCTTCCGGCTCGACTTCAGCCAGGATCTTGCCGACTTCCTGCTTGCGCTCGCTGCTCTTGACCTTGGCACCGAAGCCAATGCCGCCGGCATCGTTGGAGCGCTGCTGAATCACCTTGTCCAGGCCGGCGAACGCGCCGCCGCAGATGAACAGGATGTTCTTGGTGTCCACCTGCAGGAATTCCTGCTGCGGATGCTTGCGCCCGCCCTGCGGCGGCACCGAAGCCACCGTGCCTTCGATCAGCTTCAATAGCGCCTGCTGCACGCCTTCGCCGGACACGTCGCGGGTGATCGACGGGTTCTCGCTCTTGCGCGAGATCTTGTCGATTTCGTCGATGTAGACGATGCCTTGCTGCGCCTTCTCGACGTCGTAGTCGCACTTCTGCAGCAGCTTCTGGATGATGTTTTCCACGTCCTCGCCGACATAGCCGGCCTCGGTGAGCGTGGTGGCGTCGGCGATGGTGAACGGCACATTGAGCAGGCGTGCCAGCGTTTCGGCCAGCAGGGTCTTGCCCGAACCGGTCGGACCGACCAGCAGGATGTTGGATTTCGCCAGTTCGACGTCGTCGTTCTTGCTGCGGCTCTCGATACGCTTGTAGTGGTTGTACACCGCCACCGCGAGCGTGCGTTTGGCGCGCAGCTGCCCGATCACGTACTGATCCAGCACTTCGAGGATCTCGCGCGGCTTGGGCAGGCTGGAACGGGCCGACTGCGCCTTTTCTTCGAGTTCCTCACGAATGATGTCGTTGCACAGCTCAACGCATTCATCGCAAATGAATACGCTGGGACCGGCAATCAGCTTGCGGACCTCATGCTGACTCTTACCGCAGAACGAGCAGTAGAGAATCTTGTTGCTGTCGCCGGAACGACCTTGGCGGTCTTCGCTCATGCTTCTGTTACCCAGTTACCCCACCCGATGTACGGGGGTTCGATTTCGAGAATAGCACAGGGCCGGGAGGACATTCGCCCTGCCCGACCCTGCCGGATTTTCCTGCAATTTCAGCGACCTGGCGATCAAGACGGCTGGATCGACTCTTCCGGACGACGCTCAAGCACTTGATCCACCAAACCATAGGCCTGGGCATCGACGGCGCTCTTGAAGTTGTCGCGCTCGGTATCGCGCGCGATGGTCTCCAGCGACTGGCCGGTGTGCTTGGCCAGGATCTCGTTCAGCCGCGAACGCAGCGTCAGGATCTCGCGCGCGTGGATGTCGATATCGGTCGCCTGGCCCTGGAAGCCGCCGAGCGGCTGATGGATCATCACGCGCGAATTCGGCAGCGCATAGCGCTTGCCGGCGGCACCGGAGGCCAGCAGCAGTGCACCCATCGAGGCAGCCTGGCCGACGCAGATCGTGCTCACGTCCGGCTTGATGTACTGCATGGTGTCGTAGATCGCCATGCCGGCCGTGACCACGCCGCCGGGCGAGTTGATGTAGATGCTGATGTCCTTTTCCGGGTTATCCGCTTCCAGGAACAGCAACTGGGCCACGATCACGTTGGCCATATGGTCGTCGATGGGACCGACCAGGAAGATCAGACGCTCCTTCAGCAGACGCGAGTAGATGTCATACGCACGCTCGCCACGGCTGGTCTGCTCGACCACCATGGGCACCAGGTTCAGGGCTTTGGTCACAATGCTCATCAGTCTTCCTGTTGTGGCAGCGGCCTGTGCCGATGCCCGTGTTCGATATCCGCACCCTGACGACGGCAGAGCGCGGTTCTCTTGCTACCGCCTTAGACCCGGATGGCGTCCTGGAACGACAGCGACTGCTCGGTGTGCTGGGCGCGCTCGGCGATCCAGTCGATCACCTGCTCTTCCATGACACGGCTCTGCAGTCCACCCATCAGTTGGGGGTCGTTACGGTACATCTCAATGACCTGTTCCGGCTCTTCGTAGGTGGAAGCGATCAGACGCAGCGTTTCGCTGACGCGCTTGGATTCCAGGCGCAGCTCGTTGCGCCGGGCCACTTCACCGACCAGCAGACCAACCAGCACGCGCTTGGCGGCGGCATCCATGAAACCCTGATGGGCATCGTCCGGCACCTGGCCCGGATCGCGGCCGCTGCGGCGTACCTGCTCCACCTGCTGGGCCAGCATCGAACGCGCTTCGTTCTCGACCAGGCGCGGCGGCATTTCGACATGCGCGTAGGCGGCAATCAGCTGCTCGCCCACTTCGCGGCGCAGACGGTTCATCAGCGCGCCCTTGAGTTCCCGCTCCAGGTTGGTGCGGATGTCGGCGCGGAACTGCTCGGCATCGCCACTCTTGACGCCGAAGCTCTTGATGAATTCCTTGTCCACCACTGGCAGCACCGGCTCGGACACTTCAACTGCCTTCACATGCACCTGCACGGTCTTGCCGGCCAGCTGCGGTACCCGCCATTCGGCCGGGAAAGCCACGCTCAGGGTCTTTTCTTCACCCTTGGACAGCCCTTCCAGACCCTTTTCGATCTGGTCGAACATCACGCCCGAGCCCAGCACGCTGCTGCCGGTCTCCACGCCTTCGGCGGGCAGACGCTCATCGCCGGCCTGGGACCAGGTCTCCAGCGCCACCAGGTCGCCGACCTGCGCACCGCGCTCGACCGGGTTCCAGGTACGGCGCTGCAGGCGCAGGTTTTCGATCATCTGGTCGATGTCGGCGTCGGTCACTTCAGCGGTGTGACGCACCACCGACAGCTTGGCGACATCGATATCGCCGAAATCCGGCACTACTTCGAAGGTGGCAACGAAATCGAAGTCGCCTTCGCCCTGGTCGATGCGCGGATTGCCGGCCAGACGCAGCGAATGCTCGCGCACCGCCGAATCAAAGGTCTCGCGCAACAAACCTTCCATTGCCTCGGCACGCACCTGCGGGCCGAAACGCTGCTCGATCACCTTGGGCGGCACCTTGCCCGGACGGAAGCCCTTGATGCGCGTGGTCCGCGCAAGCTCGCGCAGGCGGCCACCGACATGCGTCTCCAGGCGCTCCTGCGGCAGGGTGAAGGTCAGGCGGCGTTCCAGATTGCCGGTGGATTCGATCGAAGCTTGCATGTTGACTCCTGCCACCGACAGCGCACGGCGTCGGCACGAGATGGAAGATGCGGGTTGACGGATGGCGAGAAAGCCGCCGAGCCTTGTAGTTTCGCCGATAACGGCTGCCGCTGCCAGCGGGACAGGCGCCCCGGCGCGCAAAATCGAGGGAATGACGGGCGTTGCAGCGGCCGGAGTGCTCACGGCCGCACTGCATTGGTGCGAAAGGGGGGACTCGAACCCCCACGCCTTGCGGCGTCAGAACCTAAATCTGGTGCGTCTACCAATTCCGCCACTTTCGCAATGCCGCACGTACCCCGCCATTGTTGCAGGGATGCAGCCAAAGAAAAAGCGCTGCGGCCGTTTGCGGCGAGGCGATACGAGTTGTCATCGCGGGCGGCGTGGGCGTTCGGAGTGGGCAAGCAGTCTGGCAAACGACGCCGCACCATCCCTCGGAATGAACAATTCACAGGCCCTGGCACCACGCACGCAGCTCCAGTCGCGTGCGGTTGTGCACGAGGGCTCCGATATTTGCGAAAATTCCGTTAAATCGAATCAGAGGGATCCCCGGCGTAATGAGAGACCGATATCGGCAGATCGTGGCCCTGTCGCGAGACTGCATCAAAGAAATCGACCTCGACGGACGGATCACCGCGGTCAACGTCAACGGACTGGCGGCCCTGGGCGCCGGTCATGCGGATCAGTTGATTTCCCGACACTGGCGGGAGTTCTGGCCGCCGGAGGCTGCTGCATTGGTCGATACCGCGCTGGCCGCGTCGATCGACGGCGCGGTGCACGAGTTCGAGGCCAGCTGCGTCAACTTCGTTGGCGTGCGCCAGACCTGGCAGGTGGTCACCAGCCCGTTGTTTGACGAGGCCGGCAACGTCGAGGCGATTCTGGCGGTCAGCAAGAACATCTCCGACCGCCGTGCGCTGGAAGCGGCGTTCCACACGCTGGATCGCACCTTGAAGGCCGAGCGCGAATTCTCCATGGGCGCGTTGATGCTGGCGCGCACCCGCGCGGACTCGCTGGCGACCGAGTTGCACAGCCTGCGCGATCTGCGCGAACGCATCGAAGACGACCTGGACATCGCCCGCGCCGCACAGAGCGCTGCGGAAAAAATCTCCGACCAGGCGCAAAAGGGGGAAGCGGTCGGGCAGCTGCTGGCCGGCGTCGTGCACGATCTGAACAACGTGCTGCAGGCCGCAACCTCGGCGATCGACCTGGTGGTCCAGCGCGGGCAGATCGATGCGCAGGACACCAGGTTGCTCGGGGTTGCCGATGCAGCATTGCAGCACGGCTCGGTGATGGCGCAACGCCTGGTGGGCTTCTCGCGCCAGTATCCCTATAGCCCTGACGTGGTCGACCTGGGTGCCTTGGCCGCACAGCTCACACCGCTGATGGAGCAGGTCATCGGCGCGGACTTGCGCCTGCAGGTACGCAACGACGCAGGCGCCTGTTGCGCCATGGTCGACCAGCACACCCTCGAACGCGCACTTCTCAATCTGGTCATCAATGCGCGCGATGCCTGCGACAGCGGCACTACCATCCGCGTGGAGACCGGCCATACATGCGTGACAGACGCCGAGGCCAATCTGACCAAACCCGTTGGTGAGTACGTCACGATCGTCGTTGCCGACGATGGGCATGGCATGGATAGCGACGTGCAATCGCGGTTATTCGAGGCCTATTTCACTACCAAGGGTGCGGACAAGGGGGCGGGTCTGGGCCTGGCACAGGTGTACAGCGCAGTGCGACAGGCCGGCGGATTTATCGACGTGACGTCGGCACCGGGTCTGGGCGCGCGCTTTACGCTTGCCTTCCCACGACTGCAACACGCCGACGGCTGATCGGCGACCGCGGATACGCGCACGAGTAACGCGCGGACCGTGACTGCATGGCGGCCGACGCTCGGCCGCGATGAGCTCCTCCTATTCCAGCAAGTGCGGATACGAGTAGCGTCGGCGACAGGCGAAATGGCTTGAGGACGAGTGCGCCTGCCTGCAAATCGCCATGCGAGACTTGATGGTGCCGATGCGTGCAATCCATCGGTAACAGCACTGTCTTGTCGATCTGTCTGTGCCTGGTGGCTGACTATCCGACAGCCCTGCCTGATGCCTGTCGCTGCTGCAGCGGTACACGGTGCGGCCTCTCGCATGCAGGGCTCGGTTTGGAAAACTGCCTGCAAGAAGCCACTCCAGATCGACTTACTGATACGCGCCGATGCAAGGTCGTCGCTGGCGGCGCTCTTATGCCCATAGGCACGTAGACGCAGCGCATCTGCAATGGTCGGCCATCGATCCACCCCATAGTTCCTGGCGCAGCTACTACTCCTAGCGTAGCCACCAGCCGATCAACACATGCCTGCGATGGGGTGACTGGAGCATCTCGCATTCGCGCCGGGAGTGCGCGCTTCGCGGATGCGGAATCCTTGCCCGATCCACAAGCCCATAGTCTGGCGACCCGAACGCCCCGGCATTGCTGGACTGGACGCCACGCACCCGCACGCTGCTCTGCGGCTCGTCCAATGACGCCACGGTGCCGTTGAAGAACGCCACCACTGCCATCGCTGCATTCAAGCAACGCGGCAGCACGCAGGTGTCGGTGGTGGATCTGGGCAGCGGCAATCGCGCAGACAACAGTGCGCTCGAGCACTTGTTGACCAAGGAGAGCTGCATCATCGCAGTGCGCCAGCAGCTGCTGGACAAGCAGCGTTAGCCGCCGCGCGGCTGCACGGACGCGGGATGAGACCACCGCGAACGGCGCGCAGGACACTGCCGTCGTTCGTCGGTCGATTCGCAACATCCAGGCAGATACTGCCTGGGACCTGTCGACAGCGCGCGACAACGTGGCGCGTGTCATGCGGTTGATGCAGGGATAAGGGCGCGCGCGGCCATGCCGACGACACGACGGTTGCAGCGCCGCTTGCACCAACGCTTGCCACAAAGAAAAACAGCCACTCAACTTGCGCTGAGTGGCTGCCTGTCTGGTGGGCCGTCAAGGATTCGAACCTTGGACCTATTGATTAAGAGTCAACTGCTCTACCAACTGAGCTAACGGCCCTGAAACTGGTCGCACATTGTATGCGCGTTTTTGCTTCGTTGCAACACCCTGCGACGCATCGGGTCAAACTTTCCTGCATTGCCTGTTTCAGTGGGGTGGCTGAGGGGACTCGAACCCCCGACATCTGGAATCACAATCCAGTACTCTAACCAGCTGAGCTACAGCCACCACTGAAAACCTGCTTCCTACCGTACCGCCGATGGCGCGCCCGACAGGACTCGAACCTGTAACCGCCGGCTTAGAAGGCCGGTGCTCTATCCGGTTGAGCTACGGGCGCCCGGACCGAACTTCGCATTCCCACGCCGTCAAGAGCTCGGAATGGTCGGGGTAGAGGGATTCGAACCCCCGACATCCTGCTCCCAAAGCAGGCGCGCTACCAGACTGCGCTATACCCCGGCGGGACCTCTCCGTCCCGAAGGCTGGAAAGGTCGGCTATTTTGGGAACGATTGGACTCGCTGTCAATCACCCTGTGTAAATTGGGCAATCACGTATCCTCCCAGCATCGCTCGCCACCAGGGCGGGCACCCTTTCTTCCAAGGAGAACGCGCATGCGTAGCGGTAACCCGGCCCTTCGGGAATCCACCTTCCTCGACCTCGGCTCCGGCTCGGTGGTCACTCGAGACGGCCAGGCGATGACCCTCAATGGCACCGTCAACAAGACCGGGCTGCTGTTGTTGATGGCAGTGGTCACCGCTGCATTTGCGTGGTCGCAATCGATCGGCGCCGACGGCGCACCGTTGCCGGCCGCACGCCTGTACATGATCGCCGGCGCGATCGGCGGGCTGGTGTTTGCCCTGGCGACCAGCTTCAAGCCGACCTGGGCACCGGTCACCGCACCGATATATGCGTTGGTGGAAGGCTTTTTCTTGGGGTCGATTTCGGCGGTGTACGAGGCACGCTTCAACGGCATCGTGTTCCAGGCGGTGCTGCTGACTTTCGGTACCATGTTCGCGCTGTTGTTCGCGTATCGCAGCGGTTTGATCAAGGCCACCGAGAACTTCAAGCTCGGCGTCGTCGCGGCCACCGGCGGCATTGCACTGGTGTATCTGGCGACCTTCGTGCTGGGCTTTTTCGGCGTGCGCATCCCCTTCATCCACGACTCGGGCCTGATCGGTATCGGCTTCAGCCTGTTCGTTGTGGTGGTGGCAGCACTGAACCTGGTGCTGGACTTCGACTTCATCGAAAGCGGCGTTGAGCAGGGCGCGCCCAAGCACATGGAGTGGTACGGCGCATTCGGCCTGATGGTGACGCTGGTGTGGCTGTACATCGAATTCCTGCGGTTGCTGTCGAAGCTGCAGTCGCGCAACTGAGCCTGGAATCGGGAATCGGGATTGGGGAATCGTAAGAGCGGATTCCCTGTGCATTCTGGTTACGCGCAAGTCTCAAGCAAAAAGAAAGGGCGCCTAGGCGCCCTTTCTTGTTTTGCAGCTCGCTTCGATGCTCAGAGGCGGCTGGCGATGGCCTTGGCGAAGCCCATGGTGTTGCCGGTGCCGCCCAGGTCGGGGGTCAGCGAATCCTTGGCTTCCAGGGTGGCCACAATGGCCTCGCGCAGGCGCTCGGCATTCTGCGGCTGGCCGATGTGGTCCAGCATCTGCGCGGCGCCCAGCAGCAGTGCGCACGGATTGGCCTTGCCCTGCCCTGCGATATCCGGCGCCGAGCCGTGCACGGCTTCGAAGATCGCCGCGTCCAGACCGATATTGGCGCCCGGGGCCAGGCCCAGGCCGCCGACCAGACCGGCGCACAGGTCGGAGATGATGTCGCCGAACAGGTTGGTGGTCACGATGATGTCGAACTGCTCCGGACGCATCACCAGCTGCATGCAGGTGTTGTCGACGATCATTTCCTGGAATTCGATTTCCGGGTATTGCGCGGCAACATCGCGGGCGACCTTCAGGAACAGGCCCGAGGTCGACTTGATGATGTTGGCCTTGTGCACCGCGGTGACCTTCTTGCGGCCGGTGGCGCGCGCCAGGTCGAAGGCGTAGCGCACGATGCGCTCGGAGCCCTTGCGGGTGATCCGGGTACCGGAGAACGCGGTTTCGCCATCCTCGGACACGGTCTGGCCTTCGCTCAGGTACGCGCCTTCGGTGTTCTCGCGGACGGTAATCAGGTCCACGCCATCGGCGAAACGCGACTTGGTGTTCGGGAACGACTTGGCCGGACGCACGTTGGCATACAGGTCGAACTTGCGACGCATGGCCACGTTGATCGAGCTGAAACCCTCGCCGACCGGCGTGGTCAACGGGCTCTTCAGGGCGACCTTGTTCTTGGTGATCGAAGCCAGGGTGGACTCGGGCAGCAGATCGCCGTGCTTTTCCAGCGCGACCAGGCCGGCGTCGGCGTACTCGTAGGTCAGGCCAGCCTGCAGCGCGTCGAGCACGAACAGCGTGGCATCCATGATCTCCGGGCCGATACCGTCGCCGCGGATGACCGTGATTGTCTGCGTCATAACGTTGGGTTTCCGAACTTGAAGGGGGGAGCGCCAGCCGGAAGCCCGGCTCACCAGCGCAAGGAGGTTTCACAGGCAATTATGCCCGATGCCGGTGAAGGCGCCCAAACCGACCTTGGTCTAAGGCATGGACGGCACGCGGGCAACCCGACGCGTAACGACCATCCAAACGCAACGCGCCGCCTCAACGGCGGCGCGCACACGGCCCTTCACGCATCCCGAATCCCCAATCCCGAACGTCAATCAGCCGCTCACCAGCAGCCCATCAACCATGCGCATGCTGGGCCGGCGCCTGCGCGCCGCCTTCAAGCTGGTCAAGGAAATCCACCGCGCGGCGCAGGTGCGGGATCACGATCGAGCCACCAACCACCAGGCCGACCGAGAACGTCTCGAAGAACTCCTCACGGGTCACCCCCGCCTCCTTGCACTGGGCGACGTGGTAGCTGATGCAATCGTCGCAGCGCAGCACCATCGAGGCGACCAGGCCAAGCAGCTCCTTGGTCTTCACGTCCAGCGCGCCGGCCTGGTAGGTCTGGGTGTCGAGCGCGAAGAAACGCCGCACGACCTGGTTGGGCTCGGCCAGGATGCGCTGGTTCATGCGCTGGCGGAATTGCGTGAATTCGCGCAGGCGGTCGGCGCTGCCGTCGTCGGAACCACTCATGCCTGACCGCCCGTGCCGGTGAACAGCGGTTCCAGCTTGCCAGCGCGATGCATGGCCATCATGTCGTCGTAGCCGCCCACATGGACGTCGCCGACGAAGATCTGCGGCACGCTGGTGCGCCGGGCCAGCGCGACCATCTTCTCGCGCTCGGCCGGGTCCAGGTCGATCCGCACCTCGGTCCAGGTCTGGCCCTTGCTCTTGAGGAAGTTCTTGGCTGCCACGCAGTACGGGCAGATGGCGGTGGAATACAAGGTGATCTGCGGGCCGGCGGCCGCGTCCTGCCCGGTGTGTTCTTGGCTCACGGGAAACTCCGTGGTTGGTCTGAGGTCTGACACATGGTAACGGGCGACTGGAATTTCCACCTCGCCACCGCAACACTGTGGATTAATTGCCGATTCACGCCGCCGCGCCGTGCTGCCCGCAGGCTCCGCGCACTAGCTGGGAGTTCCACTTGCGCCTGCTTCCGCTCGCTACCGCCTTGACCCTGGCCGTCGCCATGGGCGTGGCACCTGCGCAGGAGAACCGCCTGCCCGATATTGGTTCGTCGGCCGGCGAGCTGCTGACGCCGGCGCGCCAGGCCGAGTACGGCAAGATGATGCTGGCCGAGCTGCGCAACTACGACTACGTGCTGGACGACCCGTTGATCGGCGACTGGCTGCAGACCATGGGCACCCGCCTGGGCGCCAATAGCGATCAACCGCAGCAGCCGTTCACCTTTTTCATGCTGCGCGACCGCCAGATCAATGCGTTCGCCACGCTGGGCGGCTACATCGCGGTCAACGCCGGACTGGTGCTCACCGCCGAGCGCGAGGACGAAGTGGCCGCGGTGCTGTCGCACGAAATCGCCCATGTCACCCAGCAGCACGTGCTGCGCGGGGTGGAACGCGCGCAACGCGACCAGATCCCGATCCTGCTCGGCATGCTGGCCGCGGTGGTGGCGGCGCAGCAGGCCGGTGGCAACTCCAAGGGCGATGCCACCATGGCCACGATCACCAGCGCCATGGGGCTGATGCAGCAGCGCCAAATCGACTACACCCGCTCCAACGAATCGGAGGCCGACCGGCTGGGCATCCGCACGCTGGTGCGCAGCGGCTACGACGTGGACGCGATGGCCGGCTTCTTCGAACGCATGTCGGTGGCGATGCGCGCCAACGAGGGCGGCTACAGCGCACCGGATTTCCTGCAGACCCACCCGGTCACCACCACCCGCATCAGCGAAGCCAAGGCGCGCGCCGAGCAGATGAAGAAGAACACCGTGGTGTTGACCACCTCGGTGCCGGGCGGAACGCGCCAGGAGCGCGTGGACCCGGCCGACCCATCGTTGTCGGAGCCGTTGAGCCGCAACGGCAACGCGCTGCTGCCGTATGCGCTGCGGTTGCCGGTGGACGCGTTGAGCCGTGGCGGCGACCAACAGGGGTTCGACTGGGCCAAGGAGCGCCTGCGCGTGCTCAGTGCGAGCACGCCCGATGCGGCCATTCGCGAATACGAAAACCTGCGCCGCAGCGCCAAGCAGGGCCTGACCGATGCGCAGCGTTATGGGCTGGCGCTGGCGCAGCTGCGCAACAGCGGGAGCCGGCCGAGCGAGCCGGTGGCCGAGCTGGCCGGCCTGCTGGAAGCGCATCCGGACAACCTGTGGCTGGCGCTGGGCCTGAGCGAGGCGCAGGCGCGCGTGGGCCAGCGCGAGGCGGCCAACGCGCGCTTCGATGCGCTGCTGAAGCGACTGCCGAACAACCGTGCGGTGGCGCTGACCTATGCCGGGGCGCTCAACGAACAGGCCAGCAAGGAATCCGGTCAACGCGCGCGCCAGGTGCTGGAGCCCCTGCTCTACCGCAGCGGCGAGGACCCGTTGCTGCAGCAAACCTACGCCCGCGCCTGCGAGCTGGCTGGCGATCATCTGCGTGCCAGCGAGGCCTATGCCGAATCGGCATCTCTGAACGGGCGCCCGGAGCAGGCCCTGATCCAGTTGGAGGCGCTGAAAAAGAAGGATCTGGACTATGTGACACGGGCGCGAGTGGATGCGCGTATCGCCGCGATCACGCCCACGGTGCTGGAGCTGCGCCGGCAGGGGATTCGCGACCCGGATCTGTCGACACAGTGACGCTTGGGCGGGAATCGGGAATCGGGAATCGGGAATCGGGTGACAGCGTACCGGCGACGCGCTGGATCTTGTCACTGTTTTCAGTTCAGTCCGTTTGCGCGCGCCGCGTGCAGCCGACTGACCGTGCCGGCCATGTCACATTAGAGTCACAAAACCGTAGTCTACTGGCGATCACCAAAGCCAGACGGTAAGCCCCGCGTGCAGAAACGCATTCTGATCGTCGATGACGAACCCGCGATTCGCGACATGGTGGCGTTCGCGCTGCGCAAAGGCGAGTTCGAACCCATCCATGCTGGCGACGCGCGTGAAGCGCAGACCGCCATCGCCGACCGGGTGCCGGACCTGATCCTGCTGGACTGGATGTTGCCCGGCACCAGCGGGCTGGATCTGGCACGGCGCTGGCGCAAGGAGCAGCTGACGCGGGAGATCCCGATCATCATGCTGACTGCGCGCGGCGAAGAGAACGACCGTGTCGGCGGCCTGGAGGCCGGGGTCGACGACTACGTGGTCAAGCCGTTCTCCGCCCGTGAACTGCTGGCGCGCATCCGCGCAGTGATGCGGCGCACCCGCGAGGACGACGAAGACGGCAGCGTGGCGGTGGGCCGCCTGCGGATCGATGGCGCTGCGCACCGCGTGTTCGCCGGCGATGCGCCGGTGCCGATCGGCCCGACCGAATACCGCCTGCTGCATTTCTTCATGACCCACCCCGAGCGCGTGTATACGCGTACCCAACTGCTGGACCATGTCTGGGGCGGCAGCGTGTATGTGGAAGAACGCACCATTGACGTGCACATCCGCCGCCTGCGCAAGACGCTGGAACCGTTCGGCCTGGAAAACATGGTGCAGACCGTGCGTGGCTCGGGCTACCGTTTCTCTTCGGCAACCTAGTGGTTGCCGCACAGCCGGTCGGCCCTGATGCTGGGCTGGCTCGCACGCCCACCTGACGCTCCGTGGTAACGCCTTCCATGCCTCAACATATCCGTTCCGCCTGGCTCAAGACGCTCGGCACTCTTGCGCTGTTGCTGGGCGCTGCCGTCGTGGTGGGCGTGTTGATCGAGCATGTGTGGATGGCACTGACGCTCACCGCACTGGGCGTGCTGAGCTGGCATTACTGGCGGCTGCGCCAGGTGCTGCGCCGGCTCACCGCGCGCCAGCGCGCCGAGCCGGCCGCCGGCGTCGGTGCCTGGAACGAACTGGACCGCCTACTGTACCGCAGCCAGGCTGAAATGCGCGGGCGCAAGCGACGCCTGATCGACATGCTGCGCACCTACCGCGCCGCGGCGCAGGCGCTGCCGGATGCGGTGGTGGTGGTGGACCGCAATAGCCAGCGCGTGCAGTGGTTCAACAAGGCGGCCGGCGGCCTGCTCGGGCTGCATCATCCCGGCGATATGGGTGTGTCGGTGGTGGAACGGCTGCAGCCGCTGCCGCTGGCCCACTGGCTGGCAGCCGGGCGCAATGCCGAACCAATGCTGGATGCTGCCTCGCCGGTGGACCCGGACCTGCGCCTGAATCTGCGCCTGATCCCGTATTCGGACGATTACTGGCTGCTGGTGGCACGCGATGTCAGCAAGCTGCTGCGCCTGGAGCAGGTACGCCGCGACTTCGTGGCCAATGTCTCCCACGAGCTGCGCACCCCGTTGACGGTGGTGCACGGCTACCTGGACATGCTCGACCCGGAAGACTTCCCGGACTCGGGCCCGATGCTGGCGGAGATGCGCAAGCAGTCGCAGCGCATGGCGCAGCTGGTCGAGGACCTGCTGACCCTGTCGCGGCTGGAATCGCAGGAAGAACTCGGCGAAGAACACGTGGCGATGGCGCCGATGCTGTCCACCCTGCGCCGCGAGGCCGAGGCGCACAGCCAGGGCCGGCACACGGTGGAAGTGATCGACGAGGCCGGCGTGGATCTGCTCGGCTCCAACAAGGAACTGCATAGCGCGTTCTCCAACCTGGTGACCAACGCAGTGCGCTACACGCCCGGCGGCGGCACGGTCACCATCCGCTTCCTGCGCGAAGGCGACGGCGCGGCGCTGTCGGTGCGCGACACCGGCTACGGCATCCCCGCCTCGCATCTGCCGCGCATCACCGAACGCTTCTATCGCGTGTCCAGCAGCCGCTCGCGCGAGAGTGGCGGCACCGGGCTGGGGCTGTCGATCGTCAAGCACATCCTGGGCCTGCACCAGGCGCGGCTGGACATCGAAAGCGAGGTGGGACGCGGCAGCGAATTCTCGTGTCATTTTGTGGCCGCCCGCGTCGTGCAACGCGAGCAGTCCCTGCCACTGTCACGCTCGGCGTGATATGTAAGAGGTGCAGGCCGCAGCGCGGCGCGATGCACCGGCGCCATCCGTGTCGCATCGCCTGCGTCGCGGCCCACGCGCCGCACACCACGCACACCACTTCGCCTTGATGACCGACTCCATGGGCCACGCCAAAGAACTGCACGACGTCACACCCGGCGACGACATCGCCACCGATCCGCTGCGTGATCCGGCGCTGTACATCAACCGCGAGCTGTCGCAGCTGGATTTCAATTTCCGGGTATTGGCGCAAGCGCTGGACGAACAGGTGCCGCTGCTGGAACGCCTGCGTTTTCTGTGCATTTCCTGCACCAATCTGGACGAATTCTTCGAGATCCGCGCCGCCACCGTACGCCATGCGCAGGAGTTCGGCTTGCCGCCGGCACCGGATGGCCTGAGCCCCACTGCCATCCTCAATGCCGTGCACGATCGCGCGGCCAAGCTGGTGGAGCAGCAGTACCACGCCTGGAACGAGGTGCTGCGCCCGGCGATGGAAGAAGCCGGCGTGGCCGTGCTCAGCCGTAGCGCATGGACGGCGCGGCAGAAACGCTGGCTGCGCGCCTACTTCCGTAACGAGATCATGCCGGTGCTGTCGCCGCTGGGGCTGGATCCGGCGCATCCGTTCCCGAAGATCCTCAACAAGACCCTGAACATCGTGGTGGTGCTGGAAGGCCAGGACGCGTTCGGTCGCGCCGGCCACCTGGCCATCGTGCGGGCGCCGCGTTCGTTGCCGCGCATCATCCAGTTGCCGGCCAGCCTGTCGCCGGAAGGCGCGCAGAGTTTCGTGTTCCTGTCCTCGGTGCTGTCCGAGTTCGTGGACGAACTGTTCCCGGGCATGCAGGTCAAGGGGTCCTACCAGTTCCGCGTCACCCGCAATTCCGAGTTGGTGGTGGACGAGGAAGAGGTCGAAAATCTCGCGCTGGCCTTACGCGACGAACTGGTCACGCGCGGCTACCGGCCGGCAGTCCGCCTGGAAATTGCGCACGATTGCCCGGCGCCGATCATGCGCACCCTGCTGCAGAACTTCGGCCTGAACGAGAACGCGGTGTACCGCATCGTTGGCCCGGTCAATCTCAGCCGCGTCACCCAGGTCTACGACCTGGTGCAGCGCCCCGAGCTCAAGTACCCATCGTTCAACCCGCGCACCTTGCGCGACAGCGAAGGCATCTTCGACATCGTCGGCAAGGGCGATGTGCTGCTGCACCACCCCTTCGATGCGTTCACCGCGGTGCTGGATGTCATCCGCCAGGCGGCGGTCGATCCGAACGTGCTGGCGATCAAGCAGACGCTGTACCGCACCGGCAAGGATTCGTTGATCGTCGATGCGCTGATCCTGGCCGCGCGCAACGGCAAGGACGTCACCGTGGTGGTGGAGCTGCGCGCGCGCTTCGACGAAGAGGCCAACCTGGGTCTGGCCGACAAGTTGCAGGAGGCTGGCGTGCAGGTGGTGTACGGCGTGGTTGGCTACAAGACCCACGCCAAGATGCTGCTGATCGTGCGGCGCGAGGGACGCAAGCTCAAGCGCTACGTGCACCTGGGCACCGGCAACTACCATAGCGGCACCGCGCGGCTGTACACCGACATCAGCCTGATCACCGCCGATGCGGAGATCGGTAACGATGTGCACATGCTGTTCCAGCAGTTGTCCGGGCTGGCCCCGCGCATGAAGCTGGATCAGCTCCTGCAGTCGCCGTTCACCTTGCATGCCGGCGTGCTGAAACGGATCGAGCGCGAAACCCGCCTGGCCCGCAACGGCCGCCCTGGCCGCATCATCGCCAAGATGAACGCGCTCAACGAACCGCAGGTGGTGCGCGCCCTGTACACCGCCTCGCAGGCCGGCGTGCAGATCGACCTGATCATCCGCGGGGCCTGCACGCTGCGGCCGGGCGTGCCGGGCGTGTCGGACAATATCCGCGTGCGTTCGATCGTAGGGCGCTTTCTGGAACACAGCCGCGTGTACTGGTTCGGCAACGACGGCGCGGCCGAGTTGTATTGCGCCAGCGCCGACTGGCTGGAGCGCAACCTGTTGCGCCGGGTGGAGACCTGCTTTCCGATCCTGGACCCGGACCTGGCCCGACGCGTGTATCGCGAGGTGCTGCAGAACTATCTGGATGACAACGTCAGCGCCTGGGAGCTGGACGCCGAAGGCGTCTACCACAAGCGTACCCCTGCCCCCGGAGAGCCGGCCCATTCGGCGCAGATGACCTTGCTCGATCGGATCTGAAAACGCCGCCGCCGTGGCCTCTCACGTGGCCAACGGCCCATCGGCTACCATGCGGCCCATGCCAACATCCTCCCCCACGATTGCCCCCCTGCGTGATGGCGATTTTCTTGCCGCCATCGATCTAGGCTCCAACAGTTTCCACATGGTCATCGCGCGCTACCTGATGGGCCAGCTGCGGGTGGTCGATCGCCTGCGCGAAACCGTGCGCATGGCCGATGGGCTGGATGGCAAGGGCGGCCTGTCCAACGAGGCGCGCCAGCGCGCACTGGAATGTCTGGCGCGCTTTGGCCAGCGCATCCGCGACGTGCCCTCGCTGCGCGTGCGTGCCTTGGCAACCAATACGGTGCGTCAGCTGCGCTCGCCGCAGACGTTCCTGATGCCGGCAGAGACTGCGCTCGGGCATGCGATCGAAGTAGTGAGCGGGCGCGAGGAAGCACGCCTGATCTATCTCGGCGTGACCCACGCGCAACCGCCCAAGCCCGACCAGCGCCGGCTGGTGATCGACATCGGCGGCGGCTCCACGGAATTCATCATCGGCCGTGGCTTCCACACCCTGGAGCGCGAAAGCCTGCAAGCCGGTTGTATCGCCAGCACCCGGCGGTTCTTTCCCGGCGGCAAGTTGTCCAAGAAAAAATGGAAGGATGCGCTGACCGAGATCGGTGCCGAATTCCAGCAGTTCGCCGGCCAATACAAGGCGCTGGGCTGGCACGAAGCGATCGGCTCGTCCGGTACGCACAAGGCGATCGGCGAGATCTGCGCGGCAATGAAGCTCACCAAGGGCGCGATCACCGCACAGGCGCTGCCGGCGCTGCGCGAGGAGCTGCTCAAGGCCAGGCGCATCGAAGACATCCAGCTGCCCGGGCTGGCCGCCGAACGCCGGCCGATCATTGCCGGCGGCATTCTGGTGCTCGAAGCGGCCTTCCAGGCGCTGGGGCTGGAGAAGCTGATGGTCAGCAAGGCGGCGATGCGCGAGGGCATCCTGTACGACATGCTTGGCCGCGGCGGCCAGAACGACCCGCGCGACAGTTCGGTGGCCTCGCTGGTGCAGCGCTACGGCATCGACGAAGTACAGGCGCAACGCGTGGAAGCCACTGCCTGCCGCCTGTTCGACCAGGTGTGCGACTCCTGGCAACTGGACGGCGACGATGCGCAGGTGTTGCGCCGCGCCGCGCGCCTGCACGAACTGGGCCTGATCATCGCCCACAGCCAGTACCATGTGCACGGCAGCTACATCCTGGAGCACTCCGATATCGCCGGCTTCTCGCGGCAGGAGCAGCAGGTGCTGGCCGCGCTGGTGCGCACGCATCGGCGCAACGTGCCCAAGACCGCCTTCGACGCCCTGCCCGACCGTCTGCTGCTGCCCACCCGCCGCAAAGCGGCGCTGCTGCGCTTGGCGGTGCTGCTGCACCGTGCACACGAGGCGGACCCGATTCCGACCCTGGAACTCACCGCCGAAGACACACGGCTGTCATTGATCCTGTCGCAAAGCTGGATCGACTCACGCCCGCTGCTGCGCGCCGACCTGATCGGCGAAGTGGAAAGCATGGCCGGCCTGGGTATCGCCTTCAAACCGTTTGTGACCTGAGGCGGGAATCGGGAATCGGGAATCGGGAGTCGGGAGTCGGGAGTCGAGAATTGTCGGTCACCGGCTTCTGATGCAGATGTCTCACAGGCGACCATGCGCTAGACACAAGCAACGCCGCGCTGTTGCGATTCCCGATTCCCGATTCCCGATTCCACTGTCACCGCCACGTCTTGTCGGCGCAACATCAATGCCATCGCCCTCCCGGAAGCTAGCGAAAACGGGAGAACGGGCATGCGCTACGCGATCGTTACCGAAACCTATCCCCCCGAAGTCAACGGCGTGGCACTCACGGTGCATGGCCTGGAAACCGGGCTGCGCGCGCGCGGGCACCAGGTGGACGTGGTGCGCCCACGCCAGAACGGCGATCCGGCCGAGGCTGCCGATGCCCTGCTGGTGCGTGGCGCGGCGCTGCCGCGCTACCCGGGATTGAAGTTCGGGTTGCCGGCCACGCAGCGCCTGACGCGCCACTGGCGCATGAGCCAACCGGATGCGATCTACATCGCCACCGAAGGCCCGTTGGGCTGGTCGGCGATGCGGGCCGCACGCCGGCTCGGCATTCCGGTAGCCAGCGGCTTCCATACCCGCTTCGACGAATACCTGCCCGACTATGGCGCGGCCTGGCTGCAAGGCACCGCGCTGCGCTGGATGCGGCGCTTCCACAACCAGGCCGAAGCCACCCTGGTACCGACGCGCGAGCTGCAGCAGACCCTGCGCGATGATGGCTTCCAGCACGTGCAGGTGCTGGCGCGTGCGGTCGACAGCCAGCAGTTCGATCCGGCCCGGCGCGATCCGGCGTTGCGGGCGGAATGGGGTATCGAAGGCGAAGGTTTTGCCGCGATCTATGTCGGGCGCATCGCCAACGAAAAGAACCTGCCGCTGGCCGTGCATGCATTCCGCAAGCTGCAGCAGGTCCGCCCGAAGGCGCGCTTCGTCTGGGTGGGCGATGGGCCGGCACGTGCGAAGATCGCGCATGAAAATCCCGACTTCATCTTCAGCGGCATCCAGCGCGGCGACGCTCTGGCGCGCCACTTCGCCAGCGGCGATCTGTTCCTGTTTCCCAGCCGCAGCGAGACCTTTGGGAATGTCACCCTGGAAGCCATGGCCAGCGGCGTGGCCACGGTCGCCTTCGACTACGGCGCTGCTCGCGAGTACCTGCGCAATGGCCAGACCGGCGCGGCGGTGGAGACCGATGAGGCCTTCGTCCAGGCCGCCGTGGCGCTGACGCGGGACGATGCACTGCGTCAGCGCCTGGCTGCGGCCGCCGCGCAGGCGATGAAAAAATTGCACCCGGACAATGTGGTGTCCGACTTCGAAGCCCTGCTGCTGGGCATCACCGCTGCACGGGGGCGTTATGTCGTCAACGCGGCTTGAGGTATGGCGCGGTCACGAAGCGCGCTGGTGCCGGCGCGCCAATCACTGGTGCCGTCGCCATCCGGTGCGGCGCACGTTTGCCGCGATCAGCCGGTTGGGCGACGGCGTGTTCTGGTACAGCCTGATGGGGCTGCTGGTGCTGCTCGATGGCATGGACGGCGTGCGTGCCTCCGCGCACATGGCCGCCACCGGCGTGCTGGCGCTGACGTTGTACAAGGCTCTCAAGCGCTGGACCCGCCGCCCGCGCCCCTACGCGGCCGACGTGCGCATCCGCGCCTGGGTGGCGCCGCTGGACGAGTTCAGCTTTCCGTCCGGGCACACCCTGCACGCGGTGTCCTTCAGCATCGTCGCACTGGCCTACTACCCGTGGCTGGCTCCGCTGCTGGTGCCGTTCTCTGCCGGTGTTGCGCTGTCGCGCGTGGTGCTGGGCCTGCATTATCCCAGCGACGTGCTCGCCGCAACGGCGATCGGCGTGGTGCTGGCCAGCCTGTCGCTGTGGGGGCTGCCTGCGGTGCTGGGGTAAGCGATAGCGGATCGCGTACGAGCCGGCTTCTGACCGGCCGGCGCAATGCGGGCGAACAGGGAATCAGTACGAACCCACGCAGGTGGCGGGGCCTTTTTACTAACCCTTCTCCCCGCGGGACATTGTCCTCCTTACGGGGGAGAAGGTGCCCCGCAGGGGCGGACGAGGGTGCGTGCGAAGCCTCATGCACTCGCCGTCGATTGGCTTTTCGCGAAAGCCGAAACGAACCATAACGCTACGGTGCGACTTCAGCGCGTGGCTTCACCCCGTACCCTACCGACGCTCCACGCCCCGGCCCGCGCTTGCGGCGCGAGCGCTCCGAGGCACGCGCGCCAGTGGCGCGCAAGCCGTGCCTTCTCGCCCAGCAGAGAGAGGGGGATCCAGCGCTGAAGGTGTACGGGGCTGACAAAGCCCTGCACACCGGGCGCATATCCGACGTATCGGGGCCTGGCCGGCAGGATAACCGGATGGCAGTCGCCGGCTACTGATACGGAAAGACGCGCATTGCTCGAACAACAGACGCTGAGAGGCTATACCGCCGCACGCTTTCCCGATTCCCGATTCCCGATTCCCGATTCCCGATTCCCGATTCCCGATTCCCGAATCCCGAATCCCGAATCCCGAATCCCAATTCCCGTCCCGCGTTCCCGCCGTACAATGACGCGATGACGACACTGTTCATTTCCGATCTGCATCTGGATCCGGCGCGGCCGGCGATCACCGAACTGTTCCTGGAGTTCCTGCGCACGCAGGTCCCCGGCAGTGATGCGCTGTACATCCTCGGCGATCTGTTCGAAGCCTGGATCGGCGACGACACTCCGTCGACCGCGGCCGATGCGGTCGCGCTGGCGCTGCATGCGGTGGCCGGTGCGGGCGTGCCGGTGTTTTTCATGGCCGGCAACCGCGACTTCCTGGTCGGCGAACACTATGCGCGGCGTGCAGGTTTCCGCATCCTGCCCGACCCCACGGTGATCGACCTGTACGGGCACACCACCCTGCTGATGCACGGCGACCTGCTGTGTACCGACGACACCGCGTACCAGGCGTTCCGGGCACAGACGCGCGACCCGGTGTTTCAGGCGCAATTCCTGTCGCAGCCGCTGGCCGCGCGCGTGGCGTTTGCGCAGCAGGCGCGTGCCGCAAGCCAGGCCCGCTACGCCGAACTCAAGCAAGGCGATCAGGCGCAGCTGGAAACCGTCACCGATGTCTCGCCGTCCGAAGTGGAGACGACCTTCGTGCGTTACGGTGTGGATCGCCTGATTCATGGACATACCCACCGCCCCGCCATCCATACCGTGCAGGCCGGTGACCGCACCTGCACGCGCATTGTACTGGGCGACTGGTACGAACAAGGCTCGGTGCTGCGCGTGGATGCCGACGGCGTCGCGCTGGAACAGCTGCCCCTATAGTGCGCCGCCGGTGTGTTGCGAGCGGCCAACCTGCCGCTCACGTACCAGCGAGCAATGCCTCCGCGCTGCGGCCGGGAGTCGGCACCAGCCGGTATTGAAGACGCGTGTGGTGAAGCGCAGGCCCTACTGCAGGCTGCGCGCGCGCTCGGCGTAGTCGACGAAATCGGCGTTGACCACGTCGTACCACAGCACCGTGCCGTCGGCCTGCACGCGGAAGCGATCGCGCACCGGACTGGTCTGCGGATCACCGGGGCAGCCATTGCCGTGGCGTTCGTGGACGGCAAATTCAAACGCATCCGCGCCAGGCGTATCGCCGGCTTCGGTAAGGATGCTGATGCAGTTGTCCGGATACGCATGATCGCGCTGCAGCTGCGCTTGCAGCACATGCAGCGCGCGGGCCTCGGCGTCGTTGCCGGTCACTGCCGCCGGCGTTGTCGCGGCAGGCGTGGGCGTGCTGGCAGCGGGCTCGGCTGCTTGCTGCCGGCAGCCGACAATGGTCAGCACGACCAGGCACGCAAGGGCATGACGCAAGGACGTGGACATGAGCACTCCGCTGGACAGGACGTTGCCGGCGGGTGCCGGCGGTGTCTCTAGTCTGCGCGATCATCGTGTGCGGGGGTAGCGCTCCCGTCCCGGCACCTGACCGGTGTCGGGACGAGAACGGCAGGCACGGCGTCAGCGGAAGCCGGCGATCGCGGCCTTGGTGTTGACCAGCACGCGCTGGTTGTCGGCGGTGCTGGCATTGCCCATCGGCACGCCGTTGTAGCTGATGTTGGGATTGGACCAATAATTCAAGCGCGGGCAACCACTGGTGCAATCGTAGGCCATGATGGTGCGCCAGCTATTGCCGTAGCGATACCCGTGGCCGTAGGCGTACGGCGACGTGCTCGGGTCGTTGGTGGCATCGTGACGCGCGCTCTGCAGGTGACCGATTTCATGCGCGAAACTGTAGTAGCCGGTAGCGCAATCCCAGTACACCGAGGCGAATGCACTGGCCGCATTCGAGCCGATGCCCGAGGCCAGGCCGCAGTAGCTGCTGTTGTCCAGCACGATCACGCCCACGTCCGCGGTGTAGGTATTGCGGCTGGTGTGGATGCTGTCCATGTACCCGTCGTTGGTCACCCGGAAGCGCTGCAGGTCGGTGGTGAAGTTGCCGGTTTCGGTGTAGCTGGTGGTCTCGTAGCGCGCCAACTGCAAGGTGATGCCGACGTTGCTGTTGATGTAGCCCTGGTTGGCTTCGGCCACCGCCAGCTGCACCAACGATTGCATGTTGCCGCCATACGCGGTCACGGCCTTGTTGGTGGCCACGACCAGTACGCGGATGGTGGCCGGGCTGCCGGATGAGGCAGCAGCGGTGGTCACGCGCCCGTCGCCCGGCATGTCGAACTTGGGCAACAGGCTGTACTCGGCCGGATGCTCCTGCGGCATGCGCTGCTCGTCGACCTGCACCAGCACGTGGCGGCCATCGGCCAGCGGACGCAGGCGATACAGCTTGCCGGCATAGCGGATGGTGCCGGTGACGTTGTCGCCGCTACGCACCAGGATGGCCGAATTGAGCGGATCCACGCCGGACAACGTGCGCGCACGGGTGCCGGCACGCGGGCCGAGATTGCCGTACCAGACGCTGTCGCCGCCCTCCAATGCATCCACCTTGGCCTGCGTGGCAGTAATGGTCTGGCCGTCCAGCTGCAATTCCAGCAGTTTTTCACCGGCGGTCACTGCACCTGCATCGAGCTGGACCACCTGCGCATTGGCAGTGGATGGTGCGCTCAACAGGCGTTGCAGCGAGGGTTCGGCAGTGACGGTGGCAGCGGCGCTGCGGCTGAGCGCGGGGCCGGCCTGATACAGCGGCTTGCCCGCGGCGGCGGCGGTACCGGCCAGGCACATGGCAAGCAGACCCACCGTGGTGCACATCGACTTCGACTTCATCGTCTCTCTCTCCTAAGACATGGAAGTTACGGATGTGAAACACCGGGCCCCTGTCCCCGGGACGCCATTAGGGCGCGCGGGAATGTGCGGATTGCAAGTTGTTACAACAGAAAATTACAGTTCTGTGATGCCTGGCGGCCACTGGATGCGATTCCGGCAGTGACGTGGAGGGAACCAGCGCACAGTCCTGTTCGGCAGGGATATGTAGCGTTCCCGCCCGCCTAGCCGGCCTGCTCCACCAGGCTGGCCAACTCGTCCTCATCGAAACCGGCAAGCAGCCGCGCCTCGATGTTGAACGGTCCGTGCAGGTAGCCGCCGGCGTACTCGCGCAGCAACGTCTTGAAACGGGCACGCGGCTCGATGCCGGCCCGCTCGCAATACCAGCGGTACCAGCGCGAGCCGGCGGCGACATGCGCCACTTCTTCGCGCAGGATGGTTTCGAGCACGTCGGCGGTGGCGGCATCGCCCAACGAGCGCAGCTTGACGATCATCGCCGGTGTCACATCCAGCCCGCGCGCCTCCAGCACGCGCGGCACCAGTGCCATCCGTGCCAGTCCGTCGTGTGCGGTCTTCTCGCACATCTCCCACAGCCCGTTATGCGCGGCGAAATCGCCGTAGTCGCGCGCGTGCGCCTGCAACCGCGCGCGCAGCAGCATGAAATGCCGCGATTCGTCGTCGGCCACCGCCACCCAATCGGCGTAGAACGCATCAGGCAGCCCACGGAAGCGGTACACCGCATCCCACGCCAGATCGATGGCGTTGAGTTCGATATGCGCGATGGCGTGGATGAAGGCCGCGCGCCCGTCCGGCGTGCCCAACCCGCGCCGTGGCAGCTCGCGCGGATGCACCAGGATCGGCGTGGAAGGACGGCCCGGCATGCGGATCGGCGCAGGCGCCGCCGCTGCCGGATCGATCGTCAATTGGCCTGCGCGAAACGCCGCTGCGTACTGCTGCGTCAACGCAACTTTTTGCAGCGGATCGGCAGCGTCCAGGCACGCACACGCAGCGTCGAACAGATCCGTGATCACAGTGCCTGCCGCAGTGGTGGCTGGCTCGGTGCCGCGAGCGATGCTGCACGTACCCGCTCGCACGCGTTCGCCTTGTTCCGCAACGCGCAGGCGGTACGGTTGGCGCGCACCCGCCCGAGCAGACGGGTGCGATCGGCCCGGGCAGGCGCCGGCACCGATAAGGACAACGCACCGGGCAGACCTGCGCCAATAGCGATTCCTGCACCGAGCGAACGCGTTTGCTGGCCGCGGCACTCCACCGCGTACGTCCATTCCGCCAGGCCCACTGGCGCCGCGCCTGCGGCCGCCGTCTCGCGCAGACGCACCGCTACGATCGCCCTGCCCACGCGCGTGGCGGCGGCAAGATCCAGCCGCCGCGCACCGGCTGGTGTGGCGAATGCGGGGTCTGGCGCGGGCTGTTGCTGCCAATCCAGTTGCATGTCCAGCGTGGTGCCTAGCGCCATGGGCGGCTGCCGGTGGCGCAGGCGCTGCTCGTCTACCGAGCGAACTGCCGCAGTGTCATCGGCGGCACAACCGGCCAGCGGCGCCGCCGCCCCAGCCGCGAGCACGGCCAGGCGGCGGCAGCGCCGCTGGGACTCATGCGCGGCGACGCTTCTTGGCATCGTCCGAGCGCAGCTGCTGGATGCGTTCGAAATACCCCGGCTCGATGCCGGTGATGTATTCGCCGTTGAAGCACGAGGAATCGAACTGCTTGATGTCCGGGTTGCCTTCGCGCACCGCCACTTCCAGGTCTTCCAGATCCTGGTAGATCAGCCAGTCGCAACCCAGAAATTCCTGGATTTCCTGCTCGCTGCGGCCATGCGCGATGAGTTCTTCGGCGGCCGGCATGTCGATGCCGTAGATGTTGGGATAGCGCACCGGCGGCGCGGCCGAGGCCAGATACACCTTGCGCGCACCGGCATCGCGCGCCATCTGCACGATCTGCCGGCTGGTGGTGCCACGCACGATGGAATCGTCCACCAGCAGCACCACGCGATTGCGGAATTCCAGATGGATCGGGTTGAGCTTGCGGCGCACCGACTTCTGCCGTTCGCCCTGCCCCGGCATGATGAAGGTGCGGCCCACGTAGCGATTCTTGACGAAGCCTTCGCGGTACTTCACGCCGAGCACGTTGGACATTTCCAGCGCCACGTCGCGCGAGGTGTCCGGAATCGGGATGATGGTGTCGATATCGTGGTCCGGGCGCAGGCGCAGGATCTTTTCGCCCAGCTTCAGGCCCATGCGCATGCGCGCCTTGTGCACCGAGATATTGTCGATCATCGAATCGGGACGCGCGAAATACACGTATTCGAAAATGCACGGCGCGTTGTTGGTCGGCGACGCGCACACTTCCGAAAACAGCTCGCCGCGCGCGGTGATCACCAACGCTTCGCCCGGGCGCACGTCGCGCACGCGTTGATAGCCGAGGATATCCAGTGCGGCCGATTCGGAGGACACGATGTATTCGGTGCCTTCGGCGTGTTCGCGCTTGCCGAGCACCAGCGGGCGGATGCCGTGCGGGTCGCGGAACGCGACCAGGCCCAGGCCCAGCACCACGCTGACGACCGCGTAGCCGCCCTTGCAACGGCGGTGCACGCCGGCCACGGCGCGGATCGCCGCTTCCGGGGTGAGCATGCGCTGCGCATCCAGCTCGTAGGCGAACACGTTCAACAGCACTTCGCTGTCCGAATCGGTGTTGATGTTGCGGCGGTCGGCCTCGAACACCTGCTGGCGCAGCGCCTCGGTGTTGATCAGGTTGCCGTTGTGCGCCAGCGCGATGCCGTAGGGCGAATTGACGTAGAACGGCTGCGCTTCGTCCATGCCCTCCGACCCGGCGGTCGGGTAGCGGCAGTGTGCGATGCCGACACGGCCCTCAAGCACCGCCATCTTCTTTTCGTCGAAGACATCGCGCACCAGGCCGTTGGCCTTCTGCACGCGCAGACGCGTGCCGTCGGCGGTGGCGATGCCTGCGGCGTCCTGCCCACGATGCTGCAGGACGGTCAGGCCGTCATAAAGCTGCCCGGCGACGTTCTGGTTGCCGACAATACCGACGATGCCACACATGGTGCGTGTTCTCCGCTTCGGCTTGCGCCGTTACTGTGAAGGTGGCCGTGCCTGGCCATGGGACTCGACCCGCGCGGGGTCGCTTTCTCCGCCGCGAACCTGCGCCGGATCGATATTGGCCGGCATCGCCTGCGCCGGATCGCGTCCGTCGCTGGCGGCCTTGCCGGGTTGCTTGCCAAGCGCACGCGTGATGGTGTCGCTCAGCCCGGAGCCCGCAAGCGCCTCGCCCAGGTCCGCATTATCGCCTGCCGAGGGCAACTTCCCCAACTCCGTTGGCAGGTTGCGCAGTTCCATCGATGGCATCTCCATCGACGGCATCCGCCACGCCGGCAGTTGTGCCCGCATCCAGCCCGCACCGGGCTGCAGTACCGGCAACAGCACCGACTGCCGCCATGCCGCCTCGCGCGGCAACGGGGTGAACCCCATCAGCAGCACCAGCACGCTGGCCAGGAATGCGCCGCGCACCACGCCCAGCCCGAACCCGAGCATGCGGTCGGTACCGCCCAGCTTGACCGCGTCGACGCCGGCGCGGATCACCATGCCGGTCACTGCCACGGTGATCAGCACGCCGACGAACACCATGGCGTAGCCGCCGAAGGACTCGGTAGCCGATGGCTGCCTGCCATCGGCCAACCAATGCGCGGCCGCACCGCCAAACTGGAACGTGGCCCAGCCGGCGAGCAACCACGACAAGGTCCCCACCACGATCGCGACGAAGCCGCGCAGCAGGCCCAGCAGGGCCGACACCAGGATGATGACGCCCAGCACCATGTCGATCATCGGCAAGGTCTCCGCGCGGCATACGGGCCGCTTGTGCAACGTGGCGGGCTGATCATGGCCTTCCCCTCCCTGGGCGTGAGGCTGTCGAACGATTCGGTGAAGCAGATGCGTGCTCAACACACGCACTGGTCAAGGCAGCGTCTGCTTTACGCAGGTAGCGCAGCCAGCATGCTACGCCGTCGTGCTGCCGCAACCGCCAGATGGCGGCGCGGCGCAATGCGTGGATCTCACGGATGCGGGCGGACCATGCCGGAAATGCCCACCTTGGCCGCCACTTGCGCACGCAGCTGTTCGGCATCGCCTCGGTTGGCTACCGGACCGACGCGCACGCGATTGAGCGCGCCCTTGTCGGTGCGGACCTGTTCGACGAACGCGCTGAAGCCGGCGGCGCGCACGCGGTCGCGCAGCGCGTTGGCGTCTTCGGCGCGGCCGAAGGCACCCAGCTGTACCGCAAACCCGACGCCGCTGGCGGCCGGCGCTGCCGGAGCCGTGGGGGCAGGCGCAGCCGGCTTGGCCGTCTCGGGCTTGGCGGGCTCCGGCGTTGCCGGGGTCTTGGCGACCTCGGGCTTGGCCGGTGCCGGCTTCGGCGCCTCGGCGGGCTTGGGCGCGGCGGCAACCGGCTTGGCCGGCTCCGGCGGCAGGCTTTCGGTCCTGGTGGCGGCAGGCGTGGCAGCGGCGGTGGCAGTGGTGCTGCTGGCCGGCTTGGACGCCGGTGCCGGGGTCGGGGTTGTCACCGGCGGCGGAGCGCTGGCGCTCGCATCCAGCGTCACCACCTGGGCATTGACGTCGCTGCGGACCTTCACCGCCTGCAGCCGGGCCGATTCGGCCTGGGCCTGATCGGCATACGGGCCCACGCGCACGCGCCAGGCCGGACGGCCGCTGATCTGGGTCTTTTCGCTGAAACCAGGCAACTGCGCCTGCTTGAGCCGGGCGATCACCGCATCGGCATCGGCGCTGGTGGCGTAGGCGCCGAAGTTGACCGCGTAATTGCCGGCCGCCACGTCCGGCGCGGAGGGTGCGCTGGAGGGCGCGGCCAGATCGGCGGCGTCGGGGTTGTCCTGCACCGCTGCCGGGGCGCCGGGAGCACCGGCCATGCCCAGCGCGCCACCGGCCGGGGCATTGCCCGGCGTCACCAGCGGCAACTCACGGGTTTCGAATTCGCCCTTGCCGGGCGCGGCGGGCGCCTCGAGCGGCACATCGGCCACGCCGCTGGACGGCGCGGGGCCCTTGACCAGCATGGGCAGGAAGATCACGGCGAGCGCCACCAGAACGATGGCGCCAATCAATCGCTGTTTCAGAGCAGTGTCCACAGAAGAGAGCTAAAGGCGGCGTGGCGGGGTGCCGCGGCGATTATAAGGCCGGCGCCCGCTCGCCGACCCTAACGGGCTGAACGAAGTGCGCTCAGCGCGTCGGCAACGGTGTGAAACGAGCCGAACACCAGCACCCGATCGCCGGCCTGGGCAGCGGCCAGCACTGCCTGCAGCGCCGCAGCAACGCTGGCGTGGCAAGCGGCCTGTGCGGCGGCAGTGTCGCGCAGGCGTTGCTGCAGGGCCTGGGCCGACTGACCGCGCGTTCCGTCCAACCCTGCCAGCACCCAGTCGTCGACCTGCGCCGCCAAGGCCTCGACCACACCCGGCGCATCCTTGTCGGCCAGCGCGGCATAGATCGCATACGTGCTGCCGGCATGCGCCTGCGCACCGAGCGCAGCGGCCAGCGCGCGTGCGGCCTGCGGGTTGTGACCGACATCCAGCAACACCTGCACGCCCTCGACCTCAAGGCGTTGCCATCGCCCGGCCAGGTGTGCGTTGCCGATGCCCTGCGCCCAGGCTGCATCGGGCAACTCCACCGGCAGCGCCTGCAATGCGGCGATTGCGGCAGCGGCGTTGGCCAGCTGTACCGGCGCGTGCAATGCCGGCATCGGCAATTGCAGCGTCACGGCCACATCGCGCCAGCGCCATTGCCGCGCATCGGCGTGCGGGGTCTCACCCTGCCCTGCGTCGATCGGCTCGAAGAAGTAATCGCTACCGGCTCGGATCGCATTGGCGCCCAGCAGGTAAGCGCGGCGCAGCACGCTCGACGGCGGGTCGATCTCACCCAGCACCACCGGCTTCCACGCGCGGATGATGCCGGCCTTCTCGGCACCGATCGCCTCGCGGTCCTCGCCCAGCCAGTCGGTGTGGTCGATATCGACCGTGGTGATCACGGCGACGTCCGAGTCGACGATATTGACCGCATCCAGCCGTCCACCCAGGCCGATTTCCAACACCGCCAACTCCAGCGCGGAGTGTTGAAACAGCCACAGCGTCGCCAGCGTGCCGAACTCGAAATAGGTCAGCGCGGTGTCGCCGCGCGCTGCCTCTACCGCAGCAAACGCATCGACCAGCTGCGCGTCGCTGGCCTCCTCGCCATCGATACGCACGCGCTCGTTGTAGCGCACCAGATGCGGCGACGTGTAGGCACCCACCCTCCACCCGGCAGCACGCCCGATCGCCTCGATAAAGGCCACGGTCGAGCCCTTGCCATTGGTGCCCCCCACGACGATGACATGCCTGGCTGGCGCTGCAATCTGCAACCGCGCGGCGACTTCGCGCACGCGCTCCAACCCCATCGCGATACTGTTGGGGTGTTGCTGCTCGATATAAGCGAGCCAATCGGAGAGTGTGGTGGGAGTGGTCACGGGGTTACCTGATGTCGTGCGTTGCGCCGCGCATTATCGCGCTTGCGATGCCGCTGTGGTCTTTGAATCACCACAGCAGTTACTGCATCGGAGTCACGTGGCGCCAACGATGCAATCCATTTCGATTGACGCGTCTGTCGGCAGAGAAAACTGATATCTGGCACGCACGCAATGCCAGGAAGATCGGAAGACTTTTGAATTCCATCCGATGACATCGCCGGTTGCCGGTGCGCTGACTCCTTCAATGCTGGGTCGGAGACCGAGCCCTCCCCAACGTCGTGACTTAGCACGCATCGCGGTTGCGTCCTGCCGGACGCGCCACCCGTCAGATCGCCTTCGAGTGGCTATCAACACGGAGCGGGCGGTCGCTAGGTGCGTACGCCGCGGAGGAACCGACGTGCACGCGTGGTACATGCCGATTCGAGCGCCGGCGGCGCCCGCCTGGCAGCCGCGCGGTTGCTTTGCTAGCTGCTCTTACAACGCCCGATGCTTGGCCTCACCAAAGAACGGTGTGTGATGCGCACAATCGTTGAGGCGCACCACTTCCAGGTGCTCGACGTCGTCGCCTTCGAGCAGGTTGAGCGTGGTCGGGGCCTGGCGAAAGCTCCACAGCCTGGACAACGGCAGGCCCAGGATCTTGCACAGGATCACGCGATTGACGGCGTCGTGCGCGACCACCAGCAGGGTGTCGTCGACACCCAGTCCATCGGCGGCGCGCGCCAGGCCGCGCCAGCTGCGGTCCAGCACCTGGCGCAGCGATTCGCCGCCGGGCATCAGCACGGTATCGGGTTCCTCGCGCCATGCGCGCAGGCGTGCCGGGTCCCTGTCGTTGATTTCGCTTGCAAGCAACCCTTCCCATTCGCCATGCGCGATTTCCTGCAGGTCGGCATCGGTCTGCAGCAGCGAGGCGCGCGACGCACCCAGGGCGGCCTTGGCAGTGGCCTGCGCGCGCGACAGCGGCGAGGCGACCGCGCGGGTGATCTGCAAGGCCTGCAGCCGTTCGCCCAATGCGCGCGCCTGGCCTTCGCCGACCGGCGACAGCGGAATATCGATCTGACCCTGGTAACGGCCTTCGGCGTTCCACGGCGTCTCGCCGTGACGAGCAAGCAGGATGCGCATGCGCTGAGAGTTCCTTGGGGGAGGGGCCGGCTCGCGGCAGCGAAACCGGACCGCATCATAACCGCTCCCCGCCCACGGCCCGGCCGACTCAGCGCACACCCAGCTCCTTCAGCAGCTGCGGCGCAGGCGCCACCTCGGTCATGATCCAGCGCAGGTAGCGGCTGTCCACGGCGATCATGCGGGTCATGCCCGGATCGAAGATCCAGTTGCTGCTCACCGATTCCCAGTTGCCGTCGAACGCCAGGCCGACCAGCTTGCCGTGCGCGTCCATCACCGGCGAGCCGGAATTGCCGCCGGTGATGTCCAGGTCCGACAGAAAGTTGACCGGCACCGAGCCCAGTCGCTTGTCGTCCAGACCGGCGTAGCGCTTGGCCTTCACCGCGTCCAGCAGCGGCTTGGGCGAGTCGAACGGATCGGCGCCGGTGTCCTTGGCGGTCACGCCCTCCAGCGTGGTGAACGGCGTGTAGGCCATGCCGTCCCTGGGCGCGTAACCCTTGACGTTGCCGAAGGTGATGCGCAGCGACAGGTTGGCATCCGGATAGACCGCCTCGCCCCTGCTCTTCTTGTAGTCGGCCAGCGCCTGCAGATAGAGCGGCCGCGCCTTGAGCGCTTCGCCGGTTTCGAGCTTGTCCTCGCGCTCGATCTGCAGCAGTGCCGGCATCACCGCCACTGCATACCGGATTGCCGGATCGGTGCTGGCCTCGAACGCGGCACGGTCGGCAGTCAACCATTTCAGGCGCGCCTCGGTGCTGCCCAGGGTGGTGGCATCGAGCTTGGCAAGCGCCCCCTGCACGGCGGCCGCATCGCCGCCGCCCAGCCACTGGTCCAGCGCCGCAATGCGTTGATCGGCAGGCAGCGCGATGTACTGGCTGAGCCAGTAGTGCTGCAGCTGCCGGTCCATGGCCGGCACGTAGCGGCGCTCCATCTGCTTCATCGTGCCTTCGATGGCCGGCAGGTCGCGCTCCTGATATCCCGATTCGCGCTCGGCATTGGGCTTGGCGCGCTCCAGGGCCAACCGGTACAACGTTACCGCCGCGCCCACCGTGCCGGTGGTATCGAACTGGCGCAGCACGAAGTCGCGGCGCTGAGTGGCCTGGTCGCGCTTGACCAGCGTGACCAGGGTGTCGTGGGCCTTGAGCGCGGCGCGGCCGCTGGCGCCCTGCCGCTTGAGCCAGGCCAGCACGGCGGCTTCATCGGCCTGCTTCTGCGCCTGCGCGCCGATCCGCTTGAACCCTTCCAGCTGACCGTCGAAATTCTTGGCGGCGTTGTTGAGGCTGGCAACGGTACTGGCGTACTTCACCTGGATGTCCGGGTTCTGCTTGCCGGCCTGCTCGATCAGCGCAATCACATCCTTCAGGTGGCGGCCGACCACCGGGTAGGTCCAGCTGGCGGTGTTGTCGAATTCGGCCGCCAGTGCATAACGGTTGGTCCGGCCCGGATAGCCGGCCACCATCACGAAATCACCGGCACCCAGCGGCTGGTCGGCGAACGTGAGGAAATGCCTGGGCTGGTACGGCACATTGTCCTTGGCATAGGCGGCCGGCTTGCCGTCCTTGCCGACGTAGGCGCGGTAGAACGAGAAATCGCCGGTATGACGCGGCCACATCCAGTTGTCGACGTCGCCGCCGAACTTGCCCACGCTGGCAGGCGGTGCGTAGGCCAGGCGTACGTCCTTGATCTCCAGGTTCTTGAACAGCCGGTAGGTGTTGCCGCCGGCAAAGCTGAAAAACTGGCAGCGATAGCCGGGCTGCGCTTCGCATTGGGCGATCTGCTGCTTGCTGAACTCCTCCAGCGCCAGGGTGCGCTTGAGCGGGTCATCGCCAGCCGCCGCCATGGCGGCCTTGGCGGCAGTGGTGACATCAGCAATGGCGTCCAGCACATAGATGCGTGCGGTAGGGCCGGCGCTGAGTTCGTCAGCCGGTGTGGCCGCGCTGAAGCCGTCCTTGATCAGGTTTTTCTGCGCGGTGGAATTGAGCTGGATTGCGCCGTAGGCGCAGTGGTGGTTGGTCACCACCAGGCCCTGCGGCGACACGAAGCTGGCGGTGCAGCCGCCCAGCGCCACCACCGCGCCCATCGGGTCGCCAGTGAGATCGGCCAGCTGTTGCGGCGACAGTTGCAAGCCGGCCTGCTTCAACGGCCCGGCGATATCGGGCAATTGCTGCGGTACCCACATCCCCTCGCCCGCCTGTGCGGAAGACGCCACGGCGAGTGTGGACAACATCGAAACGGCAAGCAGACGTGGGCGCATTGCATGATTCCGGCATAGGCGAGAGTTATAGTGTAACGCTCACGATTGCAGCCGAACGCATGACTGATGGCAGGGATACGTGACCTCGCAACCGCGCCAGACCACTTGATGCGCAGCTGGCCGGCCCGGCTCACCCAGGCTCAGGCGCGCCCAAAGCTGGGATCGCTGCGGCTGGGTCGCCCGGTTTCCAGGTGGCCGGCCAGGCGGCGGCGGAAAGCCGCACCCGGCTGCTCGATCACCAGGTCGTACCAGTGATCGCTCGCCGCCAGCGGCAGGCGGATGCTCTGCCGCTGGCCGGCGGCGAGTTGCAGCGGCCGCGGCGTCGGGTCGCCATGGTCCAGCGCACGCAATTGCAGCGCACAGGCCTGTCGCCCTGCGTTGCCGATCTCCAGCACCAGCGCATCGCCGTCCTGCCGCGCTTCCACCCAGGGGCTGGCCTGCTGCTCGGCGTCGGGGTGCAACTCGCCGGCGAACTCGCGCAGGAATCCATTCGGCCCATGCACGCGCAGCGCGTACGCCCCCTCGTGCAGCGCACCTACCGGAACATCGTCGAGCTGCGTGCCCGGCAACACGGTGTAGTACCAGGGCCCACCGCTGGCGGTGCGGGTATAGACGTTGAACGCTGCCGCAGCGGCGCCGCTGTTGACGAACTGCAACTGCAGCGCGTTGCCGGCGTGCACGCGCGCATGCACCTGCAGGGCATAGGGCAATGCGCGCGCGGGGCGTTGGCCCGGCTCCTGCCTTGGCATGCGAGGGTCGCTCGGCGGCACCGGTGACGGTTTGTTGCGCAACGAAGCGGTCCGCACGCGGTAGTCGTCGATCGATGGCAATGCGCTCAGTGCCGAATCGTCCGGTTTGCGGAAATCGAACACGCTGGTCAGATCGCCGCTGACCGCGCGGCGCCAGGGGCTGATGTTGGGCTCGGCCACGCCAAAGCGGCGCTCCAGCAGGCGCAGCACCGAGGTGTGGTCGAACACCTGTGAATTGACCCAGCCGCCGCGTGTAAACGGCGAGATCACCAGCATCGGCACGCGGATGCCCAGACCCACCGGTACGCCGTCATAGGCTTCGCCGCGCACATCGACATTGCTGCGCCCCATGCGCGCATCCAGCGCCGGCAGCGGCGCCGGCACATGATCGAAGAAACCGTCGTTCTCGTCGTAGTTGATGATCAAGGCCGTCTTCGCCCAGACCTGCGGATTGGAGGTCAACGCATCGATCAGCCGCGCCACCAGCGACTCACCGTAGGCCGGCGGTGCTTCGGGATGTTCACAGTACGCAGTGGGTGGAATGATCCACGACACCTGCGGCAGGCGATCGCCCTGCACGTCGGTCGCAATTGCGGCGACTAGATGATCGGCCTGTGTGGTGGCCGCGTTGTCTGCGGTGGATCCGGGCACGCAGGCACGCGCGCGGCGATAGCGCTCGTCGGCGGGATCGAGCCCACGGTAATGGGAAAAATACGCCAGCGAGTTGCAGCCGAAGTTGTCGTATTCCTGGTACACGCGCCAGTCGATGCCTGCCGCCTGCAGCCGCTGCGCATAGGTGGTCCAGCCCATCGCCGCGTAACCGGGTTTGTCGCGCGCCATGTCGGCGGTCCAGTTGCCGTCATCGGCATTGCTGGCCACCTGCGCGCGCAGATCGCCCACGCTCAGGCCGCTGGTGCCGGTGAACAGATACATGCGATTGGGATTGGTAGGCCCGTGCATCGAACAGAAATACCCATCGCAGATGGTGAAGGCATCGGCGAGCGCGTGGTAGTACGGGATGTCCTGGCGCTGGAAATAGCCCATCGTCAGCTCGCCCTTGTACGGCACCCAGGCATCGTATTCGGCCCAGCGCATCGGGTCCTGCCCATGGCCGGCCTTCCAGGAATGATCCAGGCTCTTGATCAGTGGTGCGCTGGTGTTGTGCGAATCGAACGCGAACGGCAACAGTCGCCGTCCATCGGCGGCAGGCTGGCTCCAGACCGGGTTGCCGTCGCGCAGCTGCAGCGCGTGCGGATCGCCGAAGCCGCGCACGCCGCGCAGCGCGCCGAAGTAATGATCGAACGAGCGGTTTTCCTGCATCAGGATCACCACATGCTCGATGTCGCGTAGCGTGCCGGTGCGCGCATTGGCCGGCAGCGCCAGCGCGCGGCCGATCGATGTCGGCAAGGCTCCGGCCGCGGTGAGCGCGGCAACGCGCTTGAGAAAATCGCGGCGCGAAGAAGATGACGTCATGACGGAAGCCTTGCCGAAGTCGGGGCGATGCAGCGCGTGTCGCGATGCGCAGCGCACACGTATAGCCGTCAAGCACGACAGTTTTGCGACAGCGGCCGTCATCAATGTTTCATGAGCCGTTGACACCCTGCGTCGCGAAACGCCGGTCTTGCACCGCGCGTCCGCCCCCAGCCGTGCTCGAACAGGATTCCCCCATGACTTCCGCTCGTCGTTTTGATGTCACTCCGTTGGCGCTGGCCCTGGCCGCGCTGCTTCCCGTCATGGCATACGCCGCCGAGCCGGTTGCCGCCGGCAGTGCAGATGCTCCGGCCGCAGTGGCCGATGCCGCGGGAAACGCCACCCAACTGGATGCGATCAATGTGGTCTCGCAGGGCAGTACGCGCCAGGTGCAGCGCATCAGCCGGCAGGACATCGAGCAGCTGACACCGGGCAGCAGCGCCTTCAAGGCAGTCGAAAAACTGCCGGGCGTGCAGTTCCAGTCCGCCGATCCGTTCGGTACCTACGAGTGGTCCACGCAGGTCACCCTGCACGGTTTCGATCAGAGCCGCCTGGGCTACACGCTGGATGGCATTCCGCTGGGCAACATGAGCTACGGCGTCACCAACGGCCTGCACATCACCCGCGCCATCATTTCCGAAAACCTCGGTTCGGTAGAGATCGCGCAAGGCGCCGGTGCACTGGGCACCGCCTCCAACACCAATCTCGGCGGCACCATGCAGTTTTACTCGGCCGATCCGCAGACCACGCCCGGTGCGCGGCTGGTGCAAACGGTGGGCAGCGATGCAACCCGCCGCACCTTCGTGCGCGCCGACACCGGCGATCGCAATGGCCTGTCGGCGTACCTGTCCTACGCCAATGCCAGCACCGACAAGTGGAAGGGCTTCGGCGACCAGACATCCGAACAGGCCAACCTCAAGACCGTCTACCAATGGGGCGACGGTAATCGCCTGAGCCTGTTCCTGGATACCTCGCGGCGCAAGGAATACGACTACATGGACCTGTCGTTGACCAGCCAGCGCGCGCTGGGCTGGGACTACGACTACCTGCAGCCGGATTGGGCCACTGCCGTGCAGATGGCCCGCGCGTACCAGAGCACCGGCGCCACCAGCGGCGTGGCCAATGGCTATCCGCAATCGCTGGCCGGCCTGCCCAGCGACTACAGCTGGCTGGATGCCAGCTACTACGCCGGCGGCGGCCTGCGTCGGGATAATCTGGCCGGCCTGTCGGGAACGTTCGTGTTCGGCGGTGCAACCCTGGATGCCGCCGGCTACTACCACGCCAATCGGGGCGAAGGGCAATGGGTGACGCCATATGTCGTCACCTCGGCGCAGATTCCAGTGTCGATGCGCACCACCGACTACGGGCTGGATCGTTTTGGCGGCACCAGTGCGCTGAAGTGGTCGTGGGGCAACCACGATCTGGAGATCGGTGCCTGGGCCGAGAACGCGGGTACCACGCAGGGCCGCAACTACTTCGCGCTCGGTAACGAGGGCTACACCTCGCTGTACAACGTCTTTGAGGCGCAGACTCCGTTCCGCCGCGATTTCCTGCAGCGCTACACCACCCAGACCCGCATGCTGTACCTGCAGGACACCGTGCGCCTGCTCGATGACCGCCTCACGCTGAACTACGGCGCAAAGGCGCTCGACACCACCACACGCGCGCAATCGCTGGTGCCGACCACCGCGCTGGCGCAAGGCCGCATCCGTGCCGAAGACAACTTCCTGCCGCAGGTGGGCATCAACTACAAGCTCGACGAGCGCCAGGACCTCTACGCTTCCTACAGCAAGAACATCGCTGCATTCGGGTTCACCCCGTTCGCCACCTCGCAGGCCGCATTCGATCGCAGCCGCTCCACGCTGGAGCCGGAAGAATCGCAGACCGTGCAGGTGGGTTACCGCGTGCAGGATGCGCAGTTCCAGCTGTCGGCCGACGCCTATTTCACCAAGTTCTCCAACCGCTTGTTGACCACTTCGCCGTGCACCGCGGTGCAGACCTGCGCGGCGATCCTGAGCAACGTCGGCGCCGTGCATAGCGCCGGTGCCGACCTGGCGCTGATGTGGCGCCCGGTCGAAGGCCTGAGCTGGTTGAACTCGCTGTCGTGGAATCGCTCGCGTTATCAGGACGATTACCTCAACAACGGCGTGGTCGCCACCTCCGGCAAGGACGTGGTCGGCATTCCCGCGCTGATGTTCTCTTCCAGCGCCAGCTACCAGCTCGGCAACCTGCGCCTGGACCTGGACGGCAAGTACGTCGACAAGCGCTATATCACCTTCCTCAACGATTCGCAGGTGCCTTCGTACTGGCTGTTCAATGCCGGCGCGCGTTACGACTTCGGCCGCCTCGGCGGGGTAGCGGACGTGGCCCTGGCGCTCAATGTCACCAACCTCACCGACAAGCGCTACTTCGCCAGCACCGGCACCAACGGCTATGTCGCCTCCGATCCGGCCGGCTACAACCAGACCATGGTGGTCGGTGCGCCGCGGCAGACCTTCCTGAGCCTGGATGTGAAATTCTGAGCATCTGCCGATTGCGCCCTCATCCGGCGCTGCGCGCCACCTTCTCCCGCATGCGGGAGAAGGGTGAAAACGGTGGTGACCTCCATTCGGCGCTGCGCATCGCCTTTCCCCGCATGCGGGAGAAGGCTGAAGACGGTGGTGACCTCCATCCGGCGCTGTGCATCGCCTTCCCCCGCAAGCGGGAGAAGGCTGAAGGCGGTGACCTCCATCCGGCGCTGCGCATCGCCTTTCCCCGCATGCGGAAGAAGGGTGAAGGCGGTGGTGACCTCCATCCGGCGCTGTGCTCCACCTTCTCCCACATGCGGAAGAAGGGTGAAGGCGGTCGTGGCCTCCATCCGGCGCTGTGCTCCACCTTCTCCCACATGCGGAAGAAGGGTGAAGGCGGTGGTGACCTCCATCCGGCGCTGCGCATCGCCTTCCCCCGCAAGCGGGGGAAGGTGCCCGAAGGGCGGATGGGGGCAGCGCGAGGTCGCCCCTTACCCGGCTCGTGCGCCCGCTCGTACACCGCCTGCTCCCGTCTCCCGGCAGGCGCCGGATCAACGTGGGCGGCCGTCCTGCACTGCCGCATGGCGAATGCGGCATCGGGCATATAATTGCCGACTTATTTCACTTAGCAGGCTCGCCATATGGCGCAGACGATGAAAGCGCTGGTCAAGCGCGACGCGGGAAAAGGCATCTGGATGGAGCAGGTGCCGGTTCCCACCCCCGGCCCCAACGAGGTGCTGATCAAGCTCGAAAAGACCGCCATCTGCGGCACCGACCTGCACATTTACCTGTGGGACGAGTGGAGCCAGCGCACCATCACCCCCGGCCTGACCATCGGCCATGAGTTCGTCGGCCGCGTAGCCGAGCTCGGTTCAGCGGTGACCGGCTACCAGGTCGGCCAACGCGTCTCGGCCGAAGGCCACATCGTCTGCGGCCATTGCCGCAACTGCCGCGGTGGCCGCCCGCACCTGTGCCCCAACACGGTGGGCATCGGCGTCAACGTCAACGGCGCCTTTGCCGAATACATGGTGATGCCCGCCTCCAACCTGTGGCCAATCCCGGATCAGATCCCCTCCGAACTGGCGGCATTCTTCGACCCTTACGGCAACGCCGCGCATTGCGCGCTGGAGTTCGACGTCATCGGCGAGGACGTGCTGATCACCGGCGCCGGCCCGATCGGCATCATTGCGGCGGGCATCTGCAAGCACATCGGTGCGCGCAACGTGGTGGTCACCGACGTCAACGATTTCCGTCTCAAGCTGGCCGCCGACATGGGCGCCACCCGCGTGGTCAACGTGTCCAATACGTCGTTGAAGGACGTGATGAAGGACCTGCACATGGAAGGCTTCGACGTGGGCCTTGAGATGAGCGGCAACCCGCGCGCGTTCAACGACATGCTCGATTGCATGTACCACGGCGGCAAGATCGCCATGCTCGGCATCATGCCGCGCGGTGCCGGTTGCGACTGGGACAAGATCATCTTCAAGGGCCTTACTGTGCAAGGCATCTACGGCCGCAAGATGTATGAGACCTGGTACAAGATGACCCAGCTGGTGCTGTCGGGCTTCCCGTTGCAGAAGGTGCTGACCCACCAGCTGCCGATCGACGATTTCCAGAAGGGTTTCGACCTGATGGAAGAAGGCAAGGCCGGCAAGGTCGTATTGAGCTGGAACTGATCGACTGATCCTGCAGATACGCAAAAGGCGCCGCGAGGCGCCTTTTGTATTTCCGTTTCCTGACCTCACCTGGATGCAGAGACCGAAGATGCTGCGCGCAACGCTTCCCGACGCACGGTGATGCAGCAAAGGTGTGGAGTCGCTTCAGCCAATCACACTTACGGCCAAGTGACCGTTGCCGTCGCCACCAGATGGTTCTGCGAATTCTGTCGTCCGAAGCCGAATTCGGCCGCTTCGCTGGTGTCGTAATAGCCCACGCTCAGGCCCAGTGGACCGAAGGTCTTGCCCACGTTGACGCCAAAATCGTTGTAGTCGTGATCGACCTGGCTCAGCGCCGAGGTGTAGATGCTGTGCCCGGCATGCGCGCCGATGGTGAAGTTGTGCGGCAACGCCCAATTGGCATCCAGCGCGTAGTAATACCCATCGGTATCGGTGCCGTACAGATCGTTGGTGTACGCCAGGGTCAGGCTATAGGTCTTCAGGAACGTGGTCTTGGTGATCAGCTCGGCGTAGTTGGACGCACCGGCACCGAGATAGTGATAGCGGTTCACCATCACGTCGAAATTGAAATTCGCACTCAAGTCGGTGTTGTAGCCGACAAAACCGTCCACTTCCCAGTCCGGATCGCCCGCGCCGAAATCGACATTGGAGCCCCAGGTCCCGACGTAGAAGCCATACGGCAGCTTGTAGGTCAGGCCCGCCTGGAACGCAGGTTCTTCGTTGGTCTGCGAGATGCCGCGGAACAGGTAATCGCTGGTCAGCGCAAACGTGCCACTGAGCGGTGGCGCGGGCGCGTCTTCGTCTTGCGCCTGGGCCAGGGGCACCACGCCAAACAGCAACGACAGACAACAAGCGAGCGAGGACGGCTTCATGGGGCTTCTCCTGGAGCGATGGGCGGTCGGATGGCGCGAAGCGAGAGCTGCAATGGATTCTTAGTCGAACTGTCGTTGCAGCGCAACATAAAAGTCGCGCTCGCTTGATCCAGCGCACATCCTTCGCCTGTCGATGCGCCGATCGGGTATGCGTGTCATCGACCGCCGCTGCGGAATCTTGATGTTGGGGAATCGGGAGTCGGGAGTCGGGAATCGTTCGCGAACCACCCATTGCCTCGCATGCAGCGCGGCTAGCGCCGATCGCTTGCCGGTCGGTCGTGGGACACCGCATTCAAGGGCACGGCAAACCGGGGGCTCCCCTCAGCAACTCCCGGGCACTTCCATCGCGCCCCGAGTGAAACGCCTCGGCGGCGGCTCCTCAGGCCGGAAACACCCCGTACTGGCGTGCGGCCAGTCGCAGCTGTTGGCCGGGCTGGAAATTGCCGGCCGAGGCCGGCAGCTCCACTTCCACTTCGTTGCCTGCCGGCTGCAGGGTGGCGCGCAGCCGCAGCCGTGGGCCGCTGCGCTGCGACCAGGCCACCGTGGCCGGCCAGCCGGCGTCATCGGGCACCAGGTCCTCGGGCCGCACGTAGACTTCCACAGGGCCGGCAGCCAGTGCAGCATTGGCTGCCGGCAAGGCATGACCTGCCACGTGGATCTGCCCCTGCTCGAGCACGCCGGGAATGCGGTTTACTGCCCCCACGAAGGAATACACGAACGGCGAGGCCGGCTTGTCATAGATCAGCGCCGGGGTGTCGAGCTGTTCGATGCGACCGCGGTTGAGGATGGCAACCCGGTCAGCCAGCTCCAGCGCCTCCTCCTGGTCATGGGTCACGAACACCGTGGTCAGGCCGGTGCGCTCGTGCAACTCACGCAGCCAGCGCCGCAGGTCGCGGCGCACCTGCGCATCCAGCGCGCCGAAGGGCTCGTCCAGCAACAGCACGCGCGGTTCGATCGCCAGCGCCCGCGCCAGCGCCACGCGCTGCCGCTGGCCGCCGGACAGCTGGGTGGGATAACGCTGCTCGAGACCCTGCAGCTGCACCAACGCCAGCAACTCTTCCACCCGCGCGCGGATCCGCGCTTCGGCCCAGCGCTCGTTGCCGCGCCGCACGCGCAGCCCGAAGGCGATGTTCTCGAACACATCCATGTGCTTGAACAGCGCGTAATGCTGGAAGACGAAGCCGACCCGGCGCGATTGCACGCTCATGCGGGTCGCGTCCTCGTCGCCGAACAGCACCTGCCCACCATCGGCGTGCTCCAGCCCGGCCATGATCCGCAACAAGGTGGTCTTGCCCGACCCGGACGGCCCCAGCAACGCCAGCAGCTCGCCCTGGCGCACGTCCAGGCTGATGTCGTCCAGTGCGGTGAAACTCTCGAACTGCTTGCGCAGGCGGTGGATACGGATGCCCATGGTGACCTCAGTGGCGGTGGTTGGCGGCCAGCGAATCGCCGTGCCGCCATTCCAGGTACGTCTTCAGCGCCAGCGTCAGCAGCGCGGTCAATGCCAGCAGCGAGGCACATGCGAATGCCGCGCTGTAGGCGTATTCGTTGTAGAGAATCTCCACATGCAGCGGCAGCGTATTGGTGCGCCCGCGGATATGCCCGGACACCACCGACACCGCGCCGAACTCGCCCATTGCCCGCGCCGCGCACAACAGCACGCCATACAGCAGGCCCCAGCGGATATTGGGCAGCGTTACCCGCCAGAACATTTGCCAGCCATTGGCGCCCAGGCTCAGCGCGGCCAATTCCTCGTCGCTGCCCTGCTGTTCCATCAGCGGCATCAACTCGCGCGCGATGAAGGGAAATGTCACGAACGTGGTGGCCAGCACAATGCCCGGCAACGCAAACACGATCCGTGGCAGCTGAATCACATATTCGCCCAGCGCCGGCAGCTGCACATGCCAGCCTTCGTCGATCAATGGCCAGGCCCAGCCATTGCGGCCGAAGATCAGCACGAAGATCAGCCCCGCCACTACCGGCGAGACCGAAAACGGCAGGTCGATCAGGCTGACCAGCAGGCGCTTGCCGCGGAACTGGTGCTTGCTCACCGCCCAGGCAGCGGCCACGCCGAACACCAGATTCAACGGCAGCACGAAGGCCGTCACCAGCAGCGTCAGCTTGATCGCCGACAGCGCATCCGGGTCGACCACCGCGCGCAGGAAGGTCTCCCAGCCGCCGCGCAGTGCTTCGGCGAAGACCAGCACCAGCGGCAGCAACAAGAACGCCAGCAGAAATCCCAGTGCACCCAGGATCATCAGCCACTGCACCCAGCGCGGCTCGTTGGTGGCCGAATCGGTGATGCGGCGCGCCTGCTCGGTCATCGCACGGGTCTGCAGCATCGAGGGCAACGAAGAAACAGCATCGGTCATGCCGGCCTCCGTTGATAGCGCAACAGGCGTGCCTGCAACGTGTTGACCACCAGCAGGATCACCAGCGACAGCAACAGCATCGCCGCCGCGATCGCGGTAGCGCCGGCATAGTCGAACTCTTCCAGCCGAATGGTGATCAGCAGCGGCGCGATCTCGGTGGAGTTGGGCAGGTTGCCGGCAATGAAGATCACCGACCCGTACTCCCCCACCCCGCGTGCGAAGGCCAGCGCAAATCCCGTCAGCACCGCCGGCCACAGCCCCGGCAACACCACCCGCCAGACCGTCTGCCAGCGCGAGGCGCCCAACGTGGCGGCCGCAGCCTCCATTTCACGATCGCTTTCGGCCAGCACCGGCTGCACCACCCGCACCACGAACGGCAGGCCAACGAACACCAGCGCGATCACGATGCCGAGCTGGGTATAGGCCACCTTGATCCCGGCCGCCTCCAGCCAGCGCCCGATCCAGCCGTTGCCGCCATACAACGCGGTCAGCGCGATACCGGCCACTGCGGTGGGCAGCGCGAACGGCAGGTCGATCACTGCATCGAAGAAGCGCTTGCCCGGGAAACGATAGCGCACGAACACCCAGGCCACCCAGGTGCCCATCAACGCATTGAACGCGCCTGCCGCCAGGGCGGTACCGAAACTGAGCCGCAACGCCGCCAGCACGCGCGGTTCGCTCCAGACCTTCCACAACCCTTCCCAACCCAAGCCGCTGGTCTTGATGAAGATGCCCAGCAACGGAATCAGCACGATCAGGCCGAGCCAGGTCAGGGTGATGCCCAGACTCAGGCCCAGCCCCGGCATCACGCGGCGGCGGCGCGCTGGCGACACCGGGCGGGGTGCAACCGAGGTCTGCATGCCTACTTCTTGGCCTGGATCTGGTCGAACAGGCCGCCGTCGGCGAAGTGTTCCTGCTGCGCCTTGTCCCAGGACCCGAACGCCTGCTGGATCGTCACCAGCTTGATGTCCGGGAAACGGGCCAGATCCGCCGGATCGGCAAACTCCGGATGGCGCGGGCGATAGAAATGCCTGGCCGCCAGCTTCTGCCCTTCCGGCGCGTACAGGTAGCGCAGATAGGCGTCGGCCACCTCGCGGGTGCCGTGCCTGTCGACGTTCTTGTCCACCAGCGCCACCGATGGCTCGGCCAGGATCGACAGCTTCGGCACCACGATCTCGAACTTGTCCTTGCCCAGTTCCTCGCGCGCCAGCAGCGCCTCGTTTTCCCAGGCCAGCAGTACGTCGCCGATACCCCGCTGGACGAAGGTGGTGGTCGCACCGCGCGCACCGGTGTCGAGTACCGGCACGTTGCGGAACAGCGCCTGCATGTAGCGCACGATGCGCTCGCGGTCGCCCTTGAAGATGTGATCCGCATACGCCCAGGCGGCCAGATAATTCCAGCGCGCGCCACCGGAGGTCTTGGGGTTGGGCGTCACCACCGCCACGCCCGAGCGCAGCAGGTCGGGCCAATCCTTGATGTTCTTCGGGTTGCCCTTGCGGACCAGGAACACGATGGTGGAGGTATACGGCGCGCTGTTGTCCGGCAGCCGCTTTTCCCAATCGCTGTCGATCAGCTTGGCCTTCTGCGCGATCGCATCCACGTCGTAGGCCAGCGCCAGGGTCACCACGTCTGCCTCGATCCCGTCGATGACCGCGCGCGCCTGCTTGCCGGACCCGCCGTGCGAGGTCTCCACCGTGACCGTGTCCTGCGGGTGCTGCTGTTTCCAGTGCGCCGCGAATGCGGTGTTGAAATCGCGGTAGAACTCGCGAGTGGGGTCGTAGCTCACATTGAGCAAACCGATGTCGCGTGCGCCTGCCGGGCCGGCCAGGGCCAGCAAGATGCATATGAAGGAAACAAGGCGGAAGCGGGGGTGTGTCACAACGATCTCCTGGCCGGGGGCACAGCTGAACAGCAAGCATGCCATGCTGCGCAGCGTCACGCGGGCGGTGAAATGACATCCACGCCGCTGCTTATGCCGATTTTGCATGACGTAGTGGTATGCCATGGTGATCGTTAAGATTGCGCTTCTTCCTTGCCACTGCGACCGCCATGACCCGTCCGCCTGCCGCGCTCACCGCCCACTACGCCGCCGAACTGGATGCCATCCAGTCCCAGGGCCTGTTCAAGTCCGAGCGCATCATCACCGGCCCGCAGTCGGCACAGATCACGCTGGCCGATGGCCGCAGCGTGCTGAACTTCTGCGCCAACAACTATCTTGGCCTGGCCGACCATCCGGATATCATCCAGGCCGCCAAGGATGCGCTGGACAGCCACGGCTTCGGCATGGCGTCGGTGCGCTTCATCTGCGGCACCCAGGACCTGCACAAGCAGCTCGAGCGCACCATCGCCGAGTTCTTCGGCACCGAGGACACCATCCTCTACGCCGCCTGTTTCGATGCCAACGGCGGCCTGTTCGAACCACTGCTCGGTGAGCACGATGCGATCATTTCCGATGCGCTCAACCACGCCTCCATCATCGACGGCGTGCGCCTGTGCAAGGCCAAGCGCTTCCGCTACGCCAACTGCGACATGGCCGATCTGGAAGCGCAGCTGCAGGCGGCAGACGCGGCCGGCTGCAAGACCAAGCTGATCACCAGCGACGGCGTGTTCTCGATGGACGGCTTCATTGCCCCGCTGGACGAAATCACTGCCCTGGCCCGCAAATACAACGCGCTGGTGCATATCGACGAATGCCATGCCACCGGCTTCCTGGGCGCCACCGGCCGCGGCTCGGCCGAGGTCAAGGGCGTGCTGGACCAGATCGACATCTTCACCGGCACGCTGGGCAAGGCCATGGGCGGCGCGCTGGGCGGCTTCACCACCGCCAGGCGCGAGGTGATCGAACTGCTGCGCCAGCGCTCGCGCCCTTACCTGTTCTCCAATTCGTTGCCGCCGCACGTGGTGGCTGCCGGCATCAAGGCGTTCGAGATGCTGGACGCGGCCGGCGAGCTGCGCACGCAACTGGTCGACAACACCCGCTATTTCCGCGAGCGCATGACCGCCGCCGGCTTCGACCTCAAGCCCGGCGTGCACCCGATCAGCCCGGTGATGCTCTACGACGCACCGCTGGCGCAGAAGTTCGCCGAGCGCCTGCTGGAAGAAGGCATCTACGCGATCGGCTTCTTCTTTCCGGTGGTGCCCAAGGGCCAGGCGCGTATCCGCACCCAGATCAGCGCAGCGCATACCCGGGAGCATCTGGATCAGGCCATCGACGCCTTCATCAAGATCGGCCGCGAACTGGACGTCATCAAGGCCTGAGCATGCGGACAGTGCTGCGCCGACGGCTGCTGCTCGCGGCGCAGACCGATGCCCAGGCCCGGTTGCTGGACGGCAGCTGGGAAACCCGCTGCCTGCATTGCCGTCGCCGCCTGCACATCGGCATCGACGGCGAACCGTTGGGGCACACCACACTGGAACACGTGGTGCCGCAGGCTTGGTTCGGGCGCCGCGCCGCAGCCGATCTGTGCATGCGGGTGGGCAATGCGCCCAACGATGCGCGCAATCTGGCGCTGGCCTGTGCAGGCTGCAATCACGCCAAGGGCCGGCGCCATGACGCCAACGGTGCCGGCGACGCACGCGCGGTGGACGTGGTGAGCGCCTTGCTCAGCGCGCGTCTGGCGCGCTGGCGCGACCCGGCGTCAGCGCCAGGACTTCCGCCGCACTGAGCATCCGCCAGGCGCCTTTGCCCAGCTCGCCGATTGCCAACGGCCCGATCGCCACGCGCACCAACCGCAGCACGCCGATGTCCACGGCCGCGAGCAATCGGCGGATCTGCCGGTTACGGCCTTCGTCCAGCACGATTTCCAGCCAGGCATTGCGCTCGCCCTCGCGCAGCAGACGCACCTGCTTTGCACGCAGCAATCCACCATCACTGTCGGGATCTGGATCGATCACTCCGACCTGCAGCTGCGCCAGCTGCCCGGCGTCCGGGTGGCAATCGATCTGCACGTGATAGGTCTTGTCCGGCCCGCTGGCGGGATCGGTCACCGCCGCCGCCCACTGCGGGTCGTTACTGAACAGCAGCAGGCCTTCGCTGGCCTTGTCCAGGCGCCCGACCGGCGCGATCCACGGCAGGCCCGCACCATCGAAACAGCGGTACACGGTGTCCCTGCCCTGCTCGTCGCGCACCGTGGTGACCACGCCGCGCGGCTTGTTGAGCATCAGGTAGATCCGCGCAGGTCCAGCCAGGGCTTGGCCGTCGATGGCGACGGCCGCATGTTGATCGGTGCGGATCGGGAATTCGGGGTCGCGGATCACCCGTCCATCGACGCTGACCCGCCCATCGGCGATCCAGCGGGCCGCCTCGGTCCGCGAGCACACGCCCAGCTTGGACAGCACCCGCGCCAGCCCATGCCGCGGCGCGGAGGTGCCCGGTGCGGCGGCGGACGCACGCGCGGCGCGCGCCGGCGGTGCCGGGCCACGCGTGCGAGGCCGGGACGTCGCCGGCGGAGGTCGCCGGGTCATGCCGTCCCGACCGCGTGGATTACTTGTTCTCGACCGGCTTGGCGTCGGCTGCCGGCGCCGCTGCAGCAGGAGCCGCACCGGGGGCAGGACGCGCCTTGACCACGCGCACGCCACGCGCCTTCATCCAGGCGTCGAATTCTTCGGCCGTCATGCGCTTGCCGTTCTGGCTCATGTCGAAGCGCCACGGGGTGTTGTCGAAAGCGGTGGTGGCCTTGTAGGCCGCCGGATCGTTCGGGTTGACGGTGCCGCCGGGCGGAATCACCTTGGCCACGTCCTGGCAGCCTTCCACGCGCAGGCGCAGCAGCACGCGGTCCACCGATTGATCGCTGCTGTAGGGCTGGGCCAGCACGCCAGTCGGCATGCCCAGCTGCACGCTGCGGGTATAGAACTCGGCGGCCGCCGGCGCAATCACGGTGGCGGGCAACGGCAGCGGCTGGGACACCGTGCTGCCGGCGCAGTTCGGAGTGGCGTAGGCGGCGGGAATCAGAGCGAGACAGAGCAGTCCTGCCGTAGCGGTACGCAGCATCGTTGGTTCTTCCAGTAAGAGTGTGGTGTCGACGCGGCGAGTGTAGGCAGCGATGAACGCTGTTTCAACAGGAACCGTGCCGGGAGGGCAACACAGACAGCATTGCAGCCTATGTGCCGAGGAATTGGGGGACTTTCGGAGCACACATAGACAAAACCCGGCGCGAGGCCGGGTTTTGTATGAAGCAAGCTAGCGGTCCAATTAGTTCTGGACGTTCAGCTCGGTACGACGGTTCTTCGCACGGCCTTCCGGATTGTCGGAACCATCCGGGTTGGCGTTCGGAGCAATCGGACGGCTCTCGCCGTAGCCGATCGGGCCGACCAGACGCGACGCATCGACGCCGTTCTTGGTCAGGTAGTCGTACACGGTGGTCGCACGACGCTCGGACAGCTTCTGGTTGTACGCGTCGGTACCCTTCGAGTCGGTGTGACCGGCAACCTCGACCTTCAGGTCGGGGTAACGCTTCAGGATCTCGGTCGCTTCGCTCAGGATCGACACGGCATCCGGACGCAGGGTCGACTTGTTGAAGTCGAAGTTCACGCCCTTCAGGTCGATCGACACAGGCACCGGGCAGCCGTCCGGACCGATGGTCTGGCCAGGCTGGGAGTTCGGGCACTTGTCGTCGCAGTTGTTGACGCCGTCACCGTCGTCATCCAGATCGGCGCAGCTCGGAGCAACCGGAGCCGGAGCCGGCGGCGGAGCGGTCGACGGAGCCGGTCCCAGCGGGATCACGACGCCGACCGAAGCCAGCACGTCGCCGAACCAGTCTTCCTGCGGAGCAGCAACGCTCTGGTCGTTGAAGTCGGCGCGGTAGGCCAGTTCAGCACGCACGGCGACGCGCTTGTCGAAGGTGGTCTGCAGACCCACACCAGCCTTGGCGGCAAAGTTGCCGTCCTTCTGCTGGCCCGGCGACACCGGGTTCGGGGTGGCGTCGAACTCTTCTTCCGAACGCTGGTAACCCAGGCCGAACAGCAAGTACGGGTTCCAGCCGCGGCCTTCCTGGATGAAGTGGCGACGCAGGTCGAACGAGATACCGTACTGGCTCCAGTTCTGGTCCTGGTTGGCGTCGAAGTTCGGGTTCTGATAGTTCAGTTCACCGTCGATCGACCAGTTCGGGCTGACGAACTTGCCCAGGCCCAGGGTGACGAACGGAGCATCATTGGTCAGGCGATCGCTGTCCTGGAAGTTGAAGCCAGCGCTACCGGTCAGGTACCAACGGTCATCGAACTCCTGCGCGGAAGCAGCCTGGGCAACTGCCAGACCGCCGAGCAACGCGGCAGTGAGAATTTTCTTGTTCATTTATACAGCTCCTTCTTTGGGAGATAAAACCGATAGAGGCGTTGTTCTTGGTAAAGATGCTCGTCACATCCAGAGCCATCGGGGCGCAGATTAAGCCGGCCTCAGTGAAGATCGCGTTAACGGTCATATAACATGTGAAAGCAATCGCCAGGGCTGCAAACCCCAGCCAATACTACGTATACAGTTTCATGAAGAAAAGGACCGGGCACCCACTTTTGCGGTCCACCCGATATGAACAGGAGCCGAATTAAGCCCAGTGAAGACGATGACACCCGCACCTGTTTTTGACCTTGCTGAGCGCTGTCAAAACCACATTGGTGAACGTCAGGCCCCGTCCGAGCTGAATTGTGGGGTCGATGGTTGCAGCCAACTTGCTTCACAACGCACCCTGAACTCCCCACCAGGAGCGTCCCGATGAAAGCTGTCGCCTTCACACGTTATCTTCCGATCGACGACCCGGCATCGTTACTTGACATGGAGCTTCCGGCTCCCGCGGCGCCGTCCGGATATGACTTATTGGTACGAGTGGAAGCAATCTCGGTGAATCCGGTCGACACCAAGGTACGCGCACCCAAGCCGCAGACCCTGGAAGCACCCAAGATCCTGGGCTACGACGCTGCCGGCGTGATCGAGGCAGTGGGTCCGGACGTCACCGCGTTTGCGGTAGGCGATGAGGTCTATTACGCCGGCGACATCAGCCGTCCGGGCAGCAACGCGCAGTACCAACTGGTGGACGCGCGCATCGCCGGCTGCAAGCCAACCTCGCTGAGCTTTGCGCAGGCCGCTGCACTGCCATTGACCACACTCACCGCATGGGAGCTGCTGTTCCAGCGCATGCCGTTCGCCTTTGATGGCGCACGCAACCGCGGCCGGCATCTGCTGATCATCGGCGGCGCCGGCGGGGTTGGCTCGATCGCGATCCAGCTGGCGCGGCATGCGGGGTTCACGGTGATCGCCACCGCATCGCGACCGGAAAGCATCGAGTGGGTGCGTCAGATGGGCGCCCAGCATGTGATCGATCATCATCAACCGCTGCATCCGCAGCTGCAGGCGCTGGGCCTGCACAACGTGGATGCGGCACTGAACCTGTACGACACCGATCGCTACTGGCAACCGTTGGGCGAGATCCTTGCGCCGCAAGGGCATGTCGGCCTGATCGTCGAGCCGCGCGGCCCGTTGGCGATCGGCGACCCGTACAAGTCCAAGTGCATCGGCATCCATTGGGAGCTGATGTTCGCCCGCTCGCGGTACGCCACCGACGACATCGTGGAACAGCATCGCATCCTCAACCGTGCGGCGAGCCTGATCGACGCAGGTGAACTGCGCACGACACACACCGAAACGTTGTCGCCGATCAATGCCGGCACCTTGCGTGAAGCGCACCGTCGGCTGGAAAGCGGCAGTACCATCGGCAAGCTGACGTTGGCCGGCTGGTAGCCACCACAAGCGCCACGTGATTGCCTGTCCGGTTTCGATGCCGCCGCGCGTCTCGAGCGAAACAGGCAGGAAGACACCGGGACGTGCCCGTCGCACGCCACGCGCGTCGGGGACATGCGCATCCGGACGCAGAGACAGGCGCTGCGCGGCGCACACCCTGACGGGACAGGAGGCTACCCGCCCGGCCTTCCAGCAGCTGCACCGCGGCCGACAACCCGGACCGGACACCCGGGACTTGCCGCCACGCCCGTTTGCCTGCATCGTGCGCACTCCGTACGCCAGCGTATCCATATCATGTCGCCCGCCACCGGCCCTTCGCCCTCGCCCTTCCCGCACCTGTTCACGCCGCTCGATCTGGGCTTCACCCAACTGCGCAACCGCGTCCTGATGGGATCGATGCACACCGGGCTGGAAGACCGCGCACGCGACTTTCCCAAGCTGGCGGCGTATTTCGCCGAGCGCGCGGCCGGCGGGGTTGGCCTGATCGTCACCGGCGGGTTCTCCCCGAACGTGGTGGGCTGGCTCAAGCCCTTCGGCGGCAAGCTGTCGTGGCCCTGGGAAGTGCGCCCGCACCGCCAGGTCACCCGCGCCGTGCACGAGCACGGCGCCAAGATCTGCCTGCAGCTGCTGCATGCCGGGCGCTACGCCTATCACCCGCTGTCGGTGGCGCCGTCCAGGTTGCAGGCGCCGATCAATCCGTTCACCCCGCGCGCCCTGTCTGCAGCGGCGGTGGACCGCCAGATCGCCGCCTATGCGCGGTCGGCACGGCTGGCGCGCGAGGCCGGCTACGACGGCGTGGAGGTGATGGGTTCGGAAGGCTATCTGATCAACGAATTCACTGCGGCACGCACCAACAAACGCAGCGATGCCTGGGGCGGCGATGCGGCCAAGCGGATGCGCTTTGCGGTGGAGATCGTGCGTCGCATCCGCGAGGCCTGCGGGCCGGACTTCATCATCATCTACCGGCTGTCGCTGGTGGATCTGGTCGAAGACGGCAACCAGTGGCAAGACATCCTGGCCCAGGCCCAGGCGATCGAGGCAGCTGGCGCCACCCTCATCAATTCCGGCATCGGCTGGCATGAGGCGCGCATCCCGACCATTGCCACCTCGGTACCGCGCGCCGCATTCGCCAGCGTGACTGCCAAACTCAAACCGCACCTGCGCATTCCGGTGGTGGCGAGCAACCGCATCAACATGCCGGAGGTGGCCGAGCGCATCCTCGCCGACGGCGCGGCGGACATGGTGTCGCTGGCGCGACCGTTGCTGGCCGACCCGCAGTGGACCAACAAGGCCGCTGCCGGGCAATCGCACACCATCAATACATGCATCGCCTGCAACCAGGCCTGCCTGGATCATGTGTTCGAGAACAAGCTGGCCACCTGCCTGGTCAATCCGCGCGCAGCCCATGAAACCGAACTGGTCTACACGCCCACCGCCACGCCCAGGCGCATTGCCGTGGTCGGTGCAGGCCCGGCCGGCCTTGCCTGCGCCACGGTCGCGGCCGAGCGCGGCCACCGGGTGACCCTGTTCGATGCAAACAGTGCGATCGGCGGGCAGTTCAACATCGCCAGGCGCATTCCCGGCAAGGAAGAATTCAACGAAACGCTGCGCTACTTCAGCCACCGCATCGAGGCGACCGGCGTGCAGTTGCGCCTGGATACCCATGTGCAGGCAGCCGACCTCACCGAGTTCGACGAGGTGGTGCTGGCCACCGGCATCGAGCCGCGCAAGGTCGACTTCCCGGGTGCCGACCATCCGATGGTGGTGAGCTATCTGGACGTAGTGCTGGGCCGCCACGTGCCCGCCGGCAAGGTCGCCATCATCGGTGCCGGTGGCATTGGCTTTGATGTCGGCGAATTCCTGGTGCACGAAGGCGAGGCCGTGTCGCTGGACCCGGCGCGCTGGATGGCCGAATGGGGCGTGGACCCGACCTTCGAGACCCGCGGCGCGCTGGCCAAACCGCAGCCCGAGCGCCCTGCCCGCCAGGTCTGGTTGCTGCAACGTAGCCCGGGGCGACCGGGTGCACGGCTGGGCAAGACCACCGGCTGGATCCACCGCGCCACACTCAAGGCCAAGGGCGTGAAGATGCTTGGCGGCGTGGAGTATCTGGGCGTGGACGATGCCGGACTGCGTATCCGCGTGGAGGGCACCGAGCAATTGCTCGATGTCGACACGGTGGTGATCTGCGCCGGCCAGGAACCGCGCCGCGAGCTGCTGGCCGCCTTGCAGGCGCTCGGCAAGCAGCCGCACCTGATCGGCGGCGCCGACGTGGCGGCCGAGCTGGATGCCAAGCGCGCGATCAACCAGGCCAGCCGACTCGCTGCAACCTTGTGATAGCTGCGCCGGTACGCCGGTGCTGTTGCAGCGCGTTGCGCAAGGCGACAGCAAGCGGCTGCCGGCGGACCAGACTCACTTCGCCGGCACGCCCTGCTTCGCACCCCTGCGAAGCGCACTGAAGCCTGTAGCGACAGCGCCGCTCTGATGCAGTGGCAGCAAGTTCGTGACATAGGGCTGCGTCCCAGGCCGCATGCCGGTCACTTACGCTTGACCAGGTCATGAGCCGCCGGTGCGGCCAGACTGGCAGGGGCGACGGCGGCAGATGGCCAGATGGATAGCGCCGGCGCTCGCATTGCCTTCCGCCGCAGACCCACGATCCCAGTTGCATGATTGCCAGGTACTCACCTCAGCCGTCGCCAGGCCGCGATCGCCGCATTCTGCGGCGTTCTTTTTGGTGTCGTAGAGCCCGGCTATAACCGGCTGCATGCACACCCCGACGGCACCGCCTCAGCTCCCCACCCTGCCGCTGTCGGCGATGCTGGCGTACACGGCTGCGCACTTCGGCAAGAGCCTGCTTTGGTATACCGGCGAGCTGTTGCTGATCTTTGCCCTGACCGAATACGTACAGCTGAGCGCCACCGCTGCCGGCATGACGGTTGCAGCGGGATTGGTGGTCAGTGCGGTGATGGGCTTGCTCGCTGCCGGTCGCTGGCAGGGGAGCAGCAGCCTGGCCTGGGCCGGTCGTGCGCAATGGCGCGGCATTGCGATCGCTGCCGTGGCGATGGCGCTGCTGTTCCTGGCTCCCCTGTTGCCCGCTGCAACACGCTTGGCCTGCGTGTTGCTTTTCAGCCTGCCGTTCCGCGCGGCGTACGCCGTGGGCGATGTTGCGCAGAACACGTTGCTCGGCCTTGGCCGCTGGCCATGGCGTGGTGCAAAGGGCATCAGCGCACTGCGGTTGGTCGGCAGCGGCCTGGCCGCATTGTCGGTCAGTGCGACGATCGGGCTGCTCGTGCATTCCAGGCCGTCTGCAGGCGCACCCGTCGCAATGACGGTGGTGGTCGCCGTCAGCACCCTGGCCATGCTGACGGCAGGCTGGCTGCGCCACACGCTGCAACCGCATGCGCCCTACGTTGCTGGACCGCAAGCACACGCACCGAATGCAGGCCTGCACCGCGCCTGCTGGCTGCCGTTGATGGTGATCGCAGCATTGTCGCTGGCCTTGCCCACCTTCACCAAACTGGCGCCGTATCTGGCGCAAACGCTGCTCCCCTCACCCCGCTGGGGCAGCGCGATTCTGATCAGCTACGCCGTCGGCACCGTGGCCATACAGCCGTTGGCGGCACGGCTGCAGACCCGCGCCTTGCAGCGGCTGGGATGCAGCGGGTTCGCGTTGGTCGTATTCGGGCTGTTGTTTGCAATGCAGACCATGCGCGGCGTGTGGCCAGACGCCGCGCTGGCATTCGGCATGGGGATGGCAGCCGGTAGCGCCGGCCAGTGGGTGTGGGCGCGACATGCCGAACTGTCGATACGCCACGCCCCCGCGCAACAGGCACGTGGCTTCGCCCTGCTGACGGCTGCCGCCCAGATCGCGCTTGCGCTTGGCAGCGTGTTGATTGGCCTGCTGCTGCACTTGAACAAGGATCACGGCGCGGATCATGCACAGCTGGCATGGTCGATGGCGATCGGCCCGATGCTTTGCGGTGCGGCATGCATGCTGTTGGCCTGTATCAACTCATCCTGCATGACGTCCGGACAGAAGCCACCGGCTGAAAGAGCGGCAATGCCGCACCGAGTCTGAAAGCATTCGCGCTAGGCGTGCATCCCTCTGTCGTACCGGTCTGACGCAGGCGTGTAGCGGTGGTAGCAACAGGATAAGACCTGCAGGGAGTCAAGCGAGTAACAGACGAACATGTCCTGCGTAGATGCCAAAAATTTGCAGCAGCGCACTGCGTTGCTTCGGCGTATCCAGTGCTGGATCGGAGATAACGGCAAAGACGCAAGTTAGGCCATAGGTGATACCAGGCGAGGTTTGCCAACCACATTCATGCTGGCTGCAAGAGCTGGAATCGGTAGCTGCCGAACTGCATGCATCACGGATGCGTCATGCTCAAGCATCACCCATCAGATGCGCGTCCGACGCTCCGCAACGTATTGCGGCAATTTCGAATCGCGTCATCGATCAAGCACAATATGGCCGAGCCGCGCCCCATGCATCTCAGTTGATGGCAGCGACCTGACTCAAGGTGCGCGCCGCACTGATACAACGCGAGGGGCTTTCACTGCGCGCCTGCTCACTCATCGCCAGTCACGCGATACGTAATGGATGCGCAACTGACTCTGTGCCTCGCGATCTATGTGTCTCGTGATGCATCTGCGTGTTGCCATGAGCTGCAAAGTGCCACAGCCGTCGACAGCTTCCCGGTCGATGCAGTCGGCTTCTATCGATCAACAGATGACGCGTGCAGTCGGCGTGAATCCGTCACGCATTTCGGCAATGCGCATCGTCATTCCAAATGTATCGACGCCGATGCAGCGACGCTTACTGCACTGTCGCTGCACCGATGCGACGCGCATGCGCTGCTGCAGTGCAGTCCGTCAAACCGTGCAAAGCAGGCACAGCAGACGTTGTACCGCGTCAACCCCGCCCATTCAGCCACGATTCTGTGATCGACGCCTACCTTGCGCCAACTTTTTGACCCACCCACTTGGTGGGCGCCTTCGGCAGATCTCTTTCGCCGGAGACCGGGCGGCCCGTGACAGGTCGCCTCCCCATGACGCCAAGCCTTTCGCACTGGTGCATCCACCTTGGATGCCCTGCGGACCGGCCCATACGGAGCAAGGAGTTGTATGAAGATGATTTGGATTTTCTGGCTGGCGCAATTGATGCCGCAGCCAGCTGCAGATTCGCTGTGCTTGAGTACCACCGTGTACCTGGAGGCGCGCGACCAGACCTTGCGCGGCCAGCAGGCTGTCGCTGAAGTTGCACTGCGCCGGCTGGACAGCGGCCTGTGGGGCGATTCGATGTGCGAGGTGGTCACCGCGCGCAAGCAGTTCGCACCGACCATCGTGGCCCCGGGCACGCAGCTGAAGAACGATGACGCCTGGAACAAGGCGCTGGGTGTTGCACTGGCTGCAGAACGTAATTGGGCATTGCCTGCCGGTCAGCGCAAGGAAATCGTGCCGGGTGCCAGCCACTTTGCCGCCAGCGCAATTGCAAGCCCAAGCTGGCGCAATGCCTACCAGGTGGCCACCATCGGCGACCACACCTTCTATCGCGTGCAGAAGCTGCGTCCGCGCACAGCGTCCTAAGCGACACCCCGCACCATGCTGCGGCGTGTCGATACCGCCGCCATCACGCCTCTGGAATTGCTTGCGCTGTCTTGGCCTGGAGTGAACGGCGCACCCTGGTTCGTACGATGTCCCGAGCTGCCTGCAGCCGGCCGCCATGTGCCGCGAGCAGATCGCTACGCGTGATGATGCCGACGATACGCAAGGTCTGCGGCCCGTCCACGACCACCAACCTGCCGACACCCGCATCGCTCATGTGATCGGCCGCCTCGCGGAGCGAGTGCTGCTCGCCGATGACCACCGCAGCGCGCTGCAGCAGCGCAGCGAGCTGCATGTCATCGGCCTTGCGTTGGTCGAGCAGATCGCGGCGCGTCAGCACGCCCCATAGCGCGCCCTCTGCGCCGGTGACCGGAAAGCCCTGGTGGCTGACCTCGGCACCACCCCCGCGCAACCACTGGCGTACTTCGCCCAATGTCTGGGTTGCCTCCAGGCTCACCACGTCGCGGCTGCACACCGTGCCGACTGCGATCTGATCCAGATGATCTGCACTGTAGTCGGATGGAACGCGAACGCCGCGACGCACGATCTTCTCGGTCATGATGGTGTGGCGCATCATTAGGCCGGAGACCAGATACGCCGCCGCGCAGCCGCCCAGCAGTGGCAGCAGCCCATGCGTTTGCTGGGTCGCTTCGAAGGCAAACAGGACCGAGGCCAGAAATGCCCGCGAAGCACCGGCGAACATGGCCGCCATGCAGACCAGCGCCGCCATCCGTGGGTCGACACCAAACCACGGTGCATAGGTCGCCACGGCCACCCCGAGCACGCCACCCAGCGCACCACCGATGGTGAACAACGGCGCCAACGTGCCGCCGGAGGTTCCACTGCCCAGCGCCACCGACCACGACACCAGTTTGGCCACGCACAGGATCAACATCGTGCCCAGTCCCACGCCACCACCCAGTACCAGAATGATGTTGTCGTACCCCACGCCCAGGGTACGCGGCACCCAGTAGCCGACGACGCCCACTACCACGCCACCGATCGCCGGCCACCACATCCAGTGCAGCGGAATCCGCTCGAATGCGTCTTCGATGCCATAGGTCAGACGTGTCACGCCGACGCTGATGGCACCGACCACGGCTCCCATCGCCACATAAGCGAACAACGCACTCAACACCGCTGGCGGCAGCATCGGCATGGGAAATACCGGGCCGGTGCCTTCGAACACACCGTGCATCGCGGCCCCGACCATCGCCGCCAGCGCCACCGGAATCAGCGAGCGCGCGCGACGTTCGAACAACAGCAGTTCGACCGCCAACACCACCGCCGCGATCGGCGTTGCAAAGATCGCAGCCATGCCGGCGGCAGCACCGGCAGCGAGCAAGGTTTTGCGCTCGTCGGCAGTGACATGCAGTCGCTGCCCCAACAGTGATCCAAGTGCGCCGCCCGTGGCAATGATGGGTCCTTCCGCACCGAATGGCCCGCCGGTCCCGATCGCCACGGCCGACGATGCGGGTTTGAGCCAGGTCATGATGGGCGGAATGCGGCTGTCGTTACGCAACACCTGCTCCATCGCCTCGGGAATGCCGTGCCCCCGGATCGCACGCGAACCGTAGCGCGCCATCACGCCGACGATCACGCCACCGACGACCGGCACCGCAATCGCCCAGGCTCCCCACGCGTGCCCTGCCGGGCTGACCATCTCGACGCCCAGGCGACCGAAATATGCCAGGTTGGTGACCAACCCGATCAGCGCTGTCAGCAGCTGCGCAACGCCCGCCACGACGAACGCCAACAGCAGGCTGAGACCGGCGATCCAGGGCACGCGGCGATCGAGCGGCCGAAACTGAGCCGGCATCTGTGCCTGCGCCAATGCTGGATCCAATGATGGGGCGAGCGGAATCGCCACGCGTGGAGGCGTGGTGGAGTTGGAATCGATCAAGGGGGAAACGCCAGAAGTGCGACGCGGCAAAGGCTACGCCGATCGTCCCGCAGTAGCTGGCTGAAACTTAAACCTGCAGGTACGCGTGTGTCGAAACGAATCCGCATGGCGCGGTCCACGCCCACCTACCGTACGACCACATCGGTGCTACCGAAACACCGGCGGCAGAGTTCGCGCAGGACCGAACCGCCTCGTCGGTGCCTCGTCCGTCGCAGCGGGCGCATCGATGCACCACGCCATGCGCACCCGTCATTGCGCAGCGCGCTACGCGTGCAGGCGTGCCACAGCTCGCAGGACAACCCGGCTAAGCTTGCGGTCCTGTTCCTTACTGGATTGACCATGAAGCTCTACACCAAGCCCGGCGCCTGCTCGCTCGCTGACCACATCGTCCTGCGCTGGTCCGGGCTGCCGTTCGATCTGGTGGTGGTCGATGCCGCCACCATGAAGTCGCCCGACTATCTGCAGCTCAATCCGGCAGGTGCGGTGCCGTTGCTGCTGATCGACGATTGGGCGCTGACGCAGAACGCCGCCATCCTGAATTACATCGCCGATGTTGCGCCACTGAGCGGCCTGGGCGGTGATGGCAGCGCGCGCAGTCGTGCCGAGATCAATCGCTGGATCGCATTTTCCAACGCCGACGTCCACCCGACCTTCAAGCCGATCTTCGGCAGCACCGCCTACCTGCAGGATCAGGCATTGATCACGCGCAGCCAGGACGATGCGCGCAGCAAGTTGCGCACGCTCTACACGCGTGCCGATGCGCATCTGCAGGGCCGCCAGTGGCTGGCCGGCGACAGCCATACCGGCGCCGATGCGTATCTGTTCGTGACCTTGCGCTGGGCCCGCAAGGCCGGCGTGGACGTGAGTGGGCTGACGGCACTGGATGCCTTCTTCCAGCGCATGCAGGCCGATGCCGACGTGCAGGCAGCGCTGAAGGCCGAAGGCCTGGAATAAGCGCGGCGAACTGAACGACGGCGCAGCCCTCAGGCGGGTGCCGCCGGTTCCCGGTGCGGCATCCACCACGCGTACTCGCCGGACTGGACGCGCCGTCCACATCCAGCTATCGATGGCTCGCTACGTCCCGCGATAACGCGGCCAGGGCACGTACCTTGGTCGCCGAATCACCCAGCGCACCTGCGGCGCGTTGTCGCTACAGCCGTGCACCCCACGCAGCACCGCCGCGATGCCCACCCGCTGGCGTCATCGCTGGCGGGCAGGCACAAAAAAACGCCGGGCAATGCCCGGCGTTTTGACTTGCAGCAATTGTGGTGCTCAGCCCAGCAGATGCGACACGCCGCTGCGCTCTTCTTCCAGCTCGGCCAGAGTCTTGTCGATGTACTTCTGGCTGAAGTCGTCGATCGGCAGATCCTTGACCAGGGTGTACTGGCCGTTCTCGGTGGTCACCGGGAAGCCGAAAATCACGCCTTCCGGAATGCCGTAGGAGCCGTCGGACGGCACGCCCATGGTCACCCACTTGCCGTTGCTGCCCAGCACCCAGTCACGCACGTGATCGATGGCGGCATTGGCGGCCGACGCAGCCGAGGACAGCCCGCGCGCTTCGATGATCGCCGCGCCACGCTTGCCCACGGTCGGGATGAAGGTGTTGGCGTTCCATTCCTGGTCGTTGATCGCATCGCCGATGGACGCGCCATCGGAGGTGGCGAAACGGTAGTCCGGGTACATGGTCGGGCTGTGGTTGCCCCATACCACCAGCTTCTCGATGCCGCCGACCGGCTTGCCGAGCTTGAGCGACAGCTGGCTCAGGGCGCGGTTGTGGTCCAGGCGCAGCATGGCGGTGAAGTTCTTCGGGTTCAGATCCGGCGCCGACTTCATCGCGATGTAGGCGTTGGTGTTGGCGGGGTTACCAACCACCAGCACCTTGACGTCGCGCTTGGCCACCTTGTTCAACGCCGCGCCCTGCGCGGTGAAGATCTTGGCGTTTTCCAGCAACAGGTCCTTGCGCTCCATGCCCGGGCCGCGCGGACGCGCGCCGACCAGCAGGGCCACGTCGATGTCCTTGAACGCCACTTCGGCGTCGTCGGTACCGACCATGCCGGCCAGCAGCGGGAACGCGCAGTCTTCCAGCTCCATCATCACGCCCTTGAGCGCGGCCTGGGCCTTCTCGTTGGACAGTTCCAGCAATTGCAGGATCACCGGCTGATCCTTGCCCAGCATTTCGCCCGAGGCGATGCGGAACAGCAGGGCGTAGCCGATCTGGCCGGCAGCGCCGGTCACAGCAACACGAACAGGTGCTTTCATGGGGTGTTTCCTCTGCTAAAAAGCGTTGGTGGGGGTGGCGCGCTGGCGGGGCCGCAAGGCCTGGCGGCGCGCGTTGACAAGCAAACGGCCGCACAAGGCGGCCGTTCGACGGGAACTGCGATCAGGCGGCGAGGATCTTGTTCCACTCCGCAACGCGGTCGGCCTTGGCGGCCAGCACGGCGTCGGTATCGCCTTCAATGGTGAGCGTATTGATGGTGTCGCCCTGGGCAACGCTGTCCACCACGTCCAGGCCCTGGGTGACCTTGCCGAACACGGTGTGCTTGCCGTCCAGCCATGGGGTGGCGGTATGGGTGATGAAGAATTGGCTGCCATTGGTGTTCGGGCCAGCATTGGCCATGGACAGCACGCCACGCTCGTGACCGACGCCGTTATTGGCCTCGTCTTCGAAACGGTAGCCCGGGCCGCCGCGGCCGGACCCTTCCGGGCAGCCGCCCTGGATCATGAAGTCGGCGATGACGCGGTGGAAGCTCAGGCCGTTGTAGAAGCCGCGCTTGGCCAGGTTGACGAAGTTGGCAACCGTCAGCGGAGCCTTCTCCGGGTACAGCTCGACAACGATCGGGCCGCGGGAGGTGTCGAAGGTGGCGATCAGGGACATGGAAATCCTTGCAGGTTCTGGAGTGATCAACAGCCCATTAGGATACACCCGGGCGCGTGACCGGCCGCGCGGTTACGACCATGGTCCAACGGCCCTGCCCGCCCCGGCCGCCCGGCCCGTCACGCTGGCTGAATGGGCGATCTGAATCGACTTGCGCCAATCCGCAACGGCAACGCAACGAAACCGCTATAATGTCGGGCTTACCTCATCTCAAGACTGGCGCCAGACAGGGGCCCTTTCCGCATGTCCATTGAAAAACTCCGCAATATCGCCATCGTCGCGCACGTCGACCATGGCAAGACCACCCTCGTCGACTGCCTGCTGAAGCAGTCCGGCACCCTGTCCGAACGCACCGTCTTGGCTGAGCGCGTGATGGACAGCAACGACCAGGAAAAGGAACGTGGCATCACGATCCTGGCCAAGAACACCGCCATCACCTGGCAGGGCAACCGCATCAACATCGTCGACACCCCGGGACACGCCGACTTCGGTGGCGAAGTCGAGCGCGTGCTGTCGATGGTGGACTCGGTGCTGATCCTGGTCGATGCGATGGACGGCCCGATGCCGCAGACCCGCTTCGTGACCCAGAAGGCCTTCGCGATGGGCTTCAAGCCGATCGTGGTGGTCAACAAGATCGACCGTCCCGGCGCACGCCCGGACTGGGTGATCGACCAGGTGTTCGACCTGTTCGACAAGCTCGGCGCAACCGACGAGCAGCTGGACTTCCCGATCGTCTACACCTCGGCATTGAACGGCTACGCCAGCCTGGATTCGAGCGTGCGCGACGGCGACATGACCCCGCTGTACGAAGCGATCATGCAGCACGTCTCGGCCCCGGACGTCGATCCGGACGGCCCGTTCCAGATGCGCATCAGCCAGCTGGACTACAACAACTTCGTCGGCGTGATCGGCATCGGCCGCATCCAGCGCGGCGTGCTGAAGAAGAACATGCCGGTCAGCGTGATCGACCGCGAAGGCAAGAAGCGTCAGGGCAAGGTGCTGCAGGTGCTGGGCTTCCTGGGCCTGGAGCGTATCGAGCAGGACACCGCCGAAGCCGGCGACATCGTCGCCATCTCCGGCGTGGCCGAGCTGACCATTTCCGACACCGTGTGTGCGCTTGAGCACCCGGAAGCGCTGCCGGCGCTGACCGTGGACGAGCCCACCATCTCGATGACCTTCCAGGTCAACAACTCGCCGTTCGCCGGTAACAAGGACCTGTCCGGCGGCAAGTTCCTGACCAGCCGCCAGCTGCGCGACCGTCTGGACCGCGAGAAGGTGCACAACGTGGCACTGAAGGTCGAGGAAGGCTCCGACGCCGACAAGTTCCTGGTCTCCGGCCGTGGCGAACTGCACCTGTCGGTGCTGATCGAAAACATGCGTCGTGAAGGCTACGAGCTGGCCGTGTCGCGCCCGGAAGTGATCATCAAGGAAATCGACGGCAAGCAGATGGAGCCGATCGAACAGCTGGTGGTGGACATCGAAGAACAGCACCAGGGCGGCGTGATGGAAAAGCTGGGCACCCGCAAGGGCCAGCTGAAGAACATGGAGCCGGACGGCAAGGGCCGCGTGCGCCTGGATTACATGATCCCGGCGCGTGGCCTGATCGGCTTCCAGAACGAGTTCCGCACCCTGACCCAGGGTTCGGGCCTGCTGTTCCACGTGTTCGACCATTACGGCCCGAAGGAACAGGGCGCCATCGCCAAGCGCCAGAACGGCGTGATGATTGCCAACGCACCGGGCGCAACCCCGGCCTATGCGCTGGGGCCGTTGGAAGAGCGTGGCCGCCTGTTCGCCGCCGAAGGCGACAACGTCTACGAAGGCCAGCTGATCGGTATCCACTCCAAGGACAACGATCTGACCGTCAACGCGATCAAGACCAAGCCGCTGACCAACATGCGCGCGTCGGGCAAGGATGACGCGATCAAGCTGACCCCGGCGATCAAGTACACGCTGGAACAGGCGCTGGACTTCATCGAGGACGACGAGCTGGTGGAAGTCACCCCGAAGGAAATCCGCCTGCGCAAGAAGTTCCTGACCGAAAGCGACCGCAAGCGCGCTGGCCGTTCCGGCTAAGCCCTGGCGTTCACGCTCGTGCAGCGCAAGCCCTACAGCCCGGATCCGCGTGCGCATCCGGGCCTTCATGCGATCGCCTTGCTAGAGGCGGTCAAGGGCGGGCTTGCCCTGCTGGCGGCGACGGGCCTGGAAATTCTGGGCCCGCTCCCGCTGCAACATGCGGTCAGCACGCTGATCCGCCGTTTCAATCTGGATCCGGACCACGGCGCACTGCCGTCGTTGCTCAAGACCATCAGCCCCGATGCGGTGCATCTGGCGGCCGCCGCCATGCTGGCCTACGGCCTGCTGCATGTGGTGGAAGCCTGGGGCCTGTGGCGCGCCAAGGCCTGGGCCTCGCTGCTCGGCTGCCTGTCGGCCGCCATCTATCTGCCATTCGATATCTACGCCATCGTCCGCCATCCTGGCTGGACCGCCTGGGCCGTGCTGGCGATCAACCTGATCGTGGTCGGCGTGCTGGCACGCGATCTGGTCCGGCGTCGCCGCTGACCCTCCCTGCCCCGTCCACGCGGACGCGGCCATCCGTTGTCACCCCGATCCTGCGCCGTTAGCCTGCGGAGACTTCCCGGGGAACCCGCGCCGATGCGATCCATCACCTTGTCCTTTGCGTTGCTGCTGGCGCTGTGCGGCTGTGCACATGCCGACGCCCCAACGCGCCATGCCCCCCCCACGGCGGCCGGCACCGAGCCACTGGAGCTGGTCGAGGCCGATGTGGCCGACCTGCAGGCGCGCATGCAGTCCGGTAGCACCACCAGCCTCGCACTGACCCGCGCCTACCTGCAGCGCATCGCCAGCATCGACCGCGCCGGCCCGCAACTCAATGCGGTGATCGAACGCAATCCGCAGGCCGACGCCGAGGCGCGCCGGCTCGACGACGAACGCCGCGCAGGCAGCGTGCGCGGACCGTTGCACGGCATCCCGGTACTGCTCAAGGACAACATCGACGCCGTGCCGATGGTCAACAGCGCCGGCTCGCTGGCACTGGCCGCGTTCCTCCCCGCCCGCGATGCCTTTCTGGTGCAGCGCCTGCGCGCGGCCGGCGCGGTGATCCTGGGCAAGACCAACCTGAGCGAGTGGGCGAATTTCCGATCCACCCAGTCCAGCTCCGGCTGGAGCGCCCGCGGCGGGCTGACCCGCAACCCCTACGCGCTCGACCGCAACCCGTGCGGCTCCAGCGCCGGCACCGGTGCGGCAATCGCCGCCAGCCTGGCCACGGTGGGCATCGGCACCGAAACCGACGGCAGCATCACCTGTCCGGCATCGGTCAACGGCCTGGTCGGGCTCAAGCCGACGGTGGGCCTGGTCAGCCGCGACGGCATCATCCCGATTTCGGCCAGCCAGGACACCGCCGGCCCGATGACCCGCAGCGTGGCCGATGCGGCCGCGGTGTTGCAGGCGATTGCCGCGCCCGATCCGCAGGATCCGGCCACGCGCAGTGCGCCGTCGTCCCCTCCAGACTATCTCGCCCACCTCAAGCCCGATGGCCTGCGCGGCGCGCGCCTGGGCCTGCTGCGCAATCCACTGCGCGAGGATCCCGTGATCGCCGCCGCAGTGGATCGCGCCGTGCAGACCTTGCGCGCGACAGGCGCCACCGTGATCGAAACCCGCCTGGCCACCGATGGGCAGTGGGATACCGCCGAGCAAACCGTTCTGTTGGTCGAGTTCAAGGCCGGCGTGAATGCCTACCTGCGCAGCCACGCCGCGCCGGTCAAGGACCTGGACGCGCTGATCGCCTTCAATCGCGCCAATGCGCAGCGCGAAATGCCTGACTTCGGCCAGGAGTTGTTCGAGCAGGCGCAGGCTGCGCCGGGCCTGGAGGACCCGGGCTATCTGAGCGCGCGTGCCAGCGCCAGACGGCTCGCCGGCGAGCAAGGCATCGACGCAGCCCTGAAAGCTGACCGCCTGGACGCGCTGATCGTGCCAACCACCGGTGCGGCCTGGGTCACCACGCTCGGCAAGGGCGACACCTTTCCCGGTGCCGGCTACGGTGCCGCAGCAGTGGCCGGATATCCAAGCCTGAGCGTGCCGATGGGGCAGACCCAGGGCTTGCCGCTCGGACTGCTGTTCATGGGCACCGCCTGGAGCGAGCCGCGCCTGATCGAACTGGCTTACGCCTACGAGCAACGCAGCCACGCGCGGTTCGCGCCCGGCTACGCGCCGAGCGCACCGCCGGCGCCATCGTCCGCATCGCCGGCCAAGACAGCCGACTGATCGCACCGCCAAGCCGCACAGAGCCGGTGCAGGCGTCGACATCAGGAGATCGCATCACCCGGATGTCGCGCTGCTTGCCGGCATGCGGCGCAGCAGCGCGACGGAGTCGATGCGCCACATCGCAAACCAGTTGATCGCCAGCGCACACCACGGCCTCCGAGCCAAGCCAAGCAGGCAGGCAGGCAACGCTAAATCGATGCTGCAGGCTCGCCGTCTTCGGCACCCGGCGAACGCACGCTCTCCGGCGAGATCGGTTCTGCAGCGCGCGACACCGGCTTTTCCTGCGCCGCAATTTCGGCGCGGATCCTGGGCAGCGCATACGCGTGCTCGCGGGTCAGAAAGTCGATCATGCGCTCGCGCACCAGGCAGCGCAGATCGAAGGCATCGCCGGAGTTGCGCGCACTCACCAACAGGCGCACCTGGATGGTGTTGTCGCTGGTATCGGTGATCTGGGTGACGCAGACGCGCCCATCCCACAGCGGCTCGCTCTGGCAGATGCGCTCCAGTTCCGCGCGCACTGCGGCGATCGGCGTGCGGTAATCCAGCCACAGGAACGCGGTACCGAGCAGATCCGCGCTGGCGCGCGTCCAGTTCTGGAACGGGTTTTCGATGAACCAGGTGAGCGGCACCACCATGCGTCGCTCATCCCAGATCCGCACCACCACATACGAGCTGCCGATCTCCTCGATGCGGCCCCATTCGCCTTCCACGATCACCACGTCATCCAGCCGAATCGGCTGGGTCAGCGCAATCTGCAGGCCGGCGATCAGATTGCCGAACACCGGCTTGGCCGCGATGCCCGCCACCAGACCGATGATGCCGGCCGAGGCCAGCAGCGTCTTGCCGATCTGGCGCACCTGCTCGAAGCCGAGCAGCACCACCGAGATGCCAAGCAACATTACTGCGCCCATCACCACGCGGCTCAGCACCCGGGTCTGGGTCTGGATGCGGCGCGCGGTGAGATTATCCGACACCTCGATCGGGTTACTGCGCAGGATCGCTGCTTCACCGGCCGCCACCGCGCGTACCAGCAACCAGGTCACGCAGCCGACGATGCCGACATGCAACAGGTGCTGCACTGCCGCCAGCGCCTTGCCGGTCAGCGGCGTGGCCTCGGTGGCAACGCCCAGGAACAGCAGCGGCAGGATGAAGGCCGCTGGCAAGGTGATCACGCGAATGATGCGCGCGCGGCGGTAGTCGCGTCCCTGCATGCGGCGAAACAGCCACAGCATCAGCGACCAGGTGACGACGCCGGCCAGCAGCGCGGCGCCCAGGGGAATTGCGTATTCGCGAATGACGTTCCAATCGGCAGTCAAACCGTTCCTCCTGTGGGGGGGAAAGAGGGATGGCTGCAGCAGCATGCCGCACGCGGCATGAGCATCACGTCATGCGCGCAGTCCGGTCAGCTTCCCAGCGGCTGCGATGCGGCCTGTTGCTGCTTGCGCACGATCGCCATCGCAATCTCCAGCGACTGCTCGTAATTCAGTCGCGGGTCCACGCTGGAGCGGTAGGCGCGTTCCAGATCGCGCTCGGTCAGTTCGCGTGCGCCGCCGGTGCATTCGGTGACATCTTCGCCGGTGAGCTCCAGATGCACACCGCCCAGCCGCGTACCGGCAGCCGCATGCAGGTCGAACGAGGTCTCCACTTCACCGCGGATGTTGTCGAAACGCCGGGTTTTGTAGCCATTTCCGGTGCTTTCGGTATTGCCGTGCATCGCATCGCACACCCATAGCACCCGGCGTCCATCGCGCTTGACCGCCTCCAGCAGCGGCGGCAACTTCTCGGCAATCTGCGCCGCGCCCATGCGATGGATGAAGCTCAGGCGCCCGGGTTCGTCTTCGGGATTGAGTACGTCGATCAACCGCAATAGCTGGTCCGGCTGTACCGACGGCCCGACCTTGATGGCGATCGGGTTGCGCACCCCGCGCAGGTATTCCACATGCGCGCCATCCAGCGCTGCGGTGCGCATGCCGATCCAAGGGTAATGCGTGCTGAGGTTGAACCAGCCCCATTGGCGCGGCACCTGGCGGGTCAGGCACTCCTCATAAGGCAGCAGCAACGCCTCGTGCGAGGTGTAGAAATCGATGCGATTGAGGTTGTACACCTCGGCGCCGGACAGGGTCTCCATGAAGCGCACCGCATCGCCGATCGAGGACACCATCTTCTGGTAGTCGGCCGCCAGCGGCGAATAGCCCACCCAGTCCAGATTCCAGTATTCAGGGTGATGCAGGTCGGCGAAGCCGCCATCGATCAGCGCACGCACGAAGTTCATCGTCATCGCCGACCGCGAGTGCGCGGTGATCATGCGACGCGGATCGGGCACGCGCGCGGCTTCGGTGAAAGCCGGCGCATTGATCACATCGCCGCGATAGCTGGGCAAGGTCACCCCGTCGCGCGTTTCGGTATCGGCCGAGCGCGGCTTGGCGTACTGCCCGGCAAAGCGCCCTACCCGCACCACCGGCAGCCGCAGGCCGTGCACCAGCACCAGGCTCATCTGCAGCAGCACTTTCAGCCGATTGGAAATGGTGCCCGATTCGCAATCGCTGAAATTCTCTGCGCAATCGCCCCCCTGCAGCAGGAAGCGTTTGCCCTCCTGCGCTTCGGCCAACTGGCGCTTGAGTGCAAAGATTTCCCACGAGGTCACCAGCGGCGGCAACTGACCCAACTCGTCCATGGCCGCCTGCAACGCAGACTGATCCGGGTACACCGGCAGCTGCAGCGCGGGTTTGTCACGCCAGCTGCCGGGCGCCCACGACGAGGCAGCGTGATCGGAAGCGGGGGTTGCGGCGGAAAGATTCATGACGAGGGCTCCTGGCAGCCTGCGATGGTGGCAGAGCCGGCGCGCAACGCAAAGCGTTCAGCGCTGTTTGCAAGGCACGCAATGGCCGGCGGCCCCCGCGTCCGCTAGCGAACGCGACTGAACGGCGAACAACGCCCGGGAACATCCATGACTTCCGGCCTAGGCCAGCGCCCACTGGCAGGCGGAGTGTTATGCAATAACACCCTTCCCCGCACGTTATGCGACTGCCATGACCCCTCGCCTCCTCTCTGCCACGATCGTTTCCATCCTGCTGTCCTCTTCCGCCGGCGCGGCACTGGCCGCCGATGACGCACCTCAACGAACCACCGATCTGGACACCGTCACCGTCACCGCCAAGCTCGAAGCCGCGCGCAACGCCCTGTCACCGGATATCGGCAGCAGCCAGTTCGTCATCACCGCCGACGACATCGACCGCCTGCCGCTCGGCGCGTCCACCCCACTCAACCAGGTGCTGCTGCAAGCGCCGGGCGTGGTGCAGGATTCGTATGGCGGCATCCATGTGCGCGGCGACCATGCCAACCTGCAGTACCGCATCAACGGCGTGATGCTGCCCGAGTCCATCTCCGGCTTTGGCCAGAGCCTGGAACCACGCATCATCAAGAACCTCAAACTGCTCGATGGCGCCTTGCCCGCGCAGTTCGGCGACCGCACCGCCGCGGTTGTGGACATCACCACCAAGAATGGCGCCGAGCTGGGCAATGGAGGCAGCGTCGGGATCACCGGCGGTTCCTACGACACGGTCAATCCGAATGCGTCGCTGTGGGGCAGCAGTGGGCGCTGGAGCTGGTTTGTCACCGGCGATTACGAACAGAACACGCACGGGCTGGAGAACCCGGTCGACAGCCGGTCGCCGGAGCACGACAAGACCCATCAAGGAAAGGGATTTGCCGATCTGAGCTACCTGATCGACGAGAACACCCGTCTCAGCCTGCTGGTTGGCTATGCCAACAACCGCTTCCAGATTCCCAATAATCCTGGCCAGACACCGGCCTTCGATTACCTGGGTACCACCGACTTCGACTCCTCCCGCCTGGACGAAAACCAGCGCGAAACCACACGTTTCGGCACGCTGGCACTGCAAGGCACCCTAGGCGACACCAGCTACCAGCTATCGGCCGGCCAGCGCTACAGCAGCGTGGCGTTCTCGCCGGATGTCGCCGGCGATCTGATCTTCAACGGCATTGCCTCACAGGTGAACCGCAGCAACCGCGCCAACACCGTGCAGGCTGATTTCTCCACGCCCTGGGGCGGCTCGCACACCTTGCGTTATGGCCTGTACGGCAATTTCGAACACGCCATCGCCAGCAACAATTCCTTCGTATTTCCCGCCGATGCGGACGGGACGCAGAGCAGCAACGTGCCGCTGTTCATTCCGGACGGCAGCCGTTTCCATGCCAGCACCTATGCGCTGTATCTGCAGGACGAGTGGAAGATTGGCGACGACTGGACGGTCAACTACGGCGTACGTGGCGACCGTTACAAGGCCTTCGGGGCAAGCGACGGTCAGCTCAGCCCGCGTCTGGGCGTGGTCTGGCGTGCCAGCGACAGCACTACAGTGCATGCCGGCTATGCGCGTTACTTCACCCCGCCGGCCAGCGAACTGATTTCCACCAGCGACATCGCCTTGTACGACGGCACCACCAATCAGCAGTCCACCGGCGGCGGCCCCACCACGCCACTGAGCGAACGCAGCGACTATTACGACCTGGGAATCTCGCAAGCGGTGGGCGATCACCTGACGCTGGGCCTGGACACCTACTACCGCCACGTGGATCGCCTGCAGGACGAGGGCCAGTTCGGCGCGGCCTATGTCTATTCCACCTTCAACTATCGCCAAGGCCGCATCCGCGGCGCCGAATTCAGCGCCGACTACACCAACGGTCCAGTCACTGCCTACTTCAACCTCGCCTACAGCAAGGCCATGGGCAAGCAGGTCATGACCAGCCTGTACAACTTCGACCCGGATGCCCTGGCGTACGCACAGAACAACTGGATCCATCTGGACCACGACCAGAAGCTGACGTCCTCTGGCGGCATCAACTACGCCATCAGCGACAACAGCCGGATCGGGGCGAACTACCTCTACGGCAGCGGGTTGCGCACCGATACAGACACCGTGCCCAATGGCGGCGAGCTGCCCTCGTACTTCCAGCTCAACCTTAGCGCCGGGCACGACTTCGCACTCAGCTCCCACCCGCTGCACACCCAACTGGCTGTCCTCAACGTGCTGGATCGCAGCTACCAGCTACGCGATGGCGGCGGCATCGGCGTCTTCGCGCCGCAATGGGCGCCGCGCCGTGGGGTCTACCTGAGCCTGCAGCAGGACTTCTGATCGCCCCGGCAGGCGCGGATGGATCGGGTTGCACTGATCCATCCGCCTTCCGAATCCGCTGCACAGCGTCGAGCACTCCAGCCAAGCTTGTAGCCATTAGTTCGAGAGCGACCGGCAGCGCGTAGCGAGCACTCGTCGAATGGGGATGGGCAGCATGCCGGACCTAGAGCGTTACGAATGTCCATGCAGGTTCCGGGCACCGGGGTGCGGCCGTCTGCCGGCTGTGCAGTGGTTTTGTCAGCTGCGCCTGGCCTGCAGAACTGTTGACCACAAGCCTGGCAAGCGGCGGATGGATCACGCTGCACTGGACCCACCTGCCCAACGCATCCATTGCGTAGCGTTGAGCAATCGCGCCGGATACAACGCGTCATCCTGCCAGGCTTCGCGTAGCAAACGGGCAACTCGGCTGTCCTCAACGCCTCAGCGGAGCGAGGCTATGGAGCCTGCTTGCCGGCAATGCGAGCAGCGCGGGCGAACCGCATCTCGGCACGATGTACCACCATGCGCACACCCGGAGCGCTTCCAATCCGCTCACGCCTCGCAGGCGATACGTGATGGGCCGGGGCGAGTCGCAGGGCCACAGCCGTATCAATCGTCCCTCTCAAACGGAACGCACCCCAACCGGCGCCGCCGGCATCCCTCAGTGATGTACCGAGCTGCGCCTCGCCTTGAAGCCGGCGTACAGCGCCCACAACGCAAGCGCCACGAACCACACCATGCTCCACATCGGCATGCTCAGCCCCAGGAAGCGCCAGTCGATGTTGCCGCAGTCACCGGTGCCGGTCAGCACGGTGCGGAACACCTCGAACGGCCCCATCGTCTCGCTCAGAAAACTCAGCGGCGGGCCACACGACGACATCATGTCCTTGGGCCGGATCTGCACCCAGACATGCCGTGCGGCGATGCCCATGCCCACGCCGGCGGCGATGAAACTCAATACGCCATAGACCTTGCGCCCGCCTGCGCCACGCGGCCCGTGCAGGGCACCCAGCAGGAACAACACGGCCAGCGCCGCAAACGCGATCCGCTGGAAAATGCACAACGGGCAAGGCTCCAGCCCCAGGTGCAGCTGTACGTAGATCGCATAGGCCAACAGTCCCGCACAGGCCAGAAAGCCCAGTAGAAACTGCGCCCGAAACCCCCAACGCATTGGATTCATCGTTACTGCTTGCCTAGGATCGAAGCCCGATTATCAATCATCGCCGCGGCCCTGACCACGCATGCCCCGCCCTGCTCCGTCGCACACCGCGAAGCGCCTTGCATCTCCGCGGTAGCGCATCGCCAGGCGATGGACTCCACGGCCATCGAGCAGACATCATCGCGACCACGCCGGCAAGGAACCCTGATCATCCAGCATCACGGCAACGCCGCCGCCCTGGAGTCGGCAGGTACCCGAGCAGGCATTGCCCAGGACACTCCCACTACCCCGAACCGCCGGCCCGAATCGATACCGCGCATAACAAAAAACCCGGCAATGCCGGGCTTTTCGAGAATCTTGATGAAGCGGTCCGATTACTCGGCCACTTCCTCCGCCACGACCGGGCGATCGACCAGCTCCACATACGCCATCGGCGCATTGTCGCCAGCACGGAAACCGGCCTTCAGGATGCGCAGGTAGCCGCCGGGACGGGTCGCGTAACGCGGGCCCAGTTCGACGAACAGCTTGCCCACCGCTTCCTTGTCGCGCAGGCGAGCGAACGCCAGACGACGATTGGCAACGCCATCGACCTTGCCGATGGTGATCAGCGGCTCGGCGACGCGACGCAATTCCTTGGCCTTCGGCAAGGTGGTCTTGATCAGCTCGTGCTTGAACAGCGAAGCGGCCATATTGCGGAACATGGCTTCGCGGTGCGCGCTGGTGCGGTTGAACTTACGACCGGATTTCTGATGACGCATGAGTGTGATTTCCTAAGGAATGTTGAGACTACTGGGAGACGTTGTCGCCATCCTGGCGCTGTTGAATGGACTGCGGTTGGTCCGAACCGGCCGTCCTTCGACCGGGTGTCACCGCGGGCTTTGGCCCGTCGATGAGGAAAACGGCATGGGCGCCCGAAGACGCCCATGCGGTGAAGCATTAACCAAGCATGCCGTGCTGGGCGACACCGGCCGGCGGCCAGTTCTCCAGTTTCATGCCCAGTGCAAGGCCGCGCTGTGCCAGCACTTCCTTGATTTCGGTCAGCGACTTCTTGCCCAGGTTCGGGGTCTTGAGCAGCTCCACTTCGGTCTTCTGGATCAGATCGCCGATGTAGTAGATGCTCTCCGCCTTCAGGCAGTTGGCCGAACGCACGGTCAGCTCGAGGTCGTCGATCGGGCGCAGCAGCACCGGATCCACGCCGCTGGCAGCCGGCTTGGCCGCACCGCGATCGCGGTGAGTGAAGTCACCGAACACCGACAGCTGATCGCTGAGGATGTCGGCGGCGGTGCGCACGGCTTCCTCGGCATCGATCGTGCCGTTGGTTTCGATATCGATGACCAGCTTGTCGAGGTCGGTACGCTGTTCGACGCGCGCAGCTTCCACGGCGTAGGCAACGCGACGCACCGGCGAGAACGACGCATCCAGCATCAGACGACCGATGGTACGGGTCTCTTCGTCCGGACGACGACGCGCAGCAGCCGGCTGGTAGCCGAACCCACGCTCGATCTTCAGGCGCATGTTCAGCGCGGTGTCCTTGGTCAGGTGGCAGATCACGTGGTCGCCGTTGATGATCTCAACGTTGTGATCGGTCCTGATGTCGGCCGCAGTGACCGTGCCCGGACCCTGCTTGGACAACGACAGCGTCGCGCTGTCGCCACTGTGCATGCGAATGGCCACGTCTTTCAGGTTGAGCAGGACGTCCAGCACGTCTTCCTGCAAACCCTCGACCGTGGTGTACTCGTGCAGCACGCCGTCGATTTCGACCTCGGTGATCGCAAAACCGGGGATCGACGACAACAGCACACGACGCAGGGCATTGCCCAGCGTGTGCCCGTAACCGCGCTCCAAGGGCTCGATCACGACCTTGGCACGGTTGTCGGTAAGACGTTCGATCTGCGGACCACGAGGGCGCAGAACCTGGTTGGCGGTAACCGTCATGTTGCGGGGTCTCCTGCGAACCTCCGGCAGTGCCGGAGGCTCTCCAATGTGAATTACTTCGAATACAACTCGACGATCAGCGCTTCGTTGATATCCGAAGGCAGGTCAGCGCGATCCGGCACGGCCTTGAACACGCCGCTGAACTTCTTCGAATCGACTTCAACCCACGACGGCGTCATGTCGTGCTGCTCAGCCACGGTCAGGGCTTCCTGCACGCGGAGTTGCTTCTGTGCCTTTTCCGACAGCGTGATCGCATCGCCAGCCTTGATCTGGTACGAGGCCAGATTCACCGACTTGCCATTGACCAGCACGCCACGGTGCGACACCAGCTGGCGCGCGGCCGGACGGGTGACGGCAAAGCCCATGCGGTAGCAGACGTTGTCCAGACGGGTTTCCAGCAACTGCAGCAGGTTCTCGCCGGTGTTGCCCTTCTTGGTCGAGGCCTTCTTGTAGTAGTTGCGGAACTGGCGTTCCAGCAGACCGTAGATACGCTTGACCTTCTGCTTTTCGCGCAGCTGGGTGGCGTAGTCGGAGAGCTTGCCCTTGCGAGCCGCGCCGTGCTGGCCGGGCTTCTGCTCAAGCTTGCACTTGGAGTCCAGCGCACGCGCCGGGCTCTTGAGGGAAAGGTCGGCGCCTTCGCGGCGGGCGAGCTTACAGGTAGGACCGATATAACGAGCCATTTCTTATCGCTCCCTTTAGACGCGACGCTTCTTCGGCGGACGGCACCCGTTGTGCGGGATTGGCGTCACGTCGATGATGTTGGTGATCTTGTAGCCCACGTTGTTCAACGAACGCACGGCCGACTCACGGCCCGGACCCGGACCCTTGATACGTACTTCCAGCGACTTCACGCCGTAGTCGAGCGCAGCGCGGCCAGCCTTTTCGGCGGCAACCTGAGCAGCGAACGGGGTGGACTTGCGCGAGCCACGGAAACCGGCGCCGCCGGACGTAGCCCACGACAGCGCATTGCCCTGGCGATCGGTGATGGTGACGATGGTGTTGTTGAACGAAGCGTGGACGTGAGCGACGCCGTCAGTGATGACGCGCTTGATCTTCTTCTTCGTTTTCTTTTCTGCTGGCTTGGCCATGATCTATCCCTTACTTCCTGATCGCCTTGCGCGGACCCTTGCGGGTGCGGGCGTTGGTACGGGTGCGCTGACCACGCAGCGGGAGACCACGGCGATGACGCAGACCGCGATAGCAGCCCAGGTCCATCAGTCGCTTGATCGCGATACCGATTTCGCGGCGCAGGTCGCCTTCGACGACATACTTGCCGACTTCGGCGCGCAGGCGCTCGATTTCGGGTTCGGACAGATCACGAATCTTCGTGGTCGAGGTAACGCCTGCGGATTCGCAGAGCTTCTTCGAACGGGTACGGCCGATGCCGTAGATGCTTTGCAACCCGACCCAGACGTGCTTCTGGGCTGGCAGGTTGACGCCTGCAATACGCGCCATGACGCGATTCTCCAACTGAGTGATGGCCCGACAGCGCCCAGGCGCCATCCGGCAGGATGGATCAAAAGTGAACTCGGAATTATAGCAAGGCCTCGGATTGCTTTGAAGCCCGTGGGACCAAAGGTTCCATGGACCCGGCGTGGGGAGTGTGCCCTCGCTCCGGCGCCGGACGGTGTTGATCCAGAAAACTTCTCCGAATCGCCTGTGCTACTCCCGCACAGGACCACCCCGTCACACCCGCGCGCGAGACGTCGCGCGAGCCGCCCTTCTGATCGGAAGATCGTGGCCCGGGAACCAGGCCGTCTTCACGTAATGAAGATCTAGTGTACCACTTAACCGCGCGCAAGACCGCCGCGTGACCCACCCTTCAGGTTGGCCTTCTTCAGCAAGCTCTCATACTGGTGCGACATCAGATGCGCCTGGATCTGCGCAATGAAGTCCATCACCACCACCACCGCGATCAACAGCGAGGTGCCACCGAAATGGAACGAGGTACCGAGCTGCGTGCGCATGATTTCCGGCAGCAAGCAGACGATGACCAGGTACAACGAACCGGCCGCGGTCAGGCGAGTCAGCACACCGTCCACGTAGTCGGCGGTCGCCTTTCCCGGACGGATACCCGGAATCAGCGCGCCCGACTTCTTGAGGTTGTCGGCGGTTTCCTGCGAGTTGAACACCAGCGCGGTGTAGAAGAACGCAAAGCCAATAATCAGTGCAGCGAAAACCAGCATGTGCACCGGCTCACCGGGCCCAAGCGCGTTGGCGATCTTCTGCAGCCACGACCCCACTCCACCCGATGCCGCCTGACCCGACCACATCGACAGCGTCGCCGGGAAGGCCAGGATGCTGGACGCAAAGATCGGCGGAATCACGCCAGCCATGTTGAGCTTGAGCGGCAGGAACGAGGTCTGGTTCATGTACGCATTGCGACCGCCCTGACGGCGCGCGTAATTGACCGTGATGCGTCGCTGCCCACGCTCGACGAACACCACGAACAGCGTAAATGCCAGAATCGTGATGACGATCAGCAACAGCGAAATGAAGCTGAGGTTGCCTTCGCGGAACGCTTCAACGGTTTGGATCGCTGCCGACGGAAGGCCTGCGACGATGCCGGCGAAGATGATCAACGACACACCGTTGCCGATGCCACGCTCGGTGACCTGCTCGCCCACCCACATCAGGAAGATGGTGCCAGCCGTCAGGGCGATCACTGCGGTAAGCACGAAGCCCATGCCCGGTGCATACACCACCGGAGCGCCGCCCGGGGCGGTCTGGTTCTGCAGTGCAAGCGCGATACTGCCGCCCTGCACCACCGCCAGCAACACCGCACCGATGCGCGAATATTGGGTGATCTTGCGTCGGCCCGACTCGCCTTCCTTCTGCATCGCCTTGAGGGCGGGAAAGATGTGCGTGGCCAACTGGATCACGATCGATGCCGAGATATACGGCATCACGTTCAACGCAAAAATACTGAAACGGTGCAGGGCGCCGCCCGAGAACATGTTGAACATGTCCACGATGCCGCCACCCTGCGCCTGCATCAACGAAAGCATGGCATCGGGATTGACGCCCGGCACCGGCACATAGCAGCCGATGCGATAGACGATCAATGCCCCGAGGACGAACAGTAGCCGCTGGCGAAGTTCCGTGAACTTGCCGAGCCCGCCACCGAGGTTACCAATGCCAGCCTGCGCCATCTGCCGATTACTCCTCTACGCTGCCGCCGGCAGCTTCGATTGCTGCCTTGGCGCCTGCGGTCGCCGCAACGCCCTTCAGCACAAACTTCTTGCTCAGCTCGCCCTTCAGCACGATCTTCGCCTTCTTGGCGCGGCTCGGGACCAGGTTGGCCGCACGCAGCGCTGCAAAGTCGACATCACCGGCTTCCAGCTTGTCCAGCTGGTAGGACAACACTTCAGCGGTATCGCGCGCCATCTTGGAGCGGAAACCGATCTTCGGCAGACGGCGCTGCATCGGGGTCTGGCCGCCTTCGAAGCCGGCCTTGATCTTGCCGCCACCCTTACGGGCAAACGAACCCTTGTGACCGCGACCAGCGGTCTTGCCGAGGCCCGAACCGATACCACGACCGACGCGGGTGCGCTCGGTACGGGCGCCGTCGGCCGGCTTGAGGTCATTAAGACGCAGAGTCATTGGATTACTCCTCAACCTTGACGAGGTAGTGAACCGTATTGATCAGGCCACGCACCTGCGGGCTGTCCTTCAGTTCACGCACATCGTTGAGCTTATTCAGGCCCAACGCACGCACCGACAGGCGGTGACGCGACTGGGTTCCACGCAGGCCACGCACCAGGCGCACCTTCACGGTCTTGTTGGTGTCCTTAGCCATGGTTGAGCTCCTCCACCTTCTTGCCGCGCTTGGCCGCAACACGCGCCGGCGACTGCACTTCAGACAGACCCTTCAGGGTGGCACGGACCAGGTTGATCGGATTACGCGAACCAACAGCCTTGGCGAGCACGTTCTTCACGCCAACCGCTTCGAGCACGGCGCGCATCGCACCGCCGGCAATGACGCCGGTACCTTCGGAAGCCGGCTGCATGTACACGCGTGCGGCGCCGTGGCCGGACTTGACCGCATGCCACAGGGTGCCGTTGTTCAGATCCACAGTGGCCAGGTTCTTGCGCGCCTGCTCCATCGACTTCTGGATGGCGACCGGCACTTCGCGCGCCTTGCCATAACCGAAACCGACCTTGCCCAGACCATCGCCGACCACGGTCAGCGCGGTGAAGGTGAACTGGCGACCGCCCTTGACCGTCTTGCTGACGCGGTTGACCGCGACCAGCTTCTCGATCATGCCATCGTCGACTTTCTCTTCGCGGTTACGGTCGCGATCACGACCCCGCGGTGCACGTTCTTCTGCCATCTTGATTCCTTGATTGATTGAGTATGTACGGCTCGGAGCCGCTTATGGTTGTGGAGTGACGCGGTGTTCCCGATGCCGCTGCAAAAGAACGGGTCGGTCCGGCTTCTACCCTGCCGGCGGAACGCAAGGGCGGCATGACGCCACCCTTGCAGCAGTACTTAGAACTGCAGGCCGCCTTCGCGCGCTGCATCGGCCAGCGCCTTGATGCGGCCGTGGTAACGGTAGCCCGAGCGGTCGAATGCAACCTTCTCGATGCCCGCAGCCTTGGCGCGCTCGGCGATCAGCTTGCCGACCTTGACGGCCGCATCGCTGTTCTTGCCGTTCTTCAGGCCATCCTTGACGTCGGCCTGCAGGGTGTTCGCCGCAGCGATCACCTTGGAACCATCGGCAGTGAACACCTGGGCATACAGGTGCTGACCGGTGCGCAGCACCGACAGACGCGCGACGCCCAGCTCGCGGATGTGTGCACGGGTCGACTTGGCGCGACGCAGGCGGGCGATGTTCTTGTTGATGCTCATGATATTTATCCTACGAAAGCTGAAGGGAAAGCGCGCTCCTGTCAAAAGTCCGCACATGGATGGGCGGGCTCTTGCGAGGGACTCGCCATTAGGCCTTCTTGGCTTCCTTGCGAATGATGACTTCACCGGCGTACTTCACACCCTTGCCCTTGTAGGGCTCCGGCGGACGGAAACCGCGGATCTTGGCGGCGACTTCGCCGACGCGCTGCTTGTCGGCGCCCTGGACCACGATTTCGGTCTGGCTCGGGGTCGACAGCGTGATGCCTTCCGGCGCCACGAACACCAGCGGGTGCGAGAAACCGAGCGCCAGGCTCAGGTCCTTGCCCTGCATGGCAGCACGGTAACCGACGCCGACCAGCTCGAGCTTGCGCTCGAAGCCTTCGGACACGCCCTTGACCATATTGGCCAGGATGGCGCGCACGGTGCCGGTGATGGCGATCTGCGAAGGATCATTGGCCGACAGGGTGGCAACGTCGCCATCGACGGCGATTTCCACACCGTTCGGCTTGGGCAGGGTCAACGTGCCCTTCGGGCCCTTGACGCTGACCAGCTCAGGCTGGACGTTGAGTTCAACACCCTTCGGAAGGGACACAGGCTTCTTGGCTACACGGGACATGTTCGATTCCTTCCCTTAGGCCACGAAGCACAGAACTTCACCACCAACGCCGGCTTCGCGAGCCTGCGCATCGGTCATGATGCCCTTCGACGTGGAGATGATGGCGATACCCAGGCCACCCAGGACCTTGGGCAGCTCGGTCTTACCGCGGTACTGACGCAGACCCGAGCGCGAAAAACGCTTCAGGGTCTCGATGACCGGACGGCCTTCGAAATACTTCAGCACGATTTCCAGCTCCGATTTGTTGTTTTCGGTGGCCGTAACGCGCAGGTCGGTGATGTAACCCTCGTCCTTCAGGACTTGGGCGATCGCAACCTTGATCTTGGACGACGGCAATTTCACCGTCTGCTTACCAACCGCTGCCGCATTCTTGATGCGAACCAGCAGGTCGGCGATGGGATCAGTCATGCTCATATGAGTACCTTTGAGTGCACCGATATCCGCTTTCGCGAAAATCTTGTGTTTTCCTGGGGACGGGCCAGGACCCTTGACACCTTGCCAGGCCCATACGGGCAAGACAGAAGCGGAAGTATACGACAAAAGAGCCCGACTTGCGTCGGACTCCCTTGTTGAACAGAACAAACCTGTCCAGACCGGCCGCGAGCGGCCGGAATGCTGTTACCAGCTTGCCTTGCGCAGGCCCGGAACGTCGCCGTTCATCGTGGCTTTGCGCAGCATGTTGCGACCCAGACCGAACTTGCGGTAGACACCGCGCGGACGACCGGACAGTTCGCAACGGTTGCGGTGGCGGCTCGGCGACGAATCGCGCGGCAGCTTCTGCAACTTGGTCGACGCATCGATCTTCTCTTCGTAGGACGCATCCTGGCTGGAGAGGATCTTCTTCAGCGCATCACGCTTGCCGGCAAATTTCTTCGCCAGCTTTGCACGCTTGATGTCGCGGTGGATCATGGAGGTCTTTGCCATTTCGGGTGTCCTCTATGGTCAGTTACGGAACGGGAACTTGAACGCTGCCAGCAGCGCCTTCGCTTCCGCATCCGTCTTGGCGGTGGTGGTGATGGCGATATCCATACCGCGGATCGCGTCGACGGCGTCGAAGTCGATTTCCGGGAAGATGATCTGTTCCTTCACACCCATGTTGAAGTTGCCACGACCGTCGAAGGAGCGACCGGACACACCACGGAAGTCGCGCACGCGCGGCAACGAGATGTTGATCAGGCGATCCAGGAACTCGTACATCTTGGCGCGACGCAAGGTGGTCTTGCAGCCGATCGGCCAACCGTCACGAATCTTGAACGATGCGACCGAAACGCGCGACTTGGTGACCACCGGCTTCTGGCCGGAGATCTTGGACATGTCGGCGACCGCATTTTCCAGAATCTTCTTGTTGGTAGCCGCTTCGCCCACGCCCATGTTGAGCGTGACCTTGACCAGCCTCGGCACTTCCATCGGATTGGTGTAGCCGAATTCCTTCATCAGGGCCGGCACCACGTTTTCCTTGTAAAACTTTTCGAGACGCGTATTCATGATCTCATTCCTCAGGCGTCGAGCGCCTCACCGCTGGAGCGGAACACACGCAATTTGCGTCCATCCTCCAGCACCTTGAAGCCAACGCGCTCGCCCTTGCCCGTTGCCGGGTTGACGATATTGACGTTGGAGATATGGATCGACGCTTCACGCTCGACCACGCCGCCGGCGACACCCGCCTGCGGGTTCGGCTTGGTGTGGCGCTTGATGACGTTGGCGTTGGAGACGATCACGCGATCGCCGTCCACACGCACCACTTCACCCTGCTTACCCTTGTCCTTGCCGGTGTTGATGACGACCTGGTCGCCCTTCTTGATACGGTTAGCCATGTGTATGTCCTCCGCTCACAGCACTTCGGGAGCGAGCGAGACGATCTTCATGAACTTCTCGGAACGCAGCTCGCGCGTCACAGGCCCGAAGATGCGGGTACCGATCGGCTCCTGCTTGTTGTTCAACAGCACAGCGGCATTGCCGTCGAAGCGGATCAGCGAACCGTCGGGACGGCGCACACCCTTGCGGGTACGCACCACGACGGCGTCGTAGACTTCGCCCTTCTTGACCTTGCCACGCGGAATGGCGTCCTTGACGGTCACCTTGATGATGTCGCCAATGTGTGCGTAGCGGCGCTTTGAGCCGCCCAGCACCTTGATGCACATCACTTCCTTGGCACCCGAATTGTCGGCGACATCGAGGTAGCTCTGCATCTGGATCATGATTCAGATCTCCCTTATTCGGCCGAACGGGTGACGATTTCGACCACCCGCCAGTTCTTGGTCTTGGATATCGGAGCAATCTCGGTCACGCGCACGACATCGCCTTCGTTGCAGGCGTTGTCGGCATCGTGTGCGTGCAGCTTGGTCGAACGCTTGATGTACTTGCCGTACAGAGCATGCTTGACCTGGCGCTCCACCAACACGGTGACCGTCTTGTCCATCTTGTTGCTGACGACACGGCCTTCGACCGTGCGCAGCGTTTGCTTTTCGTTGTTGTCGCTCATCGCGGCCGTCCTTACTTGGTGCTGCCGAGCAGGTGCTTGACGCGAGCAATCTCGCGGCGCACCCGGCGGGTTTCGTGGGTCTTCGGCAGCTGGCCGGTGACCTGCTGCATGCGGAGCGAGAACTGCTCCTTACGCAGATCGGTCAGGTGGGCCTTCAGTTCGTCAGCCGACTTTTCGCGGAGTTGTTTGATATCCATCAGCGCACCGTCCGGGTCACGAAAGTGGTGGTCACCGAGAGCTTGGCGGCGGCAAGGCGGAACGCCTCACGTGCAGTCTCTTCGGGGATCCCCTCGATTTCATAGATCATGCGGCCCGGCTGAATCTGCGCGACCCAGTACTCCACGTTGCCCTTACCGGAGCCCATGCGGACTTCGATCGGCTTCTTGGTGATCGGCTTGTCGGGGAACACACGGATCCACATCTTGCCGCCCTTCTTGACGTGGCGGCTGATCGTGCGGCGTGCTGCTTCAATCTGACGCGCGGTCAGCTGACCGTGCGCGGTGGCCTTGAGGCCGTATTCGCCGAAGCTGACGGCGTTTCCGCTCCATGCCAGGCCGTCGTTACGGCCCTTGTGCATCTTGCGATATTTGGTTCGCTTGGGTTGCAACATTGCCGTTACCTCGCTTCACGAGCCGGGCGCGACGGGCGGTCACCACGGTCGCCGCGATCGTTACGATCGTTGCGCGGGCTGTCGTCCTGCTTTTCCTGGCCAACCTGAGAGAAGTCGAAGACTTCGCCCTTATAGATCCAGACCTTGATACCGATGATGCCGTACGTCGTGGACGCCTCGGCAAAACCGTAATCAATGTCGGCACGTAGCGTGTGCAGCGGCACGCGGCCTTCGCGGTACCACTCCGAACGGGCGATTTCTGCACCGTTGAGGCGGCCAGCGACGTTGACCTTGATGCCCAGGGCACCCAGGCGCATCGCGTTACCGACCGAGCGCTTCATTGCGCGGCGGAACATGATGCGACGCTCCAGCTGCTGCGCGATCGACTCGGCGACCAGCTGCGCGTCCAGCTCCGGCTTGCGCACTTCGGTGACGTTGATGTGCGCCGGAACGCCCATCAGCTCGCTCACTTCCTTACGCAGCTTTTCGATGTCCTCGCCACGCTTGCCGATCACCACGCCCGGACGGGCGGTGTGAATGGTCACGCGGGCGGTTTTGGCAGGGCGCTCGATCAAGATCTTGCTGATACCTGCCTGCGCGAGCTTCTTGCGCAGCATTTCACGCACTTTCAGGTCGGCAGCCAGATAACCGGCGAACTCGGCCTTGTTTGCGTACCACTTGGAATTCCAGTCCTTGGCGATGCCGAGGCGGATTCCAGTCGGATGAACTTTATGACCCATGGTCTTTTCCTTTCCGCTTACTTGGCGGCGCCCACAACCACAGTGATGTGGCTGGTGCGCTTGAGGATGCGGGTACCGCGGCCTTTCGCCCGCGCCATGAAACGCTTCAGGGAGGGACCTTCATCAACCATGATGGTCTTGACCTTCAGCTCGTCGACATCCGCGCCCTGATTGTTCTCGGCATTGGCGATCGCCGACTCCACCACCTTTTTGATCAGGTGTGCAGCCTTCTTGTCCGAGAACTTCAGCAGATTGACCGCACGCTCGGCGGACAAACCACGCACCTGGTCAGCGACCAGGCGGGCCTTCTGCGGGGAGATGCGCGCGGTGCGCAGGATTGCTTTCGCTTCCATCGTCATCTCTCCTTACCTGCTCGACTTCTTGTCGCCACCGTGACCCTTGAAGGTCCGGGTGACGGCAAATTCGCCGAGCTTGTGGCCGACCATATTCTCGTTGACGAGCACCGGAATGTGGTTCTTGCCGTTATGCACGGCGATGGTGATGCCTACCATTTCGGGCAGGATCATCGAACGGCGCGACCAGGTCTTGATCGGCTTCTTGCTACCCGCAGCGGACTCCACCTTCTTTGCAAGGTGGTGATCGACGAACGGGCCCTTCTTAAGTGAACGTGCCATGGTCGATTAGCCCCTACGATCGCGGACGATGAACTGCTGGGTGCGCTTGTTCTTGCGCGTCTTGTAACCCTTGGTCGGAACACCCCACGGGGTGACCGGATGCGGATTACCCTGGCCAGCCTTCGCTTCACCACCACCGTGCGGGTGATCGACCGGGTTCATGGCCGCACCGCGAACGGTCGGGCGAACACCGCGCCAACGCTTGGCGCCGGCCTTGCCCAACTTCTCGAGGTTGTGCTCGTCGTTGCCGACTTCGCCGATAGTGGCGCGGCACTCGACCGGCACCTTGCGCATTTCGCCCGAGCGCAGGCGCAGCGTGGCATAGATGCCTTCGCGAGCGACCAACTGGACGGCTGCACCGGCAGCACGTGCGATCTGAGCGCCCTTACCCGGCTTCAGCTCGATACCGTGAACCGTCGTACCGACCGGGATGTTGCGCAGCGGCAGCGTGTTGCCGGTCTTGATCGGTGCATTGGCACCGGCAATGACCTGGTCGCCAGCCTTCAGGCCCTTCGGGGCGATGATGTAGCGGCGCTCACCGTCGACATAGCACAGCAGGGCGATATGGGCGGTACGGTTCGGATCGTATTCGATCCGCTCCACACGCGCTGGAATGCCTTCCTTGTTGCGCTTGAAGTCGATGATGCGGTAGTGCTGCTTGTGGCCACCACCGACGTGACGCACGGTGATGCGGCCATGGTGGTTACGACCACCGGACTTGCTCTGCGAGTCGAGCAGCGCCGCGTGCGGTGCGCCCTTGTGCAGATCGGGAGTAACCACGCGCACGGCGGAACGACGGCCGGGAGAGGTGGGTTTGAACTTCATCAATGGCATGGGATGGACCTCAGGCCTTGGCCGTTACGTCGATGGACTGACCATCGACCAGGCGGACGTACGCCTTGCGCCAATTGCCACGGCTGCCAGCACGGTTACGGAAGGACTTGCTCTTGCCCTTGACGTTGACCACGTTGACTGCCTTGACCTTGACGTCGAACAGCTGCTCAACCGCGGCCTTTACATCGGCCTTGGTGGCTTCGTTCGAAACTTCGAAGACATACTGGTTGGAGATTTCCTGCAGGCGCGCGGTCTTTTCGGAGACTCGCGGAGCACGCAGCACGCTGAAGATTTTTTCGTTGCTGCTCATGCCAGCCACTCCTCGACCTTCTTGACCGCATCGGCGGTGATCACGACCGTATCGGCCCCGACCAGAGCGACCGGATCCAGACCCTGCACATCACGCACCTGCACATACGGCAGATTGCGGGCGGACAGATACAGGTGCTCGGAGGCTTCTTCGGTGACGATCAGCGGGCGCTTGCCCACATCCAGCCCCTTCAGCTTCTCGATCAAACCCTTGGTCTTGGTCGCTTCGAGGTCGAACGCGTCGACGATCATCAGACGACCCTGACGGTTCAACTCGGAGAAGATCGCGCAGATGGCCGCGCGGTACATCTTGCGGTTGACCTTCTGCTCGAAGCTGCGCGGCTTGGCCGCGAAGGTCACGCCGCCGCCGACGAAGATCGGAGCCGTCAGCGCGCCATGACGCGCACCGCCGCCCTTTTGCTTCTTCGACTTCTTGGTCGTGCCCGCAACTTCCGAACGCGTCTTCTGTGCCTTGGTACCGGCGCGACCGGCGTTGCGATAAGCGACGACGACCTGGTGAACCAGATCTTCGCTGAATTCGCGACCGAACACGGCATCGGAGACCGAGACCTTGTTGTTGCTACCCGTGATAACGAGTTCCATCGTCATCTCTCCTTATGCCTTGCTCGCCGGACGGACGATCACGTCGCCACCAGCTGCGCCAGGCACGGCGCCGCGGATAGCAATCAGACCACGCTCGACGTCGACCTTGACCACTTCCAGGTTCTGCGTGCTTTGCTGCACGGCGCCCATGTGGCCCGACATCTTCTTACCCGGGAAAACGCGACCCGGCGTCTGGCGCTGACCCAGCGAACCCGGCGCGCGATGCGACAGCGAGTTACCGTGGGTTGCGTCGCCCATACGGAAGTTGTAGCGCTTGATGGTGCCCTGGAAACCCTTACCCTTGGTGACGCCCTGGACGTCGACCTTCTGGCCGACCTCGAAGATGTCCGCCTTGATTTCGCCACCGACGGCGAAATCGCCGAGCTGTGCGTCTTCAACGCGGAATTCCCACAGGCCGCGACCCGCTTCCACCTTCGCCTTGGCGAAGTGGCCTGCAGCCGGCTTGTTGACCAGCGCGGCACGACGGGCGCCAACGGTAATCTGCACAGCGCTGTAGCCGTCGGTTTCGACGGTCTTGATCTGCGCGATGCGGTTCGGAGTTGCTTCGATCAGCGTAACCGGCACCGAGCGGCCGTCTTCAGTGAAGACGCGGCTCATGCCAGCCTTGCGGCCCACGAAGCCCAACGAATATTTCTTCGTCATGGTCGTAGTCCTCAGGTCAACTTGATCTGTACGTCGACGCCAGCCGCGAGTTCGAGCTTCATCAGCGCGTCCACGGTCTTGTCGTTCGGGTCGACGATGTCAAGCACGCGCTTGTGCGTGCGGGTTTCGTACTGGTCACGCGCATCCTTGTCGGCATGCGGGGATACGAGGATGGTGTAACGTTCGATCTTGGTCGGCAACGGGATCGGGCCACGCACTTGCGCGCCGGTCCGCTTAGCCGTTTCGACGATCTCGCTGGCCGAACGGTCGATCAAACGATGATCGAACGCCTTCAACCGAATCCGGATCTTTTGTTCCGACATGACGGAAGCTTCCTTCGTTAAAAGAGCGACGGGCAAGGCCTCTGGGATACCTGCCCCGATATTCCTGCGTAGATGAAATCGCCGCGCATCCTGCTGACGAGGGCATTCCTCCGCCCAAAAACTGAGGCAGCCCGGTAAACCGGCCTACCCAGACGGAAAAGTATAATGCGCAACAAGAGCACGGTCAACAACGTGTGAGTTGTTGAGTGCTCCATGCAACGCGACCTTCCCGGTCTGGCGAACACGAGCGGCATCCTGCCGTTCTTTTCGCTGTAACTCAGCGCCCTACCCAGGGACACCGAGCCGCGCATTATAACGGGCGTGATTTCGGCGTGCAAGCATCCACTTCCAGAAACTTGCGGCCGCCCAGCTCGCCAAATTTCCGCGCAACAAAAAAGGCCGGCTTGCGCCGGCCCTTTTCGCTACGCCGGCTGCCAAGGCAGCCGAACCGCAGGTGTCTTACTTGACGATCTTGGCAACCACGCCGGCGCCGACGGTACGGCCACCTTCGCGGATGGCGAAACGCAGGCCTTCGTCCATCGCGACCGGGTTGATCAGGGTCACGACCATCTTCACGTTGTCGCCCGGCATCACCATTTCCACGCCTTCCGGCAGCTGGCAGGCGCCAGTGATGTCGGTGGTACGGAAGTAGAACTGCGGACGGTAACCCTTGAAGAACGGGGTATGACGACCACCCTCATCCTTGGACAGCACGTAGACTTCGGCTTCGAACTCGGTGTGCGGCTTGATCGAACCCGGCTTGCACAGCACCTGGCCACGCTCGACGTCGTCACGCTTGGTGCCGCGCAGCAGCAGACCGGCGTTATCGCCCGCCTGACCCTGGTCCAGCAGCTTGCGGAACATTTCCACGCCGGTGACGGTGGTCTTCTGCGTGTCGCGGATGCCGACGATTTCGATTTCGTCACCCACCTTGATGATGCCGCGCTCGATACGACCAGTCACCACGGTGCCGCGGCCGGAGATCGAGAACACGTCTTCGACCGGCATCAGGAACGGACGGTCCACGTCGCGGGTCGGCTCCGGAATGAAGCTATCCAGGGCATCGACCAGCTTCAGGATCGCCGGCACGCCGATCTCGCTCTGATCACCGTCCAGCGCCAGACGGGCCGAACCGTGGATGATCGGCGTGTCGTCGCCCGGGAAGTCGTACTTGCTCAGCAGCTCGCGCACTTCCATTTCGACCAGCTCGAGCAGCTCGGCGTCGTCGACCATGTCGGCCTTGTTCAGGAACACGACGATGTGCGGCACACCGACCTGACGCGAGAGCAGGATGTGCTCGCGGGTCTGCGGCATCGGGCCGTCAGCAGCCGAACACACCAGGATCGCGCCGTCCATCTGCGCTGCACCAGTGATCATGTTCTTGACGTAGTCGGCGTGGCCGGGGCAGTCGACGTGCGCGTAGTGGCGGGTCGGGGATTCGTATTCGACGTGCGCGGTCGAAATCGTGATGCCGCGCGCCTTCTCTTCCGGCGCTGCATCGATCGCGTCGTACGCCTTGAACTCGCCACCGAAACGCTCTGCACCGATCTTGGTCAGCGCGGCGGTCAACGTGGTCTTGCCATGGTCAACGTGACCGATGGTGCCGACGTTCACGTGCGGCTTGGTGCGCTCGAATTTAGCTTTTGCCATGACTTGCTACCTCTAATTGGAAAATTTTTGAAGCGGCTGAGCGAACTCAGCCCTTCTTGGTGACGGCGTCGGCGATGTTGGCCGGTGCCTCTTCGTAATGGTCGAATTCCATCGAGAACGTGGCGCGACCCTGGCTCATCGAGCGCAGCGAGGTCGCATAGCCGAACATTTCACCCAGCGGGATCATCGCATTGATGATCTTGCCCGACGGGCTGTCGTCCTGACCCTGCAACACGCCGCGACGGCGGCTCACGTCGCCCATCACGTCACCCAGGTAATCCTCCGGGCTGACGATTTCGACCTTCATGATCGGCTCCAGCAACACCGGGCTGGCTTTCGCAAAGCCCTGCTTGAACGCCATCGACGCGGCCAGCTTGAACGCCATTTCCGAGGAGTCGACGTCGTGGTACGAGCCGAACACCAGCTTGACCTTCACGCCCACCACCGGGAAACCGGCGATCGGACCACTGGTGATCGTTTCGCGCAGGCCCTTTTCAACCGACGGGATGAATTCCTTCGGAATGATGCCGCCGGTGATGTCATTGACGAACAGGAAGTCGTCCTTGACGTTGTCGCTCTTGCGCTCTTCCTCGGTCATCGGCGACAGCTCGATCACGACGTGGCCGTACTGACCCTTACCACCGGACTGCTTGGCGTGTTTGTAGTCGGACTTGACGTCGGACTTGCGGATCGTTTCGCGGTAGGCCACCTGCGGCTTGCCGACGTTGGCCTCGACATTGAACTCGCGACGCATGCGGTCGACGATGATGTCCAGGTGCAACTCGCCCATGCCGGAGATGATGGTCTGGCCGGATTCTTCGTCGGTCTTGACGCGGAACGAGGGATCTTCCTGCGCCAGACGGCCCAGGGCCATACCCATCTTTTCCTGGTCCGACTTGGTCTTGGGTTCCACCGCCATCGAGATCACCGGCTCCGGGAACACCATGCGCTCCAGGGTGATGATCTTGTCCTGCGCACACAGGGTGTCACCGGTGGTGACATCCTTCAGACCCACGGCAGCGGCGATGTCGCCAGCGCGCACTTCCTTGATCTCTTCGCGATTGTTGGAGTGCATCTGCAGGATGCGGCCCACGCGCTCTTTCTTCGACTTGACGGGGTTGTAGACCTGGTCGCCGGAGTTCAACGTGCCCGAATAGACACGGAAGAACGTCAGCGAGCCCACGAACGGGTCGGTCATGATCTTGAACGCCAGCGCCGAGAACGGCGCGGTGTCGGTGGCAGCACGCGTGTCTTCCTTCTCGTCCTCATCGATACCCTGGACCGGCGGACGGTCGGCCGGCGACGGCAACAGGTGCACGACACCGTCGAGCATGGCCTGCACGCCCTTGTTCTTGAACGCCGAACCGCAGAACACCGGAACGATCTCGACCTTCAGGGTGCGCTCGCGCAGACCCACCAGGATCTCTTCTTCGGTCAGGTCGCCTTCGTTGAGGTACTTGTCCATCAGGTCTTCGCTGGCTTCTGCAGCCGCTTCCACCATGAACGAGCGCGCCTCGGTCGCAACGTCGACCAGATCGGCCGGAATGTCGCGATACTCGAAAGTGGTGCCCTGCGAGGCGGTATCCCAATGGATCGCCTTCATCTTCAGCAGGTCGACCACGCCCTCGAAACCGTCTTCGGCACCGATCGGCACCTGCATCGGCACGGCATAGGCACCCAGACGGGCCTTCAGCTGCTCAACGACCTTGTCGAAGTTGGCACCGGTACGGTCCATCTTGTTGACGAAGGCCATGCGCGGCACGGAGTACTTGTTGGCCTGGCGCCACACGGTCTCGGACTGCGGCTGCACGCCACCGACGGCGCACAGCACGAACACCGCACCGTCGAGCACGCGCAAGGAGCGCTCCACTTCGATGGTGAAGTCGACGTGCCCGGGGGTGTCGATGATGTTGAAGCGGTGCTGCGGCATGGACTTGTCCATACCCGACCAGAACGCAGTGGTCGCAGCGGAGGTGATGGTGATACCACGCTCCTGCTCCTGCTCCATCCAGTCCATCACTGCAGCGCCGTCATGGACTTCGCCGATCTTGTGACTCACACCGGTGTAGAACAGGATGCGCTCGGAAGTGGTGGTCTTGCCGGCATCGATGTGAGCCATGATGCCGAAGTTGCGGTAACGCTCGATAGGGGTGGTGCGGGCCACGGGGAGCCTCTCAATTTCTTGGATTTCGGATGGCCGAACGCCGCCTTTCGGCGGCCTTCGGATTGGATGCGACGCCAAAGGCGTCGCAAACAGCACTCATATGGTGCTGAAGGGCCCCGTTACCAAGGCCCCCGAGGTCACCAGCGGTAGTGTGCGAACGCCTTGTTCGCTTCCGCCATACGGTGAGTCTCTTCGCGCTTCTTGATCGCGCCGCCACGGCTTTCCGAGGCGTCCAGCAGTTCTGCAGCCAGCTTGCGCGGCATGGTGTTCTCGCCACGCTTGCGCGCGGAATCGATCAACCAGCGCATTGCCAGCGCCATGCGACGGGAGGAGCGCACTTCGACGGGCACCTGATAGGTAGCACCACCGACGCGACGCGATTTAACTTCGACAGCCGGGGCCACGTTGTCCAGTGCTTTCTGCACCAGCTCGACGGCATTCGGATTCTTTTCGCCAATGACGTCCATCGCGCCATAGACAATTTTCTCAGCAACCGACTTCTTGCCACTTTGCATCACCATATTGATGAAGCGGGCAATGGTTTCGCTGCCATGCTTGGGATCAGGCAGGACGGTGCGCTGCGGAGTAGAACCTTTACGGGACATTGGAGTATTTCCTTAGCTCTTCGGGCGCTTGGCGCCGTACTTGGAACGACCTTGACGGCGCTTTGCGACGCCGGCGGCGTCCAGCGAACCACGGACGGTGTGATAACGCACACCGGGAAGATCCTTGACGCGACCACCACGAATCAGGACCACGGAGTGCTCCTGCAGGTTGTGGCCTTCACCACCGATGTAGCTGATGACCTCTTCCTGGTTCGTCAGGCGCACTTTGGCAACCTTACGCAGGGCCGAGTTCGGCTTCTTCGGGGTAGTGGTATAGACGCGTGTGCAGACGCCACGGCGCTGCGGACACTTGTCCAGTGCCGGAGAGGCACTCTTGTAGGTGGTCGCTTGCCGGGGCTTGCGGACCAGCTGATTGATCGTTGCCATCAGTCGATTCTTCTGATTGGAGGCCGAAACGGCCTTGCATGAAAACGAAGGCAGGCCGCGAAACGGCCCACCGAGACAGAGAAGTATAGCTGGCAGGGCGAAACTCCGTCAACTTCACGGAAACCTAACCCTGCTGGCCCATCCAAAGGCCGGAAAACGGAGGGCCTCCTGCCCTCCTTTTCGCCTGGCTTACGGCAGCCTTGCGACTGCCGTCGGAGCGCTTACTCCTCGTCCGCGCCAGCGTCGGCCACGGTAGCGACCGGTTCGGCCACTGCGGGCTTGCCCGACAGCGTTTCCATTTCCGAGTCGGTCAGACCCGCGGACTTGCGACGGCCGGCGTGATACGCCAGGCCGGTACCGGCCGGGATCAGACGGCCCACGATCACGTTTTCCTTCAGACCGCGCAGGTTGTCGCGGGTGCCGCGCACGGCAGCCTCGGTCAACACGCGGGTGGTCTCCTGGAACGACGCCGCCGAGATGAACGACTCGGTGGCCAGCGAGGCCTTGGTGATGCCCAGCAACACCGGGTCGTACTTGGCCGGCAGTTCGTTGCGGGTGGTCAGACGTGCATTTTCCTCGATGACGCGCTGGCGCTCGACCTGCTCGCCGTTGAGGAACTTGCTGTTGCCCTGGTCGACGATCTCGACCTTGCGCAACATCTGACGCGTGATCACTTCGATGTGCTTGTCGTTGATCTTCACGCCCTGCAGGCGATACACGTCCTGGATTTCCTTGACCAGATACGCAGCCAGCGGCTCGACACCCAGCAGACGCAGGATGTCCTGCGGGCTCGGCTCGCCGTCCACCACGGTCTCGCCCTTGGTCACGTGCTCGCCTTCGAACACGATGATCTGGCGGTACTTCGGGATCAGCTCTTCGTGTTCCGAACCGTCGGTGTCCTTGATGATCAGGCGCTGCTTGCCCTTGGTGTCCTTACCGAAGCTGATGATGCCCGAACGCTCGGCCAGGATCGCCGGATCCTTCGGCTTGCGCGCTTCGAACAGGTCGGCAACGCGCGGCAGACCACCGGTGATGTCGCGGGTCTTGGACGCTTCCTGCGGAATCTTCGCCACCACGTCGCCCACGCCGACGGCTGCACCGTCCTGCAGGTTGACGATGGAGCGCGGCGGCAGCAGGTACTGCGCCGGCAGATCGGTGTTCGGAATGGTCAGGTCGTTGCCCTTGCCATCGACGATGCGCACGATCGGCCGCAGTTCCTTGGCCTGTGCACCGCGACGCTTCGGGTCGGTGATTTCACGCGAGGCCAGACCGGTCAGTTCGTCGGTCTTCTCGATGACGGTGACGCCGTCGACGAAGTCGATGAAGCGGATGAAACCGGCCACTTCCGACACGATCGGGTGGTTATGCGGATCCCAGTTGGCAACGCCCTGCCCGGCCTTGACCGCATCACCGTCCTTGGCGGTGATGGTGGCGCCGTACGGCAGCTTGTAACGCTCGCGCTCGCGACCATGGCCGTCGAGCACCGACAACTCGCCCGAACGCGACACCGCGACCAGCGAACCGTTGGCATGCTCGACCGACTTCAGGTTGTTGAACTTGATCGAACCGGTGGTCTTGACCGTGATGTTGTCCACTGCCGCCGCACGCGATGCCGCACCACCGATGTGGAACGTACGCATGGTCAGCTGGGTACCCGGCTCACCGATGGACTGGGCAGCGATAACGCCGACCGCCTCACCGATGTTGACCTGGTGACCGCGTGCAAGATCGCGACCGTAGCAACGTGCGCACACGCCGAACGAGGATTCGCAGCTGATGGTCGAACGCACCTTCACCGACTGCACGCTGGCGTCTTCGAGCTTGGCAACCCAGGCTTCGTCGAGCAGCGTATTGCGGGTGACGATCGGCTCTTCGTCGTTGCCCGGCAGGTAGACGTCCTCGGCCACGACACGGCCCAGCACGCGCTCCTTCAACGGCTCCACCACGTCGCCGCCTTCCACGATCGGGGTCATGATCAACCCTTCGGTGGTGCCGCAATCGACTTCGGTGATCACCACGTCCTGTGCCACGTCGACCAGACGACGGGTCAGGTAACCCGAGTTCGCGGTCTTCAACGCGGTATCGGCAAGACCCTTACGCGCGCCGTGGGTGGAGTTGAAGTACTCCTGCACGTTCAGGCCTTCGCGGAAGTTCGCCTTGATGGGCGTCTCGATGATCGAGCCGTCCGGACGCGCCATCAGGCCACGCATACCGGCCAGCTGACGGATCTGCGCCTGGCTACCACGGGCACCGGAGTCGGCCATGATGTACAGCGAGTTCATCGACTTCTGGTCGATGGTTTCGCCCTTGGCGTTCTCGACCTTCTCGGTACCGATGGTGTCCATCATCGCCTTGGCGATGCGCTCATTGGTGCGCGACCAGATATCCACGACCTTGTTGTAGCGCTCGCCGGCGGTGACCAGGCCGGACTGGTACTGCTCCTGGATTTCCAGCACTTCGGCTTCGGCCTCGGTGAGGATGCCCTTCTTCTCGTCCGGGATCAGCATGTCGTCGATGCCGATCGACACGCCGGCGCGGGTAGCGTAGGCATAGCCGGTGTACATCAGTTTGTCGGCGAACACGACCGTGTCCTTCAAGCCCAGCAGACGGTAGCTGGAGTTGATCAGACGCGAGATGTTCTTCTTGGTCATCTCGGTGTTGGCCAGCTGGAACGGCAGGCCTTCGGGCAGGATTTCGCTCAGCAGCGCACGACCGACCGTGGTCTCCACGATCGAGGTGCCGCTGGTGCGCTTGCCGTCGGCAGCGTCGATGTCCACCTGGGTGATGCGGACCTTGACCTTGGCGTGCAGTTCCACCACGCGGTTGTCGTAGGCGCGCTTCACTTCGCTGGTGTTGGCAAACACCATGCCCTCGCCCTTCTTGTTCTCCAGGGCGCGGCTCATGTAGTACAGGCCCAACACCACGTCCTGCGACGGCACGATGATCGGCTCGCCGTTGGCCGGCGACAGGATGTTGTTGGTGGACATCATCAGCGCACGCGCTTCCAGCTGGGCTTCCAGTGAGAGCGGCACGTGGACGGCCATCTGGTCACCGTCGAAGTCGGCGTTGAAGGCAGTACACACCAGCGGATGCAGCTGGATGGCCTTGCCTTCGATCAACACCGGCTCGAACGCCTGGATGCCCAGACGGTGCAGGGTCGGCGCACGGTTCAGCAGCACCGGATGCTCGCGAATGACTTCTTCGAGGATGTCCCACACCTCGGCCTCTTCGCGCTCGACGAGCTTCTTGGCGGCCTTGATGGTGGTGGCCAGGCCACGACGCTGCAGCTTGGCGAACACGAACGGCTTGAACAGCTCCAGCGCCATCTTCTTCGGCAGGCCGCACTGGTGCAGCTTGAGGTACGGACCGACGGTGATGACCGAACGGCCGGAGTAGTCCACGCGCTTGCCGAGCAGGTTCTGACGGAACCGGCCCTGCTTGCCCTTGATCATGTCGGCCAGCGACTTCAGCGGACGCTTGTTGGTGCCAGTGATGGCACGGCCGCGACGGCCGTTGTCCAGCAGCGCATCGACCGATTCCTGCAGCATGCGCTTTTCGTTGCGCACGATGATGTCCGGCGCATTGAGCTCGAGCAGACGACGCAGGCGGTTGTTGCGGTTGATCACGCGGCGGTACAGGTCGTTCAGATCCGAGGTCGCGAAGCGGCCGCCATCCAGCGGCACCAGCGGACGCAGGTCCGGCGGCAGCACCGGCAGCACGGTCATGACCATCCACTCCGGACGGTTGCCCGATTCCAGGAAGGCTTCGATCAGCTTGATGCGCTTGGTGAGGCGCTTGAGCTTGGTTTCCGAACCGGTGCTGGCGATTTCCTCGCGCAGGCGGGTCATTTCCGACTGCAGGTCGATCGTGCGCAGCAGCTCGTAGACGGCCTCGGCGCCCATGGCGGCGTCGAAGTCGTCGTTGTACTCCTGGCGTGCGGTCAGGTACTGCTCTTCGGTCAGCAGCTGGCGGCGCTCAAGCGGGGTCAGGCCCGGCTCGGTAACCACGTAGGCTTCGAAGTACAGCACGCGCTCGATGTCACGCAGGGTCATGTCCAGCATCAGGCCGATGCGCGACGGCAGCGACTTGAGGAACCAGATGTGCGCGACCGGCGAGGCCAGGTCGATGTGACCCATGCGCTCGCGGCGCACCTTGGCGAGGGTGACTTCGGTGCCGCACTTTTCGCAGACCACGCCACGGTGCTTCATGCGCTTGTACTTGCCGCACAGGCACTCGTAATCCTTGATCGGTCCGAAGATGGCGGCGCAGAACAGGCCGTCACGCTCGGGCTTGAAGGTCCGGTAGTTGATGGTTTCGGGCTTCTTCACTTCGCCGTAGGACCACGAACGGATCAGGTCCGGCGACGCCAGCGCGATCTTGATCGCGTCGAAATCCAGCGTCTGGCGCTGCTGATTGAAGAGGTTGAGCAGGTCTTTCATTTGATATCTCCGGGTCGGAGGAATTTCGTATCTGAGATGAAACCGAGGGCGTTACGTTCCGGATCCCGGCAGCGCATTGCGGCGCCGGGATCCGTCTCGATCACTCTTCCAGTTCCATGTTGATCGCCAGCGAGCGGATTTCCTTCACCAACACGTTGAAGGATTCCGGCATGCCCGCGACCATCTCGTGCTCACCATCGACGATGTTCTTGTACATCTGGTTGCGGCCCTGCACGTCGTCGGACTTCACCGTCAGCATTTCCTGCAGGGTGTAGGCCGCGCCGTAGGCTTCCAGCGCCCAGACTTCCATCTCACCGAAGCGCTGACCACCGAACTGCGCCTTGCCGCCCAGCGGCTGCTGGGTGACGAGCGAGTACGGGCCAGTCGAGCGCGCATGCATCTTGTCGTCGACCAAGTGGTTCAACTTCAGGTAATGCATGTAGCCGACCGTGGTCTTGCGATCGAACGCTTCGCCGGTGCGACCGTCGTACAGCTGGGTCTGGCCGCTCTGCGGCAGTTCGGCCAGTTCCAGCATGCGCTTGATTTCCGCCTCGCTGGCGCCGTCGAACACCGGGGTGGCCATCGGCACGCCATCGATCAGGTTCTTGCCCAGGTTGAGCAATTCCTCATCGCTGAACTGCGACAGATCCACGCGCTGTGCGTTGATCGCGTTGTCGTGGTTGTAGATGTCGTCCAGGAACTTGCGCAGTTCGCTGACCGCCGCCTGGGCTTCCAGCATGCGCTGGATCTTGCGACCCAGGCCCTTGGCGGCCCAGCCCAGATGCACTTCCAGAATCTGGCCGATGTTCATACGCGACGGCACGCCGAGCGGGTTCAGCACGATGTCCACCGGCTCGCCGGTGGCCATGTACGGCATGTCCTCGACCGGCACGACGTTGGAGACCACACCCTTGTTGCCGTGGCGGCCTGCCATCTTGTCGCCCGGCTGGATGCGGCGCTTCACTGCCAGGAACACCTTGACCATCTTCAGCACGCCCGGTGCGAGGTCGTCGCCCTGGGTGATCTTGCCGCGCTTGTCGGCAAAGCGTGCCTCGAATTCCTTCTCGTGCGCCTGGATCTGCTTCTGTGCGCGCTCGATCGCGTCCGCGGCGTCTTCGTCCTTCATGCGCAGCTGGAACCAGTCGGACTTCTTCAGCCCGTCCAGGTATGCGTCGGTGACGTTGTCGCCCTTCTTCAGGTTCGGACCGCCGTTGGCGACCTTGCCCACGATCTGCGAACGCAGACGTGCGTAGATGGCCGCTTCCAGGATGCGGAACTGGTCGTCGAAGTCCTTCTTGACGCGCTTGATCTCGGATTCTTCGATCTGGCGCGCACGCTTGTCCTTCTCGATGCCGTCGCGGGTAAAGACCTGCACGTCGATGACGGTGCCGTCCATGCCCGGGGGCACGCGCAGCGAGCTGTCCTTCACGTCCGAGGCCTTCTCACCGAAGATCGCACGCAGCAGTTTTTCTTCCGGGGTCAGCTGGCTCTCGCCCTTCGGGGTGACCTTGCCGACCATGATGTCGCCGGCGCGCACTTCCGCACCGATATACACCACGCCGCTTTCGTCCAGACGGTTCAAGGCCTGCTCGGACACGTTCGGGATGTCGGCAGAGATTTCCTCCGGCCCCAGTTTGGTATCGCGCGCAACGCAGGTCAGTTCTTCGATGTGGATCGTGGTGTAACGATCCTCTTCCACCACGCGCTCGGAGAGCAGGATGGAGTCTTCGAAGTTGTAGCCGTTCCACGGCATGAAGGCGATCAGCATGTTCTGACCCAGCGCCAGCTCACCGATGTCGGTGGACGGGCCGTCGGCCAGCACGTCGCCGCGCGCGATCACGTCGCCCACATTCACCAGCGGACGCTGGTTGATGCAGGTGTTCTGGTTGGAGCGGGTGTACTTGATCAGGTTGTAGATATCCACGCCGGCATCGGTGCCGCCGCCAATTTCTGCTTCGTTGACCTTGACCACGATGCGGGCCGCGTCGATCTGCTCGATCACGCCACCACGCAGTGCGTTGACGGTCACGCCGGAGTCGCGTGCCACTGCACGTTCGATACCGGTACCCACCAACGGCTTCTGCGAACGCAGCGTCGGCACGGCCTGGCGCTGCATGTTGGCACCCATCAGTGCGCGGTTGGCGTCATCGTGTTCCAGGAACGGCACCAGCGCCGCGGCGACCGACACGGTCTGCATCGGCGAGACGTCCATGAAGTGCACTTCGGCCGGCGGCTTCAGCAGCGACTCACCCTGGAACCGGCACGGCACGAACTGCTCGGTGAGCATGTTCTTGGCGTCGGTCAGCGCGTTCGCCTGGGCAATCACGTACTCGTTTTCTTCGATCGCCGACAGGTACTCGACGTCGTCAGAGACCTTGCCGTCCAGCACCTTGCGGTACGGCGTCTCGAGGAAGCCGTACTGGTTGGTGCGGGCGAACACGGCCAGCGAGTTGATCAGGCCGATGTTCGGACCTTCCGGCGTTTCGATGGTGCAGACGCGGCCGTAATGGGTCGGATGCACGTCGCGCACTTCGAAGCCGGCGCGCTCGCGGGTCAGACCGCCCGGGCCCAGTGCGGAGACGCGACGCTTGTGCGTCACTTCCGACAGCGGGTTGTTCTGGTCCATGAACTGCGACAGCTGCGAGGAGCCGAAGAATTCCTTGATCGCCGCAGCCACCGGCTTGGCGTTGATCAATTCCTGCGGGGTCAGGCCTTCGGACTCGGCCATCGACAGACGCTCCTTGACCGCACGCTCGACGCGGACCAGGCCCACGCGGAACACGTTCTCGGCCATTTCGCCGACCGAACGCACGCGACGGTTGCCCAGGTGATCGATGTCATCGACCACGCCGCGACCATTGCGGATCTCGGTCAGCACCTTGATCACTTCCAGGATGTCGGAGGTGTCGGCGTGCTCGGCAACCAGGCGCTTGGATTCTTCGTCGTTACGCTCGGCGAAGTACTTCTTGTCATACAGCACCGACTCGCCCAGCACGTCCTTGCGGCCGACGCGACGGTTGAACTTCATGCGACCGACCGTGGACAGGTCGTAGCGCTCGAAGGTGAAGAACAGGTTGTGGAACAGGTTCTGCGCGGCTTCCTTGGTCGGCGGCTCGCCCGGACGCATCATGCGGTAGATTTCGACCAGCGCTTCCAGCTGCGTCTTGGTCGGGTCGATGCGCAAGGTGTTGGAAAGATACGGGCCACGATCCAGGTCGTTCACCCACAGGGTGCCGACCGCGTCGACGCCGGCCTTGCGGAATGCAGACAGCTGGTCTTCGCTGATCTCGTCGTTGGCATTGGCCAGCAGTTCGCCGGTCGAACCATCGACCACGTCGTGCGACAGGATGCGGCCGACCAGGTAGTCGTCCGGCACAGCCAGCGCGGCAACGCCGGCGGCTTCCAGCTGCTTGACGTGACGGGCGGTGATGCGCTTGCCCGCTTCAACGATGACCTTGTCGCCATCGGCCAGGTCGAAGTTCAGCGTTTCACCACGCAGACGCTCCGGCACCAGCTCCAGCTGCACGCCTTCGTCGGGGTTGATGTGGAACGTGTTGATCTCGAAGAACTCGGCCAGCATCTCTTCGTTGCTGTAGCCAAGCGCACGCAGCAGGATCGACACCGGCAATTTGCGGCGACGGTCGATACGGGTGAACAGCGCGTCCTTCGGGTCGAACTCGAAGTCCAGCCAGGAACCGCGGTACGGAATGATACGAGCGCTGTACAGCAGCTTGCCCGAGCTGTGGGTCTTGCCACGGTCGTGGTCGAAGAACACGCCCGGCGAGCGGTGCAGCTGCGACACGATCACGCGCTCGGTGCCGTTGACGATGAAGGTGCCGTTGCCGGTCATCAGCGGAATCTCGCCGAGGTAGACCTCCTGCTCCTTCACGTACTTGATGGCCTTGGTCGACGACTCGCGGTCGTAGATCACCAGGCGCACGGTCACGCGCAGCGGCGCGCCATAGCTCATGCCACGCTGACGGCATTCACGCTCGTCAAACACCGGCTGACCCAACTTGTAGCCCACGTACTCAAGCGCAGCGTTGCCGCTGTAGCTGGAGATCGGGAACACCGACTTCAGAGCGGCATGCAGACCGAGGTCCTTGCGCTTGGTCGGCTCCACGTCTTCCTGCAGGAATTCGCGATAGGAATCCACCTGGATGGCAAGCAGGAACGGCACTTCGAGAATCGAGCGCTGCTTACCGAAGTCCTTGCGGATACGCTTTTTTTCGGTGAACGAATAAGACGTCATGAGGTCTTCACCCTAGGCTGCGGGGGCCGCGTCGCGGCGGCCCTGAAATAACAAAACTGAACCCGCGCACATGGATGTGCGCTGCTCTTGTGAGGGACTCACATTCAAGTTGTCAGTTGGAAGTCGCTGGTATTGCCGGCACCAGCACGCCTTCTCCCGCTACTTCCAACTACCAACTACCAACTCGGTGAGGCCGAGAATCGGGAGTGGGGATTCGGGAATCGGAAGCGCGCGCACCTTGCAGTCGCGACTTCCCGACCCTCATTCCGACTCACGTCCGAAACGGCCAAAGGCCGGGGGCTTTACGCCCCCAGCCTTCAGTGCATCACCATGAAACGCTGGCGATGCAAGGTGTTGCTTACTTGATTTCGACAGTCGCGCCAGCTTCGGTCAGTTCCTTCTTGATCTTCTCGGCTTCGTCCTTGGTGGCGCCTTCCTTCAGCATGCCACCGGCTTCGGTCAGATCCTTGGCTTCCTTCAGACCCAGGCCGGTCACGGCGCGCACGGCCTTGATGACGCCGACCTTGTTGGCGCCGCAGTTGGTCAGCACCACGTTGAACTCGGTCTGCTCTTCGACCACGGCGGCCGGGCCAGCTGCAGCAGCAGCGACCGGGGCAGCGGCAGAGACGCCGAACTTCTCTTCGATGGCCTTGACCAGCTCCATCACTTCCATCAGGGACTTCTCGGCGATGGCGTCGACGATCTGTTCGTTGGTAAGGGACATTGTGATTACCTTTAAATGATTTTCTGGATTGGGGTTCTAGCGAACGCTAGGACATCAAGCTTCGGCAGTCTCGGCAGCCGGCGCGGCGGCTTCGTCGCCACCGCCCTGCTTGTCGCCAACGGCCTTGACGGCACGGGCGAACATGGCAGCCGGTTCGGACAGCACGCGAGCCAACATGGCCAGGGCCTGGTCACGGGTCGGCAGCGAGGCCAACACGTCGACGTGGCTGGCCGGGAACAGTTCCCCACCAATTGCCACGACCTTGGCCTGCAGCTTCTCGTTGCTCTTGGCGAATTCCTTGATCAGGCGACCGGCAGCGCCGGGTTCCTCCATCGAAAACGCATACACCAAAGGACCAACCAGCTTGTCGGACGCGACAGCAAATTCGGTACCTTCGACGGCACGCACAGCCAGGGTGTTCTTGACAACTTTCAAGAACACACCGGTTTCGCGGGCCTGCTTGCGCATCGCGGTCATCTGGGAGACCGTGGTGCCAGCGTATTCGGCGGCGATCAGGGAGTGGGCCTTGGCGGCGATGTCTGCCAGCTCGGCGACTACGTCTTGCTTCTGGGACAGATTGAGAGCCATTGCACTCCTCCGTTAAAGCCGGGATTCGGGATTGGTGATCCGGGATTCGCCAGATGCTGTGAAGCAGCCTGCAAATCCCAATGCCGAATCTCTAATCCCCGCTTCAAACTACTCCGCTCGCGGCTCCTGCCGGTTGCGGTCCAGGGCGGCCTCCTTCCTGGAAGCCGGGAACATCGACCGATGTTCCGTTGGTGGCCGTTCTAGACCTGGAGTGGACTCGATCCGGGATGTCCCAGACGCGCGTAAACCAGAAAGCTCCAGAAGGGCGACACCATCTACGCCGGCCAGTTCGAAAACGAACCGATTAAGCGATCCCGCTGCGTCGACGGCGACTCCTTGCCAGTGCGAGCATCCCTGCCCGTCGTCGACCTGCGCTGACCGCGCCTGCGGTCTTTGACGGCTACCGCCGGACATGCCGACGATCGCCTTCAAAATGTCCGTTACCCCAAAGGAGGGAACGGACTCCCAGCACACGGTTGCCCGGGCCAGAAAAACAATGCAGTGCTACAAGAACACGTCAGGCGCATGACGCCCGACGTATTCGATTACTTCAGCGACAGGCTCGACTGGTCGACCGTCACGCCCGGACCCATGGTCGAGCTGACCGACACCTTCTGCAGGTAGGTACCCTTGGAGGTGGCCGGCTTGGCCTTGACCAGATCCAGCAACAGCGCCTGCAGGTTCGACTTCAGCGCTTCGTCATCGAAGCTGGCCTTGCCGATGGTGCAGTGGATGATGCCGGCCTTGTCGGTGCGGTAGCGCACCTGGCCCGACTTGGCGTTCTTGACCGCTTCGCCCGGATTGGCCGACACGGTGCCGACCTTCGGGTTCGGCATCAGGCCGCGCGGACCCAGCAGGGTGCCGAGCTTACCGACGACGCGCATCGCATCCGGCGTGGCAATGACCACGTCGTAGTTCAGGTCGCCGGCCTGCATCTTCTCGGCCAGGTCGTCCATGCCCACGGCTTCGGCGCCGGCGGCCAGGGCTTCGTCAGCCTTGGCGCCTGCCGGTGCGAACACTGCAACGCGCACGCTCTTGCCGGTACCGGCCGGCAGCACGGTCGAACCGCGCACCTGCTGATCGGACTTCTTGGCGTCCACGCCCAGGCGCACAGCCACGTCGATGGACTCGACGAACTTGGCCTTGGTGGCGGTCTTCAGGATCTTGATTGCGTCTTCGAAGGCATAGGTCTTGCCCGGAACGACAGCGGCCGTGATGGCCTTAACGCGCTTGCTCTGTGCCATGTCTTAGCCCTCCACCGTCAAACCCATGCTGCGGGCAGAACCCGCAATCGTGCGAACCGCCGCTTCCAGCTCGGCTGCCGTCAGATCGGCTTCCTTCGCCTTGGCGATCTCTTCCAGCTGCTTGCGCGTCACCTTGCCCACCTTGTCGGTGTTGGGGCGCTTGGAGCCGGAGGTCACACCCGCTGCCTTCTTGAGCAGCACGCTGGCCGGGGTGCTCTTGGTGATGAAGGTGAAAGTACGGTCGGAATACGCAGTGATGATCACCGGCGTCGGCAGGCCCGGCTCCAGCTTGGAGGTCGCCGCATTGAATGCCTTGCAGAATTCCATGATGTTCAGACCGCGCTGACCCAGCGCAGGGCCGACCGGCGGCGCAGGATTGGCCTGACCAGCCTTTACCTGCAACTTGATGTACGCAATTATCTTCTTAGCCATTTCGATACTCTCCGGGTGCTAGCGCCTGAACTGCAGGCTCCCCATCGGACCGGGAAATCACGTGTCCCGGCTTCACGTTTTGACCACACGCAGATGGCCGCCATGCGGCAGCCATTGTCTCCCGGCGGTCGCCAGGCCAGCGAGCCGCGCACTATAGCAGGATTTACTACCGGCGCCTAGCAGGCGCCAGCCACGGTCAGCCCTTCTCGACCTGACCGAACTCGAGCTCGACCGGCGTGGAGCGACCGAAGATGAGCACGGCCACACGCAGCCGGCTCTTCTCGTAATTGACCTCTTCGACCACACCGTTGAAGTCGTTGAACGGGCCATCGGTGACACGCACCATCTGGCCCGGCTCGAACAGCACCTTCGGACGCGGCTTCTCAACCCCGTCCTGCACGCGCTGCAGGATGGCATCAGCTTCCTCGTCGCGAATCGGCAGCGGACGATCGGCAGTACCGCCGATGAAGCCCATGACCTTGGAAGTTTCCTTCACCAGGTGCCAGCTTTCGTTGTCAATCCGCGGAATACCGGCTTCTTCGTGGGTCTCGATCTGCACCAGCACATAGCCCGGGAAGAACTTGCGCTCGGACCGGCGCTTCTGGCCGGCACGCATTTCGATGACCTCTTCGGTCGGCACCAGCACTTCGCCGAAACGATCTTCCATCTCGGTGCGCACGATACGGTCGCGCAATGCCTGCGCAACGGATTTTTCGAAGCCTGAATAGGCGTGAACGACATACCAACGCTTCACTGCTTGATTCTCCTCAACGAGCCAGGAACCACTGCGTGAGCTTCTGGATGACGAAGTCGAAGCCGCCCAACAGCAAACTCAGAATGATCACAACAACAATGACAACCCAGGTGGTGCGGATAGCTTCCTGACGCGTCGGCCAGACCACCTTGCGCAGCTCGAACCTGGATTCGGACAGAAATTCACGGGTTTCGCGGCCCTTGCCGGTACCCAGAAACACGAATGCGCCCGCCACCAATCCCACAATGACCGCCAGCGCACGCAATTGCGGCGTCCAGGCACCCAGCTGGGTGGCGCGCTCGGGCGCAGAAAACCAGAACCACACAAACAGCCCTGCAATCACCAGGATCGCAGAGATCACGTATTTCACGATATCAGCGCTGGCAGCAGACGCGCTTTTGGAAGGCTCGATTTTGCTATTCATCCGGCTCTAGTTACCGATCTGACCCGAATCGCTGGGCCGGAAAGAGGAGTGGCACGCCAGGAGGGACTCGAACCCCCAACCTGCGGTTTTGGAGACCGCTGCTCTGCCAATTGAGCTACTGGCGTATGTACTCGTTTACCGCACACCCTAAGACAACGAAGGCGGACCACGGTTCAGCCGGCCCGCCTTTGCGCGAATCCGGCGGCCGAGGCCACCGGATCACAGGTTCTTACTTGACGATCTTGGCAACCACGCCGGCGCCGACGGTACGGCCACCTTCGCGGATGGCGAAACGCAGACCTTCGTCCATCGCGACCGGGTTGATCAGGGTCACGACCATCTTCACGTTGTCGCCCGGCATCACCATTTCCACGCCTTCCGGCAGCTGGCAGGCGCCAGTGATGTCGGTGGTACGGAAGTAGAACTGCGGACGGTAGCCCTTGAAGAACGGGGTATGACGACCACCCTCATCCTTGGACAGCACGTAGACTTCGGCTTCGAACTCGGTGTGCGGCTTGATCGAACCCGGCTTGCACAGCACCTGGCCACGCTCGACGTCGTCACGCTTGGTGCCGCGCAGCAGCAGACCGGCGTTGTCGCCTGCCTGACCCTGGTCCAGCAGCTTGCGGAACATTTCCACGCCGGTGACAGTGGTCTTCTGCGTGTCGCGGATGCCGACGATTTCGATTTCGTCACCCACCTTGATGATGCCGCGCTCGATACGACCGGTCACCACGGTGCCGCGACCGGAGATCGAGAACACGTCTTCGACCGGCATCAGGAACGGGCGGTCAACGTCGCGGGTCGGCTCCGGAATGAAGCTATCCAGGGCATCCACCAGCTTCAGGATCGCCGGCACGCCGATCTCGCTCTGATCACCGTCCAGCGCCAGACGGGCCGAACCGTGGATGATCGGCGTGTCGTCGCCCGGGAAGTCGTACTTGCTCAGCAGCTCGCGCACTTCCATTTCGACCAGCTCGAGCAGCTCGGCGTCGTCGACCATGTCGGCCTTGTTCAGGAACACGACGATGTGCGGCACACCGACCTGACGCGAGAGCAGGATGTGCTCGCGGGTCTGCGGCATCGGGCCGTCAGCAGCCGAACACACCAGGATCGCGCCGTCCATCTGCGCTGCACCAGTGATCATGTTCTTGACGTAGTCGGCGTGGCCGGGGCAGTCGACGTGCGCGTAGTGGCGGGTCGGGGATTCGTATTCGACGTGTGCGGTCGAAATCGTGATGCCGCGCGCCTTCTCTTCCGGCGCTGCGTCGATCGCGTCGTACGCCTTGAACTCGCCACCGAAACGCTCTGCACCGATCTTGGTCAGCGCGGCGGTCAACGTGGTCTTGCCATGGTCAACGTGACCGATGGTGCCGACGTTCACGTGCGGCTTGGTGCGCTCGAATTTAGCTTTTGCCATGGGTGCAAGTTCTCGGTAATCGTTTGGAGTTAAGACGATTGAGTAATGGTGCTCACGAAAGGAATCGAACCTTCGACCTCCTCCTTACCAAGGAGGTGCTCTACCGACTGAGCTACGTGAGCGAGTTTTGCATTATGCCATGCATTTGCGTTCAATGGAGCGGGAGACGGGAATCGAACCCGCACCATCAGCTTGGAAGGCTGAGGTTCTACCGTTGAACTACTCCCGCGCCGGGAACTGCATGCCACAACGTGAAACTGGTGGAGGGAGGTGGATTCGAACCACCGAAGGCGTAAGCCAGCAGATTTACAGTCTGCCCCCGTTGGCCGCTTGGGTATCCCTCCAGCTTTTACTACCGGACCGCTGCGCCAGGAGGCGAATTGGTTCGGGGTGAAGCAGCCCGTTATTTTGTTGTGGACGACGCCCGGTGTCAACAAAAATTTCGAGAAAATCGTCACGGCCGAATGTGCACGCCGCGCGAGGCGGCGCGCAGCCGATCAGACGTTGAAACGGAAGTGCAGCACATCGCCTTCCTGGACGCGGTATTCCTTGCCTTCCAGACGTAGACGCCCGGCATCGCGCGCGCCGGCTTCGCCGCGGTACTTGATGAAGTCGTCAAAGCCGATCGTCTCGGCGCGGATGAAGCCCTTCTCGAAATCGGTATGGATCACCGCCGCGGCCTGCGGCGCCGTGGAGCAGGCCCTGACCGTCCAGGCACGCACTTCCTTGACGCCTGCCGTGAAGTAGGTCTGCAGGCCCAACAGCGTGTAGGCCGCACGAATGACGCGATTCAGGCCGGGCTCGGCCAGGCCAAGGTCGGCCAGGAAGGTGTCACGGTCTTCGTCGTCGAGCTGGGACAGCTCTTCTTCGATCGCAGCCGACACCGGCACCACTTCGGCGCCTTCGGCAGCGGCGTGCGCACGCACCGCATCCAGGTGCGGATTGTTCTCGAAGCCGTCCTCCAGCACGTTGGCGATGTACATCACCGGCTTGAGCGTCAACAGGAACAGATCGCGTATCAGCGCCTTTTCTTCTTCATCCAGCCCAGCCGCACGGCCGGCCTTGCCGTCAGCCAGCGCAGCCTGCAACTTGGCCAGCACCGGCTTGCGTGCCGCCGCATCCTTGTCGCCACCCTTGGCGCTGCGCTCGGCGCGATTCAGGGCCTTTTCCACGCTGTCCAGGTCGGCCAGCGCCAGCTCGGTATCGATGGTCTCGATATCGGCGATCGGGTCGACCTTGTTGTTGACGTGGATGACGTCATCGTTCTCGAAGCAGCGCACCACATGGGTGATCGCATCGACTTCGCGGATGTGAGCGAGGAACTTGTTGCCCAGGCCCTCGCCACTGGCCGCACCGGCCACCAGGCCGGCGATATCGACGAACTCGACCGCGGTGGGGATCAGCTTCTGCGGCTTGACGATCTCGGCAAGCTGGTTGAGACGCGGATCCGGCACCGGCACGATGCCGACGTTCGGCTCGATGGTGCAGAACGGAAAATTGGCCGCAGCGATGCCCGCCTTGGTCAGCGCGTTGAACAGGGTCGACTTGCCGACATTGGGCAGGCCGACGATGCCGCATTTGATACCCATGGGTTTTCCAGTGAATGGAGAATCGGGAATGGAGAATGGCAAGAGCAGTGCCCTGTCCATTCCCTATTCCCCATTCTCTATTTTTTTTCGGTATGCAGGCGTTTCATCGCCTCGCTGAAATTGCCTGCCATTGCCAGCGGCAGCACGTCGATGGCTGCGTCCACTGCCGCGCCGATCGCTGCATCGTCCTCGCGCCCTGCCCGCCCCAGCACCCATGGCACCACGCGATCCTTGTGACCAGGATGGCCGATGCCGACGCGCAACCGATGGAACTTGCCGTGTCCGAGCAGGCGGATGGTGTCGCGCAGGCCGTTCTGGCCGCCGTGGCCGCCGTCGAACTTGAGCCGCGCCGTGCCTGGCGCCAGATCCAGTTCGTCGTGTGCAACGAGCAATTGCTCCGGCTCGATCTTCCAGAACCGCAACGCGGCGGTGATCGACTTGCCGCTGAGATTCATGAAGGTGGCCGGCTTGAGCAGCCAGACCGGCTGCCCCGCAAGATCGACCTTGGCCGTCTCGCCGAACAGCTTGCTGTCCAGGCTCCAGCGGGCGCTACTGCGCTCGATGAGGGCATCGACGAAACGAAACCCGGCGTTATGCCGGGTTTGCGCGTGTTCGGGACCGGGATTGCCCAGCCCCACGATCAGACGAAGTGCAGACATGCCAGTGACCGCAGCCGATTCCCCGCATGCTGCAAGGAATCGGCCAGCGGATTACTTGGTCTCTGCGCCTTCGCTGCCTTCTTCACCGGCAGCGTCTTCTTCTTCGACGCGCACGTGCTTGGCAGCAACCACGGCAACGTCGTGTTCCTTGCCCAGCTTCAGCTCCGGGATCTCGACACCGGCCGGCAGCTTGATCTCGGACAGGTGGATCACGTTGCCCACTTCCAGGGCACCGAGGTCGATCTCGATGAACTCCGGCAGGTCCTTCGGCAGGCAGACCACCTGGACTTCGTTGAGTTCGTGGGTGACGACCACTTCGCTCGACTTGCCGGCCGGCGAGTTGGCTTCGTTGATGAAGTGCAGCGGCACGGCGGCGCTGAGCTTCTCGTTGGCACTGACGCGCTGGAAGTCGATGTGCATGATCAGCTGCTTGAACGGATGGCGCTGCATGTCACGCAGCAGCACCTGCTGCACGTCGCCATTGAGGTTCAGGTCCAGGATCGACGAGTAGAACCACTCGTTCTGCTGGGCGAGCCAGATCTGCTCATGGTTGAGCTGGATGCTGACCGGCTCCAGATCGCCACCGTAGACGATGGCCGGAATGACGCCAGCGTGACGCAGGCGGCGGCTCGCACCCTTCCCCTCGTCTGCGCGGCGCTCGACCTTGATTTCGTGAGTCTTTGCCATGTTGTTTCACTACCTAGATTGGAATACCGCCTCGCGGCGATGAAGCGTCTCACCCGCGACCAGGAGAGACGTGGTACCGGCACCCGCCGAAGCGGGCACCGAATGCGGGATCAGTCGACGTAGAGCGAGCTGACCGATTCGCCGAAGGCGATGCGGCGGATGGTCTCGGCCAGTAGTTCGGCCACGCTCAGCTGGCGGATCTTCGCGCACGTGCGAGCGGCAGCGCTCAGCGGGATCGTGTCGGTGACCACCAGCTCGTCGAGCTGTGAATTATTGATGTTGTCCACCGCCGGACCGGACAGCACCGGGTGGGTGATGTAGGCCACCACCTTGAGCGCGCCGCGCTGCTTGAGCGCGGCGGCGGCGGCGCACAAGGTGCCGGCAGTATCGACCAGGTCGTCCACCAGCACGCAGGTCTTGCCCTGCACGTCGCCGATGATGTTCATCACGGTGGCGACGTTGGCGCGCGGGCGGCGCTTGTCGATGATGGCCAGATCGGCATCGTCCAGGCGCTTGGCAACGGCGCGTGCGCGCACCACACCACCCACGTCCGGCGAGACCACGATCAGGTTGTCGGTGCCGTAGGCGCGCCAGATGTCGGCCAGCAGCAGCGGCGAGGCGTAGACATTGTCGACCGGCACATCGAAGAAGCCCTGGATCTGGTCGGCATGCAGGTCGACCGTCAGCACGCGGTCGGCTTCCATCGCGCAGATCATCTTGGCGGCGACCTTGGCGGTGATCGGCACGCGCGAGGAGCGCATGCGGCGGTCCTGACGCGAATAACCGAAATACGGGATCACCGCGGTAACGGACTGCGCGCTGGCACGCTTGAGCGCGTCGATCAGCACCAGCAGTTCCATCAGGTTTTCAGCGCTCGGTGCGCAGGTCGGCTGGATGACGAACACTTCCTGCCGGCGCACGCTTTCTTCGATCTCCACCTGCACTTCGCCGTCGGAAAAGCGCGTGACCAGCGCCTTGCCCATGCGCACACCGAGCTCCTTGCAGATGCTCTGGGCAAGCGGCTTGTTGGCATTGCCGGAGAACACCAGCAGGTTACGTTGATCTTGCATGGGATCTCTCGGGCGGCGGCGAAGAGCGTGCGGGCGATGATGGAGCTGGGTAAAGCCGACCAAATGCCGGGCTTTTCGTTGAATCCCCGCACATGAATGTGCGGGCTGTTGCAGGGGGGCCTGCATATACGACTGTTGCAGAAGGATCTGCATCTACGGTTTTTGCAGGGGGACCTGCATCACTGCATCAATAACTGGCAGGGGCGGTAGGATTCGAACCTACGAATGCCAGGATCAAAACCTGGTGCCTTGGGCCTCTTGGCGACGCCCCTGCATCAAACCTGTAACGCGTCCAGTGCGTCGAGCAATGGCGAGTGCGCTGCACCCTCCACCACCCACGCCCGCAAGCTGCCCGGCAACTGCACCAGCGCCTGCTCTGCAGCAGTGCGCGTGGCGAATTCGACGAAGCAGCCGCTTCCCGACCCGGTCAAACGCGGCGTTCCGATCCTGGACAGTGCCTGGAACGCGGCCTCAACGGCGGGTTCCCGGCGCCGCAGGACCGGCTCGAACGCATTGTCGAGCAGAGAACCGGAAGCGAAGTCCGCTATTTTCGCGGGCGCAGCATCCCGCGTCAATTCCTGTGATTGAAATAAGGCGGGCGTGGGCACGTGAACGCCCGGATCCACCAGCACATAGGCCGCCTCCGCCAGCGTCATCGGGGTCAGTTGCTCGCCCACTCCCTCCGCCCAGGCGTTGCGCCCGCGCACGAACACCGGCACGTCCGCACCCAGCTGCAAGCCCAGCACAGCCAGTGCATCGACCGGCAAACCCAGGCTCCACAAGGCATCGAGCGCGACCAACACGGTGGCCGCGTCCGATGAGCCGCCGCCGAACCCGCCGCCGGCGGGGATGCGCTTGTCGACGCGGATCTCGGCGCCGGCCTGGGTGCCGGCGACCGACTGCAGCAGGCGCGCTGCCCGGACCACCAAATCGTCGTCCTCGGCGACGCCGGGCAAACTGTCGCCGATACGCCGGATCCGGCCGTCATTGCGCAAACGAAGATGAATGGTGTCCCCCCAGGCCAGCAGCCGGAACACCGTCTGCAGCAGGTGGTAGCCATCGGCGCGGCGCCCGGTGATCTGCAGAAACAGATTCAGCTTGGCCGGCGCGGGCCACGCCGACCACCCTTCCTGCGCAACCATCAGGGCGAGACCATCCATTGATCCACCAGCAGGCGGACCTTGGCGCTACCGTTCTGGGCTTCGATGCGCTGCGGCAGCTCCGGCTGGCCATCGCCGGCCGGCGCCCAGGCCAGGAAGTCGATGGTCCAGCCATCCTGCTGTACGGTGCGCGGGCGCCCGGCGGCGTCCAGGTCGACCCGCTGCGCGCCGGCCCCGGCGATCCGCAGCGCGCGCACCCAGTCCGGCATCTGGTTGACCGGAATGGTCCAGCCGGTGGCCTCGCGGAGCACCTGCTCGGCATCCGGACCGCTGCGCGGACCGCCGTCCAGCCCTTCCAGGCGTCCGGCGCCGCTGGCGGTATCGCCGGTGAGCACCCAGCTCTGACGGGTCACCGGCGCACTGAGCTGCACGCGGTATTTCGCACCGTCCTGCTGCCAGTCGATGCGGCCGCTACCGCCATTGCTGCCCTTGCTGATCGCCACCCGGCCCTGGAACGACCAGGCCGGATTCGCCTGCAGCCAGGCCTGGCGTGCGGCTTCGGCCTGACGCGCACTCTCGGAAACCTGTTCGACCACTGCGGCACCACTGCCCTGCCCGCGCGGCACGCTGACGCAGGCCGACAGCCCGACCAGCACCAGCCCGCTCAGGGCCAGTGTTCGGATCGTCCCGCTCATAGCCCGAATTTTTCCACGGCGCGTTGCAGCGCGCGGTTGTCCGGATCCAGACGCCGCGCCTCATCGAAGTAGCGCCGCGCCTCATCCTGCTTGCCGCTGACCCACAGCACCTCGCCCACGTGCGCGGCGATTTCCGGGTCCTTGACCAGCGCCCAGGCGCGGCGCAGCTGCACCAGCGCTTCCTTGGTACGGCCCATGCGATACAGCACCCAACCGTAGCTGTCGACGATGGCCGGGTTGTCCGGATCGGCGGTCCGGGCGCGGTCGATCAGCGCCAGCGCCTCCTTGTAGCGGGTGGTGCGGTCGGCCAGGGTATAGCCCAGCGCGTTCAGCGCTGCGACGTTTTCGGGTTCGGCCACCAGGATCTTGCGAAGGTCGGCCTCGGCACGCGGCACGTCGTCGCGCCGCTCCCAGGCCAGCCCACGGGCGTACAGCAGCGCGCCGTCGTCCGGGTACGCGGCCAGGCCACGCTCGAAGGCATCCAATTCGCCGGCGGCATCGTCGGCACGCTGATGCAACTCGGCTTCCAGCACATAGGCATCGCGGCGGGCGTCGTCGTCGGCGCTGGCATCGCCCTGCAGCGCGCGCACCTCGGCCAGCGCCTCGGGTTTGCGGCCGAGTTCGTACAGCGCGCTGGCGGCGCGCAGGCGCGCCTCGCTCAGCTGCGGGCCGCCGGGCACGCCGCGATACCACTCCACCGCCTCGTCGTAGCGCTTGAGGAATTCGGCGATCTTGCCCAGCAGCAGGCGGCGGTCCGGGTCGGGCTTGGTGGCATTGCTCTTGAGCTCGCCATAGAGCGCCTCCAGCGCGGTGCGGTCCTTCTCCTTGGCCAGCATGGACGCACGCAAGCCGTAGGTCTGGGTGTCCTGCGGCCCGGTGGACAGCACGCGCGCGGCCGCTTCGGTCTGGCCCATGGCGTCATAGGCGAAGGCCAGCGCGCCGCGCAGTTCGGAGTCCTTGACGGCCTGCGGCTCGACATTCTTCAGCAGCGCCAGGGCCTCGTCGTTTTTGCCCTCCTGCTGCAGCTGAGTGGCATGCAGCAAGGCCACGCGCGGCTCTTCGGGGAAACGGCGCACCACCTCGTCGACGATGCGCTTGGCCAGCGCCGGGCGCTCCATGCGCAGCGCCAGCCGGCCGAATTCCTGCCAGGCCTCGATCTGGTTGGGGATGGCGCCGGCCTTGACCAGGTCTTCGAGCACGTCGGCCGAGGCTTCCGGCTCGCGGCCACCATTGGCCAGTGCGATCAGCGCAAAGCGCCAGCCGCGCGGGTCGGGCTCCTTGAGCAGGCCGAGCAAGTCGCGGCGTGCGGTGCGCAGGTCGTTACGGCGCAGGGCCAGCGAGGCTTCGGTGCTGCGCATCGACATCGACGACGGCGCGCGGGCGCGCCACAGCGCCAGGGCTTCGATGGCGCGCGGGTCGTCATTGGCCAGCATGGCGATACGGGCGGCGCGCTCGGCCAGGCCGGCGTCGCCGGCTTCAGCCTTGGCGGCGTCCAGATAGGCGCGGGCGGCCTCGTCCAGCTGGCCGGCCTGCAAGGCGAATTCGCCTGCCAGCACGGGCTCCAGCGAGGAGGTACCGGCACTGCCGGCGGCGGCGGTGGGCGCTGCTTTCTTCGGTGCTGCAATGGCACTGGTGGAGACTGCGACCAGCAAAAGAACACACAGGATGCGAATCGGTACAGGCATCGGGGGCAACCGGGCCGTAAAATGGGGCCCTGAATGGCCGCCAGCTTATCGCAAGCAACTGAACAATGACGTTGTGGGTGCTCGGACTGAATCACCAGACCGCACCTGTGGACCTGCGCGAACGCGCGGCGTTCGCAGGTGATGCGCTGCCGCGCGCGCTCGAATCGCTGCGTGGGTTGCCGCAGGTGCGCGAGGCCGCGTTGCTGTCCACCTGCAATCGCACCGAGCTGTACGCGATGGCCGACGATGCCCAGACACTGGCCGGCTGGCTGGATGCGCAGGCGCCGGGCTTGGGGGGCCATCTGTACCAGCACCAGGACGCTGCTGCGGTACGCCATCTGTTCCGGGTGGCGACCGGGCTGGACTCGATGGTGCTGGGCGAGCCGCAGATCCTGGGCCAGGTGAAAGACGCCTGGGCCGTGGCGCGCGCACACGGTGCGCTGGGTAGCGGGCTGGATCGCCTGTTCCAGCAGACGTTCTCGGTCGCCAAGCGCGCACGCACCGATACCCGCGTTGGCGCCAATCCGGTCTCGGTGGCGTCCACCGCGGTGCGCCTGGCACAGGAATCCTTCGCCCGGCTCAACGAATCGACGGTGCTGCTGGTCGGCGCTGGCGAGACCATCGAGCTGGCCGCCAAGCATCTGAGCGAAGGCCGGGTGCGCCGGCTGCTGATCGCCAACCGCACCCTCGCCCATGCGCAGACCCTGGCCAGCCAGCATGGTGGCTACGCGCTACCGCTGACCGACCTGGAACGCCACCTGGCCGAGGCCGACGTGGTGTTTTCGGCCACCGCCGCCCGCGAGCCGGTGGTGACGCGGGCGCAGGTGGAACAGGCGCTGCGCGCGCGCAAACGCAAGCCGATGCTGCTGTTCGACCTGGCAGTACCGCGCGATATCGACGCGTCGGTGGCCGAGCTCGGCGACGCCTACCTGTACACGGTGGACGACCTGGAGCGCGCGGTCGAAGACAACCGCCGCAGCCGCCGCGAGGCGGCCGACCAGGCCGAGGCCATCATCGACCTGCAGGTGGCGCGCTACGTCGAGACCGTGCAGGCCAATGCGCGCCAGGCCCCGCTGAAGCGCTTGCGCGCCTTCGGCGACAGCACCCGCGACGAACTGCTGGCCAAGGCGCGCCAGCAATTGCACAACGGCAAACCGGCCGACGAAGTGTTGGAACAGTTGGCGCATGCGTTGACCAACCGCCTGCTGCACCCACCCACCGCCGCGTTGCGCGATGCCGCGCTCAACAACGACCTGGAACTGACCAGCGCAGCCGACCGGCTGTTTCCGGAAAAGCCCGGTTACCAACATTCCCCTGTAGCTACCCCGATCGTGAGGACTGATGACGCCGACCCTGCGCCGTAAGCTCGAAGCGCTGGCCGAGCGCCGCGAAGAACTGCAGCACCTGTTGTCCGATCCGGACGTGGTGGGCAACAACGACAAATTCCGCAGCCTGTCGCGCGAACTGTCGCAGCTGGAGCCGGTGGCCGTGGCGCTGGAAGACGAGGCGCGCGCCAAGGCCGACCTGGGCGCGGCCGAAGCCATGCGCAACGACCCGGAAATGCGCGAGTTGGCCGAAGAGGAAATCGCCGCCGCACAGGCGCGCCTGGACGAACTGGACGCGCAGCTGGCATTGCTGCTGGTCCCGCGCGATCCGCGCGACGACGGCAACCTGTTTCTGGAAGTGCGCGCTGGCACCGGCGGGGACGAGGCAGCGATCTTCGCTGGCGACCTGTTTCGCATGTACGCCCGCTATGCCGAGCGCCAGGGCTGGAAGGTGGAGATCGAGTCGGACAGCCCCGGCGAACACGGCGGCTACAAGGAAGTGGTGGCGCGCGTGGTCGGGCGCGGCGCGTATTCGCGGCTGAAGTTCGAGTCCGGCACCCATCGCGTGCAACGCGTGCCCGCGACCGAGTCGCAGGGCCGTATCCATACCTCGGCGGCGACGGTGGCGATCATCCCCGAAGCCGACGACGTGGAAGAGATCGTGATCAACCCGGCCGATCTTAAAGTGGACACCTTTCGCTCCTCCGGCGCCGGCGGCCAGCACGTCAACAAGACCGAATCGGCGATCCGCATCACCCACGTGCCCAGTGGCGTGGTGGTGGAATGCCAGACCGAACGCAGCCAGCACGCCAACCGCGACAAGGCAATGAAGCGCCTGAAGGCGCAACTGGTGGAAGCCGAACGCAGCAAGGCCGCCGCGGCCGAAGCGCAGACACGCAAATTGCAGGTAGGTAGCGGCGACCGCAGCCAGCGCATCCGTACCTACAGCTTCCCGCAGGGCCGCATCACCGACCACCGGGTGGAAGGGCTGACCCTGTACGACCTGCCCAACATCATCGAAGGCGATCTGGATGCCTTGATCGCACGCTTGCTGCACGAGCATCAGGCCGATGAACTGGCGCGGTTGAGCGACAGCCCGTGAGTGCGCAGGTCCCGCGCGAGCTGCTGCAGCTGCGCGAGGCGGCACGGCACCGGCCCGGCGATTTCGTGGCGTGGTTGATGCTGGCCGACGCCGAACTCGGCATGGGCGCCACCGCAGCCGGCGAGCAGGCGGTGCAACGCGCACTGGTGCTGCAGCCGGGCCACCCGGAGGCGATTGCGCGGCTGGGGCGGGTGCGCTGGGCACAAGCGCGGCATGCCGAGGCGGCCAACCTGCTCCAGCAGGCATCCGACCTGGTTCCGCAGCATCCAGGGATTGCGCTGTGGCTGGGCCATGCGCTGGAAGACGCCGGCCAGCCGGAACAGGCCGCCGCGGCCTATGCGCGCGCCTACCAGCTGCTTCCTGACGAGCCATACATCGCCGCGCAACTGCTCAACTGGCGGCGTCGCCTGTGCGATTGGCGCGATGTGGAGGCATTGTCCACGCAGGTGCGTGCGGCAGTGGCGCAAGGCGCTGCGGCGGTGGAGCCGTTCGCGTTCCTCAGCGAAGACGCCAGCGCGGCCGAACAGCTGGCCTGCGCACGGACCCGCGCGCAGGCCATCGCGACGATGTTGCAGCCCCTGCCGCCGGTGGCGCTGCGCCGGCAGGGCGCATTGCGGATCGGTTTCGTCTCCAACGGCTTCGGTGCGCATCCCACCGGGTTGCTGACGGTGGCGCTGTTCGAAGCCTTGCAGCAGCGTCAGCCGGGGTTGCAGGTACATCTGTTCGCCACCAGCCACGATGACGGGAGCGAGATCCGTGCGCGTCTTGCGCGTGCCACCACGCTACACGACGTGACCACGCTGGGACATGTGGAAGCGGCCCGGCACATCCGCGCGCACGGCATCGACGTGGCGTTCGACCTGCGCGGCTGGGGCGGTGGCGGACGGCCGGAAGTGTTCGCCTTGCGCCCGGCACCGGTGCAGATCAACTGGCTGGCCTACCCGGGCACTTCCGGTGCGCCCTGGATGGATTACGTGTTGGGCGATGCCTTCGCGCTACCGCCGTCATTGGCGCCGTGCTACAGCGAGCAGGTACTGCGTTTGCCTCGCGTGTTTCAACCGTCGGACACCTCGCGCACGGTTGCCGCGCCGCCCTCGCGTGCAGACTGCGGCCTGCCCGAGCATGGCGTGGTGCTGTGTTGCTTCAACAACAGCTACAAGCTCAATGCGCGCAGCATGGACCGCATGCTGGCGGTGCTGCGCGCGGTACCGGGCAGCGTGCTGTGGCTGCTTTCCGGGCCAGGCCAGGCCGATGCGCGGTTGCGTGCGGTGGCACAGGCACAGGGTGTGGACCCGCAGCGCCTGGTATTCATGCCGAAACTGCCGCACCCGCACTATCTGGCACGCTACCGCCACGCGGATCTGTTCCTTGACACGCATCCGTACAACGCCCACACCACCGCCTCCGATGCGCTATGGGCAGGCTGCCCGGTGCTGACCACTCCGGGCGAGACCTTTGCCGCGCGCGTGGCCGGCAGCCTCAATCATCACCTGGGGCTGGAGCAGATGAACGTGGCCGATGACGCGACGTTCGTGGCCAACGCCATCGAGCTCGCAAACCATCCGGACCTGCTGGCTGATGTGCGCGCGCATCTTGCCGAGCAACGACAGCGCAGCGGCGTTTTCGATATGGATGGATTTGCGGACGATCTCGCGGCCCTGCTGCAGGTGATGGCAAGGGAGCGTGGTTGGTTGGGGGTTTAGAGCAGCCAACAGCAATCCCTGTGCAGCTGCTAAGCAGTTGCCAGGCGCGCGGCGAACGATCGGAATTCTCATGTACCACTCGCACTCGGAGTCTGAAAGCGCTAACCGCGCTGCTGAAGACTGCTCGCTACGGTGTGTCAGCTGCGCCTGATTGGTGGTTGGTAGCTGGCGAGAAACTGCGCTGAAGCGGTGTTGTGGGTCGTCATGACCCAAGGTCCGGCATGTGACTGGACGCAGCGTCTGCGACGGTGCGCGAACAGTTCGTCCAGGAAAATTCTCCATGCGGCTTCGCCCGTACCCTCACCCCAATCCATCTCCCGCAGGAGAGGGGCTTTGGTCAGCGTGCTGCTGCCTGGCCAGGCGGGGAGCGTTGGTCGCTGCACTGCTGCCTGGCAGGAGGGGGCGTTGGTCGCTGTGCTGCGGCTTGGCAGGTGAGGTGCTTTGGTCGCTGCGCTACTGCCTGGCGGGAGGGAGGCTTCGGTTACTGTGCTGGTGCCTGAGGAGACGGGCTTTTGTCATTGGGACGCGCTGCCGACTGAAAAAGGATTGCTGGCTGCGCGCTGAGACTTTCAACGCATGCGATCGTGGATCGCTCGATCATTCCAGCACTGATCGATGTCCGACATTGATCCAGTTCCAGCGCTGTTGCACATCCACCGCTCGGCGCCCACCCCGCGACTTCACACCGCGGCGCTGTACCCGGCCCGCCAGGCTCGCTAGGCTTGGCGCATGCCATCGACTCCCGACTTCATCCCCCTGCGCCTGTGCGTGCTGACCGTGTCCGACAGCCGCAGCCTGGCCGACGATCGCTCCGGCGACTACCTGGCCGATGCCCTCACCCAGGAAGGCCATGTGCTGCACGAGCGTGCGCTGTGTCCGGACGACCGTTACCGCATGCGTGCGATCGTGTCGGGGTGGATCGCCGATACGCAGATCGACGGCATCCTGGTCACCGGCGGCACCGGGTTCACCGGCCGTGACAGTACGCCGGAGGCGATCACTCCGCTGCTGGACAAGCTGATGCCCGGCTTTGGCGAAATGTTCCGTGCGGTCAGCGTGGACGAAATCGGTACGTCCTCGCTGCAATCGCGCGCGTTTGCGGGGCTGGCCAACCACAGCTTCGTGTTCTGCCTGCCCGGTTCCACCTCGGCCTGCCGCACGGCATGGGAAAAGATCGTGCGCGCGCAGCTGGATGCACGCACCAAACCCTGCAATCTGGCGACACTGCGTCCACGTCTGGGGCAATAGCCTGCGCGTTCTGCACTTTTGCCGGAACGCGCATGTCCCACCTCAAACGCAAGGCCTACAAGAAACTACTGGCGCCGCTGCAACTGGAACTGGTCGGCATGGCGCGCTGGCTACGCCATACCAATCAACGCGCCCTGGTGCTGGTGGAAGGCCGCGATACCGCCGGCAAGGGCGGCGTGATCCAGACCATCGCCAGCCACCTCAATCCGCGGCAATGCCGGGTAGTGGCGCTGCCCAAGCCCAACGATCGCGAAAGCACGCAGTGGTACTTCCAGCGTTATGTGACGCATCTGCCGGCCGGCGGCGAGCTGGTGTTGATGGATCGCAGCTGGTACAACCGCGCCGGCGTGGAACGGGTGATGGGCTATTGCACCGATGCGCAGTACGAAACGTTCCTGCAGCAGGCACCGCGCTTCGAGCAGATGCTGGTCGATGACGGCATCCTGTTGTTCAAGTACTGGCTGTGCGTGGATCAGGCCGAGCAGGAAGAACGTTTTGCCGAGCGGCACGATGACCCGCTCAAGGGCTGGAAACTGTCGCCGGTAGACCTGCAGTCGCGCGACAAATACGACGCCTACACCGAGGCGCGCGAGCGCATGCTCGAAGCGACCCACATCCCGGCGGCGCCGTGGACGCTGGTGGACTTCAACGACCAGAAGCGGGGCCGGCTGAGCCTGATCCGCAACCTGCTGGATCGGCTCCCGGACACCTCGGTGCCCGAGGAACCGCTAGCGCTGCCGCCCTTGCACGGCAAGCCGCACAAGGAACGCTACGGCATGCTGGAACCGATCGACGATTACGCCGGCCAGTCCTGAGAGACTTCGTCACTGGCCGCGGTGGCGCGCGGCAGCGGATGCAGGCCGGCCTGACGTTCGGCCTGCTCGGCCTGCAGCACCAGCTGGCTCAGGCGCTGGTTGAACAACTGCATGAAGCCGCGGTGCAGCGGGCGCATCGCTTCCATGTAGTCGACATCGTCGGCCTGCGGGCCAAGCGGGCTGCACGAAGACAGCAATACTTCGTCCAGGCGCAGGGCGCTATCGGGCAGCCGCACCAGCGCGGCGCGGCGCAACCAGTCGCGCATGCCTTCGCGGTATTCGGCGGCCAGGATGTAGGCCACTTCGACCTGGTCCAGGTCCACGTCCGGGTTCCAGGCCAGCACCTGGATCACCTGCGAGCGCTCATCCAGCATGCGGCTTTCGGCGACCAGGGCATGCAGCTGCTGCAACAGACGCCACTGGGTGCCGGCTGCATCGCGCTGCGCGGCAGGCATCGCCTCGATGGCCAGGGCCAGACGGCGCGCGAACAATGCCGGCACGTCGGCCAGCACCGTCGGGCCGGCGTCGGCGCCGAGCAGGAAACGTTCGGTACGCAGCGCAGCCGTGTCGGGCAGATAGCCGTCCTGTAGCGGACGCATCACGCCGTGATCGAGCAGCGACAGCACCACGTCCAGCCAGTAGCGGCGCTCCTGTTGCAGCGCGCGATTGGCCGAGGCGTTCTGCCAGGCACCACGCAGCTCATCCAGCCGGGCGATGCAGGCCTGGGCATCCATGCCATCCCAGGGCGTGCGGGTGGCGTCGTTGGGGTCGAAACTCTCCGCACTGAGCATGCCGGCGCCGAAGCGGTGCCAGGCCGCGCCGCGCTGGGTGCTGGTCGGATCGAGCCTGGCCGTGCTCACCGGGGCCGCAGCCGCCGGGCGCAGCAATGCCGCATAGGCATCGGCCCAGGACTCGGGCAGGCGCGCCGACAGCGCATAGCTGGCGCTGGGCGCACCCAGGCCACGCCGCGCCAGCCGCAGGCTCCACACCACCGCACCGATCACGATGCCACCGAAGGTCCAGGCCAGCAGCCAGCCGGCGGCCGCCTGCCCGGGGCGCAGCACGCGCGTTTGCGGCTGCTGGAACAGCAACCAACCAATCCCCAGCAACGCGGCGAGATAGAGCCACGGCCCCCACTGCGCCAGGACACGCGTGATGCCGTGGGCAGGCAGGTCGTGCCCGTGAGTGTGATCTTGAGATGGAGCAGCCATTGCATTCCCCTGAACGCCTGATCGCGTTGACAGGGTTATCGGCGAGGCGACCCAACTCTGTTGCCCCGCTGAGCTGGCGTGTGCTCAGCCAGTTACAAAGTCTTCAGACGGAGACAGCGCACATGGCGTGCGCACCACCGTGGCAACGCTGGCCGCCGGTGGGCCCTGCCACAGCCAGCGTTCCAGCGCGTCCAGCGCCGCCTCGTTGCCGGCCGCGACGACCTCCACGCTACCATCGGCCTGGTTGCGCGCATGCCCGCGCAGACCCAGCGCCAGCGCCTGCTCGCGGGTGGAGGCGCGATACCACACGCCCTGCACCACGCCGCTGACCACGAACCGCGCGGCCTGCATCAGCCGGCCTTGCCGGTGATGCCCAGCGCCGTCTCGATGTCGCGCGCCGTGACCGGGCCCAGGAACTGCTTGGCCACCTTGCCGTCCGGGCCGATCAGGTAGGTCATCGGCAGGCCACGCGGCGTGGCGAAATCCTGCGGCGGCTGGTAGGGGTCGAGGATGGCCACCGGGTAGGACACCGGGTGGTCCTTCAGGAACGCCTGCATGTCGGCGGCGGTGATGTCTTCGTAGGCCAGGCCCACCACTTCGACGGTGTCGCGCATGGTGTGCAGGGCCGACAGCTCCGGCATCTCCTTCAGGCAAGGCGCGCACCAGGTGGCCCAGAAGTTGACCACCACCCACTTGCCGCGATGCGCGGCCAGGTCGTAGGTCTCGCCCGAGACGGTGGGCAGCGACAGCTTGGGCATCTCGGCGGTCTGCTGCACGACCGAGGTGCCGGTGGCGCCGGCAGGCTCCGTGGCGGCCGGTGTCCCGGCTGGCTGGGCAGGCGCTGCTGGCGCAGTGGTCGCAGGGTTGGCAGCGGGCGCGCCCTCGCCGGTGGGCTTGCAGGCGGTCAGCAACAACAGCGGCAACAGCAGCGCACAGGCGCCGCGCACTAGGCGCACGGTCATGGAGGATCTCCGGGGAGGTGGGTGTAAAGGTCGCCGACCGGTTGCGCCAGCACGCCGCGCAATGGTTGGCGCAATTGGTCCAGCGCGGCGGCGGCGGCCTGGCCGTAGGCGTCGTCGCGGCACGGCAGCGGGCGGTCTTCGATCGGCACGCGCAACTGGCAGTTTTCGTAGAGCTCGGCCAGCGGCACCACGTCCAGATCGCGTGCCAGCAGCCACTGGCCGCGCTCGTCACGCCGCAACAGGCGGATGCGCTTGAGCTCGCACAGCAGCTCCTGCATCAAGGTGTCGGTGAGCATCGGTTCCAGTGCCAGGATGCGGTCTTCGTCCAGGCCATTGCCGTGGATGCGCGCCTGGCGAAACCGGCCCAGCAGGCGCAGCAGGCCATAGATCTCGAAGCCCGGCGGCAGGCGCATGGCCTCGGGCTGGTAACGGAAGGCGGACATCGACGAGGCCAGGGATGCGCCCAGCAGCACCGACACCCAGCTCAGGTAGATCCACAACAACAGGATCGGCAACGCCGACAGCGCGCCGTAGATGCGCTGATAGGTCTGGAAATTGCCCAGGTAGAAGCCAAAGCCCCACTTCACGATCTCCATCAGGATCACCGCCAGCAAGGCGCCCGGCAGCGCATGCCGCAGGCGCACCGCATGCTGCGGCACCACCCGGTAGATCAACACGATGCAGACGAACTCCACCGCCATCGGCGCCAGCCGCCAGGCAAATTCGGCCAGCCATTGGCCTTCGGTGGTGCGGAACAACGGCAGCGCGAACACGTAGGCGGCCATTGCCATCGAGGCAGCGGCCAGCATCGTGCCCAGCGTCAGCACCGTCCAATAGATCAAAAATCGCGTCACCTTGGGGCGTGCAGCGGCCACCCGCCAGATGCTGTTGAAGGTCTGCTCGATGCTGTGCAGGGTAATCAGCAACGAGGCCACCAGCGCGACCATACCGGCCACGGTGAACTTGCCCAGGTCTTCCAGCGAGCGGTTGAGATAGTTCTGCACCGAACGCGCCGCGCCGGGCACGAAGTTGTTGAAGATGAAGTCGGTCAGTGCATCCTTCCACTCGTTGAACGCGGGGAAGGCGGACAGCACGCCAAACACCACGATCGCCAGCGGCACCAACGCAAACACCGTGGTGTAGGCCAGCGACGCAGCGGCCTGGAACAGGCGATCGTCCAGGAAGCGGCGCCACAAAAAGCGCCCGAAGCTCACCGTCCGCGCGCGATCGTGCAGACGTTCTTTCCATTGGTGGAGTTTGTTCACACGCGCCATCGCGCAAGGGTACCCGATGCGCAGTCATCGCGGCCTTGCCGGAGCCGCGGCGTGCAGTGGGGCAGCGGCTTGGCCGATACTGCGGCAACTCACACAGGCGGTAGAGACACGATGGCGGAGATTCTGGTGCTGTATTACAGCCGTGGCGGTTCGGTGGCGCGGCTGGCGCGGCAGATCGCGCGCGGCATCGGCGAAGTGCCCGGCATGAGCGCACGCTTGCGCACGGTGCCGCCGGTGGCCGCAGTGACCCAGACCAGCGCCCCGCCGGTGCCGGACGACGGCGCGCCCTACGTGGACCGCGCCGACTTGGCCGAATGCAGCGGCCTGTTGCTGGGCAGCCCGACCCGCTTCGGCAACATGGCTGCGCCGATGAAGCACTTCCTCGACAGCCTGGGCGCCGAATGGGCCAGCGGCACGTTGGCGGGCAAGCCGGCAGCGGTGTTCACCTCTACCGCCTCGATGCACGGCGGGCAGGAATCCACCCTGCTGTCGATGCACCTGCCGCTGTTGCACCACGGCTGCGTGATCGTGGGCATCCCGTTTACCGAAGCCGCGCTCAGCCATACCACCAGCGGCGGCACGCCGTACGGTGCCAGCCATGTGTCCGGCGCCGGCGGCGACCCGCAACCCAGCGAGGACGAAGCTGTACTGGCGCGCGCGTTGGGCCGCCGGCTGGCCGATGTCGCACGGCGGCTGGCAACTCCGTGAGCGTGCGCGCCATGCATTGGCTGCTGAGCGCTGCGTTGCTGGCACTGGCGGCGTTATTCGCGGCCTGGTTTCACGACGACCCGCGTCCGCTCGCCGCGTTCCTCGTGTTCGTGCTGCCAGCCGCGCTGACCGGTGTGCTGGCGGTACGCAGCGCGCGTGCGCGTTTCTGGGCGGGCGTGTTCGCGCTGGGCTGGTTCAGCCACGGCGTGATGGCTGCATGGAGCCAGCCGCAGGCACGCGCAATGGCATGGCTGGAACTGGTGCTTGCGCTGGCGGTCGTGGGCCTGGTGGGTGGACCCGGCATGGCCGCGCGCTTCGGCGGCAAGCGCAAGGCGCGCTGACCGGCCACCGTCCAGCCGCAGGCCCTCTGCGCCGCGGCACGCTCCGCCGATAGCCACGCGTGAGCGCGCATTTTCGACATCCCTGCTGTTTGCCGCAGGGTCTGCGCTGCCAGCATCCTGGGTGGGCGGTATCATGGCGGCCCCGCGCGCGGCCTGCACCGCGTTGGCCCTACAGGATTGGCAGCAATGGAAGACCTTCTGATCGTCACCACCGGTGGCACGATCGACAAGATCTACTTCGACGACAAATCCGACTACCAGATCGGCGACCCGCAGATCGGCCAGATCCTCAAGGAACTGGGCGTGACCTTCCGCTTCTCGGTGATTCCGATCATCCGCAAGGATTCGCTGCACATCACCGAGGCCGATCGCGAACTGATCCGCGCCACCATCGCCGCCCAGCCGACCCGCCACGTGCTCATTACCCACGGCACCGACTCGATGGTGGAAACCGGCAAGGTGCTGCAGTCCATTCCCGACAAGACCATCGTGATGACCGGCGCGCTCAACCCGGCGCGCTTTCGCGGCTCGGATGCGGAGTTCAATATCGGCTGCGCGGTGGGTGCGGTGCAATCCTTGCCGGCCGGCGTCTATATCGCCATGAACGGGCGCGTCTGGAATCCGCAGAAGGTACGCAAGAACGTCGCGGCCAACCGCTTCGAGTCGATCTGACGGTATGAGCAAGGCGACCCGCGCCACCCGTGCCCTGGACGCGGCGGGCGTGGCGTACCTGCTGCATCCATACCACTATCACGCCGATGCAGACGCCAAAGGCCTGCAGGCGGCAACCGCGCTTGGCCTGGCACCGCAGACGGTGCTGAAAACCCTGATGACCTGGGTGGACGACCAGGCGATGTGCGTGGTGATTCCCTGCGACCGGCGCCTGTCGCTGAAGAAACTCGCCAGCGCACAGGGCGGCAAGTCCGCCCGCATGATGGACGTGGCCGACGCCGAGCGCCGCACCGGCTACAAGGTGGGCGGGATCAGCCCGCTCGGCCAGCAACGTCAGGCGCCGGTGCTGGTGGAAGCCACCGCGCTGGACGCGCCGGCGTTATGGATCAACGCCGGTCAGCGCGGCTTGCTGCTGGAATTGCCCGGCGAACAGCTGTTGCAGGCCCTCAGTGCACGCGCCTGCACATTGTGCGAATAAAAGTGGCTTGCAAGACGATTGCGCCGCCGCCACGCGGGTGCGGCGTCGGCGCGGTGCGGCATGTAGCACGCGTCCACTCCGATACCGAGTGCGCCGTCCACACCACCTGACGACTGCTCGCTACGGCTTGTGCCGCGATAAGCCGCGGCGATCGCACGACTGACGCAAGACTCAGTACGCCGCCGTGACACTGACTCCGGAAAACGCCAATGTCGCCTTCAACCGCACGTAGTACGTACCGGCCGCCGGTGCGTTCACCGTGCAGCTGTCGGCATTGCCGGGCAGCATGCTGCGACAGCTGTACGCGCTATCGCTGGGTAACGCGCCGGCGCGCAGCGACAGATCGGCATTGCCACTGCCACCGGTGAGCGTCACTTTCAACGCGCGTGTGCCGGCCGGGACGTTGACCTGGTAATACACCACATCCGACTGCGCCGCGCTCACTCCCGTGCGCGCCACATTGCGGGCAAGCGTGGTCGATTCGATCACCGCTGCCAGCGCCCCGTCGGCGTTCACCAACCCTGCGCCGCAGCCCTGAGTGCAGGCAACCGGCAGTGGCCGTGCGCTGCTCTTGAGCAAGGCCTTGACCGTTGCCGGCGTGAGCGGGTTCAAGGCTACCGACTGCATCAACGCCACCACACCGGCGACATGTGGCGCGGCCATCGAGGTGCCGCTGTACGACGCATACGCCGCATTGCCCGGTACCGTGGTGCCGCTGTTGAGCGTGGAGACGATGGCCTGCCCTGGCGCCGCGATATCCACGCCCTTGCCGAAGTTGGAGAAACTGGCCTTCGCACCGGCCGAGGTGGTGGCCGCCACCGCGATCACGTTCGGGCAGTTGGCCGGCACGCTGGTGGAGACATCCATATTGCTGTTGCCCGCGGCCACCACCACCGAACTGCCACGCGTCACCGCGGCGGCAATGGCGTTACTCATCGTCGCCGAGCAACTGCCATAGCCACCCAGCGACAGGTTGATCACCGTGGCAGGATTCGGATTGGCAGGCAGCCCGGTCACCTTGCCGCCCGCTGCCCAGACGATGGCGTCGGCGATATCGGACATGTAGCCACCACACCTGCCCAGCACCCGCAGCGGCAGCAGCTTGGCATTGAACGCGGTGCCCACCACACCGCTGCTGTTATTGCCGACGGCGGCAACGATGCCGGCCACATGGGTGCCATGCCAGCTGGAGCTGGACGCGGACGCACCGGAGCCGCATTCGTTCGCGGCTGACCAGTCGCCCTGGTCGGCTGCGTTCGGGTCGCGCGCGTTGCCGTCGCGGGCGGTTGCCGGATCGGTGATGAAGTCGTAGCCGGGCAAGACATTCGCGGCCAGGTCCGGATGCGCGGTGATGCCGGTATCGATCACCGCCACCACGATGCCCTTGCCGGTGGAACGGTCCCAGGCCGGGCGGATGTTGAGGCCGGCGTTACTGGTGCCCATCGCCCATTGCTGCGGAACCCCAGGGTCGTTAGGCACCAGCAAGGGACGCATCAGCACATCCACTTCCACCCGCTTGACCGCCGGGTCGGCGGCGAGCCGACGCATCAGGCTTTCCGCATCTACCCGATCGAGCTTGCGGTCGGCCACCAACAGCATCGGGCCGGTGCTGAGCCGGCGCGTGGTCGACAGACCCAACGCCCGCCCCTGTTGTGCAGGCACGGCACTGGCAATCTCGCGCCACGGCTCCGATAGCCCGGTGGCACGGCTGCTGCCGACGCGGTCCTTGTAGCTGACGATGAAACGCTGATGGGTGGAACTGGACGCCAGCCCTTGCAGGCTGACCTCGCCGGCAGTGGCATAAGACGTGCAGGACAACGCACAGACAAATGCAGCGTGGCGCAGCACACCAACCGAGACATGCGACATGGATCACCCCTCCCCAGGGAGCTGAACATTCGGAGGACAACGCGCTGACGCCCTCTGCGACGCGCACTGCCCGATCGTGGGGCGGTTGCACACAGCCATGCCTCACGTGGGCTGGCTATCGGCGTGCCATCTGCGGGTCTGAAGCGGCCAAAAGGCGGCGCCATGCGCTTGGTTCAGCCATTGTCGCAGCCGGTCGGCCAACGCCCAGGCGTGGCCAGGCCCCAAACGCACACTGCCCCGTCGAAGCGGGGCAGTGTGGAATTCAAAACACCGACAGGTCGGTGGGGACCGGCCCGACGGCACTGCCGGCGGTCATGCCGGCAGCGCGCGGCCAGCCTGGTGTCACGGGGTCTGGCTGACCGCACCCGCCGCGTTGACGATGCCGGCACCGCAGCCGCCCGAGCAGGCGCCCGGCAACGGACGCGCGGTGTTCTTCAACAGGGTTTCCACCGCCGCCGGGGTCAGCGGACGGCTGGCTGCCGACTGCACCAGCGCCACCACGCCGGCCACGTGCGGCGCCGCCATCGAAGTGCCGTTGTAGCTGGCGTAGCTGGCCGAGCCCGGGGTGGTGGTGCCGCTGTTCAAGGTCGACAGGATCGCCGAGCCTGGGCCGGAGATGTCGATGGTGCTGCCGAAGTTGGAGAAGCTCGACCGCGCACCGGCCGAGGTGATCGATGCCACCGAGATCACGTTGGCGCAGCTGGCCGGGGTGAAGTTGGCCACGTTGGCATTGCTGTTGCCGGCCGCCACCACCACGGTGGTCCCGCGCGACACCGCGCCGTTGATGGCGTTTTGATAGGTGCTCGAACAGGTGCCGTTGCCGCCCAGCGACATGTTGATCACTTCGGCCGGGTTGGCATTGGCCGGCACGCCGGACACGCTGCCGCCGGAGGCCCAGACGATCGCATCGGCAATATCCGAGGTGGCACCACCGCACAGACCCAGCGCACGGATCGGCACGATGCGCGCATTGAATGCGGTCCCGGCCACACCGGTGCTGTTGTTGGTGACCGCAGCAATGGTGCCGGCCACATGGGTGCCGTGCCAGCTGGAATTGGCGGCCGGCACGCCGGATCCGCACTGATTGGCGGCACGCCAGTCGCCCTGGTCGGCCGGATTGTTGTCGCGGCCGTTGTTGTCGCGCGCACGCGCCGCGTCGCTGATGAAGTCGTAGCCCGGCAGCACGTTGGCATTGAGATCCGGATGGCTGGTGATGCCGGTGTCGATCACTGCCACCACTACGCCGGTGCCGGTGGCGGTATCCCAGGCCGGGCGCACATTGATGCTGGAAGCGGTGGTGCCAAAGCCCCACTGCTCGGACAGGCGAGTGTCGTTCGGGGTCAGCGTGGGATACATGATCTGGTCGACTTCCACGTAGTCCACGCTCGGGTCGGCGGCGATGCGGCGCATCAGCGTCTCGGCCTCGGCGCGGTCCAGGCCACGGGTGGCCTTGAGCACTTCCGACCCCAGCGCGGTGCGGCGCACGTGGTTCAGGCCCAGCGCGCGACCGGCGCGGGCCGGCACTGCGGTGGCGACGGAATTGAGCGAGGCGCGCATCGAGGTCGGACTCACCGCCGGGCTGCTGCCGTCCTTGTACTTGACGATGAAGCGATCCAGCGTCGGCTGCGAATCCAGGCCGGACAGGTTGACCTGACCGGCGAACGCCGGCACGGCCAGCAGGGAGGTCAGCGCGGAAACACCCAGCACCACCAGTGCGCGTGCAGGTGCACGACGTTGCGACACATTGGACATCGATCGTTCCTCAGATTTTTTAAGAAGTGCCGCGGTTGCGGCGCGATGGCCGGCCGTCGCCGCAGACTGCGGGTCGGGCCGGAATGGACGGGCGCTGGCGCCCGTCGAAACGACTGACCGGTGTCCATCCCGGCCGAGCGGCAATGCGCCGCCTGCGCCTGCCGCAAGGGCAGACGTGGGCGAGACATCGCAGATGGGGTGGCGCGGTGTCTGCGCTGCCTGGCGCATGCCCAGACAGCACAGACCGCGTCGAGCGGCAGGCCTTAGTAGCTGGCCCGCAGGGTCACGCCGGAGAACGTGCTGAATGCCTTGACCCGCACGTAATACGTGCCCGAGGGCGCGGTGATGCTGCAGGTTTCGGCGTTGCCGCTGCGGTAAGGACGGCAGGTGTAGGTAGCGTCGGTCGGTGCACTGCCGGCACGCACGTACAGGTCCGCATCGCCGGTGCCGCCGCTGATCGCCACCGTCAGCGTGCCGCTGCCCGCCGGTACCGCGATGGTGTAGTTGAGCTCCGCACCCGTGGCTGCGCCCAGGCCGCTGACCGGCGTGCCGTTGGTCAGGGTGTTGCCGCTGCCGCCACCGCCGCCGCCATTGCTGCCGTTGATTGCGGCAGTGACTGCAGCATCGGCATTGACGATGCCGGCGCCGCAGCCACCAGAGCAGGCGCCCGGTAGCGCACGGGCGGTGTTCTTCAGCAGGGTTTCCACTGCCGCCGGGGTCAACGGCGTGGGCGCCACCGACTGCACCAGCGCCACCACACCGGCCACATGTGGCGATGCCATCGAGGTGCCGTTATAGGACGCGTAGCTGGCGCTGCCCGGCGTGGTGGTGCCGCTGTTGAGCGTGGACAGGATGGCCGAACCCGGCGCGGACACATCGATGCCGGCTCCGAAGTTGGAGTAGCTGGCCTTGGCGCCGGACGAGGTGGTGGCCGCAACCGCAATCACGTTGTTGCAGTTGGCCGGCAGCGAACCGGACACGTTGGCCGAGCTGTTGCCAGCCGCCACCACCACCGTGGTGCCGCGCGAGACCGCGCCGTTGATGGCGTTCTGCATGGTGGCCGAACAGGCGCCACCGCCGCCGAGCGACATGTTGATGACCTCGGCCGCATTCGCCGACGACAGCGTCGGCACTCCTGAAACGGTGCCGCCCGACGCCCAGATGATGGCATCGGAGATGTCCGACAGCGAACCGCCGCACTTGCCAAGCACGCGCACCGGGATCACCTGGGCGCCATAGGCAGTACCGGCCACGCCGCTGGAATTGTTGGTCACCGCGGCAACCGTACCGGCGACGTGGGTCCCGTGCCAGCTGGAGGTTGCTGCCGGAATGCCCGTGCCGCACTCGTTGGCGGCATACCAATCGCCCTCGTCGGCGGGATTGCTGTCGCGCCCGTTTCCGTCGCGCGCAGTTGCCGCATCGCTGATGAAGTCGTAGCCCGACAGGATGTTGGCGTTGAGGTCGGGATGGCTGGTGATGCCGGTGTCGATGACCGCCACGCGCACGCCGGCCCCGGTGGATTTATCCCATGCCGAGCGGATGTTGAGGCCGGCATTGGTGGTGCCGAATGCCCACTGTTCGGACAGGCGGGTGTCGTTGGGGGTCAGCGTGGCGTGCAGGATCTGGTCGACTTCCACGCTTTGCACGTTGGGGTCGGCGGCCAGCTGGCGCATCAGGGTTTCGGCCTCGGCGCGGTCCAGCGCGCGATCGGCCTTGACCAGTTCCGGCCCCAGCGCCAGACGACGGACCGGACTCAGGCCCAGCGCCTTGCCGGCCCTGGCCGGTACCGCACGGGCGGCGGCGCGCAGCGAGGTGGTCAGCGCACTCGGGCTGGCCAGCGCGGTGCTGCCATCCTTGTAGGTGACGATGAATTTCTGGTGGGTCTGGGCGGTGGCAAGGCCGTCCAGATAGACCTCACCGGCAAACGCAGGCGTGGCCAGCAGCAGGGAGGTCAGCGCGGTGGCGCTGAGGACGGTGAGCGTGCGAGGACGCTTGCGAGACGACGGGTTCGACATCGAATTCCCTTCCAAATCAAAGAGAACCGCCTAGGCGGTGTATTCCGGCGCCGCCTTCCGTAGGTCAGCGCCGGATCCTCGAATCGAGCCCCTGTTATCGATCCGTTCAGCGAAGCTATCTCACCAAAACCGAACTGGACAATACGAAATCGACACTTTCAAAACTTAAATATCAGTTTTGTGACACAGATCAGGTCTGTTCAGCCCGCTTGCGGCTGGTTTTGACCTGTTGGAGACGTTTTTTGCTGCAGAGCAAGCCAAAAAAAACCCCCGTGTTGCACACGGGGGCCATTTTTTGACGCTGTATGTCGGCTTACGACAAACGCACCAGCCAACCGTGACGGTCCGGCACACGCCCGTACTGGATATCGGTGAGCTCCTGGCGTAGCGACATGGTCACCTCGCCGGCCGGCGCTGCCGGGTCGCCCACCGCAAATCCGTCGCCCTTGAGCTCGCCGATCGGCGTGACCACGGCGGCGGTGCCACAGGCGAAGACCTCGGCGATCTCGCCGGAGGCCACGCCCTGCTTCCACTCGTCGATGGCGACCTTGCGCTCGACCACGCGCATGCCACGGTCGCGGGCCAGCTGCAGGATGCTGTCGCGGGTGATGCCTTCCAGGATGCTGCCGGACAATTCCGGCGTCACCAGTGTGCCGTCCTTGTAGACCAGAAACACGTTCATGCCGCCCAGCTCTTCGATGTACTTGCCTTCCACCGGGTCCAGGAACAGCACCTGCGAGCAGCCCTGGGCCTGGGCCTTTTGCTGCGGCAGCAGGGAAGCGGCGTAGTTGCCACCACACTTGGCCGCGCCGGTGCCGCCCTTGGCCGCACGCGCGTACTCGGTGGACAACCAGATCGACACCGGCGCCACGCCCTTGGCGAAATACGGGCCGGCCGGGCTGGCGATCACGTAGTACGACGCCTTGTGCGCCGCACGCACGCCCAGGAACGCCTCATCGGCAATCATAAAGGGGCGGAAATACAAGCTGGTTTCCGGTGCCGACGGCACCCAGCCGCCATCCACCGCCACCAGCTGGCGCAGCGATTCGACAAACAGGTCCACCGGCAGTTCCGGCAGCGCCAGACGGCGCGCAGAACGTTGCAGGCGCTCGCCATTGGCCTGCGGGCGGAAGGTCCAGATCGAGCCGTCGGCATGCCGGTAGGCCTTGATACCTTCGAAGATTTCCTGGCCGTAATGCAACACCGACGCAGCCGGATCCAGCTGCAGCGGGCCATAGGCGCGCACCTGCGCGTCATGCCAGCCCTGCTCGTTGCTCCAGGAGATGGCGACCATGTGGTCGGTGAAATGCAGCCCGAAGCCGGGCGCGGCCAGGATCACGGACAGTTCGTCGGCACTGCGCGGCGACGGAGAACGGGTGGAAGCGAAGGACACGGACACCGGGAGATTCCTGTATGGCGGGCGGTAAGGACGCGGCGCCAGCCCGTGGACATGGCGCCTGACGATCAGAGCATGCCGGTCTCGAGACGGGCCGCTTCGGACATCATATGCCGGCCCCACGGCGGGTCGAACACCAGCTCGACATCGGCCTCGGCAATGGTCGGGATCATTTCCACCTTGCTGCGCACGTCGTCGACGAGGATTTCGCCCATGCCGCAACCGGGCGCGGTCAGCGTCATCTTGACGTCCACCCGGCGCTGATTGTCTTCCTCGCGATGGCTGACCACCGCCTCGTAGACCAGGCCCAGGTCGACGATATTGAACGGGATTTCCGGGTCAAAGCAGGTGCGCAGCTGCTGCCACACCAGGGCCTCGACCTCCTCGTCGCTGGCGTTGTCGGGCAGTTCCAGCCCCGGCGGGGCCTCCTTGCCGATCGCATCGCCGTCCTTGCCGGCAATGCGGAACAGATTGCCTTCGACAAACACGGTGTAGCTGCCACCCAATGCCTGGGTGATATAGCCGTAACTGCCTGCGGGCAGGGTCACCGAATCGCCCTGCGGCACCATGACGGCATCGCAATCGCGTTCGAACTGGACGGGTTCGCTGCTACGGGAATACATGGGCTGGATATGGGGCCGCGCCGGACGCGCGCAAGTCGGCCATTCTAGCCGACCGCAACCTCGCCGCCGCCGCAGGCAACGCACCTGGTTGGCGACGCTGCATTCCATCCAGGCATCCCGGGCCTCGCAAAGCGTGGCATGCGCTCTATCATGTGCGTACTGTCAGGAGTTCCAATGCCGCCCACCTCCGCGTCCGCCAGAAGCGCCCACTGGCTCTGGCCCCCGCTCCTGTTGCTGGGAAGCGTCACCGCCCTCATCGCCTGGCTGCTGATCGCCCTGGCCCTTGGCAACCAGGCTGGCTGGATGGCGGTGCTGGTCGCCCTGGAAGTGGTCTGGATGCTGCGCCTGGGCACCTTGCGCGCCGGTCCCTTGCGCATCGGCGTGGCGGTGGTGGCCACCGCAGCCATCATCATTGCCACCAACTGGGGCATTGCGTCGGCGCAGGTCGGCGGATCGCTGGGCCTGGACCCATGGACGTCCGCACAGAAAATGGGCCCCGGGCTGGCCTGGACCCTGCTGGAACTGGCCAACAACGGTTTCGACCTGCTGTGCTACGCCACCGCGCTGGTGCTGGCGTGGTGGGCTGCGCGCTGACTGTTTTGCATTGGAAAGTCGGAGTGGTCCGCGATGTGGACTGACTGCGCGTGGATGCAGCAGCGCCCACGCTTCATTACATTGCCGCCAAGCCCATTGCTGCAAGGCCCGATCTTTTAACGGTAGTTAGCCCCAGGGCCCCAGTAGTCCTCAAGGGCGTCCTGCGCTTCCTGCTGCCACACCGAGTCCTGCGCAAAGGCGAGCTGATCCAGAACGGCGACCACCGCCTCGTACTCCTCGGTGCGCATGTACGCACTTGGCGGTGCCCGACGAGGCGAACGCAACGCATGTAGCAGCGCACTGGTCGCCACCGAAGCCGGGTCGCCCTGGCTGTCCTTGGCGTGCCGCAGCAGGTACGGCAGATAGAACTGCCAGGAACGATCGTCCAGGTGGTGGAGACCCCAGGCGTACTGCTCCAGATACGGTGCAGTGACCGTATCGATCGCAGGGTCGAACGGGGGCGGCGGATCGCCATCGTCCACGGCGTTGCCACCTCGAAGCGACATCGGCGGGTTGGCCTGTACCGCAAGCACGGCCAGCCGCTCTAAGTGCGCGTCCGCGCCGTGCTCAATGCCCGCCGCCATCCAGGGCCTTCAATTCGCTGACCAGGGCACCGGCCGCCTCGGCCCCGTCGCCATAGAGCATGCGGGTGTTGTCGGCGTAGAACAGCGCATTTTCGATCCCGGCAAACCCGGTGCCCTTGCCGCGCTTGATCACCACGGTGTTGCGCGAATTGACCACGTCCAGGATCGGCATGCCGTAGATCGGGCTGGCCGGATCGGTCCTGGCCACCGGGTTGACCACGTCGTTGGCGCCGATGACCAGCGAGACATCGGTGCTGGCGAACTCGGGATTGATGTCGTCCATGTCGGCGATCAGGTCGTAGGGCACGCCGGCTTCGGCCAGCAGCACGTTCATGTGCCCGGGCATGCGTCCGGCCACCGGGTGGATCGCGAACTTCACCTTGACCCCGCGCGCGATCAGCCGCTGCGCCAGTTCCCAGATCTTGTGCTGCGCCTGCGCCACCGCCATGCCGTAGCCGGGCACGATCACTACCCGCTCGGCGAAGGCCATCATCGCGGCCACGTCGCCTGCCTCGATGGGCTTCTGCGCGCCACTGATCTCCTGCGCCTGCCCGCCACCGCCGAAGTTGGAAAACAGCACGCCGCCGATCGGCCGGTTCATTGCCTTGGCCATCAACCGGGTCAGCAGGATGCCGGCCGCGCCCACCATCATGCCGGCGATGATCAGCGCCTCGTTGCCCAGCACGTAGCCCTCGAACGCCACTGCCAGACCGGTGAAGGCGTTGTAGAGCGAAATCACCACCGGCATATCGGCGCCGCCGATCGGCAGCGTCATCAGCACGCCCAGCACCAGCGCCACCACGAAAAAGGCGATGATCGCCGTCGGCTGCAGGCTGCTCGCCGCCCACGCACCGAGCGCCACCACCGCCAGCGCCACCACCAGATTGACTGCCTGCTGGCCGGGGAAGGTCACCCGCCGGTCGAGCCGGCCGTCGAGCTTGGCCCAGGCGATGATCGAGCCGGACAACGACACCGCACCGATTGCCGAGCCGATGACCGCCAGCGCCACGGTGGTGGTGTCCGGCCGCCGCGCCGCCAGTTCGGCGATCGCCTGCGCGCTCCAGTGCGCGGTGTCGCGGTTGGCGAAGAACGAAAACCGCAGCAGTTCCACCGCCCCGATCGCCGCCGCCGAGCCGCCGCCCATGCCGTTGTACAAGGCCACCATCTGCGGCATGTCGGTGATGGCCACCTTCTTGGCCGACCACCACGCCACCCCGGTGCCGATCGCCAGCGCCGCCAGGATCAGCGGCACGTTGTGCAATTCGGGCAGGAAGAACGTGGCCACCGTGGCGATCAGCATGCCGAGCCCGGCCCAGCGGATGCCGCTGCGCGCGGTCAGTGGCGAAGCCATCCGCTGCAGACCCAGCAGAAACAAGGTGGCGGCCACCAGGTAGCTGGATTTCACCAGCCACGACAACAGCTCGGGCGTGGAGATGTTCACGGCGCTTCTCCGCCGGGCGGCTTGCGGCTGGACTTGAACATGTCCAGCATGCGCTCGGTCACCACGTAGCCGCCTGCGGCATTGCCTGCGCCCAGTGCCACCGCCACGAAGCCCAAGGCCTTCTCCAGCGTGGTGTCGGCATGCCCGAGCACCACCATCGCCCCGATCAGCACGATGCCGTGGATGAAATTGGACCCGGACATCAGCGGCGTATGCAGGATCACCGGCACCCGCGAGATGATCACGTGGCCGGCGATAGCCGCCAGCAGGAAGATGTACAGCGCTACGAAACCGTCGCTCATCGTCGATCGCTCCACTGGCCGGTGCGGCCCGCCGATCATACCCATCCGGCGGGCGTGTCAACCGAACCGGCACTCACACGTTGACGTCGTATCGTCCTCGCGGAAGCTACGCTGTGCTGGTGGGAACCCCTTTCGATCCGCAGCCCGCTGCCCCGGCCGCCGCCCCCGTGTCGCTGGATGCCTTCCTGGCCGGCATCGGGCCGCGTGCGTTCCGCTTTGCCGAGGCCGGTCTGCGGCACCGCGAAGACGCACTGGATGCCGTGCAGGACGCCATGGTGAAGCTGCTCGGCTACCGCGAGCGCCCCGCCGAGGAGTGGACGCCGCTGTTCTGGAGCATCCTGCGCAGCCGCATCATCGACCTGCAGCGCCGCCGGAGCTTCCGCCTGAAATTCTGGGCACCGGCCGAGCGCAACGATGACGAAGGCCCGATCGACTGGGCCGACCCCGGCGTTGGCCCGGTCGGCGAACAGCAACATCAGCAGGCTTACCAGCGGCTGGTCCACGCGCTGCGCGGCCTGCCGGCACGCCAGCGCGAAGCCTTCACCCTGCGCGTGCTGGAAGATCTGGACGTAGCCACCACCGCCAAGGCGATGGGCTGCTCCGAAGGCTCGGTCAAGACGCACCTGTCGCGCGCACGCGACGCGTTGCAAAAACAGTTTGAGGATTTCCTGTGAACCGCTCCCACGATCCGGCCCAGTTCGATGCGCAGCTCCGGCAGCTGCACGCCACCGCCCTCGACAACCTGCCGCCGCAGACGCTGGCGCGCCTGCGTCAGGCCCGCCAGGCGCCGGCGACACGCCTGCGCCACGGTCACTGGCTGCTGGCCACCGCCTGCTCGGCACTGCTGGCAGTCGGGATCGGCCTGCAACTGCGCCCCGGCGACACCTCCGCACCGCAACCGGTGACTCCCCAGGCGATCGCCGGCAACACGGCAAGCACCGAGACTGACGACCTCCTCACGCAGAACCCGGACCTGTACGTCTGGCTCGGGTCCGACACCGCCCTGGCCATGGAATGAGCACGATGACCCGCACCACCCGCCTGCTGTTGACCCTGTTGCTCTGCGCCGGGCCATGCGCCCCGTTGCTGGCGCAGGACCACCCACCGGGTCCGCCGCCACCGATGGATGGCCCCGGCCCGCACGGCCCGGGACTGCGTAACGAAACGCCGATGCCCGACTGGGACCGGCTCACTCCGCAACAGCGTCAGGTCATGATCGATGCCTTGCGCGAGCGCTGGAACGATGTGCCCGAAGAGCGCCCGCGGATGTACCGCCATGCCCGCCGCTGGCTGGACATGACGCCGGAGCAGCGCAAGCAGGCCAAGGCCGGCATGGACCGCTTCCGCAACATGAGCCCGGAGCAACGCCGCGAAGCCAAGGCCTTGTTCGACCGCATGCGCACGCTCAACCCGCAGCAGCGCAACGAACTGCAGCAACGCTGGCAAAAAATGACCCCGGCCGAGCGCAGCGCCTGGTTGCGCGAGCATCCGCCGACGGACGATTGAACCTGCAGCCGCGGCGTGTGCCTGGCTGAGGCGGCTTTCTTCCGCAGATTGGACCGCTGCGTTCGCAGTGGCCTAGGCCGGTGGGCACGACTGCGCTCGCGTCAAGTGCGCTCGCGCCATCTGGAGCACACGCTAGCGCGCTTGATACCTCGTGCGTGCCTGGGCATCACTCGGCACGCGATGCCGACCAACGCGTCTTGGCCAGCAGTTCATCGTCCCAGTCGAACGACAGGGCGCCGTCCTTGATCAACAATGCCGCGAACGCATACACGTTGCGCGCGAACATCTCGCTGGCGTGCACGGCCCCCTGGCTGGCCAGATTGAGCGGGCCGGCGATCGCGATGCCGTCCAGGTCGTAGGTCTCGCCCGGGCGTGTAGCCGCGCAGTTGCCGCCGGTTTCCGCAGCCAGATCCACGATCACGCTGCCAGGGCGCATGCCACGCACCATCTCGGTGGTCACGATCTTCGGCGCGGGCCGCCCGGGCACCGCTGCCGTGCACACCACCACGTCCACGCCCTTGAGGTGCTCGGCCAGACGGCGCTGCTGTTCGGCGCGTTCGTCATCGGTGAGCTGGCGCGCATAGCCGCCCTCGCCGGCGGCGCTGATGCCCAGGTCCAGAAAGCGTGCGCCCAATGAAGCGATCTGTTCGCGCGTTTCCGGCCGCACATCGAAGCCTTCCACCTGCGCGCCCAGTCGCTTGGCGGTGGCGATTGCCTGCAGGCCCGCCACGCCGGCACCGATCACCAGCACCTTGCACGGGCGCATGGTGCCTGCTGCGGTGGTCAGCATCGGAAAGAAGCGCGGCGCCAGTTGTGCGGCGATCAGCACCGCCTTGTAGCCGGCCATGCCCGCCTGCGAACTCAGCACGTCCATCGATTGCGCGCGGGTGGTGCGCGGCAACCGCTCCAACGGAAACGCCACCAGCGCGCGCGCGGAAAACGCCTGCGCGCGCGCCGGGTCGGCATCGGGCGCCAGCATGCCGATCACCACCGCCTGCGATTTGCATTGCAGCAGCAACTCGGTGGGCGGTGCCTGCACGCAGAGCACCACGTCGGTCTGAGCCAGCGTCTGCGCGTCGGCAGGCTGCGCACCGGCGGCCACATACGCCGCATCGTCCATGCTGCTGGCGCGGCCGGCGTCCGGCTCGATCCACACGCGGGCACCAAGCGCGACCAGCTTCTTGACCGTTTCCGGCGTCGCCGCCACCCGGCGTTCGCCCGCCGCCCGTTCTTTCAGCACCAGCACCTGCACAGCCATGCGTTGCTCCGGTCTCGCGCTCCAGTGGCCGCGATGCTAGCAGAGCGCACCGCCTGCGCTGGCGATGCAGGAGGCGGGCAGCAACCCGCCGGCCTGAGGCATAGGCGCCTCGCGGCCTGAGGCATAGGCGCCTCGCCGACCTGAGGCATAGCCGCCTGCATTTGCCGGCATCGGCAGCCGCGACGCCGATCGCTGCGCTAGGGCTCCAGCAAGCCCTTCAACAAGGGAGCCATCACGATCTCCGGCGCAAAGGCACGCAAGCGTTCGTGCCGGCCGTCGATCACCAGCGAGGCGTAGCCGTGCACCGCGCTCCAGCTCAGCAGGGTGCGTTGCTCCAGTAGCGCGGCATCCGGTTCGCTGCCATGCCGGGCGATCCACTGGGCGCGCACCGTATCGCGCAGATACGCCATCGCCGCCTCGCTGACCTGCACCAGCCGTGGCAGGCCGCTGGCACGCACGTCCAGCCCCAGCATCAAGCGGAACTGCTGCGGAAACTCCACGGCAAAACGGATATAGCCCAGCCCGCAACCCAGCAGCGGATCGTCCAGTTCCTGCTGGGTGGCGCGGATGCGCTCGAGCATGCGCTCGTAGCCGTCGGCGGCCAGCTCCGCCAGCAACCCATCCAGCGAGCCGAAGTGGTGCGCCGGCGCGGCATGCGACACGCCGGCTCGCCGCGCGCATTCGCGCAAGGTGAGTCCCCGCAGCCCGGATTCGCCCAGCAAGGCCCAGCCGGCACGTCGCAGCGCGGCCGGCAGGTCGCCGTGGTGATAGGCAGCAGGGGTCGCTGATCGCGGCATGGCGGTTCGCTTATCGGGACCGCAGTGCAGCAGATAATCTTGACGATGACAAGATTCAGACGCCAAACTGAACGCACATCTTGTCATCGACAAGATCGCGATCGCCTCCACAAGGAATGCCCATGAGCTCGTCCATCGCCAGGCTGCGCGCGCGCTTGCTGCGCGGCCTGTTGGCCAGCGCCAGCCGGGTGGCGCCCGGCCCGACCGGCCGCTATCTGGCGCGCCGCTTCGTCACTCCGGCGCCTTCCGGCCGTCGCCAGGCCGCCGACATCGCCGCTACCCTGGACGATGTTCAGCACCAGACCCTGCACATCGACGGTTTCGATATCGCCGTCTACCAATGGGGCGATCCCACCCGGCAGCCGTACGTCCTGCTGTCGCATGGCTGGGCCAGCTATGGGCTGCGCTTTGCGGCCTGGGTACCGCAGCTGCGCGCGCTCGGCTATGCGGTGCTGGCCTTCGATCAGGCCGCGCACGGCCTGAGCAGCGGCAAGATCAGCAATCTGCCGCACTTCGTGAAAATTCTTGCCCAGGTCGGCAGCCGCTTCGGGCGTCCCGCGGTCCTGATCGGCCACTCTTTGGGCACCGCGGCGGCGGTGTTTGCCGATGCTCCGGCATGGCGGCCGCAGCGCTATGTGCTGATCGCCCCGCTGGTGGAGCCGGCCGGTAGCGCGAGGCGCCAGTTCCAGGCCGCCGGCATTGCGCCAGCGACGTTCGTGCCGTTCGAAAACTGGTTGATCCAGCTGACCGGCACCTGCTTTGCCGACTTCGATGCCAGCCCACATCTGCCGCGGTTCGATCGCCCGGCGCTGGTCATCCACGATCGCCGCGATCGCGAAACGCCGTGGGAAGAAGGCGCCCGCTTCGCCGCGCTGTGGCCCGGCGCGCAGCTGTTCACCACCGAGGGGCTGGGGCATAACCGCATGCTCGATCATGCGTCGGTGATCGCGCGCGCCCTGGAATTCATCGGACCGGCCGCGGCGTAAGCGCCTGAACTCGTGGCAGTGCCGGCGGGTAACGCGGCGATGCGATTGCCGCAGGCGGGAGTGCGCGCGCCGATGCGACGCGCCCTGCGCAGCCGTGGAAACCGTTGAAAACGAGGCAGGCAGTGCACGTTCGCGATCAAGCATGGCGCCAGCCCGGGCGCGCGACGACTGCAGTGCTCAGTGCACCGTGCTGTTGTTGTGCAGCGGGTCCAACCGGTCGATCACGCCCTGCATCGCGCTGTCGAAGGCGCCATCGTTGATGTGCTCGCGCAAGCGGCCCAACCGCACCATCACCGCCAGTTCTTCCGGCGAGGCGACGCAGAAACGCACACCGCGCCGGTTGACGAACAACAACCGCTGCGAGATCGGGCTCACCCATGACAACTTGCCCGCCTGCACCTTGCCGTCCTTGTCGACAAAATCCAGCCAGGTGCCGATGTCCATGGCGCGGAAACGCTCGGCATCGGCACTGTCGATACTCTGCGCCACCGCTTCGGCACCCAGCACCACGCTGACGCTCTCGGCAGCCGGTGGCGGCAGGTTGACCTGCGGCAGTTCCGGCAACGCCTTCTCCAGTTCCGGACGCGCCTCGGCAATGGCCTGCAGCGTGTCGTGCAGCGCGGTGATCGCCACCACCACCGCATCGCCATGCAGCCCTACGCTGGCGAAGACGCGGTGCAATGCCGGCTGCCAGACCTGCAGCCAGGGCTTGCCGATGATGTGGCGGCGCGCCTCGGCCAGTTCTTCCAGAACGCCGTCGGCCAGCGCCAGCGCTTCCACCATGCCGGGGCCTTCATCGCCATCGCGCAGGATCGCCATGGTCAGATGATGCAGCCACGGCTGGCGCAGGAAATCTTCCACTGCCTTGGGCAGGGCCGCGCCTTCGGGCACGCGCTGCTCCAGTTCCGACAGCGCGCGGCTGCGCGCCAGTTCGAGTTTTTCCTGGCCGCGCTGGGTTTCGGTGGCGCGGCGCTCGGCAATTTCCACCCGGCGACGGTGCTGCGACAGGAAGTCGCGGAATTCTTCTTCCAGGGTCAGGAAGATCGCCAGGTTTTCGTTGAATTCGGCCACCAGGCGGTCGACGATTTCCTCGACCTTGCCCATCAGCACGCGCTCGGCGGCGCTGTCGCCGTTATTGCCTTCGCAGGCCTCGGCCAGCGAATTGAGCAGGCGTCGCGCCGGATGCGTCTTCTGCACGAACATCTTGCGGTCCAGCAGCGCCACCTTGACGAACGGCACCACCAGCCGGCCGATCATCTCGCGCGAGCGGCTTTCCAGATCGCGTTCGTCCAGCATCACGTCGAACAGCATGCCGACCAGGTCGATGGCGTCTTCGTCCATCGGATCGAGCTTGGCGGTGGCCGGGTCCACGCCCAGCCGCGTGGCGCTGTTGAGCACCTCGTTCTTCAGGCGCTGCGCGAGCGATTCGTTGTCGTCGCCGATGGCCGCCTGCAACGTTGCGCTGGGCGTGGCCTGCAGCAGCGACAGCACCGACATCATTTCGCGCTGGCTCAGCGGGCGCTGCTGACCCACCGCCACCGACGCGGCCGATGCGGCGCTGTCGCGCACGCTGCGGGTCTGCTGCAGCAATTCGTGCAAGGCATCCAGCAGCATGCCCTGGCTGCCGCCGGGATGATCGGCGTCGCCGTCCATGCCACCACCGCCGGCACCCTCGGCGTGGCCGCGCTGTGCGGCCGCCTGCATGCGGCCACGGCTATGCGCCCAGCGATCCAGGAAGCGGTTGGCCCAGGCCGGCGCGTACTGGTCGCCCTGCTCGTCGCCGCCCATCTCGGTGCCGCCCTGCGCCTCGGCCTGCGCGCGTTCTTCGGGCGTCTCGCCCCGCGGCTGCATGCGCGGCGGCGGGCGCTTGGGTTGGGAGATTTCCGGCATCACCCCGGCCTTGGCCAGCGTTTCGTCCAGGCGCGCGTACAGCTTGCCGATCGGCTCGGCCAGATCGCGCTCGCATAACTTGATCAGCACCAGACGCACTTCCGGCGCCAGGTCGCAGGTGGCGAAGGCTTCGTGGATCGCCACGCCCAGATGTTCCGGTCCGAACGGGTTGGTGTCGGCCACCAGCTCCAGGCCGCCCGCAATCCAGCCCAGGCGGCGATCGACACGCGCCAGCACCTGCTTGAAATCGCGCAGCAGCACGGTAGCCAGGTTGCGCACCGCCAGCCGCGACTCGAGCACGTGTTCGGGCACCAGGCTCAGCGGGCCGGTGCCCATGTCGCCGGCCAGCACCACTTCGGCCGACAACGGGGTACCGAGCAGCAGCGCCTGCCAGCCGTCTTCCAACTGCTGGCGGAACTGCGTGGCCACGTCCTCGCGCTTGCGGCGCAACTCGCGCATGCCATCGAGAAACAGCAACTGTGACGCGCCCGCGGATTCGGCGCGATCGAACAGGACATCATCGAAATGTGCGACTGCAGCTGCAAACACCTGTACGAGCGGCGGCACGAATGCGTCGTGCGCCTGTTCGAGCAAGCGTTGGTCACGGCCCGGGTGTCCCGACGGACTGGGCTGAAAAGTCATGCGCAAAGGCTCCCCGCCTCTGCAGGCGTGAAAATATTCAAACGAGGAATAACAGACGCGGCCCCAAATTCCGCCCCCGCATGGTAGGCGTTTCGCTCGTTTGTTAAATGTGACGCAGTTCTCACTTTACTCGTGACTGCCCAGGGTTTGCGTGTCGAAGCTCCATCCTAGCTTGCAACGGCACGGTGGAGCCTGCCGCTGATCGTTATCTGCCTGCGAGGGTTAAGCCTTCAGCGTGGCAGGCGCGTCCAGCGCGTCGACCACATCCTGCATCGCGCTGTAGAAGGCGTCTTCTTCGCGGTGCAGGCGCAGCCGGTCCAGCCAGACCATCATCGCCAGCTCTTCCGGCGAGGACACGCACAACCGCCCGCCGCGCCGGTTGACGAACATCAGCCGGCCCGAAATCGGGCTGATCCATGACAGCTTGCCCGGCTGCACCCGGCCCTCGCGGTCGACGAAATCCAGGCTGGTGCCGATGACCATGGTGCGGAAAAAGTCCGCGGTGATGCGGTCAAATTCCACCTGCGCGCCGGCGTCGAGCATCGGCGTCAGCGGCTCGGCGACCGGATCGGCCGGGCTCGGCGCCAGGCTCAGCGCTGTCAGGGTGGGCGCATGCCGGTCCGTGGCGTCGGCAGCCGGCGTTGGCGTCAGCGCACGCCGCAGCTCCTGCAACGCCTGCTCGGCCTCCCGCGGCCCCAAGCCGGCCAGCGCGAAAGCCTGCAGCAAGGGCGCTTGCTGCGCTTCGAATGTGGCCGCGTCGCGCGCAGGCGTCAGCTGGGCCAGCACGGTATCGCCGAGCGCGATGGCAGCCTCCACTGCCGGGCCGGCACCATCGGCGCGCAAGGCGGCCTGCTGCACGCCGGGGTGCCAGACGCGGCTGAGGAACTGCTCCACCACCGGCGGCAGCGGCCCGCGCGCCAGGCGCTCGTCCAGCGCCAGGGCCGCACAGCGGCGGGCGCGTTCGCGGCGTTCCTCGGCGCGCTGCAATTCGTTGGCGCGGCGCTCGGCGATCTCCACACGGCGCCGATACTGCTCGTAGCTGGCGCCGAATTCGGCCTCCAGCGCCAGGAACAGCGCCGGATGCTCGTCGAACTCGCGCACGATGCTGGCCACTGCCGCATCCACCTGCGCCAGCAAGGCCTGTTCGGCCGGGGTCTCGCCGCCGTTGCCATCGCAGGCGTCGACCAGCAGGTTGAGCAGACGCCGCGCCGGATGGCCATCGCGTACGAACAGGTGGCCATCGAGCATCGCCAGTTTGGCCATCGGCACCAGCAACTGGCCGAGCAGGCCGCGCTGCGCATCGGACAACTGGCTCTGCACCAGGATCGCCTCGAACAACAGCGCGATCAGATCCAGCGCATCGGCATCGCTGGGGTCAAGGCCAGTGCTGGCCAGGTCGACTCCAAGCGAGGCCGCTGCGCGCATGAGGTGCTCGCGCAGCGCATGCGGCAGGCCTTGTCGCGCCTCGTCGATGCTGTCGAATCCAGCCCGGGGCATGGTCTGCAGCAACGACAGCGCCGACACCACCTCGCGCGGCGACAACCGCCGCTGCGCGGCCGACGCCGCAACGCCACTCTCCGGCTCGCGCTGGCGGCGCGCCCGCAACCGCTGGTGCAGCCCGGCCGGCAATACTTCGCGACCGCTGCGCAGATGCACATCGATGACCTCGGCCCCGACCAGCGCGCCCTGCCCGCCCGGCCAATCCGCAAAGAAGCGTGCGATCCAGTCCGGCGTGTCGGCCGCATCCTCGCCGCCGGCCTGGCCCTGCCGCGGAATACCGCTGCGGCGCTGCCGCGCCTGCGGCAATTCGCGCAGGCGAGCGACCTGCGCCAGTGCCTGCTCAAGCTCGGCATAGCGCTGACCCACGCGCGGCATCAGCTGCTGCTCGCATACCTTGAGCACCGCCAGGTGCACCTTGGCCGTCAGCGTCACGCCCTGGAACGCCTCGTAGAGCGCAACGCCCAGATGCTCCGGGCCGAACGGATTGCTGTCGCCATCGATGCGCAACCCGCCGGCGATGAAGCCCAGATAGCGGTTGAGCCGCATCAGCTCCGGTCGCCACTGATGCTGCAGTGCCCCGGCCAGGTTGCGCACCGCCAGCCGCACCTCCAGATCGTGTTCGGGCAACAGGGTCAGCCCGGCGGCGCCGCGTGCCAGGGTGCGCTCGGCCGACAGCGGGCGCCCGGATTCCAGCCCCTGCCAGGCCTTGGCCAGATGCCCACGGAACCGTGCGGTGATCGGCTCGCGCTGCTGCCGCAAGGCCTGGATCGCCTCCATGAAATCGTTCTGGCCCGCGCCGGCGTTGGCGGCCAGTGCGAACAAGGCCTGCGCCAGCGCGTCCTGGACGTCGATGAACGCGTCGGCCAGCGGCACCAGCACGATATCGCGCACCTGATCGAGCAGTTGCGGGTTGCGGCTGGGCAGCGGGTCGGTGGAAACGAACTGGGTCATCGGACGACGCACGCAACGAGCACGAGGAAAGGCGAACACCCTGCATCACGCGGGGTCAGGCGGATGCGAACGCGCGCACGGGTCGCAGTGTACGTGGGCCGCTACCGGTTGCGCGCAGCCTTTTCAATGCGGCAGCGGCACGGCCGCTACGCCAGCCATTGCCGCTCACGCCCGCCGATCACGCCCGCCCGGCCGTCCCGCGCCTCGCCGCAGTGGGGCGGGCGTTGGGGAGCGCCCGTCTATAATCGCTGCACTCCCCCAGAACCCTTACCTATGCACGCACCGTATTCGCTTCAGGCGCTGGATGCGCGTCGCTCGGTTCCCTCCAAGCAGTTGGGCGAACCCGGCCCGGATGAAGACACCCTGCTGCGCATGCTGACCTCGGCCGTGCGCGTGCCCGACCACGGCAAGCTGGTGCCGTTCCGGTTCCTGCGTATCCAGGGCGATGCACGCCACGCGCTGGGCGATTTCCTTGCCGAGCGCACCCAGGCCGCCGATCCGTTGGCAGCGCCGGCGGCGGTGGAGAAAGACCGCAACCGCTTCAACGACGCGCCGCTGGTGATCGTGGTGATCGCCACGCTGCAGCCGGACCACAAGGTGCCCGAGCAGGAGCAACTGCTCACTGCCGGCTGCGTGTGTTTTGCACTGCTGCAGGCCGCACAGGCGCATGGTTTCGGCGCGCAATGGCTGACCGCGTGGATGGCCTACGACCCCGCGGTGGGCGGCTACCTGGGCCTGCAGGAACACGAACGCATCGCCGGCTTCATCCATATCGGTACGCCGCGCCTGCAGGTGCCCGAACGCGAGCGCCCGGACCCGCGCACCCTGCTGCGCGACTGGACTCCATGAGTACGCTGCCCGGCGCCATAGCAGCGGCGCTGCCGGGCGGCCCGCGACCGGAGCCGCTGTATCTGGTGGATGCCAGCCTGTACGTGTTTCGCGCCTGGCATTCGATTCCGGATGAATTCCAGGACGCGCAGGGCTGGCCGACCAACGCCGTGCACGGGTTTGCGCGCTTCCTGCTGGATCTGCTCGAACGCGAGCATCCGCAGTACATCACCATCGCCTTCGACGAGGCGCTGGACAGTTGCTTCCGGCATGCGATCTACCCCGCCTACAAGGGCAATCGCGAACCGGCGCCGGACGCGTTGCGGCGCCAGTTCGCCCATTGCAAGGCGCTGTGCGCGGCGCTGGGGCTGAGTGTGCTGGCCCACCGCGAATACGAGGCCGACGATCTGATCGGCAGCGCCCTGCACAGCGCGCGCGGGCACGGCCTGCGCGGCATCATCGTCTCGGCCGACAAGGACCTGTCGCAGCTGTTGTTCGAACACGACGAGCAATGGGACTACGCGCGCAATCTGCGCTGGGGCATGGATGGAGTGAAGGCACGCCATGGCGTGCATGCGCACCAGATCGCCGACTACCTGGCGCTGTGTGGCGATGCGATCGACAACATTCCCGGCATCACCGGTATCGGCGCCAAATCAGCAGCGGTGCTGCTGGCGCATTTCGGCAGCCTGGATGCGCTATTGGAGCGCATCGACGAGATCCCGTTCCTGCGCCTGCGCGGCGCCGCGCAGATGGCGGCGCGGCTGCGCGAACAACGCGAACATGCGCTGCTGTGGCGCCAGCTCACCACCATCGCGCTGGACGCGCCGCTGGACCTCACCGCCACCGGTTTCACGCGTGCACCGGCCGATACCGACATGCTGACCGGGCTGTGCGACAGCCTGCGCTTCGGCCCGCTCACGCGCCGGCGGCTACTGGCCGCCTGCACGGCCGCCACGCCGCCCCTTCCTCCCGCTTCCCTGTCCCAAGGCCCGACGCCATGAACCGACACGACACTCCGCCCACCGTGGTCTACGAAGGCAAGTACCAGCGCATGGTCGTGCGCGGTACCTGGGAATACTCCGAACGCGTGCATGCCGGCGGCCTGGCCGCGATCATCGTGGCGGTGACCCCGGACGATGCGATGTTGTTCGTCGAACAGTTCCGCGTACCGCTGCAGGCGCGCACCATCGAAATGCCGGCCGGTCTGGTCGGCGATGTGCATGCCGACGAATCGATCGAACTGTCGGCCATTCGCGAACTGGAAGAAGAAACTGGCTGGACCGCCGAGCACGCCGAAGTGCTGATGATCGGCCCCACCTCGGCCGGTGCCAGCAGCGAGAAGATCGCCTTCGTGCGCGCCACCGGGCTGCGCAAAGTCGGCGCTGGCGGTGGCGATGCCAGCGAGGACATCACCGTGCACGAAATCCCGCGCGCGCAGGTCGGCGCCTGGCTGGTGCAGAAGATGGCCGAGGGCTACCAGATGGACCCCAAGCTATGGGCCGGCCTGTACCTGGCCGACCACGCGCTGGACGGTACTCCGCGTGGCTGATGCCGTGGCCGAGCCCTTGCTGGGCGCCGGGGATCCGGCGCCGTTCACCGTCTACAACGCGCAGGCCGCATCGCCCTGGCTGTTGATCGCCGACCATGCCGGCCAGCGCGTGCCGGCACGGCTGGCCAACCTGGGCCTGCCGCAGTTTGAGCTGGACCGCCATATCGGCTGGGATATCGGCATTGCGCAGGTCACCCGCCTGCTGGCCGAGGCGCTGGATGCGATTGCCATCACCCAGACCTATTCGCGGCTGGTGATCGACTGCAACCGGCCCGATGGCGCTGCCAGCCGGATGCCGGAGATCAGCGACGGCACCACGGTGCCCGGCAATCTGCAGCTGACCCCGGCTGAGCGCCAGCAGCGCATCGATGCCATCTTCGCGCCGTATCACGGCCGCATCGCCGCCGAGCTGGACGCGCGTACAGCACGCCGGCAACCGACGCTACTGGTGTCCATGCACAGCTTCACCCCGGTGATGGCTGGCAACGCGCGCCCCTGGCATGCCGGCGTGTTGTACCACCGCGACACCCGGCTGGCGCATCGCCTGCTGGACGCCTTGCGCGCAGAACCGGACTTGGTGGTTGGCGACAACCAGCCGTATGCGGTCATCGATGCCACCGACTACGCCATTCCGGTCTACGGCGAAGGCCGCGGCCTGCCACATGTGGAACTGGAGATCCGCCAGGACCTGATCGCCGATACCGCCGGGCAAACGGCGTGGGCGCAGCGATTGGCGCGCGTTCTTCCAGCGTTGGCCGATGGGTTGCTGCAGCGCTGATCGGGAGCGAACCAAAAACCTGGAGGCAGGGCGCGTTCGACGAAAGGAGGAAGCACGATGACGGAAACTCTATTCGAAGCCGATGAGCGCACGATGGAGAACCTGATGGAGGGCCCATGGGCCAGCATCGAGGGAAAAACCCATGGGCTGTCGCGCCGGACTGCATTGTTCAACAAGAGCGGCTTCGAAAAATACAGCCACCTTATCGATGCATATGGGTGTGACGGCTTCGCGATCGCGCCTGAGGATGTCGTGCAGGGCGAGTTGAAGGCGCATTTTTCGCCAGACTTCAGCAAGATAAAAAAGCGCGATGCGATTGTGGAGATCGGCATCCTGGGCAATAGCGTCTTCGCAGAAGACTTCGACTATGACGTGTTCAAAGGCTTCAGCAACGTCAAAGGACTCACGACACAGAACGTGTCTTTCGGCCCCCTCCTTCCAACCCTCTTCCCCAAGCTTGAAACGTGGCAGAGCCTTGACTGGAACAGCAACAAGCTCCACTCCCTCAACGGTGGCTGGACCAAGCTTGTGCGTCTTTCCGTCCAAGGATTCAGCGGGTCGCTGGACGTCTTCGACGGCCGCCCCATCCGCAAGCTTTTCCTGATCTCGTCAACGATAAAGAAGATCGACGAGATTGCACGCTGCACCTCACTTGAAGTCTTGCAGTTTGTCGCCTGCCGCCTTGCCGGCGACGTCTCATCACTGTCGCGCCTTGCACAGCTGCGCGCGCTGCGCTTTGAAGGCAAAAATAAACTGCAAGGCTGGGAGTCCCTGCACAGCGAAACCTTACGGAATTTCTGGGCAACGGATCTGCCGTGCCGCTTCCGTCCAGAACAATTTCCACACGTCGAACACTATGTCATCAACACCTACCGGAACAAGGACCCGTTCCGAATGGTTGTTGGTGATCCAGACGAGATCGAAGAAGCATTCGCCAGCATCTTCACCGAATAACCCTTCGCATCGACGCCAGGCTGGTAATGGGCGTAGTTGAATCGCATGAGCGACGCGCTTTCGCGTAGACACGAAAGCGCAGAAAGATCGACGCTACGCTCGGTGCGCGCCATGGCGTCATGGCGTGGTGGCTGCCTGCAACGGGTGCGGCAGGTCATGATGGCAGCCGCACCCGTTGCGATCGCTCAGGCGAACCGGTCTGTGGCACGCACCAATGCATCGACATTTTCCGGCTCGAACGCCGAGTGCCCCGAGGCCGGGCTGATCTGCAGCTGCGCCTTCGGCCAGACCTTGTGCAGATCCCAGGCGCTTTGCAGCGGGCAGACCACATCGTAGCGTCCGTGCACGATCACGCCGGGGATATCGGCGATACGGTGCGCGTCGCGCAGCAACTGGCCTTCCACCTCGAAGAAGCCCTGGTTGACGAAGTAGTGGTTCTCGATGCGGGCGAAGGCCAACGCAAAGTGCGCGTCCTCATGCCCGGTGACGAAGTCCTCGTCCACATGCAGGAAGCTGGTGGCGCCCTCCCACACGCTCCAGGCCTTGGCAGCGGCCAGCCGCGTGGCCTCGTCGTCGCTGGTCAGGCGGCGATGGAAGGCAGCGATCAGGTCGCCGCGCTCGTCCTGCGCAATCGCATTGATGTAGTGCTCCCAGGCATCCGGGAACAGCCGGCTGGCGCCTTCCTGATAGAACCATTCCAGCTCGAAGCGGCGCAGCAGGAAGATGCCGCGCAGCACCAGCTCGGTGACCTGCTGCGGGTGGGTCTGCGCGTAGGCCAGTGCCAACGTGGAACCCCAGCTGCCGCCGAACACCTGCCAGCGCTCGATACCCAGATGCGTGCGCAAGCGCTCGATGTCGGCGACCAGATCCCAGGTGGTGTTGTCGGTGAGATCGGCATGCGGGGTGGACCGGCCCGAACCGCGCTGGTCGAACAGCACGATGCGGTACTTGGCCGGGTCGTGGAAGCGCCGCATCTTGGCGTTGCAACCGCCGCCCGGGCCGCCGTGCAGCATCACCACCGGCTTGCCTTGCGGGTTGCCGCACTGTTCGAAGTACAGCGTGTGGCGGTCGTCGACCTTCAGGCTGCCCTGCTCGTAGGGGGCGATCTCGGGATAGAGCGTGCGCATGCGTCGGTCCTGGGCGAAAACCCGCATTGTATCGGCCGGCGGCGGAAGGCACTGCCTGCGGCAAACCGCGCAGGGCGACGGCAGAGGCAGTCCTCCATCACCGGGCGTTGCGCTCGAGATGACTGGCAGCACGATTCGTCGCGCAGCATGGGATCGGTACCGCCAACCATCGTCGTGGCCAGACAGGGACCATCGCGCCACGCCCGCGTGCGCGCTCAAACGGTCAGCGTGGTGGAGCCGCCAATCTGCAGTCCGGCCGCATCCAGCCGCTTCGCGCCCCCATGGCTGCGGACAGGCCTCCGCGCTCGGCGTTGAGGCACTCACACCAGGGGACCTGGCACTGCAAGCTGGCCGGCGCTACCGTCAGGCCTCGGCAGCGGCTTCCCAGCAGCCCAGGCTCACCCGGTCGCGATGCTCAAGGTCCTGCTGCGTGGCGACCTGCGCAAACCCACGCGCGCGCAGTAGCTCGGCTACCGCCTCGCCCTGATCCCAGCCATGTTCGAGCAACAGCCAGCCGCCGCTGCGCAGATGCGCCGGTGCATCGGCCACGATCTGGCGGATGTCGGCCAGCCCGTCGCTACCGGAAGCCAGTGCGCTGGCCGGCTCGTGGCGCAGATCGCCCTGCGCCAGGTGCGGGTCGCCGGCAGCGATATACGGCGGGTTGCTGGCGATCAGGTCGAAGCGCTCGCCTGCCAGTGGAACGAACCAGCTGCCGTGGCGGAACTGCACGTTCGATAGGCGATGACGATCGGCGTTGCGCCGTGCGATGGCGAGCGCGGCCGCACTGGCATCGGTGGCGATCAGCTGCGCCTGCGGGCGTTCGCTGGCGATGGCCAGGGCGATTGCGCCACTGCCGGTCCCCAGATCGGCCACTCGGCGGCCGGCGGCATGGTCCAGCCGCTCCAGCGCCAGTTCGACCAAGGCTTCAGTGTCGGCGCGCGGGATCAGTGTCGCTGTCGAGACGTCCAGATCCAGCGTCCAGAAGCCACGCGAACCGGTCAGGTAGGCCACCGGCTCGCCGTCCACCCGCCGCTGCACCAGGGCCTGGAATGCCGCGGCCACCGTCGTGGTCACCGGATCGCGGCCATGCGCGAACAACCAGGCGCGATCGCGGCCCAGCGCATGCAGTAGCAGCGGCTCGGCATCGCGACGATCGATCCGATGGCATGCCTGCCGCAACAGGTGCTCGGCGGAGGCGGCGGGATCATCGCTCATACGGATCATTCACTTGTGCGCAACATCGGCCGACCATTATCGCGGCTGGAACCGCTTGCCGCATTGGCAGATACCGTCTGCGGAATCGATAGCCTAAGGCTATCTATGCAATTCCATCAATCGATTTGAGGAATCTATCGATTCTGCCTACCATGGCGCCTGTTCCATCCCCCGCCCCCCTTTCATCGCACGAGGAAACTCAATGTCTCTCATCAACACCCAGGTCCAGCCGTTCAAGGCGAATGCGTTTCACAATGGCAACTTCATCGAAGTCACCGAGGCCAGCCTGAAGGGCAAGTGGTCGGTGCTGATCTTCATGCCGGCCGCATTCACCTTCAACTGCCCGACCGAAGTGGAAGACGCCGCCGACAACTATGCCGCGTTCCAGAAGGCAGGCGCCGAGGTCTACATCGTCACCACCGACACGCATTTCTCGCACAAGGTGTGGCACGAAACCTCGCCGGCCGTGGGCAAGGCGCAGTTCCCGCTGATCGGCGACCCGACCCACAAGCTGACCCGCGCGTTCGGCGTGCATATTGAAGAAGAAGGCCTGGCCCTGCGCGGCACCTTCATCATCAATCCGGAAGGCGTGATCAAGACCCTGGAAATCCACGACAACTCCATCGCCCGCGACGTCACCGAGACGCTGCGCAAGCTGACTGCAGCGCAGTTCGTGGCCAACAATCCTGGCCAGGTCTGCCCGGCCAAGTGGAAGGAAGGCGCCAAGACCCTGGCTCCGTCGCTGGACCTGGTCGGCAAGATCTAAGTCGCCGCGCATCCCTGGCCCGGCATTCCGGGCCGGGGGTGAACCGGAGCCGGTGCCGGGCTGCCCGCCCGCCATCGCCAGCACGCATGCCGACCCCGCGCCGGCTGCGGTTCATCCCTTCCTCCCCAGGCGACCTGCGCATGCGCAGCGGCGTCACGCCCTCCCCTTGCCCATTCCCAGGAGTTTTCCATGTTGGATGCCAATCTCAAGACCCAGCTGACCGCCTACCTGGAACGGGTGACGCGCCCGATTCAGATCCACGCCTCGATCGACGACAGCCCCGGCTCGCGCGAAATGCTCGACCTGCTCGAGGACCTGGTGGTGCTCTCGGACAAGATCAGCCTGGATGCGCATCGCGACGATAACCAGCGCAAGCCGTCGTTCGCGCTGACCACCCCGGGCCAGGACATTTCGCTGCGCTTTGCCGGCTTGCCGATGGGCCACGAGTTCACCTCGCTGGTGCTGGCGCTGCTGCAGGTGGGCGGCCACCCGTCCAAGGCCACCGCCGAGTTGATCGAGCAGGTGCAGCACCTGGATGGCGACTACCAGTTCGAAACCTATTTCTCGCTGTCTTGCCAGAACTGCCCGGACGTGGTGCAGGCGCTGAATCTTGCCGCCGTGCTCAACCCGCGCATCAAGCATGTCGCCATCGACGGCGCCTGGTTCCAGGACGAGGTCGAAACCCGCCAGATCATGTCGGTGCCCACCGTGTACTTGAACGGTGAGCTGTTCGACCAGGGCCGCATGACGCTGGAGCAGATCGTCGCCAAGCTGGACACCAATGCCGCCAAGCGCGACGCCGCCAGGATCGCCGCCAAGGACGCCTTCGACGTGCTGGTGGTCGGCGGTGGCCCGGCCGGTTCGGCAGCAGCGGTGTATGCCGCGCGCAAGGGCATCCGCACCGGCGTGGCTGCCGAGCGTTTCGGTGGCCAGGTGCTGGACACCATGTCGATCGAAAACTTCATCTCGGTGCCGGAAACCGAAGGCCCGAAGATGGCCGCTGCGCTCGAACAGCACGTGCGTCAGTACGAGGTGGACATCATGAACCTGCAGCGCGCCGAACAGCTGATCCCGGCCGGTGCCGATGGCCTGATCGAGATCAAGCTCGCCAATGGTGCCTCGCTCAAGAGCAAGACCGTGATCCTGTCCACCGGCGCGCGCTGGAGGCAGATGAACGTGCCCGGCGAAGACCAGTACAAGAACAAGGGCGTGGCTTATTGCCCGCACTGTGATGGCCCGCTGTTCAAGGGCAAGCGCGTGGCGGTGATCGGCGGCGGCAATTCGGGCGTGGAAGCGGCGATCGACCTGGCCGGCATCGTGGCGCATGTGACGCTGGTGGAATTCGACGACAAGCTGCGCGCCGATGAAGTGCTGCAACGCAAGCTGCGCAGCCTGCACAACGTGCGCATCATCACCAGCGCGCAGACCACCGAAGTGCTCGGCGACGGGCAAAAAGTCACCGGTCTGGTCTACAAGGACCGTACCGGCGGCGATATTCAGCACATCGATCTGGAAGGCGTGTTCGTGCAGATCGGCCTGTTGCCCAACACCGAGTTCCTGCGCGGGACGGTGGAGTTGTCGCCGCGTGGCGAGATCATCGTCGACGACCGTGGCCAGACCAATGTGCCGGGCGTGTTCGCCGCCGGCGATGCCACCACGGTGCCGTACAAGCAGATCGTGATCGCGATGGGCGAAGGCTCCAAGGCCGCCCTGAGCGCCTTCGATCACCTGATCCGCTCCAGTGCACCGGTCAGCACCGAAAACGTTGCGCAAGCCGCATAAGCGCAACGACAGCCATCGCCCGGCCATGCCGGGCGCTAAGCTGCATCACGCGTCAGTCGTTACCCGTCACCGCCTCGAGGGCTGCTGCACATGAATCTGCGTGACCTGAAGTATCTGGTAGCCCTGGCTGACCACAAGCATTTCGGCCGCGCCGCGACGGCGTGTTTTGTCAGCCAGCCCACGCTGTCCACCCAGATCAAGAAGCTCGAAGACGAACTGGGTGTGCCGCTGGTGGAGCGCGCACCGCGCAAGGTGATGCTGACCCCGGCCGGCCGCGAGGCGGCAATGCGCGCGCGCGGCATCGTGGCCGAGGTGGAACAGATGAAGGAAGCGGCACGCCGCAGCCAGGACCCGGAAGCGGGTACCGTGCGGCTGGGCATTTTCCCCACCCTGGCACCGTACCTGTTGCCGCATGTGGTGCCGCGCATCCGCGAGCGGTTTCCGCGCCTGGAGCTGTTGCTGATCGAAGAAAAGAGCGACCAGCTGATGCACCAGTTGCGCGAAGGCCGTCTGGATGCGGCACTGCTGGCGCTGCCGCTGCAGGACGATCAGCTGCATGCCGAGTTCCTGTTCGAAGAACCCTTCGTATTGGCGGTCCCGGAAGGCCATCCGCTGGCGCGCCACGACAGCATGACGCTGGACGATCTGTCCGAACAGCGGCTGTTGTTGCTGGAAGACGGCCACTGCCTGCGCGAACAGGCGCTGGATGTCTGCCATCTGGCTGGCGCATTGGAGAAATCCGAATTTCAGGCCACCAGCCTGGAAACCCTGCGCCAGATGGTGGCTGCCAATGTCGGCGTGACCCTGCTGCCGCTACTGGCAGTCAAGCCGCCGGTGGCCCGCTCGGAAAACATCCGCCTGATCCGCTTCCGCGAAGACAAGCAACCCAGCCGCCGCATTGCCATGGCCTGGCGTCGCAGCTCGGCCATGACCGCGTTCCTGGAGCAGCTCTCGCAGTTGTTCAAGGAATTGCCGGCGGACCTATTTGCGTTGGAACAGCCCGCGACCGGACCGAAGGCGGTGGCAGCTTAGGGAATCGGGAATCGGGAATCGGGAATCGGGAATCGCAAAAGCGTTTCATGGCTGTGGTCGCTTTTGGCGACATTTGTAGGCGACAAACAACGGCGGCGCGGAGGCGGCGCCTTTTGTTTTTCTTCCGCTGCTGTTTTTCCACCGCTGCAGATTCATCCGTGCAGCCGCTTCCATAGGGTGGCTTGCATGCGCAGGCGTTTGATCCTGCCATCTGCGCCCTCAGCCTCTGTCGCAGCGCTCGCTTGATCGACGCGCCAATCCCGGGGCTCTGACAAGTCGCAGCGACCTTCGCAAATCAGTCGCACCGCAGAGCCGGGCGGCATGTATTGGGATCGGCCGACGGCGCCCTCATCTTGTCGATGCCGCTTGCCGTGTTGGCGAGCCGTCTTCGTCAGGAGAGTGCCATGACTTCGCAACATCACAGCGGCTTGCCGCCATCCATCCTCGTCTCCAGCCACGACCTCGCCCGGCTTGAGGCATTGCTCGATTCCCCCGCGTTCAACAAGCATCCCGCCGCCACTGCGCTGAGCGACGAACTGGGCCGCGCACGCGTGCTGCCGCCCGACCAGATTCCCGGCGATGTCGTCACCATGCACTCGCGCATCGATTGCGAAGACGAGCTGCACGGCGAACGGCATACGCTCACCCTTGTGTACCCGCAGGAGGCTGATGTCCAGCAGGGCCGCATCTCGGTGCTGGCGCCGGTCGGCAGCGCGCTGCTTGGCCTGTCGGTCGGCCAGAGCATCGACTGGCGCACGCCGGACGGGCGCAACCTGCGCCTGCGCGTGCAGGCCGTGCACGATCAACCCGCTGCCGCGGGCGACTTCCAGCGCGCGGCGCGCTAACGTAGCGCGCTGCGCCATCCCCGACCCGTTCCACGATTCGAGAGAACCCGCATGACTGCATCCCCCTCCAAGCTTGCCCAACTGCGCGACCTGTCCGTGGTCGTCGCCGATACCGGCGATTACGACGCCATCAAGCGCCTGAAGCCGGTCGACTGCACCACCAATCCCACCCTGGTCAAAAAGGCGCTGGACCTGCCGGTCTATGCCGACCTGATCGAGCGCGAGCTGGCCTGGGGCCGCGAGCATGGCGGCGACGATCGCACCGCCACCATCCACGAGGTTGCCGACCGCCTGACCATCGGCGTAGGCGTCAAGCTGGCTGAACTGGTGCCGGGGCGCGTGTCCACCGAGGTCGACGCCGACCTGGCGCACGACACCCAGGCCACCATCGCCAAGGCGCGCAAGTTCATCGCGATGTACGCCGAGCGGGGCGTGCCCAAGGACAAGATCCTGATCAAGATCGCCGCCACCTGGGAAGGCATTGAAGCCGCGCGCCAGCTGCAGCGTGAGGGCATCGATTGCAACCTGACGCTGATCTTCAATCACTCGCAGGCGCTGGCCTGTGCCGAGGCGGGCGTGTTCCTGATCTCCCCGTTCGTGGGCCGCATCCTAGATTACTACGTCTCTCAGGGTCAGACCCCGGCCAGCATCGACGAAGACCCGGGCGTGGTGTTCGTGCGCACCGTGTACGACGCATTCAAACGCCGCGGGTCGTCCACCGTGGTGATGGGGGCCTCGTTCCGCTCCACCGCGCAGATCGAAGCGTTGGCCGGCTGCGACCGCCTGACCATCTCGCCGGACCTGCTGGAAAAGCTCGACGCCGAACACGGCGAGTTGCCGCGCAAGCTCTCGCCGGCCAAGGCCGACAACGCGCAGATCACCCCGATCAACGCCGACAGCTTCGCCACCGACCTGGCCGCCGACCCGATGGCCACCGAAAAGCTGGCCGGCGGCATCGAGACCTTCGCCAAGGACCTGCAGGCCCTGCGCAAGACCATCGCCGACAAGCTCGCCGGCTAATCGCCTCAGCGAACAGGTGCAACCATCAACGCCCGCAGCCGATACTGCGGGCGTTGTCGTTTTCGGAGATGCCGCGGAGATCGCACTGCGGTGTTCGAGCTGGCCGGACACGGCGGCCTGCGCATCCAGTGCAACGCCCCACGTCGCTGCCGCTGCGTCACGCCCGTGTCCAGCGCTCCCCTTTGCCGTCGCTTGAGGGAAAGCAGCTAATGCGACCGGGCTGATCGATACTGTGCCTCGCACCTCGCTGCCATCCGCTACTCCCAGCGTCTCTCGGCTGCTCTCCTGCGTTCGAGCAGCCGAGGACCAGGCCGCAATGACCGCGGCTCCACCCGCCAGTCTCCACACCTTGCTTACAATCGCCACGCGCGCAGTGCCTAGAATCCGGATACCTCAACTGGCGTAGCGGACAATGGCAAACATTGCAGTGGTGATGGTCGATGGCGTGGCCGACTGGGAAATCGGCGTGGTGTTGCCGGCAGCGCGCGAGTGGTTCGGCGACCAGGTGGCCATTGCCAGCATCGACGGGCAGCCGGTGCAGTCCATCGGCGGCCTGCGTATCACGCCGGAATTCGCACTCTCGGATCTTGCGCCGCTGGAAGCGGACCTGTGGATCCTGCCCGGCAGCGAGCGTTGGCAGGCCGGCGAAATCCCGGGCCTGAGCGGATTGCTGGTTGAACGCATACAGCAGCAGCGCCCGGTCGCGGCGATCTGCGGCGCCACCATCGCACTGGCCTACGCCGGGCTGCTCGACGAACGCGCCCACACCAGCAACTCGCTGGCTTTTCTGCAGGAAAACGTGGTGCCCTACGCAGGCGCCCACCAGTTCCGGCACGAAAAGGTCGTGACCGCCGACAGCGTGATCACCGCACCCGGCACCAGCCCGGTGGGGTTTGCCCTTGCCTGCATGCGTCTGCTGCACCCCGAACGCACCGATACGCTTGCACAGTTGCGTGGCATGTTTGCGGGCGAATTCGTCTGATGCAGCCGATGTAATCGGCCGCGCTCGGCGCAGCGGAGCAGCCAGGCCAAGCCAGCTTGTCCCGGCCACGCCACATGACATTCATGCAAAAAAGATGGCCACGTCGTCTCCGACGTAGCCATTCAAGTTGCCTGGCATGCACTCCCATGCGCTGCCTGATCGTGATAACGCTGCCGGTCACTATTGGCCATCGGCGCGCTGCCACGATCACGTGGTTGGCAGCGTTTCAATCCGGCCCGCCTTTCCGTCAGGCATCCAGCCCGATCGGGCAGCTCACTCCCGTTCCGCCAAGCCCGCAATAACCATTGGGATGCTTGGCGAGGTATTGCTGGTGATCGTCTTCGGCGTAATAGAACGTAGGTGCCGGGAAACGAATCTCCGTGGTGATGGCGCCATATCCCGCCGCAGTCAGCTGCTGCTGGTAGGCATCGCGGCTGGCAAGTGCCGCGTCGTATTGCTCCTGCGTGGTGCAGTAGATGGCCGAGCGGTATTGCGTGCCGACGTCGTTACCCTGCTGCATGCCCTGGGTGGGGTCGTGGCTTTCCCAGAACGTGCGCAGCAACTGCGCAAACGGCACCGACGCTTCGTCGTACACCACCAGCACCGCTTCGGTATGCCCGGTCTGCCCGGAACACACTTCGCCATAGGTGGCATTGGGCGTCTCGCCCCCGGCATAACCCACTGCCGTGGTGTACACCCCGGGCACGCTCCAGAACTTGCGTTCTGCGCCCCAGAAGCAACCCAGCCCGAACTGCACCTGGGCCAGGCCAGTGAAGTCACCGCGCAACGGACGCCCATGGATCAGGTGCGTGTTGTGCAGCGGTAGCGCTTGCTCGCGTCCAGGCAGTGCTTCACCCGGACGTGGCATGCGTTGTTTGAAGGCGCCGATTCCCAGCATGGTGCAACTCCGCAATCGTGAGGATTGCCTGCTGGATGGCGCCGGCCGGAGCGGCTTTCAAGCCTGTCCGGCCGGCGCTTGGCACCGGCACGGTACTTACTTGGTCTTGGCGACCGCCGCGCGCGTATCCACTTCCGGCATCGCCGAGCTGTGGTGATTGATGATCAGCCACTTGCCGTCGCGCTTTTCGTACACGAAGGTGTAGCGCGCCTGCACATTGCTCTTCTTGCCGTCCTTGTCGGTCAGGGTGAAGGTGTAAACGCCCGCATCCACCGCGCTGTCGTCATCGAGCACGCGCACGGTGCGGTAATTGACCACGCCCTGTGGCTTCTTGCTCAAAAACATCTCGAAATACTTTTCGATCTGCTCGCGCGAGGCGCGCACCTCGTTGGAGACCGTCGGCAGCAGCACGCCATCGGGCGCGTACAGGTCGGCCACCTTGTGCGGATTGCCTGACGCCAGTGCCGCATTCCAGGTATCGAACAGCGCAGCGACCTCGCGCTCTTCGCCGCCAGCCGGCAACTTGGCCTTGTCGGTGTAGTGCATCACGCCGCCCGCCAGGGCCGGGGTGGCAGCCAGAGCCAGAACCAGGGAAGACAGTGTGCGACGCATGTGGAATCTCCGTATGGGTTGTTGGGGTGCCTCAGAGGGCGAGCCCAGTATCGAAACCAAGCGACCCCAACAATTCTGCCGTCTGGCATATACTCAAATATGCTGATCGGCCTAGAGCGACCCTATGGAAAGCCCCATCAATGCTGGCGATTGGCGCCAGGCGCTTCGACGCGATGCCTCTGATAGCGCCCGCTGGCAGGCGCTCTGGGAGGCCACAGTGGCGCTGCGCCAGGCGCACACACCCGAACAGGCCTGCGATGCGGTGCTCGGTCGCGTGCTGCTGTTGCTGGGCCTGGAGCATGGCGCGGTGCTGGCGCAGCGCGGGCCGCGCACGCAGGTGATCGCCAGCCGCGGGCTTGCCCTGCCACCCGGCGCCAGCGCCGCCGGCGACAGTCACGAAGCCAGCTGGCTGATGCCGCCGCGCCCGGCCGACATCCGCGAAGCCAAGGTGCCGATCCACGCGCTCGGCAGCACCCTGGGCATGGTCTGCGTGGCCTGGAACGATGGCCGCCCCGCCCCTGGCAATGATGATGTGCAGGCACTGCAGGCCTTCGCGTTGCTGCTGCCGGTGATGGTGGCCGAGCCGGCCAGACCGGTCGCCACGCGCCGACGCAAAGTGCTGCAGGACGACCGCCTCAACGCGCTGAGCAAGCGCGAAAAACAGGTGCTGTCACTGCTTCCGCGCGGGCTCACCAATGCCGGCCTCGCAGCTGAACTGGGGATTTCTCCCGGCACGGTGAAAGTGCATGTGGAGCGCATCCTGCAGAAACTTGAGGTAAAAGATCGCACCCAGGCCGCGGTGTACGCGGTGCAAGCCGGACTCGCGCTATGACTGCAATGGCGGTGCGTTGGAACGATTGGCCGATCACCCGCAAGAGCCTGGCGGTGGTCACCCTGCCGCTGCTGTTGCTGGCCGTCGCGCTGATGGCGATCTACAGCGTGGAGCGGCAGAACATCGCTGCCGAAAACGATGTGCGCCAGACCCTGGAAGTGCTGAGCGACCTGTATGAAGCGCACGCGCTGCTGGCGGAAACCGCGGCCGGCGTGCGTGGGTATCGGCTGGTGCGCCGCGATGAATTCCTGACCCCGTATCGCTATGCCGAACCACGCCTGCAGCCGGTGGCCGATCGGCTTTCGCAACGTATTACCGACCCGGTGCAGGCGCGGCGCTTTGCGCGTATCAAACCATTGTTCGCCGAAAAAATGCAGGGCTGGCGTCGTCTGCTGGCGCCGGACCTCAGCCGCGAGGAAGAGATCCGCCAGCTGTGGGACGGCAAATACAAGCTCGACATCCTGCGCGCGGAACTGCGCGAACTACGCGATTACGAAACGGCACAGTTGCAGGTACGCACTGCCAAGGCGCAAGGCTTGCGGCAGCGCAATCTGATCATCACCCTGAGCGCGGCCATGCTCGGCGGCCTGGGCGCGGTCTTTGCGGTGGCCTGGTTCGCTTCGGCGCTGTCCGGGCGCCTGCGCACGCTGGCTGCCAATGCCGACCGGCTGGGAGAAGGCCTGCCACTGGCCGCGCAGCCTCGCGCCGGCGATGAACTGGGCCAGGTCGGGCAGCGCCTGGCGCAGGCTAGCGAACTGCTGGCCGCACGCGCGGCCGAAGCCCAGCTCGCGCGGAGCGAGGCGGAAACCGCCAATCGCGCCAAGACCGAATTCCTCTCACGCAGCAGCCACGAACTACGCACCCCGCTCAATGCGATCCTGGGCTATGCGCAGGTGCTGGACATGGACCTGCCCGAGCCCGGGCCCAGGCGGCATCTGCAGCACATCCTGGGCGCCGGCCGGCATCTGCTGGGACTGATCACCGAGCTGCTGGACATCGCGCGCATCGAGGCCGATCAGCTGGATCTGAGCCCGGAGCCGGTTCCGGTGGATGCGGCGGTGCACGAAGCGCTGGCCCTGATCGCACCGGATGCCGAAAAGCATGGCATCCGCCTGCAGCCGCCAGCCGTCGAAGGCGCGTGGACAGTCCGCGCCGACGCCCAGCGGCTGCGTCAGGTGCTGCTGAACCTGCTGTCCAATGCCGTCAAGTTCAATCGCCCCGGCGGCCATGTGCAGGTGAGCGCGCAGGCGGACGGCGAGCAGGTGCGCATCACCGTGGCCGATCAGGGCCAGGGGCTGACGCCGCCGCAGATCGAGCGCCTGTTCACGCCGTTCGAGCGGCTGGGCGCCGAACGCTCGGCGGTGGAAGGCACCGGCCTGGGGCTGGCGCTGAGCAAGAAGCTGATCGAGGCGATGGGCGGGCAGATCGGCGTGGACAGCAGCCGCGATGGTGCGCGCTTCTGGATCTCGCTGCCGCAGGGCGAACCGCAGCGCAGCGCGCCTGCACCTAGCCTGCTGGCGCCCGGTACCAGCGGCAGCGGTGTCTGTCGCCTGCTGAGCATCGAAGACAACCCGTCCAACCAGGCCCTGATCCGCACGCTCACCGAGCGCCGCCCACAATGGCAACTGCTGGAGGCGGCCAGCCTGGCGCAGGCGCGCGAGCTGCTGCAGCACGGCCTGCCGGACCTGATCCTGCTGGACCTGCACCTGAGCGACGGCAACGGCGAGGAGCTGTTGCGCGAATTGCAGGCGCTACCGGCTACGGCGCAGCTACCGGTGGTGGTGATCAGCGCCGATGCCACCAGCGCTACGCTGGCGCGCGTGGGCGGCCAGGGTGTGCGCGCCTACCTGACCAAACCGCTCGACGTAGCGGAATTCTTCACCGTCCTCGACAGGTTGCTGGCATGACACGCGACGATATCCTCGGCTCCCGCATCCTCATCGTCGATGACGAACCGACCAATGTGCGACTGCTGGAGGACCTGCTGCAGCGCGAAGGCTTCCAGCAGGTCATCGCCACCACCGACCCGCAGCGGGTGATGGGGCTGGTGTCGGCCTTTGCGCCGGATCTGATCCTGCTGGACCTGAAGATGCCGGAGCTGGACGGCTATGCGCTGCTGGAACAACTGGCGCGGCTGTCCGATCCGGGGCATTTTTTGCCCGTGATCGTGCTCACCGCCGACCCCAGCCGCAGCGCACGTCATCGCGCCCTGGGCCTGGGCGCCAAGGACTTTTTGACCAAGCCGCTGGATACCTTCGAGGTGGCGCTGCGGGTGTGGAACGTGGCCGAAACCACGGTGCTGTTCAAACGCCTGCGCGCACTGGCCGCGCCGGAGGCAGCGCTGCCTGGATGGCGTCAGCCGGAATGATGCCTGGGCATCGCAGAAGTGCACCTGGGCGCGACGCGGCGTTGATCGGCAAGGCTTCATCGCGCCCGGGTACGCTCCTGCGACTGGCGCTGGGCTGCTTCGACCCTACAGCGCGCGGGTGACCTGCCCGCACAGGCCGATCTGGGCCAGCACCGCTTGCGCCTGACTCAGATGGATGTCGGCCACGCACACCTGCAGCACGCCGAAGGCAGGCAATTCGCCGGCACCGCCCAAGAGCGATTCGCCGAACACGAAGGCGGTGATGCCTGCATCCTCGAGTGCGTGCTTGGCCAGATGCGCATCGATGATGTGGCTGGCGCGATAGGCGATCTGCATCTCAGCCGCGCCCCGCGCGTTCGCGCTCTGCCCCGAGGCGCCACTCGCGCAGCGCCGGCAACGCATCCAGCGCGGCCAGATAGTCGCCGGCCGCTTCGAACAGCGGCACGCCATAGCTGGCAAAACGCAGCGCCACCGGCGCGTACATCGCATCGACGATGCCGAATTCCCCGCACAGGAAACTTCCCGCATGACCATGCTCGGCGCGCAGGCTGGCCCACAGCGTCTGGATGCGGGTGATGTCGCGCTCGGCCGCGGCATCCCATTGCGCCGGGCCTGGCGGGCGGGCGAGATTCATCGGCAACTGGCTGCGCAAGGCGGTAAAGCCGGCATGCATTTCGGCTGCGGCCGCACGCGCTTGTGCGCGTACCGCAAGATCGGCTGGCCAGCCGCGCCCGTCGAGCCAACGCTCGTTGGCGTATTCGCAGATCGCCAGCGAGTCCCACACGTGCAGGGCGTCGTCCCACAATACCGGCACCTTGCCGGTGGGCGAGTAACCGACGATACGCGCCTGGAAGTCGGGCGTATCAAGCGGCAGGCAGACTTCCTCGAATGGAATCCTGAAATGCCGCAACAGCAACCACGGCCGTAACGACCAGGAAGACAGGGTCTTGTCGCCGATCACCAGGCGGGGCAATGGCATGCGGGGCGTGCTCCTGACGGGGTCGGCGCAGCGTACGCGGGGCGGCCGGTTGCCGCCAGCGCTGCCAGACGGGCCACCCCCGCATAGCGCCCTCGTGTGACGAGGTCGGCGGCGCGCAAGCGCGCGCGAATCCCTGCAGCGGCAGGGCCTCCGGCCGCGCCGGAGATCCCTGAGGCTCGCCAGATCACGCTTCCGCTGCCCCCACCCGGGCCAGCCGCCTACCCCTAACCGATGCCACCGCCTAAACTTGCGGTTTACTTATTGCCGATGCCCCGCATGTCCGAGATTCCAGCCACCGACGCCACCGCCCCGGCGGAGAAGAAAGACTTCATCCGCCAGATCGTTCGCGAGGACCTGGCCAGCGGCAAGCACGCGGTCATCCGCACCCGCTTCCCGCCCGAGCCCAACGGCTACCTGCACATCGGCCATGCCAAGGCGATCTGCCTGGACTTCGGCCTGGCGGCCGAATTCGGCGGGCTGTGCAACCTGCGCCTGGACGACACCAACCCGGCCAAGGAAGACCCCGAGTTCGTGGTCGCCATCCAGGACGACGTGCGCTGGCTGGGCTACGACTGGGCACAGCTGCGCCATGCCTCGGATTACTTCGAGGTCTACTACCTGGCCGCAGAAAAACTGATCCGCGACGGCCATGCCTTTGTCTGCGACCTCTCTGCCGAACAGGTGCGCGAGTACCGTGGCACGCTCACCGAGCCGGGCCGCAACTCGCCATACCGCGAGCGCAGCGTGGACGAAAACCTGGACCTGTTCCGGCGCATGCGCGCGGGCGAATTCCCCGATGGCGCACGCACGCTGCGTGCCAAGATCGACATGGCCAGCGGCAACATCAACCTGCGCGACCCGGCGCTGTACCGCATCAAGCATGTCGAGCATCAGAACACCGGCAACGCCTGGCCGATCTATCCAATGTACGACTTCGCGCATTCGCTGGGCGATGCGGTGGAAGGCATCACCCACTCGTTGTGCACACTGGAATTCGAAGACCATCGCCCGTTGTACGACTGGTGCGTGGACAAGGTGGACCTGGCCGGGCATCCGGAGTTGCTGCAGCCGCTGCTGGACAAGGGCCTGCCGCGCGAGGCGGCCAAGCCGCGCCAGATCGAGTTTTCGCGCCTCAACATCAATTACACGGTGATGAGCAAGCGCAAGCTCACCGCACTGGTGGAAGAGCAGCTGGTGGACGGCTGGGACGACCCGCGCATGTACACGCTGCAGGGCCTGCGCCGCCGCGGCTACACACCGGCGGCGATGCGGTTGTTCGTGGACCGCGTGGGCATCAGCAAGCAGAACTCGCTGATCGATTTCTCGGTACTGGAAGGCTGCCTGCGCGAGGACCTGGATGCCGCCGCAGCACGCCGCATGGCGGTGATCGAGCCGCTCAAGCTGGTGCTGACCAACCTGCCGGACGGCCACACCGAGACGCTGCAGTTTTCCAATCATCCCAAGGACGAGAGCTTTGGCACGCGCGAGGTGCCGTTTGCACGCGAGCTGTGGATCGAGCGCGAAGATTTCGCCGAGGTTCCGCCCAAGGGCTGGAAGCGTCTGGTGCCGGGCGGCGAAATCCGTCTGCGTGGCGCAGGCATCGCGCGCGTGGATGAGGTGATCAAGGACGCCGCCGGGCAGATCGTCGAGCTGCGCGGCTGGCTGGATCCGGAATCGCGTCCGGGCATGGAGGGCGCCAACCGCAAGGTCAAGGGCACCATCCATTGGGTCAGCGCCGCGCATGCGGTGGAAGCGGAAATCCGCCTCTACGACCGCCTGTTTTCGGTGGAAAAGCCCGACGACGAATCCAAAGGCAAGACCTACCGCGATTATCTCAACCCCGAGTCCAAGCGCAGCGTGCGCGGCTTTGTGGAGCCGTCTGCCGCGCAGGCTGCGCCGGAGCAGGCGTTCCAGTTCGAGCGCACCGGGTATTTTGTCGCCGACCGCCGCGACCATAGCCCGGCCACACCCGTGTTCAACCGCAGCGTGACCTTGCGCGACACCTGGGCCAAGTAACGCCTACGGATGCACAGGCCGCGTCCACCTTACGGTGTGGCGTGGTCGATGCGTGCAATGTGTCGATTGCGCAGGATGGCTTGCTACCCGCGTGCGAAGACACCCGCCATCGATCCGATGGCTGATGGCTGCTTGTCAGCGGATGGTGGTTTGCTGCGCGGCCGGTATGTTGTCTTCCGCCGCCTCATTGCACGCTTCCAACGATCGATGGCCATGCATCGCTGGCAAGACGCAGCCGGCAGTCTCAGGGCATGGGTGGACGAGGCAGAGCCGCCATGGTCTTCGCGCGCTACCTGTCACTTCCGAGCAGCTCACGCTGCGTCGATCCGGCAGGTGCGCAGGCGTGTCGATGCCGGCGTCACATGCCAGCCCAGCTACGCCGCGTTGAGCGCCTTAACTTGCTGGTTTTTGCAGCCTTGGCACTGCATGTCCACACACCAGGCCTTGCTCATCCCGCTACCGCGCTGCACGCTGCCCGGCATGACAGGCAAGGAAACGCCCGATGCGTGAACGTTTGACGATGGGCGTCGCCTGCGGCATTGGCGCGGGCGCGCTGTGGGGGCTGGTGTTTCTGGCACCGCAACTCTTGTCTGCATTCACGCCGATGCAGCTGGCGGTGGCGCGCTACCTGTCCTATGGCGTGGTGGCCGCAGTGGTCCTGGCACCACGTGCACGCCTCACCGCCGCCCGCCTGGGCCGCGCGGAGTGGTGGGCGCTGGTGCGCCTGAGCCTGATGGGCAATCTGATCTATTACGTGCTGCTGGGCAGCGCCGTGCAGTGGGCTGGCAGCGCCGCCACTGCGCTGATCATCGGCCTGTTGCCGGTGGTGGTGACCGTGATCGGCACGCGTGCAGCGGGCGCGGTGCAACTGCGGCGGCTCGCCGCACCATGCGTGCTCTGCGTCATCGGCGTGGCGTTGGTCGCGCTCGACACCGTGCACGACGATTCCGGACAGCAGGCTGGCGATCGTCTCACCCGCATTGCGGGGCTGCTATGCGCCGTGGGTGCCCTGGTCTCGTGGTCGGCATACTCGATCGCCAATGCGCGCTGGTTGCGGCGCCGCCCCGATCTCTCCGGTGGCGACTGGTCGCTGCTGACCGGCGTGGTGACCGGTGCGCTGGCAGCATTGCTGGCGCCTGCGGCACTGATCGGCAGCGCCCCCCATGCGCCGATCGACTGGGCAGGCTTTTGGGGTATTTCGCTGTTGCTGGGCATCCTCGCCTCGGTCATCGGCAATGCGCTTTGGAACCGCGCGAGCCGCGTGCTGCCACTGACCTTGGTGGGGCAGATGATCGTATTCGAGACGGTGTTCGCGCTGATCTATGGATTTGCCTGGGAAATGCGACTCCCCACGCCACTGGAACTTGCGGCGATCGCCTGTCTGCTGATCGGCGTGCTGTGGTGCGCAGCACTGCATGCGGAAGCGAACTGACGCCGACCATTGGCGTGTTATCGCCCCTAGATTGCAGTCTGCGTCCGATGGAATGCCGTCATGTGCCTCCCACCACCGGGTTCGCGCACCCTGTACGCCGCAGTCGTTTCGCTTTCGATCGGTCTGTCGGCCTGCTCGCCGCCACCCCAAGGCGCGCAGGCAGTCACCCCGGCCGAGGCGTTGTGCCTGTTCACTGCCCACACGCCCGACGATGCGCTGCCCACCGAGCAGCGCGACGAGAGCATGCAGCAGCTGACGCTCGCCAGCCACTGTGGTGCCGTGCTGTCCGGACACCGTTGAGTGGACGATCGAACAAGCCGCAGGCACCCATCACCGCGGCGTCGGTCCGGCATCCGTATGCGATGGCAACCTGCGATGCGCATCTCTTGCAGCACCCCATTCGTCCCGGCGTCGACGGGCACAACGCGCTCAAGCGCCAGGCTGCACCCTGGCGCTGCGCGGCGGTCCTGGCCTGACCGCATCGGGTGGGGCGACACACCTGCACGCCGCGCTACCACATGCACCGCATGCTGGGCTTACCATGCACCTCATCTGTCGTGATCGGAGCAACCGCATGTCCCGTGCCTTGTCCTGGTATCTGAGCAGTTTGTTGATGATGGCGTCCGTTTTTCTGATCGGCTGCGTAGCCGCACCGCCAACCGACGCGGCCACACCGCCGCCGGCAAGCGCCAAGCCCATCACCGTCGTCACTACCTGCAAGGTCGACGCCGATTGCGCGGTGAAGAACGTCGGCAACTGTTGCGGGGCCTATCCAGCCTGCGTCAACGTCAGCAGCCCAACCGATCCGAAAGGCGTGATGGCGCAGTGCCAGTCCAGCGGCATGATGAGCGTCTGCGGTTTCCGCGAGATCAGTGCCTGCCAGTGCGTGTCCGGCCAATGCACTGCAAAGTAGATCCTTCGTCATAAGACGACCACGCGCGCCGGGCTGCGCGCCTGCGCGCGATGCGCCGCCACGACGCTGACTGAGCACGCCGGACGACCGCCGGCGCCAGCCGTATTCAGATCCGTCCGCAGCGGCGTTTTGCGCGCCGCGTCCGGGCCGATACACTGCGCCGCTTGGCTTCTTCTCCGCTACCGGTCGTCCAGTGATGCTCTACGCGCAAGTCCACCTCACCCTGCCCGCCTGGATCCATGACTTCGTGGATGCCAGCCGCGCCTATCCCGGCGACGACGACAAGGTGGCGCTGGCCATCGCGCTGTCGCGGATGAATGTGGAAGCCCGCAGTGGCGGCCCGTTCGGTGCGGTGGTGTTCGGGCCGGATGATCACATCATCGCCGCGGCGGTGAACCGGGTGGTGCCGCAGACCACTTCGCTGGCGCATGCCGAGAACATGGCCTACATGCTGGCGCAGCAGCGCTTGCAGACGCCGCGCCTGAACGACGTGCTGTCGCCGATCACGCTGGCTACCTCGGCGCAGCCGTGCTGCCAGTGCTATGGCGCCACGGTGTGGGCCGGCATCGACCGTCTGCTGATCGGCGCCCGCGCCGAAGACGTGATGGCGCTGACCGAATTCGACGAAGGCCCGCTGCCCACCGACTGGGTGGGCGAACTGACCCGCCGTGGTATCGAGGTGGTGCGCGATGTGCAGCGCGAACAGGCCTGTGCGGTGCTGCGCAGCTACGGCGAGGGCGGCGGTGATCGTTATTGACCGCTTATTGCGAGCGCCGCGATGAGCGAGCTGCTCTGCTATTGCCGCCAGGGATTCGAGCCTGAGCTGGCGGCCGAACTGAGCGCACGCGCGGCATTTGTCGGCGTCGCCGGCTATGCGCGCACCCAACGCAACGACGGCTATGTGCTGTTCGTCTGCGACGACGCCGCGCATCTGGCCGCCAGGCTGCAGTGGCGCGAACTGATCTTTGCCCGCCAGAAACTGGTCGTACTCGCCGAACTCAAGGGCATCGATCCCAAGGACCGCATCACACCGATCCTGGCCGCGCTGGACGGGCAGCCACGCTTTGGCGACCTGTGGGTGGAACATCCGGATTCGGATGCCGGCAAACCGCTGGCGGGGCTGGCGCGCAGCTTCGGCAACGCGCTGCGTCCGGCACTGCGCAAGGCCGGCCTGTTGACCGACAAGCCGCAGGCGCGCCTGCCGCGCCTGCATGTGTGCTTTCTCGATGGCGACCACGCGCTGCTGGCAGTGGCCGATGCCGACGACAGCGCCCCGTGGCCACTGGGGATTCCTCGCCTGAAATTGCTGCCCGAAGCGCCGTCGCGCTCGGCGCTCAAGCTCGACGAAGCACTGCTGACCCTGCTCACGCCCGAAGAACGCGAGCGCCTGGTCAAACCCGGCATGCGTGCCGCCGATCTGGGCGCCGCCCCCGGCGGCTGGACCTGGGTGCTGACGCGCCAGCATGTGCACGTCACCAGCGTGGACAACGGCCCGTTGCGCGAGCATGTGCTGGCCACCGGCCTGGTCGAGCACCTGCGTGCGGACGGCTTTCATTGGAAGCCGGCGCAACCGCTGGACTGGATGGTCTGCGACATGGTGGAGCAACCGCGCCGCGTTGCCGAGCGCATGGCCACCTGGGTGCGCGAAGGCTGGTGCCGCCACACCATCTTCAACCTCAAGCTGCCGATGAAAAAACGCTGGGACGAAACGCGTCTGTGCCTGGACCTGTTCGAGCAGCAGGCGGAGAAATCGCTGACCGTGCGTGCCAAGCAGCTGTACCACGATCGGGAAGAGATCACGGTGCTGGCGATGCGGGAGTGAGGCCGGGAATCGGGAATCGTAAATGCGGTTGGTCGGTTCGTCTGTATATGCTGCCGTCGATTCCTTCAACCACCGCGCGAAGCTCACAGCGCGTTTGAATCATTCCTGCACAGCGATGCTCTGGGCGTTTGAAGCGCGCCTGGGGCGTGCAGCGGGAATCCTGGTGATGGTTGGTCCCGTGCCTTGTGGTAGGAACTCCCTCCCGGCTGGCACGGCTCGCTTTCGCGCAATTGACGCTTGTCCTTCACTCATTGCATCGCCATACCTGTGTCCGCTGGTTGCCGCTGGCCTGCTGCTTGCCGCTGTTGGCCGTTGATTGCAGGCGTGACGCACCGCGACCGGTTGGCCGCTTGCTCGCTCCACCGTCCGGCTGTCTGTTGCCGCTGTGTGCTGCCATGCCCGGCGGCCCTGGGCCGCTGCCTGCGATGACGGTGGCCCCGGCGGTACTCGGCCGCCGGAGCCGGCTCGCTTACAGCACGATCCGTTTGCTGCCTTCCCGCGCCGAGCGGTAGATCGCATCGACAATGCGGATGTCGCGCAGGCCTTCCTCGCCCGGCGCGCGCAGCGGTGTGCCATTCATGATCGCCAGCGCGTCTTCGTCCATCTGCAGCGCCTGCTGGTGCGGTACCTTGGCGTCGAATACGCGGCCATCGCTGGCCTTGCCGGTCACGCCCTGGTAACTCTGGAACGGCGACAGCTCGTACCAGCCGCGCTCGCACTCGGCGCGCAGCACATTCATGTTGGCACCGAAGCTGGTCTTGCACTGCGCACGCACCGCATTGGGGAATTCCAGCGTGAAATCCATATGCTCGTCCACTTCATCGAACAGCTCGGGACGGTCGGTCCAGCGCTTGGCGGTCACCGCCAGCGGCTCGGCGCCCACGGTGTAACGCGCGGCATTGAGCGGATAGACGCCCATGTCGTACATCGCGCCACCACCGAACTGTGAGCGCAGCCGCCATGGGCGGTCGGCCTTGGCAGTGCCTTGATAGCCGTTGTACCCCGCCTCGGCGCGCACGCGCTGCATCGCGCCGAACGGCTTTTCGCTGGCCATCGCGATCAAGCGGCGGGTATTGGGCTCGTGCTGCATGCGATAGCCGATCGTCAACGCCACCTTGTTGCGCTTGCAGGCCGCAATCATCGCCTCGCATTCGCCCGCATGCATGGCCATCGGCTTCTCGCACCACACGTGCTTGCCGGCCGCTGCCGCACGCAATGCCAGCGGCGCATGCAGATGGGTCGGGGTAACGATGTACACCACATCGATGTCGTCATTGTCGGCAATGCGATCGAAGTTGTCGTAGTTGTAGACGTTGCGATCGGCAATGCCGTACTTGGACTGCCATTGCGGAATCTTGGACGGCGTGCCGGTCACGATGCCCGCCAGCTTGCAATGCTTGGTCAGGGCCAGGCCCGGTGCAAGTTGTTCGCTTGCATAACTGCCCAGGCCTGCCAACGCGACGTTGAGCGGCTTTCCAGGCTTTTTCTTCGGCAGCGCCCATGCGGGTGCACCGAGCAGGATGCCTGCACCACCGAAGGCGGCAAGCAGGCGGCGACGCGTCAAGGATTCCACGGACATGCAAACCTCCTTCAAGTAAGAGTGGCGACCAGCGCGCGCAGGCAGCATCAGACCGGCGTAACGCGTGTCGCGAGGTGCGCGTGACAGGGACACCTATCGGAAGCGCCACGCCGACCAACGCTGCCGATCGCCAATTGCTCCAGTCCATTTCTGCCGCGCTGCTGCAACACTGCCCGCGCACCTTACTTGATCGCGCGTGATCACCGCCATGGCCGCTGCGCACGTTCTGGCACACTGCTGGCGATCCCATCCGGAGCATGCCGCATGACCGCCGTCACCCGCCTGCGTCTCTTGCCGCTGGCCTTGCTGTTGTCCAGTTCGCTCGCCATCGCTGCCGACATGTCATTCGTCGCGCGCGACCTGATCGGCGATGGCGCCTTCACCCACAACGCCGAAGGTCCCGCCTTCGGTCCGGATGGCGCGCTCTATGCCGTCAACCTGGGCAAGGACGGCACCATCGCGCGCATCACCCTGCACGCCGATGGCAGCGCAAAGGCCGACGTCTTCGTGACCCTGCCGGCGGGCAGCACCGGCAATGGCATCCGCTTCCGCGACGGGATGATGTACGTGGCCGACTACACCGGTCACGCACTATTGCGGGTGGATCCGAAGACGCGCGCGGTCAGCACCTTCGCTTCGCTACCCGAGGCCGATGGCCCCAACGATCTGGCGCTTGCGCCCGATGGCAGTTTCTACGCCAGCGATCCGAACTGGAAGGACAACAGCGGGCGCCTGTGGCACATCAGCCGCACTGGCGCGGTGCGTTTGCTGGAAGCCGGCATGACCACACCCAACGGGCTGGACGTCAGCCCCGACGGCAAGCATCTGTACGTCAATGAAAGCATGTCGCGCAAGGTGTGGGTCTACGACCGGCAGGACGACGGCAGCCTGCGCAACAAGCGCCTGCTGATTACCTTCCCCGATTTCGGCATGGACGGCATGCGCTGCGATGCCGACGGCAATCTCTACATCGCCCGTTACGACGCCGGGCAGATCGCCGTGGTGTCGCCGGCCGGCAAGTTACTGCGCACCATCGCGCTGAAAGGCCGCAAGGCCAGCAACGTCGCCTTCGGCGGCACCGATGGCAAGCAGGTGGTGGTGACGTTGCAGGACCGTGGCGCAGTTGAAACGTTCAGATCCGATCGCCCGGGGCGCGAAACCGGACGCTGAAACTGCTGTGCGCGTCGCATCGGTTCTCAGGCCGCGCAACAGCGTCCTGGCATCCTGCAGGTCACCAGTGGAGGACTCCCCATGCAACCGATCGAACTCAAGGACGCGGCCGCCTTCGGCAGCGAATTCCTGCGACTGACCCTGTTGCAGGGATTCCAGTCATTGACCAAGCGTGACCTGGAATTGCTGATCTTCGTGCTGCTGGAACGCGATGGCGCCATTTCGCGCAACAGCTCCAACGCCGCGGTCGCGCTGCAGCTGCGTGTGACCTCGGCCAAGGTCAAGGCACTGCGTCGCGACGGCTACGCACGTTGGCGCGCACTGGTGCCCGAAGAAGGCGATGCGGCCATGCAGCGCATCGTGGCCAACGTGCTCACCGAAGACAATCTGCGCTCCGGCGCCAAGCACGTCAGCGAGCGCAGCCGCAAGGAGGGGTTTCTGGCCGTGCGTATCGAACACCCTGACGACGCGCAGCAGTTCGAGCAGGCCATTCTCGATGTCGGCGCGCTGCCGGTCTACGAGCGCAATCGCGAAGTGGTCGCGGTGCGTTTCGACACGCTGCTGAAGATCGCCGAACGCTGGGGATACCTGCAGCCGGATCCCCAGGCCACCGTGCGCGAACTGCAAAAACTCACCCCCACCGCAGAAGAAGTCTCCGACTTGCTGAAAAAGGACATCGCGCAACTGCGCTGGGAGGATGTGCGCCGCGCGCTCAACAGCCTGGGTGCCAAGGCGGTCGCCAGCACGGCCGAGGGCGGCCTGAAGGGATTGCTCAAGATCGTGTTTCCGTTCATCCCCGGCTGAGCGGCGCGCAGGGCGGCGGCAGAGTGCCGTCGCCCTGGCGGGGCGGACAACGCCGCCACTGCAGCGCCGCATCCACGCCATAACCGGCACTGCCCGGGCCGCCCGTCGTCCGCAACGCCTGCGTCGGGCATCCCTCAATCCATCCCGCACGCTCTATCCTTACGGGCTGTTCCACATCAGGGGGATCTGATGACCACCAGCCGTATCGCCACACTCTCTGCCCTATTGCTCATCTGCGGCGTTGCCACCGCACAGCAGGCACCTACACCGGCCAGCAGCATGCCGCTGATCGAGGTGCCCAGTGCCATCCGCACCCAGCCGCTGGCGGCAGGCGAGGTCACCCATCAAACCCAGCTCGACCGCCCGCACGGCGAATCCAGCGTGATCGTGCGTTCGATCCAGCCCAGCAACGTGGTCGGCAGCTACCGCATCGATTTCCAGGCCATGGATACCGACGGGGATGGCCGCATCAGCCGTGCCGAAGCCCAGGCCAACCCGGCACTGGCCGATGAATTCGATGCGCTCGATACCCGCCACAGCGGCTATCTCAGCCGCGAGCAGCTGGCCGGCTGGCTGATCCAGTGACCACGCCGTAAACCGTAGGCGGCACGCGCCCGCCACACGCCACGCGGGCGCGCACCAGGCTTGCACTTTGACGACGGCACCTCTTGCAGCGCCCGCTTCGGTCGGCTAGATTGTATTTAACGGATACAATCTGGATGGATCGATGACCGCTCGCCTGGCACTTGCCGCAGACCTTGGCTACCAATTGCAACTGGCCGCCCTGGCGTCCAGTCACGCCGCGCGCCAGGAACTGGCCGAACTCCACCTCACACCCGCCCGCGTCACCGCGTTGATCCACATCCGCGACCAGCCCGGCTGCGACCAGACCGAGCTCGGCAACCGGCTGCTGGTCAACCGTGCCGCCGGCATGAAGATCGCCAATGCCCTGGCAGACCAGGGCCTGATCGAACGCCTGGCCGGCCGCGACCGACGCAGCAAGGGCCTGTATCTGACCGAGCATGGCCAACGCACGCTGGACGTGGCGCAGGGCTGCCTTGCGCGTGCGGTCGAGCGTACTTGCACCGGCCTGCAGCCCGGCGAACAGCAGACCCTGCTACGCCTGCTGTGCAAATTGAACGACAGCGCCACCCTGGAGCGGTCGACCGTTCCGGACACTGCGCTGGCCGAAGAGTTCTGATTCCCGCAACCCCGACTTGAAGGAGACGCCGCTTGAACGAGCATGACGTGGTATCGGTTCGCATCGAAAACCGCATCGCCTGGGTGAAGTTCGCACGCCCCGACAAGCGCAATGCAATGAGCCCGGCGCTCAACCGCCGCATGATGGACGTGCTGGACGAGCTGGAATTCGACGACAACGTGGGCGTGCTGGTGCTGGGTGGCGAAGGCACGGCGTGGTCGGCCGGCATGGACCTGAAGGAATACTTCCGCGAGACTGAGGCGCAAGGCCTGCGTGGCGTGCGCCGCTCGCAACGCGAATCCTATGGCTGGTTCCGTCGCCTGCGCTGGTACCAGAAGCCGACCATCGCGATGGTCAACGGCTGGTGCTTCGGTGGCGGTTTCGGCCCGCTGTTTGCCTGCGATCTGGCCATTGCTGCCGATGAGGCGCAGTTTGGCCTGTCGGAGATCAACTGGGGCATCCTGCCTGGCGGTGGCGTGACCAAGGTTGCGGTGGAATTGCTGTCCATGCGCGATGCGATGTGGATGACGCTGACCGGCGAAATGATCGACGGCAAGAAGGCCGCGCAATGGCGCCTGGTCAACGAGAGCGTGCCGCTGGAGCGCCTGGAAGCACGCACCCGCGAAGTGGCCGAGCTGCTCCTGCGCAAGAATCCGGTGGCGCTGAAGTACGCCAAGGATGCCGTCCGCCGCGTGGGCACCATGACCTACGACGAAGCCGAGGATTACCTGGTGCGCATGCAGGAAGCGGCCAACTCCTTCGACAACAACGCGCGCAAGGAAGGCATCCGTCAGTTCATCGACGAGAAAAGCTACAAGCCCGGCCTGGGCGAATACGACCTGACCAAACACAGCGCCTGAGTCTTTTCCCCGCGCCCGGCGCGATGCGTGCGCCCCACGCATCGCTGGCGCTGCCAGTGGTTTTCTGCATTGAGGAGGGAGTATGGAAGCCTTATCCGCTACGCTGCGCGGGATCGCCGCACGTGGACCCAATGGCCTGTTCATCGATGGCCAGTGGCGCGCCAGCAACGGTGATCGCGTTGTCGATGTGATCGCCCCACATACAGAAGAGCGTCTGCTGCGCTACACCGAGCCGTCCCCCGCAGATGTCGAGGCTGCCGTGGCTGCCGCGCATCGTGCCTTCGATAGCGGCCCCTGGCCGCAGCTGTCGCCTGCCGAGCGCGGAACCGTGCTCAAACGCGTCGCCGAGCAGCTGCACGCACGCTTGCCGGAGCTGGCCGAGGCCTGGACCGGCCAGGTCGGCGCCACCATCGGCTTCAGTCGTCGCGCCTCGCAGCAGGCCCCGGGCCTGTTCGACTACTACGGTGATCTGATCGCCACCCACCCATTTGTCGAATCGCGAGCACGCGCCAACGGCGGTTTGGTGCACGTGGTGCAGGAGCCGGTGGGCGTGGTTGCGGCAATCACGCCGTGGAATGCACCCCTGGTCCTGCTTTGCTACAAGGTTGCCGCAGCGCTGGCGGCCGGCTGCACGGTGGTGGCCAAGCCGTCGCCGGAAACGCCGATCGATGCCTATATCCTGGCCGAGTGCATCAGTGCCGCAGGCGTACCCGATGGCGTGTTCAACCTGGTGCCGGGCGGTCGCGAGGTCGGCGAACAGCTGATCGGCCACCCGCTGGTGAACAAGGTCAGTTTTACCGGTTCCACCCAGGCAGGACGGCTGATCGGCGTTGCCTGCGCGCAGCGCCTGGCGCGATGTGGCCTGGAACTGGGTGGCAAGTCGGCCGCCATCGTGCTTGAGGACGCCGATCTGGCCAAGGTGTTGCCCAGCCTGGTGCCCTACTCGATACCGATTACCGGCCAGGTGTGTTTTGCGCTGACCCGTGTGCTGGTGCCGGTGCAGCGACGCGAAGAGATCCTGCAGGCGTATTGCGCGGCCCTGGGAGCAATCACGCTGGGTGACCCGTTCGCTGCCGACACCGGCATGGGCCCGCTGGCACTGGGCAGGCAGCTGGAGCGCGTACAGTCCTATATCGCCAAGGGCAGCGCCGAAGGCGCGCGCCTGGTCATGGGCGGTGGTCGCCCGGCGCACCTGCCACGCGGGTTCTTCATCGAACCGACGGTATTTGCCGACGTCACACCGGACATGACCATCGCACGCGAAGAGATCTTCGGCCCGGTGGTGAGCTTCATCGACTATCACGATGAGGCAGATCTGATCGCCAAGGCCAATGCCAGCGACTACGGCCTGCACGGCACCGTCTATGGCGAAGATAGTGATCGCGCGTATCGCATCGCGCGTCGCGTGCGCAGCGGCAGCCATTCGATCAATGGCATGTGGGTGGATATCGACATGCCGTTCGGCGGCTTCAAACACTCGGGAATCGGCCGCGAAGGCGGCGTCGAGGGGCTGCATGCGTTTCTTGAAACCAAGACCGTCTATCTCAGCTAGCACGCTGCGGACCGGCGGTGTGCCAGCGCGCGCGCAAGCGCGATGCGCTGCATTGTGAAGCGCATCGGTAGCTGCCTGCTGCCGATCGACCGCAACGCGTCACATGAACCATCGCCGCCGATTCCGGCGTGCGAGCAAACCTTCTGCCGTCACCGTCGCACTCACCACCGTCACTCCCCACTCCGCTTTCGGAAGACAGTGCCATGACCATGCCGACCGATTCGATCTCGTTCCATGCACGGCTTACGCCACGACGGCTTGCCGCCCGCGACCTGCTGCTGGAGCAGCAATGGACGTACGCCGAACTGGACGACCTGATTGGCCGCCTGGCCGCCCTGCTGCAGACACGCGGCTGTGTCGACGGCGAACGGCTCGCGGTCATTGCGCGCAACTCGGTCTGGCAGGTCGCACTCCACTTCGCCTGTGCACGGGTAGGCGCGATCTATGTTCCGCTCAACTGGCGGCTGAGCGCCAACGAGCTGGACGCCCTGCTGCAACGTGCAGAACCACGCCTGCTGCTGGGCGACGACGTCGCCGCCGGACGCGCACCGGTAGAGACAGTGTCCGCCTTCATCGACAGCGCCCGCACGCTCACGCCTGCCGAAACACCGTATATCCCGCCCGAACGCGTCAGCCTGATCCTGTTTACCTCGGGCACCTCCGGCCAGCCGAAGGGCGTGATGCTGAGCGAACAGAACCTGCAGCAGGTAGCGCACAATTTCGGCGTCACCACGCGCGTGGATGCGGGAAGTAGTTTTCTGTGTGAAGCGCCGATGTTCCACATCATCGGCCTAGCCACCAATGTGCGCCCGGCGCTCGCGCTAGGCGGTTCGATCCAGGTTTCCAGCGGCTTCGAGCCCAGACGCACCCTGGACTGGCTCGGCAATCCCTCACTGGGGATCACCCACTACGTTGGCGTGCCGCAGATGATGCAGGCGTTCCGTAACCAGCCTGGCTTCGATCCTGCCTCGTTGCGTCACCTCACCGCGCTGGTCAGCGGTGGCGCGCCGCATGCCAGCGACGATCTGCTGGGCTGGCTGGAAGACGGCATCCCGATGGTATGCGGCTTCGGCATGAGTGAAGCCGGCACGGTGTTCGGTATGTCGGTGGACTGCGAGGTGATCCGCAGCAAACTCGGGGCGGCAGGTATTTCATCGCCGACGGTACAGACGCGGATTGTGGATGGCGACGGAAACGAGTGTCCGCCGGGCACGCCTGGCGAGCTGTTGCTGCGTGGCCCCAATCTCACCCCGGGGTATTGGGGTGACCCGCAGGCAACCGCCGAGATGCGCGATGCGCAGGGCTGGTTCCGCACCGGCGATATCGTCAAGCGCGATGCCGATGGCTTCTTCTGGGTCGTCGATCGCAAGAAGGACATGTTCATTTCCGGCGGTGAAAACGTCTATCCCGCCGAGATCGAAGCCGTCCTGGTCGATCACCCGCAGATCCGCGAATGCGCCGTGGTCGGCATGGCCGATCCGCAGTGGGGAGAGGTGGGCTACCTGGCGATCGTGCCGGCCGACGAGGCGCCGGATCTCGAGCAGATTCGCAGCTATCTGATCGAGCGCCTGGCCAAGTACAAGGTGCCCAAGCACCTGCGGGTGGTCGAGGCATTGCCACGCACGGCCACCGGCAAACTGCAGAAAGCGCGCCTGAAGGATGCGCTGGCGAGCGAATCCTGATCCCATCACTGGGCCTGCGAGCGTGTGCAGACCCACTGCTGCACACGCTCGTCTGGATCTATCACGGTGGCTCAGATCATCACGCCACCAACGACGGCGGCCATTTGTCACGCCAGCCGATGCCCGACGATTCACACCACGCAGGAGCATGGCTTGATGCGCATTGGCAGTACGCAGGTTTGGTTGATGTCAACGATGTGGCTGGCCTCTGCCCAGGATGCAGGATGCAGACCGATTACCTGCCGCCAGATGATGGACGCCAAGCAATGCATATTCTGGCGGACACCTACTTTGCGACACACATCCGAACGGTGGCTCAAGGCGGCGCCAGTCACGCGCATTCGGCACGCTTGGTGCCAGTCAAGCGGAGCAGCAACCAACCATGCGTTGCATGCTGTCTGCCACCGCATGCGTCCTGTCAAGGCGGTGGAATGACCTCCCACCGCTGCGGGACGCTTCCCTTGCAGGAGCATCACGCTGGCGTACACCGTGGCGGACTGATCGAGGAGACCACGCACAGCGCCGTACCGAGGTTCCACTCCCCGCCATCCTGGCCAGGGAAGCAGCGCCCCACTGGCAAAGAGCGAGCTGCCGCTACTTACGCGGACGCATCCAGCAGGATGTCGTCTTCGCCAACCTGGTTGTCCACCCACACCGCGCCTTGCTCGGCCATCAGCGCGAGTTGATGTTCCAGCTCGCGCAGCAGCAGGCGCACACCCGGCTTGTGGATGGCGCTGCTGTCGCGATAGATCACCCCACCGGCACGCGCCTGCGAGGGTTGCTGCAGTTGGAACGCACGCAACTCGCCACGTGCGATATCGCCGGCCACCATCATGCTCGGCATCACTGCGATGCTATCGGTGCCGAGCAGGATCTCGCGGGTAAAACTGGCCGAGCTGGAACGCAGCTGGTCGCGTGTGGCCAGCCCGTGTTCGCGCATGACCTGCGCCACGTCACGCTCCACGTGCTGGCTCAGCGTCGGCAGCACCTGCCGGTAGGCTGCCGCCTCGGCAATCCGCACCGGACCATTGGCAAACAGCGGGTGATCGCTACGCGCCACCAGCGCAATCGGGTCCTGGTACAACACCTTGCGGATCAAGGCATCGTAGCGGGCCAGCGGATAGAGCCGCCCCACCACCAGGTCGACTTCATTGCCCGCCAGCTTGGGCAGCAGCTCATCGGTGCGTCCATGCAGCAGGCGCACGCGCAGCGTGGGTTCGGCGCGGTAGAGCGCGGCCAGCACTGCAGGCAGCAAGCCGCTTGCTGCCACCGGCAGCGCGCCCACGGTGATCGTGAGCGCATCGTCCTGCAGCAGGCCTTCGAAGGTGTCCTGCGCACGGCGCAGTTGGCCCAGCACCACATGCGCGGTCTGCACCAGCACTTCGCCCATTGCATTGGGCCGCACGCCACGCGAATGGCGTTCGAACAGGGGCGCGCCGACGATCTCCTCGATCTCCTGCAGGGCGCGCGTGAGCGCGGGCTGGGTGACATTCAAGACGCGCGAGGCGCGGAGCAGGCTTTTTTGCCGGTCCAGCGCCTCGATGACACGTAGATGCCGGACCTTGATGCGGTGTTCGAAGAACACGGAGGACATGGTCATGGGGTGGGCCTTACGTTGGGAAGTCGGAATACGGCGCCCGGACCGACACAGCCAGGGCGCGCAGCTCAGCGCGCCTCGGGAACCCGCCGCGTCTGCATGAATGCTTCGAAGGATTCGCCGCGCATGATGGCGTAGACCTGGAGATTGGTCATACGCACCACGCGGGCGAACTTTTCGATCACAAAGAAATTGGCGCCATACTGAACCAGGCCGAGCCAGTCGCGCGCCCGGATCAATTCCTTTTCGTGCTCGGTGAGTTCGGCTTCCTGCATCAAGGTTTCCGCATCCTGCAGAAAGCGGTCGCGCCATGGGGCCCGGATCATGTGCCAGAAAAAGCGATTGAGGCGCAGCGCGCGGTTGCTGGTGCGCAGATCGAACACGTAGGTGCCGTCGATCTTCTCCATCCCGTGTACTTGCGGATTCATCTGTCTCTCCTCATGCCGCGTTGGCGGTGCGTGCCAACAGCTCGGCCGAACGCGGCGCATCGGCGGACTCGATGCCAGGCTCGTACAGCACCACGGTCATCGCGGTGGTCGTCATCAGGTAGTAGTTCTGGTGCAGCTTGCGGATCGGCCCATCCAGCGCGCCGCGCATGGCCAGCCACATGATCTGCTCGACGCTTTCGGCTCCACCCAGGCGCACATAGTCGGTGTGGGTAAGATCGGTCAGTGATTCGGGGGCATGCTGGAAGCGATCCAGGAATTCCATGTCCCACTCGGTGTTGTTGAAACCGGTGCGCTCGCCGTGGATCTGATGCGACAGGCCACCGGTACCGACCACCACCACCCTGAGATCCTGCGGATACGATTCGATCGCCCGGCGCACGGCCTGGCCCAGCCGGTAGCAGCGGCGCGCGGTCGGCAGCGGATATTGCAGGACATTGATGGCGATCGGGACCACCGTGCCCGGCCAGTCCGGTACATGTGGCCACAGCAGCGGCAGCGGCGCGGCGCAGCCATGGTCGATCGGTTTGTCCTGGAACACGGTCAGGTCGAATTCGTCGTTGACCAGGCATTCGGCGATATGCGCCTGCAGCTGGACATCGCCACGGATCGGCGGCAGGTTGCGCAACCCCGCACCCTCGTCGGCCACCGGGAAGCGCTCCCCCACGCCAAGGGCGAAGGTGGGATACAGATCGAAGAAGAACGTGGTGCAGTGGTCGTTGTAAAAGAAGACCAGCACGTCGGCCCGCTGTTCCGCGAGCCAGGCAGCGACCGGCGTGTAGCCGTCGAACAGCGGCTTCCATATCGGATCCTGCTGCTTGCCCTTGTCATAGGCCACCCCGATGGTGGGAACGTGCGATGTCCCGATGCCGCCGATGATGCTTGCCATGCTGCGCTCCTGCGACGTACCTCGGCCAACCGGCTGAGTGCACGTCCTTAGATTGGGCCGGAATCCACTGCAATGGATCCCAACGAGGACGACCAACGACTCCGGACCGCCAAAACGGTATCCTTGGGATCCAAATTGCCACCAAGCGCTCTCATCCGCAAGGTTTTTATACAAGTAATTGCGAGTTTCCCCTTCGAAGGAACGTGCGCTGCGGTGCGGCGCGAGAGAATGGAGCCAATGGCGAACAACCACCGACTGCAAGCGGTCCAGCAGCTACGCGAATTGATCCTGTGCGGCACCTTTGCCCCGGGCGAGCGCATCACCGAGGCGGCCCTGGCCGAGCGCCTGGCCATTTCGCGCACGCCTATCCGCCAGGCGTTACCGGCGCTGTGCCAGGAGGGCCTGCTGGTGCAGATCGGCAACCGTGGCTACGCGGTACGGCGTTTCAGCCAGCAGGAAAGCCTGGATGCACTGGCAGTGCGCGCGCTGATGGAAGGCATGGCCGCGCGCACCGTGGCCGAACAAGGCGCATCCGCCGCACTGCTCTCCACCCTGCACGATTGTCTGTACGAAGGCGACCGGCTGTTTGCCAAGCGCAGCCTCAGTGCTGGCGACGAGCAGACCTATGGCGCGATCAATGCGCGCTTTCATCGGGCCATCGTGGTGGCGGCCAACAAACCGATCCTCACCGAAACGGTGGACCGCTGCACGCTGGTGCCGTTCGTCAGTCCGGTCAATGTGGTGTTTGGTCAGCGCTCGGCCACGCTTACCTACGACGATCTCTATTACGGTCACCGCCAGCATGGCGCGATTGTTGCGGCCATCGAACAACGCGATGGCGCGCGTGCGGAGTTGCTATTCCGCGAACATGCAAATACGCAGCGGCACAGCATGGGGCTGTGACTCGCCGCCGGCTCTCGCAGCACTGCCACCTCTCTTGTGGCGGGCACTCCATCGCGTGCCGCACTGCGCCTGCCGCCCGTTGCGGAGCAGCAGACATGGTCCATACGCGCCATGCCGTGGCGCGCGGGCCAGCTCGCGCGCTACAGCGAATGCACGAACATCAGGTTGAAGGTGTTTCCGGCCACCGAGTTCTTGACTTCGACCGGCAGGTAGACATTGAAATTGAGGACGTTCTTCGCGTCCAACCGCCACGAAAGCCCTGGCCCCATGTAGAACTGGGTGCGCTTGCTGTCGGGCACGCGCTGGCCGTTGGTCCGGTTGTCTTGTAGCTGCTGCAGATAGAAGCCGTTGACACCGACCCGCAGCTGCTCGGTCACCTTGACCGAGCTGGCAAAATTCAGCCATGCCAGATCGCCTGCCTGGCCGTTGCGGAACTGGAAGCCGGGGATTGGCGGCACCCCACCGGCACGGTCGGTGCGGAAGTTGTACATGTAGTGCAGCCGCATGCTGACCTCCCAGTTATCGGTGGGCTGTACCGTGAATGCCCAATGCGGCGAGAACGACCAGTAACCGGTGCTCTGGTTGATCGCGATGTCGCGATCGAACTTGCCCACCGGTGCAAAGGCCACCAGGGCGAAGCGCTGAAACAGCAGGATCCGGCCATTGCGCATCACCGGCGGCATCTGCAATGCCGCCCCGACCGCAATATCGCCAATGCCGAATCCGTTGTCGCTCAACCGCACCGGACTGTCGGCGGCAAACGAAGCATTCTGGTTGACCAACGGCACGATGGCATCGATGGCAATCGTGCCGCCCAACCATTGATAGGGCGTGACATAGATGAGCTGGGTCAGCGCTGCCGAGCTGCTGATCTTCGGATCACGAAACGCCGGCGAATCGTTGCCTTGCGCATCCAGGACGGCATTCAAGTGCGCATGGCGCAGATATTCGATCACCGTCCAGCCGGGTTGGGTGGAGCCAAAACCGTCGAAAAAGCTGGTGCCCCCCAGGTTGATGCCCTGCGGCACCGGAACCGTGTCGGGCACGGCTTGTGCAAAGGCTGCCGCCGGCGCGAGTGCACCCAGCAGCAGAGTCAAGCTGCCGGCGCGCAGGCGATGCGAGCAGGGCGATGAGCGACGACGACCAACAGACGAGCATGCGCGTTCCACTAGGCGATTCTCCAACGAGGATGGGCGATTGAGGCAACGCGACTGGGGGGAGAGCAGTGTCGAGATGTCGCTTGCAATGGCCGGCGGCATCGTTGAACAGGCAAACAGCGGTCAATCTCGGTCAGTGCGCTTCGACGTGCAGCAGCAATGCACCGACGCGTTGCTTGAACAGCCATTGGTTGTCCTGGTGCACCAGCACATCGTCGAAGGTGCCGATCAATGCGGGTGCCTGTGCCGTCCAGGGAACAGCTGCATTGGTCTGCGGCGCGCTGTATAGCAACACATGGCTATGCGCGTGGGCTAGCGTGCTTGATTGAACGCTGACCAGGGTATTGAGCATCAAATGACAGGTATTGCGTGGCGCGCGAGCACGGAAGGATTCAAGGATCGCGTCGCGTCCATGCACGGGCACGTCCGGCGCGCTCGGTCGTACAAATACGCCGTCGGCGGTGAACAGCGCAACCAGCGCCTGGTGCTCATGGCGGTCGTTGTGCAAAGCGAACTGGCGAATCAGCTGTTCGCAGGCAACGATGATCGAAATGTCTGCAGACACGCAGCAGCCTCCCTTGGCAGTGGAATGACACGAATAAAGCGCTGGCGATACTTCAGCGCAGGGCAATTGCCGAGACGACCGAGCTGCCGCCTACGGCACGGGCGATCACGTGCTCAGCCACTCGCGTAGCGCGGTGCTGACGGCAGCGGGCGCTTCCACCGGCGCCATATGCCCGCAGTCTTCGAACACCACCAGCTGCGCGTGCGGAATGCGCCGTGCCATGTCCTGATGCCGTGCCAGCGGGCTCCAGGCGTCCTGGCGCCCGACACCCAGCAAGGTGGGGCAGCGGATCTGCGCAAGCACTGGCGCGGCATCCGGGCGCTCCAGCAAGGCGTGGACCTGGCCAGCAAAGCTGTGTGCGGTTTGGCGCTGCACCATCGCGCTGAGGTCTTGCATCAAACCGGTATCGGCGCTGCGTGCGGGGTGCAGCATCGGTGGCAACCAGGCCAGCGCCAGCGCCTGCATGCCTTGCGTTTGTGCCAGATCCACCAGCACCTGGCGTTCCTCGCGTTCGCCATCGCGACGCGGCGCGATGCCGGTATCGAGCAGTGCCAGCTGTGTTACCCGCTCGGGCGCCTGACGCATGATGTCCAGCGCAACCCGCCCCCCCATCGAATGTCCGGCCAAGGCAAACAGCGGCGGTGCGACAGCCAGCACGTGGGCAGCCATCTGCACGATGCTGTCGAACCCGGGGAAATCCAGCACCTGCACATCGGCCAGATCTGACAGTGCGTCGCGCTGCGGCTGCCAGATGGCAGCGTCGCACAGCAGGCCGCAGAGCAGCAGCAAGGTGGGTCTGGACGCGTGCGTAACGGAAGTCATGGCGCGACTGTAGCCACACCGGCTGCGTGCGTCGTATGGAAGATGCGGCCTACGCTATAAGCGTGGAGACATAAATATCGACGCTGCCGGCTATCCTGAGGGCAGGCCGACAGACGCCATGTGACTTACGCGCCGCCGCCGGAGGCGCGCTGCCACAACACATCGACCAGCGGCGGCAACCTGCCGGCCAGGCCGAGCACCGACCCGCGTAGCAGGGTCAGGTGCATCTCGTCGTTGGAAAACACGTTGTTGATCGCATCGAAGCCGTAGGCGGCCACGGTATTTTCGCTGCGGCGGGTGCGCGCCCAACGCTGCAGGCGATGCGGCGCGGCCCAGTCCGCACGTTTGGCGAGCGCACCGCGCACTTCCGCGCGCAACGCAGCGACATCGCGCAGGCCCAGGTTGACACCCTGCCCCGCCAACGGATGTACCACATGCGCCGCGTCGCCCAGGGTCAGCACGCGGCCACTGACGTACTGCTCCACCAATTGCCGTTGCAACGGGAACGCAGTGCGTGCGGAGGTCACCCGCACCTGACCCAGGCGCGCAGCAAAGGCCTGGGTCAGCTCGCGCGAAAACGCCGCATCGTCCAGCTGCAGTACGCGCTCGGCATCACTGTCGGGCAACGTCCAGACAATCGAACTGCGTCCATCGGCAAACGGCAGGAACGCCAGCGGCCCGGTGGTCAAAAAGCGCTGCCAGGCCGTGGCCTGGTGCGACTGTTCGGTCTCCACGAACGCGACCACGCCGCGCTGTGCGTAGGCGTGCCGCGACACCGGCAAGCCGGCCAAGTCACGCAAGGTGGACGCCGCGCCATCGGCGGCGATGGCGATGGCCGCCTCCAGCCGGCTGCCATCGTCCAGGCGCAGGCGCACGCTATGGGCGTCCTGCTCCAGTTCGGCCACGCGCGCTGGGCAATGCACTTCGATCCCCGCGCTGTGCACGGCCGCCCACAGGCGATCGACCAGCAGCGCATGTTCGACGATCCAACCGAGTTGTTCGCGGCCCAAGGTGTCGGCGTCGAAACGCAACTCGCCGCCACCGCCGGCATCCCAGACTCGCATGCGCCGATACGGCTCCACGCGCCCGGCGCGGACGCCGGCCCACACGCCGAGACTGTCGAGCAGCGCGGCATTGTCGGCGGCGAATGCATACACACGCAGATCGGGCTGCTCGGCCTGCCAGCGTGCGGGCTCGCGGCCTTCTACCAGCGCCACGTGCAAGCCGGCATCGGCCAGTGCCAACGCGCAGGCCGCACCGACCACGCCGCCGCCGACGATCACCGCATCGCGTGCAGGGCGACGGCTCATGCGCCCCCCCGGCACAGTTGCGGCACTTCGCCGCGGAAGCCCATCGCCCCGCCGACCAGCATCGACTGCAGCGGCGCGGCCTGCGAGGTCGCCAGCAACCCCAGGCTGCGCAACGGCCGCAGCAACGGCGCCGGGTTGCCGGTCAGGCGTGCCAGGCCACTGGAGAACGCGATGGTCTGTTCGCGATCCACGCGACGGCGCGCCAGATACGCGATCAACAAGGCACTGCCGCCGGCATCGCTGCGATCGTGCTCGATCAGTTCGGCCAGCGTCAGCGCGTCGCGCAGGCCCAGGTTGAACCCTTGCGCGCCGATCGGGTGCAGCGTCTGCGCCGCATTGCCCAGCAGTACCACGCGTTCGGCGACCAGGTCGTTCGCCAGCACCTGCACCAATGGATACGCGCTGCGTTCGCCACTGGCGACAAACCGCCCGGCGCGCCAGCCGGCGGCGCGCTGCAACCGTGCCAGCCAGCCGGCGTCGTCGAGGGCGGCCACCGCCTCGGCCTCGGCACGCGCCACGCAGTGGATGGCGCCGTAGTGGCGGTCGCCCCGCGGCAACAAGGCGGTGGGCCCATGTTCGCCAAAGCGCTCCCAGGCGGTGCCGTCCGGCGGCCGGGAGGCACGCACGCGCGCCACGAACAGGGTCTGCAGGAAATCCTGCTCGTCGCTACCGATGTGCAGCAGCTCGCGCACCGCGCTGTGGCTGCCGTCGGCGCCGACCACCAGCCTGGCCAGGACGCGCTGTTCGCCATCGGTGGTTGCCAGGCGCACCGCGCGCATGCCGCCCTGTACCGGCTCCACACCGATGCAGCGCGCCGGGCGGTAGCGGCGCACGCCGGTCGTTTCGTCCAGACGTGCCTGCAAGGCATCGCCGAAGTCGCGCGCCACCACCACCTGGCCGAAGCTGTCGCGGCCATAGTCGGCGGCGTCCAGCTGCACGCGACCAAAATCGCCGGCGCGGCTGACATGGATGTGTCGGATCGGGCCGGGCGGGCTACGCAGCTTGGCCATCACCCCCAGCACGCCGAGCGCGTTGACGGTGGCCGCGGCAAAACTCAGGTTGCGTTGGTCGAACACCGCCGGCGGCGTGCCAGCCGGGGTGGCTTCGACCAGCCCGACATCCAGGCCAAGGCGGTCCAGTGCGATCGCCAGGCTGGAGCCGACCAGGCCGCCGCCAACGATCAGAACGTCATGTGGGTGTGTCATCCGGCCATGATAAGCCCTCGCCCCTGGCCCGGTGGCGCCGCTGAGTGGGACATCTTGCCGCGTGCGACGGTGCGCGCGTCGCCGCAGTCGGCGCTGGTCTTCCGTCCGCCCGGCCCTCTGCCCAGCCTGGCGCCGGCCAGACCGCGGCGCGGGCACGCCGGCTTCCACGCTACACTCCCCCGCCTGCAACCCGGTCTTTCTCGCACATGATGCCTCGCTCGCACGACACCTGGATCCTGAGCCTGCTGGCCGTGCTGATGGCGGCCACGCGGATCAATCACTTCGCCCCGGTGCCGGATGCGTCGTGGGCGGTGTTCTTCATCGGCGGATTCCATCTGGCGGCGCGTACCCGGCTGGCATTCCCGCTATTGATGGGGCTGGCGGTCGCGGTGGACTGGCTGGTGATCACCGGCCAGGGCATGAGCTTCTGGCAGCACTACTGCGTGTCGCTGGCGTACTGGTGCCTGATCCCTGCCTATTTCGCGCTGTGGGCTGGCGGCGTCTGGCTACGTCGGCATTACCACGGTGCGCGGTGGAGCGCGTTGGCCTGGCTGGTTGCCACCCTGCTGGTCGCCGTGGCGCTGTGCCAGCTGATCGCCCAGGGCAGTTTCTACTGGATCAGCGCCAGCGTGAGCGAGCCCACTCTGGCCGGCTGGTTCAAGAACTACACCGACTGGTTGGGACCGTACCTGCGCAGCGCTGCGCTGTACGTGGCTGCGGCGGCGCTGGTCCAGGTCGTGGCCGAGCGCGCGATTGCTCCACCGCGCCAGACCCACGCCGGCTGACCTCATGGGCAACCGTCTTTCTCGTATCTATACGCGCACCGGCGACGATGGCAGCACCGGGCTGGGCGATGGCAGCCGTACCGGCAAGGATGCCTTGCGCGTCAACGCCTACGGCACCGTGGACGAAGCCAATTCGGCCATTGGGGTGCTGCTGGCGGCCCCCGGTGTGCCGACCCCGATCGCCGAACTGCTGACTACCGTGCAGCACCAGTTGTTCGATCTGGGCGGCGAACTCTGCATCCCCGGCCATGCGGCCATGACGGCATCGGACATCCAGGCCCTGGAGCAGCAGCTGGATCATTTCAACGACAGCTTGCCGCCGCTGCAGGAATTCATCCTGCCGGCCGGTGGCGAGGCGGCCGCGCGCTGCCATCTGGCCCGCACCATCGTGCGCCGGGCCGAGCGCGAAACCGTCGCCCTGTCGCGCCAGGAAACCGTGCGAAGCGAGGCGATCGGTTACCTCAATCGCCTGTCCGACCTGCTGTTCGTGCTGGCGCGGGTACTGGCCCGTGTCGATGGCCAGCAGGAAGTGCTGTGGCGGCACGACCGCCGTCGCGCTTGAGCATGTGCCCGGCGCTGCAGAGAGGCTAGAGTTGCCCCATGCTGGTCTTTACCCACCCCGCCTGCCTCGGCCACGACGCCGGCCCTGAGCACCCCGAGAGTCCTGCCCGCCTGGAAGCGGTGGTCGATGCGTTGCGCGCCGCCTTCCCCGACCTGGACTGGCGCGAGGCGCCGCTGGCCAAGCTGGGCGACCTGTGCCGCGTGCACGAGCGCGAACAGGTCGACGCCGTGCTGGAAACCCCTTTCACCGGCTACCGCCAGCTGGACGTGGACACCCGCATGGTGCCGGCCTCGCGCGCAGCCGCCCTGCGCGCGGCCGGTGCCGGCATTGCGGCAGTGGATGCGGTGATGCAGGACCTGACCCGCACCGCCTTTTGCGCGGTTCGCCCACCCGGCCACCACGCCACCGCACAGGTGTCGATGGGCTTCTGCCTGTTCAACAACGTCGCCGTGGCCGCCGCCCACGCCCGCGACCGGCATGGCCTGGAACGCATCACCATCGTCGATTTCGACGTGCACCACGGCAACGGCACCCAGGCGATCTTCGAACGCGATCCGGCTGTGCAATACCTCAGCACCCACCAGTCCGGGCTGTACCCGCATTCGGGCAGCGTCCACGAGCGCGGCGTCGGCAATGTCCACAATCTGTTGTTGCCGCCCGGCAGCGATGGCTTGCGCTTCCGCAATGTCTGGGAAGACGACATGCTGCCGCTGATCGATGCGTTTCGTCCGCAACTGATCCTGATCTCGGCCGGCTTCGACGCCCATCTGCGCGACCCGCTGGCCGACCTGATGCTGGACGACGACGATTTCGGCTGGCTGACCGCCGCCCTGCGCACCCTGGCCGACCGCCATGCACGCGGCCGCGTGGTCTCTCTGCTGGAAGGCGGCTACGACCTGCAGGCACTGCGCGAAAGCAGCGTGGCCCACGTCGCTGCGCTGCGCTGACCGGCAGTTGGCCCCGGTCGCTCGGTGCTGGCGATGAACCTCGCCCTTTCCGCGCCGACGCTCTTCATTGCCCCTATGCGGGGTATACGGCAAGCTAGTCGCCATTTTATTGGTTGAACCACGCGTGCGCCGAGCTCTCCGCCTGCTGCCCCTGCCCTTGAGCATCGCCATCTGCCTCCCGGCCATGGCTGCCGACAAGCCGTTGAACTGGGGTTTGTGCCCGGCCGTAGACCCGCTACCAGGCTTCGACGGCGCCCCCGCCGCGGACCCCAAGGCGGCCGAGATGCGCCAGCAGCTGCCAACCGACATCGAAGGCGACCAGCTGTCCGGCACCAGCACGACGCCGCAGTACCAGGGCAACGTGGCGCTCAAGCGCGGCGATCAGTTCCTGGGCGCAGACAACCTGCGCATGGACACCGAGACCGGCAACTACATCGCCGAAGGCAATGTGCGCTACCAGGACACCTCTTTCCGCATGGTCGCCGACCGTGCCGAGGGCAACCAGGACACCGACGCCCACAAGGTCACCAACATCCAGTACCAGCTGGTGGACCGCCGCGGCAACGGCGGTGCGGAGTCGGTGGACCTGCAGGGCCAGGTCGGCCAGATGCACCGCTCGACCTATACCACCTGCGATCCCTCGCAGCCGATCTGGCGCGTGCGCGCGCCGGAGATCGACGTGGACAACGAGGAAGGCTTCGGTACCGCCCGCAACGCCGTGTTGCAGATCGGCAAGGTGCCGGTGCTGTACTTCCCGTGGTTCAAGTTCCCGATCGACGACCGTCGCCAGACCGGTCTGCTGTTTCCGCAGTTCGGCCTGTCAGGCCGTAACGGCTTCGATTACCTGCAGCCGATCTACCTGAATCTGGCGCCGAACTACGATGCCACCTTGCTGCCGCGCTACATGAGCAAGCGCGGTTTCATGTTCGGCACCGAGTTCCGCTATCTGTACGACGGCGGTCGCGGCGAAATCACCGGCAACTACCTGCCCAACGATAAATTGCGCGACAAGGATCGTGGCAGCGTTTTCTATAGCGGCTACCACAACGTCAACAGCCATTGGCAGGCGCGCAGCAGCATTTCCTGGGTCAGCGACACCCGCTATGTGGAAGACTTCACCAGCCGCTTGAACGGCATGGGCTCGGCGTCAAGCCTGCAGAGCACCATCGGTATCTACGGCACCGGCGAGACCTGGACTGCCGGCCTGATGGCCGACCGCTGGCAGCTGACCGACTACACCCTGGACGAGCGAGCCCTGCCTTACAACCGGCAGCCGCGTGCGTACTTCACCTGGGAAAAGCCGTTCGGCATTTTCGAAGCCGGTGTCTATGCCGAGGCGGTGCGATTTACGCATGACGATTCGTATCAGGTGGATTTCATCCCGAATACCAACGGCAATAACACCAACAATGGCGACGAATACGTCCGCACCAATGTCCGTAACTATGACTATGGCAGCGGCTCGCGCCTGGACGTCAAACCCTACATCTCGATGCCATTGTCAGGCGCGGCTTGGTTCATGACCCCGACGGTTGCATGGCGTTACACCGCCTATCAACTGGACTCGACTCTGGCCAACACGGCGCCACTCACTGGTGATCGGTCGCCCACGCGCAGCCTGCCGATCGCCTCGCTGGATGCCGGCCTGTATTTCGATCGCGAAACCTCGGTGTTTGGGACCAACTATCTCAATACGCTGGAGCCGCGCATGTACTACCTGTACGTGCCGTATCGGGACCAGGATGACCTGCCGGTGTTCGACACCCGTCCGTTCACCTTCAGCTACGGACAATTGTTCCGGGACAGCCGTTACACCGGTGCCGACCGTCAGAATGACGCCAACCAGCTGACCCTGGCCGTGACTTCGCGCTGGCTTCGCCAAGAGGATGGTCGCGAAAAGTTGTCGCTGAGCGCAGGCCAGATCCTGTACTTCAACGATTCGCTGGTCACGATCAACAGCTCTACCGCCAACAGCGAGCAGCCCATCGAACAGGGCAAGTCAGCCTGGGTGGCCGACGCGAACTACATGATCAACGACCGTTGGTCGATGGGCGCCACCTATCAGTGGAACCCGAACTCGCGCAAGGAAGATCTGGCCAGCCTGCGCACGCGTTACCTGCTGGGCAACGACGGCATCATCAATCTGGCCTATCGCTATCGCCGCAACCTGATTGACGATAGCGACCAGCTCAAGCAGGCCGACTTCTCCTTCCTGTATCCGATCAACCCCACCTGGAGTGCGGTCGGGCGTTACTACTATTCGCTACTGGATCGCAAGCCGCTGGAAATCATCGGCGGCGTGCAGTGGGACAGCTGCTGCCTGGCAGTGCGCGCGCTGGTGCGCCGGTTCGTGCGCAACCGCGATGGCGAGATGGACAACTCGATCCAGTTCGAGTTCGTGCTCAAGGGCTTGAGCTCGTTTGGCCAGAACACGGACCGCACTTTGCGCCGTGCTATTCTCGGCTATTACCGCGACGACCTGTACCTGGTCCCGCCCAGCAACACCACGACCAATCCGGACGATTACGATCCGAACCTGATTCCATGACCAAGCCTTTCTCTGTTCTTCTTGCCTCGTTGCTGGTGATCACCAGCACGGTCTCGCCGCTGGCATCGGCGCAGCAATCCCAGCCGCTGGATCGTATCGCCGCTATCGTGGACGAAGACGTGGTGCTGCAGAGCGAGCTCGATCGCGCTGTGCGCAACGTCAAGTCGCAGTATGCCGGTCGCGAAAACCAGCTGCCGCCGGACGATGTCCTGCAGCGGCAGGTGCTCGAACGCCTGGTGCTGGTCAAATTGCAGGTCGGCCGCGCCGACGGCAGCGGCATCCGCGTCAGCGACGAAGAACTCAACCGCGCCATCGCCAGCATTGCCCAGCAGAACGGCACCACCGTCGATGGCCTGCGCCAGAAACTGGCGGCCGACGGCATGGGCTATGGCGATTTCCGCGCTTCTGTGCGCGATGAAATCATCGTACAGCGCCTGCGCCAGAGCTTTGCGCAGAGCCGCATCAGCGTGAGCGAAGGCGAAGTGGATACCGCGCTGGCCCAGCAGGCCACCACCGGTAGCCAGTACCACCTGGCGCACATCCTGGTGGGCCTGCCGGAAGGCGCGACGGCCGACCAGATCGCCACCGGCCAGAAAAAGGTCGATGGCGTGAAGGCCTTGATCGACAAGGGCGAGCTGGACTTCTCTGCTGCAGCGGTGCGTTATTCGGACAGCCCCAATGCACTGGAAGGCGGCGACCTGGGTTGGCGTAGCCTGGACGAAATTCCCAATGCCTTCGCCCAGCTGATCCGCGACATGCAGCCCGGCCAGGTTGCCGGCCCGCTGCGTGGCCCCAGCGGTTTCCAGTTGCTCAAGCTGGTGGAAATGCGCGACGCCAATGCCGGCGGCGAAAAGAAGATGGTCACCGAGTACAACGCCAGGCACATCCTGATCCGCATTGGCGACAACCAGACCGAAGCCCAGGCCAAGGCCAAGATCGATACGCTGCGCGCGCGCATCGTCGGCGGCGCCGACTTCCAGGCGACGGCCAAGGAGTCCTCCGAGGACACCAATAGCCGTGGGCAGGGTGGCGATCTGGGCTGGTTCCCGGCCGATGCGTTCGGCCCGGACTTCGGCAAGCAGGTCGAGAGCCTGGCCGACGGCGGGGTGTCCGAGCCGTTCCGCACCCAGGCCGGCTGGCACATCGTGCAGCGCGTCGGCAGCCGCCAGACCGACGTCAGTGCCGAGAACCAGCGCGCCCAGATCCGTGAAACGATCGGCCGCCGCAAGCTGGAAGAGGAATACAACCGCTACCTGCAGGAACTGCGCGGCGAGGCGTATGTGAGCTATCGCACCGGCGATCGCGCCGACGGCAATGCCACCGCCGAACCGACCAAGTCTGCAGAACCGGCTGCACCGACCCCGCCGCCGGCACAGCCGGCGCGCTAAGGTCATGCAGGTCCCGTCGCTCGCGCTGGTGCCAGGCGAGCCGGCCGGGATCGGGCCGGAGTTGTGCGTCCGGCTCGCCCAACGGCCGCGCTCGGACGCACACCTGATCGCCTATGCCGATCCGGATACCTTGCACAGCGCCGCACAGGCGCTGTCTTTGTCTGTGCGGCTGCTCGATCCCGACCAGCCCGCACGGGCACCCGGCGACCTGCCGCTGTTCCCGATTCGCCAGGCCACCCCGACCCGCTTTGGCACCCCTGACCCGGCCAATGCCGCGGCGGTGATCGCCGGCCTGCGCACCGCTGCCGGCGACTGCCTGGCCGGCCGTCTTCAGGGCATCGTGACCGGACCGGTGCACAAGGCGGTCATCAATGCAGGCGGCATCGCCTACACCGGCACCACCGAGTTGCTGGCCGAGCAGGCGGGCTGCCCGGTGGTGATGATGCTGGCCAACCCCATCGTGCGCGTCGCCCTGGTCACCACCCACCTGCCGTTGCGCGCGGTGGCGGACGCGATTACCGCCCAGGCGCTGGGGCAATGCCTGCGCATCACCCACGCTGCGCTCCAGCGCGACTTCGGCCTGCCTGCGCCACGCATCGCCGTGCTCGGGCTCAACCCGCATGCGGGCGAGGACGGCCACCTTGGGCGCGAGGAACTGGACGTCATCATTCCGCTGCTGGAGCAGCTACGCGGCGAAGGCCTGCACCTGATTGGTCCGTTGCCGGCAGATACCGCCTTCCTGCCGCAGAAACTGAGCGGCTTCGATGCGGTGGTGGCGATGTACCACGATCAGGGCCTGCCGGTGCTCAAGTACAGCGGCTTCGAACAGGCGGTCAACATCACGCTGGGCCTGCCCTACCCCCGCGTGGCAGTGGACCATGGCACCGCGCTGGAACTGGCCGGGCGCGGTATTGCCGACCCGTCCAGCCTGATGGCGGCAACCGCGCTGTGCGCACGGCTGGCGGCGCGCCGCTGAGCGAGCAGCGCGGCAGCACGCCACAGCGGTGACGCACGGCCTGACTAGCCCTTTGCCGCACGCCGCACAGCTGGCACCGACACCGCGTGCAGCCGCCGGCTCCGTTAAACTGCGCGCATGAATTCTTCCTTCAGCGCACCGGCCAAGAAGTCGCTCGGCCAGCACTTTCTTGCCGACCGGTATTACATCGACCGGATCGTCCAGGCAGTGGACCCGCGCGCCGGCCAGCACCTGGTCGAAATCGGCCCCGGCCAGGGCGCCATCACCTTCCCGCTGCTGCGCAAGCATGGTGCGTTGACCGTGATCGAGTTCGATCGCGATCTGATCGCCCCGCTGACCGAAGCCGCCGCACCGATCGGCGCGCTGAGCATCATCCACCGCGACGTGCTCAGCGTGGACTTCACCGCGCTGGCCAATGGCAGCCCGATCCGCCTGGTCGGCAACCTGCCCTACAACATTTCCTCGCCGATCCTGTTCCACGCGCTGGACCACGCCGCTGCGGTGGCCGACATGCACTTCATGCTGCAAAAGGAAGTGGTCGACCGCATGGCCGCTGGCCCGGGCAGCAAGGTGTATGGCCGGCTCAGCGTGATGCTGCAGGCGTATTGCGAGGTCACCGCGCTGTTCGTCGTGCCGCCAGGCGCGTTCCGGCCGCCGCCCAAGGTGGACTCGGCCGTGGTGCGGCTGGTGCCGCGCGACCCGGCCACGGTGATGATCAACGACCGCCGCCGCTTTGCCGACGTGGTGCGCGCCGGTTTCGGCCAGCGTCGCAAGACCTTGCGCAATGCCTTGTCCACCGTCTGCGAACCCGCGCATTTTGAGGCCGCAGGCGTGCGTGCGGACGCCCGCGCCGAACAACTCGAGGTGGCCGATTTCATCCGGCTGGCCAATGTCCAGCTGGCTTGAGCGCCGCTCCCACACCGGTTTATCTAGAATTTCGCATGCACGATGATCCACGCTATCGGGTCGAGGTCGAGGTGTCGCCACGCTTCCTTGCCCAGCAATCGACGCCGGAAGAAGGCCGCTATGCCTTCGCCTACAGCATCCGCATCCACAACACCGGTGCCGTGCCTGCGCGCCTGATCGCCCGCCACTGGAAGATCACCGATGCCAACGGCCGCACCGAGCAGGTCGATGGCGAAGGCGTGGTTGGCGAGCAGCCCTGGCTCCGCCCCGGCGAAGCGTTTCATTACACCTCCGGTGTACTGCTGGAAACCGAGCAGGGCCAGATGCACGGCCACTACGACATGGTGGCCGACGATGGCACCGAATTCACCGCCCCGATCGCCGCCTTCGTGCTGAGCGTACCCAGGACGCTGCACTGATGACTGCTGGACTGATGGAGCGCACGCGATGAGCGTCTGGGCAATTGGCGACCTGCAAGGGTGCTACGACATTACCCAGCGATTGCTGGAGAAGATCAATTTCGACCCGGCACAGGACACGCTGTGGTTCTGCGGCGACCTGGTCAACCGCGGCGGGCAATCGCTGGAAACGCTGCGGCTGGTGCATTCGCTGCGCGCGCACAGCGTGGTGGTGCTGGGCAATCACGACCTGTCGCTGCTGGCGATCGGCGCGCGCTCGGAAGAGGAGCAGCGCAAGGTCAATCCGGACCTGCAGCGCATCGTGCTGGCCGAGGACCGCGACGTGCTGCTGGACTGGCTGCGCATGCAGAAACTGGCACACGTGGACCGCACGCTGGGCTGGATGATGATCCATGCCGGGCTGGCACCGAAGTGGACCACGCAGATGGCCGAGAAGCACGCGCGCGAGGTCGAGCAGCAATTGCAGGGCGGCGGCTACCGCAAGCTGCTGCGCAACATGTACGGCGACCAGCCTGGCTGGTCGCCAGGCCTGAGCGGCTACGAACGCAGCCGCGCCATCATCAACCTGTTCACGCGCATGCGCTATTGCACCCCGCGCGGGCGGATCGCCACCGACGACAAGGGCACGCCGGGCACGCAGGCACAGGGGCTGTACCCGTGGTTCGAAGTTCCGGGCCGGGTCGAGCGCGATCTGAAGATCGTCTGCGGACACTGGTCGGCACTGGGGCTGACGATTACCCAGGGTGTGCACGCCATCGACACCGGCGCGGTCTGGGGCGGCAAACTCACCGCGCTGCAGCTGGATACCGACGAACTGCGCGTGGTGCAGGTCCCGGGACGTGAAGTCACTGCCCCGGCGACACCGGCCGCGCACGCGCCGCGGCGTCCACGCGAAGGCCAGGGCCGCCCGCGCGGGCGTGGCCGGGGACGTGGTAATGGCGGAAACACTGCGGGAAATGCTGGCAACGGCAACGCTGTGCCAGCCAAGCCGCAAGGTGGTGGCGCTCCGGAGTAGGGCGCCTCGCATCTGGCGCACCGGTCGCACGCGGCGCCCTTGCCGGCTCAGCGCCGCAGGTAATCCACGAAAGAAAAGGCGAACGCATGGCGGTCATCGGCCGCATGCCCTTCGCGCTGTACCGGCACCCACACAGCCGGGTCGATCGGCGGGAAATGCGTATCGGCACAGTCGACCACGGTGTCCACCTCGGTGACGGCCAACAGGTCGGCGCGCTCCATCGTCAGGCGATACACCTCGCCGCCTCCGATCACGCACAACTCCTGCGCGCCCTCCTGCCCGGCACGCTGGATCGCCTGATCGACCGATGCCACCGCCTGCATGCCCGCGAACGGCACCTGCCCCGAGCGCGTCAGCACCAGATTCAGACGCCCTGGCAAGGCGCGCCCCAACGATTGCGCGGTCTTACGCCCCATCAGGATCGGCTTGCCCAGCGTCAGCGCCTTGAAACGTTTGAGATCGTCCGGCAACTTCCACGGCAGATCGTTATCGCGACCGATGGCGTTGTTGCGGTCGAAGGCGACGATCAGAATCAGCTTCATGCGTCCGGATATAGCTCGTTATAGATCTTCATTGCAGCATGCCGACCAAGCATCCCAAAGAACAACGTCGTAACGTAGAGCAAGACGATGACACCCAATGCTGTGTGCGATTGCTCGCCGAGCATTCTCATAAACGCCAATCGCTCACCTTTGTACAAGGCAATCGCAAAGAAGCCGATCGGCGCGATGAGAACAATGCTTGTCAAATTAACGAACAGACTCGCTTGCATCGCCATCAGCGAGTCGGCAAGTTTCTCTCGTGCTTTGTTCGAATTTTTTGCCATGCCACGCCTCCTTCTCCGGTGAAGATCAGTCTGCGCAGCCTGCGTCTCGTCCATTGAGATCAGGCTTACACCGCCACCGGCGCCTTGATCGCCGGATGCGGGTCGTAGCCGTCGATGGCGATGTCTTCGAAACGGAACGCGAACAGATCGGTGACTTCGGGATTCAGACGCAAGGTCGGCAATGCGCGTGGGGTACGCGTCAGCTGCTCGCGGGCCTGCTCGAAGTGGTTCGAGTACAGATGCGCATCGCCCAGTGTGTGCACGAAATCGCCCACGCCCAGCCCGGTGGCCTGCGCCACCATGTGCGTGAGCAGCGCATAGCTGGCGATGTTGAACGGCACACCCAGAAAGATGTCGCCGCTGCGCTGGTAGAGCTGGCAACTGAGCTTGCCGTCGACCACATAGAACTGGAACAGGCTATGGCACGGCATCAGCGCCATTTGCGGCAATTCACCCACGTTCCAGGCACTGATCACCAGCCGCCGCGAATCCGGATTGCGCTTGATTTCGTCCACCAGCCACTGCATCTGGTCGATCTCGCCGCCGTCCGGGCCGGTCCAGCGGCGCCACTGCTTGCCGTACACCGGGCCGAGGTCGCCGTTGTCGTCGGCCCATTCGTCCCAGATGCGGACCTGGTTGTTGGTGAGATAGCCGATATTGGTGTCGCCCTGCAGGAACCACAGCAGCTCGTGAATGATCGAGCGCAGGTGCAGTTTCTTGGTGGTGACCAGCGGAAACCCGGCCGTAAGGTCGAAGCGCATTTGCCAGCCAAACACGCTGCGCGTGCCGGTGCCGGTGCGGTCGGACTTCTCGGCGCCGTGCTCCAGCACATGCTGCAGCAGGTCCAGATACGGCTTCACTTGGCCGCCTCCACGGTGACGGCAGCCGGCAGCACCGGCTGCAACACCGGGGCGCGGCGCGACATCGCCAGCAGCACCAGCCCCACTGCGATCAGCGGCAGGCTCAGAATCTGACCCATGGTCAGCCAGTTGAAGGCCAGGTAGCCGATCGGCGCATCCGGCACCCGCACGAATTCCACGATGAAGCGGAACACGCCGTACAGCAACGCAAACACGCCTGACACCGCGTAGCGGGCGCGCGGCTTCATCGAAAATACCCACAACACCACAAACATCACCACGCCTTCCAACGCTGCTTCATACAGCTGCGATGGATGACGCGCGAACCGATCCAGCGCCCCGGCGGCGTATTGCGCCTGGATCTGTGCCGGCGCGATATCGGCCAACTCCGGTGCATGCGGAAAGATCACACCCCAACCGGCCTGGGTGAACTTGCCCCACAGCTCGCCGCCGACAAAATTGCCCAGCCTCCCGAATCCAAGGCCCAGCGGAACCAGCGGCGCGACAAAATCCATCACGTCGAAGAAGTGCAGGCGATGGCGGCGTGCCCACAGCCAGCAGGCGAACAGCACGCCGAGCAGGCCGCCGTGGAAGCTCATGCCGCCCTCCCACACCTTGAACAGGATCAGCGGGTTGGCCAGGAAGGTGTCGAACGCATAAAACAACATGTAGCCGATACGCCCGCCCAGCACCACACCGAGCATGCCGTAGAACAGCAGGTCGGAGAAACCGTCCATGTCCACGCCAGGCAAGCGGCCGCGCAGGATGCGCGAGCGTCCCAGCGCCCAGGCCGAGAAGAAGGCCGCCAGGTACATCAAGCCATACCAGTGCACCTGCACCGGGCCAAGCGAGAAGGCGATGGGGTCGATGGCGTGCAGATAGATCATGCGGACCGCGGATCACGTAGAGCGAGACCGCTATTCTGACACCTCAGGCGCCCTCAGCCTAAAAGCTGTGGCCGGTTGGGCAGCTCGTCTTCATGCGGGGCGTCCGCGCCGCGCGGGAAGTGGGCGACCAGCAGCTCGGTCACCGCCTCGATACCCGCCAGCACCGCCACCTCGTACTGCCCTTCACGCAGGAACTGCTGCATGCGCCGGCACACCTCGGCCCATTGGGCATCCGGCACCCGGCGACGCAGGCCGCGGTCGGCCACCACTTCAATGGCGTGGTCGGCCAGCAGCAGATAGATCAGCACTCCGTTGTTGGCCTCCGTGTCCCAGGTGCGCAGGTGCGCAAACGCCTGTTCGGCGCTGTGCCGTGCGGTGTGCCGGCGCCACAGCGCGGCAAGCGACAGGTCCGCCTCGACCGCCACCATGATCTGCCCGGTGTGGCTGCGCTCGCTGTCGGCCACGGCCGCAGCGATCGTCTCCATGCAGGACGCTGGAAATCTGCGTTGCGCCGAGGGCGCGAAGACATGCCTGAGCCACCGCATTACCAGCTCCCCGAGGCGCCACCGCCTCCCGAAGATCCACCGCCGCCACCCCAGCCGCCGCCGCCAAAACCACCACGGCCGCCGCCCCCGAATCCTCCAAAGCCACCGCCGCCCCAGCCACCGCCGCCGACAAAGCGCCCCGGCGACCCCGAGGCCAGCCCGGCCAGCAACCCGATGACTGCAGCGCCGGCACTGGCCAGCAGCAGGGACGTGAACAGCAACGCCGCGCCACCGGCCGCAATGGCGGTCAATACCGCGCGCACGGGGCGTGGCAAGGCGCCCAGGATGCCCCGCGCCACCATAGCGACCACGAAACCGACAAACAGCGCCATGATCCAGCCACCGCCACCGGCGCCCTGACCGGCTCCGCCTTCATGGCCGCTGACCGGTGGTGGCAGCGCCTCGCCCTCGATCACGCCGGCCAGCGTTGCAGTGGCGTCGCGGATGCCGCCGCCGTAGTCGCCCTCGCGGAAGCGCGGCGCCAGGTATTCCTGGATCACGCGATTGGCCACGATGTCGGGGATGGCACCTTCCAGGCCGTAACCGGGCTGGATGCGCACGCGGCGGTCGTCCTTGGCCACCACCAGCAACACGCCATCGTCGATGCCCTTGCGCCCGATCTTCCATGTGTCGAAGACGCGCTGGGTGTATTGCTCGATCGTCTCCGGTTGCGTGCTTGGTACGATCAGGATCTGCAACTGCGCACCCTTGCGCTGCTGCAACGCCAGCGCCTGTTGCTGCAGCTGCTGGATCTGTGCGGCATCCAGGGTGCCGGTGACATCGACCACCGGCGAACGCAGCGGCGGAATGGCCGCCAGCTGCTGCGCCAGCAGCGACACCGGCAGCAGCAGCAACACCATCATCCACACCACATTCAAAGACGTTTGCCGCATTGCCAACTCCTACCTGATGCGTACTGATACTCAGTCGTTCCCTGCTTCCACCGGGGGATGGGGGCGGATGAGGGTATGAACGAAGCCTGGTGCAGTTGGACGAAACAGATGCGTCGCTCGTACCTCATCGCCAGCTCCCCTCCCGACGGAAGAGGGGCTCATATCTGCTCAGACACATTGCGCCGATTCGTTCCGCAGACTCTTGTCGATTTGACGCCGTAAAACAGCTCGGTCGTTCCCTTCTCGAAGATGCGCCGAAGGGGCGAATGAGGGTGTGAGTAACGCCACGGCAGTGGGAAAACACAGAAGCTTCGCGCCGTACCCTCTCCCGAGGAGAGAAGGGCTTCTGATTACTGCGCAGGCTGCGGTGCAGGCTGTTGCTGCGGCGCCTGCTGATTACCGAAGTCCACCTGCGGCGCGCGCGAGATCTGCGCTTCGTTTTCCACGCTGAAATTCGGCTTGGGCTGATATCCGAAGATCTTGGCGGTCATCACCTGCGGAAACGAGCGGATATAGGTGTTGTAGTCCTGCACGGTCTGGATGTAACGACCGCGCGCCACGGTAATGCGGTTCTCGGTACCTTCCAGCTGTACCTGCAGATCGCGGAAGGATTGGTCGGACTTCAGCTGCGGATAGTTCTCGCTGACCACCAGCAGGCGCGACAACGCACTGCCCAGCTCACCCTGCGCCTGCTGGAACTGCTTGAGCGATGCTTCGTCGTCGGCATTGACCTGGATCTGCCCCACGCGTGCACGCGCGTTGGTCACCTCGGTCAGTACCTGACGTTCCTGTTGCGCATATCCCTGCACGGTGCGCACCAGGTTGGGAATCAGATCGGCGCGGCGCTGATACTGGTTGAGCACTTCCGACCAACCCGCCTTCACTCCCTCCTCTTTCTGCTGGATCGTGTTGTAGCCGCAGCCGGACAGGCCGACGGTCAGGATCAGCAGCACCAGGGCGCGCATCAGGACAGACATGCAGGCGATTCCGTTGAAAGAGAGCCGCAGCATGCCACGCGCCAGGTCAAGCCCGCATGCACGCGCCGACGCGTCATGGCGGCGGGATGTGGCTGCAGCAGAGCACGCCGCCTGGATCGCCGCGGTGGCCGGGCACTAGGCGCTCATCCGTCCTCGGCGCTCTCTTCACTCAACGCTTGTCATCCGCAGCGAGCAACCTCCATGTGCGCTCGCACGTGCCAAGGCAACGGCGCGGCGGCGAGTTGCCGACGCCAGGCTAAAAACCCGACAGGCAGCATGTCGCACAGCAGGATCTGCGTGCAGTGCCTGACCTGCCAAGTGACTGCCGTCAGGGCAATACGCGCTCGATCTCAGTGTTTTACAGCACCAGACCGCTGGCCCGCAGCGACATCAGGCCATGGCGCGCGCTCACCAGCGCACCGCTGCAGCTCCCCTCAGAGCACCCGCGGCAGCAGGATCAGCCCCCAGCACAGCAGCACGTTGAGCAACAGCAGGAACACCGCCGCAGAGCCCATGTCCTTGGCGCGGCCGGCCAGCACGTGATGCTCGGGGCCATAGCGTTCGATCACCGCTTCGATGGCGGAATTGAGCAATTCGGCCGCCAGCACGATCAACAACGGGGCGATCAACGCGATGCGCTCCAGTGGCGTCTGCCCCAGCCACACGCCCAGTGGCGCCATCACCACCGCCAGGCAGACTTCGAGCCGGAACGACGATTCGTGCAGCCACGCCGCGCGCAGGCCTTGCCACGACCAGATCGCCGCCTTGAGCATGCGGCGCGGGCCGCGCGGCACGTGTCCCAGTTGATCGGCCATGCGTCAGGACGTCCGGCCGCAAGGGCGGATCTGGAGACAGGAAGAACGCATGGCGTGGTCGCTGCTGGGGAAAGTGCGAATCTTGCACCGTGACGCGGCGCATCGCCAGCCACCGCCCGGTTTGCCCTCAGCTTGCAGACTGCTGCACCATGCCAGGCCCGTTCCATCGTTGCAGGATTCTGATGCTCCCATATCGCTTACGCGCACTGCTGTGCGCGCTTGTACTGGTCTCCAGCCAGGCCATCGCCCAGGCTCCGCACGCCGCGCCCGTGATTCCTGCGCAGGTTTCCAACGCGGCCTGGGAGCAGGACATGCAGCGCTTCGCCGCCAGCGATGCGCGCCAGCCGCCACCCAAACACGGCATCGTGTTCGTCGGCAGTTCTTCGATCCGCTTCTGGGACACGCTGGCCAAGGACTTTCCCGGCAAGCCGGTGGTCAACCGTGGCTTTGGCGGTTCGGAGGTGCGCGACAGCACCTGGTACGCCGACCGCATCGTGATCCCCTACGCGCCGCGCCAGGTGGTGCTGTATGCCGGCGACAACGATCTCAATAGCGGGCGCACGCCCGAGCAGGTGCGCGACGACGTGGTGGCCTTCGTCACGCGCATCCGCCGCGACTTGCCGGACACACGCATCAGCTATCTGTCGATCAAACCCAGCCCCTCGCGTGCGCAACTGCTGCCATCGGTCATTGCCGCCAATCGCCTGATCAAGGATGCCTTGGCGGCGGTTCCGCGAACGGATTACGTGGATGTCTACACGCCGATGCTCGATGCCAGCGGCAAGCCGCGTCCGCAGCTATTCCGCGAGGACATGCTGCACATGACTGCCGACGGTTATGCGCTGTGGCGCAAGGCAGTGGCACCGGTACTGGAGTAATTGCTTAAGAGCAGCGAACAAACCTACTGCGCTCACCGCCAGGCGGGCGCGGCCGGTGCTCGGAAATCCTCATGTAGCAGTTGTACATTCTGTTCCTCGGCGCCGTCCGCACCCACCTGACGACCGTTAGCCACGTTTTGCTAGCCGCTCTCAGGCGCCAGATGGATCGATCCGGCGCAGCATTGCGGATCGCCCACACTGCGCGGGGTGCGGCGACATGCTTCGGTGGCCGTCTGCAGCCTTGCGAATGCAGCGGCCGCTGCGGAAATCGCACGGGACGCGTCGCTGCGCAACGAGCATCGTCGAGCCGTTCAATCTCATTGACGCAATAGGTGCCGTCGCACGCGCACGGCAGATGGGCATCCACCGTGTGACCGGTACACACGCACTCGCTAACACGCATCACCCGACTTCAAGCAGGCACCGGCCTGATGCGTCATCCATGCGTGCGACTCCGAAGCGACCCACCGATATTCGCAGCAACCACAGCAGCCAGCCTCAGGCCACTACCACCGCCACCGACGTGCCCACACCCGCCTCGCTCTCCAACTCGATGCGCCAGCCGAAGCGGTCGCACAGCCGGCGTACGATCGACAGCCCAAGCCCGGTGCCTTGCGGGCGCGTGGGGTCGGCGCGGAAGAATGGCTCGAACGCACGCGCACGGGCTTCGTCACTCATGCCGATGCCGGTATCGCGCACCACGATCCGGTCCTGGGTAACCTCCACCTCGATGCTGCCGGTGTCGGTGTAGGCGCAGGCGTTGCGCAGCAGGTTGCTCAGCACCACCCGCATCACCCGCGGTGGCGCGAACATCTGCAGGCGGCGGTCGCCGACCATGAGCAGCGACACCGGCTTGTCGCCCAGCAGTTCGCGCGCACTTTCGACCTCCTCGCTGGCCAGTTCGGCCACATCGAAGGTTTCGCTCTGCGGGTCGATCTCCGCTTCGCGGGCCAGAATCAGGAACGCATCGATCACCGCTTCCATGTCGCGACCGGCGCGCTGGATCCGGCGCAGGCTGCGCTGGGTACGTTGCGACAGATCGTCATCGGCCAGGGCCATGTCGCTGGCCACCCGGATCACCGTCAGCGGCGTGCGCAGCTCATGGCTGGCATCGCGGGTGAAGTTGCGTTCGCGTGCCACATGCTCGCTGACCCGTTGCCCCAGCGCGTGCAGCGCAAGCGCCAACTGCCGCGTTTCGCCCTGCAACTCCGCCGGCAGCCGCTCCGGCGCCAGTTCGTCGACATCCGGATTGCGCGGATCCCACTGCGACACGCGCCGCGCCAGCCAGCTGATCGGCGACACCAGACGCTTGGACACCCGGTAGGTGAACCACGACACGCCGTAGATTCCCAGCAACACGATGATGGCCGGCACCACGCCAAACCAGAGCGTGAGGTGCGCGGCGCGCGAGCGCGGGAACACCAGATACAGGCGGCCTTCCGGGCGTTGGTCCACATAGACCAACGCATCGGCGGCAGCAACTTCACTGAAGCCCGGCGACAGGCGCCGCAGTGCGGCAGGCGCCGTATCGGCCGCGGTTCCGGCCGGCGAGAAATAGCCCTGAATATTGCGCGTGTTGGGCGGCCGGTTGTCTGGCGCGCTCTTGTGCATCTGCCAGAAGTGCACGGCCTCGTCGGCGAGCACGGTGCGCACCAGGCTGTACTTGATGACAAAAGAGATCAGGTACCCGCCCAGCACGATCGCCAGGCTCGCCAGCGCGACCTGCAACAGGAAGGCAAGACGTATTTTTCTCGGGAGCCCGTGTGGCATTGCTGCATCCAGGGGAGAGCGCCGGATTATAGGCAACGCTTCCGTGATTCCTTCGTGCAACCAGTCAGCGGCACGGGAGAGCGGGCGGCGCGGGGGCGCCTGCAGGAGCAGCCGGCCACCTGACGGTGGTCGGCCGGAACATCAGGTCATCGGTTGATCAGGTCATCGGCTGGGCGATGTCGGCAATCCGGTAGCCGGCACTCTGCACGGTGTGCAGCAGCGGACGGTCGAACGGCTTGTCGATGATCTTGCGCAGGTTGTACAGATGGCTGCGCAGGGTGTCCGAATCCGGCAGGCCATTGCCCCAGATCTCGCGCTCGATTTCCTGGCGTGTCACCACGCGTGGCGATTCGCGCATCAGGATGGTCAGCAGGCGCAGGCCGATCGGCGAGAGCTGCAGCTCGGTGCCAGCACGGGTGGCGCGCATGCTCACCGGGTCCAGCACCAGGTCGGCGACCTTGAGCACTTCCGAGCCCACCTGGCGACGCTCGCGGCGGATCAGGGCACGCAGACGCGCTTCCAGCTCCTGGATCGCGAACGGCTTGGTCAGGTAATCGTCGGCGCCGAAGCCCAGGCCGGTGAGCTTGTCGTCCAGCGTGTCGCGGGCGGTCAACATCAGCACCGGCGTGGACTTGCGTGCGTCGTTACGCAGGCGGCGACACACTTCGATGCCGTCCAGACGTGGCAGCATGAGGTCCAGCACGACCACGTCGTAACTGTTCTCGGCGGCCAGACGGTAGCCGTCCAGTCCGTCCTGCGCGTAGTCGACCTCGAAGCCACGGCCTTCCAGGTACTCGCCGATCATTTCGGAGATATTGCGGTTGTCTTCGACGACCAGCACGAGGCCGGACGTTTCCTTGGTCTGACGCATGGACTTTCCTCGGTCTTCAGCTTTGTGAAACATGCCGGATTGCGGGTGCAAGCGACGTGAAGGCCGAATAACGTTTCATCTCATTCGATCAACGCCCCAGCAATGGGCGCAGTGCCGGCCACACCGTCTCCAGCACCTTGGGCTGGGCGGCCGCGGTCGGATGCAGGCCATCGGCCTGCATCAGGCCCGGCTGCAAGGCCACTTTTTCCAGGAAGAATGGCACCAGGGCCGTGTTGTACTGCTTGGCCAGGTCCGCATAGGTCGCCTTCAGACGCTCGCGGTAGGCCGGGCCGTAATTGGGTGGCACATCGATGCCGAGCAGCAGCACCTTGGCACCAGACGCCTGGCTGAGCTTGATCATCTTCTCCAGATTGCCCTTCAGCTGGGCCGGAGTCAGCCCGCGCAGCGCATCGTTGCCGCCCAGCTCGATCACCACCACGCCTGGTGCATGCTTCTGCAGCAGGCCGGGCAGCCGGGTCAGCGCGCCGGATGTGGTCTCGCCGCTGATGCTGGCATTGACGACCGCCGGTGGCGTCGCCATGTCACGCTTCAGGCGCTGGTCCAGCAGGGTGACCCAACCGGACTGCACCGGAATGTTGTGCGCAGCGCTCAGGCTGTCGCCCACCACCAGGATCGGTGCAGCAGTCGCCGGACTTTTGGCAGAGGCAATCCCCGGCGCAAGCAGGGAGAGTGTCAGCAGCCACAGGACCAGCGCGCCATATCGCAGTGTTCTTTCACGCATTCGGAGATTCCTCATCGACAGTCTGGCCCCCCGCTCCAGCACCCGCACCGCCATCGACGTCCGCGAGGTCGGCAAATCCGTCAGTGGCCCGGAGGGAACGCTCCACATCCTCGACAACATCAGCTTGACGGTCAGTGAAGGCGACAGTATCGCCATCGTCGGCGCCTCCGGTTCGGGCAAGACCACCCTGCTCGGCCTGCTGGCCGGGCTGGACCTGCCCAGCCGCGGCAGCATCGCACTGGCCGGCCAGGACCTGGGCCAGCTCGACGAAGAAGCGCGCGCTGCGCTGCGCGCGCGCGAAGTGGGCTTCGTGTTCCAGAGCTTCCACCTGCTGCCGGCGCTGACCGCAGAAGAAAACATTGCGCTGCCGCTGGAACTGGCCGGGCGCGAAGACCCGGCACGGGTGCGCGAGGTGCTGGAGGCAGTGGGCCTGAGCGCGCGTGCGCGGCACTACCCGCGCCAGTTGTCCGGCGGCGAGCAGCAGCGCGTGGCGCTGGCGCGTGCTTTTGTGGCGCGCCCGCGCATCCTGTTTGCCGACGAACCCACCGGCAGCCTGGACCAGGCCACCGGCGCGCAGATCAGCGACCTGCTGTTCGCGCTCAATGCCACCAGCGACACCACCCTGGTGCTGGTCACCCACGACATGACGCTGGCGCAGCGCTGCCGGCACATCTACCGCATCGACGGCGGCCGCCTGCACGCGCAAGCGTCCGGCGCGGCGGCATGAACGTCGTCAAGCAGGCGGCGCGCGCGGTGCGCCGCGAATTCCTGGCCGGCGACCTGCTGACCGTGTTCGCCGCGCTGGTGCTGGGCGTTGCGGTGATGACAGCGGTAGGCACCCTGGTGGACCGGGTGACGCTGGCATTGACCTCCAGCGCGGCAGAAGTGCTCGGTGGCGATCTGGGCGTGACCGGACGCCAGGAGATTCCGGCCGACTTCGCCGCCGAAGCGCAGCGCCGCGGGCTGCAGAGCACGCGCATGGTCAGCTTCCCGAGCGTGCTGTTCCATCACGACGCCAGCCAGATGGCCAATATCCGCGGCGTGGGCGCCGGCTATCCGCTGCGTGGGCAGTTGCTGGTGTCCAGGGACGGCAGCGGCGGCGAAGGCAGCCCTGCCACCGCACCGCCGCCGGGCCAGGCCTACGCCGACCCGCGGCTGCTGGAAGCGCTGGGCCTGCGCGTGGGCGAACAGCTGGAATTCGGCGCCGGCCATCTGACCATTACCGGCGTGCTGCGCGCCGAACCGGATGCGTCCGGCGAGCTGATGCAGTTGTCGCCGCCGCTGCTGGTCAATCGCGCCGATATCGAAGGTGCCGGTCTGCTCGGGCCCGGCAGCCGCGCCTCCTACCGGTTGATGTTCGCCGGTGCGCCGGATGCCATCGCCGACCTGCGCGCCTGGCTCAAGCCGCGCGCCAGCGAGTACCGCCTGGTCGGCATCGAAGACACCCAGCGCGGCATGCGCGCAGCGTTCGACCGCGCCGGTCGCTTCCTGGCCCTGTCGGCCTTGCTCGCCGTGTTGTTGTCGGGTGTGGCGACCGCGCTGGCGGCCAACCGCTTTGCGATGCGGCGCATCGACACCGTGGCGGTGCTGCGCTGCCTGGGCGCGAAGCAGCGCGATATTTTGGCGATGCTGTCGCTGCAATTGCTGTTGACCGCGATTCCGGCCTGCCTGGTCGGCATCGGCCTGGGCATGCTGGCACAGGAGGGCCTGGTCCAGGCGCTGGGCAGCTTGATTCCGAACCGGCTGCCGTTGCCGCAGGCCACCCCGGCCCTGGCAGGCGCAGGGATCGGCCTGGTGCTGTTGCTGGGCTTCGGCCTGCCACCGCTGCTGCGGCTGCGCAACGTGCCGCCGATGCGGGTACTCAACCGCAGCTTTGCCGCGGTGCCGCCGAGCTCGTTGCTGGTCTACGGCGCTGCGCTGGCCGCAACGCTGGCGCTCACCGTCTACGCCACCGGCAACCTGGTGTTGGCGGGCTGGGTGCTGGGTGGCCTGGCCGCGCTGGCGCTGGTGGCGATGCTGCTCGGGCTGGGCTTGCTGGCCCTGCTGCGGCCGATCCAGCACCGCCTGCGCGGCGCCTGGAAACTGGGCCTGGCCTCGCTCACCCGCCGGCGCGGCCTGAGCGTGGTGCAGCTGGTCGGCCTGTCGCTGTCGTTGTGCGCGCTATTGCTGCTGTCGGTGGTTGGCCCCGGCCTGCTCGGCCAATGGCGCGACCGCCTGCCGGCAGATACCCCGAACTATTTCCTGATGAATATCCAGCCCGAGCAGACCGAGCCGGTGCTGCAGACGCTGCGCGGATTGGGCGCCGACGGCGCTGCGGTGGAGCCGTTCTCCACCGGCCGTCTGGTCGCCATCAACGACAAACCGCCGGTGCGCGGCGACCGCGATCCAGCCGACGATGGCGATGGCGACAACCGCCCGGTCAATTTCTCCTGGCGGCATGCGTTTCCGCCAGCCAATACGCTGCTGCAGGGCAAGTTCTGGAGCGCCGACAGCACCGCTGCCGAAGCCTCGGTGGAAGAAGGCTGGGCGCAGCGCTATCAGCTCAAACTCGGCGACCGCATCACCCTGCTGCTGGGCGAGCAACAACGCAGCTTCACCGTCACCAGCATCCGCAAGGCCGATTGGGATTCGTTCCGGGTCAATTTCTTCCTGCTGCTCAATGAAGGCGCGGTGGGCGATGCGCCGTACAACCTGATTTCCGCCTTCCACCTGCCGCCCGGCAGTGCGCCCAGGCTGGCATCGCTCAGTCGCGACTACCCCAATATTTCGGTGTTGGACATCGACGCGATTCTCGGCCGCGTGCGCGAGGTGATCGACCAGGTGGCGCAGGCCGTGCAGCTGGTGATGGGCTTCAGCCTGCTGGCCGGGGTGCTGGTGCTGCTGGCCGCCTTGCAGGCCACTGCAGGCGAGCGCCGTTACGACAGCGCCGTGCTGCGCACGCTGGGCGCGCGGCGCGGGCAATTGCGTGGCGCGGTGCTGGTGGAGTTCGGCGCATTGGGGCTGCTGGCTGCGGGCCTGGCGGTCACGGCGGCGGCCGTCATCGGCGCAGTGGTCGGGCAGCAGGCGTTCGAGATCGCACTTGCACCGGACTGGCCGCGCCTGCTGCTGGGCGGCGCCTTCGGACTGGCGCTGAGCCTGCTTGCCGGCTGGTCCGGCACCCGGCGCATTTTGTCCACGCCGCCTGCATTGGCGCTGCGTACCGAGTGAGCACGCGGCGCTGGAGTTGGCGTTCACGTGTTTGCCGTCGCCCCGGAGTGCCGCGCGGCATGCCGGGCGGTCGATACGCCATGACACGCGTGACCGCCCGAACGAAGACATCTCCGGTTCTGCTGGCGCCTTGCGTATCAGCCCCCTGAAACAGGCGTCTGCCGTAGGCAAGCCGCAGCCCGCGATGCGGACGCAGCATCGATGTGCGGCGTCAGTGCGAATGACAAACACGGTGTGACCGTCAGGCACGTGCGCGGTGTTCCGGGTTCGCCTTGCACCGCACAGACGCCGTGCTTTCTTCGCGCAATTCGTGTTCATTGCTGGCGCTTGCAGCATCTTTCCGGCTGTTGCGGACCAGTCAGCGGTGCGCTGGCACCCCGCTGACTGCTCGTTGCGGTCGATGAGGCGCTGCATATATCCGCAGCGCATAAGCACCTTGCCAATCGTACGTTCGCAGCAGGAACACGACTGCCTACAGTGACCAGTCCGGTCGCCGTGTCAGGCGGCCTTTGCTGTTGTCGAGGTGCAAGCTCGTGGCCAATGTTCGTTCTGCAGCGCGCGTGCAGTCCTCGCGCGCCGATGCCAACACGGGACACACCGCCGGCGTGCGGATCGTGCCCTTCGATGCGCCGCTGGGCGCGGAAGTCATCGGTCTGGATCTGTCGCAGCCGCTGGATGCGGACACCTTCGCGCGCATCCACCGCGCGCACCTGGATCACCATGTGCTGGTGTTTCGCGATCAGCGCATCACCCCGGCGCAGCAGGTCGAATTCAGCCGCCGCTTCGGCCCGCTGCAGATCCACGTGCTGCGTAATTTCCAGCTGCGTGGGCATCCGGAAGTGCTGGTGGTTTCCAACATCAAGGAAAACGGCCAGCCGATCGGCCTGGGCGATGCCGGGCATTACTGGCACTCGGACCTGTCCTACAAAGAGACCCCCAGCCTGGGCTCGCTGCTGCATGCACAGGAGCTGCCTGCCGAGGGCGGCGATACCTTGTTCGCCAACCAGCACCTGGCCTGGCAGACCCTGCCTGATGCACTCAAGCGCACCGCGCAGGACCTGCGCGCCGAGCACAGCTATCTGGCCAAATACGAGGCGTTGCGCGCGCGCAATCCGTGGCGCCCGGCGTTGACGCCGGAGCAGATTGCCGAGGTCACGCCGGTGCAGCATCCGGTGGTGCGCACACACCCGGAAACCGGGCAGAAGGCCTTGTTCGTCAGCGAACATTTCACTACCCGCATCGTCGGGCTGCCCGAGGACGAAAGCCACGCGCTGCTGCAGACCTTGTTCGCGCACAGCACGCGCGCGGCGCTGGTGTACCGGCACCGCTGGCAGCCGCACGACATGGTGTTCTGGGACAACCGCTCGGTGATGCACCTGGCCGCCGGGACGCCCGACCATCTGCGGCGCCGGCTCAACCGCACCACCATCGAAGGCGATGCGCCGTTCTGACCGCACCGCTGTTCCCTCCCCCTCGCTACCGGAGCGCTGCATGCGTCTGACCGTCATTTCCCACGCACCGTTGCTGCGCCGCCGTCTTTCGCGGCGCGTGGCGGTCCTGCTGCTGGCGGCACTGCCGCTATTGAGCAGCGCGGCGCAGGCCGAGGGCACGCTGCGCATCGCCAAGCAGTTCGGCATCGTCTACCTGTTGCTGGACGTGGCGCAGGATCAGAAGCTGATCGAGCAGCAAGGCAAGAAAGCCGGCGTGGATATCGACGTGCAGTTTCTGCAGCTGTCCGGCGGCGCGGCGGTCAACGATGCCTTGCTCACCGGTTCGATCGATATCGCGGGGGCCGGTGTCGGGCCGTTGTTCACCATCTGGGACCGCACCCGTGGCCGGCAGAACGTGCGCGGGGTGGCGTCGCTGGGCAACTTTCCGTACTACCTGATCAGCAACAACCCGCGCATCAAGAGCATCGGCGACTTCACCCCGAAGGACCGCATCGCGGTGCCGGCCACCGGCGTTTCAGTGCAATCGCGGTTTCTGCAGCATGCCTCGCAACAGCGCTGGGGCGACAAGGGCACCCATCAGCTGGACCCGCTGCAGGTGGCCCTGCCGCACCCGGATGCGGCGGCGGCGATCATCCGTGGCCGCACCGAGATCACGGCACATTTCGCCAGCCCGCCATTCCAGGAGCAGGAGCTGGCGCGCAACCCGGCCGCGCATATCGTCACCAGCTCGTATGACATCGAGGGTGGGCCGTCGTCGGCCACGGTGCTGTACGCGACCGAAACATTCCGCCGCGACAACCCCAAGACCTATCGCGCGTTCGTGGCTGCGCTGGATCAGGCAGCGACGTTCGTCACCGCGCACCCGGAGCAGGCGGCGGATATCTTCCTGCGCCGGAACGGATCGAGCATCGACCGTGCGCTGGTCCTGCAGATCCTCAAGGACCCCAAGGTGCAATTCACCGTGGCGCCGCAGAACACATTGAAGCTTGGCCAGTTCATGCAGCGCAGCGGCGCAATCAAGCAGGCGCCGGCCAAGGTGGGCGATTACTTCTTCGACGACCCGCTGATTGCGGGCGGGAGCTGAGCATGGCGACACCCTTGCTGCAGGTCGATCACGTCAGCCTGGAATACGTCAACGCACAGCGTGTGGTGCGGGCCACCCATCGGGTGCGCTTCGATGTGCATGCAGCCGACCGCTTCGTGCTGCTGGGCCCGTCCGGCTGCGGCAAGTCCACCCTGCTCAAGGCGGTGGCCGGCTTCGTGCCGCCGCGCGAGGGGCAGATCCGCCTGGATGGGCAGGTGGTGACCGGCCCGGGGCCGGACCGGGTGGTGGTGTTCCAGGAATTCGATCAACTCGCGCCCTGGAAGACCGTGCGCGAGAACGTGGTGTTCGGGCTGCGCGCAGCGCGCAAGCTCGGCCGCGCCGAAGCCCGCGAGCGGGCAGACGAGAGCCTGGCCCAGGTCGGACTGAGCGGGTTCGCCGATGCTTACCCGCACACCTTGTCCGGCGGCATGAAACAGCGCGTGGCAATCGCGCGTGCGCTGGCAATGCGTCCACGCGTGTTGCTGATGGACGAGCCATTCGCCGCCCTGGATGCGTTGACCCGCTCGCGCATGCAGGAGCAGGTGCTGGAACTGTGGGAGCAGGCGCGCTTCACCCTGTTGTTCGTCACCCATTCCATCGAGGAAGCATTGGTGGTCGGCAACCGCGTGCTGCTGCTGTCGCCGCATCCGGGCCAGGTGCGTGCCGAACTCAATGCGCATGCCTTCGGCCCGCACAGCGCCGGCAGCGTGGCTTTCCAGCAGACTGCGCAGCGCATCCATCGCCTGTTGTTCGACCTGCCTGACGATACGCTGGCCGACGACAAGGTGGCGCCGCTGCGACGTCCTGCCCAGCTGCAACGCGAGGCGCTGCCATGAGCGGCTCGCCCGCCGCCGCGCGGCCGCCGGTTCCACCGGTGCGCCCGGAATACGAACTGGCGCTGCAGCCCCTGGATCCGGCCCTGCTGACCGCCGCCGCGCCAATCCGCTGGCAGGCGCCGGCATGGCTGCGCAAGGCCGTGGTGCTGGTGGTGCTGGCGGCGGTGTGGGAGATCGCTGCGCGCGTGGTTGGCGACGACCTGATGTTGCCCAGCGCAGCGCAGACCGCACGCGCGTTTTACGACGGACTGATGTCTGGCCAATTGCTGCGTCGGGTGGGTGCCTCGCTGCGGGTACTGGCGCAGGGCTATCTGCTGGGCGTGGTGTCGGCGTTCGGGCTGACCGCCGTGGCCGCGTCCACCCGCTGGGGCCGCGATGTGCTCGGCACGCTGACCGCCATGTTCAATCCGTTGCCAGCCATCGCACTGCTGCCACTGGCCTTGCTGTGGTTCGGCCTGGGCACCGGTAGCCTGGTGTTCGTGCTGGTGCACTCGGTGCTGTGGCCACTGGCGCTGACCACCTATGCCGGCTTCCAGGCGGTGCCGGAGACCTTGCGCATGGCCGGGCGCAATTACGGATTGCGTGGGCCGCGCTATGTGGCGCAGCTGCTGATCCCGGCCGCGCTGCCGGCGATCCTGTCCGGCCTGAAGATCGGCTGGGCATTCGCCTGGCGCACCCTGATCGCCGCCGAGCTGGTGTTCGGCGCCACCTCCGGCCAGGGCGGTCTGGGCTGGTACATCTTCCAGAACCGCAACGAGCTGTACACCGACCGCGTGTTCGCCGGCCTGGCCATGGTGGTCGTGCTGGGCCTGCTGGTGGAAGCTGTGGTGTTCCAGGCCATCGAGCGACTGACCGTGCGCCGCTGGGGCATGCAGCGCTAGCAGGGTGGGCGTGGCGCGGCCATGCGTGACCAAGCAATTGCATGGATCGTGCTGCGGACAACCATCTGCCTCGAGCACCCTCTGACGCCGCACGCCGGGCTCATCGGCACGGTCGCGTGCGCTTAACGGGGCTGGCTTATGCTTCCGGCCCCTTTCCCGCCGCCGCCGTCATGCCCACCGCCCCCTTCACCGCCTACCTCTACCCGGTCCTGCTGCTGATCGCCAGCAATGTGTTCATGACCTTCGCCTGGTACGGGCACCTGAAGTACAAGAGCACGCCACTGATGATCGCCATCCTGGTCAGCTGGGGGATCGCCTTCTTCGAATACTGCCTGCAGGTGCCGGGCAACCGCCTGGGCAGCGCGGTGTATTCCGCGCCGCAGCTCAAGGGCATGCAGGAAGTGATCACGCTGCTGGTATTCGCGGGCTTCTCGACCTTCTACCTGGGCCAGTCGCTGAAGTGGAATCACTGGGCCGCGTTCGGGCTGATCCTGGTGGCGGCGTTTTTGATGTTCAAGGAATAACGACCGCCTGGTGCGCAGGAGCGCACCCGGGCTCGATCGGGCGTTGCCGATAAGTCCCTTCGCGCCCGGGTGTGCTCCTGCGGCAGGTGGCTAGTTCGCCGCTTCCACCCACTGCGCAAACACCGCATCGATCTGCGCGTCCTTGACCCGCTTGCCCTGCTGTACGCGTTCGGCCTGTTCGAACATCGGCATGATCATCGCCATGCCGTCGGGTTTTGTCTTCAGATGCAGGCCAGGCGGGGTGTCCAGGAACCTGGCCCAGCGTGCGCGTACCTTGGCCCAATAGCCCTGCGTGCCCTTCCAGTACGCATAGGCCGGAGCGAAGTCCACCTCGGTGGTCTTGCGGTACTCGTTGAAACCGAATTCGCGCGCGACGGGCTCCTGGCTGCCGCCGGGCTTGCGCAGCACCTTGGTATTGAACTGCTCGTGCGTCCAGCCGTTGGGCGTGAGCGTGTGCCGGTTGATCACCGACAGCGCGTTGTAGTCGCTGCGCTTGGTGTACTCACGGCGCGGCAGGGGGCGCCAGCTCAGATCGCTGGTCCAGGTGGGATGGCCATCGGCGTAGTCCCAGCGGCCGGTGCCGCAATAGCGCGGCGCATCGCTGACCTCGAAGACGCACTGCGTCCATGCGCCCTGCGTGGCCGATGCCGGCAGCGCACGCACCTGCCAGGTCTGGTCGGCTGTGAATTCGAAACGCTGCGGCGCTTCGTACACCCAATCCTGCCGCCAGTGCTTGGTCACATGCCTGGTCTTTTCGTCGACCAGCAGATGCTGCAACACCAGCTTGCGTGGCGAATCCTCCACCACGATGACCACCTCGTTGGCGCCGCTGCGCATCGCCGAGGCGCGCTCGTAACCGGGCTTGAGCAGCACGGTTTCGTCGAAGGCGAAGTCCACCGCGTATTCGCCCTGCATCGCCAGGATGCTCTGCCGATCCCTTTCGGCAGCGGCGTCGGCGGCAATCGCCGACAGCGGCAGCAGGCTCAGCGCGGCGACAAGGCAGCAGGGCAGTATTCGGTTCATCTGGATTCTCGGTGGTGGTATCAGAAACATCAGCGGCGCAGCCGCAGCACGGCAGCGTGCATGGTCGCCGGGTCGCTACCGGCAGTGGCAGGTGGGGCCGCCCGTAGTGCGGCGGCGCGCGCGCAACAGCAATCATCCACCGCCACCCGTCCGTCAATGCCCTCATCGTGCGCCAATCGCGCAGCGACTTCGGCACCCAACGCCGACACGGTGGCCAGGCTGGCCGCCAGCGACGGCGCGTAGTTGCCGCCGGCCTGCAGGCGCAGCGCGCTCAGCCGCCAGTGCTCGCCGCGCATGCGCCCGGCCAGCCGACGCCACAGGCGCTCGCCCACGCCCAGCGCCTGGTTCTCCATCGCCAATGGCGGTAGCTGGCAGATCAGTCGGTCCCAGCTGAGAAAATCGCTGTCCGGCAGCAGGTAGAGCCGCCAGCAGCACTGTCCGTCGGCATCGAAGAAGCAAACGCCTTCGCGCACGCCGTCGCTGTCCAGCTGCCGGCAGGCCGCCGCGTCGACCGCGTGCTGCCAGCCCTCCAGTTCATTCCCCAGGGCCGGGCGATACAGGCACAGCACCGTGCCCAGGGCCGCCAGCTGCGCGGGACGCGGCAGCGTGCGGCGGGTGGCACGCGGGTTCGACGACAACGGCAGCGGACGGACGATGGGCATGGCCGCTACCAGCTCACGGCCAGGCTGACCGAGGCGGTGCGCCCGGCTGCGGTGAAGCGATCGACTACGGTGCTGCTGGCGAGCGTGCCGTTGGGCAACGCATTCCAGTCCACATAACGACGGTCGGCCAGGTTGAAGATGCCGGCGGTGAGCTTGGCGCCGGGCGCGAACTCCCAATGCCCCATCAGGTCCAGCGTGGCGTAGCCGGCCGGCGTGTAATAACTGTCCAGCTGCGGGCGGCGCTTGCGCGCAACCAAGGTGCCGATCAGTTCGGCGCCCCACTGCGTGCCGTCGAAGGCCACACCCAGCGTGCCGCGCAGCGGATCCACCGAATTGAGCGGTGTGGTGTCGGTGAGGTTGTCGCCTTCCGAATACGCCACCGCGCTATTCAACGACCACCCCTGCCAGCCGGCCAGCACGCCCAGATCGAGCCCGCCGCGCGCTTCGGCACCCTTGATCACCACATCGTCGACATTGCGCGACTGAAACACCAGGAAGCCGTCTGCGTTGGTACCAGCCGGCGCGTTCGACTCGATGAAGTTGCGGTAATCGGTGTAGTACACGGCCAGGCCGAGATACCCCACCGCATCGTTGAAGCGCAGCCCCAATTCGCCACCGCGGCTGGTTTCGGCTTTCAGATCGGGGTTGGCAATGGCGGTGTAGCGCGACTGCAGGTTGGTGAAGCCGATATTGACGTCGTTGTAAGGCGGGGCGCGGAAGCCATGCGCGTAAGTGGCGTAGGCTGACCAGGTCTCGGAAAAGCGCCACACCGCACCGAACTTGGGCGAGACCTGGGTCTGGTCGATGGTCGCCACCGCCACGCCCGGGTTGTCTTCGCGGAAGATGCCATCTGGCTGCGGCGACAGGCGGAAATAGTCCACGCGCACGCCCGGCGTCAGCGACAGCCGCCCGTCCAGCAGGCCGATCTCGTCCTGCGCGTACAGGCCCAGCTTCGTGGTCTGGCTTTTCGGAAAATCACGCACGGGAAATACATCCTGGCCGACCCGGTTGCTGATCGCGCCGTTGGCAAGATTCAGCGAATAGCCATCGCGCTTGGCGCGGGTGTCGGTCCAGGTAGCGTCCAGCCCATAGGTGATGTCGTGCTGCAGCGCATCGGTGGCGATGACCTTGTGTGCATTGACCAGCAGCCCGTACACACGCTGGTCGAAGCTGTGTTCGTTGTGGCGGCGGGTCGCATTGCCGCGCAGCTCGTTGGTGCGCTGCAGGCTTTCGCTGTCCTGGCGATACAGCAGCCATTGCAGGTCGTCGGCAAGCGCGGCGTCCAGCGCATCCAGCTCGTGCCGCAACGAGACCCGCGCCCGGGTCTGATGATCGCGCCCCTGCTGCGACAACACCCGCAGCGACGGTGTCGGCGAGCGCGTATCGATACTGCTCAAGGCCTCGATGCTGCCGTAGTCCTCGTTGCCTTCCACGGTGAGCTTGAAGCGCTGCTGCGCGCTCGGCGCATAGACCAGTTTGGTCAGCACGCTGCGGCCGTCCACGGTTTGCGGGTTGGCGGCGGTCCGGGTGACATCGCGGCTGCGGTTGTCGCCCTGGTTCTGCGTTTCCTGGCCCTGGCGATGCGCCACCGCCACCATGCCACTCCAGCGCTCGCCGCCAAACGCGCCGGTGGCGCCGGCGAACAGGCCATTCCAGTCGCCTTCGTAGCCGAACTTCAGGCCGACGTAGCTGTTCTTGTCGTCGCGCAGATAATCGGCCGGATCCTTGGTGACGAAGGCCACCACACCGCCCAGGGCATCGGAGCCATACAAGGAACTGGCCGGCCCGCGCACCACTTCCACGCGCTTGAGCGTTTCCAGGTCGACGAAGTTGCGATTGGCATTGAGGTAGCTGCCGAACGCGAAGGTGTCCGACACCGGCACGTTGTCCACCAGGATCGCCACGCGATTGCCATCCAGGCCGCGGATGCGGATGCCGTTGGCGCCGGTAAAGCGTCCGCTGGTGCTGGTCACCGACACCCCCGGCGTATAGCGGAACAGGTCCTTGAGCTCGCGCACCAGCTGGTTGTCCAGTTGTTCGCGGTCGATCACATCCACCGTGGCCGGCACATCCACCAGCGCGCGCTGGGTCCGCGTGGCGGTGACTTGCAGACGATCGAAGTCGTGCACCTCCCGCGCAGCGTCGCCACCGGCATCGGATTCTGCGGCATGGGCACACAACGGGGCGGCAGACAGCGCGAGCGACAGCGCGACCACCAGCGGATGCAGGCGAATCATCAAGCAACCTTTGTGGAAGACCCCCCGGCAGCGCGCACAGCGAACCGGCTGCGCACGGCAACCGAGGGTGGAGAGGTGGGTGGCGGACGGCGGCGGCAACGCCCGCAGCGAACAGCCGGCGCCTCTGCAGAGCGGCGCCGATGGAGCGAGTGCAATGGCTGCGGAACCCTGCCGGCAGCGGGCATCGCACGCCAACATCGCAGAAGGCGATGCCGGCGGCTTGCCGTGGCGGCCGATGGCAGCCGTGGCGGCGGTCTGCGCCCGATTTAGCGGGGCGCAGCGGTTCCCTTCGCTGGGACGACGTGGGAGACGCGAATTACTTGGTCAGGATGAGCTTGTCGTTGCTGGTATGGCGCAGGCGATAGACGCGATCGCCATGCTGGATCAACACTTCGCGACGCCCCTTGAGCAAGGCCTCGCTGCTGATGAGGTCTTCGGCGGGCACTACGCGGGGCACGGCACGGTCGCGCAGATTGACCGGTTCGGAGCGAAGCAGCACGGGATGAGCGGTCATGATCTGGATCTCCAGTCGGTTGGCCAGACAAATAATAACCATTCTCATTTAATGATCAAGAGCCATTCTCATCTGAATGGCGGAATCTTTGCATGACCTCGCACTTTTTGATCGATACACCCTATCGACACGCCGGATTTTTCGGAAGCTGCTTGCGGGCGGCCGGCTCGCTCCAGCTGGTCCAGGCAATTGGGTAGCTATCGCGTTGCCCTCTGCCGCGCTCCGATTCGGCAGCTGCGCTTTGCTGCGTTTCGATCCTGGGTAACTGGGCCATCGAATCGAGGGGGCGATGCCAATGCTCCTTGCAAGCGATGCGGGGCATCCATGCCTGAGAAGCGAGCGGCAGCAACTGATGATTTTTAGAGGCACGTCCCCTGCCCCGCTCAACAGCAGTTGGTCGAGCGCGCACTGCACTCACGTATTGCAGGAGGTGCGGTGCCTTCGTCGCTGAAGGTTCCGTGGCGGTATCCATGCCGCCACAGGCTTTCGCAACGCGGTGAGGACACCGTGCCCGGTCGCCGTTCGTCGGCCTGCGAAGCACGGCCTGGCCGCTGATCGCAGGTGGCGTGTATCGCTTGGGTCCAACAGCTGGACATGACTCGACACCAAGGGAACGCCGCCAGTGCACTGCTTACACCCATTCCCAGCGGCCATCTCAGTTGGCCCTGCCCGCCCACCGTCGCGCGACCTGATGCGGCATGGATGGAGCCCTGCATGGACGTAGTTGCGGCGCGGCGCGCGATGGTGGGGGGCCACGCGCCTGCAGCCAGGCCGCAGCTCACTCTTGCAAGAAGCGAACGGTGGCAGGGCCACGCTCTTGGTGCCACTCCTGTAGAGCTGGTCGAGCCGTTTAATCCAATCACCGCACACGGTGCCCCACTTTGCACCGTGCACGCAGCGAGTAACCAACGGTCCTCGACCGCTTAGCGTGTGGCCGCTTCCACCTGCGCCCAGCCGGCTGCATCCACCTGGTCCAGCACCGCTAGCGCGGTCAGGTTTTGTTCCAGCTGCGCCACCCGGCTGGCGCCCAGGATCACCGAGGACACGTGCGGATTGCGCAGGCACCAGGCGATCGCCAGCGGCGCCGGCGCATGGCCCAGCTCGGCGGCCACCGCACAGAACGCGCGGGCGCGTTCCAGGCGGCGGGATTCCGGCGTGCCCAGCACGTCGTCCTGCAGCCAGGCGTTGTCGGGCTGGCCCAGTCGGCTGTCGGCGTCCACCCCCGCGTTGTACTTGCCGGTCAACAGGCCAGAGGCCAGCGGCGACCAGATGGTGGTGCCCAGCCCGGCCTCGCACAGCGGCGCATACTCGTGTTCCAGCCGCTGGCGGTGCAGCAGGTTGTATTGCGGCTGCTCCATCGACGGCGCATGCAGATGCTCCTGTTCGGCGATGGCGATCGCCGCGCGCAATTGCTCTGCGCTCCATTCCGACGTGCCCCAGTACATCACCTTTCCCTGGCGGATCAGCGCGTCCATCGCCCGCACGGTTTCCTGGATCGGCGTGGCAGGGTCGGGCCTGTGGCAAAAATACAGATCCAGATACTCCACACGCAGGCGCCTGAGCGCGGCGTGGCAGGCGTCGGTGACATGCTTGCGCGAGAGCCCGCGCTGGGTCGGGCGCGGGCTGTCCACCGCACCGAAGAACACCTTGCTGGACACGCAGTAGCCATCGCGCGGCAGGCGCAGGTCGGCGATCACATCGCCCATGACCTCCTCGGCACGGCCGCGGGCATAGACCTCGGCGTTGTCGAAAAAGTTGATGCCGTTGTCCCAGGCCGCGGCGATCAGGTTGCGCGCCTCGCTGCGCCCGATCTGCTTGCCAAAGGTGACCCAGGCCCCGAACGACACGGCTGACAGCTGCAGTCCGGTGGAACCCAGACGACGGTAACGCATGGCGAACTCCTGCACCCTCCGGGGCACCTGCCCCGGACCGGATTGCGCAGTTTAGCGGCCGGGACGCTGGCGCGAGCCAGTGGCGGCCGTCTGAATGCCGCTCGCCTTGCCCGCTGAGACCCCCTGCTCTAGGCTTCTCGTTTTGCCGTCAGCAGCCCCGGGGATTGGAATGGTCGAAGGTTTGGGAAGGATCGGTTTCGGCCTGTTCGGTCTGGCAGTGCTCATCGGCATCACCTGGCTGTTTTCGACCAACCGCCGCGCAGTTGACTGGAAGCTGGTCGGCACCGGCCTGTTGCTGCAGATCTCGTTCGCCTCGCTGGTGCTGCTGGTGCCGGGCGGGCGCGACGTGTTCGACTCGCTGGGCAAGGGCTTTGTGAAGGTGCTGAGCTTCGTCAATGAAGGCTCCACCTTCATTTTCGGCAGCCTGATGAACATCGAAAGCTACGGCTTCATCTTCGCGTTCCAGGTGCTGCCCACCATCATCTTCTTCTCGGCGCTGATGGGCGTGCTGTACCACCTGGGGGTGATGCAGCTGGTGGTGCGTGCGATGGCCTGGGCGATCACCAAGGTGATGCGGGTGTCCGGTGCGGAAACCACCAGCGTCTGCGCCAGCGTGTTCATCGGCCAGACCGAGGCGCCGCTGACCGTGCGCCCGTACATCCCCAAGATGACCCAGTCCGAGCTGCTGACGATGATGATCGGCGGCATGGCGCATATCGCCGGCGGCGTGCTGGCCGCGTATGTGGGCATGCTCGGCGGCAGCGATCCGGCGCAGCAGGCCTTCTACGCCAAGCATCTGCTCGCCGCCAGCATCATGGCGGCGCCGGCCACCCTGGTGGTGGCCAAGCTGCTGGTACCGGAAACCGGCACGCCGCTGACCCGCGGCACGGTCAAGATGGAAGTGGAAAAGACCACCAGCAACATCATCGATGCAGCCGCGGCCGGTGCGGGCGATGGCCTGCGCCTGGCGCTGAACATCGGCGCGATGCTGCTGGCCTTCATCGCGCTGATCGCGCTGATCAACGCCCCGCTGACATGGCTGGGCGAAGTGACCGGTGCGGCAGCGGCGCTGGGCCGGCCGACCAACCTGTCCACAATCTTCGGCTACGTGCTGGCCCCGGTGGCCTGGGTGATCGGCACGCCGTGGGCGGACGCGACCACGGTCGGCTCGCTGATCGGCCAGAAGGTGGTGATCAACGAATTCGTCGCCTATACCGAGTTGTCGCAGATCGTGAAGGGCCAGGTTGCCGGCGTGAGCCTGAGCGAAGAAGGCCGCCTGATTGCCACGTATGCCCTGTGCGGCTTTGCCAACTTTAGCTCGATTGCGATCCAGATCGGCGGCATTGGCGGGCTGGCACCGGAACGTCGTCACGATCTGGCCAAGTTCGGCCTGCGGGCGGTGCTCGGCGGTTCGATCGCCACCTTCATGACCGCTACCATTGCCGGCGTGCTGTCGCACTTCGGGTGAGGCGGGGCTGGTTCATCGGCGTGCCGTTCTAATGACTGCATGCCACGTGTCATCTTCGTCATTCAAGCAAGCAGGTATTTATGAGTTCGGTCGTCGTTGTCGGGTCTTTCAATGTCGATCACGTGTGGCGGTGCGACGTGCTACCGGTGCCGGGCGCCACCATCGCCGGCCGCTACAGCACCGGCCCGGGTGGCAAGGGCTTCAATCAGGCGGTGGCGGCGGCGCGTGCCGGTGCCAGGACGCATTTCCTGTGCGCGCTGGGCGACGATGCCGGCGGCGCGCTGGCGCGTTCGCTGGCCGCCCATGACGGCTTTGCGCTGATCGCCGAGCCGAGCAACGAGCCCACCGGGACCGGCGGCATCTACGTCGACGGCCACGGCCGCAACACCATCGTGATCGGTGCCGGCGCCAACTCGGTGCTGAGCGCAGGTTTCGTTGAAAACCAGCGCCCGCTGGTGGCATCGGCACAGGTGCTGCTGGCACAGCTGGAATCGCCGGCAGAGACCGTCGAAGCAGCGCTCGCGCTGGCCCACGAATGCGGCGTGCTGACCGTGCTCAACGCTGCGCCCGCCAATGCGCCGACCTCCATCGGCCTGCTCAAGCTGTCGGACGTGCTGACCCCGAACGAGACCGAGTTCGCCGCACTGCTCGGCCGCCATGTCGGCGAGCGCATCAATGCCGACGATGTGGCCGCGCTGGACGGCAACACGTTGCACTCGCTGTGCCGCAAATTGCTGCCAGGCGGCACCGTGGTGGTGACGCTGGGCGCGGTGGGCGCCTTCATCTCGCATGCCGACGAGCAACTGCGCGGCGACACCGCGGCGCATTACCGGGTGGGCGCCGAAAGCGCGCAGACGGTGGACACCACCGGCGCCGGCGATGCCTTCAACGGCGCACTGGTGGCCTCGCTGGCGCAGTCGCCCGGCGCAAGCTTCATCACCCACGTGCGCTTTGCCACCCGCTACGCGGCACGCTCCACCGAAGTGGAAGGCGCTGCCAACTCCATGCCGCGGCTGCTGCCAGACGTGGCTGTGTAAGTCACACGCGTCGAGTGACCAACCAAGGCGACCGCACCAATGCGGTCGCCTTCTGCATTTAGGGCCTCGGCCTGCGCGTTAGAGACTGTTTGCACGGCGGACGGCATCATGGACCGTGCCTGCTGGAGGACGCTGCGAGCTCTGCTGCTGCCGGAGCTTCGGTCGTCTTACTCGGAAAGCTCTGGGATACAGAGGAGGCGTGATACAGCGCCGGGCGCCCGCCCCCTCATCCGGCGCTAACGCGCCACCTCCCCCCCCATCCAGGAGGACAATGTCCCAACGGGAGAAGAAATAGACGCCGCTCTCCCAGCCAGAGGCGAAGAAGGAATAGACGCTGTTCTCCCCTCCCCAGCGGAGAAGGAATAGCAGCCTCTCCCCACGGAACAGGGGTTGGGGCAAGGGTACGGTCAGCCCACATATTCGCCGCCGCCCTCGCCCTATCCAGTCGCGCGCCCCGCACAGCCATCGCGCAGCACCGAAGGCCGGACACACTCTTCCGATTCCCGATTCCCGATTCCCGATTCCCGATTCCCGATTCCCGATTCCCGATTCCCCACCCCAGCTACAATGCCCGCATGCAGATCGGCCCCTACACCATCGCCCCCAAGGTGATCCTCGCCCCGATGGCGGGCGTCACCGACAAGCCGTTCCGGCTACTGTGCAAGCGGCTGGGCGCCGGGCTGGCAGTCTCGGAGATGACCATCTCCGATCCGCGCTTCTGGGGCACGCGCAAGTCGCTGCACCGCATGGACCATGCCGGCGAGCCGGACCCGATCAGCGTGCAGATCGCCGGCACCGAGCCGCAGCAACTGGCCGAGGCGGCGCGTTACAACGTCGACCATGGCGCGCAACTGATCGACATCAACATGGGCTGCCCGGCCAAGAAGGTGTGCAATGCCTGGGCCGGCTCGGCGCTGATGCGTGATGAAGACCTGGTGGCACGCATCCTCACCGCAGTGGTGCAGGCGGTGAACGTACCTGTGACCTTGAAGATCCGCACCGGCTGGGATTGCGACCACCGCAACGGCCCGGTAATTGCGCGCATTGCGCAGGACTGCGGCATCGCCGCGCTGGCGGTGCACGGGCGCACCCGCGATCAGCACTACACCGGCACTGCCGAGTACGCCACCATCGCGCACATCAAGGCCGCGCTGCAGATTCCCGTGATCGCCAACGGCGATATCGATTCGCCGCACAAGGCCGCGCAGGTGCTGCGCGAGACCGGCGTGGATGCGGTGATGATCGGCCGTGCCGCGCAGGGGCGGCCATGGATCTTCGGCGAGGTGGCGCATTACCTGGCCACCGGCGAGGCGTTGCCGCCACCGTCGCTGGCGGTCGTGCGCGACACCTTGCTGGACCATCTGCAAGCGCTGCATGCGTTCTACGGACAGCCGCAGGGCGTGCGCATCGCACGCAAGCACCTGGGCTGGTACGCAAAGGATCATCCGCAAAGCGCGGACTTCCGCGCAGTGGTCAACCGCGCCGACACGCCAGAGGCGCAGCTGGCGCTGACCCGCGACTATTTCGATGCGCTGATCGCCGGCGTGGCGCCGTCGCTGCCGAACGCCGCCTGAGTTTTTTCTGCCTGCTGGAGCCGCACGCATGAGCGCACCGAGCGACACTCCGACCTATCTGCACGGCTTCTCGGCCACCGAGCAGGCACGCCTGCTCAAGCAGGCGCGATTACTGGAAGCCACGCTCTTCAACGAGGTCGACTACAGCGGTGCGCGGCGCCTGCTGGAAGTGGGCAGCGGCGTGGGTGCGCAGACCGAGGTGCTGCTGCGGCGGTTTCCCGAACTGCATGTCACCGGCGTGGACCTGAGCCAGGCGCAGCTGGGGGCAGCGCGCGCCAACCTGGAGCGGCTGGCCTGGTGCCGCGAGCGGTACAGCCTGCAGCAGGCCGATGCGGGCGACCTGCCCTTCGAGGCGCGCCAGTTCGATGCGGCGTTCCTGTGCTGGGTGCTGGAGCACGTGCCCTCGCCGGCGCGCGTGCTCAACGAGGTGCGGCGCGTCCTGCTGCCCGGCTCGCCGGTGTATGTGACCGAGGTGATGAACGCCTCGTTCCTGCTGCACCCGTATTCGCCCAACCTGTGGCGCTACTGGATGGCGTTCAACGATTTCCAGCACGACCAGGGCGGCGATCCGTTCGTGGGCGCCAAGCTCGGCAATCTGCTGCTGGCCGGCGGCTTTCGCGATGTGCAGACGCAGATCAAGACGCTGCACCTGGACAACCGCGAGCCGGGCCGGCGCAAGACCATGATCGGGTTCTGGGAAGAAGTGCTGCTGTCGGCGGCCGAGCAACTGCTGCATGCCGGCGCGGTGGACGCCGATACGGTGGACGGCATGCGCCGCGAACTGGCGCAGGTGCAAAGCGACCCGGATGCGGTGTTCTTCTATTCCTTCGTGCAGGCGCGCGCCACGGTCTACTGAGGCGCCGAGGCCGACGCCGGTGCGCTTGCCGGCGTGCTGTCATGTTCCAGATCGCCGGTCAGCGCCTTGCCGCTGGGCGCGTTCCAGATGCGGTGCCACATCTGCGCCAGCACTGCCCAGATCTGGTCGCGGGCCACTGGGGCGCGGTAGGCCGCCTGGACCTGCCGCGGCACGATCGGCTGCCAGCCACCGTCGTCGCGATGGGCAACCACGAAGTTGAAGTTGTAGTCCGGTTCCAGGCCCATCCGCAGGTCGCTGAGCATCAGGTCGTCGTCCACCAGCCGCGCGCGCATGAAGCCGCGGTTGAACCAGGTCAGCCGGCGCACCGAGTTGAACGCGGCCACCTCGCCCAGCGCCTGGGTATTGCTGGAAAACCCGCGGAACTGCATCGGGCCGCTATCGGCCACCAGCGAGCGTTCGCCGATGACATAGCCGCTGGGCGTCATCGCCACCACGCGCCAGAGCAGCGTATTGAAGGGCATCGGCACCGAGAAACGCGGCGCGTCGGCCAGCCCCATGGCGGCCAGGGCGCGATCGGCCTGCTGATCGACCAGATGCTTGGCGATCAGCGACCAGCCCAGATACGCAGAACTGGCCACCAGGCCGATCACCAGCACGCGCTGCGCCAGCGGGCGCGCACGTGCGAACCAGGCGATGGCGCAGGCCAGCAGCAGCCACAGCGTATAGGCCGGGTCGATGATGAAGACGCTGGACCACATGGTCGGATGCGGTTGCAGCGGCCACCACAGCTGGGTGCCGTAGACGGTGAAGGCGTCCAGCAGCGGGTGGGTGATCAGGGCCAGCTGGATCGCCCAGAACCAGCGCGTGGGCGCACCAGCCACGCGTCCATTGCCGTAGCGGCGGAACAGCCACCAGATCAGCCACCCCAGCAGTGGCAGCACGAACAGCGAATGGCTGACGCTGCGGTGCACCGTCATCAGGGTGACCGGGTCGTCGGTCAATGGCAGCAAGGCCAATGCGTCAAGATCGGGCAAGGTGCCCAGTGCCGCGCCGGCGAGCAAGGCGGCACGCCGCTGTCCGGGCGGCGCGATGGCGGCAGCGATGGCACCGCCAAGAACGATCTGGGTCAGGGAATCCATCGCCCGATGCTAGCAGGCCCGACATGCACGGATGGGCATCGCGCTACGTGCTTTCAGTCGGCACACAGCTGCGCCGGCGCGGCGCTGCATCGACGGTGCACGCCGGGGCGACCAGCGGCGCATCGCAGCTGTCGGCACGCTGCGCGGGAGCAGCGGATAGAAAGGCGCCAGCGCAGCCTTGACGTGCGGTCGCCGTACGTGCGGAACGCGACGCCGCTGCCGCGGTTCAGACGCAAGAATCTTTGCGACCGGCTGCATGGCGACGCTGCGCAAGTGACCGCCTGTTGTTTGAAGCAAACCGAGAAAGCGTTGCCTCCTGCGTCATGGCCGGCGCGGCAGCAATCGAGGCAACAAGGACCTGGTGCGGATGTCCCACCGCTGGGAAGCGCCTACTCCGATGAAGGCCCAGGCAACGGCATCCCTTGTCAGCCAGGGCTGAAGGACGCATGGTGTGCGCTCAGGCAAGGAGTGCGCGAATGCCAGACCAACAGCACCAGTACAGCGTCAAGGTCACCTGGACCGGCAACCAGGGCAGCGGCACCTCGGGATATCGCGCCTACAGCCGCGACCACCGCATCGAGGCAGCGGGCAAGGCCAGCGTGATCGACGGCTCGTCAGATCCAGGCTTTCGCGGTGACCCGGCACGCTGGAACCCCGAAGACCTGCTGGTCGCCTCACTGTCGGCCTGCCACAAGCTCTGGTACCTGGGGTTGTGCGCCACTGCCGGCATCATCGTGCAGGCCTACGAGGACAACGCCGAAGGCGCCATGCTGGAACAGGCCGATGGCGCCGGGCAGTTCACCTCGGTGGTGCTGCGCCCGCTGGTGACCCTGGCACCGGGCAGCGACCTCGAGCAAGCCAGAGCGCTGCACCACACCGCGCATGAAAAGTGCTTCATCGCCCGCTCGATGAATTTCCCGGTCAGCCACGAGCCCCGGCTGCAACTGGCCGACTCGACCTGAGCGGCGGGTTGCGCGAGGGTGTGGCGGGCCCCCTCACGGGGAGATGCCCAACGCCGACCGCAGCGCTTGCAGCTCGACCGCAGTGTCGGCCAGGTGCTCGAGCAATGCATGCAGCGGCAGACGGCCCCATCGCACGCCGTGCCCTGGCAGGTACGGCGCTCGGACGTGGAAGTCTGCCTGCCTCGCTCGCGCATGGCCGCCCCTGCAGTGTTGCAGACACCTCACTGCCGGCTGCCGGAGCGTCCTGTCGGCCGCGCTTACCTCCACGGCATCGCGTTCAGGCGCACAATGCAACGGTCACCGTGGGCGTGTATCATCCGCACCCATCTTTTCATCCGAATTAAGGGATATAAGCCTGATGTCCAGCTACCTGTTCACCTCCGAATCGGTCTCCGAAGGCCATCCGGACAAGATTGCCGACCAGATTTCCGACGCCGTGCTGGATGCCATCCTGGCCCAGGACAAGCGCGCCCGCGTGGCGTGCGAGACGATGGTCAAGACCGGCGTGGCGATCGTGGCCGGCGAAGTGACCACCAGCGCCTGGATCGACCTGGAAGCGCTGACCCGCAAGGTGATCCTGGACATCGGCTACAACAGCTCCGACGTCGGCTTCGACGGCGAGACCTGTGGCGTGCTCAACCTGATCGGCAAGCAGTCGCCGGACATCAACCAGGGCGTGGACCGCAAGAAGCCCGAAGAACAGGGCGCCGGCGACCAGGGCCTGATGTTCGGCTATGCCACCAACGAGACCGACAGCTTCATGCCGGCGGCGATCCACCTGTCGCATCGCCTGGTCGAGCAGCAGGCCAAGATCCGCAAGAAGAAGAACTCGGCACTGTCCTGGCTGCGTCCGGATGCCAAGTCGCAGGTCACCCTGCGCTATGAAGACGGCGTGGCGACTGCGATCGACGCAGTGGTGCTGTCGACCCAGCACGATCCGGGCATCAAGCAGAAGGACCTGATCGAAGCGGTGCGCGAGGAAATCCTCAAGCCGGTGCTGCCAGCCAAGTGGCTGCACAAGGGCACCAAGTTCCACATCAACCCGACCGGCAAGTTCGTGATCGGCGGCCCGGTGGGCGATTGCGGCCTGACCGGTCGCAAGATCATCGTCGACACCTACGGCGGCTGGGCCCGTCACGGTGGCGGCGCGTTCTCGGGCAAGGATCCGTCCAAGGTCGACCGTTCGGCAGCCTATGCCGCGCGCTATGTGGCCAAGAACGTGGTGGCTGCGGGTCTGGCCGACCGTTGCGAAGTACAGGTCTCCTACGCCATCGGCGTGGCCGAGCCGACTTCGATTTCGGTCACCACCTTCGGCACCGGCAAGATCGCCGACGAGCAGATCGAGAAGCTGATCCGCAAGCACTTCGACCTGCGTCCGTTCGGCATCATCCAGATGCTCGACCTGATCCACCCGATGTACCAGCAGACCGCCTCCTACGGTCACTTCGGCCGCAAGCCGAAGGACTTCACCTACACCGACGGTGCCGGCGCGCAGCATTCCGCCACCTCGTTCTCGTGGGAAAAGACCGACCGCGCCGACGCCCTGCGCGCCGATGCGAAGCTGAAGTAAGCACGCCGCTCCTGCAGGAGCGCGCGCGATGCACAACGACCGGGCCGCTGATGCGGCCCGGTTTCGTTTCGGGGTCTGTCGGTGGGTTGCCCAACTCCAGGAAGTGGCAGGTTGCAAAGGCTCCGGCTGACGGCGTACCCGCACGCGGACGGGCGTGACGAAACAGAGCCCCTCCCCGCGGGAGATGGGTTGGGGTGAGGGTACGGGCGCAGCCACTCCCCTTCCGAATAGCACCTGGCTGCGCACGTCCCCCTCATCCGCCCCTGCGGGGCACCTTCTCCCGCAAGGCGGGAGAAGGGACAACGATGCCAACCGCTGCTCAGGGCCCTCTCCTGCGGGTTAGGGCCTGCGGTGAGGTAAGGGCGCAGCCATTCACTGCCGAATAGCACCTGGCTGCGCACGTCCCCCTCATCCGCCCCTGCGGGGCACCTTCTCCCGCAAGGCGGGAGAAGGGACAACGAGGCCAACCGCTGCTCAGGGCCCTCTCCTGCGGGTTAGGGCATGGGGTGAGGTACGGGCGCAGCATTCACCTGCCGAATAGCACTGGCTGCGCACGTCCCCCTCATCCGCCCCTGCGGGGCACCTTCTCCCGCAAGGCGGGAGAAGGGACAACGAGGCCAACCGCTGCTCAGGGCCCTCTCCCGCGGTCGCTCAGACCCATAGGTCATCGGTCGACCCCGCCGGCTCTCGACACCTAATTCGGCAGATCGCCAAGAACCAAGGGGGATTGGGGCGAGGGTACGGGGCACAGCCACATGCCATGCAGACCACCGCAGGACAGCTGTCGTGATCGCGATGCTACCGATCGAGCTGCAACTGCTGTTCGAGCGCCATCGCAAAATCCGCCAATGGGCAGGCCATGCGTTGCTCCGGAACGCACAAGCCCAGTGAGAGCTCCTGCTGCAGCGGCGGATGGGCCAGATCCAGCGGTGCCAGCGTGCGCAGTTGATCCAGCGATTGCGCCAGGTAGCGGGCACGCACGACCTGGCGGCCGTCGCTCTCCCGCCACAGGCCGAGCACCAATGCACCACCCGGTGGCGGATCATCGGCACCGTAGCCGGGCAGGTGGAAATGCACGTCCAGCAACCCGCTCAATGCAGCGATATGCGTATCGCTGCCCACAAACAACGAGACCTTCGGCGCCTGCGCATCGCCGAAGCGCTGCATGACCTGGCGTGCCAACGGTGCGCCCGAGCGCTGCGCCATGTAGTGCGGCCGTGCGTAGATATCGAACAGCAGCGCGTGCAGGCGCGAGACCTGCGCCAGGCGCTCCGGTGTGGCGCGGCCCCAGCCGACCTGCGACAGCGGCAAGCCATCGGCGTACTGCAGCAACAGCACTTCGCCGGTACCGGAGGTCAGATCGATCGGCCCGCTCAAGGCCAGGCCACGCCCGTTGGCCGACGGCGCCAGCGTGGACGTCATTCGCGCAAACTCGCACGGCATCTCGGTGCAGCCCAGGATCTGCCGCATGGCCTGCAGTTCGGCGGCATGGCCTTGCAATAGCGCGTCAGGGCCACCGGTTTGCTGCCTGATGGCGGCCACCGCTGCCGCGGCATCGAATGGCACGGCGCCGGCTTCGATCGGCCGGAACAGCGGATCATTGCTGCCTGGCTCACGGTGTCCGGCAACGATGCCGCAGCCTGGTGCCAGCGCATCGGCCAACAGTGCGCCGCTGTCGATGGTGCGTTGGTCGGTATTGGCCCAGACCGCCACTGCACCCTGCGCCGGGCATCCCGCCGCCGGCAATACGCCCTGCTGCGCCAGCCACTGACGCAGGTAGTCGCCACTCAATCGCACCGCCTTGCGACCGCGCGGGGTAAGCAGGCTGGCTGGCGTGGACCACTGCGGCCAGGCTTGATCGGCATAGCGCGCGGCGGCGGCTTCTCCCTGCAGCGGCGCACGCACCCCGTGTCGGAAGATCACCACCACCCGCTCCAGCTGCGCTGACCGTGCAGCGGGCAACGGTGCGGCACCAGCGCCGGCATGCGTGTGCGCCTCCAACGGCGGGCGCGATGCAGTCCGCGCCGAGGATGCGCAACCACCCAACAGCGAGACCGCCAACATCAGCATGCACACCGCGCTGGTGGCGAACGACGCGGGCGCGCGGAAATGCGGCGCGCACAGGCCGGGCGCTGCCCTGTTCGCTGGCTGCGCGTTGCGATCCCTGCGGGACAGCGGGCGCAACGCGATCCCCATCGCATCGCGCCCGCTGCGTCGAGCAGTCGCGGACCGCGGCGATTCCCCTTCGCCAGCGAACGCCGCCTGTCGCCATGCAGCCCGCCCCACGTCACTGCGCTTGCGCCCCCCTGCGCTGCCCAGGCGATACACACGCAAGGCGGCATCACAGCCCGCTTGCAGGTGCCCAGAAAAGCTCTGGAAGCGATGCAGCAGCCAACAAGGATCGGTCATGCGTCATCCAAAGTGCCGCGCGCCGTCCACGGAGGCTGGGACAGCACCACTACGAGCAACGAGAAAGCGATGCAGCGACACCGCATCACACCTGCAAGCAGGCGTCGCGCATAGTGGTGAGCGGTTGTTGCAATTCGGTGACGCCACGGCAATCCCCGAGATCTGCATGCGCAGGACGCATAAGTCGGCACAGTCGCCGAAGCATGGAAACCGGAATCACGACCTGGCTGCGCAGGCGACCCACGTTGGCCCGTGGTGCACACCTGCATGCACACCGTTGTTCGAACGCGCCTCTCTACGCAGAGCGTCACTGCAGTCTTGCTGCCCATCCTGCGGCGCAGTGCGCGCTGCAACTGTCGCGAGCAACTGCCAGCCAGATCCCTGGCAGCGTTGCTTTATCTTTCTTTCCACGCGGGGAGAGGCGACTCGCGATGAGGATGTGGCGCAAAGCACGCCAATCGCCCATCGCACACGGGCGACCGGAGACGATGAGCGAGACACGTTGCACCCTGCTGGGCACGGCACGACATGACGCGTCGCTGGTCCCATCGCTACGAAAGCGCGGCAAGTCCACGTGCCTCCATACCCGATCCCAGGCAACGTTGTTTTATCTTTGTTTCCACGCGGGGAGAGGCGACTCGCGATGAGGATGTGGCGCAAAGCACGCCAGTCGCCCATTGCATACCGGCGGCCGGAGATGACGAGCGAGACACGCTGCGTCCTGCTGGGCACGGCACGACATGACGCGTCGCTGGTCCCATCGCTACGAAAGCGCGGCGAGTCCACGTGCCTCCATACCCGATCCCAGGCAACGTTGTTTTATCTTTGTTTCCACGCGGAGAGAGGCGACTCGCGATGAGGATGTGGCGCAAAGCACGCCAATCGCCCATCGCACGCGGGCAGCCGGAGACGATGAGCGAGACACGCTGCACCCTGTCGGGCACGGCACGACATGACGCGTCGCTGCCCCCACCGCTACGAAAGCGCGGCACGCGTCCACGTGCATCCACACCCATCAGGCTTTCCTGATCTTTGCGACATGCACACCCATCAACGCGACGCTGCCCAGCCACCGGTCAGCGACTACGCAGCGCAGACAACCAGCGCGGGATGACGTCCGAAGAAAAATTCGGAGTCGATGATCCGTACAACCTCCCCCTTCAGGGCACGCCACGGCGATGCGCTGTGGCGTCCACTGCTACGAAAACGCGGTGCGAGTCCACGCGCCTCCGCGCCCGGCAGGCTCTCGTGATCTTTGCGGCATGCACACCCGTCAATGCGCCGCTGCCCCGCCGCCGGTCAGGGCTACGCAATGCCGATACCAGCGCGTGCTCAGGTCCGAAGAAAGATCTCGACCCGTCGATTGAGTTGTCGCCCGCCCGGGTTGTCCTGCCCGTTGACGGTGTTGGGGGCAACCGGCTGCGTTTCTCCGTAGCCCTTGGCGCCAGCAGCCTGCGCGGCGCCGCGTGCGCGCAGCGCTGCCAGCACCGCAGTGGCGCGGCGTTCGGACAGCGCCTGGTTGTAGGCATCCTCTCCCTTGGCATCGGTGTGCCCACGCACTTCCATTTCCTTAGGGGTCACGGTGCCAAGCGCCGCGGCCAACGTGTCGAGCACGCGTGCGGCATCGGGGCGGATATCGGACTTGTCGAAGTCGAACAGGATGCGGTCATTCAAGGTGATCAGATAGCCGCAGGGCGCACCGGGAGGGGCGAATTTCTGCAGTGGCGGGAAGCGGCCGGCCGGCGGCACCTTGGGCAGCGGCGGCATGCGCACCTCGCGTGGCGGGGTGCCCACCGTGCCGGTCCCGTCGCCACGGTTCTGCACCAGGCCATCGGGGCTGTTCCAGGTGCCCGACCCGTCGGCATTGATGGTGACCAGGCCGCGCGGTCCATTCCAGGTGCCGCTGCCATCGCCGCGATTGTCGATCAGCCCGCTCTTGTCGCTGTTCCAGGTGCCGGCGCCCTTGCCATCCAGGCTGATCAGCCCGGCCGGGCCATTGTAGGTACCGCCGCCGTTGGACTGCACATCGATCAGCGCATCGTCGCCATCCTGGCCACTGGCATTAATGGTGCCGCTGCCATCGGCGTTGACGCTGATCAGGCCACCGTCGAAGTTGGCGGTGCCGCTGCCGTCGGCCTTGAGATTGAACAAACCTCCCTCGCCATTGCGCAGCAGGTTGCCGTTGGCATCGACGCTGGTGATGCCGGCATCATTGACCAGCGTGCCACCGGTGCCGCAGCGGGCCGGCGCCACGCTGATGCCCTCGACCGGGTCAAGCACCTCCTGCAGCGAGGCTTCCAGCGCGCGTTGCGCCGGGGTCACCCCAACGATGTCGGGCACCACGATGGTGGGAATGGCCGGGAATTCCGGCACGGCGTCAGCCGCCGCTGCAGGCGCCTCGGGCGTGCGCACCGCAGCCTGCGATGCGGAAGCTGCGGTGCCGGCAGCGCCTGCATCCTCTGGCGCTTCGCCACCACCGCAACCGACCAACAACACCGGAACCCACAGCACTGCCGACAGCTTGCGCATCGCGTCTTCCTTGTTCGAGCCTGTTCGAGAGATGGCCTGATACCACGAGCGAAGTAAACACGGCGCTAACAGGGCCGGACATTTACCCGCCCTGGCCGCAAGGTGAACTCACAAGCTCGCGGGCACAGAGGCCGGCGCAGGCTCCGGCGATTGCATCGGTGCAGGCACCTCGCCAGCTTTGACCTGCAACTGCGCATGCAGGATGCGGCGGATCTCCAGGATGGCCTGCGGCGTTTCCTGCACGCTGTGCCAGGAGGTGACCACCAGTTCGGACGCGGCGCCGTCCAGATGTGCGCTGCGGTACGGCACCAGGCCATCGTCGGAGTCGGCCAACGGTACCTGCGGTTTTTCGCGGCCGACGATGGTGTGGTAGCGCACCTGCGGCGAGATCGGCAGATCCATCGTGGCGCGCACGAACGGGTCGGTATCGCGCAGGTTGTCGATGCTGGTCGGTGGCAACAGGCGGCCCTTGCGACGCGGCGGCCCTCCCTGCCGTTGGCGTTCGCTATTGGCGAGGTCCTGCAGCACATCGCTGAACCGGTCCAGCAAGGCGATCGGCAGGCGCACCATGCGGCCGACGAAGCGCCCCAACCCGCCCTCGGCCAGCGGTGTGCCGCGATGCGGCGCAGCGATGAAGATGGCGCGGTCGATCTGCGGCATCGGCGAGAAATGCAGCAAGGGCGCCAGTTTGGCGCGCACGCGCGCACCGCGTTCGCCTTCCAGCCGATAGTCCTGCAGCAGCGCATTCCAGAGGTGCTCTCCGGACGAAGACACCAGCAGGCGTCCGATCACCCCGCCCATGCTGTGGCCGATCAACACCATGCCGTGCGAGGCGGGGGCGGTGCCGGCGGGGTCGAAGTGCTGCAGGCTGCGCTCCACCAGCGCCTGGATCTGCGCACGATTGACCGCAATCGGCGCGTTGGTCGGGTAATACACCTGCCAGATTTGATAATGCTGGCGCAGGGTTTCATCGCCCATCACCTCGTTGGCCACATTGACCCAGGCCTCCGGGCTGCTGGCCAGCCCGTGCAGCATCAGCAGCACGCGCCGGTTGGGGTCGTAGGGCTGCATCAGGTACAGATGCGGGCGATCGATGCCATGTGCGCTGCCCAGCATGGACCGCAACGACTGCGCGGCAAAGCCCGACCTGGCCAGCCATAGCCCGTAGGCCGCAGTGAAGTTGGCCGCGAGCGGCACGCGCTGGCCGTGCAGCACCACTTCGTTCTGGCGGTACGGGTCGTACGGCACCACCGTCACCAGATCGGTGCGCAGTACCGCATCCAGGCTGTAGCCCTCGAAGCGCAACAGCAGCGTTGCCGGTGCATACGGCATTTCGCTGAAGGTCGGCAGCGGGCGCCCGGGCGCGGTGCTGGCGGCCGCAGCCTGCTGCACGGCCAGGCCGGCCGGGTCGCCGACCAGCTGCGGGTCCACTGCGGCCACCAGTTCGGCGCCGAAGCCGTCGCGTCGATACGTGCTGCGTAATCCGTCAAAGCGCAATGCCGAAGCCGCAAAGATCGCGCGCGGTGTGTTGCCGCCGCCCGGCAGCCGATACGCAGAGGTGTCGATGGCGACCTGCCAACCGCCGACGGCGGTCGGTGTCGGGGTGATCTGGCCGGCTTGTTGCGCGCGCGCGAACAGGCGTTCGACCACCTGTTGCACGGCGTAGTTGTAATAGTCGCGCACCTGGGTCTGGCGGTTTTCGAAGGCGCGCGCTCCGGGCGCACGCGCAGTGAAAAACAGGTAGGCATAGGCATGCCGCGCGGCTTCCAGCCAGGCTTGCGCCGCCGTGTCGCTCATCTGTGCCGGGTTGCGGCCGCCCAGCTCGATCGCATGCGCTGTCCACAGCTCGGCTTGCGTGGCCAGGCGGCGCTCGTCGCCAATGCCCGCCACCGTGGCCAATTGCTGCACGCAGGGCAGCGGCTGCTTGCGGCAGGCCTTGGGTTGCAGGCCGGCCACCTGCAGGGTCTCGCTGCCGGATTGACTGAGTGCGCCGGTGCTGAGCACATCGCCGCGCGTCTGCGCGATGTAGTCGCCGCTGGTGCGCGATTGCACCGTGACCATGGCACAGCCGCTCAGCCACGCTCCCAGCAGCGCAGCCGCCAGCAGCGCAGCACTGCCGCGCCGGCGTGCGTACGCACTCACTGCGCCGCGCTCGCCGAGGCGCCTGGTGCGGGTGCCTGCGGCATGCCGGCACGGATGCGCTCGGAGAAATCCGCAGCGTCATCTGCGGCGATCGCACGCGCAGTGAAATGGCCGCGCTGCTTCAGCGTGGCGAAATCGTAGCCGGGCATCAGGCCCTGGTGATCGTAGGCGTATTCGTCGGCATAGCCGGACAGCAGCAGGCGGTGATCCAGCGGCAGGGTGGGCCGCAGCTGGCGTACCAGGGCGAACACGATCGTGGTGCAGTTGCTGGTCAGCGTGTTGTAGAACGCCGGCTTGCGATTCAGATCGTTGGCCAGGCCGACATAGCCCATGAACATCCGGCGCAGCCCGGCCTTGGGAATCGCCAGGCGATACAGGTACATGTCCTCGCCGCGCACGTTGGTGCGCACGCGCAGGATGTCGCGCTCGTCGGCGGCCACCAGGGTTTCTTCGAAACTGCGGAAGAAGCCGCCCACGGCCGAGAACGACTCGCCGCGCTCCTTGCGGATTTCCAGCGAGAACACCACGTGCGAACCGTCGTCGAAACCGAACGACACCAGCGTGTGCGCGATCGCCGGGCCCATCCAGTACGACAAGGCCAGGTCGGCGCTGACCAGCCGATCCAGATCGTACTGGCGGGTTTCCCAGCGCGGAACGTACTTGGTTTCGCTATGCCAGTCGAAGTTGCGCACGTTGTGCAGGGTCACGCTGTTGCCGTGCACCTCCGGGCGCAGACGCTGGGCGACATCGTCGGCCCAGTCGCGGTCCTGGCTGGGCTGCATGAGCCCCCACGACACCGCCAATGCCACGAATGCCGCACCGAAGATGCCCACCAGGGCCCAGTTTTCGCGGCCACGGCGCAGGCCCCACACGGCGGCCAGCGCCATCGCACACCACGATGCCACCCAGCCGATGCGCACCAGCGCATTGCCGGTGAGCGCGAAATAGATCGCCAATGCGCCCCAGGTCGCGGCCAGCACCAGCGCCACGCGCAATGCCCAGCGGCCGATGACCGCACGGGTGGCCGGTGTCATCGCGTGCCGCCTTCAGGCACCTGCATGCCCAGCGCATGCATCAGCAGATCGGCCGAGCGATGGGCAAGACGCTTGCGTTCGGACTCATCGCTGCCGCGCAGGCAACTGCCCAGCATGTCGATCACCAGCAGCAGTTGTTCGTCGTCGACGTCGGCCCGGCACAGGCCGGCATCGCGGGCGCGGTGCACGAACGGCAGGAAGATCGCCACCACGCGCCGGTCGGCGGCTTCCACCGCCGGGTGCGCGCGTTCGATCGAGCGCCAGAAGTCCACCAGCGGCGCCGACTGGGCGATGTGCTCGGCCACGTCGTGCAGCAGCACGGCCAGCCCGTCCGGGCGGTCGGCCAGGTCGGCCGCCAGCCGCTCCAGGCCGTCCAGGCCGCGCGCCATCAGCGCGGTCATCAGCGCCACCCGGTCCGGGAAGTTCCGGTACAAGGTGGCGCGGCCCAGGCCGGCACGCTCCACCACCAGTTCCAACGGGGCATTGACGCCGTGTTCGCTGAACACTTCGTCGGCAGCATCGAGAATCTGCCGGCGGCGCAGCGCGGCATCAGGGCGGGAGGTCATCATGCCGGCATTATCGGACAGATTTGTCCGCCCATGCCAGAGCCCGCTTACCGATTCTGCGTCCGCGCCGACCAACGGTCGGATCAGCCGGTGTTCTGCACCCCTTGCGAGACGCCGTTGACGCAGGCGACCAGCGCGCGCAGCAGTTCCTCGTCTTCGCCATCGGTGGCCCGCCAGCGTTGCAGCAGGTCCACCTGCAGCACGCTGATCGGGTCGATGTACGGGTTGCGCAGACGGATCGACAAGGCCAGCCGTGGGTCGTGCTGCAGCAACGACTGTTGCTGCAGCAGCGCCTTGACCCAGCCCTTGGTCAGCGCCAGTTCGTCGCGGATCTGTGGGAAAAACCGTGCATGCAGGTCGCCCGACAGCCGCGAGAACAGCTCGGCAATGGTGAGGTCGCCCTTGGACAGCACCATGGCGATGTCGTCCAGGAAGGTGCGGAAGAACGGCCAGTCCTGGGCCATCTCGCGCAAGGTGTCTTCGTGCCCGGCATCCACCGCGGCCTGCAGCCCGCTGCCCACGCCATACCAGCCCGGAATCACCGCACGCGCCTGGCTCCACGCAAACACCCACGGAATCGCGCGCAGGTTCGACAGCGCGGCATCCTGACCCAGCCGGCGCGAGGGGCGCGAGCCCAGCGTCATGCGTTCGATCACATCGATCGGCGTGGCCAGGCGGAAGTACTGCATGAAGTCCGGCGCACCGACAAAGGCGCGGTAGGCCACCGTGCTGCGCTCGGCGACCAGATCCATCACCGGCCGCCAGCGGTCCTCGCGCGGTTCCGGCGCACGCGGGCGCAGGCTGGACAACAGCACCGCACCGGTCATCTGTTCCAGCGAGCGCAGTGCCAATGCACGGATGCCGTACTTGCGATGGATCACCTCGCCCTGCTCGGTGACGCGCAGGCGGCCATCCACGCTGCCGCGCGGGGCGGCATCCAGCGCGCGGCTGGTCTTGCCGCCGCCGCGGGCGATCGAGCCGCCGCGGCCGTGGAAAAACGTCAGCCGCACACCCAACTCGGCGGCGGCTTCCAGCAACTCGACCTGCGCACGTTGCAGGCCCCAGCGCGAGGCGGCAATGCCGCCGTCCTTGCCGCTGTCCGAGTAGCCCAGCATCACCATCTGGGTATCGCCGCGCGCGGCCAGGTGCTGGCGATAGACCGGGTCGGCCAGCAGGTCCTGCACGGTGCCGGTACCGCCACGCAGATCGTCCACGGTTTCGAACAGCGGCACGATGTCCAGCGGCACCGTACCGGCGTCGTCGACCAGGCCACCGCGCCGCGCCAGGGCGAGCACGGTGAGCACGTCGGCGCGGTTGTGCGCCATCGAGATGATGTAGCTGCCCAGTGCATCGGCGCCGTGGCGTGTGCGGGCATCGGCGAGCGCGGCGAACACCGCGTCCAGCCGCGCATTGCCGTCGTCGTCCACGCGCGGCAGCGCCTGTTCGCCGGCGGCATACGGGCCGAGCACGGCGGCACGCTGTGTCGCATCCTGCCCTTCCCAGTCGCCCTGGCCCAGCGCATCGGCGACCGCGCGGGCATGCACGCTCGATTCCTGGCGCACATCCAGCCGCGCCAGATGAAACCCAAAGCTGCGCACGCGCCACAACAGCCGACGCACCGCAAACCAACCGGCGTGCAGGCCCTTGTTGGACTGCAGGCTGTCCAGGATCAGTTGCAGATCGTGTTCGAGTTCGGACGGTGCGGCGTATGCGCCGTCGGCATCGTCCAGCGTGGCCTGCAGGCGTGCGCGCATCAGGTCGTTGAGCAGGCGGTACGGCATGTCGCCGTGGCGCGGTCGCGAACGGGCGGCGGCCTCCGGCAGCAGCGCACGGTAGCGTTCCAGCTGCGCAGTCAGCTCGGGGCTGACCTGCACCAGCGTGGTCGACTGGCTGAGCAGGCTGGCCAATTGCCAGAGTTCCTTCTGGTAACGGTCCAGCACCGCGCGGCGCTGCGCATCCAGGGTGCCGGCGATGGTGGCGGCATCCACGTTGGGATTGCCGTCCATGTCCCCGCCCACCCAGGTGCCGAAGCGCAGCAGGCGCGGCAGCGGCGGCACGCTGCCGTAGGTTTCTTCGATGGCGTGTTCGAGGGTTTCGTACATCACCGGGATGACGCGATAGAGCACCTGGGTGAGATAGAACCCCACGTGCTCGCGTTCGTCGTCCACGGTGGGACGCACCGGCGAGGAATCGGCGGTCTGCCAGGAGGCGGTCAGGGCCATGCGGAAGCGCGCCGCATCGCTGGCGCGCTCGTTGGGGGTGCGCATGCCGTCGAGGTTGTCGACCAGGCTGGCGACCATCAGCTGTTCTTTTTCCAGCAGCGCGCGGCGCACCGCTTCGGTGGGATGGGCGGTGAACACCGGCTCCACGTCGATGCGCGGCAACCACTGGCTGAGTTCGTCCAGGGTCACGCCCTGCGCCTTGAGCCGGCGCAATGCATCGTGCAGGCCATCGGGCTGCGGCGTATCGGTGCCGCTGCGCTGGTACTCGCGGCGGCGGCGGATGCGATGCACGCGCTCGGCGATGTTGACCACCTGGAAATAGGTGCTGAAGGCGCGCACCAGCGCCTCGGCATCGCGCGGTGCGCGCCCGGTGAGTTGTTCGCTCAGCGTGGAAGGCGGCGCATCGCTCTCGCGACGCGAAATGGCGGTGGTACGGACGCGTTCGATTTCGTCGAGAAATTCCGCAGACACCTGCTCGGCGAGCAGATCGCCGACCAGCGCGCCAAGCCGGCGGACATCGTCGCGCAAAGGCAGATCGGGAGTAGCGAACACAAGACTGCTGCGGTACTCGTTCATCGGAAACGCACACCCTCATCAAGCGCAAAGTCGTCGAAGACTAACCCAAAAGGATTAGATGATCGCGACCATCACGACGGTTTCAACACCAACCATCGTGTGCCGGTGCTCTGTCCGATGACTCTCGTAGGAGCGCGCTGGCGCGCGATGGGGCTTTCCCGGTGATGCCCTCATCGCGGGCCAGCCCGCTCCTACGCGATGCGGCTTCCCTGGTAAGGCCCTCGCGGGCAAGCCCGCTCCTACGGGTGATCGCGCAATCGTCTGCGCGGCTCGGCAGACGTTGTCGGCATCGCATCAGCCACATCCGCAGTAGGAGTGCACCCGGGCGCGACGAAGCGTCACCGGTAACGCCGCATCGCGCGCAAGCGCGCTCCTACCGGTGCCAGCGCAGCATCGATCAATGCTTGCGTGTAGCGGCGCCATCCTTGTTCGGCGCTGGCTCTCCGAGATTGCTCTTCAACCACTGCTCGCTCTCGGCCAGCATCTGCAGGATCGATTGCCGCGCGCGATACGCATGCGATTCGTTGGGCAGCATCACCAGCTTCGCGGTGCCGCCCAAGCCCTTGATCGCGGCGAACATGCGTTCGCTCTGGATCGGGAAGGTGCCGGTGTTGTTGTCGTCCTGGCCATGGATCAGCAGCAACGGGTCCTTGATCTTGTCGGCGTAATTGAATGGCGACATCGCCTGGTAGACCGACTGCGCCTGCCAGTAGTTGCGTTCTTCGGCCTGGAAACCGAACGGCGTCAGCGTGCGGTTGTAGGCGCCGCTGCGCGCAATGCCGGCCTTGAACAGGCGCGTATGCGCGAGCAGATTCGCCGTCATGAAGGCGCCATAGGAATGCCCACCGATGGCGATGTGCTCACGATCGGTAACCCCGCGCCGCACCACCTCGTCCACCGCCGCCTGCGCATCGGCGATCAGCTGCGGCACGTAGGTGTCATTGGGCTCGGCATCGCCTTCGCCGACGATCGGCATGGTCGGGTTGTTGAGCACCACGTAGCCGATCGCCAGGAACGCCTGCGGCCCCCAGTAGCTGATGGCATTGAAGCGATACGGCGAGTCGGTGACCTGGCTGGCGGTGTCGGCGCTTTTGAATTCGCCAGGATAGGCCCACATCAGCAGCGGCCGCGGGCCGTCGCGTTTGGGGTCGTAACCGGGCGGCAGCAGCAGCGTGGCGGTGAGGTCCACGCCGTCGGCACGCTTGTAGCGGATCTGTTCCTTCTGCACGCCGCGCAACTGCGGCAATGGATGCGCGAAGTGTGTCAACGCACGCGGTGCAGGAGCCGCATCGCCCAGCGACTGCACGAAATAGTTGGCCGGTTCTTCAGGCGATTCGCGGCTGAGCAGCAACTGCGTGCCGTGTGCATCCAGCAGCGCCAGGGGCGCGGAATAGGTGGGTGCCTGCGAATGGAACAACCGAGTGGCGTGCTTGCTCTGCAGATCGAAGCGATCCACAAACGGCCGGTCGCCTTCCGGCGAGGCGCCCTTGCCGAGCAGGAACAGGCTGTTGCCATCGCTGCTGGTCTGCAACAGCGGGCGCCCCTTGCCATCGGCAACGGTTGCCGGCGTGCCCGGGTCGTTGTAGCGGTCTTGCGAGGAACGGTCCCACAGCAGCTCTGGCGCACGCTTGGGCTGATCGGGGGCGATGCGCCATTGTTTGATGCGGCGCGTCTTCCACCAGCTCTCGCTGAGGATGGCCAGATCGCCGCGGCCCCACAGGATCCCGTCGAAGCGACTGCCCAACTGCGCCAGCGTGACCGGTGCGCGCGCAAACGGCGCGGCCTGCATCCGCACCGCATCGCGGATCTTGCTCTCACGCGCCGGGTCGCCACCATCCTGCGCCTCAACCCAGACCAGCGTGGCCGGCGCATCGTGCCGCCAGGTGATGTCGCGCACACCGGTCGGCACCGCATCGTTGCCGGTGGGCAGGCCTTCCACCAGCGGCAGCTGCGCGATCTGGCGCACCAGCTTGCCTTGCATGTCCAGCACCTCGATGCGGCGCGGGAAGTTGTCCACCGGTACCAGATACGAGAACGGCCGCTCGCTGCGTTCGCTCAGGAGGTAACGACCATCCGGCGACACCGACAGCTTGAGATAGATGCCGGGCGTGGCGATCGGGCGCACCTGCCCGTTCACGCCCACGATGACCGGCTGGCCGGTGGCGTAGTACTCGAACACGCGTGCATCGGCCTCGTTGCGCAGCAGGTCCTGATAGGTCGGCAGCGAGCGCACGCCCGCCGCCGCAGTGGTTTGCTGGACCGCGGGGCCCTGCGGAGTGGCATCGCGCGGCAGTGGCGTCCCCTGCCCTGGCACCTGCTGCTGCACCAGCAGGCCGCTGCTGTCGGGCAACCAGCGCAGCTCGTCGTTGACGGTGCTGTTCAAACCGGCCACCAGCCGCCGGGCCTGTGCGGTGGCCACGTCCACCAGCCACAGCTCATTGGCGCCGCTGGCGGCATCTTCGCGACGGAAGGCCAGGTAGCGTTGGTCCGGCGACCAGTTCAGCGTGGCCAGCGACAACGGCGTGGGCAGCCCGGCGATCTGCCGCTCGCTACCGTCGCTGATCGATTGCAACCACAGCTTGCCGGCGAAGGAAAACCGGCTGCTGGCGAAGGTCTGGGGATGGATGCGCACGCCGGCCAGCTTGAGCTCGGGCTGGGCCACCTCGGCAATGTCCGGCAGCGCCGGCAGTTGCAGCACTGCGGCAAGGTTGCGTTGCGGAGACAGCTGCAGCAGCGGGGCGCGCGGCGCATCCACCACCGCCTGCAGGGGCTGGGACGGCACCTGGTAGCCACTGCCTGCGGCAGCCGCCTGCATCGCCGGCACACCGGCCGCGCAGGCCAGCAATGGCAGGCCCAGCACGGCCAGTAGCAATGCACGCGCCAATGGGCGGGTGCCGGCTGCACTGCAACCAGCCTGCACGCTGCCCGGCGTGGTCGGCAGCGCGGCGATCGCCCCAACACCACCCGTCGACCCAGTTCCGTGCTGCCCTCTGTGATGCGCCTTGCGTTTGGCCTGCATTGCCGCTTCCCCGTTCTGGATCGAGCCCGGACCATAGCAGCCGCCCGCCGCCCGCCCCCCTGCCGTTGGTTGGGGGTCATGCCAATCAGGCAGGCCAATTCATGCCGGAGGGGGGTGCTGTCGATATAATCGGCGCTCTTGTCGAGGGGCGCTGCGACCGGTAGGGCGGACTGATCCGCCATCTGCACCACAGGTGCGGGGCATACGGCCAGGCTCGACCAGCATTCACCGTTCAACGGCGCCCGGAACTGCAGACAACGCCTGCTACCGGAGCTATCGCATGAACGCTGTGACCAAGATCGACCCGCATACCGATTACAAGATCGCCGACATCTCCCTGGCCGATTGGGGCCGCAAGGAGCTGGACATCGCCGAGCACGAGATGCCGGGCCTGATGTCGATCCGCCGCAAGCATGCGCAAACCAAGCCGCTGAAGGACGTACGCGTCACCGGCTCGCTGCACATGACCATCCAGACCGCGGTGCTGATTGAAACGCTCAAGGACATCGGTGCCAATGTGCGCTGGGCCTCGTGCAACATCTTCTCCACCCAGGACCACGCTGCCGCGGCGATCGCCGCCACCGGCACCCCCGTGTTCGCCTGGAAGGGCGAGACGCTGGAAGAGTACTGGGACTGCACCCTGGACGCGCTGACCTTCACCCTGCCCGACGGCACCCTGACCGGCCCGGAGCTGGTGGTGGACGACGGCGGTGACGTCACCCTGCTGATCCACAAGGGCTATGAGCTCGAAAACGGCAGCACCTGGGTCGACGAGCCGGCCTCCTCGCACGAAGAAGGCGTGATCAAGGCGCTGCTCAAGCGCGTGGCGGTTGAACGCCCGGGTTACTGGGCGCGTGTGGTCAAGGACTGGAAGGGCGTCTCCGAAGAAACCACCACCGGCGTGCACCGCCTGTACCAGATTGCCGAAGCCGGCAAGCTGCTGATCCCGGCCATCAACGTCAACGACTCGGTCACCAAGAGCAAGTTCGACAACCTCTACGGCTGCCGCGAATCGCTGGCCGATGGCCTCAAGCGCGCGATGGACGTGATGCTGGCCGGCAAGGTCGCGGTGGTCTGCGGCTACGGCGACGTGGGCAAGGGCAGCGCCGCCTCGCTGCGCAACTATGGCGCCCGCGTCATCGTGACCGAGATCGACCCGATCTGCGCGCTGCAGGCCGCGATGGAAGGCTACGAGGTCAACACCATCGAATCCACGCTGGGCCGTGGCGACATCTATGTCACCACCACCGGCAACAAGGACATCATCACCGCCGAGCACCTGCAGGCGATGAAGGATCAGGCCATCGTGTGCAACATCGGCCACTTCGACAACGAGATCCAGGTCGATGCGCTGAATGCCCTCAAGGGCGTGGAGAAGATCAACATCAAGCCGCAGGTGGACAAGTACGTGTTCCCGAACGGCAACGCGATCTTCCTGCTGGCCGACGGCCGCCTGGTGAACCTGGGCTGCGCCACCGGCCACCCGAGCTTCGTGATGTCCAACTCGTTCGCCAACCAGACCCTGGCCCAGATCGACCTGTGGGAAAAGCGCGACAGCTACGAGAAGAAGGTCTACATCCTGCCCAAGCACCTGGACGAGGAAGTGGCCCGCCTGCACCTGGAAAAGATCGGCGTCAAGCTGACCACCCTGACCAAGGACCAGGCCGATTATCTCGGCGTGCCGGTGGAAGGCCCGTTCAAGCCGGATCATTACCGCTATTGATCGGTCGATCGGGTTGACCGGCATGGTGTAATACGAAAGCGCGGCCAATCGGTCGCGCTTTTTTTCCATGGAGGAAAGATACGTTTTGGACGCTTATCACGACGCAGTCAGCCGATACCACGACTCCGCTCCGAACACTGTCACGAGCCATGCCCTGCACCTGCTGGACTTCGCCAGCGGCTGGCAACTCCTCGAAGGCCCGCAACACGTTGCCTGCAGCGCCTGGCGCCCGCCCGCGGCCTTCGTGGTGATCGATGGCGACCTGCATGTAGACGGCAATCTCATCGTGGCAACTGGCCGGCACGATCAAGGCGCGCTGATCGTTCTGGGCAATGTCCAGTGCAGGAACGTGGTCACCGGCCACGACCACCACCTTGCGATTAGCGGCGATCTGGTAGCCACCGAAGCCGTCGTTGCCTGCCTGGGCGACAGCACCACCCAGGTCGGCGGTAACGTCCACGCCGATACGGTGATTTCGGGCGCAGGAGCATGGCTCACGCTCGCATCCGCCGATGCGTTCCAGGCCTCGCGCTGCGACGACTACGTCATGATTGGCCAGACGCCATCCAGGCCGGTTACACCCACGCCGCTCACCGACCTGGTGGTGGACGCAGTGCTTGATCGTGGTGAATGGGACGCGATGGACGCTGACGATCGCGATGGTGAAGACATCGGCGACTACGTGGTGCTGGATGAATCAGCAGCGCTGGCAGTCCTTGCCAAAGGCCAGGGGATCCTGCGCACCTGAGGTCCGCACGCCTGCAGCACGCTATGGACGGGCGCGCAAGCACCCTTCCATGCGTGGAGGTCACATCGAAGACGAGGGAACCACGCCTCACCTTGGCAGGGTTCCGCACCGTGCGGCCCGCTCCCACAGGATGTCGCCGTCGCGCGTGGCGAAGCGGTAGCTGCCGCCCCCTCCTCCACAGGCCAGAGGCAGCAGTACGCCGCCGCGGCTTGCATCATGCTGGAGGCACCACACGGACGCGCAGCTCGACACACCGCAACGGCATGGCATGGCGCTCGACGCTCTACAAGGAAGAAGACATGAAGCAGCTGTTCTCTCTGCGTGGCCGGGCCACGCGTTTGCAGTGGTGGACGATCTGGCTGGTGATCGTGCTGCTCGGCCCACTGGTCGACATGATCGTCGCCAAGGACGATGTCCCGGCCTGGATTGCCGTATGGGGCGTCGCCTGCGTGGCAGTCATGCTGTGGATCGGCCTTGCCGCCAACGTGCGCCGCTGGCACGACATCAACCGCTCAGGCTGGATGAGCCTGGTGTTCCTTGTGCCGCTGCTTGGCCCGCTGATCGTGCTCCTCTACAACGGCTGTATCCCGGGCGACGCGTCCGACAACCGTTATGGCGCGCCAGCGCTCTAGAGCGCCTCATATGGCCTGAGCTGACCATCTCCCGCCTCAAGCGGGGCGTGTGCATTTCCCAGGCCAGCTGCTTGGATCACCCGCGCAGCGCAAGATCGGCGCGTCACAGCCCATTACGAGACATCGGTCAGCGGCGCGCAGACATCACGGCCGCCAGTTCGCATTGGCCTCCCAGAACGCCACGCTGCGCCGGTAGGCCTCGCGGTCCAGTGGCACGCCGGAGCCGCCCTCTTCCACGCCCAGCGCATTGCGCAACAGCGTGATCGGCGCCATCGGGATGTCGTCGGGCTCGGCGGTGTACAGGCAACCCACCACGCCCCAGTCCGCATCGATCGGCGCGCCTTCCTTGGCCAACTGATCGCGGCTGTACAGGATCGGCACCATGTATTGCGCAACCGGCGATTGGACGCCTTCAAACCAGCGCACCAGCACGGGAAGCTCCTGCGTCGTGCGCGCCTCATAGCCCGAGCGCAGCAGATGCCGGTTGTCGGCAGTGATCGGCACCGTCAGGCAGCGCGTGCTGGTCCAGTTGCGGTGTACGTGCAGCTGGCAGAACGGCGCGTAGCCTTCGATCACGCGCAACGGTGGGGTGTCATTGAGATGCCGGATGAACTGCTCGGGCGTGCAGTCCTGGATGGCATTGCGCCGGCCATCGCGCGGAAAAAGACGGGGGCGGGCAAACGCAGTCAGAACGATGGACATGGCAGTGCGGGCAGCGGCTGGGCCGTCAAGGGTAACCCCTGCGTGCGGCTCTGACCCGCAGGCCTGTGCTGGCGAACAAGCGGCGATGCACGGCGCGCACCGCTGCTGTTGATGCACCGCTGCAGGCATCAAGCGATAGGCTACGCTAGCGCCACCACGGCCTCACCAGATCAGATCGTCCGGCACCTTGAACTGGCTGTAATAGTCGTCGTCGCCATCGCTGGCGGCCGGCGCCGTGCCGCGGCCGTGATCGAGCACCACGGCTGCCGCGTCGCGGCTGTAGACCTTCTCGGCCGCAGCGCGTGGAATGAGCTCGAAACCTTCGCCATGCCGCACGATCACCAGAGCTCCACTGGCCAGCTGGCTGCGCAAGGTGGGATTGACCAGTACGCTGCGAATGACGCTGCCATCGTTGAAACGGTAGTCGATCTCGCCTTCGCGCTTGATCTTGCTGGTCTCCACAATCTGCCGCACCTGGGCCAGCACTTCCTGCTTGCGCAACTGCGCATTGCGCTCTTCGGCCAGCGCCCGATCACGCTCGGCGCGCTCGGCCTGCAAACGCGCCGCATCCACCTTGTCGGTGTCCGCCGGCACAGCCGCCCCGCCCTTGGCATGGCGCTGCTTGACCTGCTCACGCGCCACCTTGTCCACCTGGGCCTTCTTGACCAGCCCAGCCTTGAGCAGTTGTTCTTGCAATGGATTACGCATGGAAAGGATCGGCAATGAACTGGCCGCTAGTTTAGCGCGCCGGGCCGGCACCGCCGGGCAACCAGCCGCAAGCGCACGCCGTTCGTCGTCAAGCCGGCCAGGATCCTGCCCAAATGCCTGAACACCCACTATCATGCGGCGCTCACAACCACTCAAGGACGAAGGATGATCATCTGGGGATCAGGCGGCGACGCGATCGCGCTCGGCGCAGCAGACAGCGCACATTGCAACCAATGCGCGCAGCAGCGCAGCTTCCGGCATGTGCTGCAGTACCGCTATGCGCACCTGTGGTACGTCTTCAGCTGGGTAACCAAGAAGCAGTACCTGCGCGTCTGCGACGGCTGCAACCAGGCCGCTCCGCTGGATACCAAGACGTTCGAACAATCGCGCGGCAAGCCTCCCATCCCGGCGTATCGCCGTTTTGGTGGACTGGTGCTGCTGGGCCTGATCGCGGCCGTGGTTGCGTTTGGTGTCTATAGCGACTCGCAGACATCCAAGCGCGACGACGCCTTGCTGGCCCAGCCGGCACAGGGCGACCGATACACCGTCGATCTGCAGACAGTGGCACCCGGCGCGTATGAAGGACATGCGTACGGCGTGGTGCGGGTCGATAGCGTCAACGGGCAGACCATTACCCTGGCGCTGCCGAGCAAGGGCTACGACAAGTGGAAAGGTGCCGAGCGCGATGCGGGCGGCAGTAGTGCCAGGCAGCCGGCGTATTACACCGACGATCACGTCGAGGTACCGCTGTCCAAACTGCAGTCCCTGCACGCAAGCAATGAGCTCCGCCACGTCTATCGCTGAGCACTCGGCCATTGCCGGTGCAGCCAAGGCTGCGCCGGCGACCTGTGCGGCGGCGCATGCCACGGGCAATACCCCGCACGTCGGTTTCACCGCGTAAGCCTTCGGCCACGCGCCGGTTGTTATCGGCCGGATGTGAGCCTGGCATCGTGTGGATCACGCCTGCTTTCGCAGGGGCCTGCGCTGCCACACGATGCTACCGGCGCATGCCAGCTGCATCGGCGATCTCCACGCGCCATCTGTTCGCACGCGGCCACCGCTGAAAGACCGGCCAACGCAGCCACCGACGCCCGCACTGCCCATCGCAGTGTGCGAGCGGCCGCGCTATTGCCGCCGAGCCGCGCGCATTTCAGCAGCGCGTCGCATTGAATACGTATGCACAACACCGATGCTGCGCCGCGATGGGCGCTTAGCATCACCGCGCGCTGCACGCCGTGCGCGCGCTTTCCGGAACAGGGGCCGGAGGCCTTGCTGCGGGCAGCGTGATGCACACGCCAGCCTGCGCCTACCACTGGAGAACCACCCGATGCGCACCACACTTGCACACGCTCCCCCCTCAGTCCTGCAGCGCGGCGCCCGCGCATTGCTCACGGCGCTGGCATTGCTGCTGGTGACAGCCAACGTACAGGCAGATGTCATCCTGCACGCGTTCAACTGGCCGTATGCCACCGTGGAAGCACGCGCCAAGCAGATCGCCGATGCCGGGTATCGCAAGGTGCTGGTTGCGCCGGCGTACCGCTCCGAAGGCAGCGCCTGGTGGGCGCGCTACCAGCCGCAGGACATCCGACTGATCGACAATCCACTCGGCGACACCATCGCGTTCAGGCGCATGGTGCAGGCGCTGGCCAACAACGGTGTGGAGACCTACGCCGACATCGTGTTCAACCACATGGCCAACGAAGCGGCCACGCGCTCGGACCTCAACTATCCCGGCAGCGCCGTGCTGGCACAATACGCCGCCAACCCGGGCAGGTACGATTCGCTGCGTCTGTTCGGCACCTTGCAGTCGAACTTCCTCAGTGCCAGCGATTTCGGCCCGGGCCAGTGCATCACCAACTACAACGACGCCTTCCAGGTCCGCAATTACCGCATCTGCGGCGGTGGCAGCGACCCGGGCCTGCCCGATCTGGTCGGCAATGATTGGGTGGTGCAACAACAGCGCGCGTACCTGCAGGCGCTCAAGGGCATGGGCGTGACCGGCTTCCGCGTGGACGCGGCCAAGCACATGACCTTCGACCACCTCAACCGCGTGTTCGATGCAGGCATCCGCTCCGGCGTATACGTGTTCGGCGAAGTCATCACCGGCGGCGGTACCGGCAATGGCGATTACGACCAATTCCTGGCGCCATACCTGCAGTCCACCCCGCATGCGGCCTACGACTTCCCGCTGTTCAACGCGGTGCGCAATGCGTTCGCCATCGGTGCCAGCCTGCAGCAGCTGGTGGACCCGGCCGCGTCCGGACAGGCACTGCCGGGCAATCGCGCGGTGACCTTCGCCGTCACCCACGACATCCCCAACAATGCCGGCTTCCGCTACGCCATTCTCGACCCGGTCGATGAAACCCTGGCGTATGCGTATTTGATCGGACGCAATGGCGGCATGCCGATGATCTACACCGACAACAACGAAAGTGGCGACAACCGCTGGGTCAATGCTTACCAACGCGACGATCTGCGTCGCATGATCGGCTTCCACAACGGCGTGCAGGGCACCGACATGCAGGTGCTGTCGTCCAGTTCCTGCCATATCCTGTTCCGCCGCGGCAGCCTGGGCATCGTCGGCATCAACAAATGCGGCAATCCGGTCACCAGCACGGTGGGCATGAACAACAGCGTGCTGTACTGGAATGCAGACTACGTGGACGCGCTGGGCTCGGGCAACGTGGTGCGCATCGCCAGCAGCTCCTACACCTTCACCCTGCCGGCACGTGGCACGCGGATGTGGCGACGCTGATCCGGAGCGCAGCCATGTACACATCGGCGCTGCCTGCATGATCAGGTAATGTAAATCGCACCTTTACACCAGGCAGTGCCCGGATCTCGCATGCGCGCCGCCAACACGCCGATGGCGTGATCGCCACGCTTGTTGACCGCATCAGTCAACGCCTGCGCCGCATATCGCGTGCGCAGGCGTTGTGCGTGTGCGGGCGGCGCGATCGCTGTACCTGACGCAACGACGCTGTGCGCATGCGATCACGCGGACATGATGCAGCCGGGTGCGATCGACACATTCTTGGCCAGCGGATGAATCGATCGATAGAAACAGCGCGCGCGTCGCAACGAAATGCCCGGTTCGCCGGACCTACTGGCAACCGGATGCATGCTGATCCATCTGCCTGGCGTGCAGCCGGTTGACCGCGAGCCGATGGCATCGCCGCATGAGCAATGACCGACCCAACGTCGCGCGCAACCGTCCAGCGGGATGATGCGGCGAGGCACCGACGGAGACGCGGCCCATCCCGCATCCATCAGCGCTCGCCTGACAGCTGCGCAGGCGCCATGTCGGCAGCTCGTGTTGCAACGCGATCGGTCTCACCGACCAGTGGTGCATTACCGGAGCCCAGCCGATGCCTTTGTACTTCGTCCGTCATGGCGAGTCGCTCGCAAACGAACAGAACTATTTTGCAGGCGCGCAGAATTCGCCACTCACTCCGCTGGGCCGGCGCCAGGCGCGTCAGGCAGCCGACTACGTCCGCCAACGCGGGCTGCACTTCGATCAGGTCCACGTTTCCACACTCGAACGCGCGCAGGCAACCGCAAGCATCATCCTGGAAGGCGTCACCGCACCACCGCAGGTGATCTCCAGCGCTGCATTGGTGGAACGCGATTTCGGCATCTTCGCCGGCAAGAACAAGACCTTGATCAAGAAGTCGATCGGCCACCGTCTCTACGACGCCTGCTTCCACGATGCCGACGGCGCACCACCCGATGGCGAACACTGGATGGACATGTACGCCCGCTGCAAGCATTACTACGACACCGTGCTCGCGCCGTTGGACCGGCAAGGCAAGCAGGTACTGGTGGTGGCGCACAAATACATCGTCGAGGTATTTGCGCTGATCGCCTCCGGCCTGCCACCTGCCGACTACATCGACTTTCGGCTACCCAATTCCCGGCCGCTGTCGTGGGACGAGCTCAGGCAGATGACTGCGCGCAGTTCCTCGCGCATGAACTATCTGGGCGAGCAGACCGAAATCCATCTCCTGCAATGGATGTTGATCGCCGCGGTAGGCGGCTTCGCGCTGTCGTGCGCGGGCGTGCGTGCGCCGCATATTGCCAGCACAACGGCCATCGTCGTATTGCTGGCAGTCAATGCGTTCTTCCTGTCGGTACGCATCGAGGCCGGTGCCTTGCGCCTGACCCAGGGGCCGGAAAACATTGCGCTGTGCGTGATCAGCGTGGCACGTGCGTTCTGCGCCATGCTGCTGCTCACACAGTTCCACAACGAATGGATCCACGTGATCGGCCTGTTACTGATCGTGCCGCCGGCATTGTCGGTGCCGACCTTCTCGCTGGCGCGCGGCGGCGATTATTTCTTCGCAGCGCGCTACACGCTCGTCTTGTCGGTGCTATTGCCGCTGCTCCTGCTGGCGTTGTTTGTGGATCACCGCGCGCTGCTGGGCAATGCGCATGCGCTGGAGCGGTTCTTCGTGGTGCTGCTGCTCGCCCTGGCGCTGTCCTCGCTGGCCGCACAGGGATGGCGCCGGGCGCGCCCGATCGCAGCCGGCAAGCTCGCCACCAACTGGGGCTGGGTGGGCGCATTGACGATGGTGCCGATGGCCTTGCTGGTCGGGCTACGCACCGAAGGAAGCGCGCTCGTCCACGCGTTGACGCAGGGCGGTTGGCAGGCCTGGGGAGCGCTGCTGCTGCCGTTTACGCTTCTGCTGGCTTGCCGCGTGGGCAGTGCCGTGTACTTACGCGCACACCAGAGCGTGACCGGCAAGCGTATCGATGCCGGCATTGCGGCGGACATCCACCTGCTGCAGACCTCGCCCAACATCTTCCTGTGGCTCAGTCTGTTGTTGCCGGGCACGTTTACGCATGCGCCCACACTGGTCGCCGGCACCTTGCTGGGCTTCTTTGCGTTTGCCCTGCTCGATGAGACGTGGGTGGTCAGGCGTTTCCGCGCGCAGATCACCCCCGCGTTGCGCAGGCCGGCGAGCTCCCCGATCCCGGGGGCGGATGTGCGCAATGCCGAAAACATCGAGCGCGACGACGTGGCAATGGAAAGCCGTTGATCGGCACCGGCGGCAGCGAGGCTGCCGACAGACGTGTGACGCCATGGTGCCGCGGCAACCGTGCAGACATGCGATTGCGGCAAGACCACACCGACCGATGGCCGGTGTTGTTCGTCATCACCACTGCCGGGACGGCGCCGTCGATTACCAGGCAAACGGTGCGGTGACCGTGCGTGCCCCGAGCAGAAACGCATCGGCCACATGCACGAACGGAGCGACATCCACCTCCGATTCGCCGGCACGCACCAGCTGTACAAACCGCCGGTACAGGCCATCGTATTCGCTGGATGCGGGCACGGCCTGCGCCTGCCCGTCGATATGCAGCTTGGCTCCGCCTTCGCTGAGCGTGAGCACGCCCTGGGTGGTTTCCACTTCGATATCCCAGCGCTGATGGCCGGTCTGCAGGAAGTCGAATTCGGCCGTCACCGGCACGCCGGCGGTATCGACAAACGCAAGCCTGGCGTACAGCGGTGCCTGGCGGTTTTGCGGTGTGTGCAGCTCGGCCTGGTGCAGTGCGAAGCTGCGCGGCAGCAGATGGGTGGCGATGGACAATGCATTGATGCCGGGATCGAATACGCCCATGCCGCCGGGTTCGAGAATCCAGTCCTGCCCCGGATGCCAGTGGCGGATGTCTTCCTTCCAGGTGATATGCGCACGCACGACCTGCTTGTCGGCCAACCATGCGCGCGCGGGTTCCACGCCGGCCGCGCAACGCGAATGCCAACTGGTGAACAGGCTGCGCTGCGCGTGCTGCGCCACCTTGCGCAGGTCGTCGATCTCGGCAAGCGTGGCGGCCGGCGGCTTTTCCAGAAAGACATGCCGACCAGCGTTCAACGCCGCCTGCGCCAATGCATGCCGCCCCACCGGTGGCGTGCACAGCGACACGGCTTCAAGCTCCGGATGCGCCGCGAACGCTTCGTCCAGGGTGTGATACGCCGGGACGCCGTCGACCGTGCCATGCCGGCTCACCGTGGCCACCAACTGCACGTCGGCACGCGCGGCGATGGTCGGCACGTGCTGGTCGCGGGCGATCTTGCCGATACCGACAAGGGCAATACGCAATGCGTCTGGATGCTTCATCGAAACCTTCGTGCTGGTGAGGAGGGGCGTGCCCGCCGCGTTGCGCTGCCTGCGGCGAAGGCGTCGTGCCGACGCAACGTGTAGCCAGACCTGCGACCACACACCTGCGACGGCGCAGTGTACGGTCAGGCCATGGCCCGCTGCGAGACATCGCTCCTGCTTGTTTTGCTATACCTGCACGGGCGCCATGCAGCGGTTCCGTCAGCGCTGCGCAGCTGCAATGCCTGCCGGCAGCTGCGACACGGGCCGCCGTGCCGATTGCGAGACGCGTCTTGATGGGCCGCGGCCACGGCAACGATTGACGCACGGTCTGCGCACGGCCCAGGATCGTCGGCCGGCACGCGGGTGCCCCTCGTCGCAGGACTGCATCGATGCTGCATCACATCTCCATTGGCGTTGGCAACATCGCGGCCTCGGCCGCGTTTTACGACGCCGTGCTTGGCGCACTCGGCTATGTGCGGGTGTGGTCGGACCTGGACCCGGGCACGCTCGATCAGGCCGTCGGCTACGGCCACCCCGGTGGCGAAGACTGCCTGGCGCTGAAACAACAACAGGCGACGCAGTGCGCACCGGGCCGCGGATTCCATCTCGCATTCGCAGCCAGCACTGCTGCAGCAGTGGACGCCTTCCATCTGGCCGCACTGCGGCACGGCGGTCGCAGCAACGGCGCGCCCGGTTTGCGACCCGACTATGGCGATGCGTATTACGCCGCATTCGTCATCGACCCCGACGGCCACCACATCGAAGCGGTGGTCGACACGACGATGTGATCGCCGGCAGTCGCCTGTGCGGCACCGATCATGCCGGCGCCGCACGCCATGGCGATGCCCAGGATCAGGGTGAGGCGTGGGCCAGGAAGCGGTCGAAATCGGCAATATCCACGCTGCCCCAACCCGATGCGAAATCCCAGCCGCTAGCGGCCACATAGCCATCGCCGTACAGGCCATTGGTCCCTGCCAGCACATCATGCTTGCGCTGCGCAGTGCCGCGCTGGCTTGCATAGCGATAGAGCTGCGGACCGATGAAACCCAGGTTCGGGTGCGACTGCAGTAACCGCGCGACATAGCCTGCGAAGGTCGGCGTGGCGGCGCTGGTGCCCCAGACGTACCCACGGAATTGGCGGCCTTGCGCATCGGTCAACAGGACCTCTGCGCTGCTGGAAAAAGCACCGTTGAAACTGACATCCGGCACGGCGCGGCGTCCGGAACTTACCTGTGCGGGGATCGCGGCCTTCTGCCACTGCGGCGCGTCGGCACCCCGGCTCAGGCCGCCCTGGCTGATCTGGCGGCCCACGCCGGTATTCCAGACGCGCTCGGCCGCATAGGTGCCGGCACTTCCGGTCCTGGTCTGCAGCTCAGTCGCACCGACCGCGATTGCATACGGGTCCGACGCGGGAAACGCGACCTGGCGTTGGTCCTGATGACCCAGCAGGCTGTCGTAATACGGCGCAGTCGCACGCGCGCTCAAGGGTTGATAGATCCCGTCGTCGCCGCTGCAGATCAGGATGTTCTGCCCCTGCCTGACCGCCTTGGAAACGCTGGCATCGATGGCCTGGAAGATCGTGTCGTTCACTTCGGCTTCCGGTGCGTAGATCGACATGCTGACCACACGCGCAAGGTTGTCGTCGGCCGCACGCGCCAGGCCATCGGTCATGCTCTTCCAGGAAAAGTCCGGGATGTTGTAGATGATCAACTGCCGCAGTCCGCCGGCACTGCCGACCAGCAGTTGCGTGTCCATGTCCCACTCGGTTTCGTTGTTCTTGCTATCTGCCGTGGAGCGGAAACCCGGCGCTGCCGGGTCGCCCACCGTCACCACCGTGACCGGCGTATGCAGGCCGTGCAGCGTCTGGAAATGCTGCAGACGCGACAGCGTCTGTTCCAGATTGCCAGCGGCGATAATGGCACCCACAACGCCGCTGGCAGGTGCCAGCGCGTTCGCGTCATAGACGCTGCCCAGCTCTTCCACGCTATGCCGCACCACTTCCGAGGCGCCGCTACTGCGCGCAAGGGCGGCACTTGTACTCAGTCCCCGATCGACAGCGACTCGCGCATCGGCGGGGACGGTCGAGCGGTGGGTCAATCGGGCAGTGCTGCGGTTATCCAGCCCCACCACGCCTTGCACGAGTGGGCGCAAGGCGTCAGGAAGAACGATCGCATCCTGATTGAAGTACACCGCACGCCCGTCGATAGTGCCCGTGCGCAGCGTCACCGCGAACGCCGACTGCAGCGCGGCCGCCGTTGCAGTGGCCTGCAACACGCGACCATCGGATACGACCTGCACATCGCTGATGCCGTGCTTGCGCAGGTAGTCCTTGATCTGTGCAATGTCGCTGGCAGCAGCCGCAGCGGTGTGGTCCAGCGCGCCACGCAGCAGCGGGTCGGCCGCATCGCGCATCAACCAGCGCTCGATCGCTGCGTGCTGCGCGGCTGCGTCCATCCGCGGCCTGAGCACGAGACTGATCTGCAGGACGCGCTCCGGCGCCATCGGCGCGCTGGCGCTGGCGCTGACCGCCGGCCACTGGCCGGAGGCCGGCAGATCCGACGTCGCCGCGTACGCGGTGCCCACGCCGCACACGGTCATGGTGGATGCCAGCAATGCCATACCCAGGGACTTCCGCATCGTTCGATTCCTTCGCTGTCGAGAATGAATACATCGGCTGCGGATTGTTACGAGCAGGTATGACCATTCACTCCGCGCCATGCGAAGTTGTTCGGCGTTGAGCGAGGACGCCTGGTGGAGCTCTCGAACGACGTCTGTGCACACCTTGAACGCGGGCAGTCGCGATGGCGGGCGGGCAAGCGAGCGCCAACGCCACCAGGCCGGCCATGCGGGCGCCACAAGCACAACACCGACGGCTGTTCGGCAGGCGGCAATGACGCAGCGCTATCGTTCCCCCGGCCCGCAGCGTCGCCGGCTACCCGCCCTGCACTCGAACGACGGGTAGCGGGACCGGAGGCTCACATCTCCAGCACCACCTTGCCCAGATGGCTGCCCTGCTCCAGATAGCGATGCGCCGCAGCCGCCTCACCCAGCGGAAAGCGCTTGTCGATCAGCACGCGAATCCTGCCTTGTTCGATCCAGGGCCACACCACGCGCTCGACTTCCGCAGCGAGGCGGGCCTTCTCGTCGGCAGTACGCGGACGCAGCGTCGATCCGGTCAGGATGGCCTGCTTGCGCATCAGCTGCGGGATCGGCACCTCGATGGTCGAACCGGCCTGCGAAGCGATATAGACGATGCGCCCGCGCGGGTTGAGCGCTTCCAGCGTATCGGCAAAGACCGCCGCACCCACCATGTCGAGCGCCACGTCCACGCCGCCATGCGCCTTGGCCACGTCCACGAACGACTCGCTGGTGGAATCGATCGCCACATCGGCGCCCAGCTCGCGCGCCTGCGCCGCCTTGCCGGCCGAGCGCGCAGTGGCCAATACATGCGCACCGGCCGCCTTGGCCATCTGGATCGCGGTGACTCCGATCCCGGACGTTGCCCCATGCAGCAGCAGCCACTCACCGGCCGCCAAGCGGCCATGCTCGAACAGATTGGTATAGGCAGTGAAGAGGGTTTCCGGCAATGCGGCCGCATGCACCAGATCCATGCCGGCGGGAATCGGCAGCACATGCCGCGCATCGACCGCGGCATAGTGCGCGTAGCCGCCACCGCCAAGTAATGCGCAGACCCGGTCGCCCACCTTCCAGCGACCGGCCGGCTCCACGATCTCGCCGGCCACTTCCAGACCCAGCGTTTCCGGCGCACCCGGCGGCGGCGGATAATGCCCGGCGCGCTGCAGCAGATCCGGGCGATTGATGCCCGCCGCATGCACGCGAATCAGCACCTGCCCGGGCGCCGGCCGCGGGCGCGGTTGCTCGGTGACATACAGCGCGTCGGCATCGCCCTTGCCATCGCGGATGGCGATGGCGGTCATCGTGGTATCGGACATCAGGGCGCTCCATCAAAGGGGCGCCCAGTGTAGGCAGGCAGATGTCAATGCCCGGCGTAGGGCGCGCGACGCCACTGCCGCTGCACAGCCTGTCTCGACGCGCCACAGGACGCTTCGCACTCACCTCAAGGTACACAACACGCTCTAGGCCAAGGCGAGCGCCAGGTCGCCGACACCATGCGCCAACGCAAGCCGGATGCGGCCCAACGATTCGGAGAAGACCTCCATTTGCTGCTCTTGCATGTCGCGCTCCGATCACGTGGCGCGGGGTGCCGAGCTTGACGCGCACGCCGCCGCGCGGCCGGCGTATACAAGCAGCCCCGGCCATGCGGTCGTCACTGCGCGCTGGCATCGCCCGCAATCGATCGGGACACTCGCAACCAAATATGCATTCATCGCGATGGAGCGATATTATGCCGACACGCTCTGCCGGACCCGCCGCGATGACGCATCTCAGTTTCGAGTTCTACCCCCCGAAGACAGACGACCAGCGCGCGCAGCTGGACCGCACTGCAGCCAAGTTGAAGGGCTATGCGCCGGAATACGTGTCGTGCACCTTCGGCGCCGGCGGCTCCACGCTCAGCTACACCTCCGAAACCGTGCGCCATCTCAAGCAGAAGCATGGCTTCGAAGCGGCGCCGCATCTGTCCTGTGTCGGCGGCAGCCGCGAGGAGATCCGCGAGTTGCTCAAGCTGTATCGCGCCATCGGCTGCACCCGCATCGTGGCGCTGCGCGGCGACCTGCCCTCGGGCATGGGCCACCCCGGCGACCTGCGTTATGCCTCTGATCTGATCGCCTTCATCCGCGCCGAACACGGCGACGCCTTCCGCATCGAAGTCGGCGCCTATCCGGAGACCCACCCACAGGCGACGGATGCACTCAGCGACCTGCGCTATTTCAAGGCCAAGGTCGATGCCGGCGCGGATGCGGCGATCACCCAGTATTTCTACAACGCCGACGCCTACTTCCATTTTCGCGATGCCGTGGAGCGCCTGGGCGTGGAGGTGCCGATCGTTCCCGGCATCATGCCGATCTCCAATTTCTCGCAGCTACGGCGTTTTTCCGAGCAATGCGGCGCAGAAATCCCGCGCTGGATCGGCAGGAAGATGCAGGCCTACGGCGACGATGCCGATGCGGTGCGGGCCTTCGGTGCGGAAGTGGTGGCCAGCCTGTGCGAGCGCCTGATCGCCGGCGGCGCACCGGCACTGCACTTCTACACCCTCAATCTGGCCAAGCCGACCACGCAGGTGCTGCAGCTGCTCGGACGTTGAACGCGGCCGGCAACACCCGCCCCTGCCCAACCATCGGGGGCGCGAATGCCAGAACCGCGCGCACAGCCCGCATCTTCCTCGCCAGCTCACGCGTGCCCGGCTACGCTGCGCCGATGCCTCGCCTCCTCTTGCCCGTGCTCGCCTTGCTGCTGTGCCTATGCCCCACCCTGCGCGTGCAGGCGCAGGAGATCCGCCGCTGCGTGACGCCGGATGGGCAGACCATGTTCACCGACCGCCGCTGCGAAGACGTAGGCGCCGCCACCCGCGCGCCACCGGTGGTGCGCAGCCAGGGCAATACCGGTCTGTATCGTTATGGCTGCCCCCGTCGGCTGAGCGAACTGGTGTCGCTGCTGCAACTGGCGGTGGACAGCCGCGACGTCAATCGCCTGTCCAGCCTTTACCTGTGGAGCGGCCAATCCGATGCCGCTGCGAATCAGGTGCTGAGCCGGCTGGAAGCCATCGTGCAACGCCCGCTGCTCGACATCGTGCCGATGTACCCGCAGACCGACACGCCCACCTGGGACGGCGGCGAAGCAGCAACGCCCTCGCTGGATGGCAGCCCGATCGACGCACCGCTACCGGCTCCCACGCGCCCACGCCCCTGGGGCCTGCGCCTGGAACAGAATCTGGCTAGCGGCACACCCGCGCGCAGCGTGTTGCGGCTGCGCCGGCAGTACAACTGTTTCTGGGTGACGTTCTAGCTGCATCGGGCGATACGCGACGTGCCTGCCGACCAGGTTGTGCCGGCGCTCTCCTCATTGCGTCAACAGCAGCAGATCGCACCGGCAACGCTGAGCGAGCGCAAAGCGTCTTTCCGACGCATCGCCGACCGCCGAGCCCCAGCACGATCCGCAAATCCGGCTGTCGGTCGCATCGCCGGAGGCAACACCGCAGCTTCAAGCGTCGCCGTCAGGCCGGCCACAGGCCACGAATCGCCGCGATGCCCTGCGCCCCGTGCGAACGCGCCTTGCGGAGATCGTCGACACCCATGCCGCCAAGCGCGTAGATCGGCAGCGATACCTGCTCGCGCAGGCGCTCGAAGCCGTCCCACCCCAGCGGCGTGGCGCCCGGATGCGACGCGGTGGCCTGCACCGGCCCCAGCACGGCGAAATCGCAGCCGATCCGCTGGGCATGGCGCAGGTCTTCCACCCCGTGACAGGACGCGGCCACCAGGTGCTCGGCCGGCAGCGGGCGCTCCTGCAGGCCGGCCAGTTGCTCGGCGCCCAGGTGCACGCCGATGCCCAGCTCGGTGGCCAGGGCGATATCACAATTGAGCAGCAACTGCGCGCGTTGGCGGCCACGCAGGTGCATCACCTTCTGCAGCAGGGCCTGCCAACGGGCCGGCTCGCACTGCCGTGCACGCAACTGCAGGCGCGTCACGCCCGCCTGCAACGCACGCTCCAGGCTGTCCAGCCAGTGCGCCTCGTCGTCGGGCTCGGGCGTGATCAGGTAGCGGTCGGGCTGGCGCAGCACGCCCACCACCGGCACATCCGCCGGCGGCATCGAATAGCGCGCCAGCTTGTCGGCCGCCACCCAGGTCATCGCCTGGCCTTCGCGCCCACGCGGGCTGCCTTTCCAGCTCGTGATGTGCCGCACTTCCAGCCGCAGGCGTTTGTCCGGATACAGCTGCGGCACATCCATGACCCACTCGCCGACCTGGGCCTCGATGCCGAGTTCTTCATTGAGCTCGCGCACCAGCGCCTGTTCGGAGGTTTCGCCAGGCTCGCGCTTGCCACCAGGGAACTCCCAAAGGCCGGGCATGTCGCGGGTTTCGGTACGGCGGGTCAGCAGGATGCGGCCGCGGGGGTCGGTGATCACGCCGGCAACGACGTGAATGGATCTGAGGGAGTCGGGCATGCAATAAGAGTGCCGCGAGTCAGCGGTCCAGCGCAATCGCTTGAGGGCGGGGAATGGAGAATCGGGAATCGGTTGAAGCACGCACCATGCCCGCCTTTGCAATTCCCCATTCCCGATTCCCGATTCATGCCTACAACGGATGCCCGATGCGCCAAAGCACCCCGCTGGGATCGTGCAAGGTGAAATCGCGTGCGCCCCAGGGCCGGTCTTCCGGCGCGCTGAAATTCACGCCGAATTGTTCGTCCAGTCCCATGTCATGCATGTGTTGCCACCAGGCGTCGGCATCGTCCACCCACAGATGCAGCATCAGGTTTTCGGCCAGCTCGCGCACATAGAAATCCTGCAGCAGGAACGCACAGTGCGCACCGTGCCGAAAGCAGGTCACATTACCGACCTCGTCTTCCTGCACGAATCCCAGCGCACGGTAGAACTGCTGCGACAGCGCATAGTCGCGCGCAGGCACGAACACCTTCAGTTGCTGGCTCGACAGCTGCGACATGACGCACTCCACGCGGGACGTGGATCGAGCATACGCCCCGCAGTGGCGCAGGCGGGGAAGCCCGGGTGCGCGGGCACAGTCGGCGCCCACGCGCGACAGGCAAGCGTGTGGTGCAGGGTGCGGGGCCCAGTCTTACCGAGACAGGGCCCGTCGAGCTGGTCGAGCGCTGCTAGCGCCAATGCGGTGGTTTGCAGACACTGCCTGACAACGATACAGGCCACGCGGTTGCCGGGAGGCCGGCAAAAAGTACGCGAGCTCGACTGGAGTCATTGCACCCAGCGGCCGCTATTCCACGTCCGAGCAGCTGCTCCGAAGAGACCCTCCCAATGCAAAGCCCCCCTTGGCGAGGGGGGCGCGCCGAAGGCGCGGGGGATCGGAAGCAAGGACCCGTGCACCCAGCGTCCGCTGCGCGGACGCTGGGTGGGCCGCCCGCGTTGCGGGCAGCCCCACGGTCAGCTCAGCATCAGCTGAGCTGACCGTGGCAGTGCTTGTACTTCTTGCCGCTGCCGCACGGGCACGGATCGTTACGACCGACCTTGGGTTCGTCGCGGGTAACCTGCGACACCGGCACCGGTGCGTTGCCGCCCTGCATCTGTTCCACTTCCTCGTCGGCGCCGTAACCGCCTGCATCCTGGTGCTGGAATTGCGAGGCCATCAGGCGGGCTTCGGCCTGGCGGCGTTCCTGCTCTTCCAGTTCGGCCACTTCTTCCTCGCTGCGGATGCGCACGCGCGCCAGCAGGTTGATCACCTCGCGCTTGACGTTCTCCAGCATCTCGGAGAACAGCTCGAAGGCTTCCTTCTTGTATTCCTGCTTGGGCTGCTTCTGCGCGTAACCGCGCAGGTAGATGCCCTGACGCAGGTAATCCATCTTGGCCAGGTGCTCCTTCCAGCCCTGGTCCAGTACGGTCAGCATCACGTGCTTTTCCAGCGCACGCATGGTGTCGTTGCCCACCGCCGCTTCCTTCTCGGCAAAGTGCGCATCCACCGCGGCCTGCACCTTGGCGGCAATCTGCTCGGCGTCCAGCTCCTCCTGCGTGCGCGCCATCTCGCGCAGCGCCAGCGGCATGCCAAGCTCCGATTCCAGCGTGGCTTCCAGGCCCTGCAGGTCCCACTGCTCATCCACCGAATTGGGCGGCACGAAGCGCGCGACCAGGTCGTAGATCACATCGCCGCGGATACCGTCGACGTTGTCCTTGACCGATTCGGCATCCAGCAACTCGTCGCGCTGGGCATAGATCACCTTGCGCTGGTCGTTGTTGACGTCGTCGAAGTCCAGCAGGTTCTTGCGGATGTCGAAGTTGTGCGCTTCCACCTTGCGCTGCGCCTTCTCGATCTGCCGGCTGACCAGGCGATCTTCGATGACGTCGTCTTCCTTCATGCCCATCATGCGCATCGCCTTCTGGACCCAGTCCGAGGCGAAGATGCGCATCAGGTTGTCTTCCAGCGACAGATAGAAGCGCGAGGAACCCGGGTCACCCTGACGACCGGCGCGGCCGCGCAACTGGTTGTCGATACGCCGCGATTCGTGGCGCTCGGTACCGATGATGTGCAGGCCGCCGGCCGCCTTGACCGCGTCATGGCGACGCTGCCACTCGGTCTTGATCTTGAAGCGCGCATCCTCGGTCGCATCCTCGCCCAGCGCGTGGTACTCCGATTCGAGCGAACCGCCCAGCACGATGTCGGTACCGCGACCGGCCATATTGGTGGCGATGGTCACCGCACCCGGCTGGCCGGCATTGGCCACGATGGTAGCTTCGCGCTCGTGCTGCTTGGCATTGAGCACTTCGTGCTTCACCCCGGCCTTGCGCAGATGCTCGGACAGCATTTCCGAGGTTTCGATCGAGGTGGTACCCACCAGCACCGGCTGGCCACGCTTGGCGCAGTCTTCGATGTCGGCCAGCACCGCATTGAACTTGCCCTTGCGGTTGAGGAACACCTGGTCCGGATGGTCCTTGCGCACAGTCGGGCGGTTGGTCGGGATCACTACCACTTCCAGGCCGTAGATGCTCTGGAACTCGTAGGCTTCGGTGTCGGCCGTACCGGTCATGCCGGACAGCTTCTTGTACATGCGGAACAGGTTCTGGAAGGTGATGCTGGCCAGGGTCTGGTTCTCGCGCTGGACCGGCACGCCTTCCTTCGCTTCGACCGCCTGGTGCAGGCCGTCGGACCAGCGGCGCCCGGTCAGGGTGCGGCCGGTGAATTCGTCCACGATCACCACTTCGCCATCGCGCACGATGTAGTCCACGTCGCGCTGGTAGATCGCATGCGCACGCAGCGCGGCATTGAGGTGATGCACCACGCTCAGGTTCTGCGCGGCGTACAGGCCGTCTTCGGCGTTTTCCAGGATGCCGGCCTGCATCAGCAGTTCTTCGGCGTGGCCCATGCCCGCCTCCGACAGATGCACCTGCTTGCCTTTCTCGTCGACCCAGAAGTCGCCATCGCCCTCTTCGCTTTCCTGCTTGGTCAGCTGCGGCACGATGCGGTTGACGCGGATGTACAGCTCCGGCGATTCGTCGGCCGGGCCGGAGATGATCAGCGGGGTGCGCGCTTCGTCGATCAGGATCGAGTCCACTTCGTCGACGATGGCGTAATGCAGATTGCGCTGGTAACGGTCGGCCCGCGACAGCGCCATGTTGTCGCGCAGGTAGTCGAAGCCAAACTCGTTATTGGTGCCGTAGGTGATATCGGCCGCGTAGGCAGCATGCTTGTCGCTGTGCGGCATGCCCGGATACACAACGCCCACGCTCAGGCCCAGCCAGTTGTACAACTTGCCCATCTGCGCCGAGTCGCGGCGCGCCAGGTAGTCGTTCACGGTGACCACGTGCACGCCTTCGCCCTGCAATGCGTTGAGGTACACCGGCAGCGTGGCCACCAGGGTCTTGCCTTCGCCGGTACGCATTTCGGCGATCTTGCCCAGGTGCAGCACCATGCCGCCGATCAACTGCACGTCGTAATGCCGCATGCCCAGCACGCGGCGGCTGGCCTCGCGGCACACGGCAAAGGCTTCAGGCAGGATCTTGTCCAGGGACTCGCCGGCGGCAAGCCGCTGCTTGAACTCCGGGGTCTTGGCTTGCAGCTCGGCGTCGGAGAGCTTCTCGATCGTCGGCTCCAGCGCATTGATCTGGGTGACGAGGCGGGTGAGCTGGCGCAGCTGGCGTTCGTTACGACTGCCAAAGACACGGGTAAGCAGACTGTTGATCATTGAAGAAACCGGTTGAAAAGGAACGGTTTGACCGACGCCGGTCCCCACAGACCCGACCGCCGTAAACGAAACAGGGCGCACTGCGCCCTGTCGATGGCAACACCCTATTGTAGCTTGGGGCGAGCCCTCACGAATCAAGCACCGCCATTGCGGTGCCTCATCCGCTCCATTGCCGCATCAGCCGCGCCCGCGCCGGCCCACCGGGGTATTGGTGTCGCCCAGGAACTTGCGTGGATTGACCACGTGCCCGTCCGCCCACACCTCGAAGTGCACGTGCGCACCGGTGGAGCGGCCACTGGAGCCGGCCCTGGCCACCTGCTGCCCGGCACGTACCAGATCGCCCACCTTCACCACCAGCCGCGAGTTGTGCGCGTAGCGGGTGACATAACCGTTGCCGTGGTCCACTTCGACCACGTTGCCGTAGCCACCACGCACACCGGCGTAGCTGACCACGCCATCGGCCACCGACAGCACCGGGTCGCCCACGTTGGCATGGAAGTCCACGCCCTTGTGGAAGGCCGAGCCACCATCGAACGGGTCGGCACGACCACCGAAGCCGGAGGTGATGTAGGTATTGCGGATCGGCATCCGCGACGGCACCGAATTCTGCTCGAGCTGGTGATCGAACATCAGCGAGGCCAGCACATTCAGCTGCTGCCCGGAGGCGGAAAACTGCTGCTCCACCTGCCCAAGGCTCTGCTTGAGCGATTCGACCGGCATGTCACTGACCGGCTCATCGCCGCCACCGACGCCAACCGGCGCGTCGAAGTCGAACTCACCGTCCTTCAACTTGCCCATTTCGGTCAGGCGCTCGCCCAAGGCATTAAGGCGGGTAGCCTGTGCCTGCAGCTCACCCAGCCGGGCAGCCAGGGCATTGACCTGCGCCTGCGACGCACGCTGCGCCTGCGCAAGCTCGGTCTGCTGCTGCGCGACCTTGGCCTGCAGCGCGGAATTGGTCACCATGCCGGTGGCGGTGCTTGCACCGACGCCGATCAGCATGCCCAGGCCAAGCACGGCCCCAAGCACCACCATCGGCCGATCTGCTGCAAAGCCCTGGAACTGCTGGGCCACACGCTGGGCCCGGGTCTGCCGAGATTTGATTACAACTTTTTTCAACGCCATATGAGTGTCATGTCCAAGCCCAAGTCCAACGCACGCAACCCTTCCGCCCCACAGCCGGCCATCGAGGCCGCGCTGGGTGAAAAGGCTGGCGACCCCTTGCGTCGAGCCTTGTGGCTCGATGCGCTGGACCGGCAGTTGCGCCCCCTGTTACCGCCCCATCTGGCGACCCGTTGCCGGTTGGCCAATGTCCGAGGCGAACAGCTCGTTTTTCTGGTTGATTCACCGATCTGGCATGCCAAGGTGCGGCTTGCCGAGACCCACATCCTCGATGCCGCCCGGTCCATCGGGCTGAAGGCCACCGCAGTGGCCGTCAAGACTGCAAGCGTTTCGCCGCATTCCCCAACGCAGCAAAACCGCGACCGTCCACGGCCGGTCTCCGAGGCCACGCACAAGGGCCTGCGCGATGCGCTTGCCTCCCTGCAGGACGTCCCACCGACCAAACGGTAGGGCGCTTGCTGTGTTACGTGACGGCGGTCACCGCGTGAAAAGAGCGCGAAGACCGCTCTCGACCCGAGGCATCCTAGCGGGCATGCGCCATGCAGGAGTTAGAGAAGTCTTAAATAAAAGTTAAGAACCGACCCGGAACCTGATGAAGTTCACACTTCTGCCGCCGATTGCGGCATTCCCTGACACAGGGCGGTCGCATGCTGCGACGAAGGATCCGGTAGCGGGCGGCGGGATAACGCCGATCAATCGGTTGAAGCCGCCCTGGCAGATCGGCGGGAAATGACAGATCAGCAGGACCCACCAGCGCGGCGGGCCGCCGGCCCGTCGACGGCTCAGGCGTAGACAGGGCTGGCGTAGGTGACCGGCGGCGGCTCGGCGCCCTCGGCGAAGCTGACCCATTCCCAGGCGCTCTGGTCCGCCAGCAACGCACGCACCAGCTTGTTGTTGAGCGCATGCCCGGATTTGAAGCCTTCGTAGGCGCCCAGGATGGCGCCGCCAGCCAGGTAGAGGTCGCCGATGGCGTCCAGAATCTTGTGGCGGACGAATTCGTTGGTATAGCGCAGGCCGTCCTCGTTGAGCACGCGGAACTCGTCCAGCACGATGGCATTGTCCATCGAGCCGCCCAGGCCCAGGTTGCGCTCGCGCATGTACTCCAGATCGCGCATGAAACCGAAGGTACGCGCGCGGGAGATTTCCTTGACGTATGCCGAGGTGGAGAACTCGATTTCCTGGCGCGACTGCTTGGCCGGGATCATCGGGTGATTGAATTCGATGGTGAAACCGAGCTTGTAGCCCTCGTACGGCTCGAAGCGCGCGATCTTGTCGCCCTCGCGCACTTCCACCGGCCGCTTAATGCGGATGAAGCGCTTGGCCTTGTTCTGTTCGACGATCCCTGCCGACTGCAGCAGGAACACGAATGGGCCGGACGAGCCGTCCATGATCGGCAACTCGGCCGAGGACAGTTCGACGATGACGTTGTCCACACCCAATCCGGCCAGGGCCGACATCAGGTGCTCGACAGTCTGGATCTTGGCGCCGTTACAGGTCAGGCCGGTGCACAGCGTGGTCTCGGTGACCAGCTCGGCATCGGCGGGCACTTCGACCACTGGCTCCAGGTCCACGCGCCGGAACACCACACCGTGATCGACCGGGGCCGGTCGCAGCGTCATGTACACCTTGTCGCCACTGTGCAGGCCGACGCCGGTGGCGCGAATGGTGTTCTTGAGAGTGCGTTGCTGGGTCATAGGACGAAGTCTGGGGGAACAATGCAGACAGACGCTGAACAGGCTGTCTAATTCGGTGAGGTTAGCCGAATTTTAACAAGTTACGCGTGACGAGAGGTGTAACTCAGCGGTCACGCCACTGCAAAAGCTGCCGGATCGTGACCGATCCGGCAGAAAGGACATGGCATAGCGGACCCGACGCGATCGCCGGGCTGGACGGGCTGCGCCACCGTGGCAACGCAGCCGGCGCCCGTCAGTCGGCCTGGCGGCGCAGGAACGCCGGGATATCCAGGTAGTCGTTGGGCAGATCGGCTGCCGGCGCCGAAGAACCGCCGCTGGTGTGGTTGCCAGCGCTGCTGCCGACCGAGTCGCTGCTCGGACGACGCAGGCCCAGGCCCATGCTGCCGCCGACGGCCTTGGACACCGCGTCGCCGCTGCTGGTGTCGAAGTCGCCGAATTCCGGCTGGCCGGTGGTGGCGTTGCGCACCAGCTTGATCGGCGCGCGCTGGTCCGGACGCTGGGTCTGGCGGGCAACCGCACGGTTCAGGCCGGTGGCCACCACGGTCACGCGCACTTCGTCCTGCATGTCCGGGTCGAGCACGGTGCCGACGACCACGGTGGCGTCTTCCGAGGCGAACGCTTCGATGGTGCGGCCGATCTCGTCGAACTCGGACATGGTGAAGTCCGGGCCGGCGGTGATGTTGACCAGGATGCCGTTGGCACCGGCCAGGTTGACGTCGTCCAGCAACGGGTTCTGGATGGCGGCTTCGGCAGCGGCCTGCGCGCGATCGTCGCCGCGTGCCGAACCGGTGCCCATCATGGCCAGGCCCATTTCCGACATCACGGTACGTACGTCGGCGAAGTCGACGTTGATCAGGCCCGGACGCACGATCAGGTCGGCGATGCCCTGCACCGCGCCCTGCAGCACGTCGTTGGCAGCGCGGAACGCCTGGATCATGGTGGCGTTGCGGCCCAGCACGGTGATCAGCTTTTCATTGGGGATGGTGATCAGCGAGTCGCAATGCTGGCTCAGTTCCTCGATGCCCTTCAGCGCGACCTGCATGCGGCGACGGCCTTCGAACGGAAACGGCTTGGTGACCACGGCCACGGTCAGGATGCCCATTTCCTTGGCCAGCTGCGCAACCACGGGGGCTGCGCCGGTGCCGGTGCCGCCGCCCATGCCGGCGGTGATGAACACCATGTCCGCACCTTGCAGCGCGTCCATGATGCGCTCGCGGTCTTCCAGTGCGGCCTGACGGCCGACTTCCGGGTTGGCGCCTGCGCCCAGGCCCTTGGTGACGTTGGTGCCCAGCTGCAGCTGCAGCTTGGCGCCGCAGTTCTTGATCGCCTGCGAGTCGGTGTTGGCGGTGATGAATTCCACGCCATCGACGTTGGTGTTGACCATGTGTGCAACCGCGTTACCGCCGCCGCCGCCCACGCCCACGACCTTGATGACCGCGTTGGGAGCCATCTTTTCGATCAGTTCAAAATGTGCCATGTCAGTGTCCTCTTTAGATGCCGTGAATGGGGAATCGGGAATGGGGAATCGGATTGCTCCGTTCGCCAGCCCAACACCCGCATGTCGGCGAATGTTGTTGTTTGAATGCCGGGAATGGGAAGTTGGGAATGGAGAATCGCAACAGCGAAACACCTTCGCTCCAACCACTATTTCCTCAGCGGAACCACAAAAAAACTACGCCCTGCCCGCTCTCACCGCTCTCCACTCAATCCTGCTGCAACCGCTTTGCCTTTGCTTCAACCGATTCCCGATTCCCGATTCCCGATTCAAAATTCGCCGCGATACCAATTCTTCAATTTCTTGAACAAGCTGCCCGCACGGCCGGTCGGGATCGACGGGCGGCGTGGGTGTTCGATCTGGCTGCCCATCAGCAACAGGCCCACGCCGGAGGCGTGCACCGGGTTGCCGACGACCTCACCCAGGCCGGTGACGTGCTGCGGGATGCCCACGCGCACCGGCATCTGCAGCATTTCTTCGGCCAGTTCCACCACGCCTTCCATCTTCGAGGCGCCGCCGGTGAGCACCATGCCGGCGCGCACCATTTCTTCAAAGCCCGAACGGCGCAGTTCGGCCTGCACCATTTCAAAAATTTCTTCGTAACGGCCCTGAACCGCCTGCGCGAGCGCGTGGCGCGGCATGCGGCGCGGCGGGCGGTCACCCACCGACGGCACCTGGATGCTTTCTTCGGCGGTGGCCAGCTGCGCCAGTGCGCAGGCGTAACGCACCTTGATCTGCTCGGCTTCCGGCGTGGGCGTGCGCAGCATGTGCGCGATGTCGTTGGTGACGTGGTCGCCGGCGATCGGCAGCGAGGCGGTGTGGCAGATCGCGCCCTGCACGTACACCGCCAGATCGGTGGTGCCGGCGCCGATATCCACCAGCACCACGCCCAGCTCGCGTTCGTCGGCGGTCAGGACCGCCACGCTGGAGGCCAGCGACGACAGCACCAGATCGTCCACCTGCAGGCCGCACTTCTGCACGCACTTGGTGATATTGGCGGCGGCCGACTGCGCGCACACCACCAGGTGCGCATGCACCTCCAGGCGCACGCCGGTCATGCCGACCGGGTTGCGGATGCCTTCCTGCGAATCGTCCAGCACGTACTCGCGCGGGATCGCATGCAGGATGCGTTGGTCGGCCGGAATGGCCACGGCCTTGGCCGCGTCGAGCACGCGCTCCAGATCGCTCCAGGTCACTTCGCCGTCGCGGATCGGCACGATGCCGGGCGAGTTCTTGCACTGCACGTGGTTGCCGGAGATCGAGGCATACACCGAGCGGATTTCGCAGCCGGCCATCAGCTCGGCCTCTTCCACCGCACGCTGGATCGACTGCACGGTGGACTCGATGTCCACCACCACGCCGCGCTTGAGACCGCGCGACTCATGCGAACCGATACCGATCACTTCGATCGGATTGCCGGGCGAGTATTCGCCGACCAGCGCAACGACCTTGGAGGTGCCGATGTCCAGTCCAACGATGAGGGATTTGTCGCCTTTGCGATTCATGTCTTAAAGCCGGGAATAGCGAATGGGGAATGGGGAATGGTCAACAGCGGTGCACGAATGCGGGGAGAATTGAGAACAAGAGCGTGAGGCGCAGCGGGCGATGCCTGCTTGGGCTTCTTCTCCATTCCCGATTCCCCATTCTCCATTCGCCTTTCAACGGTAAAGCCGTTGGTGTAGCGCAGGTCGGCGCGGGCGATCGGGCGTTGCGGGTCGGCCAGTTGCGGTAGCACGCGGGCGAAGCGCTGCAGGCGCGCGCGCGCATCGTCGCGGCCGATCACGATCTGCACGCCGTTGCTCAGGCCCAGCGACCAGCTGCCGCGCGCGTCCATTTCCAGGCGCTCCACATCCAGCCCGGTCGGCGCGAACAGCGCACGCGATTCGTTGTACAGCGCCACCACGTCCTGGGTCTTGGCGTCCGGGCCACCGAGCTGGGGCAACTTGAAATCCTTGAGCAACGGTGGGGTGCGGAACAAGCGGCCCTGTTCGGACAGCATGCGATCGGTGCCCCAGCGCGCGAACGGCTTGTGCTCGGTCACGTGCACTTCCAGCACATCCGGCCAGCGCTTGCGCACCTGCGCGCTCTCCACCCACGGCAGGCGCGCGATGGCGTCCTGCGCCTGCTGCAGCTTCACCGCAAAAAATCCTGCGCGCGCATATGGCAACACCACCGCGCGCAACTCTTCGGCCGGCACCCGCTTGAAATCGCCGGACACCCGCAACTTCGCCAACGGCCAGCGCTCGGCACCGACCCAGCCATTGAGCACGGCCACCACCGGCAGCGCGACCAATGCCAGCGCCAGCAACCAGGCGAGGATGCGCAAGGTGGCGTTCATTGGCACGTTCCGCATGCGGGAATGGGGAATCGGGAATAAGGAATCGTCAACAGCGGCGCACTGCCGGCTGTCGCTTTTGCGATTCCCGATTCCCCGTTCCCCAATCCCGGCTTCACAGCGTCTGCTCCAGCACGCGCCAGACCAGTTCTTCGAACTCGATACCGCGCTGGCGGGCGGCCTTGGGCACCAGCGAGTGGCTGGTCATGCCGGGAGCGGTGTTCACTTCCAAAAGGTAGAGCTGACCACTGGTGCGATCGCGCATGACGTCCACGCGGCCCCAGCCGCGGCAGCCGGCAGCACGGAAGGCGTCGAGGGCGAGCTGGCGGATCTGCGCTTCGGCCTCGCCTTCCAGGCCGGGGCACAGGTACTGCGTGTCCTCGGCGATGTATTTGGCGTTGTAGTCGTACCACTGCCCCTTGGGCACGATGCGGATCGACGGCAATGCGGTATCGCCGAGCACGGCCACGGTGAGTTCATCGCCTTCGATCAGCTGCTCCATCAGCAACGCGCCGTCGTAGCGCGCAGCCAGCACCACTGCCTCTTCAAGCTGGGCCTGGTCGAACACGCGGCTGACGCCGACACTGGAACCTTCGTTGGCCGGCTTGACGATCACCGGCAAGCCGATCTTCCGGGCGGCAGCGTGAATTTCATTGGCGCTGGCACCAGCAGCCAGCCGCGCATAGCGCGGCGTGCTCAGGCCCAGCGACAGCCACACCTGCTTGGTGCGGATCTTGTCCATGCTCAAGGCCGAACCCAACACGTCCGAGCCGGTGTACGGGATGCCGAAGGCTTCCATCAAGCCCTGCACAATGCCGTCTTCGCCGCCGCCGTTATGGCCATGCAGCACGTTGAACACGCGGTCGAAGCGGCCGGCGACCAGCGCCTGCGCCAGTGCAGGAATGCCGTCCACCGGCTGCGCATCGACACCGCGCGCGCGCAAGGCCTCCAGCACGTTGTTGCCGGAATTCAACGACACCTCGCGCTCGGACGAGGTTCCACCAAGCAGCACGGCGACGCGGCCGAACGCGGCCGGATCGTTGCTGCGCGCGGCGGCGATCGGCGCACTCATGCCTGCTCTCCGACAAAGCCGTGATTGATGATGTGCTGGGCGACGTAACCGATATCGCCAGCGCCCATCATCAACAGCAGGTCGCCGTCCTGCAGCACGTCCGGCAGCACTTCGGCCAGACCGGCAATCTGCCCGACCACCACCGGCTCGCTGCGGCCGCGCGCACGGATGGCACGCGCCAATGCGCGCGAGTCGGCGCCGGGAATCGGCGCTTCGCCGGCCGGGTAGACCTCGCTCAACACCAGTGCATCGACGGTGCTCAGCACGGCGGCGAAGGCATCGAACTGATCGCGGGTGCGGCTGTAACGGTGCGGCTGGAACGCCACCACCAGGCGTTTGTCCGGCCAGCCGCCGCGGGCGGCGGCAAACACCGCTTCCAGCTCGCGCGGGTGATGGCCGTAATCGTCGACCACGCGCACGCGTGCGCCGTTGCTGGTGGTGACTTCGCCCAGATCGTTGAAACGGCGGCCGATACCGGCGAAATTTTCCAGCGCGCGCGCAATGGTCTGCGGCTCCACGCCGAGCTGCCAGCCGATCGCGGCAGCGGCCAATGCATTGAGCACGTTGTGGCGGCCCGGCAATGCCAGCGTCACCGGCGTGGTGGTGCCTTCGGGCAGACGCAGGGTGAAGCGCATCCGCGGGCCATCCTGCACCACGTCTTCGGCACGCACGTCGGCGTTCTCGCTCATGCCGTAGCTCATTACGTGACGCGGCGTCTTGCCGGCCAGCGCGGCCACTTCCGGGTCGTCGATGCACAGCAGGGCCAGGCCGTAGAACGGCAGGCGCTGCAGGAATTCGGCAAACGCGGCCTGCACCCGGGCAAAGTCGTTGCCGTAGTTTTCCAGGTGATCCGAGTCGATATTGGTGATCACCGCCATCAGCGGATTCAGCCGCAGGAAGCTGCCATCGCTTTCGTCGGCTTCGGCCACCAGCCACTGGCCGCCACCCAACTTGGCGTTGGCACCGGCGGCCAGCAGCTGGCCACCGATGACGAAGGTCGGATCCAGGCCGCCTTCGCTCAGGACTGCCGCAGCCAGACTGGTGGTGGTGGTCTTGCCGTGCGTACCGGCAACCGCGATGCCGCGACGGAAGCGCATCAGCTCGGCCAGCATCGCCGCACGCGGCATGATCGGGATGCGCTGGCTACGCGCTTCCATCAGCTCGGGGTTATCTTCGCGAATCGCGCTGGAGACCACCACGCAATCGGTGCCGAGCACGTTGGCGGCCGAGTGGCCGCGCATCACGCGCGCACCGAGCTTGGCCAGCCGTCGCGTTGCCGCGTTATCGGCGTTGTCCGAGCCGGACACTTCGTAGCCCAGCGTCAGCATGACCTCGGCAATGCCGCTCATGCCGGTGCCGCCGATACCCACGAAATGCACGCGCGGAAACGCGCGCACCAGATCGCCACTGTCCTGTAGACGGCGGATCACGCGGCACCTCCGGTGGAGGGGCGAATCGGGAATTGGGAATCGGGAATCGTGTAAAGCGAGGCAACGGCGGCGTTGAGCGCCTGACCGGTGCGCTTGTTTTCTTGCATCACTGTCTGTTCCTGCAATTGTTCTGAGCTCTGCCGATTCCCCATTCCCGATTCACCACTCCCGGCTTCCTGCAGAATGATGTCGGCAATGCGTTCGGCGGCGTCCGGCTTGGCCAGGGTGCGGGCGGCTTGCGCCATCGACAGGCGGCGTGCCGGGTCGGTGAGCAAGGTCTGCAAGACCTGCTGCAGGCGCACGGCCAACGTATCGTCCTGCTTGAGCAGTACGGCGGCGTCCGCGCCGACCAGGTATTCGGCATTGCGGGTCTGGTGATCGTCCACGGCGGCGGCAAAGGGCACCAGCACGCTGCCGACACCGGCAGCGCACAGTTCGGCCAGCGTGGAGGCGCCTGCACGGCACACCACCAGGTCGGCCCAGGCATAGGCGTCGGCCATGTCGGCAATGAAGGGTTCGACGCTGGCATCGACGCCAGCCTGCGTGTACGCCGCATCGGCTTCGCCCCGCAGCTTTTCACCGCACTGGTGGCGGACCTGCACGTCCGGGTGACCGAGCGCGGCCAACGCCGACGGCACGGCTTGATTGAGCACGCGTGCGCCCTGACTGCCGCCCAGTACCAGCACCCGCACCGGGCCACCGCGGCCAACCAGACGCACCGCAGGATCCGGCAGCGCGGCAATTTCCGCGCGCACCGGGTTACCCACTGCTTCTTCGCCAGCGAAGCTGCCCGGAAAACCGGTCAGCACGCGGCGCGCGAAGCGCGACAGCACCTTGTTGGTCATGCCGGGCGCGCGATTCTGTTCGTGCACCAGCAAGGGCACGCCGAGCAGGCGCGCGGCCAGACCGCCCGGGCCAGCCGCAAAGCCTCCAAAACTGATCACCGCACGCGGCTGGCGCTTGCGCAGCACGAAACCGGCGGCGCGCACGGCGCGCATCACCCGCACCGGTGCGCCAAGCAACTTGATCACGCCCTTGCCGCGCAGGCCACTGATGGCCAGCGTGTCGATCTGGATCGCGTGCTGCGGTACCAGCCGCGTTTCCATCGCCCCGTCGGCACCCAGCCAGGTCACCGGCACGCCGCGCGCGCGCAGTACCTTGGCCACGGCCAGGCCCGGGAAAATATGTCCACCGGTACCGCCGGCCAGAATCATCACTGGTTGAATCTCCACACGTGAACGTGCGGGCTCTTGCGCGGGATTCGCATAGACGCTCATGCAATCCTCCCGAAGGTCGGTTCCACACGCGGCTGCATCCGGCTGGTGCCACGCAAGATTGCCGATGCCGGCGCCACTGAAGGTGCTGCAGGAGACGGCGCTGCCACTGGTGCCGGCGCTGCCGCCGTCTCACGCTGCGGCTTGCGTCCCGCGGTATACGCCGGCGGAACCGGGTCGACCGCCGGCTCAGCCGGCTCGGAGGATGCAGTGCCCGCGCCCTGCGGCGACAGCTTGCTGCGCAGCCGCTCGGCGCGGTCCATTTCATAGGACACGCGCAGCAGCAGGCCCATCGCCACGCAGGTCATCAGTACCGACGAACCGCCGGAGGAAATCAGCGGCAGGGTCAGGCCCTTGGTTGGCAGAATTCCCAAGTTCACGCCGATCGACACGAAGCTTTGCATCGCCACCCACAGGCCGATACCGAAGGCGACGTAGCCGGAGAAATGGCGCTTCATTTCCACGCAGCGCATGCCCAGCCAGAACGCCCGGCCGACCAGCAGAGCGTACAGGGCCACCACGCCGCAGACGCCGATGAATCCCAGTTCTTCGGCGATCACCGAAAAGATGAAGTCGGTATGCGATTCGGGCAGGTAGTTGAGCTTCTGCACCGACGCCCCCAGGCCCACGCCCATCCACTCGCCACGGCCGATGGCCATGAGTGCGTTGGACAGCTGGTAGCCCGAGCCGAGCTGATCGACCCACGGGTCCATGAAGGACGTGACGCGCCGCATGCGGTACGGCTCGAAGATCACCAGCGCCACCAGCGCCGGCAGCAGTAGCAGAATCGGCAGGATGATGCGCCCGATCGGCGCGCCGCCCAGCACCAGCATGCAGGCAGTGACGCTCAACAGCAGCATCGACGAACCGAAGTCCGGCTGCAGCAACAGCAGGGCCACCAGGAAACCGACCACGAACACCGGCTTGAGCATGGCCTGCCAGGTCGCGTTGACCTCGTCGCGAAAACGCACCAGGTAACTGGCCAACCAGATGATGTAGAGCACCTTGACCGACTCGACCACCTGGAATCTGGACACGCCCAGATTGATCCAGCGCTTGGCGCCGTTGACGGTGCTGCCCAGCCCAGGCACGAACACCATGATGAGCATGACAAAGCAGCCCAGCAGCAGCATCTGGTTGTGCTGCTCGATGGTCTTGAGCTCGGTACGCATGGCCCAGAAGGCCAGCCCGATGCCGACGCCCAGGAACAGCAGGTGGCGGGTCAGGTAATAGAACGGGCTTGCTTCCAGCTCGATCGAGCTGGACGCCACCATCACCACGCCCAGCGAGGCGAGCGTGACCGCCGCGCCGAGCAGCCACGGATCGTAGCGGCCGCCGATGGCGTCCAGTCGCGTGGCCTGGCGGGACATGTCGTTCATCAGCGCACCTTCAACGTGGCAAGGCCGATCAGCACCAGCACCACCGAAATGATCCAGAAGCGCACGATCACGCGCGGCTCCGGCCAACCCTTGAGTTCGAAGTGGTGATGGATCGGCGCCATGCGGAACACGCGCTTGCCGGTCAGCTTGAAGCTGGCGACCTGGATCATCACCGACAGCGTTTCAATCACGAACACGCCGCCCATGATCACCAGCACCATTTCCTGGCGCACGATCACCGCGATGGTACCCAGCACCGCGCCCAACGACAGCGCGCCGATGTCGCCCATGAACACCATCGCCGGGTAGGTGTTGAACCACAAAAAGCCCAGCCCTGCCCCGGCGATCGCCGAGCAGATGATGATCAGCTCGCCAGCGCCCGGAATCAGCGGGATTTTCAGGTATTCGGCAAACACCACGTTGCCCGAGGCATACGCGAACACACCCAGTGCGCACGCCACCAGCACGGTGGGCATGATCGCCAGGCCATCCAGGCCATCGGTGAGGTTCACCGCGTTGGAGAAGCCGACGATCCAGAAATAGGCAATCACCACGAAGCTCACGCCCGCCAGCGGCAGCGCGATCGACTTGAACATCGGAATGTAGAACGTGATCGCCGCCGGCACGTCGGCGGTGTAGTACAGGAACAAGCCAGCGGCCAGACCGAAGATCGACTGCAGCAGGTACTTCCAGCGCGACTTCAGGCCGTTGGGATCGCGCCGCACGATCTTGATCCAGTCGTCGTACCAGCCGATCGCGCCAAAGCAGATCATCACCGCCAGCACCAGCCACACATAACGGTTGCGCAGGTCGCCCCACAGCAGCACCGACAGGGTGACAGTCAGCAGGATCAGCGAGCCGCCCATGGTCGGCGTGCCGGCCTTGGAGAAATGCGTCTGCGGGCCGTCCTGCCGGATTGGCTGGCCACCCTTGAACTGGGCCAGCTTGCGGATCACCGCAGGGCCCATCCACAACGACAGGAACAGCGCGGTCAGCGCAGCCAGGATGCCGCGGAAGGTCAGATAGTTGAACAGCCCGAACAGGCTCTCCAGTTGCTGCAGCCAGCGCGCCAACTCAAGCAGCATGGGAGGCATCCTCCGCAGGTGCGAGCAACGCGGTGACGATGCGGTCCATGGCGCTGCCGCGCGACCCCTTCACCAGGATCGTGATGAACCCGGGACCCGGGAGGGCATCCGTAGACTGCGCTTGCTGATCGTGACTCAAAACAGTTCCCTGCGTATTTTCTGGTGCTTGCTGTTGCTTTTCCCCGGCCCCCGGCCCCCGGCCGGTGGTCCCGCCGGCTTCGGCAAGATCCGCCTGCAACGCCTCGATCAACTCCGCGTGGGTGGCGAACACCTGCCCACCGGCGCCGAACGCCTGCGCAGCCGCGGCACTGAGGTCGCCCAGCGCGTACAGGCGCTGCAGCCTGGCCGCGCGGGCGCGCCGGCCGGCAGCGGCATGCAATGCGGCGCCTTCCGGACCGAGTTCGCGCATGTCACCCAGGACCAGCCACCCCTCGCCCGGCGCGGCGGCCAGCGCGTCGATGGCGGCATCCAGCGAACCGGGGTTGGCGTTGTAGCTGTCGTCGATCAGGACCGCCCCGCCTGGCAGACGGTGGGCGATCTGCCGGCCAGCCACCGGGCGCGCCTGCGCCAGGCCGGCGGCAATCACCGGCAATGCGATGCCCGCACCCAGCGCCAGGCCGGTGGCAGCCAGTGCATTGAGCACGTTGTGGCGACCCGGCAGCGGCAGCGCAATCTGCGCCTCGCCCTGCGGCGTCACCAGCGTGAACTGTGCGCCCTCGGGATGCAGTCGCAGCCCACGCGCGGTGATCTCGGCGCTGGCCTGCAGGCCGTACCGAAGCACGCGACGGCCCTGTACCGGCTGCGCCAGCACGTGCTGCTCGAACCAGGCACCGAAGGCGTCGTCGGCATTGATCACCGCCACGCCATCGGCCGGCAGCGCGGTGTAGATGGCGCCCTTGGTCCGTGCAACGCCGAGCAGGCTGCCCAGGCGCTCCAGATGGGCCGGTGCGATGTTATTGACCAGGGCCACGTGCGGCCGCGCGATCTCGGTGAGATAGGCAATATCGCCGGGCTTGCCGGCCCCCATTTCGTAGACCGCGATATCCGCATCGTCCGGCGCGGCAATCACCGCCAGCGGCAGGCCGATCTCGTTGTTGCGATTGCCCGGCGTGGCATAGACGGTGGTGCCGTCGACACGCCCGGCTTCGGTCAGGATGGTCAGCAGCAGCGCCTTGACGCTGGTCTTGCCGTTGGAGCCGGTCAGTGCGATCACGCGGGTGGCACGGTCGCGCTGCAGGCCGGCAGCGATGCGCGCCAGGGCCAGTTCGGTGTTGGCCACCAGGACCTGCGGCACGCCCAGCGTCGGCAGCAGGCGCTCGACCAGCACACCGCTGGCACCACGCGCTACCGCGTCGGCCGCAAAGTCGTGCCCGTCGAAACGCTCGCCACGCAGCGCCACGTACAGGCTGCCGCTGCCGAGCGTGCGGGTATCGTTGCCGACCGCATCGATCATGGCGTCGTCGCCATGCAGTTCGCCGCCGGCGAAATGCGCGATCAGCGACAGCGGAGTGAGCTTCATGCGCGCACTCCCAGCACGGTGCGCGGCAGCAAGGCCTGCGCCGCCACTGCCGCGTCGTCGAAGGCATGCCGCACGCCTGCCACTTCCTGGTAGGGCTCGTGGCCCTTGCCGGCAATCAGCACGATGTCCGAAGCACCCGCCATGCCGATGGCCTGGAGGATCGCCGCGGCGCGGTCGCGCTGCACGATGGCCGCATCCGGGCGCGCAAAGCCGCGCAGGATGTCGGCAACGATCGCATCGCCGTCTTCGCCGCGCGGGTTGTCGTCGGTGACGATCGCCACGTCGGCATTGAGTTCGGCAATGGCCGCCATCTGCGGGCGCTTGCCGGTATCGCGCTCGCCGCCGCAGCCGAACACGCAGATCAGGCGATCCTGCGCATGCGAGCGCAGGCTGGTCAGCGCCTGTTCCAGCGCATCGGGCGTATGCGCATAGTCGACCACCACCAGCGGTGCGCCGTGCGCGCCGCCGAGGCGATTCATGCGGCCGTGGATCGGCTGCAGCTGGCCCAGCACCTGCGCGATCTGCGCCGGGGCGTAATCCAGCGCATGCAGCGTGCCGGCTACCGCCAGCAGATTGTCCACATTGAAGCGGCCCAACAGCGGCGAGTGCACCGGGTGCACTGCGCCAGCGAGATGCAGCGCGAAACCAATGCCGTTGTGGTCCAGCTGCAGGGCCTGCGCGCGTACGCCTGCCTGGGTCTGCCCACGCGAACTTACGCCGACCGCGCGCAGTGCCGGATCGAGCGAGGCGAACAGGCTGCGGCCGAACGCATCGTCCAGATTCACCACGGCCGCCTTCAACCCGGCGCGTGAGAACAGCTTGGCCTTGGCCGCGCCGTACTGCTCCATGTCGCCGTGGTAATCGAGATGGTCGCGGGTGAGGTTGGTGAACACCGCCACGTCGAAATGCACTGCATCCACGCGGCCCTGATCGAGTGCGTGCGAGCTGACTTCCATCGCCACCGCCTGCGCGCCTTCCTCGCGCAGCTGTGCCAGCAACGCGTGCATGGGCAGCACCAGCGGTGTGGTGAACCCGGTCGGCACAGCGGCGCCGTACAGGCCCACGCCCAGCGTGCCCAGCGTACCGGTCGGTGTGCCGAGCAGGGTCAGCGCCTGCGCCAGCAGTTGCACGGTGGAGGTCTTGCCGTTGGTCCCGGTGACGCCAACCATGCGCAGTGCGCGCGACGGGTGGCCATGGAACTGATCGGCCATGGCACCCAGCCGTGCACGCAGGCCGGGCACCGCGACCGCGTCGGCAGGTGCCGGCAGGTCGGCCGGTGCCGGTGGTTCGAACAACACCGCCACCGCACCCTTGGCGCGCGCCTGCTCGACAAAGCCAAGCCCATGCGCGCCGAACCCGGCGATTGCCACGAAGGCATCGCCCGGGCGCACCGCACGGCTGTCCATCACCAGGCCGGAGACCTGCACATCGCGCGCAAGCGTCAGGTCCGGCAATAGCTGCGACAGCGGCATGCTGCGGCTCACTGGCGGGTCTCCTGCAACGGTGCCGGCTGCGCGGGCGCAGGCGGCGGTGCGATGGCGGTCGGAATGCCGGCCGACACTTCATCCACCGGGTCCGGCACCAAGGCCGGATCCAGATCGGCCGGCTGCGGCTTGACCACCGGCTGACCGGTCTTGCCGGCCGCCTGGGCAGCCAGCCACGACTGGATGTCGTCCGGCGGCACGTCCATCAGGCGCAGCGCGCCTTCCATCACCTTGTGGAAGACCGGCGCCGATACCAGGCCGCCGTAATACACCTTGCCCTGCGGATCGTTGATGACGATGACGGTGGCAAAGCGCGGCCGCGTCGCCGGCACCAGGCCGGCGAACAGCGCGTTGTAATGCCCGCGCTCGTAGCCGTTGGCGCCGTTCTTGCGGGCGGTGCCGGTCTTGCCGGCCACGTGATAGCCCAGGATCGCCGCGCCCTTGGCACCGCCCTGGGTGACCACGGTTTCCATCATGTCGATGACTTCGCGCGCCACTTCCGGCGTGACCACCTGGCGCGACTCGTTATGTTGGCCACGCACGAAGGTCGGCGGTGTCAGCTTGCCGCCATTGCCCAACGTGGCATAGGCCTGCGCAATCTGCAGCGGCGTCACCGACAGGCCGTAGCCGTAGGACATGGTGGTCTTGGACGGGCCGCTCCACCGCTGCGGCTGCAGTACCACGCCGGAGGATTCGCCCGGAAATCCGCTGTGCGGCGCACTGCCGTAACCGAAGTTGCGGATCGACTGATAGAAGGTCTGGTCCGGCACCTTGGCGGCGATCTTGGCCGCTCCGATGTTGGAGCTGCGGGTGATCACCCCGGTGACGTTGAGCACGCCGTTGTTGCGCGGCACATCGCGAATGGTGAAGCGCCCCACCGACATGTAGCCGGGGTTGGTGTCGATGACGGTGTCCTTGGTCACTACGCCGGCGGTCAACGCGGTGGCCACGGTCAGCGGCTTCATCGTCGACCCCGGCTCGACCAAATCGGTGACCGCGCGGTTGCGGCGCGCCGACGGGTTGATGCCGGTGACCGAATTGGGGTTGTAAGTCGGCAGGTTGACCATCGCCAGCACTTCGCCGGTAGCCACGTCCATCACCACCATCGAGCCGCCGGCAGCGTTGTTCTCGACCAGCGCGTTGCGCAGTTCCTTGTAGGCCAGGAACTGGATGCGGCGGTCGATGCTCAGCGTCAGGTCCTTGCCCGGCTGCGCCGGACGCACCAGGTCCACGCTCTCCACGATGGCGCCGCGCGCATCGCGCACCACCTTCTTGGAGCCCGGCTTGCCGCGCAGCCATTCGTCGAACGCCAGCTCCAGGCCTTCCTGGCCGCGGTCGTCGATATTGGTGAAGCCCAGCACGTGGGCCATCGCTTCGCCCTGCGGATAGAAGCGGCGGAACTCGCGCTGCGAGAACACGCCGGGAATCTTCAGGTCCACGATCGCATGCGCCTTGTCCGGATTGATCCGGCGCTGCAGGTACATGAATTCCTTGCTGGCCTTCTGCGCCAGCTTGGCATTCAACTCGTCCAGCGGCTGGCCGAGCGCGGTGGCGAGCTCGGGGATGCGGTCGGGGTTGCGCAGCAGTTCCTGCGGATTGACCCAAATCGATTCCACCGGCGTGGACACCGCCAGCGGCTCGCCGTTACGGTCGGTGATCATGCCGCGCGAGGTGGCGATGGGCAGCTCACGCAGGTAACGCGCTTCGCCCTGACGCTGGTAAAAGTCACGATTGATCAACTGCACGTACGCCGCGCGGCCGATCAGGGTGACCGAGCACAGGCCCAGCGCCACGCCGACCAGGGTCAGGCGGCCGCGCAGGTTGAAGTTGCTGCGGGGACGGTTGCGGCCGGCCTTCATGGCGCACCTCCCTGTGCGTCACTGCGCCATGCAACACGGCTGTCGTGCAGGTGTGTCATGGGCGCACGACCACGATGTCGTTGGTCTCCGGGAATTTCATCCCGATGCGCGCGCGCGCGACCTGATCGACCCGGTTGCTTTCCGCCCAGGTGGCCTGTTCCAGCTGCAGCCGGCCGAATTCGATATTCAATTCATCGCGCGTGTGCTCGAGCTTGGACAATTGCACGAACAACTTGCGATGCATGTGGCGCATGTACACCACACCAATCGCCGAGGCGATGCTGCAGGCCAGCAGCACGATGAGCAGCAGACGGCTCATGCAGCGTCTCCGTTCGGAGACGCCGGGAATGGGGAATCGGGATTTGGGAATCGGGGAGCAGCAGCGCTGTGGCTGTTACCCATTCCCGATTCCCGATTCCCCATTCCCAGCTTCTCGGCCACCCGCAACACCGCGCTGCGGGCGCGGGGGTTGACGTTCAACTCGGCGTCGTCGGCCTTGATCGCGCCGCTGATCAGCTGCAACGTGGGGACGAACGGCTGCGCTTCGGGCAGGCGGCGGTTGCTCGGCGGGGCCTTGGCGTAGCGGGCCATGAATTGCTTGACGATGCGGTCTTCCAGCGAGTGGAAGCTGATCACCGCCAGGCGGCCGCCCGGCTTGAGCGCGTCCAGCGCGGCGTCCAGCCCGGCTTCCAGATCGGCCAGCTCGCGGTTGATGTGGATGCGGATGGCCTGGAAGCTGCGCGTGGCCGGATGCGTCTTGCTGTCGCCACGCGGCATCACCGAGGCGATCAGCTCGGCCAGTTGGGCGGTGCGCAGCAGCGGCTGTTCGGCGCGACGCGCCACGATGGCCCGCGCGATGCGCCGGCTCTGGCGTTCTTCGCCATAGGTCCACAGCACATCGGCGATCTCGCGATCGGTCGCCTGCGCCAGCCACTGTGCTGCGCTCTGGCCGCTGTCCGGGTCCATGCGCATGTCCAGCGGGCCGTCCTTGCCGAAACTGAAACCGCGCCCGGCCACATCCAGCTGCGGCGAAGACACGCCCAGGTCCAGCAGGATGCCGTCCACCGTTGCGGCCGCGACCACCTGGCCAAGGCCGGCGAAACTGCCGCGATGGATGGACACGCGCGCATCGCCACCGAAGCTCTGTTCGGCCACCGCGATCGCTTCGGGGTCCTTGTCCATCACCAGCAGTCGACCTCCCGGCCCAAGGTGTTCCAGCACGCCACGTGCGTGTCCGCCACGCCCGAACGTGCCATCGAGATACGTTCCGTTGTCGGTCACCTGCAGGCCGTCCAACACCTGCGTGTACAGCACCGGCACATGTGCCGCCGGCGGCTGCGACACCGGGTGACCGGGCTGCGCTTCACCGCGCATCCGGGCACCCCGGCTCACAACCTGAGATCGAGCAATTCATCGCCCAGATCCCCGTCAGACAATGTCTGCTGGATCAGTGCGCGATGTGCCTGCTCGCTCCAGAGTTCGAACTTGTCGCCCATGCCCAGCAGCACGGCCTTTTTTTCGATGCCGACCGCATTGCGGTGGCTGGCCGGAATGCTCAGACGGCCATTGGCGTCCAGCTCCAGCACGGCGGATGAACCCACCAGCTTCTGTTGCAGCGTGCGGACCACGCGCTGGGTGTTGGGCTTGGACATCACATCGTCGCGCACCCGTTCCCACTCCTTTTCCGCATACAGCCACAAACAGCCGGCTTCGAACGGGTTGTAGGTGAGCACAAGACGGTTACCGCTCACGCGCGCAACAAGGTCGCGGTATGCGGTAGGTACCGCCATGCGCCCTTTGTCGTCCACCGTGATGGCAGTCTCGCCCTGAAACACCGAATGCAACCTCGAATACCCGCTGGGGGATCATTGAACCACGAAAAACCACAAAACACCTGGTTTTCCCTCCGATGCCCACCTTAGCAGCGCGTCAAAGGTTGTCAACAGTTTTCAAGGCGGCAAATCGCTAGTCACATCAATGAGTTGCAGCACTCTTTAGAGACTTGTTCAAAGCTTATCCACAAGTTGCTGTTTCGTCTCAGATTTTGAGATTGAACGAAAATTCAGGGCTGTGAAGGCCATGTAAACCCGACCCCGGTCTCACTTCACGCTGCGCCAGCTGCACGCGGCAACTGCGCAAACCGGCGACAATTGCTGGCATGTGCCTGGTCGCTCTTGCCTGGAAAACCCACCCGCGCTGGCGCCTGCTGCTGGCCGGCAACCGCGACGAATTCCATGAGCGGCCCACCGCCCCGTTGGCGCGATGGGCGGCGCCTGCCGACAGCGTGCTGGCCGGGCGCGACCTGCGCTCGGGCGGGAGCTGGGTTGGGTTGGGCAGCGACGGCCGCGTTGCCGTGGTGACCAACGTGCGCGACCCGCTGGCAACCGCCTCGGGCCGCTCGCGCGGACATCTGATTGCGGACTACCTGTCCGGCAGCCTGGACGCCGCCGGCTATGCCCACGATCTGGCAGGCGCCGGGCACGCGTTCCCGCCGTTCAATCTGCTGCTGTGCGACGCAGACCGCTGCGAGCACCTGAGCAACCACCCGCCGCTGGCGCGCCAGCTGGAGCCAGGCATCCACGGCATGTCCAACGGCCCGTTGGACATGCCGTGGCCAAAGACGCGCGCATTGACTGGCGCCCTGCATGACTGGTGCGCTCACGACAGCGACGACCTGCAACCGCTGTGGGACGCGCTGGGCAACCCCGCCACCGCGCCCGACCACACCCTCCCGAATACCGGCGTGGACCTGTCCACCGAACGCCTGCTCTCGGCCGCCTTCATTGCCGGCCCCAGCTACGGCACCCGCGCCAGCACCATCGTAGCGGTGGACCATCACGGCGGGGGCTTCATCCACGAGCGCCGCTTCGGCCCAAACGGCATCTTCCAGGGCGAAACACGGCTGGACATCCCCGAACACGTTGACAATCCACAATCATGCGCATAGCGTGCGCATGATCTAGGAGGCAACGCATGAACCGCTATTACGATGCTTCTGCACCGAAGAAGCCGCTGAACCTGACCATCAACGCTGACCTGGCCTCCCAGGCCCGCGCGATGGCCGGCAACCTGTCGGCCAAGGTGGAGGAACTGCTGGCCGAGTACGTGACCAGGGAGCGCGACACCCACAGCGCCAGGGCGATGGAGTTGCAGCGCGCTGCAAGTGAATGGAAGACCTTCACCGACGCGCACGGCTCCTTTGCGGACGAGTTCTCCACGCTATGACCGACCAGTTCGATGTCTATGCAAACGTCGGACAGAACAAGAACATTCCCTACGTGGTCGTGGTCCAGTCGAAGATCTTCGACGCTGCTCCCCGCCGTGTCGTCGTGCCTTTGGTCATCAAGTCCAAGCACTCGCCAACCCCGTCCCGCTTCACCCCGGAATTCACCGTCGCCGGCCAACGCGTCATCCTGCAACCCCTGGAAATGACCTCGGTGCCGCTGTCAGTGCTCAGCAAGCCTGCCGGCACGTTGAAAGACCAAGGCCAGGCCATCATCGACGCACTGGACGAGCTGTTCACCCGCTCCTTCGGCTAACCATTCCGCAATTGGGGTAAGCGAGCGCATCGCACAAGCGCCGCGACCAACCACCTAACTGCAAGCCCCCTTGAGTCAAGGGGGCGCGGCGACAGCCGCGGGGATCTGGCATGCCCGGAGCGGGGCCCGCGTTTTGTACCGCCGCAGGCGGTACGAAGCGTGGGTGCCTTCTTGGGCGAACGCCCTAGAAGGCAGCGATACAGCAGTAGGGATCTGGGCATGCCCATCAAAGCCCTGGACACGCCATTCAACCACTTATTCGGCTAACCATTCCGCAATTGGGGTGAGCGAGCGCATCGCACAAGCGCCGCGACCAACCACCTAACTGCAAGCCCCCTTGAGTCAAGGGGGCGCGGCGACAGCCGTGGGGATTTGGCATGCCCGGAGCCGGGGCCCGCGGTTTGTACCGCCGCAGGCGGTACGAAGCGTGGGTGCCTTCTTGGGCGAACGCCCTATAAGGCAGCGAAACAGCCGCGGGGATCTGGCATGCCCGGAGCGGGGCCCGCGTTTTGTACCGCCGAAGGCGGTACGAAGCGTGGGTGCCTTTCTTGGGCCTACGCCCAAGAAAGGCGGCGGAGCCGGCCGATAAGCCGGGTTCTGTCGTGGACAGTCATTCGTCTAGGCGCTACGTCACCGCAGCGCTCAAGCAACCTACCCGGATCCAGCGCGGGCCACGCCAATGGATCCCTATTTGGTCTTGCTCCAGGTGGGGTTTGCCGTGCCGGTCCGTTACCGGACTCGCGGTGCGCTCTTACCGCACCATTTCACCCTTACCGGCTCCCCGAAGGGAACGTAGGCGGTATCTTTCTGTTGCACTGTCCGTCGGCTTGCGCCGCCCAGGCGTTACCTGGCACCTTGCCCTATGGAGCCCGGACTTTCCTCGGCACTCTTGCGAGTGACGCGACTGTCTGGCCGACTCCGCCGGGGCGAACTATACGCGCTATCGCCAGATCATGCCCTGCCTGCCGTTTTCTTCGGCATAAAGAACGACGCGTTCAAAATCGTGCACGAACGACCCTCCGATCGCTTCCGCCGGTATCGCGTGCTGCGCAAGCGAAGGCGCCATCGGGCAGTAGATCAAGAGTGCGACGGCGTCAGCGTGCGCGCGGTATCCACTGATGTTTCGGTGCTTGCGACCGATGCACTGTGCTACCTGATCCCTGACCAAGGCAGTCACCTTGAAGTCGCCGCCTGATAGAACCCCTTGCTGATCGGACGGCCACAGCTGCACGTGGCTGATGAACGCAGGAAGCCCGCTTCTGATGACAATGTGCGGCTCCTTCATGCTTGCGTGCGGGCGAAGCAGGTATTCGATCTGCTCAACGGCCTCCGCAAGTCCGGGAAGGGCACCGTCGGCAAAACTCAGGCTTACTCGCACCTTCGGCAACAGCCGCGCAAGCCTAGGTCTCAGCGCGACAAGCAACTTTTCTCGCGCACGCAGCCGCTCCTTACCTTCGGAGCGCAGCAGCTGTGTGATCTCGACAGCGTAGCTGGAGCCATCGGCGAGACGAAAGCGAATATCGGCGGCTGGTTCTTTGGGCTGCTCCAACGCACTCGCAGGAGCTGGAAATGCCTCTGGCCACACATCCAGGACGCACTGGAACTGATTCAGCTCCAGTGCCTTCTTTTTGCTCTCCGCAGCCTGCGGGTCAGCCATTGCCGCCATACAACGCCTTGCGCGGCGCACCGGTCAGCTCGGCGGCCAGCTTGGCAGCGGTGGATGGCGGCAAGTGTTCGGCGAGTTTGGCGTAGACGCGGCGACCTTCGGCCAACTGGCCGTCGGCGGCGTCGGCGGCGCCCTGCACCATCACCACGAACTCGCCCTTGCGCTGGTTGTCGTCGGCTTCGACCTTGGCCTGCAGCTCGGCCAGGCTGCCGTCGAGCACGGTTTCGAACAGCTTGGTGAGTTCGCGGGCGATCACCGCCGGGCGGTCGTCGCCGAAGGCCAGGCGCAGGTCGGCCAGCGACTCGACGATGCGATGGGAGGACTCGTAGAACACCAGGGTGCGGGTCTCGCCGGCCAGGTGCGCCAGCCGCTCGCGGCGGGCGGCACTCTTGGCCGGCAGGAAGCCCTCGAAGCCGAAGCGGTCGCTGGGCAGGCCGGCGACGCTGAGCGCGGCAATCGCCGCACAGGCGCCGGGCACGGGGCTGACCTTGATACCGGCCGCGCGGGCGGCGCGCACCAGCTTGAAGCCGGGGTCGCTGACCAGCGGGGTGCCGGCGTCGCTGACGATGGCCAGCGACTCGCCCTCGCGCAGGCGCGCCACGATGCGCTCGGACATGGCCTCTTCGTTATGGTCGTGCAGGGCCAGCAGCGGGCGGTCGATGCCGAAATGGCTGAGCAATTGGCGGGTGTGGCGGGTGTCTTCGGCGCAGATCGCGGCCACGCCACGCAACACCTCCTGCGCGCGCGGCGACAGGTCGGCCAGGTTGCCGATCGGCGTGGCGACCACGTGCAGGGTTCCAGGGGACATCATCAGCGGTCTTCCGGGGGCAAAGGGTAGAATCGTAGCGGTTTTCAACGGACCGCCCTGGCGGCCCCTGTCCAATGGATCTGAAATGAACAAGCGTGTTGCAAGGATCTCCGCCCTGTCGTTGCTGGTCATGCTGGCGGCCGGTTGCGCCACCAGCAGCGTCACCCAGACCGCCTCGCCGACGCAGAGCGCGGCGCTGGCGCTGCTGGACCAGGGCAAGCCGCGCGAGGCGGCGCAGCAGCTCGAAGCCGAGGCCGCCAGCGCCAGCGGTGCGCAGCGCAGCCGCCTGCTGGCCGCCGCCGCATTCGGCTGGCACGACGCCGGCGACGATGCGCGTGCGCGCACGCTGCTGGCGCAGGTCAATGCACGCCATCTGAGCGGGGAAGACCGTGCCCGCTTCGGGCTGCTGACCGGCGAACTGGCGGTGATCGACAAGCAGGGCGCGCAGGCGCTGCAGGCGCTGGGCGACAGCCCGCAGGGGCTGACGCAGCCGCTGCAGACGCGCTGGCTGCTGGCACGCGCCGCTGCGCTGGAAGCCACCGGCGACCTGTTCGCCGCCGCCGCCGACCGTGCACGCGCCGATGCCAGCCTGACCGGCACGCCCCGTAGCGACAACCAGCGCGCCATCGTGCGTCTGCTGGCAGCGCTGGACGATGCAACGCTCAAAGGCCGTACGGCCGCACTGCCGGCCGGCGACCCGCTGTACAACTTCGCCGGTCGCGCGCTGATCAGCCGGGGCCTGGCATTGCCGCGCGCGTTCGAGCGCGATGCGCAGTGGGGCTTCGACACCAGCAAGCGCCCGCCGGCCGAGCGCGATGGATATCGCCCGCCGGTCAAGCTGGCCGTGCTGCTGCCGCTCACCGGCAATCTGGCCACCGCCGCGGCGCCGGTGCGCGACGGACTGCTGGCCGGCTACTACGCCGAAACCCGCCGCCGCCCGGAGGTGCAGTTCTTCGACACCGCCGGCACTGCCGCCGGTGCCAATGCCGCCTACGACAAGGCCGTGGGTGCCGGCGTGGATTACGTGGTCGGCCCGCTGGGGCGCGACGAAGTGAGCGCGTTGTTCGCGCGCGGCCAGCTTGCGGTGCCGGTGCTGGCGCTCAACCGCCCCACCGACAACAAGGCGCCGCCGACCGGCAGCGCAGGCTTTTCGCTGGCACCGGAAGACGACGGCATCATGGCCGCCGAGTACCTGCTCTCGCGCGAGCGCCGCAATGTGCTGATCGTCGGCACCGGCGACGACAACGGCAAGCGCACCATCAAGGCCTTCCGCGATCGCTTCACCGAGCGCGGCGGCACGGTGGCCGGCAGCATCAGCGTGGCCGATGCGCCGGGCGACATCGGTGCGCAGCTGCGCAACTACGGCACCGCCGATGCGGTGTTCCTGGCGGTACGCGGCAACACCGCGCGCGCGCTGGCGCCGCAGCTGGCGTTGAGCGGGTTTGCCGGCAAGTCGCGTGTGGGCACCTCGCAGTTGGTCGCCGGCACCGGCAAGGTCGAGGACGACCTGGCGCTGGACGGCATCGTCTACCCCAGCGAAACCTGGACCGCGCTCGGCGTCTCCGGCCTGCCGGCGGCCAGCCAGGTGGCCAGCACCCTGCCCAGCGCACGCGGCCCGGCCGCACGCCTGTTCGCGTTCGGCTATGACGCCTGGAAGATCAGTGCGTACCTGGAAAAGCTCGCCACCGGCACCGACGGCGGCCTGCGCGGCGCCACCGGCACCTTGCATCTGGACGGCTTCGGCAATGTGTTGCGCACGCCGGCCTGGTCCACCTTCAACGGTGGCCGCCCGGTGCCGATCGCCGACGGCCGCTGAGCCATGCCGGCAGCGCGCCAGCAACGCGGTGCGGCAGTGGAAGCGGCCGCACGCGCAATGCTGGAGCAAGCCGGTTTGCGCCTGGTGGTGGGCAATGCCAGCTACCGCGGCGGCGAACTGGATCTGGTGATGCGCGACAGCCAGATGCTGGTGTTCGTGGAAGTGCGCTACCGCCGCGATGCCCGATTCGGCGGCGGCGCGGCGTCGGTGGATGGGCGCAAGCGCCGCAAGCTGGTATTGGCCGCGCAGTTGTTCCTTGCCCATCACCCGGCACTGGCGACCTTGCCGTGCCGCTTCGATGTGGTGGAAGCCAGCGGCGAGCCGCCGGTGCTGAACTGGATCCGCGACGCCTTCCGCGCCGACGATTGCTGACGAACGACTCACGCGCGATGCCCACCATCATCACCCATGCCGCGGTGCCGCTTGCGCTCTGGTGCGCCAGTGAACGCGGCCGCCTGTCGCCGCGCCTGCTCGGTGCCGGCATCGTCGCGGCGATGTTGCCCGATGCCGATGTGCTGGCGTTCGCGTTGCATGTTCCGTATGCAGATGCGTTCGGCCATCGCGGTGCCAGCCACTCGTTGCTGTTTGCCGGGCTGATCGCGCTGCTGGGTGGTGTTGCGCATCGCCTGTTGCGTGCGGACGCGCTGCAGGCAGCAGCGTTCTTGTTCGTCTGCGCCGCATCGCATCCATTGCTGGATGCGATGACCTCCGGTGGCCTAGGCGTTGCACTGACCTGGCCCTGGAGCGAGGCGCGCTGGTTCGCGCCATGGCGGCCGATTCGCGTGTCGCCCTTCGCCAACGGTTTCTTCAATGCGCGCGGCCTTGCCACGCTGCTCTCCGAGCTGCGCTGGGTCTGGCTGCCGCTCACCGTCGCGGTGCTGGGATGGAAATGCATCCAGCGCGCGGCACCACAGGATCACACTTCATGACCGATGTGCTTCCCACTGCCCTGGCCGCGTTGCTGGCCGCGCGGCTTGGCCCCGATGGCTGGTTGACCGGTGACGACGCGCGGCGCCGCTATGGCGAAGACGATTCGCGTCGCTGGGCATTGCCCGCCGCCGTGGCGCTGCCGCGCGATACCGACGAGGTGGTGGCGATCGTGCAGGCCTGCCGCGCGCATGGCGTGCCCATCGTGGCGCGCGGCGCCGGCACCGGCACCACCGGCGCGGCGGTGCCGTTTTCCGGCGGCGTGGTGGTATCGATGGCGCGCATGAATCGCATCGTGGCAGTGCGCCCGGAGGACCGCTGCGCCGTGGTGCAGCCTGGCGTACTCAATGGCGACCTGCAGCAGGCCTTGCAGCCGCATGGTTTGTTCTGGCCGCCGGACCCGTCCAGTGCGGAAATCTGCAGTGTTGGCGGAAATTTGTCCACCAACGCCGGCGGCCCGCGCGCGGTGAAGTACGGCGCCACCCGCGACAACGTGCTCGGCCTGGTCGCAGTGACCGGCACCGGCGACGTCATCCGCTGCGGCGGCGCGTATACCAAGAATTCCACCGGCTACGACCTCACCCATTTACTGGTTGGCAGCGAAGGCACGCTGGCGATCATCGTCGAAGCGACCTTGAAGCTGACCCCGCGTGCAGTTGCGCAAGCCGGGCTGCGCGCGTTGTACCGCGATGCCGCCAGCGCTGCGGCTGCGGTGTCGCGGGTGATGGCACAACCGACCATGCCGACGATGCTGGAATTCATGGATGCCAGTGCGATTGCGCTGCTGCGTCGCAATGGCAGCGACGTGCCCGCGGCCGGCGCAATGTTGTTGATCGAAGCCGATGGCGATCACGACACGTTGCCTTACGCATTGCAAGCCCTGCACGATGCCGCCGATGGCGAGGGCGTCATCAGCCTGGACATCGCCGCCGATGGCAGCGCGCGCGACAAACTGTGGGCCGCGCGCCGAGCGTTGTCGCCCGCATTGCGCACCATCAAGCCAGGCAAGATCAACGAAGACGTGGTGGTACCGGTGTCGCGCATCCCGGACCTGGTTGCAGGCGTGGAAGCGCTGGCGGCGGAGTTCGCCCTGCCGATCGTCGCCTTCGGCCATGCCGGCAATGGCAACCTGCACGTCAACATCATGTACGACCCGGACGATGCCGATGAACACGCACGCGCGCATGCGGCATTGCCGCGCGTGTTCGCGTTGGTGCTGGCACTGGAGGGCACCTTGTCGGGCGAACACGGCATCGGCGTGGCCAAGCGCGACTTCATGACCCAGGCCTTCAACCCGGCCACGCTGGCCGCGATGCGTGCGATCAAGGCGGCGCTGGATCCTGATGGGATCTTGAATCCGGGCAAGGTGTTGCCGCTGACACCATTATAGAGTTGCAATTAACTTCAATTGTATCCCCGACATCCCCATGCCAACCTGGCGCGAAGAGAGCTTGCCTTGGCCTGATTTCTCTGGCCAGCTTGATTATCTAATCCGGTAATTGGAGCGCATATCGAATGGTAAGAAAAGAGCATAAATCAGATGAATTTTCTGCGCAGCGTAGACATAGCGCCGCAACGTGGATGGCAACATCATTACTCATGGCATTGACCGGCTGTTCGTCGCCAGATGTCGGCGCCACCACGCAAAGCAAGTCAAGGACATCAAAGACCAGTACGGATTGTTCACGAGCTGGTACAAACACTGACAGAGAGGCTTGTCTGTTGGCATTGTCAAAAAATGACTGCCAAGCATCAGGGCCTGCGTGTGTAGCACTGCAGCAAAGTCATGCTATCGATGAAAGAATGACTGCAACTGAGAAACAGATCATCAGCAAGGCACGCACACGTTACTCCAGCTATACAAGCGATGACCCTGCGTATCTTGATGATCTTGAAAAAAATTTTGTGGCATCTGCCAATGCTTGGCGAAGTTATCGCGACAGCTATTGCCAAGCCGAGCCCATGGTACAGGGGATGTCTCGCAGCGAGCTGGAAGATCTATCAGCAGCATGTAAAGCAAGCATCACACGTTCACGCGTCCAACAACTTGAGCAACTTGCCAAATCCATCCCGTAGGATCTGAGTATGGCGCAAAACTACGTATACAACGCACTAACCCGGCAGAGCTTTGAAGTTCTTGCTTACAATGCTGTAGGACGCTCAAGCGAAGTCAATCTTGGCGCTGCGTACGCCTTGCAACACAGCACGGGAAACTCAGGCTGGTCGGTAGGCATCATGCAGTGGGATTTCGGTCAGCCGGGGCGTGGCGAAGCCGCTGCCGACATGCTTCTTCGGTATGCCGAATGGGCACCAGCCGACGAACGCTTCAATCAAGCAGAGCAGGCAGACCTACTAAGGATGGTCTGATCAACGCCATCGGAGGATGAGGTAAGCCGCATCGGTCGCGCCAATGACGCTCAGGCCTGCGGTTTTTGGCCGTTTCCGGCGCATGTGCGCGGTGTTGCCCCTGCTACAGGCACACCTTCCCCACGGCAGGCAGTAACTGCTTTCGCTTCAGCCACAGATTCGACAGCGCGAACAGCGTCAGCACCTGCGCGGTATTCTTCGCCAAGCCGCGATAGCGCA
>NZ_LXNG01000011.1 GCF_001642575.1 Xanthomonas floridensis | reverse complement strand
CCTTAAAGCGCTTGAGCCATTTGTAGGCCGTTCGGACGCTGACACCGGCCGCATGCGCTGCTTCTTCCACGCGCAACCCATGAACAAGGATGCGATCCACAAGCAGGGCTCGACCGCGAGGGCTCAAGCGGGCATGTTTATGCAGGTTCATCCGGGGCTCCTGGGGGCTGGGTTGGCTTGATAACCCCCATCTTCCAGAGATGCCCCGGATGAACAACCTACTGAGAGATCACAGCTAGCGGTGAGGTGTTGGCGGCAGGCGCTGCCTTCTGGAACACCACGGTGGGGCCAAAGGTGGCATCCAGCGCGTTCGGCCCGAAGCTGCCGGCGTTGAGCGGGCCGCCGACGAATTCCCAGAACGGCTCGAACTGCTGAAACGCGGCGCGGTCCGGGTGGTAGTAATGGGCCGCGCAGTAATGCACATCGGCGGTCAGCCACACCGTGTTGCGCACGCGCGCACGGCTGATGAAGCGTAGCAGCGCGGCAATCTCCTGCTCACGGCCGCGCGGCACGCCGGGGTCGCCATTGGCGATCGCCTCCCACCGCGGGCGTCCACTGGCATCTTCGCCATCGGGCACCTGCAGGCCGATCGGCATATCGGCGGCAATCACCTTCCACTGCGCGCGCGAGCCGGCCAGTTCGCGCTGCAGCCAGGCCAGTTGCTCCGGTCCCAGGAACGTCGCGTCCGGCCCCGGAGTCGGCTGCAGGTTGTCGCTGTTGGCGCCGCGATAGCTGCGCATGTCCAGCACGAAGACATCCAGCAGCGGGCCGTAGCTGATCTTGCGATAGATCCGCCCACTGCCATCGGCGCGCACGCCACGCATCGGCGCGTATTCCAGGAAGGCCTGGCGCGCACGCGTGGCCAGCACCTGGATATCGCGCACCTGGTAGCGCGCATCCAGCTGCTTGCCCGGCGACCAGTTGTTGGTGGTTTCGTGGTCGTCCCATTGCCACAGCTGCGGCACCTGCGCATTGAAGCGGCGCACATGCTCGTCGAGCAGGTTGTAGCGGTAGTTGCCGCGGAATTCGTCCAGCGTTTCGGCCACCTTGCTCTTGGCCGCGGTGGTGAGGTTGCGCCAGCGCTTGCCATCTTCGACGGTGAGCTCGGCCGGGACCGGGCCGTCGGCGTAGATGGTGTCGCCGCTGTGCAGGAAGAAATCCGGGTTACGTTGGCGCATTGCCGAATAGATGCGCATGCCGCCGATGTCCGGATTGATGCCAAAGCCCTGGCCCACGGTGTCGCCGCTCCAGACAAAGCGCACGTCGCGGCGCGTTGCCGGCGCGCTGCGCAGATGCCCGTGGACCGGCGCACTCAGCACGCCGCTGTCGGCGTCTTCGAAGCGCACCCGGTAGAAGATGTCCTGGCCGCGCGGTAATCCGCCCAGGTCAATGCGCGCGGTGAAATCGTGGACAGGCAGCGCCATCGGCCCGTCCACCCGGCGCGCCTGGCGCAGGCTCGGGCGCGTGTCCCATTCCACCCGCATCCGCGCCGGACGGTCGGCCCGGCTCCACAGCATCGCGCGGCCGTCCAGCACATCGCCGCTCTGTACTCCGTCGGTGATCATCGGACGCCCGGAGGGCGCGGCCAGACTGCGCGTGGACCAACCGGTGGTGGCCGGCAGCAACAGCCCGGCACCCAGGCCTTGCAGCACGCGGCGGCGGACGGGATCGGAGGCGCTCATGGACGGGTCCTTCGGCTGGCGGGAACACCGTGCAGATGTAGCGCCGCCGTCTTACCGCCACGTGTCCACGGCCTTGCCCGAACACGGCAGCGCGATGGCCGGCACAGTGTTCGCAATCGTGCGCCGCCCGGCAGGCCCGCGCGTGGCGCGATCTGCCGAGACACAAACGTTGCCGCTGCGGGAGCGGCTCAGGCCTGCACGGCCCCCGGCCGGCCGTCCTCGACCAGGAAGCGTTTGGTGGTCGACACCGTGGCATTGCGGTCGCGCCGATCAGAGATGCCCTGCAAGCGTGTTTCCATCTGGCCCGGCGTCACTGTCACCGACACATAGCCACGCGTTTCGCCGTCCACGTAATGCACGTGCGGGTTGAGGGCCATGGTCTGCTGCAGTTCGACATTGCTCTGGCCGTCGGAGGTGACCGAGGTGCCGACGAATTCGGTGGCCAGTGTCGGTGAGGCGTCGTCGGCCGGGTCGGCTTTCAGGTCGGTGACCCAGTACGAGTGGATGTCGCCGCCCCAGAACACCGGGTTGCGCAAGCGCGTTTTCGCCATCGCATCGAGCATGCGGGTGCGCGTGGCGGGATAACCGTCCCAGCCATCGGTCCAGTGCCCAAGCACGCCATCGTGGCCGGACTGCCGCATCGGTGCCACGAGCAGATCCTGCGCGATCACGTTCCAGCGCGCAGGCGACTGCGCGAAGCCGGCATGCAGCCAGCGTTCCTGTTCCTGGCCGAGCATCGTGCGGCGCGGGTCGGTGCGTTCGCGGCAGCTGTCGTCCACCACGTGGCCACCGCGCCAGCCATTGGCCTGTGGGCAGGGTTGTTCGCTGCGGTACTGGCGACCATCCAGCACGTAGAAACGTGCCAGCTGGCCGTAATCCAGCGAGCGGTAGATGCGCATGTCCGCGCCATGCGGGCGATGCCGCGCGCGCAGCGGGAAGTGTTCGTAAAAGGCGCGGTAAGCGGCAGCGCGCCGTGCCAGGAAGGTGTCGACCGGAATCGACGGGTCCTGCGACCAGCGGTTGGCGTAGTCGTTCTGCACCTCGTGGTCGTCCCAGGTCGCCACGCAGGCGCTGCCGGCATGCAGCGCCTGCAGGTCCAAGTCGGTGCGGTAGAGCGCATAGCGGTTGCGGTAGCCGGCCAGGTCCATGCACTGGCCACTGCCGTGCGGGCGCACGATCTTGTTCGCCGCCTCGCCGTGGTTGCTGTATTCGTAGATGTAATCACCGAGGAAGAACACCAGGTCCGGGTGTTCCGCGGCCAGGTGGCGATAGGCGCTGAAGTACCCCAGTTCCCAGTGCGAGCAGGACACGAATCCAAAGCGCGCCGTCTCCGGCATCTGATGCGCTGCCGGCAAGGTGCGCGCGCTACCGATCGGGCTACGCGCGCCCAACGCCTGGAAGCAGTACCAGTAAGGCCGATCGGCGGCCAGGCCGGCCAGCTCCACATGCACGGCGTGGCCCCAGGCGGGGCGGGCGATGGTCTCGCCCTGGCGGACGATGGTGCGCATGCCCGGGTCGCTGGCCACCTGCCAGCGCACCGGCACCGTGGCGCTCAGGCCGCCGCGTCCGTCCGGGTCCAGGGGACGCGGGGCCAGCCGGGTCCAAATCACGAAGCCGTCGGCCAGCGGGTCGCCGGCGGCCACGCCCAGGGTGAAAGGGTCGGCACTGCCGCTGGCACGGGCGAACGGGCTGAGCAGCCCCGCGCCCGCCAGGCTGGCGCCGGCGATGAGCAGGCGCCGGCGGCTGCGATCCACGGTGGCAGGAGCGTTGTCGGGGGCGGGCAAAGGCACTGCGGAAGACGGGTCGATCAAGGACATGGGCACACAGGCGATCTGGCGAACGCGACCATAGTGCGACGGGCCGATGTCCGTTCAATGGCAGCCACACGGCTAGCGCTGCCGGTGCAGGCTTGCCCGCACCATCGATAGCGGACGGCGGATACGGGAAGTGCCACGGTGGCGGATGATCCTGCCAAAGCGATGCGCATGAGCCGGTGTAGCCAGGGGCGTCGTGGCTGCAGGTCCTGTGCCATCGCCAGGCCTGACGGTCGTGCTGGCAAGTTCACGCACGCCAGCTTCCTGTCCAAGCGCCAGGCATTGCCAACGCGCCCGGCACGCCCGCACCTGCGCGTCATCCAGCTGCGATAATCGCGGCATGAACGATGCCGCACTCGCCCCCGATGTCTCCGCCGCGCTCGAACGCGGCCTGCAGGCCCAATCCCTGGATGCGGCGTTTGCCGCCCCGCTGCTGCGTTACCTGGCCTTGCTGGTGCGCTGGAACAAGACCTACAACCTCACCGCCGTGCGCGACCCACGCGAGATGGTCACCCGCCATCTGCTCGATTCGCTGGCGATGCAGCCCTACATCGCCAGCGGCACCCTGGCCGACCTGGGCACCGGCCCCGGCCTGCCCGGCATCCCGCTCGCCATCACCCGCCCGCAGCTGCAGGTGACCTTGGTGGAAAGCAACGGCAAGAAGGCGCGCTTCATGCGCGAGGCGCTGCGCCATCTGGAACTGCGCAACGCCCGCGTGGCCGAATCGCGCGCCGAAGCCCTCGATGAGCCGGCCGCCTACGACCACCTCACCGCGCGTGCACTGGATACGCTGGCCGGCATCATCGACGTCGGCGGCCATCTGCTGCGCCCGGGCGGCAGTCTGTTGGCGATGAAGGGCGTCTACCCGCACGAGGAAATCGCGGCATTGCCCGCCGGCTGGACGATGAGCGAAGTGCACCCGCTGCAGGTGCCCGGCCTGGATGGCGAGCGGCACCTGGTGGTGGTGCGCAAGGGCTGAGCCAATCGGTCTCAAAGCGCCCTCACCCCAACCCTCTCCCGCAGGCGGGAGAGGGAGTGAATACCGCCCCCGACAGGCTCACCGCATCTCTTCCCCGGCCAGGCAGGCCAGCTTCCTTCCCCCGCCTGCGGGGGAAGGTGCCCGCAGGGCGGAGGGGGTAGCCGGCTGCAGTCCCGGCCACGCCAGGGCACCGACGCGCGCGCTCCCGCAGGCGGGAGAGGGAGTGAACACCGCCCCCGACAGGCTCACCGCATCTCTTCCCCGGCCAAGCAAGCCAGCTTCCTTCCCCCGCCTGCGGGGGAAGGTGCCCGCAGGGCGGATGGGGTAGCCGGCTGCAGCCCCGGCCATGCCAGGGCACCGACGCGCGCGCTCCCACAGGCGTGAGAGCGAGTGAACACCGCCCCCTACAGGCTCACCGCATCTCTTCCCCGGCAAAGCAAGCCAGCCTCCTTCCCCCGCATGCGGGGGAAGGTGCCCGCAGGGCGGATGGGGGCAGCCGGCTGCAGCCCCGGCCACACCATGTCACCGAGGCGCGCTGTCCCACAGGTGGGAGAGGGAGTGAACACCGCCCCCGACAGGCTCACCGCACCTGTTCCCCGACCAAGCAGGCCAGCTTCCTTCCCCCGCCTGCGGGGGAAGGTGCCCGCAGGGCGGAGGGGGTAGCCGGCTGCAGTCCCGGCCACGCCAGGGCACCGACGCGCGCGCTCCCGCAGGCGGGAGAGGGAGTGAACACCGCCCCCGACAGGCTCACCGCATCTCTTCCCCGGCCAAGCAGGCCAGCTTCCTTCCCCCGCCTGCGGGGGAAGGTGCCCGCAGGGCGGATGGGGTAGCCGGCTGCAGCCCCGGCCATGCCAGGGCACCGACGCGCGCGCTCCCACAGGCGTGAGAGCGAGTGAACACCGCCCCCTACAGGCTCACCGCATCTCTTCCCCGGCCAAGCAAGCCAGCTTCCTTCCCCCGCCTGCGGGGGAAGGTGCCCGCAGGGCGGATGGGGGCAGCCGGCTGCAGCCCCGGCCACACCATGTCACCGAGGCGCGCTGTCCCACAGGTGGGAGAGGGAGTGAACACCGCCCCCGACAGGCTCACCGCACCTGTTCCCCGACCAAGCAGGCCAGCTTCCTTCCCCCGCCTGCGGAGGAAGGTGCCCGCAGGGCGGAGGGGGTAGCCGGCTGCAGCCCCGGCCATGCCAGGGCACCGACGCGCGCGCTCCCACAGGCGTGAGAGAGAGTAAACACCGCCCCGGCAAGCTCGGCGCCTGCCTTCGCTGGATAAGCAAATCGGCCCCCTTCCCCGCCATCGACGAGCACACCAGCTCCCTTCCCCCGCCTGCGGGGGAAGGTGCCCGCAGGGCGGATGGGGGCAGTGCCTGACTCGCCCCGCCATATCAGTCCAGCACCGACACTCCAGCCATACCCGTGCGCCAGCCCGCGTTGGGACTTCCGGCCCATGGCAGCTCACGCGCGGGCTGCCATGATCGGGCGTTCGCTCCAGATCAGGCTTTCCGCACGTGACCTCTTCGCTCGCCACCGCCCTCGCGCTTGCCCTGTTGGGCACCTCGCTCGCCGCCACCACCCAGGCTGCCACACCGCCGGCTCCGGCCACGCTGACCGCCGAAGCACCGGCCGATGCACGCTTCCGCGCGATCTACGAGAAAGAGTGGGCGTGGCGGCAGGCCGAGACCGGCCAGGCCGATGAAGACACCGACACCACCGGCGACAACACCCATCTGCCCGACGTCGGCCCGGCCGCGCAGCAGGCGCGCCTGGCGGTCTGGGACGGCGTGCTCAAGCAGCTCGACGGCATCGACCCCAAGCAGCTCTCGCCGGCCAACCAGATCAACTTCGCCATCTACCGCCCGCAGGTAGAGAACCTGGCCGCCGAAGTGCGCCTGCGCGCCTACGAGATGCCGTTCAATTCGGATAGTTCGTTCTGGTCCAACCTGGGCTTCATGGCGCAGCGGCCGATGAAGAGCGCAGCCGAGTACCGCGCCTACATCGCGCGCCTGAATGATGTGCCGCGTTACTTCGACCAGCAGATCGCCAACATGCGCAGCGGCCTGGCGCGCGGCTTCAGCGTGCCGCGTGCAGTGCTCGATGGGCGCGATGTGTCCATCGCCACCGTGGCCGATGTCAAAGATCCCACCGAATCGACCTTCTACGCACCATTCAAGCAACTGCCTGCGCAGATCCCCGCTGCCGAGCAGGCGCAGCTGCGCGAACAGGCCAAGGCCGCGCTGCGCACTGCCGTCCTTCCGGCCTACAGCAAGCTGCTGACCTTCTTTCGCAACGACTACATGCCCAAGGCGCGCACCACCCTGGCGGCAGAAGCATTGCCCGACGGCAAGACGTTCTACCGCCAGCAGATCCGCGAATACACCACGCTGGAATTGACGCCCGAGCAGATCCACCAGATCGGCCTGGATGAGGTGGCGCGTATCCAGACCCAGATGAACGCGATCATCCAGCAGGTCGGTTTCAAGGGCAGCTTCGCGCAATTTTTGACCTTCCTGCGCACCGATCCGCAGTTCTACGCCAAGACCCCGCAGGAGTTGCTCGATCGCGCCGCGTGGATTTCCAAGCGCGTGGACGGGCAGGTGGGCAAATTCATCGGCACGCTGCCGCGCGGGCGCTTCACCATCAAGCCGGTGCCCGACGACATCGCCCCGTTCTGGACCGCCGGGCGCGGCGGCGCCACGACCTATTGGGTCAACACCTACAACCTGCCGTCGCGGCCGTTGTACAACCTGCCGGCGCTGACCTTGCACGAGTCCTCGCCCGGTCATTCGCTGCAGGGCTCGCTGGCACTGGAGCAGGGCGAGCAGCCGGCGTTCCGGCGCGAGAACTACATCTCTGCCTATGGCGAAGGCTGGGCGCTGTATACCGAAAAGCTCGGCCAGGAGATGGGCATCTACGAGACCCCGTACGAAGAGTTCGGCCGGCTCACCTACGAAATGTGGCGCGCCTGCCGGCTGGTGATCGATACCGGCGTGCACCACGACGGCTGGACCCGCGACCAGGCACTGGCCTATCTGCGCGACCGCACCGCGCTCAGCGAACACGAAGTCACCACGGAAGTGGACCGCTACATCTCCTGGCCCGGCCAGGCGCTGAGCTACAAGCTGGGCGAGATCAGCATCGTCAAGCTGCGCGCGGAAGCCGAGAAGGAACTGGGTGATCGCTTCGACATCAAGGCCTTCCACGACGTGGTGTTGCGCCAGGGCTCGGTCACCCTGCCGGTGCTGGAGCAGCAGGTGCGCGCCTTCATCGCCGAGAGCAAGGCGCGCCCGGCCGACACCAAGCGGGTCCGCACCGCGGCGCCGTGATGGGTAGGAGCACTGGGAGCGGCGGACAAGACCACCTGAAGAGCGTCTGATCTGTGGTTGGGCTGCAGGGCCCTTGCCCGCCCACCATCACGGGACACGCCGTGAATCCGTCCCTGGAGGCTCTTACGCGGCATCCATGCCGCGTAAGGTCCCGCGACGGTGGGCGGGCAAGGACCAGTCGAGATGGTCGGTATGCACGGTAGGAGCGGGGCTTGATGCGCGTTGTTGGATCATGACGCGCCGGTGCAACGTTTGATGCGCAACGCGCTACAAGCAGCTCTCACGCGACCACCGACCAACGTTTGGTGCGGTGCCTCGCCGCTTGCGGGACCGTGTGGCGGCATGGATGCAGCCATCGAGTCCCAGGGACGGGTTCACGGCGTGCCCCGCCAGTGGCGCGGGCACCGCACCCCCGACCCACCAAGGCTCTGCCCTGAGCTTCCGACCAAGAGTGGCTAACAAAATGTAGCGAGCGGTCGTTGGATGGGTGCTCAGACCCGGAGTGTAGGAGTGGACCGTGCCGCACCGAGCACCGAGCACCGAACACCGAGCACCGAGCACCGAGCACCGAACACCGACCGCACCCGCCTGGCGGCCGCGCAGTCGTTCTGTTAACCGCTCTTGGCGGCGCATGCGATTGTGTAACCACACCGGCCCGGATACGCTGCGCCCATGTTGCTTCGCCGCGCCCGCCTGTTGCACCCGTTGCTGCGCCTGATGGCGTTGGCAGTGCTGGTGTTGGGCGTGCTGGTGGCACCGGTGGCCTGTGCGCTGGGCGATGTGCATGCACTGGCGCACGACCAGGCGCACCTGGACGACAGCGCGCCGCACGGCCATGACGGTGCCGACGAAGACGGTGCCGGCGAGCGCGATGGTGCCGGCCTGCTGCATGCGCTGATGCACAGCGGGTATTGCCACGGGCACAGCCCGGCCATGCTGCCTGCAATGGCCTGGGGGCCCTTGCCGATGGGCACACACGCGCATCCGGCGGCGTTGACCACCGACTACCGATCGCACCTGATCGAGACCTTGTTGCGGCCCCCGATCGCGGCCTGATGCCTTGCCGGCGGCTGCCGGCCTGTCCATCAATCCCGATTCGCGGAGACACCCTCATGTGGTTGCGACTGGCGGCTGTTGCCGCCTTCGCGGTCGTGCCGTGCGCCATGGCGCAGGACGTACCGCCCCAAACCGTGCTGACCCTGGACGACGCCATTGCGCGCGTTGCCGCCAAGCACCCCGATCTGCGTCTGGCCGACGGCCAGCAGGCCGTGCTTGCCGCCGAGGCGCAGCGCGATGCGTTGCGCCCGCCGCTGCGCGTTGGCGCCGAGATCGAAAACGTGTTCGGCAGCGGGCCAACCCGCGCGCTGGATCAGGCCGAACTCACCGTCACCCTGGCCAGCGTGCTGGAACGCGGCGGCAAGCTGGATGCACGCCGCACGCTGGCGCAGGCGCGCATCGATGCGCTGGCCCCGCAACGCGCCATCGCGCGGCTGGATGTGCTGGCCGAGGTGGCGCGGCGCTATCTGGCCATCACCGCAGCCCGCCAGCGCCACACCATCGCGCTGGACACCCTGGCGCAGCGCCAACGCACTGTGTCCGCCGCCCGCCAGCGGCTGCAGGCCGGCGCCTCGCCCGAATCGGTCCTGCTCACCGCACAGGCCCTGCAGGCGCGTGCGGAACTGGACCGCGACCGTGCGCAGCTGGAACTGGCCGCGGCACGCCGGCAACTGGCGCTGCTATGGGGCGCGCGCAGCATCGAGGCCGACCAGACCGGTGGCGATGCCCTGCAACTGCCGGCCATCCCCGAGTTCGAAGTGCTGGCGCAATTACTCGACAGCACGCCGGAGCTGGCGCGCCTGAACAACGAGCAGCGCCTGCGCGATGCACGGCTGCAGCTGGCCCGCAGCCAGGCCAGCCCGGATCTGGACTGGCAAGTGGGTGTGCGCCGGCTCGAAGGCAACAACGCCACCGCGCTGGTCGGCAGTGTGTCGCTCGCACTGGGCAGCGCCGGTCGGGCGCAGCCGGATATCCGCGCTGCGCAGGCCGAGCTGTCGCTGCTGGACATCGAACGCCAGTCGCAGGCCTTGCAGCTCTACGCCACCTTGGCCGATGCGCACGGGCGTTACCGTGCCGGCCAGCTGGAAGTGGCGCGCATGCGCGACGAGGTGTTGCCGGCGCTGGCGCGTGCCGATGCGGCAGCCGAACGTGCCTACCGCGCCGGTGCCACCAGTTATCTGGACTGGGCGCAGCTGCAGGCGCAGCGCAGCGATGCGCGGCAGCAGCAACTCGCTGCCGCAGTGGAAGCGCAGACCGCCTTGATCGAGATCCAGCGCCTCACCGGCCAACCGTTTGTCGTCACCGCGCAGGCAACCCCATGAGCGCGCGCACGGTGATGTCCACGCATGGATATGCGCTGAGTGATTCCCTGCTGCCTACCGGGGTGGTCGCCAAGCACGCGGCAATCGCATTGCACACGCGGGGTGACCGCCATGGGTGCACGGCCGCCAACGCGCGCTGCGCGCCTTCTCCATTCGCTGCACTGGCCGGCGCGCTGCGCCGGCCTTCCAAAGGAGTTCCATCGATGACGCACTCCATTTTTGCGCCGCTGCTGCTGGCGCTGCTGCTCGGCGGTTGCGCCCGCACCGAAGAAGACGGCCATGCCCATGCGGGCGGTGAGGCAGGACACAGCGAAGAGGGCGGCAGCGATCATGCCGACGAAGCGGCCCAGGGCGCGCACGGCGGCCGCCTGCTCAGCCAGGACGGCGACAGCGTGGAGCTTGCGATCGCCGAAGACGGCCGCCCGCCGACGTTCCAGGCCTGGTTGTATCGCGACGGCAAACCGTTACCGGCCAGCGCTGGCAGCGTGCAGGTCAGGGCCACGCGGCTGGGTGGCAAGGTCGACACCTATCCACTGCGTGCGCAGGCCGACGGAAGCCTGCTCGCCACCAGTGAGGTGGGGGAGCCGCATTCGTTCGATGTGGAAGTGCGCGCCAGCGTGCAGGGCAAGACGCATCGCTGGAGCTATTCCAGCTACGAAGGCCGCACCACGATTGCCGCCAGGATCGCGCAGGACGCCGGCATCCGCGTGGCGCCGGTGGGCGCCGGCAGCATCGCCGATCAGCATGAAGTGCAAGGTCTGCTGACGCCGGCAGAGGGGGCGCAGGCGCAGGCGACCGCGCGCTTCCCCGGGCCGGTGCGCAGCCTGCGCGCCAACGTCGGCGATCAGGTGCGGGCCGGCCAGGTGCTGGCCACGGTGGAGAGCAATCTGAGTCTGACCACCTACGCGGTCACCGCGCCAATCGGCGGCACGGTGCTGGCGCGTAATGCCAGCCTGGGCAGCAATGCCAGCGAAGGCCAGGCCTTGTTCGAGATCGCCGATCTGTCGAGCCTGTGGGTGGATCTGCACATCTTTGGCGCCGATGCCGGGCATATCGCCGCCGGCGCGCCGGTGACGGTGACGCGCATCAGCGATGGCGTGGTGGCGCAGACCACGCTGGAACGCGTGTTGCCGGGCACGGCCACGGCCAGCCAGAGCACGGTGGCACGCGCGGTGTTGCGCAATACCGACGGATCGTGGCGGCCAGGGTCGGCGGTGAAGGCGCGGGTGACGGTGGCCCAGCAGCCGGCAGCGATGGTGGTGCCGGTGGGGGCGATGCAGCGCTTTCGCGATTGGGACGTGGTGTTCGTGCAGGTGGGCGAGGTGTACGAGGCTCGGCCGGTGACGTTGGGCGCGCGCGATGCGCAGCAGTTGGAAGTGGTGTCGGGTGTGGCGCCGGGCGATACGGTGGTGGTGGAGCAGAGCTATCTGGTGAAGGCCGACATCGAAAAGTCGGGGGCATCGCATGATCATTGAGCGCGTTGTGGTGGGCGGCATTGCGTTGTCGAGTGGGGGCGTTTGTCGGATACGCGGGGGCATGCCAGCGTCAAGGCTTTCGCGCCTTTTCAGACTAGGGCAAGGGCTTTTGCGCCCTGTTGGGCTAGGGCAAAGGCTGTCACGCCCTGGCGGGCGCGAGTCACTTTTTCTTTGCTTGTGCAAAGAAAAAGTAACCAAAAAGAAAGCACACCCCGTCCTCGCGCCCTCCGCGCCTGCGGCGCTGCGGGTGCGCAAGTCCGGCAGAAATTTTTGTAAGGGACATCCCTGTCCCTTACAAAAACGTCGCGCGTCCATGCGCGCCGCCCTGCGGGTTGTATCTGCCGGCCTTGCCGCTGCGGTATGGGGCCCCGAAAGCAAACAGCAACAGCAACAGCAACAGCAACAGCAACAGCAACAGCAACAGCAACAGCAACAGCAACAGCAACAGCACCAGCAACAGCCTTGGTGCTGGTGTGCGGAGGGGTGTTTGTTTGGTGTGCTGCGTCGCGACGCGACACGGAGGCCGCGCTGTCGGTCGTTGGCACCACGAGGGTGGCGCCCGGCGCAGTGCGGTGCCAGGTATGCACGGAGGGGCCTGTCATGCTGAGCAATATCATTCGCTTTGCAATCGCGCAGCGCTGGTTGATGCTGGCGTTGACCGGGGGATTGATTGCGATCGGGGCGTGGAGTTTTTCGCGCTTGCCGATCGATGCGACGCCGGATATCACCAATGTGCAGGTGCAGGTCAATACCGCAGCACCGGGGTATTCGCCGCTGGAGTCGGAACAACGGGTGACGTTTCCACTGGAGACGGTGCTGGCGGGATTGCCGGGGCTGGAGTCCACGCGCTCGCTGTCGCGCTATGGGTTGTCGCAGGTGACCGCCGTGTTTGCCGATGGCACCGATCTGTATTTTGCGCGGCAGCAGGTCGCCGAGCGTTTGCAGCAGGTCAAATCGCAGTTGCCGGCCGAACTGGAGCCGCAACTGGGGCCGATTGCCACCGGCCTGGGCGAGATCTTCATGTACACCGTGGAGGCCAAGCCCAATGCGCGCAAACCCGATGGCACCGCATGGACGGCGACCGACTTGCGCACCCTGCAGGATTGGGTGGTGCGGCCGCAGCTACGCAATGTGCCCGGGGTTACCGAGGTCAACACCATCGGCGGCTATGCACGGCAGATCCATATCACGCCCGACCCGGCGCGCCTGGTCGCACTGGGTTTCACGCTGGACGATGTCGCGCGCGCGGTGGAGGCGAACAATCGCAACATCGGTGCCGGCTATATCGAACGCAATGGACAGCAGTTCCTGGTGCGGGTGCCTGGGCAGGTGGACGACATCGCGCAGATCGGTGCGATCGTGCTGGATCGGCGCGAAGGCGTGCCGATCCGGGTGCGCGATGTGGCGCAGGTGGGCGAGGGCCGCGAGTTGCGCACCGGTGCGGCCACGCAGGACGGCACCGAAGTGGTGCTGGGCACGGTGTTCATGCTGGTCGGCGCCAATAGCCGCACCGTGTCGCAGGCGGCTGCCGAGCGTTTGAAAGTGGCCAACGCCAGCCTGCCGGCCGGCGTGCAGGCGGTGCCGGTGTACGACCGCACCGCACTGGTCGACCGCACCATCGTCACCGTTGCCAAGAACCTGATCGAAGGCGCATTGCTGGTGATCGTGGTGTTGTTCCTGCTGCTGGGCAATGTGCGTGCGGCGTTGATCACCGCGGCGGTGATTCCATTGGCGATGTTGTTCACGCTCACCGGCATGGTGCGCGGTGGCGTGTCCGGCAATCTGATGAGCCTGGGCGCGCTGGATTTCGGCTTGATCGTCGATGGCGCGGTGATCATCGTGGAGAACTGCCTGCGCCGCTTTGGCGAAGCACAGTTGCGCCTTGGGCGTGTGCTCGAGCGCGACGAACGCTTCGAGCTCACTGCCGAAGCCACTGCCGAGGTGATCCGCCCCAGCCTGTTCGGCCTGGGCATCATCACCGCGGTGTATCTGCCGGTATTCGCGCTCACTGGCATCGAAGGCAAGATGTTCCACCCGATGGCCATCACCGTGGTGCTGGCACTGAGCGGGGCGATGCTGCTGTCGCTGACCTTCGTGCCGGCGGCCATCGCGTTGCTGCTCGGTGGCAAGGTGGCCGAGCATGAAAACCGCGCGATGCGCTGGGCGCGCGGTGTGTACGCGCCGTTGCTCGATCGCGCGCTGCGCCACGGCCGCTGGATCGGCATTGCTGCCCTTGCGACGGTGGCGTTATGCACCGTGCTGGCCACGCGCCTGGGCAGCGAGTTCATCCCGAACCTTGATGAAGGCGATATTGCGCTGCATGCCTTGCGCATTCCCGGCACCAGCCTGGAACAGGCCATCACCATGCAATCCACCCTGGAAAAACGCATCAAGCAATTTCCGGAAGTGGCGCATGTGTTCGGCAAGCTCGGCACCGCCGAAGTAGCTACCGACCCGATGCCGCCATCGGTGGCCGACACGTTCCTGATCATGCATCCGCGTGCGCAATGGCCGGATCCGCGCAAGCCCAAGGCGCAGTTGGTGGCCGAGATCGAAGCGGCGGTGAAGCAGTTGCCTGGCAACAACTACGAGTTCACCCAGCCGATCCAGATGCGCATGAACGAGCTGATTTCCGGCGTGCGTGCGGACGTGGCGATCAAGGTCTACGGCGACGATCTGGAAACCCTGGTGAAGCTGGGGCAGCGCGTGCAGGAGATCGCCAGCGGCGTGCCCGGGGCAGCCGATGTCAGCCTGGAACAGGCCACTGGCCTGCCGATGCTGGCGGTGGTGCCCGACCGCGCTGCACTGGCTGGCTACGGGCTCAATCCCGGTGTGGTGCAGGACACCGTGGCTGCCGCAGTGGGCGGGCAGGAGGCCGGGCAATTGTTCGAAGGCGATCGCCGTTTCGACATCGTGGTACGGCTGCCGGAGGGCCTGCGTCAGGACCCGGCCGCCTTGGCGGATTTGCCGATCCCGCTGCGCGGCGATGGCGAGCGTGGCGATGTCGACGAATCCAGCCGCGCGGCCGGCTGGCGCAGCGGCGCGCCGACCACCGTGCCATTGCGTGAGGTCGCCAAGATCGAGACGGTGCTCGGCCCGAACCAGATCAATCGCGAAGACGGCAAACGCCGCATCGTCATCACCGCCAACGTGCGCGACCGCGATCTGGGCAGCTTCGTGGCGGAGGTGCAGCAACGCGTGCAGGCGGGCGTTGCCTTGCCCACCGGCTACTGGATCGGCTACGGCGGCACCTTCGAGCAACTGATCTCCGCCGGCCAGCGCCTGGCCTGGGTGGTGCCGGGCACCTTGTTGCTGATCTTCGCGCTGTTGTACTGGTCGTTCGGTTCGTTGCGCGATGCGGTGGTGGTGTTCAGCGGCGTGCCGTTGGCGTTGACCGGCGGTGTCGTGGCGTTGGCCATGCGCGGGTTGGCGTTGTCGATCTCGGCCGGTGTCGGCTTCATCGCATTATCGGGTGTGGCGGTGCTCAACGGCCTGGTGATGATCGCCTTCGTCCGCAGTTTGCGTGCGCAGGGCATGCCGCTGGAGCAGGCCTTGCGCGAAGGCGCGCTCGCTCGCCTGCGGCCGGTGCTGATGACCGCACTGGTCGCCGCGCTGGGCTTCGTGCCGATGGCCTTCAACGTCGGCGCCGGTGCGGAGGTGCAGCGCCCGCTGGCCACGGTGGTGATCGGCGGCATCGTCTCGTCCACCCTGCTGACCTTGCTGGTGCTGCCGGTGCTGTATCGCTGGTTGCACCGTGCGCGGTCGCAGCCCTCCACATCGGTTGAGGCCGCACGGCCGCAGGCAGGCACGCCATGAGCGGGTCCTGCTGCGGGTGCGGCAAGACGCTGGAGGTGGCGGCGATGCAGGCCCGTCAGCGGCGCGTGCTGTGGTGGGTGCTGGCGATCAATGCCGGCAGCTTCGTGCTGATGCTGGCCGGTGCGCTGCACAGTGGCGCCGCGGCGCTGCTGTCCGGCAGCCTGGACAACCTGGGCGATGCGTTGACCTATGCGTTGAGCCTGGCGGTGGTGGGCGCCAGCCTGGCGGCCAAGGCGCGGGTGGCCTTGCTCAAGGCCGGGCTGATCCTGCTGGCCGCGCTGGCGGTGGCGGCCGAGATCGGCTGGAAGCTGGCTCACCCGCAGCTGCCATTGTTCCAGAGCATGGGCCTGGTGGCGGCGCTGAACTTCGCCGCCAACCTGCTGTGCCTGCGCTTGCTGTGGCCGTACCGCAGGGGCGACATCAACCTGGCCTCGGCCTGGGCCTGCTCGCGCAACGATGTCTACGAGGGCATCGCGGTGCTGGCTGCCAGTGCCGGGGTCTGGGCGTTCGGTAGCGGCTGGCCCGATCTGGTGATTGCGGTGGCGCTGCTGCTGCTGTTCCTGCGCTCGGCGTGGGAGGTGGCACGCGGCGCCTGGGCGGAATTGCGTCGGGTCGCTGTGCTGGCGCAGCCCGGGGGCGTCTGATCCGCTGCCATCGTCGGGCGCGGCGCAGCAGCAGCGCTAGTGGAAGTGCTGTAAGTGCTTGCGGCGCTTGGGAAAGCCATGCATAATGCGCGGCTCGCTGTGCCCGGATCGCTCCGGATGGCGGCACCCAGCGCGATGGGGTTGCCGGCCGGTTCCAGCGTAAGTTCTTGATTCCCAACGTTGCGTGGCAGCTTGACGCTGTCGGGGCCGCCGCTCCCCAGGCTATGGGTGGCAATTCATTTATCGAGGTGCGTAATGTCCCGCGTATGCCAAGTGTCCGGCAAGCGTGTGCAGACGGGTAACAACGTCTCCCACGCAAACAACAGAACCCGTCGTCGCTTCCTGCCCAACCTGCACGAGCGCCGTTTCTGGGTCGCCAGCGAAAACCGCTGGGTGAAGCTCCGTGTCTCCGCGCATGCATTGCGCACCATCGACAAGAACGGGATCGATGCCGTTCTGAAAGAGCTGCGTGCGCGCGGCGAAAAGGTCTGAGGAGTAAGCAGTCATGGCAAAAGGCAAGCGTGACAAGATTCGTATGATTTCCTCGGCCGCTACCGGCCACTTCTACACCACGGACAAGAACAAGAAAAACACTCCGGGGAAGATGGAAATGATGAAGTACGACCCCGTCGTGCGTAAGCACGTGATGTACAAGGAAGGCAAGATCAAGTAATCCACCGATTACGCGATCTGCTTCCAGGCAAACACCCGCCGCAAGGCGGGTGTTTGCGTTTGGGGGAACCGATCGCGGCGCTCCTGATCGGGGCAAGGTGCCTGATCGACACGCGTCAATGCACAGCATTCTTTTCCCCCTCTTACACCTTGCAACACAGCTCTGCTGGCGGCATGCACTTCTCCACAGGTGAGAAAAACAAGGCAGCCGGCGTTTCACTGCTGAAGGCGCGTGGTGACGCGTTTGGCATCGCAGCCGGTGACGACTCACTGAGGCGCCCTGCATCCGCCCCTGTGGGGCACCTTCTCCCGACGGGAGAATGGAGCGAGACGTCGTTTTTTCCGTGCACGCACTGTCAGTAGCTTGCAGTTCGAGGCAAGGTAGCCGGCACTTCATTTCAGAAGGCGCGTGGCGGCGCGTTTGGCATCGCAGCCGGTGACCACTCTCCGAGGCGCTCCGCATCCGCCCCTACGGGGCACCTTCTCCCGATGGGAGAAGGAAACGCAGCTACAGTCCACGCGCGCGCAATTGCGCGTCCAGGCGTGGATAGACGCGACGCGCGTTGCCTTCGAATACCTTGCGTTTGTCGGCATCGGAGATCGCCAATGCGTCGATATAGCGCTTGGTGTCGTCGAAGTAGTGCCCCGTCTGCGGGTCGATGCCGCGTACCGCGCCGACCATTTCCGAGCCGAACAGGATGTTGTCGATGTCGATGACTTCGAACAACAGGTCGATGCCGGGCTGGTGATAGACGCAGGTATCGAAGAACACATTGCGCATCACGTGCGTGGCCAATGGCGGCTTGCCGAGCATGTCGGCCAGGCCGCGGAAGCGGCCCCAGTGATACGGAACGGCGCCACCACCGTGCGGGATGACGAAGCGCAGCTGCGGAAAATCGGCGAACAGGTCGCCTTGCAGAAACTGCATGAAGGCGGTGGTGTCGGCGTTGAGATAATGCGCGCCGGTGGCATGGAAATTGGCATTGCAGCTGCCTGAGACATGCACCATCGCCGGCACGTCCAGTTCCACCATCTTTTCGAAGAACGGATACCAGGCGCGATCGGTCAATGGCAGCCCGGTCCAGTGGCCGCCGGACGGATCGGGATTGAGATTGCAGCCGACAAATCCAAGCTCGCTGATGCAGCGTTCAAGCTCGGCGATCGAGTGCGCGATCGATACGCCCGGCGATTGCGGCAACTGGCAGACGCCGATAAAGGTGTGCGGATACAGCTGCACCACGCGCGCGATCAGATCGTTGCAGTGGCGCGTCCACACCTGGCTTACGGCGTCATTGCCGATGTGATGGGCCATGGTGCTGGCGCGTGGCGAAAAGATGGTCATGTCGGCGCCGCGCTCGCGCAGCAGGCGCAATTGGTGCTGCTCCACGCTTTCGCGCAGCTCGTCGTCGGAGATCTGCGGATATACCGGCACTGCCAGGCCTGGGTCGTTGTAGTGCGCAATCTGCGCCTTGCGAAACGCATCGTGCGCGGCAGGCGCGGTGGTGTAGTGGCCGTGGCAATCGATGATCATGGCAATGCTCGTCGCGATGCGGAAAGAGATGATGCTGCGCAGTCAAACGCCGACGCACAGGGCGGGGTGGCGACGCTCATGCAAATAACTCACCATCGAACAGCTTGCGTGCGGTCCTGATCACCGCGGCGCGCAGCGCTGCGCCGTGTGCGTCGCACTCGATGAGGCAACTGCTCATGCCGCTGGGGTGCTCCACCTCCACCTGCTGGGCGCTGCCGCCGGGCAACTGCGCCAGGGCATGCGCCGGCGCGTCCGGCAGCAGGCAGGCGGTGGCGACGCTGACCGCACCCAGCACGCCGATGGACGCGTGGCAGCGGTGCGGAATGAACGAGCGCACGCTGATCGCGCCACCGTTGCGCGGTGCGGCCACCAGCATCATCTTCGGCACTGTCGCGGTGCCGACATCGCCCAGCTGCATCAGGGGACCAGCCTGCAGCCGAATGGACTCCAGCCGCGCCTTGAGAACCGCATCCGCATCCAGCGTGGCGCGGTCCTCATATCCGCTGATCCCGACATCGCTGGCGCGCATCACCACGCAGGGCATGCCGTTGTCGATCAGCGTCACCGCTACACCATCGAGCGTGTCCACGGCGCGTCCGCTCGGCAACAGCGCGCCGCAGGAGGAACCGGCGATGTCGGCAAAGGCCAGTGCGACCGGGGCGGCGGTACCGGGCACGCCATCGATGCGGGTATCCCCGCTGTAGCGCACCTGGCCGCCAGGTGTCTGCACGCTGGCGGTGGCCAGGGTGCCGGTGTTGCGCATGAAGATGCGCACGTCGGTGATGCCATCGCGCGCCGGAAGCAGGCCGCGCTCCAGCGCGAAGGGGCCAACACCGGCCAGCATGTTGCCGCAATTCTGCGCATCGCTGACCTGCGCCTGTTCGACTGCCACTTGCAAGAACAGGTAGTCCACATCGGCGTCGGGGCGTGTGGAGCGCGACACCACCGCGACCTTGGAGGTCAGCGGGTCGGCGCCGCCCATGCCATCGATCTGGCACAGGTCCGGCGAGCCGTAGGCGCGCAGCAGGAAGGCATCGCGTGCGGCCGTGTCGGCGGGCAGGTCGTCGGCCAGAAAAAAGCCACCCTTGGAGGTGCCGCCGCGCATCCACATCGCGCGGACGCGCTCAGACATAGCGCAGGCCCTTGGCTGCCAGCCGCTCGCGCATGGCGTAGATGTCCAGGCCCAGTTCGCCGCGTGCCAGCCGCTCGCGCTTGAGCACCTCGCGCGCCTCGCGCGCCTGCGCTTCAACCAGCACGTCTTGAGCGGCGGCGCGTGGCACCACGCACACGCCGTCGTCGTCGGCCACCACCACATCGCCGGGCTGCACCAGCTGCCCGGCGCAGACCAGTGGCACGTTGACCGAACCCAGCGTCTCCTTGATGGTGCCCTGCGCGCAGACGGCGCGGCTCCAGGCCGGGAACTGCATGGCGGTGAGGTCGCGCACATCGCGCACGCCGGCATCGATGATCAGCCCGCGGCAGCCGCGCGCCTGCGCCGAGGTTGCCAGCAGATCGCCGAAGTAGCCGTCGCAGCAGTCACTGGTGGGCGCCACCACCAGCACGTCGCCGGGCTGCAGCTGTTCGATGGCCACGTGCATCATCCAGTTGTCGCCTGGCGGCACCGACACCGTGACCGCGGTGCCGGCCACGCGGCAGCCGGCATAGATCGGGCGTAGCCGGTGGTGCAGCAGACCGCTGCGGCCCTGCGCTTCGTGCACCGTGGCCACGCCGGCCTGTGCCAGCCCGTCGACGATGGCGATGGGTGCGCGCGCGACCTGGGTGACGACCTGGCTCATCCATCCATCCTCGTTAGTGGTGCGCCGAGTCTGCGCGGCGAGAGTCAACGTGCTCAAGATTCATTTGAGGTATGCGTATTGGTTTTGCTTATAGTTAGAGCATGCCGCCGCTAACGGAACCGAATCTTCGCCATCTTCATGCCCTGGCCGTGGTGCAGCGGCTGGGCAGCATCAGCGCGGCCGCGCCACAGGTGAACCTGTCGCAGCCAGCCCTCACCCAGGCGGTGGCGCGGCTGGAACAGCAGCTGGGCGTGCGCCTGTTCGACCGGCAACCGGGTGGGATGCTGGCCACCGAGGCCACAGGCCTGGTGGTGCCGCGGATCGAGCGCGCGTTGGCGCATCTGGGCCGCGGCATCCGGGTGGCGCGGCGCGCGCTGCGCTTGCCCGCCCGCCCGGGGCTGGAGCGGCGGGTGTCGCTGGGGCAGTTGCAGGCGCTGGTGGCGGTAGATGCGGCGGGCAGCTATTCGCTGGCGGGTGTGCAGTTGGGCGTGTCGCAGCCGGCGGTCTACCGCGCGGTGCAGTCCCTGGCCGATGTGATCGAAGTGCCGCTGACGGTGCGCCGCGGCAAGGCGGTGCAGCCCACGCCGGTGGCCGAACGGCTGCTGCGGCAGGTGCGGCTGGCGCTGGCCGAGGTTCGCGCCGCGCGCGATGAAGTGGCAGCCCTGCGCTCCCAGCATGCCGGACGGGTGGTGGTGGGGGTGATGCCGCTGGCCCGAGCGATCCTGCTGCCGCAGGTGCTGGCACGCTTTGCGCGCGCGCACCCGGCCGCCAGCATCAGCGTGGTCGAAGGGCCGTATGCGGAATTGCTGGCGCATCTGCGCGAGGGCGGGCTGGACCTGCTGATCGGCGCGCTACGCGAGCCCCTGCCGGTGCGCGATGTGCTGCAGGAACCGCTATTCGACGACGAGCCGGTGATCGTGGCGCGCAGCGGGCACCCGTTGGCCGGCAAGGCGTACGCCTCTGTGCAGTTGCTCGACTACCCATGGGTGATGGCCGCTGCCGGCACGCCGGTGCGCGAGCGCTGGGAGCGCATGTTCCGCGACCGCCAGCTGGAGCCGCCGCCGCTGCGCATCGAATGCGGGGCCGAGCTCACCGTGCGCGGGCTGTTGCTGGAAGGCGACTGGCTGACCCTGATGTCGCGCGACCAGTTCCTGTTCGAGCGCCGCGCCGGCCTGTTGCGCGAGATCGGCAGCGCCGGGCCGCGCTTGCGTCGGCAGATTGGCATGACCACGCGCAGCGACTGGCATCCCACGCGGGCGCAGACCGTGTTCGTGCAGACGCTGCGGCAGGTCTGCGCCGAGCGCGTGCAACCGGCCGATGCGCACGGCGGTCCGTTTCGCCACTGCATCGTGCCGGCTGCAGAAGCATCTTTGCCTTCACGCCCGGCCGGGTCAGAATCGGCTTCCTCATGAGAACGGAGCGCCGATGCTGCCCGATTGGGTGACAGGCACCTGGCTGCTGGCGCTGGACTGGGTGATCCGCCTGGCCGCGCTGCTGTGGATTCCCACCCGCACCACGCCCGGGGCGGCGCGCAGCTGGCTGTTGCTGATCGGGTTCGTGCCGGTGGTGGGCTTGCCGCTGTACCTGTTGTTCGGCCACCCGTGGCTGTCGCGCCTGCGCGTGGAGCGCCAGGCCACCGCCTCGCAGGTGATCCGCGAACAACAACTGCCCTTGCATGCATTGCGCTGGCAGCCGCCGGCCGATACCAGCAGTGCCGAAGTGGTGCCGCTGATCGAGCGGCAGGGCGACTTCATGCCGACCCTGGGCAATGCAGTGGAACTGCTCGACGACTACGCACACGCGTTGCAGGCCTTGACCACGGCAATCGATGCGGCCGAAAAACGCGTGCACCTGCTGTACTACCTGATGTTCGACGATGCCGTGGGCGAAGCAGTGGTGGCAGCGCTGGAGCGTGCGCAGGTGCGTGGCGTGCGCTGTCGCGTGCTGCTGGATGCGGTGGGCGCCAAGCGCGGCCTGCGCCGCTATCGCAAGCGCCTGCTGGCCGGCGGCATCGAGGTCCTTTCGGTATTGCCCGGTGGCCTGCGCTGGCGCCGCAGCGGGCGCATGGATCTGCGTAATCACCGCAAGATTGCGGTAATCGATAATCAGGTGGGTTTTGTCGGCTCGCAGAATCTGGCCGAGGCCGGCTTCATCGATGGGGTGCCCAACCGCGAACTGGTGGCGCGCGTGCGCGGGCCGGTGGTCAATCACCTGGAAGCGGTGTTCGCCAGCGACTGGTTCACCGAAACCGGGCAGCGCCTGGATGTGTGGCCGGACGCGCCGGTGTGCGAGGCCAATATCGCCACCCAGTTGCTGCCCAGCGGGCCGGCGTATCCGTTCGAGAACGCACGCGATGCGATCAATGCGGTAATCCATCTGGCGCGGCGCAAGGTGGTGCTGGTCACGCCGTACTTCGTGCCGGACGAAGCCTTGCTCAGCGCGTTGCGCATTGCCGCGGTATCGGGCGTGGATGTGCAGCTGATCCTGTCGGAGAGCAATAACCAGCGGCTGGCAGCCTGGGCGCAGGAGGCCTACTTCGACGAGCTGCTGCGCTGCGGGGTGAAGATTGCGCTGTACCGCCCGCATTTTTTGCATGCCAAGCACCTGAGCATGGACGAGGACATCGCGCTGGTGGGCTCGATCAACCTGGATATCCGCTCGTTCGCGCTCAATGCCGAGATCGGCATGCTCTGCTACGACCGTGGGGTGGTGCAGCGGCTGCGCCAGATCGAACAGGACTACCTGGCCAATGCGCGCCCGCTGGAGTTGGAGCAATGGCGCCGCCGCCCGGCCTGGCGCCGTAGCCGCGAGGGCATCGCGCGGCTGGCCGATGCGTTGATGTAGTGATGGCGCTTCAATCCAGGCGCATGACCTGGAAGACGTTTCCCTCGGGATCGTGGCCGTCGTACATCTGGTAGGCAAAACCGGCGTAGCGTTTGAGTTCGCCTACCTGTACGCCGGCGCGCCGCAGGTGTTGGCGATGCGCGGACAAGTCCGAGGCGATGGTGAACACGAACTTGAGGGTGGAGCCGGTTGCCGGTGCAGGGGGTGCCGGCAGCTGCCGATAGGCTTCGCCCACCCTGTGCAGTGCCAGCTCGATCTGCCCGGCTGCGAGCACCACCCATTGGCCGGCGATCTCCTCGATGACCGGAAGTGCAAAGTGGGTCTGATAGAACGCTTTGAGCGCAGCGACATCGCGGGCATAGACGATGAGCCGGACCAGGGCGGTGGACATCTGTGAACCTTTTGAAGGGCCATTCGACATGGCGATCGTACGCCCGCGATGCGATGCAGGTATGCGGCGGGTCGGTAAGGCCTGCCCTGGGCGCTTGGGAGGCCGGTGCTGCCATCGCCTACAATGCGCGCATGACTGAACTGCGTGAACCAGGCGAAGCGCTGATCGCCATCGTCGGCGGTGGCGCCTCCGGGGTACTGGTGGCGCTGCACCTGCTGCGGCAGGCGCGTACGCCGGTGCGGATCGAGCTGATCGAACCGCATCCGGTGCTGGGCGAGGGCGTGGCGTATTCCACCGCGCGTGCCGAACACCTGCTCAACGTGCCGGCGGCGCGCATGAGTGCGCTGGTCGATGCGCCGCAGGACTTCGTGGCCTATCTGCGCGCGCATGCGTGTTGCCCGGAGCTGGACGATGCGCAGCTGGCGCAGCACTTCGTGGGGCGGCGGCATTACGCGCCGTACCTGCGTGAGCGCCTGCAGGCTGCAGTTGCCGCCAGCCCGGCCAGCCTGCACGTGCACAGCGCACGTGTGCAGCGGCTGCATCCCACGGCGCAGGGCGCGCAGTTACAGCTGGACGATGGGCACACGCTGCAAGCCGCTGCCGTGGTGCTGGCGGTGGGCAATGCGTTGCGGCCGCTGCCGGTGCGCGGCGCCACCGGCCTGTCGCCAACCCAGCGTGTCGAGGCCTGGGACACCGAGGCAGTGGCTGCACTGCCACCGGAGGCGGCGGTGTGCATCGTCGGTTCCGGCCTGAGCATGGCCGACACCGTGGTGACGCTGGCTGCGCAGGCGCATCGCGGTGCGGTGCATGTGGTCTCGCGGCACGGTCTGTTGCCGTTGCCGCACGCGCATGGCGGCAGCGCCGACTTCGATCCGCACCCGCTGCTGGCACTGTCGCTACGCGCGCGCCTGCGCCGCCTGCGCCAGCTTGCGCGGGACGCGCTGGCGCAGGGGCGGCCGTGGCAAAGCGTGATGGAACGGATCCGCCCGTTGAGCCAAGCGCTGTGGCAGACGCTGTCGGTGGACGATCAGCGCCGCTTCCTGCGTCATGTGGTGCGCTATTGGGATGTGCATCGCCATCGCATTGCTGCGCCGGTGCATGCGCAGCTGCAGGCGATGCAGGCGCGCGGGCAACTGCAGCTGCACCGGGCGCGGCTGGATGTGGCGTTCGAGGTGGGCGCCTGCGTGCGGGTCAGTGCCGGGGCCGCCAATGCCGGGCACGCGCTGCAGTTGGATGTGCAGACGCTGGTCAACGCCACCGGCGTGGAGATGCGCGTGCAAGCGATGCGCAACCCCTTGTTGCAGCAGATGCTGGGCCAGGGCGTTGCGGTGGCCGGACCGCATGGCATTGGAGTGGACACGGCCGCCGACGGCCGCCTGATCGATGCCGATGGCCAGGCCAACCCACGCGTGCGGGTGATCGGCAGCCTGCGCATCGGCGCGCTGTGGGAGAGCCTGGCGGTGCCGGAACTGCGCGAGCAGGCTGCGGCGATTGCGCGGGATGTGTTGCTGCAGCTGGAGCGCTGATAGGCGGATGAGGACCGGAAATGCAGCCTGGCTGCCGTCTCCGTCCGTGACGCTGGCCTCTTCGATGGGCAACGGCGACGCATAGCGCCCGATGAGGGTGCGAGCAAAGCCTCGGGTGACCCGCAATGCGTCGTGGCTGCGCCTCGTGCCCTCACCCCAACCCCTCTGCCCTCACCCCAACCCCTCTGCCCTCACCCCAACCCCTCTCCCGCAGGCGGGAGAGGGGCTCTGCCACGGCGAGCATCCGCCTGCGCTCTTGCAGGCGGGAAAACGATCAGCGTCCTACCTTCTCTTGCAGGTGGCAGAGCAATCAGCGTCCTGGCTTCTCTGGCAGGCGGCAGAGCAGCCACTATCCCGCCTTCCCCCGCCTGCGGGGGAAGGTGCCCGAAGGGCGGATGGGGGCCGCAATCCCAACCGCTTCATCGCAATCTCAGCCGCAGCGACGCCACAACCGGTAAAATGCGCCGGTGGATGTCTCTCATTTGCTCGATCATTTAAACCCCGCCCAGCGCGAGGCCGTTTCCGCGCCGCCGGGGCATTACCTCGTGCTGGCCGGCGCCGGCTCCGGCAAGACGCGCGTGCTGATCCATCGCATCGCCTGGCTCAACGAAGTCCAGGGCGTGCCCAACCACGGCATCTTCGCGGTGACCTTCACCAACAAGGCCGCCGGCGAAATGCGCCACCGCACCGACCTGCAGCTGCGCAACGGCAGCCGCGGGATGTGGATCGGCACTTTCCACGGGCTGGCGCATCGCCTGCTGCGCCTGCATTGGCAGGACGCGCGGCTACCCGAAGGCTTCCAGGTCATGGACAGCGACGACCAGCTGCGGCTGGTCAAGCGCGTGGTGCAGTCGCTGGAGCTGGACGAAGGCAAGTACCCGCCCAAGCAACTGAGCTGGTGGATCAACGAACAGAAGGACGAGGGCCGCCGTCCGCAACATATCCAGCCCGAACCCAACGACGACTGGACCGAGGTGCGCCGGCAGGTGTACGCCGCCTACCAGGAGCGCTGCGACCGCTCCGGCCTGCTGGACTTCGCCGAGTTGCTGTTGCGCGCGCATGAGTTGTTGCGCGATACGCCGGCGCTGCTGGCGCACTACCGCGCGCGCTTCCGCGAAATCCTGGTGGACGAGTTCCAGGACACCAACGCCATCCAGTACGCCTTCGTGCGCGTGCTGGCCGGCGAATCGGGCAATGTGTTCGTGGTGGGCGACGACGACCAGGCCATCTATGGCTGGCGCGGCGCCAAGGTCGAGAACGTGCAGCGCTTCCTGAAGGATTTCCCCGGTGCGCAGACCGTGCGGCTGGAGCAGAACTACCGTTCCAGCGCCAATATCCTGGGCGCGGCCAATGCGGTGATCGCGCACAACCCGGACCGCATCGGCAAGCAGCTGTGGACCGACTCGGGCGACGGCGACCCGATCGATCTGTACGCGGCCTACAACGAGGTGGACGAAGCGCGCTATGTGGTGGAGCGCGCGCGCCAGTGGGTGCGTGATGGTGGCAGCTATGGCGAAGTGGCGGTGCTGTATCGCAGTAATGCGCAGTCGCGCGCGCTGGAAGAGGCGCTGATCTCCGAGCAGTTGCCGTACCGCGTGTATGGCGGCATGCGCTTTTTCGAGCGTGCCGAAATCAAGGACGCGCTGGCCTACCTGCGCCTGCTCACCAACCGCAGCGACGACGCCGCATTCGAACGCGCAGTCAACACGCCCACGCGCGGTATCGGCGACCGCACGCTGGACGAAGTGCGCCGGCTGGCGCGCGCCAATGCGCTGTCGTTGTGGGAAGCGGCGATGCTGGCCACGCAGGAAAACAGCCTGGCCGCGCGTGCGCGCAACGCCCTGGCCGGCTTCCTCAGCCTGGTCGGCCAGTTGCATGCCGAAACCGGGCAGATGGAACTGGCCGAACGCATCGACCACGTGCTGATGCGCTCGGGCCTGCGCGAGCATTGGGCCAAAGAGAGCCGCGGTGGGCTGGATTCGGAATCGCGCACCGAGAACCTGGACGAACTGGTCTCGGTAGCCTCGCGCTTCACCCGGCCGGACGATGAAGACAGCCAGGGCATGACCGAGCTGGTCGCGTTCCTGGCCTATGCCTCGCTGGAAGCCGGCGAAGGCCAGGCACAGGCCGGCGAAGAAGGCGTGCAGCTGATGACGCTGCATTCGGCCAAGGGCCTGGAATTCCCCATCGTGTTCCTGGTCGGGCTGGAAGATGGCCTGTTCCCGAGTGCGCGCTCGCTGGAAGAAACCGGCCGGCTGGAAGAAGAGCGCCGCCTGGCCTACGTGGGCATCACCCGCGCGCGGCAGAAACTGGTGCTGTGCTACGCCGAATCGCGGCGCATCCACGGCCAGGACAACTACAACGTGCCCTCGCGCTTCCTGCGCGAGATCCCGCGCGATCTGCTCAACGAAGTACGCCCGAAGGTGCAGGTTTCGCGCACTGCATCGCTGGGCGCGGCACGTGGTGGCCCGGTGCACGGCATCGTGGAGACGGCGCCGATCAAGCTTGGCGCCAATGTCGAGCATCCCAAATTTGGGGGCGGCGTGGTCGTGGACTATGAAGGCGCCGGCGCGCATGCGCGGGTGCAGGTGCAGTTCGACGAGGTCGGCGCCAAGTGGCTGGTGATGGCCTACGCGAATTTGACGGTGGTGTAGTCGGGTTCGCATTCGCCAGCGATTGCGTTTTCTTCAGCCCAAGACGGCGTGCGGTTGCACGGTGCGTGGAGAGAAGAGCCGACCGCTGGTGTAAGTCACATACGGCAAGCGATTGCTGGACGAAGCGTCGCCCCCGTTGCTCGCCCCGCGCGCTCACATCTCCCAACTGAAGGCGGAGTTGATCTGCTTGCCCTTCACGGTGAGTGTCGAATTGTTTCCGAGCACGACCAGCGTAAATGGCGGCACACGCGTGTCATGTCCTGCATAAATCAGGCGGAAGATTCTGCGCTTGGTATCGAACGTCTTGACCTGGAACCCGCTCCGCAACCACACGCCCTCGCTGTCGCCGGGCGCGTTGAAGCGAAGACTGGCGATCACTGGTGGGGTGCTGCGCCCGACTTCAAACATTATGGAGTACCCACTTTCTTCGAAAGAAAGTGACGCCGTTGCGTGTGCAGAGCAGCTCAGGCACGCAGACAGCAGCAATGCAATGCAAGTGAATACACATCGTGTCATGGCGTCATCCTTGAACGTGGCTATCCCGGAATGGCATGGTCAGGAATATCGATGCTGGCACAACGGCATTGCAATATGCACGGCAAGCAAGAATGGCGACATGGTCCCCAAGCCGATGAAGTCGGTGTTCGAAATTTGCATTCGTCGTTCCACTCTGGTGTTTGATACGTCAATTGCCTCCATTCGTCGACCGATCGCGACGTTCTGTGAGCCGCGATGGCCAGGTCGCCTGGACCATTTGTGCATCGCTCGATGCGCGAGATGACGCATCCATGCCACCCTGGCGCGACTTGAATTGCACACGGGTGCGCGACGACATGCAGACAGAAAAACAGAAGATGCTGGCAGGCGAACTGTACAGCGCTACCGACGCGCAGCTGCAGGCCGATCAAGCGGCCGCAGCCGAGTGGATGCTGCGCTACAACGCCGCTGTTATGCAGACGTCAGCCCAGCGCCATGCACTGTTGCGGGAGCGCCTGGCCGAGGTGGGCGACGGTGCGGTGATTCGTGCGCCGTTCCATTGCGATTACGGCTACAACATCCGCCTGGGTGCCGGGGTGTTCCTCAACTTCAACTGCGTGATCCTGGATATCTGCGAGGTGCGCATTGGCGACGGCACGCAGATCGGCCCCGGCGTGCAGATCTACGCTGCCGATCACCCGCGCGATGCCGCCGGGCGGGCCAGCGGCCTGGAATTCGGGCGGCCGATCCGCATCGGGCGCAATGTGTGGATCGGCGGCGGGGCGATCATCCTGCCGGGCGTGACCATCGGTGACGATGCGTTGATCGGCGCCGGTGCGGTGGTCACCCGCGATGTCCCGACAGGGGCGACCGCGGTCGGCAATCCGGCACGCCTGCGCGAGATGCGCCCGGACGCGGATGCGGTGGCCACCGATTGAACACCACGCTTGCCGAGTCGCGGTCGTCGTTGTCGATCGCAGATGCGCTGCGCGGCATGCACCATCGAGACAGGAATAGTAGGAAAAAGCGCTGGCAGCAACAGAAACGCCAGCAATAGCAACAACACTAGCGCAACTGCAACCTCTCCAGCATCCAGCCAGCACCAGCACCAGCACCAGCACGCCACCACGATCAAAGCAGCAATATCGGCAACTTCACACCAACGCAGTCCCAACACAGCCAGCAACATCGCCGCACTGATCCGCATCAAGGCTCGCTCCACCCGCACGTGCCACCGTGCGTTCAAGTCCATCGGCAGCAATGCCATCCTTGCAGGAGGTCACCATGTACAAACGTATTCTCATCGCCATCGATGCATCCGAGCTGTCGCATCGAGGCCTGTTTCAGGGCCTCGAGCTGGCCAAGGCCACTGGCGCCAAGGTCGATATCGTCACCGTGTCCGAGCCGTGGGCGATGGGTATGTACGATGCGATGGGCTGGAGCGTCGGCTACGAGGCCAGCCCGGAATACCGCACCGAGCGCGAAGCGGCCGCTGAGAAAATCCTGCGCCCGGCGCTGGAACTGGCGGCAGCCGCCAACATCAAGGCGACCTCGCGGCATGTGCTGGACCGTTTCGCGGCCGAAGGCATCGTGCAGACTGCAGAGGAATGCAAGAGCGACCTGATCATCATGACCTCGCATGGTCGCCGCGGTATGCGCCGCATGCTGCTCGGCAGCCAGACGGTGGAAGTGCTCACCCACAGCTCAATCCCGGTGCTGGTGATCCGCTGACACAGTGATCCTGCGGTGCCACTGCGCGCGTCACTTCGACCCAACCCACGCAGTCACCCAGGATCGCTCACGGGAGCGCACCCGGAGCGCGACGGGCTCTGCCCGCGTGGCCCATCGCATGTGCGGGCGTGCTCCAACAGAGCACACCCCAGCCGGCGCTCAGGCGTCCATTGGCTCCAGCCGCGCCGCCGTGCTCTGCGCCGGCCGTGCCAGGCGGCGTAGCGCTTCGGTATGTACCAGCGGCGCGCCGTAGGTGCCCGGTACGCCATTGCGTAACGCGCTGGGCACTGGTTGCGGCATGTCCTGGCTCAGCTCGCGCATGAAACGCCACATCGGCATGTAATGGCCACGGCGCGGGGCCGGTGCGTGCGGCTTGGCGCGGCACTGGCGGCGCCACTGCATCGGCGGCATGCCGAAACGTTGCTGGAAGGCGCGCTGGAACTGCCGCTCGGAGGCAAACCCCATTTCGTACAGCAGCCAGGTCAGGCTGCAGTCCGGGTAGGCCTGCAGATAGCGGTGCGCCGTGCACAGCCGCTGCTCGCGGATGTAGCTGGCCACACCGCCACGCGACTGGAACAGCCGGTACAACGAGGCGCGCGAGAGTGCGAATGCCTGTTGCAATGAGTCGGTGCCAAGCTCGGCCTCGCCGATGTGCTGCTCGATGTAAGCCAGCAGGTCGATCATCAACGGCGTCTGCGCGTCCGTGGTCGCGCACGCCTGCGGAACGATGGCGCTGTAGTAACTGATGCTCATGCGGTGCTGCCTGCGGCCCACTCCCCGGGGCCTGTCCCTGGATCAACCGAAAAAAGCAGCGGCAACCCATCACGCACCTTTCACAAAGTCGGCGGTGCATCACGCATCGGTGTGATTGAGACGATTTGTCGGGTGGGCATTTGGCGCCATTCCTAGACTCGCCGCAGCGCTGAGAAAGCGTCATCGCACGGTCTGCCGCTTCGGTCCGCGTGGTGCGCGGCAGTTGCGGGATGGCCCGCAACACCGGCGTCGCACGCAGGCTGCAGGCCATCCGCCGGGCCGGCGACATCCAAGCCACAAGGCAGCGCCCGTGCCGAGCACGGTGGCGCAACGGGCAAGCTCAATCGGAGATCAGGCATGGCCAGCAGTCAGAAGTTCATCGCCCGCAACAGGGCGCCACGCGTGCAGATCGAATACGACGTCGAGGTCTACGGTGCGCAGAAGAAGGTGCAGATTCCGTTCGTGATGGGCGTGATGTCGGACCTGTCCGGCGCCAACGCGGGTGAGCTGCCATCGCTGGACGAGCGCAAGGCACTGGAGATCGATGTCGACAACTTCGACAGCCGCCTGCAGTCGATGCGCCCGCGTGCGCAGTTCAAGGTGCCCAACACGCTCACCGGCGAAGGCGAGCTGGCGGTGGATATCACCTTTGAAAGCATGGACGATTTTTCGCCGGCCGCCATCGCGCGCAAGGTCGCGCCGCTGGCCAAGTTGCTGGAAGCACGCACCCAGCTGGCCAACCTGGACACCTATATGGACGGCAAGGCCGGCGCGGAGCAGTTGATCGCCAATGCCATTCGCGACCCGGCGTTGCTGCAGTCGCTGGTGTCGGCGGCCAAACCCGCCTCCGAACCGGAAGGAGCCTGACGCCATGTCCGCCACCGAAGCCGCACTGGCCAGCAGCAGCACCGAAACAGCCGAGCAGGGCGATTTTGCCGCGCTGCTCAATCGCGAGTTCCGCCCCAAGAGCGAACGCGCCAAGGAAGAAGTGGAATCGGCGGTCCGTACGTTGGCCGAGCAGGTGCTTGCGCGCAGCGACGTGGTCAGCGAAGACGTCTCGCAGACCATCAAGGCGTATATCGCGCAGATCGACCGCACGCTCACCGAACAGCTCAACCAGATCCTGCATCACCCCGATCTGCAGCAGCTCGAAGGCGCCTGGCGCGGCCTGCATTACCTGGTCAACAACACCGAGACCGACCAGCAGCTCAAGATCCGCGTGCTGAACATCAGCAAGAAGGAACTGGGCAAGGTGCTCAAGCGCTACAAGGGCACCGCCTGGGACCAGAGCCCGATCTTCAAGAAGGTCTACGAGCAGGAATACGGCCAGCTCGGTGGCGAGCCGTATGGCTGCCTGGTCGGCGATTATTACTTCGACCAGAGCCCGCCGGATGTGGAATTGCTCAACGGCATCGCACAGGTGGCCGCCGCTGCGCATGCCCCCTTCATTGCCGCAGCCGCGCCCAAACTGATGGGCATGGACAACTGGAACGAGCTGTCCAACCCGCGCGATCTGGCCAAGATCTTCTCCACGCCCGATTACGCCGCATGGCGCTCGCTGCGCGAGTCGGAAGACGCCAAGTACATCGGTCTGGCGATGCCGCGCACGCTCTCGCGCCTGCCGTACGGCGCAGCCACCAGCCCGGTGGACGAGTTCGATTTCGAAGAAGAGACCACCGGCGCCGATTCCAGCAAATACACCTGGCAGAACGCGGCCTATGCGATGGCGGTGAACATCAACCGTTCGTTCAAGCAATATGGCTGGTGCTCGCGCATTCGCGGTATCGAATCCGGCGGCGCGGTGGAAGGCCTGCCCACGCACACCTTCCCTACCGACGACGGTGGCGTGGACATGAAGTGCCCGACCGAAGTGGCGATCACCGACCGCCGCTCGGCCGAGCTGGACAAGATGGGCCTGATGCCGCTGGTACATCGCAAGAATTCGGACATGGCCGCCTTCATCAGCGCGCAGTCCTTGAACAAGCCCGACGAATACGACGACCCGGATGCCACCGCCAACGCCGCGCTGGGCGCGCGTCTGCCCTACATGTTCGCCTGCTGCCGCTTTGCGCATTACCTCAAGTGCATCGTGCGCGACAAGATCGGTTCGTTCTCCGATCGCGAACAGATGCAGGGCTGGCTGACGCGTTGGGTGACCCAGTACATCGATGGCGACCCGTCCAACTCCAGCGAAGAAACCAAGGCACGCAAGCCGCTGGCCGCTGCCGAAGTGGTGGTGGAGGAAGTGGAAGGCGCGCCGGGCTATTACAGCTCCAAGTTCTTCCTCAAGCCGCATTACCAGCTCGAAGGCCTGACCGTGTCGTTGCGCCTGGTCTCGCGCTTGCCCTCGGCCGCCAAGGCCTGATCCGACGCATTCGCGTCACGGGCACGACGCCACTGCGCGTTGCGCCACCCCTGTTGTCACTTTCATTGAAGGAGCAGTTCCATGGCGTTCGACATGCACATCAAGTTCGGCAGCGGCAAGGTCAAGATCGAAGGCGCGTCCAACCACAAGAAGCACAAGGGCGAGATTCCGATCCTGGCGTGGTCGTGGGGCGCGAGCAATTCCGGCGACCTGCACACCGGTGGCGGCTCGGCCAGCGGCGGCAAGGCGCATATCCAGGACATCTCCATCACCAAGTACGTGGACGGCTGCTCCAACGCCTTGCTCGATGCAGTGTGCACCGGTGCACGCGTGGAAAACGCCTGGCTGTACGTCACCAATGCCACCGGCGAGCAGAGCGACTTTCTCACGATCGAGCTGAGCGAAGGCGTGTTGATCACTTCGCTGTCCACCGGCGGCTCCGGCGGCGAAGATCGCCTCACCGAGAACGTGACGCTGCACTTCGGCAAGTTCAAGTACGGCTTCCAGCCGCAGGACGACAAGGGCACGGCGCAGGGCGGGGCGAAGGAATTCACCTACGACATCCAGGGCGTCGCCAAGGCATAACGCGTCACGCAAACCGCGTGCGATCGCCGGATGGCGGGGCGGATGGGAGATCGGCACGCGCCATGCGTCCATGCCGGTTGCATCGCACCGCCTGCGGCCCTGCGGCAGCCGCGCGCGCGTGGGTGTGCTGCTGCGCCCGATGCCTCTAATGCAATCACCGGCGGTGTCGACAGCGACACCGCTCCCTTCTTCGATGAGGACATGCGCGATGGATGCCACCGCACACAGCCTGCTTGCCCGTGGCGAGCCGGCGCAGGCATTGCAGCAGCTGGTGCAGCAGGTACGCCGGCAACCTGCCGATGCTGCGCAGCGCGTGTTCCTGTTTCAGCTGCTGGCCGTGCTGGGCCAATGGTCGCGTGCGGCCGACCAGTTGCGTGCCTGCGGGGAGCTGGATGGAACCACCCAGCCATTGGTGCAGACGTATCTCGCGGTACTGCAGGGCGAGCAGACACGGGCGCAGGTGTTCGCCGGCGCCCAGTTGCCGCACGTGATCGGCGAGCCGGCCGAGTGGCTGGCACTGCATCTGCAGGCGCTGCGCCTGTCTGCACAAGGCCATGGCGCGCAGGCAAACGCGCTGCGTGCCCACGCCTTCGAACTGGCACCGGCAAGCGCGGGCGTGCTGGATGGCGAACGCTTTGAATGGCTGTCCGATGCCGATGCGCGCTTCGGGCCTTGTATCGAACTGATGCTCGACAGCGGCTATGCCTGGGCACCGTTGCAACAGATCCATCAGCTGCGCTTCGAAGCACCGGCGGACCTGCGCGACACCGTGTGGGCGCCGGTGAGCGTGCTGTGGCGCAATGGCGGCCAGGCGTTTGCGTACATGCCAGTGCGGTATCCGGGCAGCGAGCATCTAGATACCGGCGAGCTGCAGCTGGCGCGCCGTACGGAATGGACACAGGGCGCGCAGGGCGAGATCGGCCTGGGCCAGCGCATGTGGAGTACCGAGTCGCGTGAGCTGGCGTTGCTGGACGTGCGCCACCTGCAGTTGGACCTGGGCTGAGCCACCATGGCCGAGCTCACCACCACCGAACGCCTGCAGCCCTCGCTGCTGGACCGGCTCACAGACACCGTGCCCAGTCAGCGCGAAGAGAGCCGCGAGCAACGCGTGATCTCGGCCACACGTCTGCGCGAGTGCGTGATCCGCGATCTGTCGTGGTTGTTGAATGCGGTCAATCTGGACACCAGCCATCCGTTGGGCGCGTATCCGCAGGTGCAGCGCTCGGTCCTCAACTTCGGTATCCCGGATCTGGCCGGCGTGGCGGTCACCGGCATCGATGCGGCGGCACTGCAGCAGCGCATTCGCGAGGCGATCCTGGCGTTCGAACCCCGCCTGATCCCCGACACGCTACGCGTCAGCGTGCATGCCGATGCCGCGCGCATGGACCGGCGCTCACTGCTATTCACCATCGAATCGGAGATGTGGGCGCAGCCGTTGCCGTTGAACCTGTATCTGAAAACCGCGCTGGATCTGGAAACCGGCCGGCTCGATGTCGTCGAAGGGCATGGCTGAGATGGACCCGCGCCTGCTCCCGTACTACAGCCGCGAATTGCAGCATGTGCGCGACATGGGCGCCGAGTTTGCGCGCGAGTATCCCAAGATCGCTGGGCGGCTGGGGCTGGATGCGTTCGAATGCGCCGACCCGTACGTGGAGCGTCTGCTTGAAGGCTTCGCATTCCTGGCCGCGCGCGTGCAGCTCAAGCTGGACGCGCAGTACCCGGTATTCACCCAGCACCTGCTGGAAATGGTCTACCCGCATTACCTGGCGCCGCTGCCGTCGATGGCGGTGGTGCAGCTGCAGCCGGACCTGAAAGACAGTGGCCTAGCGGCCGGGGTGACGGTGCCGCGCCAGAGCGCCTTGCGCAGCCTGATCGGCGCTGGCGAACGCACCGCCTGCGAATTCCGCACCGCGCATGCAGTGACGCTGTGGCCGCTGCAGGTGGCCGATGCCAAGTACCTGGAGTCGCCGGCTGCGATGGCGGCGGCAGGCATCGCGCTACCCGCCGGGCGCAGCGTGCGCGCCGGCATCCGCTTGCGCTTCGAGCTGGTGGGCGGTGCCCAGACCCAAGGCCTGGCGCTGGACCGGCTGCCGCTGTTCCTGGCCGGTGCCGATGGACTGCCCAAGCGGCTGTACGAACAACTGCATGCCGACACCAGCGCCGTGCTAGTACGCGGCAGCGATGCGCAGGGCGCGCCGCTGCAAACGCTGCAAGGCGCCGATGCGTTGCAGATGCGCGGCTATGCCGACGAAGACAGCCTGATCCCATACGACGGGCGCTCGTTCAGTGGCTACCGCCTACTGCAGGAATACTTCGCGTGCCCGGAGCGCTTCCTGTTCGCCGAACTCACCGGCTTGCGCGCTGCATTGCGTCGCCTGCACGGCAACAGTTTCGAGGTGGTGATTCTGCTGTCGCGTAGCGTGCCCAGCCTGGCCGCCGCAGTGAGCGCCGAACACTTCACGCTGTTCTGCACGCCGGCCATCAACCTGTTCGAACGCCGCGCCGACCGCATCCATCTGCAGGCGGGCCAGCACGAGTATCACGTGCTGGCCGATCGCACCCGGCCGATGGATTTCGAGATCCATCATCTGGGCGACGTGGAGGGCTTCGGCGACCGCCAAGAACCGGAACAACGCTTCACCGCGTTCTACGGCGGCGATGCGCGTACCTGGCATGCGCGGCATGGCGCGTTCTACAGCATGCGCCGCGAGCCGCGGGTGTTGTCTGCGCGGCAACGTCGCGACGGGGCGCGTTCCAGTTATGTGGGCAGCGAGGTCTTCGTCAGCCTGGTCGATGCCAATGACCAGGCGCAGGCCAGCAGCCTGCGCCAACTCGGCTTGCAGCTGTGGTGCAGCAACCGCGATCTGCCGCTGCACATGCCGGTGGGCAAGGGGGCAAGCGACTTCACGATGGACAGCGGCGTGCCGGTGCGCAGCGTACGCTGCGTGGCCGGGCCGACCAAGCCGCGCCCGGCGCTGTCCGATGGGCAGACCGCCTGGCGCCTGCTCAGCCAGTTGCAGCTCAATTACCTGTCGCTATTCGAAGATGGACCCAACGGTGCGGCGGCGCTACGCGAAATCCTCACCTTGTATTGCGACCCGTTCGATGCCTCGGCGCAGCGGCAGATTGAAGGGGTCAAGCACGTGACCGGCACGCCGATCGTGCGGCGCATTCCGGTGCCTGGCCCGATCACCTTCGGTCGCGGCCTGGAGATCACCCTCACCTGCGAGGACGCGGCCTTCGAAGGTACCGGCGCATTCCTGCTCGCTTCGGTGCTGCGGCACTTCTTTGCGCGCTATGTCTCGGTGAATTCCTTTACCGAAACGGTCCTGCGCACCACCGAACGCAACGAGGTGGCCCGATGGCCAGCCCAGCCCGGCACGCGCCCCCGCCTGTGAGCGCGGCGGCTGCGGCGCTGGCCCAGGCGCTGCAGACCCGGCCACAGGATTTCAGCCCGTTCGCGGCCTTGCGCGCGATCGAGCGCTGCCATCCGCAGCAGCCGCGCCTGGGCGAATCGGCGCGCGCCAGTGACGATGTGCTGCGTTTGCGGCATACGCCATCGCTGGCATTCGCACCGCACGCGCTTGAGCGCTACGTGCCGGCAACCGACGATCGACCGGCTGCGTTGTATGGGGTGTTTCTGGGCCTGTTCGGTCCCAATGCGCCGCTGCCGCTGCATCTGACCGAATACGCCATCGAGCGTGCGCAGCAAGCCAAGGATGGCACCTTCGCCGCGTTTGCCGATGTGTTCCATCACCGCATGCTCAGCCTGTTCTATCGTGCCTGGGCACAGGCGCAGCCCACCGTGCAGGCCGAGCGCGCAGCCAGCGATCAGTTCCGTGCCTGGCTGGATGCACTGGTCGGTATCGCCAGCCCGCACCTGCGCGAGCGCGACGCACTGCCCGATGAAGCGCGCCGCTATCACGCCGGCCGGTTTGGCGCGGTCACGCGCACACCGGAAGGCTTGCGTGCCGTGCTGCACACACTGTTCGACTGGCCGGTGCAGGTGCAGGAATTCATCGCCGAATGGATGCGCTTGCCGGCCGACGCGCACCTGCAACTAGGCATCGGCCCGCGCAACGTACGCCTGGGCGTGGATAGCGTGGTGGGCGCACACGTGCGCGGCGCGCAACAGCGCGTCCGCATCCGCCTGGGGCCATTGCCACGCATTGCCTTTCAACGTTTCTTGCCCGGCGGCCAGGCGCTACGCCAACTCACCGCAGCGGTGCGTAGCTATCTGGGCGACGAATTCGGCTGGGAGCTGCAGCTGCTGCTCAAGGCCGACGAGGTACCCACACCGCAGCTGGCACGCAATAGCCGCCTAGGCCTGGACACCTGGCTTGGCCGCCGCGCCTGGAGCATTGCCGACGCCGACGAGGTGGTGCTGCGCCCTTCCGGCTGACCGCACCGCTGCCATTGCCGCTCACACACACGCTCACACGCAACGTACCGACTTCGAAGGACGCATCATGGCCGAGATCTCCCGCAGTGCCCTGTTCGGCAAGCTCAATCCACTCGCCTATCGCGGCATCGAAAGCGCCACCGTGTTCTGCAAGCTGCGCGGCAACCCGTATGTGGAACTGGTGCACTGGCTGCATCAGTTGCTGCAGCTGCAGGATTCGGACCTGCACCGCATCATCAAGCAATTCCAGCTCAATCCCTCAACGCTGGCGCGCGATTTCACCGCTGCACTCGACAGCTTGCCGCGTGGCTCCACTGCGGTGACCGACCTGTCGGCCAATGTGGAAGAAGCGGTGGAGCGCGGTTGGGTGTATGCCTCACTGAGTTTTGGTGAAGCGCAGGTACGCACCGGCTATCTGGTGGTCGGCATTCTGAGCGTGCGTGGCCTGCGCAATGCCCTGCTGGCGATCTCAAAGGAATTCGACAAACTAAAACCTGCCGCGCTCAATGAACACTTTGCGCAGATCGTGGCCGGCTCGCCGGAAGATGGTTTGCTGCCCAGCGACGGCTTTTCGCTCGGCCAGACCGCCGCACCGGGCGAAGCCAGTGGCGCCATCGCACCGGCCGCATTCGGCAAGCAGGAAGCGCTGAAGAAATTCACAACCGATCTCACCGCACAGGCGCGCGAGGGCAAGCTGGACCCGATCATCGGCCGCGACGACGAAATCCGTCAAGTGGTCGACATCCTGATGCGCCGCCGCCAGAACAACCCGATCCTGGTCGGTGAAGCCGGCGTGGGCAAGACCGCGATAGTGGAAGGTTTTGCGCAACGCATCGCACGCGGCGACGTGCCGCCGGCATTGAAAGACGTACAACTACGCACGCTCGATGTGGGTCTGCTGCAGGCCGGCGCCAGCATGAAGGGCGAGTTCGAACAGCGCCTGCGCGCGGTGATCGACGAAGTGCAGGCCAGCCCGAAGCCCATAATCCTGTTTGTCGACGAAACCCACACCCTGGTTGGCGCCGGTGGCGCAGCCGGCACCGGCGATGCGGCCAACCTGCTCAAGCCCGCGTTGGCGCGCGGCACCTTGCGCACCGTCGGCGCCACCACGTTTGCCGAGTACAAGAAGTACATCGAAAAAGACCCGGCATTGACGCGGCGCTTCCAGGCCGTGCAGGTGGACGAGCCGGACGAGGCCAAGGCCGTGCGCATGATGCGCGGCGTCGCCTCGATGATGGAGCAGCACCACAGCGTGCAGATCCTGGACGAGGCGCTGGAAGCGGCGGTCAAACTCAGCCACCGCTACATCCCCGCGCGCCAGCTGCCGGACAAATCGGTGAGCCTGCTGGATACCGCCTGCGCGCGCGTGGCGGTGAGCCTGCACGCCACGCCGGCCGAGGTGGACGACAGCCGCCGCCGCATCGAATCGCTGGACACCGAACACGCCATCATCGCGCGCGAGCGTGCCATCGGTATCGTGGTGGAGGAGCGTGCTGCTGCGTGTGCTGGCCTGCTGGAAAGCGAGCACGGCCGCCTGCGTGATCTGGAGCAGCGCTGGGTTGCCGAGAAAGCTTTGGTGGATGAACTGCTGTCGCTACGCGCGCAACTGCGTAGCGGCCATGCGCCGGTGGAAGGTACCGGTAGTGCATTGGAAGCGGAAGCGGAAGCGGAAGCAGACGCGGAAGCAGACGCCGATGCCAATGCCAATGCCGTGCAGGCAGCGTCTGGCGACACCGCCGTGCTCGAAGCACCAATACGCGTGGATCGCGACACGCTGCTCGCGCGCCTGCAGCTGGTCCAGGCGGAACTGGGCGCACTGCAGGGCGAATCGCCGCTAATCCTGCCGACCGTCGACTACCAGGCAGTGGCTGCCGTGGTCGCCGACTGGACCGGCATCCCGGTCGGGCGCCTGGCGCGCAACGAAATAGATACCGTGCTGCGCTTGCCGGAGTTGTTGGCCAAGCGCGTGATCGGCCAGGACCACGCCATGGAGATGATCGCCAAGCGCATCCAGACCAGCCGCGCCGGCCTGGACAACCCGGACAAACCGATCGGTGTGTTCCTGCTGGCCGGCACCTCCGGCGTGGGCAAGACCGAAACCGCACTCGCTCTGGCAGAGACGCTCTACGGCGGCGAACAAAACCTGATCACCATCAACATGAGCGAGTACCAGGAGGCGCACACCGTCTCCTCGCTCAAGGGCGCACCGCCGGGCTATGTCGGCTACGGCGAAGGCGGCGTGCTCACCGAAGCGGTACGCCGCAAACCCTATTCGGTGGTGCTGCTGGACGAAGTGGAAAAGGCCCACCCCGACGTACACGAACTGTTCTTCCAGGTCTTCGACAAGGGCTGGATGGAAGACGGCGAGGGCCGCCGCATCGACTTCCGCAACACCTTGATCATCCTCACCAGCAACGCCGGCACCGACCTGATCGCCAGCCTGTGCAAGGACCCGGAACTGATGCCGGATCCGGAGGCCATGGCAAAAGCCATTCGCGAGCCGTTATTGAAAGTGTTTCCGCCGGCATTGCTCGGGCGGTTGGTGGCGATTCCGTATTACCCGCTGAGCAAGGCCATGCTGGGGCAGATCGTGCGGCTGCAGTTGAATCGCATCAAGAAGCGGATTGAGGAGCGTTACAGGATTCCGTTCGAGTATGAAGATTCGGTGGTGGAGTTGGTGGTCTCGCGGTGCACCGAGAGCGAGTCGGGCGGGCGGATGATCGATGCGATTTTGACCAACACGATGCTGCCGGAGATCAGCCGAGTGCTTATTGAAAGGATGTTAAAAGGTCGAGACATTGACGGCATAAATATGGGTGCGGGCAAATCCATGTTTTATTACAGATTTAATTAAAAATTGCGATTAAATTTTGAGAATATGTGGCTGTGGCTGCAGGATTTGTGGTCTTCAATACCGAGGTGCTGTCATGTCAAATTGTTATTTTTGTGCTCGAAGAGAACCATTCAATACTGGCCAGAACACGCAAGATGGCTGGCTGTGCAGTCGATGCAGCTCGATAAATGAAATAAATATAGCCGTAGGTGTTGCGCCTATTGTCATTCATCACAGTGGTGCACACCTGGTTGGAGTGCTTGGGGGACTGACTTACAGTGATGCTGAGAGAAATGCATTGATTAGTGTTGTTAATGGTCCCCAGCATGACAGTATTGGTGAGGATATATGGGGGGTCGGATTTGCCGCGAGGCATCAGACTATCCCTGGGGCAAATGTAGTTATTGTGTTTACGCGAGTGGGGGGCGTGGTTTCAGTGTATGGGATTGGTGGGCATACCGGAAGAGGTAATGGGCACTATCGAATAGTGCGTTGGAATGGACGAAGCTATCGGGTAGTGCGTTAGGGACGGCCTTAAAAACGCAGTGAGAACCTCGCCCAAACAAAGTAAACAAACAAAGAAGCAGGAACAAAGGGGGGCAAAGGGGCCAGAGTGATTTGCCTATTCGGATTGGAGGACTGTGATGATTAACATCAGTGTCAGAAGGCGGTGGCTTTGCTATCAGCCGATTTATTTAAAGACAGGGTGCCTGGAATGAGGATTCTATTCTGGAATGTCCAGCGGCTTGGCACTGGAACGCCAGGCAGCAAGCAAAAAATAATGGAGCAAGTTGTCGCCGAAGCGTTCCATCTGCACAACGCGGAATTTGCTGTCCTATGCGAAGTTACAAGCGACCTTGAGCTTGGAGGTGTGGCCATCAACAAGCAAGTAGTCACTGCTAAGCGGAGCGCAAAGGGGACCAAGGCTCAGCTCGGCTACGCAGCTATCGATGATGAGCTGGATGAAAGTGTATTAATGCGCTTTAATCCTCCAAGCTTCAGGGACGTTTTCGGGACTTCGCCCTGGAAAAAAGGCGGCGGTGAATTCACAAAGCAAAGCAAGCGTCATGTTGCATGTCTGGGGGCTTTGAACGGGATAAGTTTATATGTTTACCATGCCAATGCTAGCGGGAAGGCGGCCTTTTTAGTTGGGTGGGTAGCCGAAGCACTCCATCAGCTGCACAACGGCTCTTTTGTGTTAATGGGAGATCTTAATTGTGAGCCTGCTGCTCTCATCCTCGCCATGCAAGAGAGTGGTTCCGATCTTAATTCCTTCAATGTTGCCTTTAATGGGGATACGCATAACGCTAAGATTGGAGTTTCTAGGACGTACGATTATGCAGTCTCCGGGAATAGTATTGCGACCAATGTCGAGGTGCTTAATATTGCTCCCGCAGTGGCTAACTTTTCTAAAAGCATCAACCCGCTCGACGACATATCAGACCACTGTCCAATCATTGTGACGTTCTGAAAACCACATTTGTCAGCAAAGGACCGGAACGAACGAAAGTACGAAGTAATTAACCCGGTATCACAAAGCCGGGGTAACGGGGGCCAGGTTAACCTATCGGTCGACAACGGCGACTTGCGGTGCCGGCGAGCCGCTCAATGCCCGCAAAATGCGTCAATGGCCGCTGTGCTTGCGCGTCGGCGGTACCTGCAGGTCTTTGCACTTCCATCGCCGGCTGGAGTTGTCCCTGGGGCAGCAAGAAGTGCATGCGACATTGGTCAGCGAGCACTGTGCGTTCGCTTGGCGCTGCCATCGGCAATGTGCCGGTTTTGTGGCGGTCCAAGTCGGCCAGTAGCAAGACGCTAGGCGCGCTTTGCCCATCCTCGCCACCGAAGAAAAACACATGCTGCTCTGAGGAACGACGCCTCGCGCCCGGCTATGGGTAAGCTATGCCGTTTGGGGGAGGCATCAATGAAAAGAAGTCTTGCGATGGTGATGTACATACTGGCATGGCCGGCAGCGGCGCAGTCGGCCTACAAGTGCAGCGATGCAAAGCTGGGCACCGTTTACCAGTCCACGCCGTGCGCCGACGGCGCCGAGCAGAAGCGTTGGACCAAGCAAGCCGCGCCGGCCCCGACGGCAACGGCAACAGCTGCGCAGGCCGGTACGCAAGCGGCGTCCGGCAATAACCAGGAATCAAACCTGGGCTCACGCCTGATCAGTTACGAGCGCAAGCCCAGCCCCGAGGCGTGTACGCGCGCCACCCACGTGCGCGATAGCGCGCGCGCCGATACTACGATGCGTCGCGATCCGGATTTCATGCAGGCTGTCGAACGGGCGGTCGTGCAGGCCTGCCGCTAGACAGGGCGTGTCAAGTTGAGTATCTGCAATCAAGGCATGCCAAGGAAGATCGATGCAGGAGCGTGAAGGAGCGTCTGCTGGATGGGGCGAGTTGTTGCTCGTGGTGACGATCGCGTTCGGGCTGTCGATCTGGTCCAGCGTTTTGGCAGTCGCGCGCGACGCCGTCGAGCCTGTCTTCTCCGACGCGAGCTTGTGGGGCATGGTGTTCTACGAACTGCTCGTTCTGGCGATCTTGCTGCCAGTGCTGTGGTTCCGCGGATGGAGGCCGCAGTCACTGGGGCTGCAGTGGCAGCTGCGCGACCTGGCGGCGGGGCTCGGCTTGCTGGCGGTGTGCCTGTTGGTCACCTATCCACTGACGCTGTTGAACTGGAGCTTGGGGAGCAACACGCATCCATTCGATGCGATGGTCGCCGGGCAGCTGTCGATCACGGCTGTGCTGGCGATCTCGCTGATCAACCCGATCTTCGAGGAGGTATTCGTGTGCGGCTACGTGATCCGCGCCCTGGAGCCGCGCCATGGCCGGGCGTTCGCGGTGAATGTCAGCGTGGCGCTCCGCACGTCGTATCACCTCTATCAGGGCCCGATTGGCGCCATCAGCATCCTGGTGATCGGGCTGATCCTGGGTTGGTGGGTGGCCCGACGCGGGCGGCTGTGGCCGGCGATCCTGGCGCACGGCGCGCTCGATCTGCTGGGGTTGATGGTCTACACCTGACTGGCCTGGCGTCGCCACGATGCCGCACACTTGCCGCTTGGTCGAACACAGGGCGAAGCAATGTCACGGCGATATGGATGGAGCGGGATACTGGTGTGGCTGGCGGCGTTCGGCGCGGTGGCGGCCGGTCCGACGCCTGGCGAGTACAGCACCAAGCAAGGCTGGGGCAGCCTGCAGGTCAACGACAAGGGCGGGGTGCGCCAGTTCGAGATTCTCACCATGGGCGCCAACGGCCACAGCTGTTCGCTGTCGGGCACGCTGCAGGGTGACAAGGCGGAGGTGAGCGATGCTGTCGATGCGCCCTGCAAGCTAGCGTTCAAGCCGGTGGCGGGTGGCTTCAGCATCGCCGCGCTGACCCAGGACAGCTGCCGCGATTACTGCGGCATGCGCGCCGGTTTCGAAGGCGACTATCTGCAGTTGCCGGCCGGCTGCACTTCGGCGGCCAGCAGCCGACAACGTGAGGCGTACCTGCGGGACTATCGCGGTAAGCGCTATGCCGAAGCGCTCGCTGGCATGCAGGCATTCGCAGGCGAGTGCGGCGAGTTTTTCACCTGGCTCGATCGCGACCGTTTCGCCAACGACAGGGCCCTCACCCTGCTGCGCCTGAACCGCCCGCAGGAGTGCCTGGCGGCGCTGGATCAGACCATGGCCGGTCGCAGCCAGGACGAGGCCTCGTTTCAAGCGGAGCTGGACAAGAACAGCACGATGCTTCCGCCCAGCGACTGGGATGCCTACCTGCCTATCGCCAGGTCCACTTGGTTCAATCGCAAACTGTGCGAGGCGGCCAAGCGCTGAGCGTGAGTGGCCTGCGTCGCTGTACGCCGGCAAGCGCTGGCGTATCGGCATGCTGCATGCCACGCGACACCTAAGCGATTGCGTGTCTACGTCAAACGCCATTGTGTGTGGAGTGATCAATGCCTCTTGGCTGCTTGAGAAAAGTATCGATGGACTGACCGGCACTCTGTGCATGGGCGGTAATCAAGCAGGGCTCTCAGCGGCTTGAGCTGGACATCGCACGACACGCCAGGACACACCATTCGGCGTCGACAAAGACAGGCGTTGCAGCAGGTGTACTAGGGCGCGCCCGCTACGCCTGCACCAAGTGCGGATCGGTGCCACGGCGTCGGCTTCAGTTCGCTGCATACGCGTCGGGGTCACTGTCGCTACGGCGACGTAGTGGGCCAGCGCTATTTGAACAAGGCGCAGATCGCGCAACAATGCATGCATGCACAGACTCCTGCTCGCCCTGATCTGCATGCTCGCCTCCCTCACCGCCACTGCCGCGTCCGCTCCGGAGCGCATGTTGATCTTCAGCAAGACCGCCGGGTTCCGTCACGAGTCGATTCCGACGGCGGTGGCGACATTGCGCCAGCTGGCGGCAGCGGAGGGCATGGCGGCCGATCACAGCGAGGACGCGGAGGTCTTCACTGCCGACAACCTGGCGCGCTACCGGGTGGTGGCGTTCGCCAGCACCACCGGGGAGATTCTGGCGCCGGCGCAGCAGCAGGCGTTCGAAGGATTCGTTCGGCAGGGCGGTGGATTTCTGGGCGTACATTCGGCCGCCGACACCGGCTACCAGTGGCCCTGGTACGGGCAGCTGGTCGGGGCCTGGTTCAAGGGGCACCCGCCGGGGCTGCAGTCCACGCGTGTGCAGCCTGAGCGAGATGGGCAGGCGGTCGGCAAGGGGTGGCCGATCACCGATGAGATCTACAACTACCGGCACAACCCGCGCGGGCAGGTACAGGTGATCGCGACAGTGGATGAGCGGCTGTATGTCGGCGGCACGATGGGTGCCGACCACCCGATCGCCTGGTGCCATGCCTTTGACGGCGGACGAGCCTGGTACACCGGGCTGGGCCACGATGCGGCGGTGTATGCGAATGCGGAGTTCCTGGCCCAGCTGCGGCAGGGCCTGCGCTATGCGGCCGGGCGTGAGCCTGGCTGCTAGGTGGGTGAGCCGGACGGGGTGGGTGCGCTATATAAGGGATTGGTAACGCGTTGACCGTGACGGTCTAGCTGGCTGCAACCGCCGCCGCTCGCCTGCCGCTGCGTCCCAGCCAGCCAATAGCGGCTGCCAAACCTTAGCGGGCGGTTGTCAGGTGGTGTCGACTGCGCTGAGCAACCGGCGTGTACGAGGGCACATGCCGCACCGGGCACCGGCCGCGTTCGCCTGGCGGTGAGCGCGCTCGCTTTGGTCGCTGTCCTAAACCGTTACGTCTCGGCTGTTCCGCTTGCTCGCCAATGCGGGATACTGCGCGTCCACGCAGGCGAGATGGACCTCGATGTCCGAGCTGCCGATCACCGAGTTGTTGCAGGCCTGGCAGCGCGACGAGCCTGGGGCAGGCGATGCATTGGCGCGGCAGGTCTATGAGGTGCTGCGGGCCACGGCCTTGCGCGAGCTGCGGCGCGATGCGCGTGCCGGCTTGCAGGCCACCGAGCTGGTGCATGAAGCCTGGATGCGGCTGGAACACGGCCAGCAGGCATTCCGGTCGCGCACCCACTTCTATGCAGTGGCCGCCTTGCAGATGCGGCATCTGCTGGTGGATCTGGCGCGCCAGCAGGCCAGCGCCAAGCGGCTGGGGCAGGCGGTGACGTTGACCATCAGCCTGTCCGATGGCGCGGCGCGACCGGAGGCGCTGATGCTGGTGGCCGATGCCTTCGACAAGCTGGCGCAGGTGGACGAGCGCAAGGCCCGCGCTTTCGCGCTGACCGAACTGGTGGGTTTCAGCGTGGCCGAAGCGGCCGAGCAGCTGGAGGTGTCGGTGCCCACGCTGGAGCGCGACCTGCGCTTTGCACGGGTCTGGCTGGCGGCGCAGCTGTGAGCGTGGCCACCACCTGGCAACGGCTGGAGGCCTTGTTTCACCAGGCCTGCCTGTTGCCGCCCGCAGAGCGCGACGCGTTCGCGCGCGTGCAGGCCGGCGACGATGCCGTGTTGCGCGATGAATTGCTGGCGATGCTGGCGGTGGAATCGCAGGCCACCTTGCGGATACGCGCGCCGTTGAAACAGGCCGTAGCCGCGTTGCACGCGCCACTGCCTGAGCTGCCGGCGGGTACGCGCTTCGGCGCGTGGGCGATCGACCGCCTGCTCGGTGCCGGCGGCATGGGCCAGGTGTACCTGGGGCACCGCGCCGATGGTGCCTACGAGCGCGAGGTAGCGATCAAGCTGGTGGCCGCCGACGCGCTGGATGCGCAGGGCCGCGCCTTGTTCGAATTCGAATGCCGGCTGCTCGCGCAGATGGTGCACCCGGCCATCGCGCAGATCCACGATGTGGGCACCGACGCCCAGGGCCGGCCGTACCTGGTGATGGAGTACCTGCGCGGCGAGCCCATCACCTGGTGGTGCGACGAGCACCGGCTGTCGTTGCACGCACGCGTGCTGCTGATGCTGCGGGTGAGCGAGGCGGTGCAGCATGCACACCAGAAGGGCGTGATCCATCGCGATCTCAAGCCCAGCAATGTGCTGGTCAGCGACATCGACGGGCGGCCGATGCCGGGGGTGATCGATTTCGGCATCGCCATCGATGCGGCCAACCCGGGGCTGACCTCGGCGCACGGCCGCGGCACGCCCGGCTACATGAGCCCGGAGCAGGCACGCGGCGCGCAGGAGGTGGACGCACGCAGCGACATCTATGCGCTGGGCGCGATGTTCTACGAGTTGAGTTGCGGGCTGGCGCCGGTGGCCGGCAGCGATGGCGTGCCGCAGCCACCTTCGCAACGGGTGGCTGCGGTGCCGGCCGATGCGCGCGCACGCATCTGCGCCGCGCGCGCCACCGCCCCTGTGCAGTTGCTGCAGCAGCTGCGCGATGGCCTGGATGCGATCGTGCTGCGCGCCCTGGCACCCGAACCGGGTGCACGCTATGCGTCGGTGTCGGCGCTGCTGGACGATCTGCACCGCTGGCTCGACGGCTACCCGCCGCGCGCCCTGCAGGCCGGCCGCTGGTTGCGGCTGCGCAAGTTCACCCAGCGCCATCGCAGCGGTGTGCTGGCCGGCGGGCTGGTGACCGTGGCCTCGATCGGCGGCGTGGGCGCCACGCTGTGGTCGCTGCAGCAGGCTGCGCGCGATGCACAACGCGCACGGGTCACCGGCGACTTCATGAGTTCGGTACTGTCCAGCGTGGACCCGGGCGTGGCGCAGGATCTGGACAAGACGCTGATGCTGCGCGTGCTGGAGCAGGCCTCGCAGCGTGCGGCGCGCGAGCTGGCCGGCCAGCCCGACGCACGCACCGATGTCGAACTGACACTGGGCCGTACCTTGATTGCGCTGGCCAAGTATCCGCAGGCGGTGGAGCACCTGCGCACCGCGCAGCGGCTGGCGCGGGAGAGCGCGGGCGAGGGCAGCCTGCCGGCGCTGAAGGCCACCTCCATGCTGGGCCAGGCGCTGCGTGGTGCCGGCAAGCGCGGGGAAGCGGCGCAGCTGCTGCGCCAGGGCATCGCGCAAGCGCAGCGCGGCGACGCGCAGCAGCAGGCCATGGCCAACGACATGCGCGGGTGGCTGGCCTGGACGCTGCGCGACCAGGGCCGCATCGCCGAGGCCATGACCGAGAGCCGGCATGCCTACGTGGCGGCGCTGGCCAACCCCGCCACGCGTGCGGGCCAGCGCATCAACGCCGGCAACGTCTACGCCGCCATGCTGGCCGAGGTCGGGCAACTGGCGCCGGCGATCACCCTGCAGCGCGCCCTGCTGCGCGACCGCATCGCCCTGGACGGGCCCGAGCATCCGTTCGTTCTGTCGATGCGCAACAGCCTGTCGGTGTATCTGCTGATGCAGCGCGATTTCGCCGGCGCAGAGGCCGAGCTGACGCCGCTGCTGCAGATCCACCGCAAGCTCTATGGCGACAACGCCGCCGACACGCTGATGGTGGAAGGCAACCTGGCCGGCGCATTGCGACAACAGGGCAAGGTGGCCGAGGCCGGCCCGCATTACCGGGCGGCGTTGGAGCGGGCACGCCGCACGTTTGGCGAAGACGCGCCTGAGACGATCACCTTCCGCAGCAACCACGCGTTCTGGTTGCTGGATGCCGGGCAGGCAGCGCAGTCGCTGGCCGAACAGCGCGCCGCGCTGACGGCCTCGCTGCGGGTGCTGGGCCGTGCGCACCCGCAGACCGCCGAGATCCTGCGCGGCATGTCCGAAGCCGAGCGCACCCTGGGCCAGACAGCCGACGCACGCGCGCATGCGCAGCAGGCGGTACAGATCCTCACCGGCATCTTCGGCAACGCCGAGGAACCGTTGCGCGCCGCACGGCAGACCCTGGCGCAGGTGCAACCGGCAACGCCGACGCCCGCCGATGCCGACGCAGCGAGCACCTCGGTGGTGGCGCAGCGCTGAGACGAATTGCCGGGTCAGCGGTGAACAGGCGCGGCACAGTGCCCGCCACCGATTGCATCGAAGCGTTGCCATGCAACCCGCCGCACGCCTGACCGACCTGCACGTCTGCCCGATGGTGACCGGAGTGGTGCCGCACGTGGGCGGTCCCATCCTCGGCCCCGGTGCGCCCACGGTGCTGATCGGTGGCCTGCCTGCCGCACGCATCGGCGATGCGGCGGTGTGTGTGGGCCCGCCGGACAGCATCGTGGCCGGTGCGCCCACCGTGTTGATCGCCGGCCAGCCGGCCGCACGCCTGGGCGACAGCACCGCACATGGCGGAGTGATCACCCTGGGGTGCTTCACCGTACTGATCGGCTGAGCGCCGCCGCCGCGCGTGGGACGGTTGCTGCACGTTCCCGGCGTACGTCCAGGCCACAGCCATGGCCATGGTTGCGATGCCGCGGGGGCACTGCGCCTGCAACAGGCGCAACGCTGGCGCGCAGTACGCACTGACCGGTCACCACGCGCATCGTCGAGCCCGCACCCGCACTGCAGTCGCTCCGTCGTCATCTTGCCGCCCCTAGGAGAGCCCCGATGCACACCGCCACCCGCCTGCCGCCGGACACCTTGCAACACGCCATCGACGCGCACCGCAGCGGCCAGTTCGACCGCGCCGCACAGTTGTACAGGCAGGTGCTGGATGCACAGCCCGCGCATGTGGACGCACAGCACTTCCACGGCGTCCTGCTGCATCAGCGCGGGCAGAGCGACGCGGCCGTGGCCTCGATCACCCAGGCGCTTGCGCTGGATCCCGCCCAGCCGGATGCCTGCAACAACCTGGGCAATATCCACCGCGAATGCGGGCGGCTGGGCGATGCCGAACAGTGCTACCGCCGCGCCCTGACGCTGGCACCCGCCCATGCCGATGCGCTGACCAATCTGGCTGCGGTGCTGGAAGCGCAGCGGCGCCCGCAGGAGGCCTTCGTCACCTACGCGGCGCTGTTGCATACCCATCCGGACTCGGCCCAGGCGCACTACGTGCTGGGGCTGTTCCTGCGCAACAACGCGCAGGCCGCCGAGCATCTGCAGCAGTCGGTGGAGTGCCTGCAGCAGGCCTGCACCCTGGCGCCGGAGCATCTGCCGGCGCGCGAGGCGCTGGGCACCGGGCTCTATCTGCTCGGCGAGCACCTGCAGGCGCAGACAGTCTACCGTGCGTGGCTGGCGCGCGACCCGGGCAATGCAGTGGCCGCGCACATGCTCGCGGCCTGCGGTGGCGCCGCTGCGCCGCCGCGTGCCGGGGACAGCTATGTGCGCGAGCTGTTCGATGGTTTTGCCGACAGCTTCGACGAACAACTGCTGCATAACCTGGATTACCGCGCGCCGCAGTGCCTGACCGAAGCACTGGCGGCATGCCTGCCCGCGCCGAGCGCCACGTTGGCCATCCTGGATGCCGGCTGCGGCACCGGGCTGTGCGCCCCCCTGCTGCGGCCCTATGCGCAGCAGCTGGTGGGTGTGGACCTGTCGCCGGGCATGGTGGCCAAGGCGCATCAGCGCGGCGGCTACGATGCGCTGGAGGTGGCCGAACTCACCGCCTACCTGCAGGGAACGCCGGCGCGCTGGGATGTGGTGGCCTGCGCAGACACGCTGGTGTACTTCGGTGCGCTGCAACCGGTGCTGGCGGCGGCGGCCGGTGCATTGCGGCCTGGCGGCGTGCTTGGCTTCACCGTCGAAGCGCTGGATACAGACGGCGATCGGGTCGATCTCGATGCCAGCGGCCGCTATCGGCACAGCCATGCGCATGTGGCGGCCGCCTTGCACAGCGCAGGTCTGCAGCCAATGGCAATCACGCTGGATGTGCTGCGCAGCGAGCGTGGCCAGCCTGTGCATGGATGGGTCGTGACGGCGCGCACGCCTGCGCAGTGCTGAGACGAAATGTCGGCTTTGCCCACTGCCTGCATGTGAGCATCGCCCTGGCAGTGATGGCCCGTGACCGGCATGCGACGGTACGCGCAGGCCGGCGATTCCGCACTGCCGGCCGGCGCACCCTGCGTTGCCTACCCACCTGTGGATGCTTCGATGCCGCGCACCATCACGCTGCACTCCGACCTTGGCGACCGCCTGCGGCTGCAGCGCATGCAGGCGCACGAGGCCTTGGGGCAGCTGTTCGACTACCGCATCGATGCCCTGTGCACGGATGCACAACCCAACCTGGGCGCGTTGCTCGCCACGCCGGTGGCTGTCCAACTGGCCGACGACAACGGCGAGCAACGGTGGTACCACGGCATCGTGGCTAGCTGCGCGCAGGCTGGCGTCAGCGTTGTCGATGCGATCGCCTACACGGTGCTGGAACTGCACCTGGTGCCGCGGCCCTGGCTGCTCACCCAACGGCGCGATTGCCGCATCTATCAGGACCTGAGCGTGCCGGAGATCGTCGTCAGCGTGCTGGGCGAGATCGGCTACAGCGATGTGCAGCAGCAATTGAGCACGCAGTACTCCAAGCGCACGTACTGCGTGCAATACCGCGAAGACGATTTCAGCTTCATCAGCCGGCTGCTGGAGCAGGAAGGCATCTATTACTACTTCACCCATGGCCGCAGTGCGCACACCATGGTGCTGTGCGACGCGCTAGGGGCGCATGCGCAGCGCAACGGCGTGGACAGCCTGCCGTACGTGCCGCCGGAACTGGAAAACCGGCGCATCCTGCGCTCGGTGGTGAGCCAGTGGCGTGCCGCCCGCGCGCTGCATTCCACCCAGCATGCCGTCACCGATTACGACCCGCAGCAGCCACGCGCCTCTCTGGCGGCCGAGTGCGACGCCAGCGGTGCCGGCCTGCATCCGGTGGATGGCCTGGCCGCGTTCGACTACCCCGGCCCGCATGTGCTGCAGGCCGATGGCGGCCGCTATGTGCAAGTCCGCACCGAGGCGCACAACGTGCAGCGCGCCAGCCACCAGGCCACCACCAATGCCTGCGGGCTGATGGTGGGGGCGTTGTTCACCCTGCGCAGCCACCCGCGCAGCGAGCTCAATCAGGAGTATCTGGTGCTTTCGGCGCAGACCACGCTGGCAGCGCCCGAGCATGCCGACGAGCCGCCGTTTTCCAGCACCGTGCAGGTGATGGAAAGCCGGTTGCCGTTTCGCAGCGTGGCGCGCACGCCCATGCCCAGCATTGCCGGCCTGCAGACCGCGGTGGTGACCGGCGATACCGACGAAGACATCGTGGTGGACGCGCACGGCCGTGTGCAGGTCACCTTTCACTGGGCCGGCGCCGCACGCGCGCATGGCGCACCGTCGTGCTGGGTGCGGGTGGCCTCGATGTGGGCGGGCAAGGGCTGGGGCGCGATGAGCCTGCCGCGGGTGGGGCAGGAGGTGGTGGTGAGCTTCCTGGAAGGCAATCCGGACCGCCCGCTGATCGTGGGCAGCGTCTACAACGCCGATCACGCGCTGCCGTTCGCGCTGCCGGACAACAAGACCCAAAGTGGCGTGCGTAGCCGCAGCCTGTTGGGCGGCAGCGCGGATTTCAACGAGCTGCGCTTCGACGACAAGGCCGGCGCGGAAGAGGTCTATCTGCGCGCACAGCGCGACCTGTGCGAAGCGGTGCAGCACGATCACACCGCCACCGTGGACAACGATCAGGTGCTCACGGTCAAGCACGACCGCAAGGCGCGCATCGACAACAACGACAGCGTGGATGTCGGCAAGAAACTGCTGCTGCAGGCCGGCGAAGAGATCGAGCTGGTGACTGGCAGTGCGCGGCTGGTGATGAAGCAAAACGGCGACATCGTGCTCAGCGGGGTCAAGATCCTGATCGATGCAAGCTCCGAGGCCAAGACCACCTCCACCGCCATCAAGCTGATCGCCAATGCGCAGTTGCAGGCCAAATCGCCGGCCACGGAGGTCGCCGGCGATGGCACGCTGAAGTTGTCCTCCGGCGGCATGCTCAGCGCCGAAGCCGGCGCCTCGGCCACGCTCAAGGGCCCGCTGGTCAGCATCAAGGCCGATGCCCTGGTGCAGGTCGGTGGCGGCCTGATCATGATCGGATGAGCGCGCCCATGCTCTCGCTGGCGCAGGCGTGTGCGGACATGCAGGTCTCCGCGCCGGCGCGTGCGCAGCTGGCCACGCCGATCGCGCCGCAGGCGGCGGTACGCGCCTTGCTGGCGCATGGCCACGACGAGGATGCGATCAAGCTGCTCGCGCGCCTGCTGCCCAAGCGCTACGCGGTGGCCTGGCTGTGCCAGTGCGTGCGCGGCGAAGCGCTGGACGAGGAAGACCGCGCCGGTGCTGCGCTGGCGGAAAAGTGGGTGCGCGACCCCAGCGAAACGCATCGCCGCGCGGCGCAGGCGTTTGCGCATGCCGGTGGTTACATTTCCCTGGGCGCATGGCTGGCAGCGGCGGTGGCCTGGTCCGGTGGCAGCCTGGCGCCGCCCCAGCAGAGCACTGCGGTCCCGCCGGCCGAGCACCTGACCGCACGTGCGGTCGCGGCGGCCATCACCTTGCTCGCTGCGCGCCAGCCTGCCGCACTGGCCGCGCGTCGCAGCGGTTATGCCGCGCACGCGCTGGAGCTGCTGGCCAACGTGCAGCCCCCATGAGCGTGCTGCGCGACCGCGTTGGAGCTCGCACCGGGATCGGTGCGCCACTGGTGCGCTGGCGGGGCGCTGCAGGGATGGGGCGCGTGCATCCGTCACGCGCGGCACGAGGCGTGCGCCTCCGGGTTGCCAGCAGCGCCGCATGCAGCGCTGCGCGTCTGTGCGAGGGCGAGGTCGCCCGCGTGGTGGTCATGTCTGTTGGTTATCGCCGGCGCCTGCGCGTCGGTTGCATGGCGCCTTTTTCCGGCGTCGTTTCTTGTCTGCAGGAGCCTGTGTCGTGTCCAGTTCGCAGTTGATCCTCACCGTTGGCGGCGCGCATGCCGCGCAGTTCGGGCCCAATGCGCAGAAGCGGTTCGCCGGCAGCGGCGGCAGCATCGGGCGCTCGGACGAGAGCGATTGGGTATTGGCAGCGCCGGGGGTGTCGCGCACGCATGCGGTGGTGCGTTTTCTCAACGGCATGTACTTCATCGAGGATCGCAGCACCAACGGCATGTCGCTCAATGGTGCGGCCTTGACCCGCGCCGACCCGTGCGCCCTGAGCGATGGCGACCGCCTGCAGCTGGACAGCTTCGAGATCCAGGTGCAGGTGCACGCGCTGGCGGCCACGCCCGACGCACCGCCGGCGTTCGATGCGCTATCCGATGCGATGGACGACCGCACCCAGGTCGCGCCGCCACCGTCGCCGGCGCGCACTGCATCGCCCGACAGCCGCCTGGATCTGCTGGACTTCGGGGCGCCGGTGGCCACGCGCCCGGCAATCGACGATCCGCTGGAAGGCCTGCTGGCGGGCAGCTCGCCGCGTGAGCTGGATCCCCTACGCCTGCTCGACCCGGTACCCGCCCCGGCGCCCAGCGTGGTGCCCGGCGCGTGGAATCACAGCAGCGCCAGTCACGACCACTTCCGCCCGCCGGCCGGTGGCGATGCACGCGCCACGCTGCCGAAAAACTGGGACATGACCCTGGGCGATTTTGCGCAGCCCGCCACCACTGCAGCGCGCGCAGTGCAGGCCGCTCCCGCTCCGGCCTTCGCGGCCCAGGCACCGCCTGGCAACGCGCCTGCACCAACGCTGCAGCTGCCACCGGAGCTGGATCGCATCTTCGCCATCGTGGTGGATGGCGTGATGGACGTACTGCGCGCACGTGCGGAGATCAAGAACACCTTCCGCCTGCCGGTCACGGTGATCCAGCGGTCGGAGAACAACCCGCTCAAGTTCGCTGCCACCGCCGACGATGCCCTGCAGAAACTGCTGGCCCCGCCCAGCCCCGCGTTCCTGTCCGGCGTGCCGGCATTCGAGGATGCCTTCGACGATATCCGTTGCCACCAGATGGCGATGCTGGCCGGTATGCGCGCGGCCTTCGACGCGATGCTGTTCCACTTCAGCCCGGACCGGCTGGAACAGGAGGCCGACGCCGGTGGCAAGCGCTTGAGCTTCGGCGGCAAAGGGCGATACTGGGAGCGCTATCGCGACAACTTCGAACAACTGCGCGGCGATCCGGACGACTGCTTCCGCCGCCTGTTCGGCGACGAGTTCGCCCGCGCCTACGAGGCGCAGCTGGCACGCCTGAAGTCGGCACGGCGCCAGCCTGCCGCGCGCGGATCGCAAGGGTGATCCGGCCGCGTTGCGACCGCAGGGGCGCAAGGCTGAGAGCTTCTACCAAACCGTAGCGGGCGTTCGTCAGGGGGGCGCGCAGGCGTTGTGTCAGCTGCTCTCAGTCGGGCAACTGTTTGACGAATTCAATGAACGCGCGCAGCGCAGGCGGGGTGAGGTTGCGGTTGGGGTAATACAGATAGGGGCCGGGAAACGGTTGCCACCAGGGGCGCAGCACCGGTTCGAGCGCACCGGATGCCAGGTGCGGCGCAAGCCATTGCTCAAACAGGTGAATGACTCCGTTTCCGGCGATTGCCGATTGAATCGCAAGATCGAGACCTCCGCCGATCTCCACCAGCAGCTGCCCACGCGGAAGGATGGTGACGATCTCTCCCTTGCGCTCGAACTCCCACTCGGCAATCACGCCGCTGGGAAAACGACCACGGATGCAGTCGTGGTCGATCAGCTCGCGCGGGTGGGTGGGGCGGCCGCGCCGATCCAGGTAGCCGGGAGATGCAGCGGTTGCGCTGCGTTGCACACGCGGGCCGATCGGGATCGCCACCATGTCCTGCTGCAGCCGCTCGCCGTAGCGGATTCCCGCATCGCACCCGGCGGCGATCACGTCGACGAAGCTCTCTTCGGTCAGCACCTCCACGGTGATGTCCGGGTAGGCCGCCAGGAACGGCGGCAGGATGCGCGGCAACACCAGCCGCGCCGCACTGACCGGCACATTGAGGCGCAGCGTACCGGCCGGCGTGTCGCGAAACGCGCTGACCACCTCCTTGGCGCCCTCCAGCTCGATCAATGCCGGCTCGATGCGGGCCAACAGCGCCTTCCCCGCATCGGTCAGCACCACGCTGCGCGTGGTGCGATTGAACAGCCGCACGCCCAGCCAGGCCTCCATGCGCTTGATCGCATCGCTGAAGTTGGACGCGCTCTGGCCCGCGCTCTTGGCCGCTTCCCGAAATCCACCGGCGCGCGCCACCCGCACGAACGCCTCCATGTCACCCAGGCGATTGCTCATTGTTCGGAAATCCGTACGGCCCGTTCAATTTATACCTGATTGTCGCACAGAGGTCGCGGCCGTAAATTGCAGCGGCACTACCGAAGTAAAGCGTTTTTTTTGCCGCAGGCGCGACACCACACAGCGCGTTTTCGACGAGTGTGCGCCGTGCCCGCAGCGGCCGCTCCCACCCAATCGCAGACGCCGCTCCGCCCACCCATCCAAGGACATCTCATGACCGACACTCACCTCGGTGGCACCTTCACCCTGCCCGGCACCACCCTGCAGCTCAAGCGCATGGGCTACGGCACCATGCAATTGCCCGGCTCCCATGTGTGGGGACCGCCGCGCGACAAGGCTTCTGCGCTGGCGGTCCTGCGCCAGGCGGTCGCACTGGGCGCCAACCATCTCGACACTGCCGAGTTCTATGGCCCGCATGTCTCCAATGCGCTCATTCGCCAAGCACTGCATCCCTACCGCGATGATGTGGTGATCGTCACCAAGATCGGCATCCGCCGCGGCAGCGACAGTTCCTGGCATAGCGATCTGGCGCCGGACAGCCTCCGGCAGCAGGTGCACGCCAACCTGACGAGCCTGGGTCTCGAGGCGCTGGATGTGGTCAACCTGCGGCTGGGCGCACTGGCCGACACCGACGACAGCGCGATCGCCGAGCCGGTGGCCTGCCTGGCCGAGTTGCAGCGCGAAGGCCTGGTACGCCATATCGGCTTGAGCAATGTCACTGCGCGCCAGCTGGAGCAGGCGCAGTCGCTGGCCAGGATCGTGTGCGTGCAAAACCACTACAACCTGGTCAAGCGCGACGACGACGCCTTTATCGACGCGCTCGCGCAGCAAGGCGTCGCCTATGTGCCGTTCTTCCCGCTCGGCGGTTTTTCGCCGCTACAGTCGGACGTACTTTCCGGCGTCGCCAGCGCGGTGGGCGCCACACCCCGGCAGGTGGCGCTGGCGTGGTTGCTGCAGCGCTCGCCCAATCTGCTGGTGATCGCCGGCACATCCTCGCCGGCGCATCTGGCCGAGAATTTCGCCGCCTGCAACCTGGAGCTGTCCGCAGACCAGCTTGCAACGCTGGATGCCATTGTTGCCACCACCGGCACTGCGCGTTGACCACGAACCGGGTGCAGTGTCTCTAACAGCAGCTTTGGCGGCAAAAGCGGAAAGGCCGGGCGCGCCAAGGTGGCGCTCCCGGCAGACACGCTTCAGGGCCGGGCGGCAGGGATTGGGAGTGTCGTGGAGCACAGTGGCGGTTGCCAGCAGCAGCGCCTTTCAATCCCGGACTACGGACATCGCCGCAATCGCCAATGCGACAGTGGCACGCTCGCCTCACCGTACCTGGCACACACCCAGGTCAGATGACCGCAGCCATCAGGCCGGACGTCGCCAGCGCACATCATCGTTGGCCGACGTTGTCTGACTTTCTACAGGCCCCCTGGCTGGTGCGGGCAATCGGGCAATCGTGTCCAGCCACGCAGGGTTGAGGCGACGCCACTGACGCAGCGGGCCCGTGCGGTTCTGGGCCAGGGTGAAGACCAATTCTGGAAGAACCCTGCGCTCGAAAAACTGCTGGCGCACACGTGCCAATACCAGCATCACCAGCCCGACATCGCCCATGAAGGCAGCAAACGCGGTCCATGGGTCCGTCTGTGCAATGGGCACGCCGACGTACTCAAGCAGCAACCCGGTGAGCAGCAGGAACAGCATGCACGGCAGGCCACACGCAAGCACCATCAGCTGCCGCCAATCGAGCTGAGTGCTTGCAAATCGTTGCTCCAGATGGGGGTGCAACAGGACGAAGGGCGCCTGCACGAAGTCGGCTCGCTGCGACGGATCCAGCGACGCGGGCGCGTCGCGACTCTGCTCCTCGATCTTCAGTCGATGCGCATGGCGCGCGGCGAAACCAGGCGGGGTAATGTCGATCAACCGGTCAATGGCGTCAGGCGATGACGACCGATGCGTAAACCACGATGGCGTATATGCAGAAGTGCTTGTTGGCAGCTCTGACACAGCTGATGGTCATGCGTCTACGTCGTCTTGCCAAGGCGCACGCCAGACATCGACCATGCCAGACCCACGCGTTGCACCTCGAAGGCCTGAGCGGCGCGGCAGATCAGGCAAAAGTCGGTGACAAAGCCGCAGCCTTCGGTGACCGGCCGTTTTTCGACAGCGTAGATCAGGATCAAGGCGCTCTCCCCGCGACCAATCCGCAGACCAGCGAGGATTCTAAAATTTCCTCTGCCCAGGCCTGCCAGATGCTACCGATGGCTGAGGCCGCGGTTGACCGCCTGAGACATTTTGACGGGTGCGGCTGACGGGCGCGCCGCAGAATCGCTCCATCGACGCGATCCATCGGGACCAGGCGAATGCAGCCATCGCGATCGCCAGCGGCATGCAGCCGACCAACAACATGACGATCGCGCATGGCACGCCGTGCGGTGGCGCGCGGCGTTTCCCTAGCGAGTGGATCATGCACAACAACAAGGTCGTGTGGAGCGAGGGGTTGTTTCTGCGCCCGCAGCATCTGCAGCAGCAGGAACGCTACCTGGAGCGCTATGTCGATCTGCGTGCGGCGCGGCTGCGGCCGCATGCCTGGGGCGTGAGCGAACTGGAATGGGAAACCGATCTGCTGGCAGTGGGCAAGCTGGGGCTGCGCCGGGCACGCGGGGTATTTGCCGATGGCACACCGTTCGCGATGCCGGGCGACGATCCGTTGCCGGTGGCCATGGAGGTGGAGCCCAACTGTCGCGACCAGATCGTCTATCTCACCCTGCCGCTGAAGGTGCCGGCGCAGCCGGAGCTGGGGCGCCCGGAATCACCGGTCGACCAGTTATTCCGCTACCGCGTGCGCGAAACCGAAAGTGGCGATGCGTCCGGCAGCACCTCCGAGGCCGTGCTGATGGAAGTCGGCGGCCTGAGCACGCGGCTGCTGCCACAATCCCAGCCACTGGAAGGGCTGGACCGCATCGCAGTGGCGCGCATCATCGAAACCCGCGCCGATCGCCAGGTGGTGCTGGACCCGCACTTCATTCCCAGCGCGATGGTGTGCCAGGCCGCGCCGCGGCTGACCACGTTCCTGACCGAGCTGCTCGGGCTGCTGCACCAGCGTGGCGAAGCCTTGGCCGCGCGGGTGACGCTCACCGATCGCGGTGGTGCGGCCGATATTGCCGATTTCCTGCTGCTGCAGCTGGTCAACCGTTGGCAACCGCAGATCGCGCACTGGGCCGCCGCACCGCTGGCGCATCCGGAAGAATTGTTCCGCGGCTTGCTTGCATTGGCTGGCGAGTTGAGCACCTTTACCGCGCCGGGCAAGCGCCCGCCGGCATCGCCGGTCTACCGGCATGAGGCACAGCAGGAGAGCTTCGAGCCGCTGATCGGCGCGTTGCGCAGCAGCCTGAGCGCAGTGCTCGAGCAGACCGCCACGCCATTGCCGATGCAGGCACGCAAGTTCGGCGTGTGGGTGGCGATGGTGCCGGATCCCACACTGCTGGACAGCGCCGCCTTCGTGCTGGCTGCCAAGGCCGAAATGCCCAGCGAAGAGTTACGCCGCCTGCTGCCGGCGCACGCCAAGATCGGCCCGGTGGAGCAGATCCGCGATCTGGTCAACCTGCAGTTGCCGGGCATCGTGGCCAACCCGATGCCGGTGGCGCCGCGGCAGATTCCGTACCACGCCGGATACCTGTACTTCGAGTTCGACAAGAGCGCGGCGCTATGGCGCAGCTTGAAGACCTCCGGCGGTATCGCGTTCCACTTCGGCAGCGAATTCGCCGGGCTGGAGTTGCAACTGTGGGCGATCCGGAGCTGAGCGCATGAGCCGTCCACTGAGCCAACTGGATCCGATCGCTGTCGCGCCGTTGCCGGCAGAAGCCATCGCCGCCGAAGGCACCGACATCAGCGAACTGCTGGGGCGCAGCGTCAACCCGCTGGTGCAGGCGGCCACGCCATTGCTGCTGCTTGCGGTGCAGTTGCGCCACAGCGCGCAGTTGCCTGAGGTAGCGCGCCTGCGCGAGCAGGTGATGGCGCAGATCCGCCGCTTCGAACAGCGCGCCCACCAGGGCGGCGCGCCGGTGGAAGCGGTCACCGCCGCACGCTACGTGCTGTGCGCCCTGCTCGATGAGGCGGTGCTCAATGCGCCGTGGGGCGAGCGCAGCGGCTGGTCGCAGAAAACGCTGCTGGTGATCTTCCACAGCGAGTCGTATGGCGGGGCCAAGTTCTTCCAGATCCTGGAGCGGCTGTGCGCCGATGTGCGGCGGCATCTGGATCTGATCGAGCTGATGTACCTGTGCCTGGCGCTGGGCTTTGTGGGCCGTTACCAGATCGAGGCCGGTGGCCTGGCCCGCCTGGGCGAGATCCAGGACGATCTGTATCGGCGCATCCGCGCCGAGCGCGGCGCCGCCCCGGACAGCCTGGCGCCGCGCTGGCGCGGCGTGGAAGATCGCCGGCGGCTGGGTCGTTTCCTGCCGCTGTGGGCCGCCGCGCTAGTGGGGCTGAGCGTGCTGGTGGTGGCCTTCGTGTGGTTCCAGACCCGCCTGAGCACCCTGGCTGCGCCGATCAGTGCGCAGGCGGCGCAGTGGGGGCTCGCGCCGGCCACGCCACCGGACGCCACGCCGTTGCCGCCGCCGCCGCTGCGGCTCAAGCAGCTGCTGGCCGCGCCCGAACGCGATGGGGTGTTGCAGGTGGACGAGCAGCCCGATGGCCAGACCCGAGTGCGCCTGAGCAGCGCGGCGATGTTTGCATCCGGCGGCGTGGACGTGGAGCCGGATCAGCGCGGCCTGATCGCGCAGATCGCCGCGGCGATCGATCAATTGCCGGGGCGGGTGATCGTGGTCGGGCACACCGACGACGTGCCGGTGCGCTCGCTGCGGTTTGCCGACAACTACGCCTTGTCGGCGGCGCGTGCGCAGGCGGTGGCGCAATTGCTGCGCGCGCAGCTTGCCACGCCGGGGCGGGTGGAAGCGCTGGGGGCGGGCGATTCGCAGCCGCTGGCACGGCCGCCGCAATTGCCGGCCAATCGCGTGCGCAACCGCCGCGTGGACATTCTGTTTCAGCCGGGGGAATGACGATGAAGACGCTGTTGTCCACGCTGAGCGCCACCGTGGTGGTGAGCGTGCTGGCACTGAGCCTGCTCGCGGTGCTGTTGTGGGTGGGCGGGCCGTATGTGGCGATCGGGGGCTGGAGCCCGTTGGCTGGCGTGGCCGCGCGCGTGGTGGCCATCGTGCTGGTGATCGCGCTGTGGGTCGGCGTGCTGGCGCTGCGCCGCTGGCAGGCGCAGCGGCGCAGCGCCCGGCTGTCCAGCGCCCTGGCTGCGCCCGGTTGCGACGATGACCGTGAACTGCGCAGCGGCCAGGAACGCGCACACCTGCAGGCGCGCTTTCAGCAGGCCATTGCGCTGCTGCGCAAGCGCCGCGGCGGCGATTTGTATGGCCTGCCGTGGTACGCGCTGATCGGCCCGCCCGGCTCGGGCAAGAGCACCTTGCTACAGCATTCCGGGTTGCAGTTTCCGTTGGCCGCGCGCCTGGGCGATGCCGCGCTGCGCGGGGTGGGCGGCACCCGCGATTGCGAATGGTGGTTCACCGACGAAGCGGTGTTCCTGGATACCGCCGGGCGCTACACCACGCAGGATTCCGATCAGGTGGTGGATGCCGGTGCCTGGCGCGACTTCCTGCGCCTGCTGCGCCGGCATCGCCCGCGCCGGCCGCTCAATGGCGTGCTGGTGACCATGAGCATGTCCGACCTGCTGCTGCTCGACGATGGCGAGCGCGACACCCACATGCAGGCGATCCGCCGCCGCCTGGACGAACTGGCCGAACACCTGCAGGCCAGCGTGCCGGTGTATCTGATCTTCACCAAGTGCGATCTGATCGGCGGCTTTGGCGAGTTCTTCGACGATCTGAGCCCTGCCCAGCGCAGCCAGGTATGGGGCATGACGTTCGCGCTGGCGCAGACCCTGGAAGGCCAGGCGGCGCGCCGTTTCGCCGACGAATTCAACCTGCTGCAACAGCAGCTGAGCGCACGCCTGTTCGAGCGCCTGAACCTGGAACGCGACCGGCTGCGGCGCGCGGCGATCCTGGCGTTTCCGCAGCAGCTGGCCGCATTGGGCGAGCGCGCGCGGCAGTTTGTCGAAGGCAGTTTCGCCGGTAATGCCTACGGGCCGGCGCCGCTGTTGCGCGGGGTGTACTTCACCTCCGGCACCCAGGAAGGCACGCCGATCGATCGCATGATGGGCGCGGTGGCACGCACCTTCGGCGTGGACGATGCGCGCGTGCATGCGCCAGGCGCGCAGCGCCGCACCTTCTTCGTTGAACGGCTGTTGCGCGAGGTGGTATTGCGCGAATCCGGGCTGGCCAACACGCCGCCATCGCGGCAACGCCGCATGGCCTGGCTGCAGGCCGCTGCCTATGCCGGCGTGGGCGTGCTGACGGCGGTGCTGGTGGCCGGGCTGAGCGCCAGTTACCTCGGCAACCGCGCCTACCTGGCGCAGGTGCAGCAGGCGCTGGATGCACGCCCGGCGGTGCCCGATCCCAATGCCGCCACCAGCATGCCCGAGTATGTGACGCGCACGCTGCAGCAGGCGGCCGCCACGCACGCGGTGGTGCAGGTGGCGCAGCAGTACCGGGAGGGTGCGCCGTGGGCGCTGCGCATGGGCCTGTTCCAGGGCGGCGCGCTTGGCGATGCACTGCAGGCCGGCTATCTGCGCCAGCTCAATGCCACGCTGCTGCCGGCACTGGCGGTGCGCTTTCGCGATGGCCTGGTCGATAACGCGCAGGCGCCGCAGGCGCTGTACTACACGCTCAAGGGCTATCTGATGCTGGGCCAGCCGCAGCACCTGGATCCGGCCCAGCTCAGCGCGCTGGCGGCGATCGAGGCCGGCAAGCTGTTCCCGCGCGATCCGGCGCAGCAGCAGGCGCTGGGCGCGCAGCTGCAGGCCTTGCTGGACACACCCACGCGCGTGCGCGCGCTGTCGCTGGATGGGCAGCGCATCGCGCAGGCGCAAGCCAGCCTGCAGGCGGCCGATCTGTCCACGTTGATCTACGGCAACCTGCTGCTCACGCCACCGGCGGGTACGCCGCTGCGGCTGGACAAATCACTGGGCCTGCTCGCCGACACCTTCGTGCGCCGCAGCGGCACGCCGTTGTCTGCGCCGGTGCCGGCGCTGTACACCCAACCGGTGTTCGCGGCCCTGCAGCGCGACGGCATCGGCCAGGCGGTGGAGCGCTTCGGGCGCGACGATTGGGTGTTCGGCGGCGCACCGCTGGATGCGGCCGCCCGCGCCACGCTGGCGCGCCAGGTCGGCCAGCGCTACGAGGCCGACTACATCCGTTACTGGGATGCGTTGCTGGCCGATCTGCAATTGCGCCCGGCCGCCGATCTGGCCGCCGCCAGCGCTACCGCCGCCAAACTGGCCGGCCCCAGTTCGCCGCTGCGGCTGCTGCTGGGCGTGGTCGGCGCCCACACCCAGGCGATGGACCGCGCACCACCGCCGGATGCGGCCCAGCGCGCCGCCGCCGCGGTGGCCGGCAAGGCCGCCGCCACCGCCGGCAGCGCAGCGGCCAAGCTGCCGGGCGGGGCAGCGATGCGCGCCGCGCTGGCAACCCCGCCCGATCCTGCGGCCGCTACCGCACCCGCGCCGGGGGCGGCCATCAGCGAGCACTTTCTGGCCCTCAACGCACTGGCGGCCGGTGCGCCCGGCAGCACGCCGCTGGATCAGCTGCTGCGCGTGCTCGATCAACTCGGCAAGCAGTTGCTGGTGGTGTCGCAAGGCGGTGGCGATGCTGCGGCGGCCAATGCGCAACTGGCGCTGGCGCGGCAGGAAATGGCGCAGCTGCCACCGCCGGTGACCGGCTGGCTGCAGAGCCTGGCCGGCAGCAGCGCCACCTTGATGACCCAGGGAGCACGTGCGGCGCTGGATGCACAGGTGCGCCAGTCGGTAGGCGAGGTGTGCAGCGATTTCGTGCGCGGCCGCTACCCGTTCGACCCGGCCGCGCAGGTGGAGATTCCCCTGCAGAATTTCGGCGAACTGTTCGGCAGCGGCGGGCGCCTGGATGCGCTGTATACCGGCACCGTGCAAGCCCTGCTGGACACCCAGGCGCCGCATTGGCGCTGGAAGGACGGCCCTGATGCGGTGGTCGGCGCCCCCGGCCTGCCGGCACAACTGCAGCTGGCCCAGCGCATCCGGCAGAAATATTTCCGCGGCGGGCCGGCCCCGCAGGTGGGCTTCACCGTGCTGGCGCCCACGCTGGGCGAAGGCGTCACCCGGCTCACGCTGGAGATCGACGGCCAGCGCTACGACTACCAGCCCGGCGCCGCGCAGAGCATGCCGATGACCTGGCCCGGCCCGGTGCCGGGGCATGTCTCGATCGCTGCCTTCGGCGTCGACGGCGTGGCGCTGGGCAAGCTCGATTACCAGGGCGACTGGGCGCTGTTTCGCGCGCTGCAGGACGGGCACCTGGAGAATCCCTCCGACCTGCGCTTCGTCGCCAGCTTCGCGCTCGGTGGCCACGACGTGCAGGTGCCGCTGCGCGCAGGCAACCTGCGGCACCCGTTTCTGGACAGCGACGTCCAGCACTTTGCGTGCGGCGGTTGAGCATGTCGGCCACCGAACAGATCGGCTTCTACGGCAAGTTGCCCGGCGTGGGCGACTTCGTGCAGCGGCGCCTGCCGCCCGCATTCGTGCAGCCCTGGGATGCGCATTTTGCCGCCTGCCTGGAGGCGGTTCGCCAGCCGCTGGGCGCGCGTTGGCCCGCCGCCTACCGCAGCAGTGGCGTGCGTGCGTTCGCGCTGGGGCCGGGCGTGTGCGGGCCGCAGGCCTGGGCCGGCGTGCTCGGCCCGGGCGAAGACCGGGTGGGGCGGTGCTTCCCGCTGACCCTGGCGATGCCGTGGGCGCCGGCGTGCCTGCCGGTGCCGGCGTGGTTCGGCGCGTTGGCCGCCTGCCTGGGCCGCGCCTTGCGCGCACGTACCGACACGGCCGGTTTCGAGACCGCCGTGGGTGCGCTGGCGGTGCCGGCCACGCCATCCACCGCGCCGGCGCCGGCGCAGGGTCACGCGCTGTGGTGGCGGCCAGGGGAGGCGGCGCAGTCGCTGCACGGGCTGCCCGCCGCCGAGCGCTATCTGGACTGGCTGCTGGCCGATGCGGACATCACCGAGGTGACCCGATGAGCGCGCCCTACCGCTCGGCCGGACATACCGAAACCGGCAAGGTGCGCCGCCTCAACGAAGACGCGCTGCTGGTGCGCGAGGAGGCCGGGCTGTGGGTGGTGGCCGATGGCCTGGGTGGCCACAGCGCCGGCGATTACGCCAGCCAGTTGCTGGTGCAGCGGCTGGGCGCGTTGGTGCGCCCGCCGGACCTGTGTGACTTCATCGATGCCATCGACGACACCCTGGCGCAGATCAACGCCGAGTTGCTGCACGCCGCGCGGCAGCGCCGCGTGGACATGATCGCCACCACCGTGGTGGTGCTGGTGCACGACCCGGATTTCATGCTGTGCGGCTGGGTCGGCGACAGCCGCATCTACGCCCGCCATGCCGGCCCGCTGCGCCAGCTCACCCGCGACCACGTGCACGGCGTGCGCGAAGACGTGACCCAGTTTGGCAGCGCGCAGGCCGCCGCTGCCGCGGCCGGTGTGCTCACCCGTGCGGTAGGCGCGCAGGAACCGTTGTTCGTCGATTGGGTGCTCACCCCCAGCCTGCCCGGCACGCAGTTCGTGTTGTGCAGCGACGGCATCAACAAGGAAATCCCCGACCCGGAGCTGGATGCCGAATGCCACCGCTTCGGCGATCCACGCGCGCTGCTGGCGCGCTTGTTCGAACTGGCGATGGGCAGGGCGGCACGCGACAACGTCACCGCCGTCGTCGTCAGCCTGCAGGAGTGAACGCATGCACCAAGACACCGCCACCGTGACCGAACTGGTCACCGCCATGCGCCGCGGCGCGCTGGACCTGGAGGCCGTGCTGGCCGCGCTGGGCAGGCGCGCGGCGATGCCGGACGCCGAATACCGCGATGGTGTGGAAACGCTGTGGCAGCTGCAGCGCCAGCAGCTGCTGGACGATGCCACCGTCACCACCCTGGTGAGCCGGCTGGATGCCTTGCGCGACGCCGCCGCTCCCACCGCCGCAGCGCCGCCATCGCCGCTGTCCCCAGCCACGCCGATCGACGACGACGCCACCGTGGTGATGCCGCGCCGCGCCGCTGCAGCGCCGGTCGAAGACGACATCACCCGCGTGCAACCGGCGCAGCCGCTGCCCGGCGATGTGCCCAGCCTCACCAGCCTGGGCCTGGGCACGCAGACCGGCTTAGGTACCCAGACCGGAACAGGCACCGGCACCGGCACCGCAGGCACCGCCAGCCTGTCCAGCTGGCAGCAACTGGCCGATGCGGCCGGCGGCGATCACGCCAGCGTCGGCAGCCTGCTCAAGGGCCGCTTCCTGCTCGAACGCGAGCTCGGGCGCGGCGGCATGGGCGTGGTGTATCTGGCACGCGACGAGCGCAAGGTGGAAGCGCGCGACCGCGACCCGTGGCTGGCGGTGAAGGTGCTCAGCGACGAATTCCGCCGCCATCCCGATGCGCTGGTGGCGCTGCAACGCGAAGCGCGCCGCTCGCAGAAGCTGGCGCACGACAACATCGTGCGCGTGTACGACTTCGACAAGGATCGCACCCTGGTCTTCATGACCATGGAGTACATCGACGGCTGCGACCTGAAGACCCTGATTCGCGAGCAGGCCTACAACGGCATGCCGCTCAGGCAGGCGTGGCCGCTGATCGACGGCATGGGCCGCGCGCTGAGCCGCGCGCATGCGGCCGGTGTGGTGCATTCGGACTTCAAGCCCGGCAATGTCATGGTCACCCGCGACAACGTGGCCAAGGTGTTCGACTTCGGCATCGCGCGCGCCGGCAAGCACGCCGCCGACGTCGCCGGCGAGCAGACCGTGTTCGACGCCGCCACGCTCGGCGCGCTGACCCCGGCCTACGCCAGCCTGGAGATGATCCGCGGCCAGGCGCCCACACCGGCCGACGATCTGTACGCGCTGGGTTGCGTGTGTTTCGAGCTGCTCACCGGCAAGCATCCGTTCGACAAGCTCAGTGCCGAGGTAGCCCTGCGCGAAGGGCGCCGCCCGCCACCGGTGCCCGGCCTGACCCGACGCCAGTACGCCACGCTGTGCGCGGCGGTGGCGTTCCCGGCCACGCATCGCTTGAAGCGGGTGGAGCAGTTGCTCGATGGCCTGCGCCAGGTCCCACTGCGCGAACGCGCGCTGCCGTTGCTCGGCTACGGCGCTGCCGCGCTGGCGGTGGTGGGCACGGGCGGCTGGGGCATCCACCGCTATCTGCATCAGCAGCACCTGGCCGAGGTGATCGCACGCTTCGGCGCGCAGGACCCGCAGCGCTATCGCGACGAAACCCAGGCCATGCAGGCGCTGTCCAGCCTGGAGCCGGACGACCGCCGCCGCCTGCTCACCGACCGCAGCGACCTGATCGAGGATTTCCTGCTGCGTCGCCTGGATGCGCTGTGGAATCCGGGCAACGGCCGCGACGACTATCGCGGCGCATTGCAGGTCTTTGCGCTGCGCGACCGGCTGCGGCTGTACTCGCCGTCGCTGGATGCGCGCCGCCAGACCATGGAACGCGAGAAGAACGAACGGCTCAACGCGCTCGACACCGCGCTCAATCGCCAGCTCGATGCCGGGCTGCTGTTCCGCAGCCAACCCGACAACGCGCTGGCCACGCTGGACCAGGTGCGCCGCATCGATCCGCAGAGCAGCCTGCTGCGCCATTCGGCGCTGGAAGTGCGGCTGGACGAGGCCATCGCGCAGGCGGTGGCTGCCGGGCAACTGGCCGCCGCGCGCACCGAGATCGACCAGGCCCGCGCCGCCTTCCCGGACTCGCTGCGCCTGCAGTTGCGCAGTGCCGAGGTGCAGGTGGCCGAACAGCAGGCGCGCCGCCCACGCGCCACCGCGCCGCTCGATGCCGCAGGCGCACGCCAGGCGCTGGCCGCCGCCCTGGCACAGCCGGCAACCGACCCGGTCTGGCGCGACCGCGTGGCCGCCGCGCTGGCCGTATTGCCGCCGGCCGAGCGCAGCACGCAGCGCAGCGCCGTGGCCGAGACCATCGCTGGCGTAGTGGCCGCGCAAGCCGATCCGGCGCAGCTGGCCGGCGCGCAGGCGCTGGTGGAGTTCGGCCTGGGCCTGGTCCCGCAGTCGGGCGCATTGCTGGCCCAGCGCACGCGCCTGCAGACCCTGGAGCAGCAACTGCAACAGGCGCTGGCACGCGAAAGCGCCGAGGCCGAACTGGCCGGGCGGGTGGAATCGCTGCGGCGTGCCGCGGCCGCCAACGATCTGGGCAAGACCACCGATGCGCTGGCGCGCATCCGCAGCCTGCAGCCGGACCATCCGATGCTGCGCAGCGAAGGCCCGCAGTTGCTGGCGCAGGTGTACCGCAACACTGCCGACGCCGCCTTCGCCAAGGGCCGCTATGCCCAGGCGGCCGAGTTGCTGGCCCAGGCCCAGCAGCGGCTGGGCCAGCGCGCCGAGCTGCACCAGGCGCAGGAACGCTATGCAGTGGTCGCCGCCGTGATGGCTGCCGGCGACCTGCCGGCCGCCGAGCGTCGGCCGCTGGGCCAGCGCCTGCAGGCGCTGTATCGCAGCGATGCCGCGGCCATGGCGCAGCTGGAAGCGCAGATGAAGGCCGCCGGGCAACTGCCCGACGGCACGCTGTCCGCCCGCCTGCAACGCGCGCCCGCCAGCGATGCACCGGCCCCGGACAGCGTGCCGACCGGTCGCACCGGCGAAGCGGCAGCAGCGGCCGTCGCGGCCAGGCCGGCGCGGGGCAAATCCGCCCCCAGGCCAGCTGCCGTCACTGGCGCCCCGCGCGCTGCCGGCGCGGCCACCGCACCGGCCGGCCTGGACGACGAGGCCAGCCTGCCACCGGTGCCCACCGGGCCCGACCCCTGTGGCGGCGCCGGCCTGCCGGGCCGTGGCGCGGCCTGTTTCGACACCCTGGGCGACACCCGTGGGCCGATGCTGGTGGTGGTGCCCGGGCTCAATGGCGGCCAGCCATATGCCTTGTCGCGCGGTGAGGTGGCGGTGGCCGATTTCAACCTGTTTTGCCAGGCCACCGGCCGCTGCACCGCGCAGGCCGCCAGCACGCCCGAACTGGCGCGCGCGCCGGTGCGCAACATCAGCCTGAGCCAGGCCCGCGCCTACCTGCGCTGGCTGACCATCGGCAGCGGCGGCTGGCGCTACCGCCTGCCCAGCGATGCCGAATGGCTGCATGCCGCGCAGGCCGGGGCCAACTGGCGGCAGGCCGAAGACAGCAACTGCGTGCCGCCCAATGCCAATGCCGCCGATGCCGTGCGCGCACCGGTGTCCGCACGCGGGCGCGATGCCAATCCCTGGGGGCTGATCAACCTCACCGGCAATGTCTGGGAATGGGTCTCCAGCGGCGCGGGCGTGCAGGCGCGCGGCGGCAGTTTTGCCAGTTACTGGTCCGACTGCACCGTGCAGGCCAGCCGCGCCGACAATGGCTCGGCGCAGCCGGACGTGGGTTTTCGCGTGCTGCGGGAGCTGCCATGAGCCACGGTACCCCGGCGCATCCAGCCAACGCGCAACTGCAGGCCCTGGCCCAGGCGCATCAGCACGGCCAGCTCGACCGCACGCAATACCGCGCGCGCCGCCGCAGCGTGCTGGACGCCGCGCGCCAGGCGCAGGGCGCCACCTTGCGCAACACCCGGTCGCCGCCGCCGGGTCAGCGCCCCAGCTCGCCGCCGCAGCCTAATCGATTCAGTCAACACCGCGGGCGCACCTGGGCAATTGTCGTAACAGTGACTCTCGTCGCACTAATATTGCTAACATTCCATAAATGTACGTCGGGGTTCGACCGACGTTCAGTCAGGGGCGAGCGCAACCACGCCGAACGTCATGCGGGTCCGCATCCGGCCGCATGCGCTGCCGGGCCCGTCGGGCATGCGCGACAACGGATGTTTTTAGGGGTAAGTGACGTATGCGTATGACGTGTCTGGCCGCGGCGGTGTCCGCGTGCCTGCTGCTGGCCGTTCCCGCGTGGGCGCAAGCCCAGGATGGCGCGACTGCCTCCACTGCCACCGAGAGTGCTGCCTTGCCGGCCATGAAGGACCGCGGCGATGCCGCAGCCACCTTGCCGGTGCGCGGCTTTCGCGTGCGCGATGTCGGCAACTATCCCGACGCCGGCATCGACCCGGCGCGCATCCAGGCCGTGGCCGATGCCGCCTTTGCTGCGCTGGCGCAGGGCCAGCCGGAAGTGGCGCTGCGCTTCGACCAGCTGCAGGCGGTGGCCGACACCGTCACCCAGGCCTATCGCACCGCCGGCTTCATCGTCAGCACCGCCTACCTGCCGGCGCAGACCCCGGGCGCGGACCGCATCATCGAGATCCGCATGCTCGAGGGCCGGATCGGCCAGATCACCGTGCAGGGCGCCGCGCGCTACCGCGGCAACACCTTGTCGGCGCCGCTGCGCCAGTTGCAGGGCCGCCCGCTGCGCAAGCAGGACGTGGACACCGCGCTGCTGTACGCACGCGATCTGCCCGGTGTGTCGCTATCGTCGGTACTGCAACCGGGCCAGAACGCCGGCGAGACCGATGTGGTCCTGGTCGCCAGCGAAGCCGCGCGCCCGTACGTGATCAGCCTGGGCGGCAACAACTACGGCACCGAACTCACCGGCCGCTATCGCGCCCAGGCCGGCATCACCTGGAACAGCCCACTCGGGCTGGGCGATGTGTTCGCCGCCAACTACGCCTATTCGCTGTCGCCGCGGCAGAGCCAGATCGGGGCGTTGTCGTATGCGCTGCCGGTGGGGCAGGTGTCCGGCCTGAGCGCGGTGGTCGGCGCCAGTCGCAGCGAGCTGGAAGTGCGCAACGGCGTGTTCGCCCGGCTCGGCCTCAAGGGGCCCACGTCGGTGGTGTATGCCGGCGCCGACTGGAAATTCATCAACCACGATCTGCTGCAGCTGCAAGGCTCGGCACGCTACCTGCGCGAAAAATCGCGGCTGGACGCGGCCGGCATCACGCTGTCGGACCAATCCTTCGACGTGGCCGAACTCGGCGCCTCGCTGCGCCGCACCGATCTGCGCTGGCGCGGAGTGGACCTGCTGCAGCTCAGCGTGCGCCAGGCCTTGCGCGATGGCTCGGCCGATCCGGATCTGGTCAGCCCCGACCGCGACAGCCACTTCACCCTGACCCGGGTGTCCTACACGCGCCTGCAGTACCTCACCCGCACCCAGCGCCTGTATGTCAAGTTCAGCGGCCAATACAGCGACGACACGCTGGCGCCGCTGGAGCAATTCGCCGTGGGCGGGCCGGACAGCGTGCGCGCCTATCCGGTGTCCGATGCGTTGGGCGATCGCGGCTATTACGCCGCGCTGGAATATCACGTCGATGCGCCCGGCTTTGCCGATGCCGCCTCGCCGTTCAACGGCCGCCCGTGGCGCGAACTGCTGGAGCTGGACGTGTTCGCCGACCACGCGCGCGTGTACGCGGCCAACGGTGCGGTCGCACCGTCCACGTTCGATGCCGCCGGCGTCGGTTTCACCTTCCGCCTGCCGCAGTACGCCAATTTCGAATGGCGCCTCACCGCCGCACTGCCGACCGGAAGCCGCGATGCCTCCGATGGTCGCGACGACGCCCGCATCTACACGCGTTTCGGCTTCACCTTCTGAGGGATCTGCGCATGCACGCCAACCACACCGTTTCCATCGTTGCAGCCCGCCCCTCCGAACGCGTGCTGCGTCGATCGCCGCTGGCGCTGGCGCTGGCCGCCGCGCTCATGCTCAGCGCGCCTGCCGTCGCGCAGGTGGCCAGCACCCAGCTGCCCACCGGCGGCAGCATCGCCGGCGGTACCGGCACCATCAACGCGCCCAGCGGGGCCAGCCAGGTCATTACCCAGACCTCCAACCGCATGGCGCTGACCTGGTCCACGTTCGACATCGGCTCGGCGGCCACGGTGACCTTCAACCAGCCATCCTCCAGCGCGGCCGTGCTCAACCTGATCCAGGGCGGCAATTCCACGCAGATCTTCGGCAATCTCAATGCCAACGGTCAGGTGTTCTTGATCAACACCAACGGCATGATCTTCGGCAGCACCGCGCAGATCAATGTCGGCGGGCTGGTGGCCAGCACCCTGGGCACCACCGCCTCCGCCTTCATGAGCGGCAACGATGTGCTCGATGCCGGTGGCAACACGGTCTCGCTGATGTCCAACGCCGGCACCATCAACGCTGCCGCCGGCGCGGTCGACCTGATCGGCGGCGGGGTCACCAACAGCGGCACCATCACCGCCAGCGCCGGCAACATCAACCTGATCGGTGCCGACAAGGTCACCCTCAGTTTCGAGAGCGGCGGGTTTGCGGTGATCATCGACAAAGCGCTGCAATTGCAATTGAACCAGTTCGCGGTGGACAACTCCGGCAGCCTGATCGCGCCGGGCGGCACCATCTCGCTGAGCGCGCGTGCAGCACGGGGCGTGTTCGACTCGCTGGTCAACAACAGTGGCATCGTCCGCGCTGCGGCGCTGTCCGGCGGCAGCGACGGCAGTGTTTCGCTGGTGGCCAACGGCGCCGGCAGCAACGGCATCTTTGGCAACGGCAGTATCGATGTCGGCAGCGGTGCCATCAGCTATGTCAGCGACGTTGGCGTGCAGCAGGGCGGCGTGCTTACCGCTGGCACCGTCTTCGGCAGCATCGGCGGCAATGCCAGCTTCAGCGGCGCCAACAGGATCGCCAACCTGGCATTCCTGGATGTGTCCGGCAATCTGGGCCTGACCAATACCATCGACCTGGCCCAACAGGGCGCGTTGACGGTGGGCGGCACCAGCACCTTCTCGCTGGGCAGCCAGGCGCTCACGCTGACCGACGGCGGCAACGATTTCGGTGGTGCCGTCAGCCTGACCAGTGGCGCCACCAGGATCACCGATAGCGGCGCACTGACCCTGGGCACGCTGGCCACCGGCAACCTCACCGCCACCAGTACCGGCACGCTCAATCTCGGCAGCGGCAGGGTCACCGGCGCCCTCGGTGCGACCAGCAACAATGGCGCGATCCAGCAGGCTGGCGCCGGCCTCACCGTCACCGGTACCAGCGATCTGCGGGCCGGCACGGGCGCCATCACGCTGACCACGGCGGCCAACGATTTCCAGCAGGCGGTCAGCCTGCGTGGCGGCGCCACCCAGATCACCGACAGCGGCGCACTGACCCTGGGCACGCTGGCCACCGGCAACCTCACCGCTACCAGTAGCGGTGCGCTGAACCTGGGCAGTGGCGCAGTGACCGGCGCGCTCAGTGCCAGCAGCAATGGTGGGCAGATCAGCCAGGCCGGCGCGTTGACGGTGAACGGCACCAGCACGCTCGATTCAGGCAGCGGGAGCACCGCGCTGACCGATAGCGGCAACGACTTCGTTGGCGCGCTCACGCTCACCGGTACCGGTATTGCCGTCCGCGATGCCAACGATCTCACCGTCGTCGGGCTCACCAATGGCAGCAACGGCAGCATTGCGCTGACCGCAGGTGGTGCGCTCAGCCTGCCCGCGCAGGCCATTGCCACCGGCACCGGCAATCTTTCGCTGAGCGCGCTCGGTGGCACGCTCACTACCCCGGGCGCACTGTCCGGCAACCAGGTGAGCCTGCGCGCGCGCGATGCACTGAACCTTGGCCACAGCATCCAGGCCGGCGGCAACCTGGTGCTGACCAGCGACACCGGGGCGATCACCCAGACCGCCGGCCTGCTCGCTGTCACCGGCACCACCAACGCCACCGTGGCAGCGGGCACCGGCGTCATCAGTTTGAACGGTACCGGCAACGATTTCGGCGGCGCTGTCTCGCTCACCGGCCGCACGGCGCTGGTCAACGACAGCAACGCGCTCACCCTGGGTGCCATCAGCACCAATACGCTCACCGCCACCAGCCATGGCACTTTGAACATTGGCCAGGACAGCATCAGCGGAAATGTCACTGCCCGCAGCAACGGCGGCGCGATCATCCAGAACGGCGCGGTGACCATGACCGGCCCTGCAACGCTCGATGCAGGCAGCGGCGCGATTTCACTGGGCAACGCCGGCAACGACTTTCAGGGCGGGCTGAGCCTGGTCGGCACCGGCATCGCGGTCAGCGACCGCGACACGCTCACCGTGACCTCGCTCACCGCCGGCAGCGGCGGGGACGTCACCCTCACTGCGGGCGCCAACCTGGTGCTGCCAACGCAGGCCATCGACCTCGGCTCAGGCAATCTGCGGCTGAGCGCGCAGGGCGGTGCGCTGGCGACCAAGGGCGCGCTCAGTGCCAACCAGATCACCCTGAACGCACGCGACGGGCTGGCCCTGAGCCACGACATCGATGCCGACAGCACCCTGGCGCTGACCGCCACCAATGCGGCCATCACCCAGGGCGGTGGGGCGATCAGCGCGGGCGCGCTCGCCACCGTCAACGCCGGAACCGGTGCGATCTCGCTGCTCGGTCCGGGCAACGATTTCAACACCGGTCTGGACCTGACCGGTAGCGCCATCGGTATCTACGACCGCAACGACCTGTCCATCGTCTCGCTGACCAGCGCCGCCAACAGCGCGGTTGCGCTCACCGCCGGTGGCACGCTGAGCCTGCCGGCGCAATCCATCGACACCGGCAGCGCCACGCTGCAGCTGCGTTCGGACACCGGCAGCCTGTCCACCGCTGGTGCGCTGCGCGGTGGCACTGTCAGCCTCAACGGGCGCAACGGCATCACGCTGTCGCATGACATCACCACCAGCGGCAACCTGCAGCTGGGCACCACCGGCGCTGCGCTCACCCAGCTCTCCGGCACGCTCGCCATCGGTGGCACCACCTCGGTCGATGCCGGCAGCGGCGCGGTGGAGTTGAACGGCGCGTCCAACGCCTTTACCGGTGCGCTGTCGGTCACCGGTGGCGCAGTACGGATCAACGCGCTCGGCCCCTTGACCCTGGGCAGCTTCAACACCAATGCGCTGACGGTGCGCAGCGGCGGTGCACTGACGTTTGGCCAGGGCAACGCAACCACCACGCTGACCGCCACCAGCGCCAGCGGCGGCATCACCCAGACCGGCGGGCTCGCAGTGGGGGGCGCAGCGCAGTTCACTGCCGGCACCGACAACATCACGCTGACTGCAAGCGACAACGACTTCGGCGGTGCAGTGGGTCTGAGCGGCAACGCCGTGCAGGTGGTCGATCGCGATCGGCTGACCCTGGGCAACAGCAGCGTCGGCAGCCTGCTGGTCAACAGCAACAACACCGCCATCGACCAGCAAGGCGCGCTGACCGTCAGCGGCAGCAGCAGCTTCGATGCCGGCAATGGCAGCATCACGCTGACCAATGGCGCCAATAATTTCACCGGCACGGTGAACCTGAGCGGCGGCGCCGTGCAGGTGGTCGATGCCAACACACTCACGCTGGGCAACCTCGACACTGGCGCGCTCACCGTCACCAGCACCGGCGCGTTGAACCTGGGCACCGGCAGCACCGGCGCCCTGACCGCCACCAGCAACAACGGCGCCATCACCCAGACCGGCGCGCTCAGCGTCAATGGGGTTGGCAGCATCGACGCCGGCAGCGCCACGGTGGCACTGACCGACATCGGCAATCATTTCGCCGGCACGGTCAATCTCACCGGTGGCGCAACGCAGATCGTCGATGCCAGCACGCTCACCCTGGGCAGCCTCAACACTGGCGCGCTCACCGTCAGCAGCAACGGTGCGTTGAATCTTGGCACCGGCAACACCGGCGCCCTGACCGCCACCAGCAACAACGGCGCCATCACCCAGGCCGGTGCGCTCACCGTTACCGGCGCAAGCAACGTCAACGCCGGCAGCGGCACGATTGCGTTGACCGATGCCAACAACGAGTTCCAGGGCACGCTCGGCCTGACCGGCAATGGCATCGCCGTGACCGACCGCAGTCTGCTGCAGGTCTCCTCGATCACTGGCAATGCCAGCGGCGACATCGCGCTCACTGCGCAGACACTCGACCTGCCTGCATCGGCGATCTCCGCCGGCACCGGCAGCCTGACGCTCACCTCCACCGGCAGCGCCTTCAGCACCGGCGGCGCTCTGAGCGGCGCCAACGTCGTACTCACTGCACGCGATGGTCTGACCCTGGCGCACACCGTCAATGCCGGCAACGCGCTGACGCTGCGTACCACCAATGCCGCAATCAACCAGACCGGCGGCCAGTTGCTGGTCGGCGGCGCCACCACCGTCAACGCAGGTTCCGGCGCCATCGCACTGGCCAATGCCAACGACTTCACCGGCGCCGTGGCGCTCATCGGCGGCACAACGCAGATCGTCGACACCAGCACGCTCACCCTGGGCACGCTCAACACCGGCGCGCTCAGCGTCAGCAGCAACGGTGCGTTGAATCTTGGCACCGGCAACACCGGCGCCCTGACCGCCACCAGCAACAACGGCGCCATCACCCAGGCCGGTGCGCTCACCGTTACCGGCGCAAGCAACGTCAACGCCGGCAGCGGCACGATTGCGTTGACCGATGCCAACAACGAGTTCCAGGGCACGCTCGGCCTGACCGGCAACGGCATCGCCGTGACCGACCGCAGTCTGCTGCAGGTCTCCTCGATCACTGGCAATGCCAGCGGCGACATCGCGCTCACTGCGCAGACGCTCGACCTGCCTGCATCGGCGATCTCCGCCGGCACCGGCAGCCTGACGCTGACCTCCACCGGCAGCGCCTTCAGCACCGGCGGCGCTCTGAGCGGCGCCAACGTCCTGCTCACTGCACGCGATGGCCTGACCCTGGCGCACACCGTCAATGCCGGCAACGCGCTGACGCTGCGTACCACTACTGCCGCAATCCACCAGACCGGCGGCCAGTTGTTGGTCGGTGGCGCCACCACCGTCAACGCAGGTTCCGGCGCCATCGCACTGGCCAATGCCAACGACTTCACCGGCGCCGTGGCGCTCAGCGGCGGCACAACACAGATCGTCGATACCAACACGCTCACCCTGGGCACGCTCGACACCGGCGCGCTCAGCGTCAGCAGCAACGGTGCGTTGAATCTCGGCACCGGCAGCACCGGAGCCCTGACCGCCACCAGCAACAACGGCGCCATCACCCAGGCCGGTGCGCTCACCATCAACGGCGCAAGCAACCTCAACGCCGGCAGCGGGTCGATTGCGTTAAACAACGCCAACAACGATTTCGTCGGTGCCGTCGCCGCCACCGGCGATGGCATCGCCTTGGTCGACCGTAACGATCTGCAGCTTGCCAACGTGCAAAGCATCGGCGATGGCGCGGTATCGCTGGATGCCGGCGGTGCGCTGCTGTTGACCTCCACAATCGACACCGGCAGCGGTGCGCTCGATGTGATCGCGCGCGGCGGCACGCTCACCACCACCGGTGCGCTGCGTGGCGGCGATGTGCAGCTCAGCGGTGCCAACGGCATCGTGCTTGGCAACAACCTCGCTGCGTCCGGCGATCTGGCATTGCGCAGCAACAACGCGGCGATCACCCAGAGCGCGGGCACGCTGCAGGTGGCAGGCAACAGCATGGTCGATGCCGGCAGCGGCGCGATCGTGCTGGATGCCGCCGGCAACGACTTCCAGGGCCTGCTTGCGCTCAGCGGCGGTGCCACGCGGGTGCGCGATGCCGATGCGCTGACGCTGGATGCGCTGAACACCGGTGCGCTCGATGTCGCCAGCAACGGTGCGCTCAACCTGGGCGTCGGCCTGGTCAATGGCGATCTGGATGCCGCCAGCAACGGCGGCGCGGTGACGCAGACCGGTGCGCTGACCGTGATCGGCGCCACCCGCATCAACAGCGCCGGCGCGACCATCGTGCTGGCCGATGCCGGCAATGATTTCCAGTCGGCCCTCAGCCTGAGCGGTGGCGATACCCGTGTGCGCGATCGCAACGGGCTGACGCTGGGCACTCTGGACGTGGGTGCGCTGGACGTTGCCAGCGGCGCCGGCCTGAACCTGGGCCAGGGCCGCATCGGCGGCACGCTGGTGGCGCGTAGTGGCACTGGCGTGGCCGGCATCACAGGCCGGCTGACCGCGCAGGCGGTGGTGCGCCCGGCCGCAACCGGGGCCGACATCACCCAGCAGGGCGCGTTGACCATCGTCGGCAACAGCGTGCTCGACGCCGGCACTGGTGCCATCGTGCTCACCGATGCCGGCAATGATTTCCAGGGCAGCGTGCAGGCCAGCGGCGGCAGCATTGCCCTGGTCGATCGCAACGACCTGGCTGCCGCCGTGCAATCCAGCGGTGCGGTGAACCTGCAGGCGGGCGGCCAGCTGTCCAGCAGTGGCGCGATCACCGGCAGCACCGTGACGCTGGTCAGCGGCGGCGCCATGCAGCTCGCACACGACATCGGCAGCGCCGGCACGCTCAGCCTGCGCAGCGGCGGTGCCATCACCCAGCGCGCCGGCAGTCTGCGCGCCGCGCACCTCAGCGGCAGTGCCGCCGGCGCGGCCACGCTGACCAGCGCCGGCAATGCCATCGGCACGCTGGGCGATTTCAGTGCGCAGGGCCTGGATGTGTTCAGCGCCACCACGCTGCAGGTCAGCGGGCGCGTGGATGGCGGCAGCCTGTTGCGACTGAACAGCGGCGGCGCGTTATTGCTGGACGGACAGCTCAACGGCGCCAGCACCTGGTTGCAGGCAGTGGCCGGTATCGGCCAACGCGCCGGCAGCACGCTCACCGCCAACCTGCTCAGCGGCACGGCCGGCGGCCCGGTGCTGCTTGGCGATGCCACCACCTTCATCGACAACCGCGTGGTGCGTCTGGGCAATTTCACCGCCAGCAACGGCTTCAGCCTGACCAATGCCGGCGACCTCACCCTGGTGCTGTCCGACGGCAGCATCTACAGCGTGGATGCCGGCAACAGCGCGCTGTTCCTGTCGGTGCGCGGTGATCTGTTGCAGGAGGGCCGCGCCACGCTGCGCGACGGCATCGGCAGCTTCTCGGCCACCGGCGGCATCGGCACGCAACAGAATCCGCTGTACGTGATCGGCACCGGCACCCAGACGATCGGGTTGGTGGGCGCGCCGCCGGCCTACTTCAATGCCACCACCGCCGACGGCGGCCTGCTGGACCTGAGCGGCGGATCGAGCTTCAACGTGCCGGCCTCCGCGTTCGCCGGCCGCGCGCAGAGTTCAGCCAGCCGCACCATCGCCTTTGTCGATCTGTCCGCGTCGGGCACGCCGTATCGCGCGTTCGGCCTGGTTCGCCCGGGGCTGCGCCTGCCCGACGACCAGCAGCCGGCCTGCGATGCCGGCGACCCGGATGCGGTCTGCACGCCCCAGTGATCGCCTCGCCGCCGCCTCACCGCGGCGGCATCCCCGACGGAGCCCATGCCATGCACGACGACAGCACCCTGCAGACCCTGCTCGCTCCGGTCAGCGACGACACACCGGCCGGCCCGGATCTGGAATACGACCCGGATTTCCTGCGCCTGGAGCGCGACTCGGCCATCCGCGCCGAGCGCAGCCTGGGCGACAGTGTCATCGCCGCCGAAGAACCGGACTGGGACAAGGTGCAGACGCTGGCGCTGGAGCTGAGCCGGCGCAGCCGCGACCTGCGCGTGGCCAGCCGGCTCGGCGCGGCCTGGCTGCGCTTGCGCGGGCTGCCCGGCTGGGCCGACACCCTGGCGCTGATCCACGGCCTGCTGGAGCAGCATTGGGACAGCGTGCACCCGCAACTGGATGCCGACGACGACAACGACCCCACCTCGCGCGTCAATGCCCTGGTCGGCCTCAGCGACCCCATGGGCCTGCTCGGTGCGCTGCGCACGACCGCGTTCGTGCAGTCGCCGCGGCTGGGCCGTTTCAGCCTGCGCGACCTGCGCGTGGCCAATGGCAGCATCAAGCTAGCCGACGGGCAGAGCGGCCCGAGCCTGGCCGAAATCGAAGCCTGCTGCCTGGACTGCGCACCCGAGACGCTGGCCGCCTCCGCCCAGGCCATCAGCGATGCGTTGGCGCGCACACGTGCGATCGACGCCCTGCTGACCGAACGCCTGGGCACCGCCGCGCCGGACCTGCGCCCGCTGCTGACCGACCTGCGCGAGCTGGAGCGCTTCGTGTTGCCGCACTGGCAGGCCCGCCAGGGCACCACGGCGGAAGTGGAAGACAGCGAATCACCAGCCACTGGCGAAGACCCCAGCAGCGCTGCAGTCACCGCCCCCCGCCGCAACGGCGACATCGCCGGCCCGGACGATGTGCTGAAGCGGCTGGAAGAGATCTGCGCCTATTACGCGCGCAACGAACCTTCCAGCCCGGTGCCGATGCTGTTGCGCCGCGCGCAGCGCCTGGTCGGCTGCGACTTCCTGGCGCTGATGAAGGAACTGGCGCCAGGCGGCATTGACGAACTGCAACGCGTCACCGGCCCGCTGGAAGAGAGCTGAGCATTGCGCTCAGCCTTCCCGGATGCCGCAGACCGACAGCACGGCTGTCGCCGGGACTCGCAGCCAGCGGCCAATGGCGGGTCTCGCGTGTTGATCGCAATGGCTGCCGCAACAGGCCGCGCACGCGCCTGATCGTGCGTGCAAAGCCGCTGTGCTTACGCTCTACGATTCCCGATTCCCGATTCCCGATTCCCGAATCCCGAATCCCGAATCACCAGCTATACAGCTGCCAATACACCTTGTTGACCTTGTCCTTCTCCGCGTCGGTGTGCCCGTCGTGGTCGCGGTCGTACAGGAAATACGGCGTGCCGCGTGCCGGCGTGACCCGCACCATTTCCAGCTGACCGTTGACGCGGTATTCGTCCACCTTGTCGCCATTGCCCATGGTCTTGCTGGTGACATCGGCACCGGCCGGGATCCCGTCGCCGCCAGCGCCGCCGGAGGTGGTGGCACAGCCGCCAAGCAGCAGCAGCGGCAACAGCAAAAGTCGTGCTCTCTTCATCGTGATGGTCCGTGTGAGGTCGCCGCCGAGTATGCGCTGGCCGGGTGTGGCGTGGGCGTGCAGCGTAGAATCACTGCATGAGCAGATTAGTCCTGATCGACGGGTCCAGTTACCTGTATCGCGCGTTCCACGCGCTTCCGCCGCTGACCAATGCCCAGGGCGAGCCCACTGGCGCCTTGTTCGGCGTGGTCAACATGCTGCGCGCCACCTTGAAGGAGCGCCCGGCCTACGTCGCGTTCGTGGTGGATGCGCCCGGCAAGACATTCCGTGATGACTTGTATGCCGACTACAAGGCCAATCGTCCGTCGATGCCCGACGACCTGCGCGCGCAGGTGCAGCCGATGTGCGACATCGTGCATGCGCTGGGTATCGACATCCTGCGCATCGATGGCGTGGAAGCCGACGATGTGATCGGCACGCTGGCCCTGCAGGCCGCCGCCGATGGTCTGAGCGTGACCATCTCCACCGGCGACAAGGACTTTGCCCAGCTGGTCCGCCCGGGCATCGAACTGGTCAACACCATGAGCGGCAGCCGCATGGATTCGGACGAGGCGGTGATCGCCAAGTTCGGCGTGCGCCCCGACCAGATCGTCGACCTGCTGGCGCTGATGGGCGACACCGTGGACAACGTGCCCGGCGTGGAGAAGTGCGGCCCCAAGACCGCCGCCAAATGGCTGGCCGAATACGACTCCCTCGATGGGGTGATCGCCAACGCTGACAAGATCAAGGGCAAGATCGGCGACAACCTGCGCGCCGCGCTGCCGCGGCTGCCGCTCAACCGCGAACTGGTCACCATCAAGACCGACGTGACCCTGGCCAGCGGCCCGCGCGCGCTGGACCTGCGCGAGCCCAACGCCGAAACGCTGGCGGTGCTGTACGCACGCTACGGCTTCACCCAGGCGCTGCGCGAGCTCGGCGGTGCAGCTGCCCAGGCCGGCCTGCTGACCGAGCCGATGCCGTTGGGAGCCGCCGCAGCCAGCGCCCGCACCGAACCCGGCCGCGCGCGCGGCACCGGCTTCGTGTCCGGCCCGGCCAGCGCCCCGGTGGACCTGGACCCCGCGTTGTCGGCGCCCGGCCAGTACGAGACCATCCTGACCCAGCAACAGCTCGACAGCTGGATCGCGCGCCTGCGCGCCGCCGACCAGTTCGCCTTCGATACCGAAACCGACAGCCTGGACCCGCTGCAGGCCGACCTGATCGGCCTGAGCGTGGCCGCCGAGCCCGGCCAGGCGGCGTACCTGCCGTTCGGCCACAACTTCCCCGGCGCCCCGGCCCAGCTCGACCGTGCCCAGGCGCTGGCGCAGCTGGCGCCGTTGCTCACCGACCCTGCGGTGCGCAAGCTCGGCCAGCACGGCAAGTACGACCTGCACGTGATGCGCCGCCACGGCATCGCCCTGGCCGGCTACAGCGACGACACCCTGCTGGAGAGCTTCGTGCTCAATTCCGGCAGCGCCCGCCACGACATGGACAGCCTGGCCAAGCGCTACCTGGGCTACGACACGGTCAAGTACGAGGACGTCTGCGGCAAGGGCGCCAAGCAGATCCCGTTCGCCCAGATCAGCCTGGACGACGCCACCCGCTACGCCGCCGAAGATGCCGACATCACCCTGCGCCTGCACCAGGTGCTCGGCCCCAGGCTGGCGGCCGAGCCGGGCCTGGAGCAGGTCTACCGCGACATCGAGATGCCGCTGGTGGAAGTACTGGCACGCATCGAAGCCAACGGCGTGTGCGTGGACGCGGCCGAACTGCGCCGCCAGAGCGCGGACCTGTCCAAGCGCATGCTTGCCGCCCAGCAGAAGGCCACCGAGCTGGCCGGGCGCAGCTTCAACCTGGACTCGCCCAAGCAGCTGCAGGCGCTGCTGTTCGACGAGCTCAAGCTGCCCGCCGTGGTCAAGACGCCCAAGGGCCAGCCTTCGACCAACGAAGAGGCGCTGGAAGCCATCGCCGACCAGCACGAGCTGCCGCGGGTGATCCTGGAATACCGCGGCCTGACCAAGCTGCGCAGCACCTACACCGACAAGCTGCCGGAAATGATCCACCCGCAGTCCGGGCGCGTGCACACCAGCTACCACCAGGCCGGCGCGGCCACCGGGCGGCTGTCCTCGTCCGATCCGAACCTGCAGAACATCCCGATCCGCACCGAAGACGGCCGCCGCATCCGCCGCGCCTTCGTCGCCCCGGCCGGGCGCAAGCTGATCGCCTGCGATTACTCGCAGATCGAACTGCGCATCATGGCCCACCTGTCCGGCGACCCCGGCCTGGTCGGTGCGTTCGAGTCCGGCGCCGACGTGCACCGCGCCACCGCCGCCGAGGTGTTCGGCCGCACCATCGATACTGTCAGCGCTGACGAGCGCCGCGCCGCCAAGGCGATCAACTTCGGCCTGATGTACGGCATGAGCGCGTTTGGCCTTGCCCGCCAGCTCGGCATCGGCCGCGGCGAGGCGCAGGACTACATCGCGCTGTACTTCAGCCGTTACCCGGGCGTACGCGACTTCATGGAAACCACCCGTCAGCAGGCACGTGACAAGGGCTACGTGGAGACGGTGTTCGGCCGCCGGCTGTATCTGGACTTCATCAACGCCGGCAGCCAGGGCCAGCGTGCCGGCGCCGAGCGCGCCGCCATCAACGCACCGATGCAGGGCACCGCAGCCGACATCATCAAGCGCGCCATGGTCAGCGTGGACGGCTGGATCGCCGACCACGCGCAACGCGCGAAGATGATCCTCCAGGTGCACGATGAACTGGTGTTTGAAGCCGAGACCGATTTCGTCGACACGCTGCTGAGCGAAGTCACCGCGCGCATGGCGGCTGCCGCCGAGTTGCGTGTGCCACTGGTGGTGGATTCGGGCATTGGCGATAACTGGGATGAGGCGCACTGACGCAGCCGCGCGCGCTGATATGCTGAATGCGCAGACCAGCTATACGACACGCGGACATAATCCGAATTCAGCTGATTTGAGGGAATGAATAACCGCTAAATTCTACATTTTTTTAACAGTTATCTTCACGATCCATCAATGTAGAAAATGGTGTTATATCCCTCGACGGGCGCAACGCCTGTCGGTAGATCTCTCCCATCCCCTGGAGCAGATCTCGGAGCGGAAACTCCTCCCCAAGTTTCCGTTCCCTGGCCCCGCCGACCTCCCCCTGGTCTGCGGGGCTTTTTTATTGCGCGCGTTTCAAGATTTTCAGGGCGTATTGCGCAACGCAGCACGGCGCTCCCGATGCTACTCGCCGCAATTAATCACAAATTTAAATGGGCGTTATTCATTCGCTCAATCAACACAGCGTTTCATTTTCCCAATTCAGGTTTAACTGACTACGGATGTAGAAACGGCGGATCGTGATTGACCATTACCAGTCAGCAAGTCGATAGCTGCCACAGCGATAACGCGTGCCCATCTCCCGCGCGACGCTAGATAGCGCGCCGTCGTGATGCGTCAGGGGCCGAAGCGCGCGCACCGGCCAGCCTGCCTGGCGCGGGCGGCTGGCCGCACCGCGCAGCAATTCGCCCAGGTGCGCGCGACCGATTCAGCCAAGCCAGTCGCGCGGAACCAGATAGTCCAGCAGGCGTGCCTCGGCGCTGCCGGGCTCGGCGGTGTAGCCGTATTCCCAGCGCACCCGTGGCGGCAGGCTCATCAGGATGCTCTCGGCGCGCCCGCCGCTCTGCAGCCCGAACAGGGTGCCGCGGTCGTAGACCAGGTTGAACTCCACGTAGCGCCCGCGGCGGTACAGCTGAAACTCGCGCTCGCGTTCGCCAAAGGGCTCGTCCTTGCGGCGCTGCACGAGCGGCATGTAGGCATCCAGGAAGCCGTTGCCCACCGCCTGCTGGTACGCAAAGTCGCGCTCGAAGTCCTGGCCCAGGTCGTCGAAGAACAGTCCCCCGACGCCGCGGGTTTCGTTGCGGTGGCGCAGGAAGAAGTATTCGTCGCACCAGCGCTTGTGCGCGGCGTAGCGTTCTTCGCCGAACGGGGCGCACAGTGTCTGTGCGGTGCGGTGCCAGTGCTGCACGTCCTCATCCACCGGGTAGAACGGCGTGAGATCGAAGCCGCCGCCGAACCACGCGGCTACCACCTCGCCATCGCGCTCGGCGCGGAAGTAACGCACGTTCATATGCGTGGTCGGCACATGCGGGTTGTGCGGATGGAACACCAGCGACACCCCGCAGGCGCGCCAGGTGGCGCCGGCAAGCTCGGGCCGGTGGGCACTGGCCGAGGGCGGCAGGCGGGTGCCGGAGACGTCGGAAAACCCGATGCCGGCCTGCTCGAACACCGCGCCATCGCGCAGGATGCGGGTGCGCCCACCACCGCCTTCCTCGCGCTGCCACAGGTCTTCGGAGAAGCGCGCTCGTCCATCGGCGGCTTCCACCGCGGCGCAGATACGGTCCTGCAGATCGGTCAGATAATCGCGTACACGGTCGAATTCGTTCATGACCCAATTCTAAGCCGTGCACCGCAGCGGGTGCGTCCACCCGCACGCGCCAGTTTGTCGCAGGACGATGCGTGGCCTGCTCGGTACGCTGGTCTGGACAGGCTTGATTGACACGGGAGAGGAGGATCAAGACGTAATTGCGGCAGATGCTCGGCCAGCATCCACCAGCCGTGCAAAGGCGCAGCGACACGCCATCGCCACGACCACCGGGGCTTTTCGCACACCAGCGATCAAGGTTCTGGTGCGCGCATTGCAAGGCATGTGCTCGGCCGGCATCTGCCAGCCAGGCAAGACGCAGCGACCCGCCGTCGCCGCGACCAGCGGGCTTTCCGCACGCCATCGATCAACGTAGGTGTCCGCTCTTTGCAGGCACGTGCTTGGCCAGCACCGCCAGCCGGACAAGATGCAGCGAAACGCCATTGCCACGACTATCGGGCTTTTCGCACACCGGCGATCAAGCTGCGGGTGTGCCCTCGGCGCGAGCCGGCGGTGGCACGGATGCCAGCACGGAGCCGCCATCCGACGCATGGACAGCCGGCTGCGCAGACGGCCGGTGCACTACATGCGCGGCTTGCCAGTGTGAGCGGTCCAGGCAGACGCAGGTCGAGACAGCAGGACCGTTCCAACAGCGGAAGGATCACGCCAGAGCCAAGGACCGGCGACGCGGGCTGCTGCGTGCTTGCCGGCATGCTGCCGGTTCGATCAATGGAACTCGGCGCGCACCGTCGGCGTGCACAGCCGCCAGGCCAGTGCCGCGTGCACGCCTCCGATCGCCAGCGCACCCAGCCCGGTAAGGACCAGCGCCATCTGCCGGGTGGCTTGCAGGCGCGCCTGCATCTGCGGCCAGTCGGGGCTGTTGGACAGGTCGGCCGGCAGCATCGCCTGCACGCCGTCGAACAGCGGCCCGATCACTGCAAGCCCGCCGAAGTTCAGCAGCCCGGTGGCGAGCAGCACCACCACGAAACCGATCCGCGCCCATTCGCGGCGCTGCAGCAACGCCCAGCTCAGCCAGGTAAATACCACCGAGAGCACCACGCCCAGCACCGACAGCGACATCGCGTGGTCGATCAGCCATTGCCAGGAGTGCGGCATGCGCATGCCGGCAGGCAGCGCAAGCGCGGTGGCATCGGGGACCGCCACCAGCACCACGACCTGGAACAGATTGGTCAGCGCACTGACCACGCCCAGCAGCAGCGACACCCAGGCCAGCGGCGTCACGAACCCGCCGCGTGGCTGCAACGATGTGCGCAGTGACGCGTTCATTGCAGCGAGGCAATATGGGCCGCCACCGCCGCCTGCCCGGGCGGGTCCAGCGCGGGCTGCAGCTGTGCATACCAGCCGGGCAGGGCCTGCGCCGGCAGGCATTCGCGCAGCAACGGCGTGCTGCGTTCCAGGAAAGCTTCCAGGAACGGCAGGCCGCGCACATAGAGAAAATGACTGTCGGTGATCGACATGCCGGCATAGGCCTCGCGCAGCCATTCCAGATGCGGAAGGGCATGCGCGCCATGGCCGGCGCGGGTCAGCGCGGTCAGGAAGCTGGTACGCGCGGTGGCCGGGGAGGTCGCGCGTTCCTGCGCATTGAGATCGTCGAAGGTCAGCAGCCACTGCTCACCGCGTGCGATCTCGTTGCACATCACCGCTGTCGTGGCCAACTGCAACGCGTTGTGCGCGGTGGGCTCCAGTTCGTACAGCGCCAGCCAATGCGGATAGGCCTCGCGGTAACGATCCAGTGCGCTCAGCGACAACGCGCACAGCCGTTGTGCGTCGGCCCCTGCCTGCAGCTGCGCCTGCGCCGCGTTGTAGGCGCCAACGTGGTCGCCACGCTGGAATGCGGCCAGTGCAGGCTGCAGGGCCGGGTCGATATCGACCGCCGTCCCTGCGTTCTCTTCGACAGCGGCGCACGCCACGGTGGGCTCGGTGCGCGGCGTCTGCGCCGCGGCGGTCTTGCGTCCAAACAAACGGTCCCACAGGCCCATCGCGTCTCCTCGTGTGCGCCACAGCGTCGTTGGTCATCGCCACCACGCCCGCGGCGCGCCGGGCATGCGGCAGGCCGGTGCAGCGCGGCGCAAACGCAGCATCGCGCTGCCGATCCTGGCGCCAAGCTTAGAGCCACTGGCGTACGGACAGGTGAGCGCATGGCAACAAGACGGTGGCGTGACACTCGCGGCCGGCCTGTACCTCTGCGCGGGCCACGCTTGCCCGGACAAACGAAGGCAGTGCTGGTCCAAGCGGTTCGATACCTGCCTGGCCTGTATGGCAGGCGTGGTTTCTTGCGTACATGGCCGCGGCTGCAGACGCGACGGCGCGTTCCTTCAGCGCCCGCTGCGCCCATCTCGTAATGGGCGCAGCATCCGGTTAGCGCTGCGGCTTCACCTGTTGGTTGAACAGCTTGAGGATGCGCTTGTACTCGTCCAGCCACGCGTCGGCGCGGGTAAAGCCGTGGCGTTCCAGCGGATAGGGCGCCACCTGCCAGTTGTCCTTGTGCAACTCGATCAGCTTCTGCGTCATGTCCACCGAGTCCTTGAAGAACACGTTGTCGTCGATCATGCCGTGGGCGATCAGCAGATGGTCCTGCAGCCCGTCGGCGTAGTTGATCGGCGAGGAGGTCTTGTAGGCCTGCGGGTCGAGCTCGGGAGTATTGAGGATGTTGGAGGTGTACTCGTGGTTGTACTGCATCCAGTCGCCCACCGGCCGCAGCGCCGCGCCGGCCTTGAAGGTGCCGGGACTGCGGAACAGCGCCATGTAGGTCATGAAACCGCCGTAGGAACCACCATAGATGCCGGCGCGATTGCGATCGCCCTGCTTGGTGGCCACCAGCCAGTCCAGGCCGTCCAGGTAGTCTTCCAGCTCCGGGTGGCCCATGTTGCGGTAGATCGCGGTGCGCCAGTCGCGGCCGTAGCCTTCGGAGGCGCGATAATCCAGATCCAGCACGATGTAGCCCTGCTGCACCAGCAGGTTGTGGAACATCTGCTCGCGGAAATACGGTGTGTAGCGCTGCGAAACGTTCTGCAGGTAGCCGGCGCCATGCACGAACATCACGACCGGATACTGCTTGCCCGGCTCGGGCGTCTGCGGGCCGTAATACTTGCCCCAGACCGTGCCGGCGCCGTGTTTGGACGGCACCTGCACGTACTGCGGTGCGATCCACGTCTGCGCCTTGAAGGCCGGCGTGCGCGTGTCGGTGAGCACCGTGGCCTGGCCGCCGGCGGCCGGTACCACCGCCAGTTGCGGTGGCAGATACGCGCCGGAGTAACGCACCAACAGCTGCTGCCCGTTCGGCGACAGGCTGAAGCCTTCCACGCCATTCAAGGCGGTCACCTCGGTGAGCTGATCGGTGCGCAGGTCGAGCTTGCACACCTCGTAGTCGCCCGGCCACTTCTGGTTGCACAGGAAGTACATGCCGCTGCCATCGGCATTGGGCACCGGCATCGACACTTCCCACTTGCCACGCGTGCGCTGGCGCGGCTTGCCGTTGCCGTCGATCGTGTACAGCTGTGAGTAGCCGGACTCTTCGGACAGCAGCCACAGCGTGCGGTTGTCGGGCAACCAGCCGAAATCGTTGAAGTCCCAGTTGATCCAGGCGCCATCGCTCAGCCGATGACGCGGCTGCAGCTTGGCCGCGTCCAGGTCCACGCTGGCGATCCAGCGGTCCTTGTTGTCGGTGGCGCGGATTTCCACCGCCACGTTGCGGCCGTCGTCGCTCCAGTGCACCGCCGGACCACTGCCATCGCCATCGCTTTCCACCCGCACCGCGCGGTTGCCCTTGAGCGCATCGCGCTTGGCGGCCTTGCGCAGGCTGGCCAGCGGATCGGTGGCGATGCCCGGCAGCGCGTCGAACGACAGCTGCCGCGCGCTGCCGCCGGTGACGTCCACCAGCCACAGCGCGTGCGCGACCGGCGCGTTGCGACCCACGCGGGTACGCACTTCCTGGAATTCCTCGTAACCGGATTCAGTGACGTACTTGGGCATCTTGCCGGCCTGGCCCTCTTCGGCATTCTTGGCCTGGGTGACCACCAGCAGGTGGCGGCCGTCCGGCGACAAGGCGCTGTCGACGATCTCGACCTCATCGCCCAGATACACCGGCGCGGCGGCGCGGGTGGCATCGGCACGGCGCCAGGCGTCTTCCTGGGTGCGCAGCGCATCGCGTTGTTCGCGGTCGCGCCGCAGCGTTGCCAGCGTGGCCAGTTGCTGCTCGCGCAACGTATCGGCCTTGGGCGCGGCATTGGGATCGCGCTCGGCCTTGACCACCGCAACCTGCGCGGTGCCGCCATCGGCGCGCCAGTGGTACCAGTTGTTGCCCGCACGCCAGATCGCACCGCCATCGCTGGCGAATTGCGGGCGCGATTCGACCTCGTTGCTGCGGGTCAGCTGGGTGAGCGCGCCCGAGCGCAGATCGCGCAGGAAGATGTCGCCGTTGCGCGCGAACAGCATGCGCTGGCGGGTGGCGTCATAGCTGGGGTTGGCGGCATCCAGGCCGGCACGCGCGGTATCGGCGACGCGTTCGGCGGCGGCACCGTCGATGCCCTGGCGGTAGGTGTCGCGCACCGGGCTGCCGTCGCGCTTGAGCAGGTATTGCACCTGTTTGCCGTCCCATTGCCACCACGCCTGCTCGACCGACGGCCCGATCCAGTCCGGATCGGCCATCACCTGTTCGATGGTGAGCGGTGCGGCGGACTGCGCATGCGCAGTGGCGGCCAGCAGCAGGAGGGACAATGGCAACAGTCTGGGCATCGGAGACAACGGGACGCAACGGAGAGCAGGCAAGCCTAGCAGTTCGCCCACGCGCGGGGCTTGGGCCACAGGTCATGCGTGGGCTGCGTGTGGCGATGGCATGCGGTGAGGTCAGCAAGACGAGCGCGACCATTGCGGGCACTCGCAGCGATAGACGCCACTGCGGTGGGCATGCTTCAGGACGTCGCGCAATGGCCTGCATCCGAGGATACCCAACGGTGCGAAAAGTGACTGCTTCAGCGTGGCCCGCCCGGCGCACGGCTGGCGATGTTGCATTGCACGCAATGCGCTGCGTTGCGCCAGACGATCGTCATTGGCGACACCGAAAAAAAGTCACAGGCCTGCAAGCGCGCATGGTGGCTGTCGACGGGCGGCTACCCTGCACGTGCCGCAGAAGTCCTGCGCGCGGCATGATGGACTGCGCAGTGATGATTCCCATTGCGAGAAGATGAAGCGCACGTGCAGAACCGGATCGCGTGCGCTGGTAGCAGGCGTCATCGACGCGACTGCTGCGAGGCTTCTGGAGACGTACCGCCGGTGCCAGGTGCGATATCAAACAGTCGTGCAATGCCGTTCTTCGCTGCCGTCCGCACTCACCGCGGTGGTGCCTGCACGGTCGGGCAGCCGCCCCGGCACGCGCGTTGGTGGGGATGCAAGTCGACATCGCAATCGGCCGCCAGGATGCCGGCATGCATCATTCCGGCAGACCGCCCAGTGCGCAGGCGCTGATTCATCGGCAGCGACGCTGGCGTCAACGCCGATTCCAATTCAAATTCAAATGCCAACGCTCATTCCAAACTATGCACGGCATGCGCTACCGGGCGAGGTTTGCCAGTGCGTCCTGCCCTGCGCGCCGCTGCCGTCCTGCGCTTGGATACCGCTCGCTCGGCCGCGATGCCTGCAGTGCAGCGTTACCGCACCAGCGACCGGGAAGCTCCCGACTTGCCAGCGGCCCGGGCGGCGGCCAAGCTAGCGCGCTTTTGCGATTGTCGATACACATGCCCAGCCTGCCTGCTTCTGCTGTTTCCCACCCCATGGCCGTCGGCGCGCCTGGCCGGCCGCTGGCGTGGCGCGCGGGGCAGTCGGTCGATCTGGCAACCTTCATCGCGCACGTGCACGGACTGGCGCAGCAGCTGCCCGACGGGCGTCATGCGGTGAATCTGTGCGAAGACCGCTACCGGTTCATGGTGGCCTTCTATGCCTGCGCGTTGCGCGGGCAGGTGTCGCTGCTACCGTCCTCGCGCGCGCCTGCCGTGGTCGGCGAGGTGCAGGCGCGGCACGCTGATGCTTATTGCCTGGGCGATCTGGCGCTGGAGCTGGCGCCGCCACGCTATTGGCAACTGCCCACCGAGCTGCCGCAAGCCGACGGCCCTATACCGCAATTGGCCGACGACGCCCTGGTGGCGATCGGCTTCACCTCCGGCAGTACCGGCAGCCCGCAACCCAATCCCAAGACCTGGGGCAGCTTCCTGACCAGCACCCGGCAGGACCTGGTTGCGCTGCAAAGCCTGTGGGCGCACACCGACGCGGTGCCGCACGTGGTGGCCACGGTGCCGCCGCAGCACATGTACGGCATGGAATTGTCGGTGCTGCTGCCGATGGTGACCACGCTGGCGGTACACGCTGGCCGGCCGTTCTTTCCGGACGATGTGGCACGCGCGTTAGCGGAGGTTCCGGAGCCACGCGTGCTGGTGACCACGCCCGTGCATCTGCGCGCGCTGGTCGAATCGGGCGTGGTGTTGCCGCCGCTGGTCGGCATCGTTTCGGCCACTGCACCGCTGGCGCAGGAGATCGCGGCGGCGGCCGAAGCGCGCTTTGGCGGCGAAGTCCGCGAGATGTTCGGCTCCACCGAAACCTGCGTATTTGCGGTGCGCCGCACTGCGCTGGAGGCCGCATGGACGCCGCTGCCGGGCGTACGCCTGGAAACCCAGGCTGCCGGCACGCTGGTCCATGCGCCGCATCTGGCCTCGCCGGTGTTGCTGGCCGACATGATGGACGTTGCAGAAGACGGCCGTTTCCAGGTGCGCGGGCGCCAGGCCGATCTGCTGGAAATCGCCGGCAAACGCGCCTCGTTGGCCGATCTCACCCGCCGCCTGCTCGCCATCCCCGGCGTGGTCGACGGCATCATGGTGCAACTGGCACCGGAGTCCGGGCAGGCCGTCGGCCGCATCGCCGCCCTGGTGGTCGCCCCGACCCTGGACGAGGCACAGATCCTCGCCGCCCTGCGCGTCAGCGTTGACCCGGTTTTCCTGCCACGCCGCCTGCGCAAGCTCGCGGTGCTGCCACGCAACGAAACCGGCAAGCTGCCGCGTGACCTGGTGCTGGGCCTGCTCAACGGCTGAGCATGCCACGCGCAGCTGCGCCGTGGCGCGCGCTTCCTGCGTGGCGGTCATCCAGGTGTTGGATGCGCGCAGAGATAGCGCGAAAACTGCGCCAGCAGATGGGTGCGTTGCAGCGCATCCAGCGTTGCTTCGACCGGACACGTCAGGCCATTGCGATCGGCGCAACGTGCTGCCGCCGTGTTGGCCGCGTCCAGGCGCGCGCGGTCGTGGGGTGTCAGCTGGCCTTCGAATGTTTCCTGTACAAAATCCAGATCGCCGGGCGTCATCGACCTGACCTGTCTGGATGGGCACGCGGTGTCGGTTTGCGTGGCCAGCGCCTCGAACGCCGGCCCGATGAACCGCCGTGGGCTGTTCGGTACAGCTGCCGCCAATACGATCGCAAGCAACAGCATGGTGGTCTCCGCACGCGCGCCGGGTCGAAGGCCAGCTTAAAAGCGGCGAGATGCCTGCGTTTGTCAGCCGATGGCCATGGCGGCGCGAGCGGAGCGGGCCACAGCGTCACCGGCCGGGGATGTGCGGGGTCGGGTGCCTGGCGCGTTGCGCCATGCCTCAGGACGAGCCTTACCGCGCCGCAGGCGGCAGCTGCGGCAACCGGGTTTAGCCATGCACCCCATCGATCTCCACCGCCAGCTCGTCGCGGCAGATCACCGCGTGCAGCAGCAGGCGCGGGACCGCATCGCCGAAGCGCGCATCCAGGGCGTGTGCGACCTTGGCCAGGTCGTCCTGCTCGCGCACATACACCTTCAGCCGGGTGCCGGCGCCGAACTGCGCGGGCAGTGCAGGGGCATGCGCACGTGCAGCACCGAGCAGCGCATCGAAATTGGCGAAGGTTTCTTCCAGCTGCGCCAGCAATTGGCCGGTATGCATCGAGGCATGCCCGACCACGGCGGCGGTGCCCGAGAGCAGCAGCGGCATGTCGCTGCCGGCCGGCGGCAGCATGGCGCGCGCAAAGCTCGGCGGCTGCGGGCCGTACTGACGCGGGTAGTGGTAGGCGCTGACCTGGCGTGGATTTTCCAGTGGGGTGCCGGCATCGGCGGCGGCCAGCCAGTAGATCTGGATGATGCGTTCGGCATCGCAGCGACCCACCGCGGTAGCGGCCGGTAGCTGCGCGGTATCGAACGCGCCCAGCCCACGTGCGCGACCCACGCAGAACTGCCGGTAACGCTCGCGATCGCCGCTGCCCAGGGTGATGGCATCCAGGTAGTTCCAGATGCGCAACAGGCGCGGCGTGTCGCTGCCGCTGACGAAGGCGGTGATCTCGGCATAGGCCTTGGCGGCGGCGTCTTCGATATCGACATCCTGCTCGTCGATTTCGATCACGCCGAACTGCAGGCGGCCGTCGCTGGACCAGGCGATGTTGCCATCGCGGCCGCTACGCACCGGCGCATCGGTACGCCACACTTCCAGCACCTCGGCCTGATACGGCTGCAGCGGCACACGCAGGTAGCGCGGGTCGTGCAGGCGTGGCGCAGTTGTGCCAAAGCCGAATACCGCCAGCACCTGCTGATCGGTCAGTAGCGCGGCCGGATCGGTCTGGTCGACATAATCGACCTGCAGGCGGGGGTGGCGCATGGGCTGCGCGGTGTGGGCCGGGGAAGCGGTCATTGACTGTCTCGTTGCAGGGTGTCGCCGTCAAAACCGAGCCTGGCCTGGCGTCGACGCAGGCGCCACGAGTGCCAGGCACGCGGCAGCATCGACAGCGTGGTGAGTGCATAAATGGCGCGAAATGCCCGCAGGCGCAGGCGGACCTTGGGGCTGTCGAACACATCGCCAGCCAGCATTGCCACCACCGCCTGCTCCAGTTGCCAGGTGTTCTGCGGTTGCGCGAACAGGGTGCGCATGGTCGGCGAGGTGAAGCGGTAGATGAACCATTTGAACTCGTCGATGCCGCGGTTGAGCTCACGCTGCAGGGTGCGCTGTAGCTTGGCTTCGTGCTGCGGCGCGCGCAGCGCCGCGTCCACCATGGCTGCGCCGCGTTCGGCACTGTGCATGGCCAGGAACACGCCGGAGGAGAACATCGGGTCGACGAAGGTATAGGCATCGCCCAGCATCAGCCAGCGCGGCCCGGCCATGCGCGTGCATTCGTAGGCGTAGTTGCCGGTGGCATGCACCGGCGCCACCCGCTCGGCATCGGCCATGCGCACGGTGACTTCGGGGTTGAGCGCCAGCGTGCGCATCAAGAACCCCGCGCTGTCGCCTTTGCGGGTCTTCATGTATTCCGGATAACAGACCGCGCCCACGCTCATGATGTCGTCGGGGAGCGGAATCAGCCACATCCAGCCATGCGCGTGTCGGTAGATGCTGATGTTGCCGGCATCCTCTCCCGGCCGCCGGGAGACGCCGCGGAAATGGCTGAACAGTGCTGCGGATTGGTGCTTGGCATTGGCGCGTTTGAGCTTGAGCCGGTTGCCCAGGAACGTGTCGCGGCCACTGGCATCGAGCAGGTAACGCGGACGGAATTGCTGGATCCGGCCGTCGGCCGTGCGCGCCTGTAGTAGCGGTTGGTCGCCGTCCAGATCCACCTGTTCGACGGTGACCTGCTCGCGTGCATCCACGCCGACTGCCCGCGCGCGCTTGAACAGCACCTCGTCGAACTGCGCACGCGGCACCTGGAAGGCGAAGTCGGCCTTGGCGTCGAGCGCGTGGGAAAAGCGAAACGTGTTGTAGCCGCCGGCGTCGTTGGGAAAATCCGCGCCGCGCTTGAGCACACCGATGCTGCGAACCTGATCCAGCACGCCCAGGCGCTCGAGGATCGGCATGTTCATCGGCAGTAGCGATTCGCCGATGTGAAAGCGCGGATGCTCTGCCTTCTCCAGCAGTGTCACCGTCCAGCCGAGCTCGGCCAGTACGATTGCCGCAGCGCAGCCAGCTGGTCCACCGCCAACGATCACTACGTCCGGACACTCCGGTCCAGGGGCCGGCCCGGCTGCCGGCGTGGCGGTCGGGATGGGGCGAACAACGGTGGAAGTCATCCTGAAACAAACCTGCAGCGGGCGAGCGTCATGCAGTCATGATAGCCTGTCCGGCGGCCCGGGCATCTGTCTGGCTGCCGAGATCACGCTTGACGACCACCGCAAGGACAGGGCGATCGCCAGATGCGCCGCGGGACGCGCTCGGACGCGACAGGTACGACCACGTACACTGCCGGCTCGATGCGCCGCTTGCACCATGCTTGGTTGCGCGCTGTCGATTGCCTGCTCCGACGCCTGCCCGACCCTCACCCTGGAACTTTCTGGATGTCCTCGCAAACCGCTGCCGAACGTGAACTGGCCGAACTCCTGGTCGAAAGCCTGAACCTGGAAGACGTCCAACCCGCCGACATCGATCCGGAGGCGCCGCTGTTCAACACCGGGCTGGGACTGGATTCGATCGATGCGCTGGAACTGGCGCTGGCGATCAGCAAGCGCTACGGCTTCCAGCTGCGCTCGGACAACGACGAGAACCGTCGCATCTTCGCGTCGCTGCGCGCATTGTCGGCGCATGTCCAAGCCAACAAGACCGTCTGAGGTTCCGACCGCTGCGGCCAGTGACCCGCCACCGTGGGTGCTGGGCGTGGGCGTGTTGCTGGCAGTGGCGTACTCGCCGCTGGCGCATTGGGCCAATGCCAGCCATCGCCCCGAACTGGCCGTCATCGCCGGCGCCACGTTGGTGCTGATGGTGTTGATCGAACCGTTGGTGGCGCGGCGGCCATGGGCCTGGGGCCTGGGCTTGCTGATCCTGGTCGGCCTGGGCGCGTTGTGGCACTCGCCGTACGCCATGCTGCTGCTGGCCGCACCGCCGGTGGTGTTCACCGGCTGGGTAGCGTGGTTTTTCGGGCGCAGCCTGCGACGCGGGCGCACGCCGCTGATCACCCGTATCGTCGAAGGGCTGTACCAGCAGGCCGGGATGCCGATCACGCCCGACCAGTACCGCTATACGCGCAGGCTCACCCTGGCCTGGGCGCTGCTGCTGTGCGGGTTGACCCTGGTCAATCTGGTGCTGGGGCTGTGCGCCGAACCCAGCGGCGTGCTGGCGCAGCTGGGCTATGCCTCGCCGTTGCCGATCAGCGATGCGCGCGCATCGTTATTCGCCAATTTGCTGGTGTATGGCGTGGTTGGCGGGTTCTTCATTGGGGAATATCTATTGCGCGGACGCTGGTTTCCCCAGCGTCCCTATCGTAATCTGCCCGACTTCATGCGGCAGATGGCGCGGCTCGGGCCGGCGTTCTGGCGCGATTTGCTACGCTGAGGGCGTGGCCTAAGGGCACCGACGTACGTGCGCAGTTTCGGGGACAAGACAAAAATGCCGTTGGCAAGGATGCCGTCGCGCCTGGCGTGGGCTGTGTTCAACCTGTTGCAGTTGGCGTTCACGCTGGTGTTCACCGCCGGCGGCATCGTCTATGCGCTGGTGTTGCTGGCGATCACCCGCGATGCCGATCGCCTGCTGCGCATGGGCAGCTGGATGTGGTCGCCGGTGCTGTTCCGCGGAGCGGGCGCCAAGGTGATCGTGGAGGGCCGCGAGCGGGTCGACTGGTCCAAAAATTACCTGTTCGTCAGCAACCACCAGTCGATCATCGACATCTGCGCGTTGTTCCATGCCTTGCCGGTGCCGCTACGCTTTTTGCTCAAGGAAGAAATGCTCAAGGTGCCGTTCGTGAACTGGTATGCGCGCGCCACCGGCATGCTGTTCCTGGATCGCGACAGCCGGCGGGCCGGGGCGATGGTGCGGCGGCAGGCTGCCGCGCTGCTGCGTGAGGGCAAACAGTTGTGTCTGTTTCCCGAAGGGACGCGCAGCCGCTCTGGCGCATTATTGCCATTCAAGGCCGGGCTACTGCAGGCCGCTATCGATGCTGGCGTGCAGGTGGTTCCTGTGGCGCTGGATGGCTGCGGCAAGGTGCTGCCGGTGGATGGTGTGTTCAGGGTGCGTCCCGGCATCATCCGCGTACGCATTGGCGAGCCGATCGCGGTGACCGGGCCGGATGCGCCGGATCGCCAACAACTGACCGAGCAGGCACACAAGGCCGTGGCTGCAATGCTTCAACCCAGGATCTGAGTTTCGCGCTTATGGATTTCGTCGTGCCGCATGATCATCCCTGCCTGCCCGGGCACTTCCCGGGTCGCCCCGTGGTGCCAGGCGTGGTCGTGCTCGACCATGTGCTGCAGGCCGTGGAAGCGCTGCATGGCCCGCGCGCCGCGGCACGGCTGCCGCAGGTGAAGTTCGTGCAGCCGTTGCTGCCCGGCCAGACCGCGTCGGTCACGCTGGAAGGCGACGGCCCGCGCTGGCGCTTTCGTGTGCAGCGTGCCGACCAGTTGCTGGTCAGTGGCGAACTGGTGGCGGAGGCGATGGCATGAGCAATCACTGGAAACAGCGTCCCGAAGGCGGCGGACGCTTCGCGCTGTGGCTGATCCGCGGCATCGCCCGCCACGCCGGGCGCGCGGTGGGACGTGCGCTGCTGTACCCGATCACGCTGTACTTCCTGCTGGTGCGTGCGCCCGAGCGCGCCGCCTCGCGGACCTACCTGGCGCGGGTGCTGGGCCGGAAGGCAACGCTGCGCGACGTGGCCCGGCATATCCACACCTTCGCCTCCACCATCCTGGACCGGGTGTACATGCTGTGCGGGCAGATGCAGCGCTTCCGCGTGGACATCACCGGCCTGGACCAGCTGCATACGCAGATGGATCGCGGCCGCGGCGTGCTGATCTTCGGTTCGCACCTGGGCAGTTTCGACGCGCTGCGCGTGCTGGCCACCGAGCGCCCGGACGTGCAGGTCAAGGTGGTGCTGGACAAGGCGCACAACCGCGCCATGACCGACCTGCTGGGCGCGCTGAACCCGCAGCTGGCCGCCAACATCATCGATGCCGGGATGGATGCGACCTCGATCGTCATGGCGATCAAGGAAGCGACCGACGCCGGTGCGCTGGTGGCGCTGCTGATCGACCGCCCGCGCGAAGGCGACCCGGCGCTGCCGGCGATGTTCCTGGGCCGCAACGCGATGTTCCCGACCTCGCCGTGGCTGATCGCCGCCGCGCTCAAGGTGCCGGTGGTGCTGGCGTTCGGCCTGTATCGCGGCGGTAACCACTACGAACTGGCATTCGAGACCTTCAGTGAAGGCCTGGACCTGCCGCGTCGCCAGCGCGCCCCGGTGCTGGCGGTACTCATGCGCGATTACGCTGCCAGGCTGGAACATTACACGCGCTACGCGCCGTACAACTGGTTCAACTTCTACGATTTCTGGAATACCCATCATGCCGATGCGCCGCACCCTGCCGTGGATGCTGATACTGCTGTTCAGCGCCGCACCGCTATGCGCCGCACCGCCTGAGACGTTGGATGTCGGCCAGGTGCTGCAGCGCCTGGCGCGCCCGGCCCCGGTCAGTACCGAGTTCGTCGAACTGCGTGGCTCGGCGCTGCTGAAGACGCCGCTGCGCGTGCAGGGCCATTACCGCCGCCCGGATGCGCAGACATTGGTGCGCGAGGTCAGCGCGCCGTATCACGAGACCACCACCTTGCAGGGCGATGAGGGCGTGCTGGAACGCGACGGCAAGCCGCCGCGCCGCTTCTCGTTGAGCCGCGTGCCCGAGCTGGCCGGATTGAAATCCGGCTTCGGCGCGTTGCTGGCCGGCGACCGCGTGCTGCTGGAACAGCAGTATCGCGTCAGTGGGCAGGGCCAGCCGCAGGCCTGGCAGCTGACGCTGCAGCCCAAGGACGCCGCGGTGGCCAAGCAGGTGCGCGAACTGCGTCTGTATGGCCGCAATGATGAGTTGCGGTGTATCGAGAGCGTACCTGCCAAGGGGGATGTGCAGCGCACGCTGCTGGCCGGCGCGGCCCGCGCGGCAGCCAGCGTGACCGATGTTGCAGCGCTGACGACGCTCTGCCGCGGTCCGGGCGCGTGACCGCGCGCGGGATGGTTGCGTCGCTCGTCTCCAGAAACATCACACCCGTCGCAGCCGAAAAGCGCACGATGCCGACGACGCCTGCTGCCGCGCGCCGGGCCAGTGGACGTTGCGCTGGCACAGCGAGGCGTGTCCATGGCGTTTAAGTTGACCGCAAACCGCCGCATCGGCCTGGCATTGCTGTGGCTGGCCTTGCTGGCGGTCGCTGGATTGTGGTTGAGCGAAACGCTCAAGGTCACCGGCGATCTGCGTAAATTCATGCCCGCCCCGCGCACGCCGGCGCAGAAACTCTTGATCGAAGAACTCGGCGAAGGCCCAGGATCGCGGCTGCTGCTGATGGCGTTGTCCAACAGCGACCCGGTCATCTTGGCCGAGCAGTCGCAGCAAGTGCAGAAAGCGCTGTCCGCACAACCGGACCTGTTCGAACTGGTTGGCAACGGTGGCAACGCCGGGCTGGAGGCGATCCCGGAACGCTTGCTGCCGTACCGCTACCTGCTCAGCGACAGCTTCGACACGACACGGCTGGACGCATCGACCCTGGAAGCGGCGCTGCAGGCACGCGTGCAGGACCTGGGCTCGCCGGCGGCGGCGCTGGTGGAGCCGCTGCTGCCACGCGACCCCACGCTGGAAGTGCTGCATCTGGCCGAGACCCTGCAACCGGCGGCCGCACCGCAGCTGCGCAACGAGGTGTGGTTCGATCGTGCCGGCAGCTCGGCCCTGCTGGTGGCGCAGACGCGTGCGGCCGGTTTCGATCCCACCGGGCAGCAGCTGGCCTACGACGCAGTGCAGGCGGCGTTTGCCAAGGTCACCCAAGGCAGCACCACGCGGCTGACACTCACCGGCCCGGGCGCGTTCGCGGTGGAAATCACCGCGCGCACGCAGGGCGAATCGCAGTGGATCGGCACGCTCGATACGGTGGGCCTGGTGCTGCTGCTGTTGATCGCCTACCGCAGCTGGAAGATCCCGGTCCTTGGCGTGTTGCCGCTGGCGAGCGCTGGCCTGGCCGGGTTGGCCGCGGTGGCGCTGCTGTTCGATGGCGTGCATGGCATCACCATTGCCTTTGGCTTCACCTTGATCGGGGTGGTGCAGGATTACCCGATCCACCTGTTCAGTCATCAACGCCCCGGTCTGGACCCACGCGACAACGCGCGGCATCTCTGGCCGACGCTGGCTACCGGCGTGGTATCCACCTGCATCGCGTATGTGACCTTCCTGTTCTCCGGAGTGGACGGCCTGCGCCAGCTGGCGGTGTTCACCATCGCCGGCCTGGCCACCGCTGCAGTCAGTACGCGCTGGCTGCTGCCGGCCTTGATCGACCCGGCCGCACGCGACTACGCCGATTCGCGGCTGCTGGCCACGCTGTGGCGCGGCATTGCGCGGCTGCCACGGCCACGCATCAGCCTGGCGGTGATGGCGGTGATCGGCATCGCGGTGATCGCGTTCGCGCCCGGCCAGTTCTGGCAGAACGATCTCTCCAAGCTCACGCCGGTGCCGCCGAAGGCGCTGGCCCAGGACACCCACCTGCGCCAGGAACTGGGTGCGCCGGATGTGCGCTACGTGCTTGCCGTGCCCGCGCCCAGCGACGAAGCCGCGCTGCAGGCCAGCGAGCAGTTGCGGCCGCGGCTGGACGCACTGGTGCGCGAAGGCGCGTTGACCGGCTACGACATGGCCGCGCGGTATCTGCCCAGTGCCCGGACCCAGCAGGCACGTCAGGCGGCGTTGCCGGATGCCGCCCAGGCGCGCGCCATGACCGAGCAGGCGGTAGCCACCACGCCGTTGCGCAGCGACGCGTTTGCGCCCTTCCTGCAGGATCTGGACACCGCCAAGCATGCCGCGCCGCTGCGGCCCAAAGACCTGGCCGGCTCGCCGCTGGCCACCTCGGTCGGCGGGCTCCTGCTGGGCCGCGGCGATCGCAGCACCGCGCTGGTGTCGTTGACCGGCCTGCGCGACCCGGCAGTACTGGCAGCGGCGGTGCGGGGCAGTGATGCGCAACTGCTGGACCTGAAGGACGCGTCCGAATCGCTGGTGGCCGCCTACCGTGGACGCGTGCTCGGCGCGCTGGTATTGGCCGCGTTGCTGCTGGCGGTGACGGTAGCGATCGCGCTGCGCAGCCCGCGCCGCATCGTGCGCGTGCTGCTGCCGATGGCGCTGACCACGGTGCTGATCCTGGCCATCCTGCGCGGCACCGGCGTGGAGCTCAATCTGTTCCACCTGATCGCGCTGATCCTGGCTGCCGGGCTTGGTCTGGACTACGCGCTGTTCTTCGATCATGCCGGCGACGATCACGCCGATCAGCTGCGCACGCTGCATGCCCTGATCGTGTGCAGCCTGATGACGCTGCTGGTGTTCGCCTTGCTGGCCGCCTCCAGCATTCCGGTGTTGCGCGCCATCGGCAGCACGGTGGCGCTGGGAGTGTTGTTCAATTTCATTCTGGCCTTGCTGGTGTCGCGCGAACCGGCGCTGGAACGCATGGCCAACGGAGAGCCGCATGCAGGGACGTGACGCGATTGCCGCCTTGATTCCGCACCAGGGCGCGATGTGCCTGTGGGAAGAGGTGGTGGAGTGGGATGCACAGCGCATCGTGCTGCGCAGCCGCGCGCACCGCGACCAGGCGCATCCGTTGCGCGCCGCCGGGCGCCTGCGCGCGCTGCATCTATGCGAATACGGGGCGCAGGCGATGGCCGTGCATGGCGGCTTGCTGGGCAGGGCCTCGGGCAAGCCGGTGCGCCCTGGCATGCTGGTGGCCTTGCGCGGCGTGGAGCTGCATGTGGCCTATCTGGAGCAGCTGCCCGAGGCGATCGTGTGCGAGGCGCAGGTGCTGATGCAGGGCGAGGACAGCCAGCAATACAGCTTCCGCCTGAGCCACGGCGAGCACCTGCTGGCCGAAGGCCGCGCCACGGTGATGCTGGGCGCGGCGCAGGCGTAATCCCATGCCTCATGCGTGAGCCGTGCTGCGCACGGACGCTGGCGCGCAGTCGGCATCCACGCGCAATGGGTTCTGCACGCACGTCCACATGGACCTGGTGTGCTGCCCCGTGGCGTCACGCGGATGCTGGTGCGCAACGCAGAGGTTGCGCTCGATGGTCAGGCCTCCGGCATCCTCAACTGGAACGGCACGCGCGACCGGAACGACCTGGGCAGGGCCTGCCCGTCGCAGCAGGACGCTGTTGCAGGAGTGGCCGCCTCGTCAGACGCGCAGCGCTCGCCGGGATGTGGCAAGGCTGTTCCGGCGGCAGCGGCGAATCGCTAGGATGACGGGCTCGCCGCTGCCGTTTGCGGCTTTCATCGAGGCATCCATGAGCACATCCCTTCCACAGCGTCGTGCGCTGGTGACCGGCGGCAGCGGCGATCTTGGCGGCGCCATCTGCCGTCAGCTGGCCGCGCAAGGCCGGCACGTGATTGTGCATGCCAACCGCAATCTGGCGCGTGCCGAAGACGTGGTGGCTGCGATTGTCGCCGACGGTGGCAGCGCAGAAGCGGTAGCCTTCGATGTGGCCGACGCGCAGGCAGCAACGGCTGCGCTGGAGGCCCTGCTGGACAGCGGCCCGATCCAGATCGTGGTCAATAACGCCGGCATCCACGACGACGCGCCGATGGCGGGCATGAACGCTGCCCAGTGGCATCGTGTCATCGATGTGTCGCTGCATGGGTTTTTCAATGTCACCCAGCCCTTGTTGCTGCCGATGGCGCGTATGCGCTGGGGCCGCATCGTGAGCGTGTCGTCGGTGGCGGCAGTGCTGGGCAACCGCGGGCAGACCAATTACGCCGCAGCCAAGGCGGCGCTGCACGGTGCCAGCAAGTCGCTATCACGCGAGATGGCCAGCCGCGGTATCGCAGTCAACGTGGTGGCGCCGGGTGTGATCGAAGGCGAGATGGTCGGCGAGAGCTTCGCCCCGGACGTCATCAAGCAACTGGTGCCGGCCGGACGCGTGGGCAAGCCCGAGGAAGTCGCTGCGCTGGTGGCGTTTCTGTGTTCGGAGTCCGCCGGTTACATCAATGGCCAGGTCATCGGCATCAATGGTGGGATGGGCTGAATATGTGCTATATGCCTATAATAAATTTAGAGGCGGTGTTAAATGTTGACGCGGCTTGAAGTGAATTGTTTCAAAAATCTCCTGGGATTCTCTGTAAATTTCGGGCCTTTTAATTGCATTGCGGGGCTGAATGGAGTTGGTAAGTCGAACATATTCGACTCGATAAAATTCCTTTCTTTGCTTGCAGATAAATCAATTGTTGAGGCGGCTCTAGAAGTCAGAGAGTCTGATTCTACAGATCCGCTCGATATTTTTTGGACGAATGGTGATTTTAGATCGGAACGCTTATCGCTTGCTGTAGAAATGATAGTTCCAGTCGATGTGGTTGATGACTTTGGACGACGCGCGAAAGCAACTTCGACTTTTCTCCGCTACGAAGTTGAGCTTGCGCGAGACGATGAGGAGCGAGAGTCGGGCTCTCTTGGGTTGCATTTAGTTAAAGAGACGCTGATTCATATCAACAAAGGCGAAGCGGTTGATCGCCTTGGATTTCCCATGAGTGTGACCAAGTTTAGAGAAAATATCGTAATAAATAAAAGAAAAGGTGCTGGTTTCATTTCTACTCATCAGGATCAGGATGGGATTGTCGAAATACATCTTCACCAGGATGGTGGTAGTAGCGGGCAACCTCAAAAATTTCCTGCAAAAAACGCGCCTAAAACCGTGGTTTCTAATACGAATAGTGGAGTCTGGCCTACTATCTTGGCCGCCAGGCGTGAGATGCAATCTTGGCGCTTCCTTTCACTGGAGCCAAGTGCGATGCGTCGTTCGAATAAAATACACGAAGAGGGAATGGTGAGTTCTGGCGGCGGAAGGCTGGGAGCCTCGCTTTACAAATTGCATAGGAAAGATGCTTCCGTCTATACGCGCGTCGCTAGCCGTTTGTCAGAAATAGTCCCTACCTCCGACATAAGAGTTGATGTGGATCAAGTTCGCCAACTTCTCACCGTTGAGGTTAAAGAGCGAAGCGGTGCGTTTTTACCAGCACGTGCTTTGTCCGACGGAACCTTGAGATTTCTCGCTCTTTCAATTATTGCTGAAGACTCTGACTTTAACGGTGTTTTATGCTTTGAAGAGCCAGAAAATGGGATTCATCCGGCACGAGTCGGAGCAATGTTAGCATTGCTGAAAGAATTGTCTGTAGATCCTCATGAGGAAGTGTCAGAATCAAATTCAATGAGGCAAATTATAGTTGCAACTCATTCGCCGGTTCTTGTTTCATTGGAGGAGCCGGATGACCTAATTTTTGCAGACGTAGTTAAAGTAAAAGGGCCTAATGGGATGCCTGCAACTACTATTAGGTGCAAGTCATTGCGAGAAAGCTGGCGGTTCTCAGGCATTGAGGGTAATGGCGTAGACCGAGCTTCGATCATTTCATATCTTGAATTGCCTCCGGACCGCCAGATATCCCTCGATCTTAAGGTGGTTCGAACGGAAGCCCTTTCATGAAGATCAGTTTTATTCTTACTGGGGAAGGGGTGTCTGATTTAAATTTGGTAGATCACATTGAAACGCTGCTAATCAAAGTTGGATTTGTAGAGGCAAGTGGAACTTCTTTTGATCCGTCCAGATTGCCGTTTCATGTCGGGCACTCGGTCAGAGAAAAATTGGAAGTGGTCCGTGATTTGTACCCTTCTGCGGACGTGGTTTTCGTTCATCGTGATGCAGATGCTCAGGGGTTGGCAGCTAGGCGACGAGAAATCCATGATGCTTGTGCTGGAATTTACGATCCAGCTAGCGTGATTCCGGTTGTTCCCGTAAAGATGTTAGAGACTTGGCTTCTAGTTGATAGCCAAGCAATCAGAAGGGTTGCTGGGAAAGCTGGCTGCGATCCAATAGGGTGTGTTCCACCCCTGCGAGATTTGGAGCGTATTCGTGACAGTAAAAATTTACTATTGAGCGCTCTTTGTGAGTGTAGTGAATTGCAAGGCACGAAACTCAAGAAGTTTAAAAAACTCTTTGGGCAAATGCGGGCACGCCTAGTCTCCGCAATAGACGCGGAGGGCCCCATCTGCGAACTCTCTTCGTATTGGCAGCTCAAAAGTGATTTGGAACTTCTATACCAGCGAATGGCGTGATCTGACTAAAGTCCTGGCTCAGGCCGCGTCGGCGTACCACGTGGCGGTCAGGATCGCCTCTCCGCTGGCATCGGCCGTCAGCGCGTCCAGGCCGTGGTCGGGCAGCTCCGGGTGGCGCTGGCGTGCCTGCTGCAGGATCTCGCGGGCCAGTACCGCCATCTGCGCCACGTTGCGGTGGATGCGTGCGGCAAAGGCGTCATCGTCGAGGGTGTCGTTCAAGGCGCCATTGAGTTCGTTGAACCAGCCGATCAAATACTGGTCCAGCAGGCGTCCATCGCCGCCGGTGATGCCCTGTTCGGTGTTGCGCACGCCCCAGTCGTGCAATACGCGCTGCATGGCCAGATTCATGTCGCGTGCGTAGAAGAAATCTGCCTTCATGCGCGAGAGCAGGCTCAGGTCGGCAATGCGCCCGGAGCAGAACAGCGGCGCCAGCAGCGACCAGTAATAGGTGTAATCCCAGATCACCTTGACCGGCATGACCTGCTCGTCGCCGAACAAGGCGTATTGATCCTGGTACAGGGTCAGGGTGTTTTCGTAGAACGAAAAATACAGCTGCTGGTAGAGCTCCACATACGGGCTGAGCGATTTGCCGGCGCGGTCGCGGCCGATCAGCTCGCAGATATAGGTGTTGGAAATCGCGATGAAGTCGCTGCCGGGCGAATAGAACGGATCCAGGAACAGGCCGGCCTCGCCGGTGAGCGCCCAGCGCTGCGTGGAGAACACCTGTGTGCAGCCGTAAGAGAACTTGCGCAGGAACAGGAAGTCCTGCAGCCGGTAGTCGGCGCTGTCGAGCGTGGCGGCCACTTGCGGTTGATGCAGGCGCAGCCAGTCCATGGCTTTTTCATGGGTGTTCATGCTCTCCAGCGGATGCATCGCGGCATCGCAGACGATGCCCAGCGAGTGCGCGCCCGAGGACAGCGGAATCAGCCAGAACCAGTAACCTGGCCCGCACATGTGGTTGGTCGAGCGCCAGCGGTCCGGCGGGGTGCAACGTTGCAGCCAGCTGCTGTCCTGCGACCAGCCGTTGGGGTCGATCAGGCCTTCCACGCGCCACCACACCGCGTTGGCGTGATGTGCGTTGTCCTGCGCCAGGCCGAGCTTGCGCTTGAGCAGGCCGGCGCGGCCGCTGGCGTCCACCACCCAGCGCGCCTGCAGCGTGCCCGCGGTGCCGGCGCATTCGTAACGCACCGCATGGTCGGCGTCGTCCTCGGCCAAGTCCACGCCCTTGACGCTGCAGCCATCGATAAAGGTGATGCCCTGCGCGCGGGCGCGCTCGCCAAGGAAGTTTTCGAAGCGGCCGCGGTCGATCTGCCACGACGGCGTCGGCAGGATCTTGCTCACGCCCAGCTCGGTGCAACGGTCGATGTCTTCGCGCTTGTCGGAGAAGAAGAAACGGAACCCGAACTTGCGGATCTGTTCGGTCTCCAGATGCTCGCGCAGGCCCAGCACCTGGGCGAAATAATGCGCGCCGATCTCCACCGTGGATTCGCCCACCTTGAAGGCGGCCTCGCGTACCGGGTGGGCGCGCCGTTCCAGCACTGTGATGGCCAGCGCAGGGTCGCGCTGCTTCAGTTGCAAGGCCAGGCTCAGGCCGGCCAATCCACCACCGGTAATGACGACATCGGCGCGCGCTGCATTCATGAGGAGTGGTTGCTCTTGGTGACCGCGGGCACAGTAGCAAATTCGCCATCGACATCGTCAACGATCACCGGGTTGGCGCGCACGCGGCGGTATTCGCGCCAGACATGGCCATACGCCCAGACCTGCTTGACCACATGCGAGGTGATGTTCCACAGGTCGCGCACCAGCCGGAAATGGCTCTTGCGAAAGGTGCCTGGCGCGCTGCCGGCGTAGCGGGTCTCGATCGGCACCGCCACCACCCGCGCGCCGGCCTGGCGTGCGGCCGAAATCAGCAGCTGCGCTTCGAACACGAAGCCTTCGCCGGGCACATTCGGCAGGGTGAACACCGCCGCCGGATACAGCCGTTGGCCGCTCTGGCTGTCCACCAGCTGGAAACCGCAGCCCCAGGCGATGCCCCAATCACCGAAATCGTTGCCAATCCGGCGAATGGTGGGTTGGGTGGCGCGCTTGCGCATGCGTGCGCCGATCACCACGCTGCCGGGGTGGCGGTTGGCCGCGGCCAGCAGGCGCGGAAAATCGGCGGCCTTGTGCTGGCCATCGCCGTCCATGGTCATCACCGCGCGCATGCCCAACTGCTGTGCTTTGGCAAAGCCGCTGCGCAGGGCGGCGCCCTTGCCCATGCGCTGCGGGTGGCGGATCACCGTCACCGGCAGGTCGGCGATGCAATCGGCGGTGCCATCGTCGGAGCCGTCGTCGATCACGATCACCTGCGGGCAGTACTGCAGTGCATCGGTGACCACTTCACGGATACGCAGCGATTCGTTCAACGCCGGCACCAGGATCGCGGTGTCCTGCGGCGTCAGCGGCACGCGGCTCACGGCAGGATCTCCACGCGCAGGACGCGACCGGGGCCGGCCTGCAAGGCCACGCTGTCGCCGCGCCCGGCCAGCAGTTCGAACAACGGCAGCATCGGCGCCATCGCATTGCCGGCAACCTGCTGTGCCAACGGGCCATCGCCCGGCGACGGGGTGCCATCGTCCAGCCGCGCACTTAGCTGCGGCTTGCCTGCCTGGCCGGCGCTGCCGAGCACCAGGGCCCCGCCGAGCAGGCCCTGGCTGGGCGAGATCCGGCCCAGCGGCCCGACCGAACGCGCGTCGTAGCCGGCCAGCAGCACTGCCTCCACGCCGGCGGTGAGTTGCACCAACGCCTCCAGCAGCCCTTGCGCGAAACTGGCATCGGAGGCGCTGATGGCCGTGGCCGGCGTCATCGCACCCGCGCCGATGGTCCAGTACCCGGCGGCCGCGTTGTGCACCGAGTTGTGGAACTTGGTCGGCGAGATCGCCAGCGGGTCGCTGGCCAGGGTGGTGCACATGTAATCGGTGATGGCCAGGTCGCCATGGGTGGAGGTGAACACCGACGGCAGGCTGGCCGGGTCGCGGCCGGCAGCGGTGCAAGCGGCCAGCGCCGCTTCCAGCGACACCGCCACCGTGTCCGGTGCGCGGCGGCGCTCGTTGGCGGCCAGGAGCTGCGGCGCCGGGCGTGCCGGGGTCTCCTGCAGCGCGGCACCGTGCACCAAGGCACGTGCGGCCTCCCAGCTGGGCAGGCCCTGGCTCCAGAAGCCGATTCCTTCGATGCTGGCAGCGAGCATCAGCGTGCCCGCCCGAACAGCAGCGAGCAGTTATTGCCGCCAAAGCCGAAGGAATTGTTCATGGCGTAATCGATCCGGGTATGGGCGTTGTCGAAGCGGATCTGCGGGCCGCAGGCGGGGTCGGGCACTTCGCTGTTGAGCGTGCCCGGCAGCAGGCCGTCGCGCAGCGCCAGCAGCGAAATCACCGATTCCACGATGCCGGCCGCGCCCAGGGTGTGGCCGGTCCAGGCCTTGGTCGAGCTGGCATGCAAGGTGTCGGGGAAGATCGCCGCCACCGCAGCCGCTTCCACGCTGTCATTGGCCGGAGTGGCAGTGCCGTGCAGGTTCAGATAGCCCACCGCGGCCGGCTCCACGCCGGCGCGTTGCAGCGCGCCGCGCATCGCCAGCTGCGCGCCCAGTCCCTGCGGGTGCGGGGCCGACATATGGTGCGCATCGCTGGATTCGCCATAGCCATACAGGCACGCCTCCGCGTCCGGTGCGGCGGCGGTACGTTCGACCAGCGCAAAGCCGCCGGCCTCTCCCAGGCTCAGGCCCACGCGCCGCGCATCGAACGGCTGGCACGGCTCGGGCGCCACCACCTGCAGGGAGTTGAAGCCGAATAGCACGCTGCCGCACAAGGTATCCACGCCACCGACCAGGGCCGCATCGATCACCCCGGCCTCGATCAGCCGCGCCGCCTGCGCGAACACCTTGGCACTGGACGAACACGCGGTGGCCACGGTCACGCTGGGGCCGCGCAGGCCGGTGGCGTGCTGCACGAAGTCGCCCAGCGAATGCGGGGTGTGCACGATCGGGCGTTCCAGATCCGGCGGGAAGCGCGCGCCGTCGGCGTCTTCCACCAGCCGCGTATAGGCCTCTTCGCTGGCACCGATGCTGGAAGTGGAGGTGCCGATGATCACTGCCACGCGCTCGGCGCCATAGCGCTGCGCGGCGGCCTGCACGGCATCGGCCATGCCGTCCTGCTGCAGCGCCAGCCAGGCCAGCCGGTTGTTGCGGCAGTCCCAGCCTTGCAGCGCATCGGGCAGCACGACTGCTTCCACGCCGTCGACGCGGCCGATCCAGCACGGCAGCGGTTGCGGCCCGAAATCGTTGCGACGCAGGCCACTGCGGCGCGCCTGCAAGGCGGCGGCCTGGGCGGCGAGCCCGGCGCCGAGCGCGGTGGTGGAGGTGTAGGCGGTGACGGCGACCGGGGCCATCTGGGACGGATGCTGCGCTTGGCTCACGGTGGTCTGGCTGGCAAAAAGTGCTTGCAGTATATCGGTGGCGTGCGCCTGTCCCATCGACGGCACAACTGAACGTGCCGGTCATGTCGCTGACGCGGCTGGGATTTTTCGCACCCGCCGCGCTTTCGCCATGGCCGCAATTGGGACACAATCCTGCGACCCACCGCTCTTCGAGCGCGATCACGCGCGCATGCACGCCTACGTCTATAAAAGCCAACGCAAGCAGGACACCTTCGTCTATCTCGCCACGCGTGACGACTTCGCCGGTCTTCCTGCTGCCGTGCACGCGCAGTTGGCGCCGTTTGTCTTCGTGCTGGAGGTCGCATTGACGCCGGAGCGCCGGCTGGCGCAGGCCGACGCGGCCACGGTGCGCGAGGCGCTGGGCAAGCATGGCTTCTACCTGCAACTGCCCAAGACCGTGGTGCTGGCAGGCGAGTGCGACCATGACTGATCCGCAGCGTGCCGCACGCCTGCGCGCCGCAGCGCTGGCGGCGGCAGCCGGCGTGGTGCTGTCCCTGCTCGGCGGCCTGGGCGGTGGTATTGCCGCGCTGAGCCTGTGGCTGGCCCAGCCGGCCTTTGCGCTGGCGGTGTCGTGGGCGCGCGGGACCCGCGCGCTGCCGGCGCAGCCGCGCGCCATCGCACACGCGCTGCCGCCGTTGCTGGCGATCTGGGGTGTGGGCCTGCTGGCCCTGGCTGCATTGATCAGCTGGCCGCTGACTGCGCTGCGCGACAGCGGCAGTCTGGCCGCCGCGCTGGCGCTGAGCGTGGCGATCAGCGCGGCCCTGCTCGGGCTGTGGCGGACCTGGCCGTTGTGGGGCGAGGTCGAACGTGATGGCGGCGCGCTGGCGCCACGCTGGCATGCGCTGGCCACGCAGGAACTGCATGCCTGGCGCGGGTTGCTGGCGGCTGCACTGGTGCTGGCGATGTGCACGCTGTGCGTGACCCTGGCCTGGCCGGGCGGCGTGTCCGCCGGGCTGCGCTGGGGCCTGGCGATCGCCGCCTGCGTGGCCTTGCCTGCCGCCCACCTGCTGTTGCAGCGCACCGCCGCGCCATCGCGTAGCACGGCACCGGCCGCCCCGCAGGCGGCTGACTTCTTCAATGAGGCGGCCGCCGAGCCGCGCCCGCTGGAGCCAGTGGCGCAGCATCAGCTGGTACCCGAACTGTTCGAAGCCGCCCGCAGCGGGCGGGTGGATCGCGCGCTGCAACTGCTCGAAGCCGGCGCCGACCCGCAGGCGCTGCCGCTGCCGGAATGGCGCGACCAGCGCAGCCTGCCGGCGCTGGCAGCGGTGCTGCCGGACCTGCGCCTGCTGCGCGAACTGATCGTCCGGCGCGTGGACGTCAACCAGCCGCACCGCGGCATGACCCCGTTGCTGGCCGCCACCCGCGACAGCTGGCATGGCCGCCCGGATGCGGTGATGACCCTGCTGGCCAATGGCGCCGATCCGCGCGCCAGCGACAACGACGGCAACACCCCGCTGCACCACGCCGTGCGCAGCTCCGACCCCGGCGTGGCCGCGCTGCTGCGCGATGCCGCCGCAGAACTCGATGCGCTCAACAACGATGGCCATTCGCCACTGGCGATGGCCTGCCAGGTCGGCAACTGGCGGTTGGCGAAGTTCCTGCTGGAGCGCGGCGCGCATTCCGAACCGGATGGTGGCGCACCGGTATTGCTGGCCGCCGCCGGCACCGAAGAAGACGACCCGGCCGGCGTGCAGCTGCTGCTCAAGCACAAGGCGCGCGTGGATGCGCGCGACCGCCAGCGCCGCAGCGCCCTGCACGAAGCCGCACTGGCCGGTCATGGCGACATCGTCGAAGCGCTGCTATCGGCCGGCGCCAACCTGGAGGCGCGCGATCTGCTCGGCCGCACGCCGTGGCTGGATGCCGCCCGTCAGGCACGCAGTGCGGTGCTCGAACGCCTGCTCGCACGCAAGGCCGACGTATTGGCCATCGATGGCGAAGGGCGCAATGCGGTGATGCTGGCCTGTGCGGCCGATAGCGTCTCGCCGGCACTGATCCGCCGCCTGCTCGAATTGCAGGTGCCGGCCGATGCCGCCGATGTGCACGGCCGCCGCGCGGTGGACGTGGCGGCCGAGGCCGGGCGCTGGGCCATCGTGCAGTTGCTCGATCCCGCCTATCCGCTGCCGGCCGCGGTCAGCGATGCCCCCGGCGATACCCCGGGCGTTGCCACGTTGCCGGACCGCCCGCCGCTGGTGCTGCTGCGCGAGGGTCTGCAGCTCGGCCAGCGCGACAGCCTGGCTGCGCTGGCCAGGCTGTGCGGTCCGGAAGAACTCGGCGGCCTGCTGCACGACCCGCATGTGGCCTTGAAGGCCGAGGCGGTGGACTGGCTGCTGCGCCACGGCGCCGATGCCGAGGTGCGCGATGCCTGCGGCGATGTGCCGATGTTCGCCCTGCTCTCGCGCGGCCTGGAGGCCGTGCCGGCTCTGCAGGTGCTGCTGCGCCATGGCGTCTCGCCGGCCGGTGCCGGTGGCCTGACCCGGTTGCTCAGCGCCTGCGTGCAGCACGATGCCGCCTCGCGCGGGCTGGAACAGTTCGCGCTGGAGTTGCTCGAGCGAGGTGCCGACCCGTTCGCGCCCTCGGCCGCGGGCGACCCGCCGTTATCGCTGGCGGTACGGCTGGGCTGGCTGCGTCTGCAACAGTGGTTGCTGGAACACGGCGTGGACCGCGAGGCGCGCGACAGCCACGGCATGACGGCGCTGCACCTGGCCACCGCGCTGGGCCGCGAGGCGGCGCTGAAATTGCTGGTCAAACAGGGCGCCTCGCCAGACGCGCGCGCCGCCGATGGGCAGACCCCGCTGGGCGTGGCGCTGTCGATCGGGCGCCGCGATCTGGCCGACTGGCTGGACTGGCGGATCTGGGCGCTGCCGCGCCGCGCGTTGCGCGAGGCGGACGTGCCGGCGGCTGCGATGACCGGTGACACCGATGCGGTGCGCCGCCTGATCGACCTCGGCCTTACCGTCGATGCGGTCGATGCGCAGGGCTGCACCGCGCTGCTGCGCGCGGCCGGCGGCGGCCATCTTGGCGTGGTGACGCACCTGCTGAGCCGTGGCGCCGATCTGCAGCGGGCCGCCAACAGCGGCGCGACGCCGTTGTCGGCGGCGGTGAGCATGCGCCAGACCGAGATCGTGGCCGCCCTGCTGCAGGCCGGCGCGCAGATCGAGCACCGCCTGCCGGGCGGCGTCACCGTGCTGATGCTGGCTTGCGCGCTGGGGCTGCCGGATATCGTGGCGCGCCTGCTCACCGCTGCCGCCGACGTGCACGCCACCGACAACCAGGGCCTGGCGCCGCTGCACTGCGCGGCGTTGTACGGCTTCACCGCACGCGACACCACCCGCCTGCTGGCCCTGCTGGACACGCTGCTGCTGGCTGGCGCCGATCCCGATCATCTGGCCGGCGGTCGGGTCAGCCCGCTGCTGCTGTTGCTGGGCGCGCGTGCCGAACCGGGCACTGCCTGCGACGAGAAGGTGGTGCTGGCCGGGGTCGAGCGCCTGCTGGATGAAGATGTGTCGCTGGATGTTGCCGATCAACGTGGCTTCGGGCCGCTGCACCTGGCCGCCCTGCATGGCCTGCCGCTGCTGGTGCAGCGCCTGCTGCGCGCCGGTGCCGACGCCGACCGCCGCGATGCGCTCAACCGCACCCCACGCGAGATCGCCATCATGCGCGGCTTCATCGATGTGGCCAGCCAGTTCGAACCTGCATTGCCGGGCGTCTCGTCGATGGCGCGCTTCCTGCGCGAGGGGCGCTGATCCTGCGCGGCGCACAACCGCTGCGGGTGCTGTTCGTGTGCAGCCGCAACCGCCTGCGCAGCCCCACCGCCGAGCGCGTGTTCGCCGACTGGCCCGGCGTGCAGGCGCAATCGGCCGGGCTGGCCGCCGATGCGCAAGTGCAGGTCACTCCGGAGCTGTTGCAGGAGGCAGAGGTGGTGCTGGTGATGGAGCGGCGCCATCTGCAGCTGCTGCGCAAACGCTTCGCCGCGCATCTGCGCCACTGCCGCGTGGTCTGCCTGCAGATTCCCGACGACGATGCCTACATGGACCCGGCACTGGTTCGCCGGCTGGAACACACGGTGCCACCGCTGCTGCGTTTGCCGGCGCAGTCGTAACCTGATCCCGACACCGCGCGTGCAAGACTGCGGGCTCTTTCGCAGGAAGGAAGCGCCCGCACGATGAGCGTTCGTATCGAAGACCACGCCATGCTGGGCAACTGCCACAGCGCGGCCCTGGTCGACCACCGTGGCACCATCGACTGGCTGTGTCTGCCACGCTTCGATTCCGATGCGGTATTCGCTGCATTGCTGGGCGACGAGCAACACGGGCAATGGGCGATGGCGCCCGCAGCCGATTACCGTAGCGAACGCGCTTACGAAGACGATAGCCTGGTGCTGTGCACACGGTTGATCACCGACACCGGCACGGTGGAACTGGTCGACTTCATGGCCGCCAACGAAGACGGCGAGTTGCACCAGCACCTGGTGCGTATCGTGCGCTGCGTGCAGGGCGAAGTGCCCATGCACATGCGGCTGACCTTCCGTTTCAATTACGGTCGCACGGTGCCGTGGGTGACCCGTATCGATGGCGGCATCCGCGCCATCGCCGGGCCCGATCAGCTTGCGCTGCGCTCGCCGCAGGAGCTGCATGGACAGGATCTGGGTACCGAAGCCGACTTCACCCTGCGCGACGGCGAGAGTACCTGGTTCGTGCTCAGCCATGGCGCGTCGCATCTGCCCACGCCGCCGCCGATCGACCCGGAACAGGCGCGGCAACGCACCACCGCGTTCTGGCACGGCTGGGCGCGCCGCTGCACTGACGTGGGGCCGTGGACCCAGCAGGTGCGCCGCTCGCTGGTGGTGCTCAAAGGCCTGAGCTATCTGCCCACCGGCGGCATTGTCGCCGCGCCCACCGCCTCGCTGCCCGAGCACCTGGGCGGTACCCGCAACTGGGATTACCGCTATTGCTGGCTGCGCGACTCGGTGTTTACGCTGATCGCCTTGTTGCAGGCCGGCTATCGCGACGAGGCGGCCTCATTCCGCGATTGGGTTCAACGCACCATCGCCGGTTCGCCGGACCAGCTGCAGGCGCTGTACGGCATCGGCGGTGAGCGCCGCTTGCAGGAGTGGGAAGCGCACTGGCTACCGGGCTATGAAAATTCCGGCCCGGTACGCATTGGCAACGGCGCGGTGGATCAGTTCCAGCTCGATGTCTACGGTGAGCTGATCGGTGCGTTCCACTACGCCCGCGAAAAGGGCGTGGCGTTGCCATCGGACGACGACGGCTCCTCCGCCGCCTTGCTGGAAAACATCCTCGACACACTCGAAGAGCTGTGGCGTCAACCGGACGAAGGCATCTGGGAAATCCGCGACGAGCGCCGCCACTTCGTGCATTCCAAGGTGATGGCGTGGCTCGCATTCGATTGCGGCACGCGCGATGGCATTACCAATGCCGATGCGCAAAAGCGTGCGCACTGGGGCCGGATTGCCGACGAAATCCGCGCCGAAGTGCTGGAAAAAGGCGTGCATCCGGATGGCCACTTCGTGCAGAGCTATGGCTCCGATCGGCTGGATGCATCGCTGCTGTTGATTCCCATCGTCGGCTTCCTGCCGCCGGGGGATCCGCGCATTGCCGCCACCGCCGACGCGATCGCACGCGAGCTGACCATCGATGGTCTGGTCGAACGCTATCGCGCCGACGACAGTGCCGACGGCCTGCCGGCTGGCGAGGGCACCTTTCTGGCCTGCAGTTTTTGGTTGGTGGAAAACTACGCCCTGATCGGTCGCACCGATGAGGCGCGCGCCTTGCTTGAGCGGCTGCTCGGCTTGTGCAACGACGTGGGCCTGCTCGCAGAAGAGTACGACCCACGCGAAAAACGCATGCTTGGCAACTTCCCCCAAGGGTATTCCCACGTGGCCCTGGTCAATGCGGCATTGCGCCTGCATGGACGCATGGGCGAAAAGGAAACGCATCCATGAATGAGCAACAGACCACGCCGCCCTGCATCATCGTGGTGTTCGGCGCCCGCGGTGACCTGACCCGGCGGCTGGTGATGCCGGCGCTGTATAACCTGCGCCGCTCGGGCGCGCTGGGCGATGACTTCGCCATCGTCGGCATGGACCATGGCGACATCAGCGAACGCGCCTGGCGCACCAACATGGGCAAGGCGATGACGCAGCTGCTCAGCAGCCGCGATGCCGAATTCCAGACCGATGCCTTCGACACCGCCACCTGGGAGTGGCTACGCGAACGCATGCATTACGTGCGCGGCGACTTCACCGACCAGGGGGCCTACCAATCGCTGGGCGGTGTGCTGGACAAGCAGCACAAGCGCTACGGCACCCAGGGCAATGTGCTGTTTTACCTGGCCACCGCCGCGCGCTTCTTCGAACCGGTCCTGCTCAACCTGGGCGAGGCCGGTCTGGTCAAGCAGCGCGAAGGCGAGGGCTGGCGCCGCGTCATCGTTGAAAAACCCTTCGGCCACGACCTGCCCAGTGCCATCGCGCTCAATGCCACCGTCGCCAAGGTGCTGCACGAGGACCAGGTGTTCCGCATCGACCATTTCCTGGGCAAGGAAACCGTGCAGAACATCCTGGCATTCCGCTTTGCCAATGGCTTGTTCGAGCCGGTGTGGAACCGCGACCGCATCGATCATGTGCAGATCACCGCCGCTGAAACCATCGGCGTGGAAGGGCGCGGGCGCTTCTACGATCCCACCGGCTGTCTGCGCGACATGGTGCCCAATCATCTGTTCCAGCTGCTGGCGATGATTGCGATGGAACCGCCGGCCGCCTTCACCACCGAGGCGATGCACCGCCGCCGCGCCGAAGTGATCGAAGCGGTGCGCCCGATCAAACCGGAAGATGTGGTGCGCGGCCAGTACGCATCCGGCGCAGTCAATCGCAGCGCCGTGCCCGGCTATCGCGAAGAAGACACCGTGCCCGACGATTCGGACACCGAAACCTATGTGGCGATGAAGCTGCAGGTCGACACCTGGCGCTGGGCCGGCGTGCCGTTCTACCTGCGCACCGGCAAGCGCCTGCGCGAACGCACCACCGAGATCGCCATCCGCTTCAAGCCCGCACCGCTGGCGCCATTCCGCAGTACCGAAGTGGGCGGCTACGGCCCCGACTGGCTGGTGCTGCATATTCAACCTGATGAAGGCATCTCGCTGCAGTTCGACGTCAAGCGCCCCGGCGCACAGGTCGCGCTGGCGCCGGTACGCATGGATTTCCGCTACCGCGACTGGTTCCCGAAGGAATACACCGTGGGTTACGAGCGCCTGCTGCAGGACTGCATGAACGGCGAAGCCGGCCTGTTCCAGGACGCGGCCATGGTGGAAGGCGCCTGGCGCATCGTGCAGCCGATCCTGGATGCCTGGAAACAGCCGGCCAGCGATTTCCCCAACTACGCCGCCGGCAGCGCCGGCCCCTCGGCCGCCGACGCACTGCTGGCAATGAACGGCGGACACGCCTGGCGCGCCCTCACCCCAGGGCGCAAACCGCCACCGCGCCGCGCACCGGAAGCGCGCAGCAGCGCCACGACGCCGATCAAGAAGGTAAGCAAGAAGACGGCCAAGAAAGCGGGCAAGGCGACATCCCAAGGTGCTGCCGCACCTGCTGCAAAGTCCGCCGCTGGAAGCGCAGGTGGTTCGCCCGGCAAGGCTGCCAAAAAGTCAGTGACCAAGCGGGCAGCAAAGAAAGTCGCAAAAGCAGCCGGGATGACCGCGGGCAAAACCGCGGCCGGCAAGGTGGCAGCGAAGAAGTCTGTCGGTAGGAGTGCAGCTGCGCGTAAACCGGGTTATTGATTCGCACGCGCCAGCCGTTGCGTGATGGCTGGCGCGTGTACAGAGCAATCGATGGAGCTTCTGGTTTGCTGCCTTACCATGCTCGTTGCCCAGCGACCGGCATACAATGTGTGAAGACAGGCCCGCGCGATCATCGGCGTGTGCGTGAATTTCGACTGCAAACTAACGTGACGCGATGCTGGGCGAACCCCAGATCTGTGCAAGATAGTGTACGCATAGCAGATTGCTGAGGCCGCTGGCTGGGAAGAAGCTGCGCGCCTTGATCATGAAGTGAGTCAGCGTAAGTTGAACTGATGCTTGACTGGAGCAATTTCGGCAGGTGATAGTGGCACACCTGTCGCAGCCGCGTCGTGCTCGAGAGCGGCTGTAGCGTCGCCGCGCAGTTAAAAAATTAGAGAGAGACCAGGACATGGAAGTTCTTAGGCCCTTGTGGCTACGTCATTACGTTTATGCGCTGTTGCTGACCGTTGTCTGCGGAGTCTCCGCGCAGGAGGTCAAGCCGGAGTGGACGGTTTCTGCCAAGCACCCAGAAATTCCGACAACAACTGTTGGCGTTTTTGACAATCAACATCGTGCAATTGAGGCCATGGCGCAGATCGCCGGTCCCAGCGATGCACAGTATGCGTATGCCTTAGCTACGCACATAAAAGAGACAAAAACAAACGAAGACCAGACGGTTACGCTCACATACTGGCTTGGTAACGATCAACCTTCCGATCCCGAATGGACTTACTCTGCACTAGGTAGCACTTACGCAACTGAGGTCGAGATGGTTGCACGTATTGAGTCCTTCTACACTGAATTTAACGAATGTGGCAAGGTTTCGCTGAAGCCAGCAACCGAATGGACGCCATATTCGGCGGAATTCGAGGGTCGTTTTGATTCAAAAAGCTTTGATGTTATATCGAACGTAATTTATTACGATGGAACGTGCCTACCCGTAGAGCACACCGGGTTCGGTACTCGCCAGCGCAGGATATTCTGTCCTTTGTATACGACCTGGAACGATGATTATCAGGCTTGTGTAAATCTGGAAATATTTGCTTACTTGACCGGGCCTTCTTTAGAGGATACGTGTTCGGTTGGTAATCCGTGCGATGTAAAAACCGGGGAAAAATCACAGCCCGAGCAGGATTTCGATCTTGGATGGATACGTCTCGTTCGAACGTTTCGGTCCTCGCAGGTCGGACGGCGATCCAACCTTGGGGCGGGCTGGTTCAACTCACATGAAATCAGCGTTTCTGCAAGTGGCTCTCACGCAATACTTGCTGAAGGAAACGGGCTTCAACGTAATTTCAAATTGGTCGGAAATTCTTTTATTGCTTCTGATGGTTCTGGGGATCGGCTTGAAAAAATAGCTAATGGATGGCGACTTTTTAGATCGGATACGGTTTCGGAATTTGATGCTACAGGCGCGTTGAGCTTGGTGTCGAAGGACGACGGTACTTATCTTCGATATGCGTACGATCGGTCCTCGAGGTTGGAGTCGATCACCCACTCGACCGGCCGCAAGTTGGTTTTCCACTACGCTGATGGTTCCCGTTATGCCCAGCTTATTCGAATTGCGCTGGACGGAGTTGCGTTGGCCACCTACGCTTACTCTGAAACTTTCCCGGACAGCGCGGTGCTGGAGAGCGCGATCTATGCGGACGGCCGGGTCAGGTCGTATCTGTATGAAGACGAGGATTTTTACCGCTTCCTGACCGGTGTGGTCGCGGAGGATGGAATGCGCTACAGCACATTCGCCTACAACGCGACTGGGCGTGTTGTGTCAAGCCAGCATCAAGGCGGCGCAGACGGCGTGACGCTTGATTACACCGATGGCGCCACCGTTGTAACCGACGCGTTGGGGAAACAGACGACATATACGCTGAGCCAGCGTTCCGCAGGTCCTAGAAAAATAGATGACGTCACCGACAGCGCGGGCACCCTCAGCAGCGACTATCTGGATGCCAGTATCGACTTCCGTCGGCGCCTGAGCGTATCTATCGATCGTACTGGGGTTGTCACGCAACACGCCTATGGCGAACTTGCGGATGCTGGCGTGCCAGTCAATGTGCATACGGTCACCGAGGCGGCCGGTTTGCCCACTCAACGAACAACAACTACGCGTACCACGGTCGACGGTAACCGGCTGATATCAGTTCAATCCAGTGACAGGAAAATCAGCTACGTTCGAAATGCGCGACTGCAGCCGCAGCAAGTAACCACTACCGACGTCGCAAGTGGTCAGACCAGAGTTCTCAGTTTGAACTACTGCGAGGCAGCCGATGTGGCTGCCGGTAGCGACTGTCCCGTGATTGGCCTCCTGAAGTCCATCGATGGCCCGCGCACGGATATCGACGACCGTACCACCTACAACTATTACCCCATCGATGCCGCAGGATGCGATACCGGCACCGGACCGTGCCCGTATCGCAAGGGCGACCTCAAGCAGACCATCAACGCCCGCGGCCAGGTCCGCGAGAATCTGGGTTATGACGCAGCAGGCCGCGTTCTGTCTGCCGTTGACGAAAACGGGGTGCTGACCGATTACAGCTACCACCCGCGTGGTTGGTTGGCATCGACCACGGTGCATGGCGCGACGTCCGCGCAGAATCGCGTCACCACGTTCGAGTATTGGCCCACCGGCTTGGTCAAACGCATCACCCAGTCCGATGGCAGTTACGCGACGTTTGTCTACGACCAGGCCCAACGCCTCACCGATATCACCGATACGCTGGGCAACACCCTCCATTACGTGCTCGATAACGCTGGCAATCGTCTGGAGGAGCAGACCAAGGACGTGCAAGGTGTGCTCAAGCGCAGCTTGAGCCGTATTTACAACCAATTGAGCCAACTGAAAACGCAGGCGGACGCGGCCGCAAATCCCACCGACTACGCCTACGATGCAAACGGCAACCTGCGCTTGGTCACCGACGCATTTGGCCGTAACACCCTGCAAGAGCACGATCCGCTCGGTCGGCTTGCGCGCACCTTGCAGGATGTCGACGGCATCAAGGCCGAAACCAACGTGGGTTACGACACGCAGGATCGCCCGCTGCAGGTCAAGGACCCCAAACGTCTTGATACGCGTTACACGTACAACGGCTTTGGCGATACCCTGAAACTGACCAGCCCGGACACCGGCGTCACTAGCTATACCTACGACAGCGCGGGCAACCGCGCCACGCAAACCGATGCACGCGGCATCACCTCCACCTACGCATACGATGCACTCAACCGCGTCTTGAGCATCAGTTACCCAACCGCCGCCTTCAATATCAGCTATACCTATGACGTCACGCAGAGCGTGTGCGCCAGCGGTGAGACCTTCACCGTCGGGCGCCTGGCCAAGCTCCAGGATGGCAGCGGTACCACCCAATACTGCTATAACCGCTTCGGCGAGGTGGTGCGCAAGGTGCAGACGGTCAACGGCAAGGTGTTGGTGGTGCGCTACGACTACACCCCTGGCGGCCGTCTGCGGTCGATGTTCTATCCAGACGGCACTACGGTCGATTATGTCCGCAACGCGCAAGGCCAGACGACCGAGGTTGGTGTGACGGCACAAGGCGGCAGCCGCCAGCGTCTGCTGAGCGGAGCGACCTACTATCCGTTCGGCCCATCCTCCGGCTGGACCTACGGTAACGGCCGCAAGCTGGCGCGCATGTACGATCTTGATTACCGCCCACGCAGCATCCAAGACACCCGCGCAGGCGGCTTGGAAATCGGCTTCGGCTTCGATGCCGTTGGCGACCTCACCGCTCTGACCCCGGCTGGCAATCCGACACCAGAGCTACGACTGGACTACGACGCGCTCGGTCGGCTCACAGCATTGAAAGACGGCGCCGCCAATACCGTGATCGACGGCTACAGCTACGATGCCACCGGCAATCGCCTGAGTGCCAAGGTTGGCGGCGCCATGCAGACCTACACCTATCCAACCACTAACCATCGTTTGAGCGCGGTTGCCGGCGTGGCGCGTACCTACGACAAGTTGGGCAACACCCTCACCATCGGCGGCAAGGCACGTGAGTACCTACACGACACCACGGGCCGTATGACTCTGGTCAAGCGGGCAGGTGTTGCTGTGATGAACTACCGCTACAACGGCCGTGGCGAGCAGGTACGCCGCTACCTGGGCACTACCAACACCTACACGCTGTATGACGAGGCGGGCCACTGGCTGGGCGACTACGACACCAACGGCGCACCCAAGCAACAAGCGATCTGGCTGGACGACCTGCCGGTTGGCCTGTTGGCCAACGGTGGTCAACTGCACTATATCGAACCCGACCACCTCGGCAGTCCACGTGTGGTCGTCGATGCCACCCGCGACGTTGCTGTGTGGAACTGGAGCCTGAAAGGCGAAGCCTTCGGCAATACCGCACCCAACCAGGATCCGGATGGAGACGGCACCACGATGGTGTTCGACATGCGCTTCCCGGGACAGCGGTTTGATGTAGCGAGCGGGTTCAATCAGAATTACTTTCGGGACTATGATTCTGCTACTGGTCGGTATGGGCAGAGTGATCCGATTGGCTTAAGAGCAGGAATTGGTACATACGTTTATGTTGAAGGAAGCCCGGTTAGCCACTTAGATCCTTCTGGTCTTTGTGAAGACAAGCCAAAAGAAGACTGTCTTGATGCTGCTCTAAGTACCTACTCTATGGAAGAATCAGTTGATTCGATTGTGGGATTTGGCGCTGGTTCTGCAATCTTTGGTGGATCGGCGCAAGTGGTTAATAAATCAGCAATTAAGCCGCGTGGTGGGGTGGCGGGTGGAGGTCCCAGCGGGCGTTACACGAGCTACTCAAGACGTTACCTGGGAAATGGGGTTGGGAGAGCTATTGGTAGGCTCGGAATAGGAACAGTGGTTAAGAGGGCGGGCATTATCGGGGCAGGGATTGGTGCAATAACGGAGCACGTTGAAGCGCTGAATGCTTTTATAAAATGTCGAGGTGCTCAGTGATCGACTATGCTGCTAGAAATATCGGAGTTGAGTTGCTGCGTAAGCTTGATGAAAACCGACTGTCTTCAGGTGAATTCGAGGGTAATTGGCCAAAAAAATCTGAGGATAGTGCGGTTAATTCGATCGGATACTGGATATGGACTTTGTTTGACGATGAATATGATGGCATTATTGAAATAAGAGAAGATTCAGAAGAAAAGATAATTATAAGGAACTCAATTGAATTTTTAGTTTCAGATCGAGTTTTGCAAACAAAGATGCTTGGCCGGTATGAAAAGATAAAAAAAATGTTTTCCGAGGGGACGGAATGGTTAGGGTGCGAATTACCTTGGCATAAGAGGTGGCCTTTTCCTGAGTAGATAATCTGTGCAGAACTATGGGGGGGCCTTAGGAGGATGAAGTGGCTTCGATCGGATCGGGACCTCACTGCGCTCATGCCTGCCGGCAACCCGACACCGGAGTTGCGACTGGACTACGACGCCCTCGGTCGGCTCACAGCGCTGAAGGACGGCGCCGCCAATACCGTGATCGACGGCTACAGCTACGATGCCACCGGCAATCGCCTGAGCGCCAAGGTTGGCGGCGCCATGCAGACCTACACATATCCATCCACCAACCATCGTTTGAGCGCGGTTGCCGGCGTGGCGCGCACCTACGACAAGACGGGCAACACTCTCACCATCGGGGCAAGGCACGCGAGTACCTGTATGACACCACCGGGCGCATGACCCAGGTCAAGCGCGTAGGTGCCGCGGTCATGAACTACCGTTACAACGGCCGCGGCGAGCAGGTACGCCGTTATCTGGGCACCACCAATACCTACACGCTTTACGACGAGGCGGGCCACTGGCTGGGCGACTACGACACCAACGGCGCACCCAAGCAACAAGCGATCTGGCTGGACGACCTGCCGGTTGGCCTGCTGGCCAACGGCGCTCAACTGCATTACATCGAACCCGACCACCTCGGTAGCCCCCGTGTGGTCGTCGATGCCGCCCGCGACGTTGCCGTGTGGAACTGGAGCCTGAAAGGCGAAGCCTTCGGCAACACTGCACCCAACCAGGATCCGGATGGAGACGGCACCGCGATGATTTTTGACATGCGATTCCCAGGCCAGCGGTTTGATGTAGCGAGCGGGTTCAATCAGAATTACTTTCGGGACTATGATTCTGCTACTGGTCGGTATGGGCAGAGTGATCTGATTGGGCTGGTTGGAGGAATTAGCACATATGCCTATGTTGAGGGGAATCCGGTCGGCTATGTTGATCCGTACGGACTGGAGAAGCTTGTCTTATTTACACCAGGTGCCAATGTTTTCTATCAGGGGGCATCGGTCGATACTGAGACCCCAGGGGTATGGTCAGTCTATGGGCATATGGGACCAAACAGAATTCTTGATCAGAGTTCTGGGCAGACGAACAAGCTCGATGTAGACGGAATAGCTCAGGTGCTCAGAGGCGCGGGCTGGACGCAGGGAGAACCAGTAGAGTTTAAGGGTTGTCGCTCTGGGCAAGGAGAAAATTCAATTGCAGAGCAATTTGCCAGAAAATACAAAACACCCACTTCGGGTGCGACGCAATACATGTGGTACAGCAATAACGGCATTACAGGTATTTGGGGGAAAGTGCCCTACTATCATACAAAGAATTATCTCTCCCCAGGAGTCATGCGAAATTTTCCGGCTGGCGGACGATGAATAAGCTGACTATGACGACACGGCTACGATGGATTGCTCTAATTCCATCGGTTGCTATCTGCTTTGTAGCTACATTGCTATTAATATACCATTTTCGATATTTTATACTGCGCTTCTGTCCCCGTCATTACAGGTTGATTGAAGGGGTAACCGAATTATCCCAAAAAGACTATGCATTAACCATTCAGAGCTGTTCGGCAAGCTGGTTTCCGATGGCAGAAAAAGCCTTAATAGTTACGGTGCTGGTGCTGGCTATTATCGTAGCAGGTGTGATTGCGTCGATCATAGCGCCAGCACAGAAGAAGGCATCGGGGGCGATTGTTTCTTTTCTAGGTTTGGTGGTTATCGTAGCTACGCTTTTTCGATAACATTTCCCTCTGAGGTTCGAAGGATTGCAGTAATGAATTATTGCTGTTTTTGATTCGGAGAATTTGCAAAATATGCGTATGGATTGATAAATTGTACGGTCAAAAATTTATTTTTATTAATTCCGAAATAATTTATTCGCGAGTTCAAAAAATCTTTACCGAATGCTCAAAAGATTCCCATATCGCAAGATGCCCAAAATCCCCGGAATTTTTTAGAATTATTGCAATAATTGGGGTCTGGTTAATCTAAAAGAATGACGCTGTTTTGCGCGCTTAGCGTAATCGCCGAGCTAAACGACGGTATCAATCCACTGTGATCGACGGCTACAGCTACGATGCCACCGGCAATCGCCTGAGCGCCAAGGTCGGTGGCGTCATGCAGAGCTACACATATCCAACCACCAACCATCGTTTGAGCGCTGTTGCCGGCGTGGCGCGTACCTACGACAAGTTGGGCAACACCCTCACCATCGGCGGCAAGGCACGCGAGTACCTGTACGACACCACGGGCCGCATGACCCAGGTCAAGCGCGCAGGTGCCGCGGTCATGAACTACCGTTACAGCGGCCGCGGCGAGCAGGTACGTCGCTACCTGGGCACCACCAACACCTTTACGCTCTACGACGAGGCGAGCCATTGGCTCGGCGACTACGACACCAACGGCGCACCCAAGCAGCAAGCGATCTGGCTGGACGACCTGCCGGTGGGCCTGTTGGCTAACGGAGGTCAACTGCACTACATCGAACCTGACCACCTCGGTAGCCCCCGTGTGGTCGTCGATGCCGCCCGCGACGTTGCTGTGTGGAACTGGAGCCTGAAAGGCGAAGCCTTCGGCAATACCGCACCCAACCAGGATCCGGATGGCGATGGCACCGCGATGGTGTTCGACATGCGCTTCCCGGGACAGCGGTTTGATGCGGCCAGCGGGTTCAATCAGAACTACTTCCGGGACTACGATGCGGCCACTGGTCGGTATGGGCAGAGTGATCCGATTGGATTGGCTGGCGGAGGTAATACATATACCTATGTTTCAAGCAATCCAATGAATCTCATCGATCTTCTAGGCCTCACCCAGCATGACGTTGATTTTTTATTTGCCTTGGCTAAGGAAAGAGAGTTGGATTTAAGATTTCCTGGTCGGTTAAATGTTAGAGATCTTGGTGGTGATGAGGTGGGATATACAAATTACTTAAAAAGAACGATAACGCTGGATGATCGATACTTGCAAAGCCTTTCTCCGGCTCAGCGCGTCGATTTGTATGACACTATTGTTCATGAAGGTCTTCATCTGACTAAAGGGATATTTTATAGTGCACGCAATCACGAAAAAATTTATGAAGAAGCAGGGAGGCGTACAGACGCCGCCAAGGACCAGATTGAAATGGGGTCTTATGACTGTAATGAGTAGGGCCTTTTTTGCCGTAATTGCCGTAATTGGCGTGATCTCCTTATGTGGATGCAATAGTACAAAATCAAATATTAGAGTTGGTGTAGTCCTGGATGAAATGAGGTGTAAACCTAACTCCAAAATTCATAGCGAGATTGCAGAAGCGCAAAGCGCCTGCCATCAAGCGGTTAACGGCGATGGCATTCAACTAATCGTTTCAAAGACAAGTCGATCTCCTTCACTGCATAGTGATACAGTTGCTAGAGAACTGACTTCGATTTTTATTCAGCCGGCTAGCGCTGTCTCTCACGTTGGTCCGGTTAAATTCGAGGCCTTCTATTCGCAAGGTCTATTTGATCTTTTAGGCAAAACAGGCTGCGTTGGTGTTTTGGAAAGTGGCTTTGTTGAAATTAAAAAGCCGTCCAAAAAGTTTATAATTAATTACTTCCTTCGTTTTGGACTGGTGAGCCCACTAGGATGGCCCGAAGACTGCAAAGAATCTCGTGAAATTTCTGGGTCTACGGAAATATAATTTCGTACACCAGTAAACGGGGTCGGATTCACTTAATAAGTGACACCGTTTTGCGCTCTCGGCCGGCTTACTCCTCCCCAACGACGCACCACCACTGGAATGGATGGCTACAGCTACGATGGCACCGGCAACCGCCTGAGTGCCAAGGTCGGTGGCGTCATGCAGACCTACACATATCCAACCACCAGCCATCGTCTGAGTGCGGTGGCAGGCGTGGTGCGCACCTACGACAAGATGGGCAATACCCTCACCATCGGCGGCAAGGCACGTGAGTACCTGTACGACACCACGGGCCGCATGACCCAGGTCAAGCGCGCAGGTGCCGCGGTCATGAACTACCGTTACAGCGGCCGCGGCGAGCAGGTACGTCGCTACCTGGGCACCACCAACACCTTTACGCTCTACGACGAGGCGAGCCATTGGCTCGGCGACTACGACACCAACGGCGCACCCAAGCAACAAGCGATCTAGCTGGACGACCTGCCGGTGGGCCTGTTGGCTAACGGAGGTCAACTGCACTACATCGAACCTGACCACCTCGGTAGCCCCCGTGTGGTCGTCGATGCCGCCCGCGACGTTGCTGTGTGGAACTGGAGCCTGAAAGGCGAAGCCTTCGGCAATACCGCACCCAACCAGGATCCGGATGGAGACGGCACCACGATGGTGTTCGATATGCGCTTTCCAGGGCAGCGGTTTGATGCAGCGATCGGGTTCAATCAGAACTACTTCCGTGACTATGACGTTGGCACCGGACGGTATGGGCAGAGCGATCCATTGGGCTTGGGTGGTGGCATCAGTACCTATGCCTATGTCGGAGGGAATCCGATGATGTGGACTGATCCGCTTGGGCTTGAAGTTTTTGTTTGTAGCCAACCAGCATTTGGGATTGCAGGTAATCCAATCGACCATCAATGGATTAGGACTGATACGGTTGAAGCAGGTATGGGTGGTACTCGTGGCAATGTCTGATACGCCCAGGGTTCCGTAGACACTCAAGACCCTCGTTGCGCGTAGCGCCGTTCGAACTCTACAGGCGACAGGTCGCCAGTTGAACCGTGGCGGCGTTTTGGGTTGTAGAACATCTCGATATAATCGAACACCTCGGCGCGTGCGGCGTCCCTGGTCGGGTAGATCCGCCGCCTGATCCGCTCGCGTTTGAGCAGGCCGAAGAAGCTCTCCACGGGTGCGTTGTCGTGGCAGTTGCCACGCCGACTCATGCTGCACA
>NZ_LXNG01000010.1 GCF_001642575.1 Xanthomonas floridensis | reverse complement strand
GGTGTGCCTGTAGCAGGGGCAACACCGCGCACATGCGCCGGAAACGGCCAAAAACCGCAGGCCTGAGCGTCATTGGCGCGACCGATGCGGCTTACCTCATCCTCCGATGGCGTTGATCAGACCATCCCTAGCGTGTTATTGATAGTGGCGCGGTTCTCGCTGACACGCGCCCACGCATAGCGCGCCTTCTGCACCTTTTCCCGGCGTTCGCGTTCTTGCTTGTCGCCCACGGCTTCCGCCACCCATGCGTTCATTGCATCGGCCTCGGCGCGAATAACCGCGCCCAGCTTATGCGAGAACAGCGCCACAACGTGATCGTCCTGCACCCAGGGACCGGCATCCCACGCGTGCCAGCCCAAGCCTTGCACGAACATCAAGCGATCATCGGCCAACTGGCGCAGGCGCTGCGCGTTACCTAACTCGCTGACCGGATCGTGTTGCGAATCGGACTGGAACACCAACTGCGTGGCGGGCTTCTCTACGTACACGCGCTCCTGCAATGCGCATGCCTTGGCGATGGTGCCGATCAGATAACTATGGTGATCGTCCCACTTGGCGCGCCTCAGACCACTGCGACGCATCACGCGCTCGATGCGCGGTGCATCGCAGCCGGTCCAGAACGCAAGGTGCTGTGCAAGCGCCGCGTCATGCTCACTGTTTTGATTGCTCTTACCCTCCCACAGGTCGCGCAAAGTCGCACGATTGCCGAACGCAGCGGCTGCGGAAGGCTTTGCGCGCAGCATGCGTTCAATCAACACATCATCGTCTTCCGGGCCACGCCACTCTGCGCGGCGCGCCCCTGTGCCTGTACCGGGAAGAGTAGGTAGGCGGCGCGGCTGGAAGTGATCGGCAACCAGCTGTGCAAAAGCAGCATCACACAGTTGGTCCGCATTGCCCGTTGCCTGCCCACTCAGACCAAACGCCACGCCTCGCTGGCGCGTGTATAGCTCGCCAACGCCGCTGCGTGTGCTATGCGGTGGCACCGGGCCGGCTAGCCGACCAATCACATGCAGCCCGTTGCCGCTGCTGCTGGCTTCGATCAGCGCACCGGGGAACCGCAGCACCAGCGCCACAGCTTCATCGGTCCATGCGTCACCGTTGCGCACGTTATCAAGGTCATACAGGAAGAATCCGCAGCCTTCATCCAGGCGGAAACCCAGCGCATGACCCGGCTTCAATGTGCTGGCTGCTTGATCATAGGTCGCGGAGAAGCCATTGATTCCGCTGGACGTGTTGCCATCAATACTGCAAGGGATCTTGCTGAACTTGCCTTGATCATTGGGCGTGAGGCGATAGTGCCCCCATGCCGGCAGCAGTCGCATGCTGCCGATCGCTAATTTTAGTTCCATGGGGACCTCAGTAGTTCAGTAGCACCGATGCGGATTGCATGAGCTTTTTGCGTGTGGTTTCGGAGCTGGACAACATCGCGTGCACGTACAACTGGCGGGCTGCCAGCCAGTGAATGTGCGTGTCCAGATCATCGCCGCCACCATGTGGAAAGGCGTTTCGTTGCAATACTGGTGCCGCGTCGCCCCATGCGTTACGAATGGCCTTTTCGGAGGCGTGCGGAAATGCGCTGCGAGCCTTCCGGAAAACTTCGCAGGGCATTGGTTCCGAATCGAACACGGTTGGGAGCTTGGTCATTCGCATCTGCCGTCCTCCGCGCTAAGTAGGAGCGTGCATACTGGCGCTTCGTAGTCAATAAACCGCTGCGGTTCCAAATATTGCAGGCACTTTAGAAAAATCACTGCGGAGCGCGTGCCGTCAGGCAATTTTATTTTGCACTTGTCCGTGGCTTCCATGCTTTTCTGAATATTGCGCCAAAGCCAGTATTCTTGTCCGGGTTCGGTCTGATCCCGCTCGGCCAGCTTTTCGTACAACTCCATATAGCGTTCGCGGCTTTCTTCCATCCAAGTGTTTGTTCTCATGCCGCCACCTCATCCAGCCAGCGGCGCACGTGGCCCAACCGCCACGCGGTAATGCCGGGGCTGACCTTGATTGGTGCAGGAAACTCACCAGATTTCACGCGCGCCCACATGGTGGAACGGCCAAGAGGGATGATTGAGAGGACAGCGGGCTGGCGAATCAGTGCGCTGTCAGGCGCGGTATTAAAGTCTATATTTTTGGATTTCATGGGACCGTCTCGGACTGGGGAGACGCATCTTTGACAGCTTCGGGATGCGGGTCGAAAAAATTCCCGCAAGAATTCAGCGCCCCTTCCTCGCGCGCTCCAACTTATCGAGGGAAGCATCCCATTGCGAAACAATTTTCTCTCTAAGCGCGGCCCTAAACTTACCTATCTCCAATCGGTTTAGCTTGGCATCTTCAATCACTAAGCTAGCGATTTCTTTGACCATAGCTGCGTAATGCGCATGATGTTCGTGCGACGAATCAGCGAGCGCTAGGGTCAAGTAGGCCAAAACTTCATCGGGCGTCTTCGTTGTCTCTTTGCGCTCATACTTCTGTTGCCACTCATGACCTACATAAGCCCACCAGATAAGCTTGGTTGCATCTTCTGGCGAAACGTCGCGCTCATCCTCTAAATTGCCTGCCGTCATGAGTCGGTCGTAGTCTTCCGGCGCAACCATGTCAAAAAGCCCTGCGGCTGCATCCTTCCATCGTGGTGGGCGTCCGCGCTTCTTCACTGACATGTGTGTTTCTCCCAATCCCGCATCATCTGGCGACGCTTCTCAAACAGATCACCACGCCGGTAAGCGGCTTCAACCTTGTTGCCGATGGTGTGTGCTAATGCCATTTCGGCTACATCGCGCGGGTAGTCGGTGCGTTCGCTGCACCAGTCGCGGAACGTGGAGCGGAACCCGTGTGGTACTGCATCCACGCTCATGCGCTTCAGAACCGCACTCAGGGACATATCGGACAGAGTCCCTCCTTGAACGCCGGGGAACACGTAAGGGCTGCCAGCCATGCGGGGCAGGGCAGCCAGAATCTGCAATGCCCGTGGCGACAGCGGCACTCTATGTTCCTTTCCTGCCTTCATGCGTTTACCAGGGATGATCCACGTATCGCCTTGAATTTCGTCCCAAGTTGCGCCACGTACCTCGCCAGACCGCGTGGCCGTCAGGATCGTGAACTCCAAGGCCCGCGTAGCGATGCCATCACGCTGACGCAGTGCGCTCATGAAGTCGGGCATATCATCAATTGGCAGGGCGGCGTGGTGCGTGGTCTTTTTCACCTTGCCGGGTTTCGGCAGAACCGCATCCAGATTTCCACGCCAGCGCGCCGGGTTATCACCTTTGCGGTAACCGCTTGCCGTTGCCCACGCCAGCACTGCTTCAATACGCATGCGCAGCCGGCTGGCGCTCTCCGTTTTGGTTGTCCAGATCGGCGACAACACGCCAACAACGTGTGGCAATTGCACCTGATCGACAGGCATGCCAGCCAGCGTGGGGAACGCGTAGGTCGCCAAAGTGCTGCGCCATTGGTCACCGTGTTTCGCCGACTTCCATTCGTGGCGCTTGGCTTCGATTGTCTGCTCTGCGCACCACTTGAATGTGGGCGTGGTCTTCAACTTGCCACGCGCAGCTTTGCGCTGCTCGATAGGGTCAATGCCTTCCTCGATCTTGCGGCGTGCCACGCGGGCGCGCTCACGCGCTTCTGCCAACGGAACGTCGGGCCAGCCACCCAGGCCCATGTCACGGCGGCGATTGCCGACCATCACGCGCAGCACCCAGCTGCGTGCGCCGGTCGCGCTCACTCGCAAATACAGTCCCGTCGCACCGCCAGCGGCATGTAAGCCGGACGGGAGTCGCGGCACCATCACTGCGGCCAATTCTTTTGTCTGTTTCGGCATCGTTCCATCATCCCGCCCTACCGCCTTCCAACTGGCCTGCCGGATTTAATTCCAACATCCAAGCCAACGTGAGTGGGGGCGATTGGATGGTACTACACTGGACGCCGTTGGACGTATATTCCAATAAATATCAGTGTTTTACGTTCTCATCTGGATCGCGTTGGATGGGGCTGGATATGGCGGAGACTTTCACTTTCTCCGCCAACTGTAGTGCAAGCCATCAAGCGGCCGACCTTTCTTCCAGCCTCGGCAGCTATTCCCTCGCAGGTCCCGACGTTGCGCGCGAACGATGGTCGGCATGTGGGCCGCCACGCTCACATCACCGTGGCTTTGACCTTGAACACTTCGACTGCGCGGATCAGCTGCACGGCGTGGTCTTCCAGCGCATGCGCGGCGGTGCTTGCTGCTTCGACCAGGCGCACATTTTGCTGGGTGGTTTCGTCCATCTGGGCGATGGTGTGGTTGACCTGTTCGATGCCGCCGGCCTGTTCCTGCGAGGCGGCGGAGATGTGGCCCATGATGTCGGTGACGTGCTGGACGCTGGTGACGACCTCGCCCATGGTGGTGCCGGCGGTGTGCACCAGTGCCGAGCCGTCGGCCACGCGCTGCACCGAGTCGTCGATCAGGCGCTTGATCTCCCTGGCGGCATCGGAGGAGCGGTGCGAGAGGGTGCGTACTTCCGATGCCACCACGGCAAATCCGCGGCCTTGTTCGCCGGCGCGTGCAGCTTCGACGGCGGCATTCAGGGCGAGGATGTTGGTCTGGAAGGCGATGCCGTCGATGACGGAGATGATGTCGGCGATGCGCCTGGACGAGGCTTCGATGCCGGACATGGTGTCGATGACCTGGGCGACCACATCGCGGCCCTGCGAGGCAATGGACGCGGCGCCAAGGGCAAGCTGGTTGGCGCGACCGGCGTGCTCGGCGTTCTGCTTGACGGTGGAGGTCAGCTCTTCCATCGAGGCGGCGGTTTCCTCGAGGCTGGCGGCCTGCTGTTCGCTGCGGCGCGCCAGTTCCTGGTTGCCGCTGGCGATATCTTCGGCGGCAAATCCGATGCTGTTGGAGGTGGTCTGGATATGCGTGACGATGTCGGTGAGGCGGTGCACGGTGCTGTTGGCATCGTCGCGCATGGAGGCAAACACGCCGTGGAAGTTGCCGGACATGCGCACGGTCAGGTCGCCGTCGGCGATCGAGCGCAACAGCTCGGAGAACCGGGCCAGATTGGTGTCGGAGGTGGCCATCATGGTGTTGAGGTTTTCCACCATCAGGCGAAAGTCGTGCTCGAAGTGTTCCGGCTGGCCGCGTAACGCGAAGTCGCCGGCGCATGCGGCCTGGGTCAGCGCATGGATTTGCGCGTTGATGGCGCGCAGGTTCTGCTTGACCTGCTGCATGGTGGCAGTGATGGCGGCTTTTTCGCCGGGATAGTGTTCGATCTCTGGTGCCAGGTCGCCAACGGCGTAGCGCCCCATGACCTCGGTCATGCGCAGCTGGGTTTGCACATGCGCATGCACCAGTGCATTGGTGTCCTGCACCATGTGGCCGTATTCGCCAGGAAAACGCTGCGCATCGGTGCGGTAGCTGATCTCTCCGGCGTCATGCCGGGTTGCCATGGTGCGCTGTGCGGAGATCACGTCCTGCAGGCGGTGCTGCATCTGCTGCATGGCACGCAGCAACTGGCCGGGTTCGTCGTTGGCGGTTGGGGTGTCTTGACTGCGCAGATCGCCTTCGTTGATGCGCTCGGCCAGTCGCAGCGACTGGCGCAATGGCAGTACCACGCTGCGGGTGAGCAGGAATGCGATGCTTGCGCCGAGCAGCAATGCAACGACGGTGGAGGCCACCATCAGCAGCGCAAAGCCCCGCGCGGTGGCAACGGCCTGTTTGGCGGCAACGCGGTTCTTGGCTTCCTGCAGGTCGATGAAGGCATTGATGCTGGCCAGCCAGTCGATGAAGGCGGGGCGCGCCTGCTGCAACAGCTGCTGTTCGGCGTGCGGTCTGTCCGAGGCATCGCGCAATGTGCGGACCTGCGCGATCAACGGCATGGTGCGTTGCTCGATGGATTTGATCCGCTGCAGGATCGCCTTTTCGTCTGCGTCCGTCGATGCCCCAATCAATGCATCCAACGGTTGCGCAGAGCGGGCGTAGTCGGCGGAGAGCGTGTCGATCAATTGCTCGGCGCCATGGCGGTCTGCCGGCTCATCCATCAGCACCACATCGCGCAAGGCGATCGCGCGGTCATGCACGCTGCCGCGGAAGTTGATGGCATAGCGTTGTTTGACGCTGTTGACTTCGTTGATGGCAGTGAGCTGCTGGTCGATGCTCCGCACGCGCTGGATGCCGACCACGGTCAGGACCACCATCAGGACGATGATGGCGAGAAAGCCGAGCGCCAGGCGCTGACCAATGCGCAGATTCGAGACGAAATGCATAGGGTGATCCGACAGGCAGAAGGGCGGGAGGTCCCAACAACAGGGGCGAAGGCTTGCGGTACGGCCCGGGAGGCAGCAGGAGGGCCGTAGCATCGGAGGTGTCTCGATGTGACCGATAGCGGCCTGGACTGATGGAACTGAACGTTACGCCGCAGCGGGTTCAGGTGCGGTTGGACCGGCAGTCGCCGCTGCTGAAAGCGGCCTGGTTTGCCGAATCCCCCGTGGCAATGCTCACCCCCAGGCCCGCTTGGTCGCCTGACCTGCACTGGCGCGTGGCGCCCGAGTGCCTGTATCGCGCACCACTACAGTCTGAGGCACCGGGCAGCCGCCTGGCCCGTGCAGCAGGCAAGGAGCCGCCAATGCGCCCGCGCGGCGGAATGGCGATGTGATCGATTCAGTCGGATGGCCGCTGGCTGCTGGACGTCGGCGGCCGCAGGCAAGATGATGTGCGGTCGGTGGCGTCTTTGATGCGCTGCGGGTCGTTCGCGTGTGGTGGGTCCTGGTCCTTCTCAATGGTTGAAACGATGTATCACTGGTTGACCGGTAAGCCGGCTGCAGGCCACGCGGGGAATGCTCGGTGTGATGGGCGCCGTGGCCAACGGCAGGCCGCGCCGTGCGCGCGCCCTGCATGAGCGCCGCCTTTCCGCATGGTAGTAGCACCATGGCACATGCGGTTGGTACGCATGACTGGGATGGCAGCGTGCTGGGGCCTGTTGCGCACTGGCCGTCGCCGCTGCGCAATGCGGTGAACCTGATGCTGGCCTCGCCCGAGAGCATGTATGTGGTGTGGGGCGACGCGCTGACGTTCTTCTACAACGATGCGTACGCGCCAATCCTGGGGCCGCGGCAGGCGCACGCACTCGGTGCGCCGCTGCGCGAGCTGTGGGCCGATGCCTGGGATGCGGTGCGCGCGCCGATCGAGGCAGCGTTTGCAGGGCGTGCATCGCGCTTTGAAGAAGTGCCGATCGGCATGAACCGCTATGGCACGCCGGAAGAGACCTGGTGGACGTTCTCGTTCTCGCCGATCTATCTCGACGACGGCCAGGTGGGCGGCGCGTTCTGCGTGACCAACGAGGTGACTGCGCGCAAGCTGGCGCAGGCGCGGCTGGCCGATGAGCACGAGCGCCTGATCCGCCTGTTCGAGCAGGCGCCGATGTTCATGGCGTTCCTGAGTGGGCCGCAGCATCGTGTCGAATTCGCCAACCCGTGTTATTCGCGCCTGATCGGCCACCGCGACGTAATCGGCCGGCCGTTGGCCGAGGCATTGCCGGATGTACTCGAACAAGGGCATGTGCAGCGTCTGGACGAGGTGTACCAGTCCGGGCGTGCCTACTCGGCCAATGCGCTGGTGTACGACGTGCAGGCGGTGCCCGGCGGGCCCAGCGAGCGACGCCTGCTGGACCTGGTGTACCAGCCGATTGCCGGCGCAGACGGCACTGTCTCGGGCATTTTCGTGCAGGGCCTGGATATTACCGACCGCATCAGCCTTGAGCGCGCCGTGCGCGAGGCCGAGGTGCGGAACCGGCAGATTCTGGACAGCGTCATGGACTACGCGATCATCGCCACCGACATGCGTGGGCGGGTGACCTCATGGAACGAGGGCGCGCACCGCATTCTGGGCTGGAGCGAGGCCGAGATGCTCGGGCAATCGCTGGAGCGCACCTTCACTCTCGACGATGTCGCGCGGCGGCAGATTCTGATTGAAGCCGCTGCTGCGCTGGAGAGCGGCAGCGGCATGGACGAGCGCTGGCATGTGCGCAAATCCGGTGAATGGTTCTGGGCCAACGGCTCGTTGATGGTATTGCGCGACGAGACTGGAGCGGCGATCGGCTTCGTCAAGGTACTGCGCGACCGCACCACCGAGCGCCTGGCCAGCGAGGCCTTGATCAAGAGCGAGCGTCGGCTGGATGCGCTGGTGCGCGCTTCCTCGCAATCGATCTTTTCTGCCACCGCCGACTGGAGCGCGCTACGCCTGCACGCGGACGATCGCCTGCAGGACGATGGCTTGCCCCCCCAGGCGCGTTGGCAGCTGGAATGGATCTATCCCGACGACCGCGGGCAACTGGCCGATGCCATTGCCACGGCGATCGCCACCAAGGCCGGGCTGGAACTGGAGATCCGCGTGCTGGACGCCGCGCAGCGCGTACGCTGGACGTTGCTGCGTGCGGTGCCCTTGCTGGACGTGCGCGGCGAGATCGAGGAATGGTTTGGCACGGCATCGGATGTCACCGACAAGCGGCAGGCCGAGGAACAGTTGCGCCTGCTGACCGAGACGCTGGAAGAGCGTGTGCGCGAGCGCAGCGCGGCATTGCTGCTGACCGAGGAAAAACTGCGCCAGAGCCAGAAGATGGAGGCGGTGGGGCAATTGACCGGTGGCCTGGCGCACGACTTCAATAATCTGCTGACCGCCATCACGGTGGGGCTGGAATTGTTGCAGACACGCGTGGAGCAGGGTAAGTACGACCGGCTGGAGCGCTACGTGGAGATGGCGCAGACCAGCGCCGCGCGTGCGACTGCGTTGACGCAACGCCTGTTGGCGTTCTCGCGCCGGCAGACGCTGGCACCGAGTGCGCTGGAAGTGGACACGCTGGTGCAGGGCATGCGCGAGATCATCTCGCGGACGCTGGGGCCATCGATCAGCCTGCAGGTGTTGCCGGCGCCGCAGGCGTGGAAGGTGTTGGTGGATGCACCGCAGCTGGAAAACGCATTGCTCAACCTGTGCCTCAATGCACGCGATGCCATGCCCGATGGCGGGGAACTGACCATCAGCCTGCATAACCGCTCGCTGGACCAGGCCGCGGCGCAGCAGCTGGATCTGCCACCCGGTGATTACGTGTGCCTGAGCGTGCGCGACACCGGCACCGGCATGAGCGCCGACGTCATGTCCAAGGTATTCGAGCCCTTCTTCACCACCAAGCCCATCGGGCAGGGCACCGGGCTGGGGCTGTCGATGATCTATGGATTCACCCGACAGTCTGGTGGGCACGTGCGCATCGAGTCGGAAGTCGGTGTGGGGACCACCATGGCGCTGTACCTGCCGCGGTTCGACCGCGAGCTGGCGAGCGTCGAGACCAACGATGCGCTTGAGCAGCCGTTGCGCACCGCGGTGCGGAGTTGCACGGTGTTGCTGGTGGAGGACGAGCCCGCCATTCGCACGCTGATCTGCGAGGTCCTCACCGAGGCCGGCTATTGCGTGATCGAAACGGCCGAAGGCAGCGCGGCGGTGGAACGGTTGCGCTCGTCGCAGGCGATCGATGTATTGGTGACCGATGTCGGGCTGACCGGTGGTTTGAACGGGCGACAGGTTGCCGATGCGGGCCGGCAGTATCGGCCCAGCTTGCCGGTGCTGTTCGTGACTGGCTATGCAGCGACCGCGGCGGTGGGCGCGGGGCAGCTGGATGACGGCATGGAGGTGTTGACCAAGCCATTTTTGGCCGCCGATCTGGAGCGGCGCGTGGCGCAGTTGCTGGAGCGGCATATGCAGTAATGCGCTCGGTTCGCGGCGGCTGGACAGTACGGCGCCTGAACTGGGATAGCTAGACGGCATGCCGGGCGATGGGCCACTGCATCCTGCGCCTGTGCATCCTGCGCCTGGGTTGGCGATGCTTTCGCATCGGCGCGCATCCTGTGTCGAGTCGAATCGCTCGCGCCCGGTTACAGCGCGGTCTGCACGATGCCCAGCAGGTCGCGCAATGAGAACGGCTTGGTCAACAGACGCATGCCGGTGTCCAAGAAGTCTGCACGCTGGGCACTGATGCCCGCATAGCCAGTCATGAAGACGATAGGGAGCGCGGGATAGAGCCGCCGTGCGTTGTCGGCCAGGTCGCGGCCGTTCATGCCGGGCAGGCAGATATCGGACAGCAGGAGATCGAATGGGCGGGAAGTGGTGAGTTGTTGCAGGGCCTGTTCGGCGTCGGCGGAGACAACCACCTGGTAGCCTTCGTCGCAAAGGATATCGGCGGTCATTGCGCGAATGGCGTCATCGTCCTCGACCAAAAGAATGCGTGCGTGTTGTGATGCGTCGTTCACTGCGTTCCTCGAGCGGTCGCAACAGCGCGGTCGCTTCGTATCCCACGCTATGCGCGCATGTGTGACGGATGTGTCGGAGTCGTCACAAACGGGGGTGAGAGAGGTCACGAATGGCCACATCCGCCAGTATCGGCAGCGGATCGAATCGTCGAGAATGCCTCTCCGATCACAGTGGGTCTGGTCAACGGCCCGCTGAATCAGGCCAGGCAAGCTGATCAGTTCAGTTGCGGGCAATGGGCGATCACGCTTGCGTGATAAATTTAACGGTATGGATAACGTGAAGCCGATGATCGCAAACCGTATCACCACCGGGACGACGGGGCTTGACACCATCCTCCGCGGTGGCCTGCCGGCCAACCGGCTGTACCTGCTGGAAGGCCAACCTGGCTCCGGCAAGACCACCATGTCGCTGCAGTTCCTGCTCGATGGCGCCGCCAAGGGCGAAAGCTGCCTGTATGTCACGCTGTCGGAAACCATCGATGAGCTCAACGAGGTGGCTGCCTCGCATGACTGGTCGCTGGAGGCGCTGCACGTCTTCGAGCTCGCCTCGGCCGAGGCATTTCTGGGCGATGGCCGCCAGCAATCCATCCTGCATCCCTGGGAGATGGAGCTGGACGGCACGATCAAGCTGATCCAGGCCGAGGTCGATCGGGTCAAGCCGACGCGGGTGGTGTTCGACTCGTTGTCGGAATTGCGCCTGCTGGCGCAGGATTCGCTGCGTTACCGGCGGCAGGTGCTGGCGCTCAAGCAGTTCTTCGCGCCGCGCAATATCACCGTGTTCCTGGTGGACGATCTGACCGACGAGAATGGCCAGCGCGATGCGCATTTGCACAGCCTGTGCCACGGGGTGATCTCGCTGGAGCGGATGACGCTGGATTTCGGTGCGGCGCGGCGGCGGATGCAGGTGCAGAAACTGCGTGGCGTCAATTTCATCGCCGGCTATCACGACATCACCATCGCCGCCGGTGGCATGCGGATCTATCCGCGCCTGATCGCCTCCGACCACCATGTGCCGTTTATCGGTGATGCGGTGTCCAGCGGCGTGGAGCGCATCGACGCGCTGCTGCACGGCGGCCCGTTGCGCGGCACCAGCACACTGCTGACCGGGCCGGCAGGCTCCGGCAAGACCAACGTCGCCCTGCAATACGTGAGCGCGGCCTGCGAACGGGGCGAGCACTGCTGCGTGCTGCAGTTCGACGAGCGCACCGGCACGCTGCTGACGCGCGCCGAGAACCTGGGCATGGATCTGCGCAAGCACCTGGCATCGGGGCTGCTGGAACTGCATCAGATGGACCCGGCCGAGCTGACGCCGGGCGAGTTCGCCTGGGCGGTGCGCGAAAGCGTGGAGGCGCGCAACTGCCGTGTGCTGGTGATCGACAGCCTCAACGGCTATCTGTCGTCGATGCCGCAGGAAAAGCAGTTGATGCTGCAGATGCATGAGCTGCTGTCGTATCTCAACCAGAGCGGCGTGACCACGTTCCTGATCAATCCGCAGCATGGCCTGGTGGGCACGATGTCCACCGGCAACCTCAATATCTCCTACATGGCCGACACCGTTATCCTGTTCCGCTTCTTCGAAGCGCACGGGCGGATTCGCAAGGCCTTGTCGGTCATCAAGAACCGTAGCGGTGCGCATGAAGATTCGATCCGCGAGATGCGGATGGGCAGTGCCGGCCTGCACCTGAGCGAGCCGCTCGAGCAATTCCATGGGGTGCTGACCGGCACACCGCAATTCGTTGGAGACGGTGCGCCGTTGCTGGATCGTGCACTTGACCAGGTGTGATGCGGATGGGTCGATTGTCCATATCATTGCGCCGTTCGGGCGCGATGCCGACAGCATTGCCAGCATCGTCGGCGAGCGCGGGCTGACGCGCAGGGTCTATGGCGCATTGACCGCGCTGGCAGGCGACCTGCTCGACAGCTCCGGCGTGGTGGTCCTGACCGAAGAAGCGGTGGGCGGCAACTTGCAGGAGCTGCAGCAGATCCTGCAATGCCAGGCGGCATGGTCGGATATTCCGTTCGTGCTGCTGCGCGCACCGCGTGGCACCCATCGTGGTCGACATGCCAATCTGCCGGCCGAAATGACCAATGTCATCGAACTGGAGCGTCCGCTCAGCTCGGCCTCCCTGTTGAGTGCGGTCTCCACCGCGCTGCGGTCGCGACAGAAGCAGTTCGTGATTCGCGACCAGATGGCGCAGCTGGCCGAGAGCCGGGCCGCACTGGCGTTGAGCGAAGCCGAGCTGCGCCGGGTCACCGATGCCTTGCCGGTGCTGATCGCCTTTATCGACAAACACCTGGTGTACCGCTTCGCCAATCGCTCCTACGAAGACTGGATCGGTATTCCGCCGCAGGATGTGATCGGCCGGCCGTTGGTGGATGTGATGGGCCCGGCGGTGGTGGCCGAGCGTCGCGCCTGGATCGAGGCGGCATTGGCCGGCCAGGCGCTGACCGTGGAGGCGAGCTGGCCGCACGCCGACGGACGCCGCCGCGATGCCGAGATCCGCTACATGCCACGCTTCGACGCGGACGGGCAGGTGGACGGGTTTCATGTGTTTGCCACCGATATCACGGTGCGCGCGCAGGCGATGGAGTCGGTGCAGCAGCAGGCCAGCCTGCTCGAGGCCAAGGTGGCCGAGCGCACTGCCGAGCTGCAGCAGCAGATGCAGGCGCGCGAATCCAGCGAGGCTGCGCTGCGCCAGGCACAGAAGATGGAAGCGGTGGGCCAGCTGACCGGCGGCATTGCGCACGATTTCAACAACATGCTGACCGGCATCCTGTCGGCGCTGGACCTGGCGCGGTTGCGCATCGATCAGGGGCGCACCGAAGGGTTGGGCCGCTTTCTGGATGTGGCCTCGGCATCGGCGTTGCGTGCGGCTGCACTGACCCAGCGCCTGCTGGCGTTTTCGCGCCGGCAATCGCTGGAGGCGCGGCACCTGCATGTCAACGATCTGGTGCTCTCGCTGCAGGATTTGCTGGCGAGTACGCTTGGTGAGTCGGTGCGCCTGGAGGCTGATCTGAGCGAGGCGCTGCCACAGGCCTATGTCGACGAAAACCAGCTGGAAAGCGCGCTGCTCAATCTGGCCATCAATGCCCGCGATGCGATGCCCGATGGCGGGTTGTTGCGGATCGCCACACGGCATTTGCGTGTGGAAGACAGCGCGCTGGAACTGGGCCGTGGCATCACCCTGGCGCCGGGCGACTACACGGTGGTGTCGGTGACCGACACCGGCACCGGCATGCCGGCGGATGTGCTGGAACGCGTCTTCGAGCCGTTCTACACCACCAAGCCGATCGGGCAGGGGACCGGCCTTGGCATGTCGATGATCTATGGCTTCATGCAGCAGTCCCATGGACAGGTGTGGGTGGAATCGCAGCTGGGCGTGGGCACCACGGTCAGCCTGTATCTGCCGGCCGGCACCAGCGTGCAGAGCGTGGTGCTGGAGCCGCGGGCCGGCACGGTGCTGGCTGGCCAGGGGCAGCAGGTGCTGGTGGTGGAAGACGACGAACAGGTGCGCCTGCTGGTCACCGAGCTGCTGAGCGAGTTGGGCTACCAGGCCGAGGTGGTGGCCGATGCCGACGCCGCGCTGCCGATCCTGGCGTCGCCGCGACGGATCGACCTGCTGGTCACCGACGTAGGCCTGCCCGGTCTCAACGGGCGCCAGCTGGCGGAGATCGCGCGGCAGTCGCGCGGCGATCTGCCGGTGATCTTCATGACCGGCTACGCGGAGACCGCGCGCGACCGCGGCGAATTCCTCGGCGAGGGCATGAGCATGATCGCCAAGCCGTTTACGCTGGGCGAGTTCAGCGGAAAATTGCACGAGGTGCTGGGGCCGTCGTCCTGAGCCCTGGCATGGCATCTGCGGCGCGGATGGCCAGGCATGCGTCACCCCTGCTGGCGTTTTTGGCGACCTGGGTGCAGCGTGCCCGAGCAGCATTGGCGAACATCAGGGTTGATCGAGGTGTGCATGCGCGATGACGTCGCGCTTCGCCCACGGCAGCCGCAGCAATGCTCAGCGCGCTGCGCGACCGGATTGCCGCGCACTGGCCATCGATTCGACCACGGCAATCTTGTCGGCGACCGCCTTCTGCATGGGCGAGCCGTTCTCCAGTAATCCGTGCAGATGGCGCCAATGCGTGGTGGCCGCGGTGTAGTCGTGCTGCTGGAAATCGCTGATGCCCAGCAGCCACAGCCCGCGCTGATTGTCCGGCTCGCGCGCGATCAGCTGCTGCAACTGCGTGCGTGAGGCCGCATCGATGGCGAAGTCGCGGTGGGTTGCCATGTCGGCGGCGATCCAGCCGACGATGGCGGCACTGGTCTGCGGCGCGATCTTTAGCGCCTGCGCATAGGCATCGCGGGCCTCTGCAGGGCGGTTGTTCTGCTCATGCGTCTTGGCCTGTTGCATCCACGACTCCAGTGCCTGCATCTGCGTGTCCGCCGCGGCACTGGCAGCCTGCGTTTGCGCAGGCTTGCCCATGGGCACGGCTTGTGCGCTTGGTGCGGCCGGTTGCGGCGGCGCAGCGACCACCCGCTGCACGATCGCCTCGGGCGTGCCCACCAGCCGATACAGACCGGCGGTGGCGATCGGCAGGGTCACCGCCAACAAGACCGGCAGCGCATAACGCCCGCTGCCATGACGCGTCGAGTTACGCAGCAGCGGCAACAGCACTAGCAGCAGCGCGGCGATCACCAGCACGGCGCTGGCGAGATAGAAACCGGTCATCACCATTCTTCCTCTGCTTGCGGTGCTGCCGGTGTGCCCACCCGCGCACGTTTGCGCACGGTGTGGATCACCACGCCGGCCCCGGCGCCCAGCATCAGCAGCGGCCCGAACCACAGTAGCCAGGTGCCGCGCTTGACCGGCGGGTCGTACAGCACGAAATCCGAATAGCGCTCGACCATGTATTGCTTGATCTGCGCATCGCTCCTGCCGGCCTGCAATTGCGCAAACACCTGATGGCGCAGGTCGCGTGCCAGGCTGGCGTTGGAATCGGCCAGATTCTCGTTCTGGCACACCAGGCAACGCAGTTGTGCGGTTAGCCGCTGATAGCGCGCTTCTTCGCTGCGGTCCTTGAAGGGGAGCGGGTCCACTGCCTGCGCCTGCACGCACGGCGCCAGCAGCACGCCCAGCAGCAACACCAGCAACAGGCGCAGCTGCCGGGCCTGTCGACGACGGTGCGCCTGCAGGCGGCGATAGCCCGGAATCATGGCGCCGCCTTGGGCAACGCGGCGATGGCGGGCAGCAACTCGGCATCGATGACGGCGGGGGTGAGCACGCCGATATGCTTGTAGCGGATCATGCCCTGCGCATCGATCAGGAAGGTTTCCGGCGCGCCGTAGACACCGAAGTCGATCGCGGTCTGGCCGGCCTCGTCGGCGATCACCAGCGCATACGGGTTGCCGTAGTGCGCCAGCCACGCGGTGGCATCGGCCGGTGCGTCCTTGTAGTTGTAGCCGATCAACGCCACGCCAAGCGTGCCGGCCCGTGCCATCAGCACCGGGTGCTCATGCACGCATTCGGCGCACCAGCTGCCGAACACGTTGAGCACATAGGGCTTGCCCAGCAGTTGTTCGCGGGTGACGTGCTGGGCCGGCGCATCCAGTCGCGGCAGCGAAAACGCCGGCGCTGGCTTGCCGATCAACGGCGAGGGCACCTCGCGCGGGTTGTGCTGCATGGTCCAGTAGATGCCGAAGCCGAACAGTGCGGCGATCAACAAGAACCCCAGCAGGGGCAGCATGCGCTTCACGGGTGCGACTCCTGCGCGATGCCGCGCGCATCGTATGCCGGCGACGTAGCAGCCGTGGCTGTGGCCACCGGCGCGCGGAAGCGGCGGGCGCAGGCGCTGATGACGCCGCCCAGCATCATCAGCAGGCCACCCGCCCAGATCCAGCGGATCAGCGGCTTGTAGTACAGCCGCAGCGTCCAGTCGTGTTCGATGTGCTGATCGTCCAGCGGCTCACCGAGCGCCACGTACAGGTCGCGGGTGATGCCGGGGTCGATCGCCGACTCGGTCTGGATGCGCTCGCTGCTGTACAGGCGTTTTTGCGGATGCAGCTGCGCCACCACCTGTCCATCGCGGCTGACCTGCACGCTGCCTTGTTCGGCCTTCCAGTTCGGCCCGTCGACCAGCTGCACGCCGTCGAAGCGGAAGCTGTAGCCGGCGATCTGCGCGCTCTGGCCGGGCGACAGCCGCACATCGCGTTCCACCGACAGGCTGTCGGACACCAGTACGCCGGCCACGAACACAGCCACACCCGCATGCGCGATCAGCATGCCGGCCATCTCCGCCGGAAAGCGGCGCCCGCGCGGCATCTCGCGCCAGCGCTTGACCACGTACAACGCGGTGCCGGCAGCCACCCATGCGGCGACACCAATCCCGGCAATCGCCTTGGCCTCACCCTCGGCAACCAGGCTGCCACCCATTGCACAGGCGATGGCGGCAATGCCGGCCCGCGTGCCCAGCGCCTTCAGCGGCGCGGCCTCGGCCTTGCCCCAGCGTAGGTACGGGCCGAACGGCAGCAGCAGCACCACCGGCAGCATCAGCAGCGGAAACAGCAGGCCGAAGTAGGGCGGGCCAACCGAGACCTTGCCCATGCCGAACGCGTCGGCGATCAGCGGGAACAGCGTGCCCAGCAAAACCATCGCCGCGGCCACGGTCAGCAGCAGGTTGCCGATCAGGATGCCGGTCTCGCGCGAAGCGGCAGCGAAGGGTTTGCCGCTGGCGATCTTGGGCGCACGCAACGCGTACAGCAGCAGCGAACCGCCGACCACCGCGACCAGGAAAATCAGGATGTACAGCCCGCGCCGCGGGTCGGCGGCGAACGCGTGCACCGAGGTCAGCACGCCCGAGCGCACCAGAAAGGTACCCAGCAGCGACAGCGAGAACGCCAGGATCGACAGCAAAATCGTCCACGCACGCAGGCTGCCGCGTTTTTCGGTGACCGCCTGGGTGTGGATCAACGCCGTGCCCACCAGCCATGGCATGAAGCTGGCATTTTCCACCGGGTCCCAGAACCACCAGCCGCCCCAGCCAAGCTCTGCGTAGGCCCACCAGCTGCCGGCCACGATGCCGGCGGTGAGGCAGGCCCAGGCCACATTGGTCCACGGCCGCGCCCAGCGTACCCAGGCCGGTTCCAGTTCGCCGCCCAGCAGCGCCGCCACCGCAAACGCGAAGGCCACCGAGAAACCGACATAGCCGGTGTACAGCACCGGCGGGTGGAAGGTCATGCCCGGGTCCTGCAGCACCGGATTGAGCTCGTTGCCGTCCAGCGGAATCGGCGACAACCGCCCGAACGGATTGGAGGTCAGCAGGATGAAGGCCAGAAAGCCCACCGACACCAGTCCCAGCACCGCCAACACGCGGGCAGCGAAATACTGCGGCAGATGCCGGCTGAAAGCGGCCAGCAACACCGTCCAGGTGGCAAGGATGGCGATCCACAGCAGCAACGAGCCTTCATGCGCGCCCCACACCGCGGCGAAGCGGTAGTACCAGGGCAGGGCGATGTTGGCGTTGGCGGCGACATAGCCGACCGAAAAATCCAGCGACAGCAGCGACCAGGCCAGCAGGCCGAACGCCATCCACACGAACAGGGCCTGGCCCACCGCTGCCGGCCGCGCAATGCCCATCAAGGCGGTATTGCCGCGCCAGGCGCCGATCAGCGGCAACACGCCCTGGGCCAGCGATAGCAGCAGTGCCAGGATCAGTGCGATCTGGCCGAGTTCAGGCGTCATGAGTACGTCGCAAGGTGCGGCAGGAAGAGGTCATCGAGTGGGCGACATGCGGCCGATGCCGCATCAACGCGGCGCGGCCAGCGGCATGGCGGCGGCGGGGATCGGCTTGCCGACATGGCCTTCGGCCATCGCGTCCTTGAGTTCTTTCGGCATGTAGGTTTCGTCGTGCTTGGCCAGCACTTCGTTGGCGACAAACCGCTCGCCCTGCATGCGCCCGTTGGCGATCACCGATTGGTTGTCGCGGAACAGGTCGGGCAGGATGCCGGTGTAGTCGACCTGGGTGGCTGCATTTTTATCGATGACGGTGAAGCTGACTTTCAGCGAGTCGCTGGCACGCTGGATCGAGCCGGCCTTGACCATGCCGCCGAGACGGAACTGTTGATAGCTGGCCGCTTTGCCGGCGTGTACCTGGCTGGGCGTGAACAGGTAGCTCATGTTTCGCTGCAGCGCCAGCACGATCAGCGTCACCGCGAGCGCGGCGGCGGCGATCACCCCAAGCACCAGCCACAGACGGTGTTTGCGCGTTGCATTCATGGTGCGTCGCGCTCCAGCGTTGGCGCGGGTTGATCGCGCAGATGCCGCGGGGTTTGCCGCTGCAACTGGCCACGCAGTTCGCGTGGCAGGCGCCGGCGTCGCAACCACGGCGCTGCCAGGTCGGCCAGCAACACCAGCACGAACAACGCATACGACGTCCACACGTACTGGCCGTAGCCGCCCATCGCCAAAAACCCGCTCATGCAGTGCGCTCCGTCAATACGATGCGGCGTGCCCAATCCTTGCCGCTTTCCAGCGCCAGCAGGTCCACGCGCACGCGGCCGAACAGGCTGGCGATGTAGTAGCACTTGGTGGCCAGCATCATCGTCAGCAACGGCCACAGCATGTCTGCGCCCATCTTGGACGGGCCGAGCAGACGCACGGTGGAGCCCTGGTGCAGCGTGTTCCACCACACCACCGAGTAATGCACGATGGGCAGATTCACCAGGCCGACCAGCGCAAGCAGGCCGGCGGCACGCATCGCCTGACGGCGGTCTTCCACCGCGTGGTACAGGCCCAACACGCCCAGGTACAGAAACAGCAACAGCAGCTCCGAAGTCAGCCGCGCGTCCCAGGTCCACCAGGTGCCCCACATCGGCTTGCCCCACAGCGCGCCGGTGCACAGGGTGATGAAGGTAAACGCCGCACCGATCGGTGCCGAGGCCATGGTCACCACTTCGGCGAGCTTGATCCGCCACACCAGCGCAATGAACGCCGACACGCCCATTGCGGCGTAGATGAAAAGGCTCATCCAGGCACTGGGCACGTGGATGAAGATGATGCGGTAGGCATCGTGCTGCTGATAATCCGGCGGCGCCAGCACCAGCCCGCCGTAAGCGGCGACTGCGCCGAGCAGCAGCGCCAGCGCCAGCGCCCATGGGCGCACGGCACCTGCGAAGCGGTAGAACATCGGCGGCGAGCTGAGCTTGTGCAGCCACAACGGGATCCAGTTGGCCATGCCGGTGTCGTCAGTTGGAATGTCTGGAAGGCGACAGCGCATCGACTGCGGCGCCGGCGTTGACCTGCAACTGGCCGTCGGAGACCTTGCTGGTGCGCTGCAGGAGCTCGCGCAACGCACTGGCATCCATGGAAGGCGACAGCGACAGCAGCAGCGCGGCCATGCCGCTGACATGCGCGGTGGCCATCGACGAGCCGGAGGTAAAGTCGTAGCGGCCGTTCGGCTGCGTGGTCAGGATGTCCTTGCCGGGTGCGCTCAGCACGCCGGGCATGGCCGCGCTGGCGCTGCTGCTGCGCACCACCAGCACGCCCGGCACATCATTGGGAAACCCATCCAGCCGGCCATTGGGTGGCATGGCGGCCACCACGATGCGGCCCTGCTGCACCAGATGGATGAGCATCTTGCTCAGCAGCGGATCGGCTGGCCCACCCAGGCTCAGGTTGACCACACGCGCGGAGCTGTTGTTGATTGCCGCCAGCGCCTTGGCCAGGGTGAAGGTATTGCAGCGTGCCGTGGCGCCGACGGTGGGCGCATACCAGCAGGCTTTGTAGATGTTGAGCATGGCCTTGGGCGCCATGCCGACGATCCCCTGATGGTTGTTGCTGCCGGCGGCGATGATCCCGGCCACTTCGGTGCCGTGCGAATCGCTGCTGGTCATGACCGGCTTGTCGTCGACCAGGTCGTGTACCTCGCGGATGCGCGCCTTCAGATCGGGGTGGGCGGTGTCCACGCCGGTATCGACCACCGCCACCACCACACCGCGGCCCTGGGTGACAGCCTGGGCGCTGGCCGCATCGGTGTCGATGAAGCCGCGCTGCATGTCCACGTACGGGTCGTTGTAGCCAGACAACGGCGTGGTCTTTTCCGCCGCATCGGCCGAAAACACCGAGAAATCCTGCACCGGCTGCACCAGCTCCACGCCTTCGGCGTTGGCCAGGGTGCTGACCAGCTCATCGCGCGACACGCCCGGTGGTGGTTGCAGCACGGCGCAATACAGGCCCAGCGAGGTGATCGGCCAGCCGGACACTTCGCGCAGCTTGTAACGCTGCTTGATGGCTTCCATGCGCACGGCCGCCTTTTGGCCGGCGCCGTAATAGCTGGAGGCATAGCCGATCAGGCTGGAGCCGGCGCGGGCCGGCGGTGCGCTGAGCGGGTTGGCCACTGCCAGCAGGATGTCGCGGCTGCTGTCGGGCGTGTGCGCACCGGTGGCAGCGGCTGCCGGCGCGGTGCCGGCGGCAGCGGTTTGCGCGGTGTCCTGCAGGGCAGCGGCGGCCTGCGCGGTGCCCTGCAGGCCCGTGCCAAGCAAGGCGGCGACCAGGCCGATGGCGAACAGACGGTTCATGGGGCGGAGACGATCTCGGCCAGCCGGATGCCCGGATTGGCGCGTAGTTGCTGCACGGTCTGCTGTGGCTGGGCCGGCGGCTGCGGTGCGGCAGGCACCACCGTGTAAGCGCCCATGTCGTTGGGTCCGCCCACCACCTGCAACTGCTGCGCATGCAGCAGCCGATCCCAGTCGGCCACGGTCATGCTGGCGTCGGGCACCACGCGGATGGCGCCTTGCGGCACCGGCAACGCGGTGGCGCTGCTGAGTGTGCGGTAGTCGTGCGACGGCGTCGGCGAAGCCAGCTTGACGCCCATGACGCCCAGGCCGATGGCCTGTACCAATGCAGCGGCGGCCAGGGCGCGCACCGTCCAGCTGCCGGAGCGGCGGGCGGCCGGCGGCGGCGCGATGCGCTGTTCGGGCGCGTCCAGGCGTCCGAGCAGGCGCTGCAATCCGGCGTTGGGGTCGAGCTTGACCGCGCACGGCAATGCCAGCGCCTGACGCAGTCGGTTCTGTTGGGCGAACTCGGCGCCGCAGGAGGCGCATTTGGCCACGTGCGCGATCAGCCAGGTACTCTCTTCCTCGGTGGCGCTATCCAGCAAGACAGCTGGCATCAGCTCCCAGGCGTGCGAGCATTCCTTGCCAGGCGCGATGAAAAACGTCTTCATTGCAGGGTCTCCGTGTAAGGAGCGCTGCCGGCCAGGCCGGGCAGCACATTGCGTAATTTGACCCGGGCGTGGAACAGCCGGGCTTTGATCGTGCCCACCGGGCACTGCATGATGTCGGCGACCTCTTCCAGCTTGTGGCCGACGCCGTAGACCAGTTCGATCACCAGGCGCTGGTCCGGCGACAGCCGCTCCATGCCCTTGTCCAGCCAGTCGCGCAGCTCGCGGTCGTCGCCGTCGTCGGTGCTGGGGGCGTGGTCTTCCACCACGGCGGTGTCGTCGATGGCCTCGCCGTCGTGCTGGCGCAGGCATTTGAGCCCGCAGCGGTAGGCGATGCCCATGATCCAGGTGGACACCTGCGAATCGCCGCGGAAGTCGCCGGCCTTCTGCCAGGCGATCCAGAAGCAGTCGTTGATGGCCTCTTCGATGATGTCCGGCCGGCGGGTCAGGCGCGACAGGAACCGGCAGAGCCGACCGTGGTAGCTGTGGTACATGCTCGCCAGGGCGTCGCGATCGCCCGCTGCCATGCGGCGCAGCAGCATGCGATCGGTGGCATCGCCGAGGGTGTCGGAGTCATTCATCGAAGCAGGCATGGCAGAGGACACGTCTAGGTGCCCGCAAGCGGGCAAAAGGTTGCGGTTGGATCAGAACGCGCGCGACACCATGCCCACCCACGGCGTTTCGCCGGGGCCGCCCTGCGCGCGCGGGGTGTTGCTGCTGGTCAGTACCCGGTCCAGCTTCACGGTCCACGCGGCGTGGTTCCACTTCAGGCCCAGTTGCCCATACCGATAGCGGCCGGAACTCGGGGCACCGTAGGTCATGGCCGGAAAGTCCGAGACGCCAGCACCGGCCGAGAGGCTGAAACTGGCCGACAGCGGCACGCTGGCGGTGACATCGATCACCTTGTTCCAGGGCGAGCGTTGCGCACGCGGGAAATTGAAGGTGGACAGCGAGAAGGTGAGCATGTCGCGGTAGGACCAGGCCAGGCTGGCTTCCTGGCGGTCGAAGGTGCGCGACTGGCGGTCGGCCGGGTAGGCGTAATACAGCAGGCTGGCCTGCAGTTGCCAGCGGTCGCCCAGCATCCAGCCGCGCGCGCCCTGCAACGTGAGCGCCACCGGCTTGCTGAAGGAGGGCGATTGCAGCGCCGCGGAGGCCGACATCGACCAGCCGGGTGCCGGCAGCCAGTAGCCGGCCGCCTGCAGGGTGACGCGATTGGGTGCGATGGAGATGCCGCGGTCGATCAGGGTCGAGGCGACCGCGACCGCGCCGCCCAGGTTGTCCGCCAGTGCGCTGCCGCAGGGGCTGGCCATCAGCGCGAGCAGCAGGCCCCGGCGCAACCGCATGCGGCGACGCTGCTGCAGCTGCCGGCAGCGTGGGTGCGCGCACTTCAGACCGGCGGAAAAGAATGGGTGCCGCCGCGACGCCGGGCCGAGCGCGGCCCACGGCTGCCCGCCGCAGGCGCACTGGCGCCGCGTTCGGAAAGGGGGCTGCTTGGTAGGCAACACGTTCGGCAAGGGCGTGGGACGTCGGCTCGGAGCGGGGCGCGATAGTGACCCATCACGCAGGACGAGACCGCCGCAGCTGCGACGGTTCCGTCCGTATACGCGAAGGGACTGCATCGGGCAACGCGGTCCCGCGCACCTGTGCGGTGCTGCTGCGGGTGTTCCGGCTGCCGGCGGCGGAGACTGCGGCGTGCCGGCTGTACCGGGCTTGAAGCAGGCCCGGGCGTTGGGCAATGTGCTCATGTCCAGCAGGCCCGCTGCCCCGGGCCATCGCGTCTTCGCCTGCCTCTTCCTCTTCGTCAACGGCGCCGTGCCGGCCGCCGTGGCGCTGTCCTGCGCGGCACGGCTCAGTGCAAGGTGTTGAGGTAGGTGATCAGTGCGTTCAGTTCGTCTGCGTCTTCCAGGCCCTCGTATTTCATCTTGGTACCGGGCAGGGCTGTCTTGGAGTCCTGCTTCAGGAAGGCCTTCAGGCTGTTTGCGTCCCAAGCGCCCTTGCTCGACGCCGGGTCCGCCGAACGGCTCTTGAGGACGGCCGAATAGCTCTTGAGCGCAGGCGAGTAGCCGCTGAAATCAGCAACGCTGCCAGGGATGCGGTTGACGATGCCGAACAGTGAAGGGCCCTTCTTGTTCTTGCCTTGGGTGGCGCTGTGGCATTCGGCGCATTCGGTGGTGAACACACTCTTGCCATCGGCGGCACGTGCCGGGGTCGCCAGGGTGGTGCCGGCCAGCAGCAGGCCGGCCAGCGAAGCGCACATCAGGGTCTTGTTGAATGGATGCATGTGGGTCCGTACGGTTGCGTGCAGCGTGGGGGAGGTCAGAACGTCAGGTTGACCGACATCGTGAAGCTGTTGAGATCGCGCGGATTGGTGAGCGGCGGCCCGCCGAACACATTGGACGTGCTGCCGTTGAACTTGTCGAAACGGAACCAGCCAGCCGACAGGCGCAGGTTGGCGATCGAGGTGTAGGTGCCGTCCTTGCCGAACGGGGTCCAGTACAGAAGGATCAGGTTGCTGGTGGTGTCGGGAATGCCCACCGGCAGATAGCGCGCCGCATCGAACGAGCCGCTGTTGATCATGTGCGCGGCCAGAACGCCGTAGGTCTGCTTGAACGCGTAGTTCATGCTGATGGTCTGGTCACGCACGCTGCCGCGGTCGAGTACCGGCAAGGTCGGGTCGGCCGATACCAGCGGGCTGCCGTATTTGCGCCGCTCGTAGATGTTCACGTAGGCCAGCGACAGCACATGCTCGCGGGTGCCGAGGAACTGATAGGTCAGGTCGTAACCGAAGTCGGTCAGGTCGTCGCTGGGCCCGTTACGCGGACGCTGGCGCCGCGTATTGAGCGCGGTCAGGCCCACCGAGAAGAACTGCCGCTTCATGTCCTTCATGTAGGCCAGGCGCGCATAGCTGGTGTCGCTGAGCTTGCCCGGGTCGCCGTTGATCGGCCAGCCGAGGCGGTCCTGCGCCGAGGGCGACAAGGCGCTATAGCTGCCCACTTCGCCATACCAGTTCTTGTCGTACAGCCCGTACACGCTGGCGCCGATCACGCGGTTGGACAGCGACGAGGAACTGAGCATGGTGGACGCGCCGCCGTTGGAAGCCGGGGTCAGCGTGGAGGCATTGGGCAACACGTGGATCGGGTCGGAAATGCCCGGATTATTGTTGACGCTGACACCGATCATGGTGTCCTTGCCGGCCATTTCGAACGGCTTGCTGACAACGCGCAGATCCACATCGTCCAGGCGCGTATCGAAGGTGGCGTTGCCGCTGTTGTTGGAGCGGATCTTGGAGTAACCGCCCACGTTGTCGCTGACCCGGCCGGCCAGATACAGGTCGGCCTGGGTCAGCCGCGCGGTGCTGTCGCCGCGGCTGGGATTGCTGCGCGCCCAGGTGAGCTGGCCGGACACCGGAATCTTGGTGCCCTCGCCATTGGTATCGGTGAAGCCGCCCAGCTTGAAGCGCATGCCGTAGGGCGTGAGCGAGGGACCGTAGGAGCCGATATGGCAGTCCGCGCACGAAGAACCGGTCTGGCGGGCGAACGAGGGAATCGCCTGTGCCTGCGTACTGGCCAGCAGCAGTAACGGGCCGGACACGCATAACAAGGACGTCAGGGAGGCGGTGCGCGATGCGTTGGCACGGCGCGAAGCAGGCTGGGAGATAGGCATGGAAAGTCCTTGTTCGACGGTGCGGGGTTCAACGGAGGAAGAGCGGGCCAGGGCGGGGGAGGTGCGAGGACTCATGCGCGCTTGCCCGGCAACACGCGGCGCAGCAGGCCATCACGCAGTACCAGGTGGTGCCAGAGCGCGGCGCCGATGTGCACCAGCACCAGGGCCAGCAACGCCCAGGCGGCATTCAGATGCCAGGCACCCAGGGTGTCGCCCAGGTCTGCGTCGGCCTCCACCAGGTTGGGCAGGGCCAGGCCGAACAGATAGACCGTCTTGCCGAAGGCGTTGCTGAGCGACCAGCCGATCAGCGGCAGCGCGAGCATCAGCCCGTACATCGCCAGATGGGTGCCGCCGGCGGCCAGACGCATGAGCAGCGCTGCAGGCGGGCCGGGCGGCAGCCGGCGCAGCCGCAGGCGCAGGCCCACCCGCAGCACGAACAACAGCAGCACCATCAGGCCGAAATGGCGATGGCCTTCCAGCAGCCATTGGCGCAGTGCGCGTCCATCCAGCTCGGCGCGCAACAGGATCAAGGTGGCCGCCATTACCAGGCACAGCACCGTCAGCCAGTGCAGCACGCGCATGGATTTGGGCAGCGGAACGACGCGCGCGGCTGGCGCGGTCTGTTCCGGCAGTGGCAGCGCGGGGGCGCTGGCAGTGGCTGCCGGGTCGGTCGCCTGGGGGGATGAACGCATCTGGTCGGTGTCCTCACCGGTGGTGGTCGTTGGTTCCGGCAGTTCGCAGTGCGCTGCCAGGCCTGGCTCCCCACGCCGGCCAACAGCGGCGGCCAGGTGAACGTGCACCGATATGTGCGGCGATGCCGATGAAAGGTTGCATCGCGCCAACGAATTTTTATCGCACCGCTGCGTAGTCGATGAGGCGGAGCACCGGCTGCTGCGCTTGCGCGGACGCGGCTTCGCAGGGCCATGACGCCGCGCAACCTTTCGCGCATCCCGGCGCACTCAGGCATGTCGCACTACGTGCAGTCAGTGGTTACGTCCATCCGATCATGGCCTTCGAACCCATCCAGTTGCATATCCACGGCGACGATCGCGGCTTGCTCGTTTCGTTGGAGCAGCAGCGCAATGTCCCGTTTGAGATACGTCGCGTGTACTACCTGTTCGGCACCCGCGATGGCGTGCATCGTGGCCAGCACGCGCACCGGCAGCTCAATCAACTGGCCGTGGCCCTGCATGGCTCGGTGACGATTCTGCTGGACGACGGCAAGGGTGATGGCCCGACCGAGGTACGCCTGGACGACCCATCGCAAGGACTGCTGCTGGGCCGCATGGTATGGCGCGACCTGCACCACTTCAGCCCCGACTGCGTGCTGATGGTGCTGGCCGACCACTTCTATGATCCGGGCGATTACATCCTGGATTACGACCAGTTCCTGAGCGAAGTGCGTGGCGAACACTGCATCCAAGACCGCAGGCTGGAAGCATGAGCGCGCGCAAACCGCTGGTGATCGTCGGCGCAGGCGAGTTCGCACAGATCGCCTGCGAATACTTCCAGCACGATAGCGACTACGAGGTGGTGGCCTTCAGCGTGGAGCGCGATTATCTGCTGCGGCCCACGCTGGGCGAATTGCCGGTGGTGGCTTATGAAGAACTTGAACAACGGTATCCGCCTGCCCAGTACGAGGTGTTCGTCGCCATTCCCGCCACCCAGTTGAACCGCCTGCGCAGGCGGTTCTATCAGGACATGGTGCAACGCGGCTACTGCTGTGCCAGCTACGTCAGCTCGCGCGCCTTCGTGTGGCGCAATGCGCAGGTCGGGGCCAACTGCTTTATCTTCGAAGGCAATGTCATCCAGCCGTTCACCCGCATCGGCGACAACTGCATTCTGTGGAGCGGCAACCATATCGGTCATCGCACCGTGGTGCAGGAGCACGTGTTCATTGCCTCGCATGCAGTGATTTCCGGATATTGCGACATCGGGCAGGGCAGCTTCATCGGCGTCAACGCCACGCTCAGCGACAAGGTACGCATTGCTGCAGACAACATCATCGGCGCCGGGGCACTGGTGACCCGGAACACCGAAGCCGGCCGCGTCTATGTCGGTTCGCCGGCACGCGCGGTGGCCGGCCGGTCCAGTGTCGACGTGGAGCTTTGAAAGCCATGTTCGAATGGATCAAGCGCGGCCTGGTCTTCGATGTGGCACGCGATGGCGTTGGCGGCTGGATGCAGCATGCGGCACTGACGCCGACGCCGTACCGCCTGTCTGCGCAGATCCTGCGGGTGTATGCAGGCTTCCGCGATGCGCATGGCGTGAGCCGGATCGGCTATGTGGATGTGCGTGCCGATGCGCCCACCCAGGTTGTCGGTGTCAGCCGGGAACCGGTGCTGGATATCGGGCGCGATGGCTGCTTCGACGACAACGGCATGATCCTGGGCGATGTCGTGGCCGGGCCGGATGGTCTGTACATGTTCTACGTGGGCTTCCAGCGCGTGGCCAAGGCGAAATTTCTGGCGTTCACCGGCCTGGCGGTATCGCGCGATGGCGGCAGTACGTTTCAGCGCCGCCAGGAGACGCCGCTGCTGGACCGCGCACCCGGCCGCAGCACGATTGCCGCAGTGCATTCTGCACGGTACGAAGATGGGCGCTGGCGGCTGTGGTATGCGGTGGGCGATGACTGGGAAATCATCGCGGGCCGGCCGTATCCGCGTTACCACATTCGCTATGCGGAGACCGACGACCTGGCCTGCATCTCCGGCGACGATCATGTCTGCCTGCGTCCGAGCGGCGACGAATACCGTATCGGCCGCCCGCGCGTGTACCGGCTTGGCGAGCGTTACCTGATGTACTTCACCCGCGGCGACACCCTCGGTGGCTACTTCCCCGGCATCGCCTTCAGCCGCGATGGCCTGCACTGGGAGCGCGACGATGGGCAGCTCGGGCTGCGGCTGTCCGCGCAGGGCTGGGATGCGCAGACGCTGTGCTACCCCGCGTTGATCCAGCAGGGCGAGCGCGTGCTGATGTTCTACAACGGCAATGCGATGGGGCATGCCGGCTTTGGCCTGGCCGATGCGGCGCTGCCGGTGGAACTGCAGGGCTGCCATGTATTCGGTTAGGCCCTATCGTGCCGGCGATGCGTCTGCGTGGGACGCACTGGTGGCGAGTTCGCGCAACGGCAACCTGTTGCATCGGCGTGGCTACATGGACTATCACGCCGACCGTTTCGTGGATGCGTCGTTGCTGGTGGAACGCGGTGGCGAGGTGATTGCGGTGTTTCCTGCGAGCATGCAGGGCGGCTGCGTCAGCAGCCATGCCGGACTCACCTATGCCGGCCTGGTGTCGTCGATGGCGATGCGGGCCGGTGCGACCTTGCAGGTGTTCGAGCAGATTGCCACGCATTACCGAGCCGCAGGCGCGCAGGAAATCGTTTACAAGCCGGTGCCGCATGTCTTCCATGCGTACCCGGCCGAAGAGGAACTGTACGCCCTGCATCGCGTGGGCGCGCGGGTGTATCGGCGCGACCTGTCCTCGGTGATCGCGCTGCGCCAGCCGTTTGCCTTCAGTGCCGAGCGCCGTCGGTCGATCGCCAAGGCACGCAAAGCCGGCGTGCAGATCCAGACCAGCAGCGCCCTGGATGCGTTCCACGCATTGCTGACCGAGGTGCTGCAGCGCCACGGCGTGGCACCCACCCACCGGCTGGACGAACTGCAACTGCTGCAGCGTCGGTTTCCACACCACATCGTGCTGCACGAAGCGCGCGTGGACACGCAGTTACTGGCAGCGGCGCTGATGTATGACTTCGGTCGCAGTGTGCACACCCAGTATCTGGCCGTCTCCGAGCCGGGGCGCCGGCTGGATGCGCTGAGCCTGCTGCTGGCCGAGCTGATCACGCAAGTCTACGCAGGGCGCGATTACTTCAGTTTCGGGATTTCCACCGAGCAGGGTGGGCAGGTGCTCAACGAGGGCCTGGTGGAACAGAAGGAGCGCTTCGGCGCGCGTGCGGTTGTACAGGACTTCTATCGATGGACCTTGTAATGGACGTGCCTTTCCTGGATCTGCGTGCGGCCAACGCGCGCTACGCGAACGAGCTCAAGGCCGCGGCCGCGCGCGTGATCGATGCCGGCTGGTATGTGCTTGGCCAGGAGCTGGCCGCGTTTGAGGATGAATTCGCCCGCTATTGCGGCGCTGCGCATGCAGTTGGCGTGGGCAACGGGCTGGATGCGCTGTCGCTGATCCTGCGTGGGTATCGCGAACTGGGCGTGTTGCGCGAGGGCGACGAAATCATCGTGCCCGGCAATACCTTCATCGCCACGTTTTTGGCGATCAGCCAGAACCAGCTGGTGCTGGTGCCGGTGGAGCCGGACCCGGCAACCTTCAACCTGGATACGGCACGTGTCGAACGGGCAATCGGTCCGCGCACGCGCGCCATCATGGCAGTGCATCTGTATGGCCAGCTGGCCGATATGGCAGCGCTGCAGACACTGGCGCACCGGTACGGGCTGTTAGTGATCGAAGACGCCGCGCAGGCACACGGCGCCACTGCGCGCGGAACGCGCGCCGGTGCCTTTGGCGATGCGGCCGCCTTCAGTTTCTTCCCCACCAAGAATCTCGGGGCACTCGGCGATGGTGGTGCCGTGGTGACCTCCGATACGCGCCTGGCCGAGCGCATCCGCGCCCTGCGCAACTACGGTTCGGAGGTGAAATACCACCACCTGCATCAGGGCGTGAATTCGCGCCTGGACGAGCTGCAGGCCGCCTTGCTGCGGGTCAAACTGGCCTATCTGGACGAGGAGATTGCGTTGCGGCGTGCGGTGGCGCAGCGGTATCTGCAGGAGATCGACAACCCGTTGATCATGCTGCCGGCAGTGGCCTCCGGCGAACAGCATGTGTGGCATCTGTTCGTGGTGCGCAGTGCGCAGCGTGATGCCTTGCAGGCGCATCTGCTGCAGTGTGGCATTCATACCCAGATCCATTATCCGGTGCCGCCGCACCGGCAGCCGGCGTACGCCACCCTGGGAGATGCCTGCCTGCCGCTGAGCGAGCAGTTGCATCGCGAAGTGCTGAGCCTGCCAATGGGTCCGGCGCTGGATGCAGCGTCGGTGGACCGGGTGATTGCCGCTTGCCAGACCTTCGGCGCCCGCGCATGAACCTGCTGCGCAGCAGCGCATACACCGGCGTTGCGACGTTGGCGAAGTTGCTCGCTGCGCTGGTGGTGGTCAAGCTGGTGGCCATCTACGCCGGTCCGCAGGGAGTGGGCAGGCTCGGGCAGTTCCTCAACCTGATGTCGGTGCTCGCGGTCCTGGCCGGTGGCGGTATCAGTGCCGGCATCGTCAAGTATGTGGCCGAGTATCGCGACGATCCGCAGGCGCAGGCGCGGCTGCTGGGCGCAGCACTGTGGTACGCCTTCTGCGCGTCCTGCCTGCTCGCGCTGCTGGCGGTGGTGTTCAGTGGTGCGCTTGCCGAGCGACTGCTCGGCGATGCCAGCTACCAGCCGCTGATCTGCGTGCTGGCGGTCGCGCAACTGGGCATCGCGGTGGTCAATTACCTGCTCGCGGTGATCAACGGCTTCATGGACGTGCGGCGCCTGGCATTGGTGCAGGTGAGCGGTGCGGTGCTGAGCGTTGCGCTGGTGGCGTGGCTGTCCAGCAGGGCACAGCTGCAGGGTGCCCTGCTGGGTCTGGTGCTGGGGCAGGTGCTCTGGTTGCTGGCCGGCGTGCCGGCGCTGCGGCGCAGTCCGTACTTTCGGCGCGAGATGTTGCGCATGCGCTTCGATGCGGTGATGACGCGGCGGCTGGCGGCGTTCTCGGTGATGACGCTCACCTCCACGCTGGTGCCGCAACTGGTGATCATGCTGGTGCGCGACCATCTGGTCGCCCGGTTCGGATGGCAACAGGTGGGGTACTGGCAGGCAGTGAGCCGGGTGTCGGACGCGTACCTGCTGTTCTTCACCACCGCCATCAACGTGTACTACCTGCCCAAGCTGGCCGCCCTGCACGAACGTGCGGCACTGGCGCGTGAGCTGCGTGCCGCGTATCGGTATGTCATGCCGTCGGTGATCGTGATGGCGCTGGGCGTGTATGTCTGCCGCGATTGGGTGACATGGCTGCTGTTCGATCCGCAGTTCACTGCGGCCAGGTCGCTGTATGGCGCGCAGCTGGTGGGCGACGTCATCAAGATCGCGGCGTTCGTGCTGTCGTATCTGATGCTGGCCAAGGCGATGACGCGTCTGTTCGTGGTGTCCGAATGCGTCTTCGCAGCCAGTTACCTGGGCTTGGTGTACGTGTTCACCACGCGGTTCGGGCTGGTCGGCGCGATGTATGCGTTCGCGGCCAACTATGTCCTGTATTTGCTGTTCAATATCGTGGTGGTGCGCCGCTACCTGGTGCAGCCGGCATGAGCGCGCATGCGCAAGCGCCGGGGCGTGCCCGCTGGCCGCTGGTGTCGGTGCTGATCCCTGCATACAACCATGAGCGCTTCGTGCAGCGGTGCCTGGACAGCGTGCTGGAAGACCCGTATCCGTGCAAAGAGATCGTGATCGTCGACGATGGCTCCAGCGATGCGACTGGCGAACGGATCGCTCAATGGATCGCCGCCAACGGGCAGCGCGTGCCGGTGCAGTTCGTGCAGCGACCCAACCGCGGGGTGGCGGCCACGCTCAACGAGCTGGCGTTGCGTGCCAACGGCGAGTATCTGCGCCTGGGTGCCAGTGACGACTATCTAATGCCCGGCGGGCTGGATGCACAGGTGCGCTACCTGCGCGCGCATCCGCAGAAACTGGCGGTGATCGGCGATGCCTGCGTGGTCGACCAGCATGGACAGCTGTTGCATGCCAGCGCCATGCGCGATCTGCATCATGTGGAGGTGGATCTGTATCGGTCGGCATCCGGAATCCGTCGTGCGGTGATCCGGCACTGGGCGGTCAGCGGCGCGGTCGCCTTGTTGCGACGCAGTGCATTCGACGCACGCACCGGTTGGGACGAGTCGCTGCGGATCGAGGACTGGGATTTCTTTCTACGGCTGGCCGCGCGCGACGCGTTGGGTTTCGTGGACATGCAGGTCTGTGCGTACCGGCTGCACGGCAGCAACCTCAGCAAGACGGTGAATGTGCCGGCGCGTATCGCCAATCTCTCCGAGTCACGACAGGTGGCGCTGCGCTGTGCGGGGCTGTTCGAGGATCCTGAGCGCAGCCTGCTGCGCGCACAGGCACGCTACATCGCTGCAAAGGTCGCGTTCCTGCAACGTCGCCCGCATGCGGTGATCGCACACCTGCTGGCCTACGCCTGGCTCTGTCTGCCGGCCCGCGTGCGATCCAGGCAGGCGCGCAGCGCGACGGAGCCGGCATGAGTGCGTTGTTGCGACGTCCTGCGACGTATCTGGCGCTGCCGATGCTGCTCAGCAGCGCGGTGACGGTGGTGACCTACAGGTTGCCCGATGGCTACCTGGACGGCATCGTAGTGCTGGCCATGGCCGCGGCGACCACGATCGTGCTGGACGTGCTCCTGCGGACCCGGTTGCCGGCGGTGGAGCAGTTCCGCAGCTATCGCTATGCAGGCACCCGCGACGCTTTTCTGGCGATGACGCTGGCCGCGGTGGTCACGCTGTTCTGCATCGCCGACGTGATGCTGTTTCCGATTCCGCTGTTCAGCGATCCGTCTTCGTATGCCACCTTGAGCCCGCTGCGCTCGCATGTGCGGCATATCTCCAACATGTGCTGGATCCTGCCGCCGATTGCGCTGCTCTGCGTGCGCCATCGTGGCTTGCGTGCGGCGATGGTGGTGTTTGGATTCGTCTTTCCGATCGTGGTGATCGACCGTAATCGCATCTTTGCCGGTTTGTTCTCTTTTGTGCTGGTGATGCTGCTACGGCGCGACCCGGTGCGCCGGCTGCCGTGGAAGACGATCGGCGTGCTGATGCTGGCCGGCGGCGGGGTGTTTTCGGTGCTGGGCGCGCTGCGTTCGGGCTCATTGGCCACGGTGGCGTTGCCGTTTGGCGCGTTCTATCGCGCCATGCCGCAAGGCGTGCAGTGGCTGCTGCTGTACATCAGTGCCGGGCCGTACAACTTCGGCGCGATGCTGGCCAAGGGTTACCTCAACGCCAGCTTCCTGATCAACCAGCTGGTGCCATTCAGCGGCTCCATCGCCACCGCCGGTACCAGCATTCCGCTGGACGCGCCCAATATCAATGTGGGTACCGAGTTTTTCCCGTTCCTGATGGCCTGGGGCGCGCCGGGCGCCTTGCTGGCGCTGCTGGCGCTGTATGCGGGGCTGGTGTGGAGCGTGCGGCGGCTCAACGGATCGCTGTCGATCTTCCACGTGCTGATCTTCCTGCGCCTGGCCTACGCGTGCCTGATGTCGCCATTCGCGCCACAGGCCTTTACCTGGACCAACTTCGGCTTTATCGCGCTGTGCCTGGTGCTGCATGCCTGCACCGTGCTGTTGCCCAACCGCCACGCGGCCTATCCGTCTGCCGCGTGAACGCGGCGATTCCATCCTCCTGTTGCAGAGCCTGCGCACCATGAATCAACACGACGAAATCTATCTGATCGACCTGTGGCGCATCCTGCGCCGCGAATGGCGCTGGGCGCTGGCCGCGTTCGTCGTGGTCGTGGGGCTCAGCGTTGTGTTCCTGCGCGTGGCCAAACCACAGTGGGAAGCCACTGCATGGATCCAGGTGGGTGAGATCGGCCCGACGCCGGCAGGCCGCGATCCGAAGGTCGAGCCGTTCCAGCGCGTAATCGACCGCATGAAGACGCGGCTGTTTCAGGATGCGGTGCTGCAGCGGGCCGGCGTGCCGCTCAAGAGCCGCGCCGCGCAGCTGTATCGCGGCAGCCTCAAGCCCGATCCCGACCCATATGCCAACCTGATCGGCATCACCATCCGTGCCGATTCGTCGCAGCAGGCGCGCCGCCTGGCCATGGCGACGGTGGACACGCTGAAACGCCTGCATGGCGACACCAATACCACCGCGCTCGTGCTCGCTCGAACCCGTCTGCAGGGGCTGAGCGAGGACCTGCGTGTTGCCACGCGCAACCGCGAACAGCTGCAACGGCAACTCGACGCCGGGCAGGGTGGAGCGACGAGCCCGGCGCAGGTACTGGCCGGTGTGCTGCTGACCGAAAGCAACACCACCATCCGCGCGATCAAGACCGAGCGCGACGATCTGGTTGCGCGGCTGACCGATCGCTATACCTATCAGACCTCGTTGGCCTGGCCGGTGTTTGTGCCAGAGCAGCGCGCATTTCCCAATACTGCGATGGTGGGTGCGCTCGGTCTGCTCGGTGGTGCGGGGCTGGGGGTGCTGGTGGCGGTACTGCGCAATGCCTGGCGCCGTCGCGGGGTGGCAACGTCGGCGGCGGTCGCCTGACATCGGCTGTTGCAGCTCGGCGCTTGGGGCCAGCGCTCGGCAAGGCTGCGGTGCGCATGCCTGTCGCATGACCGCTGCTTTCGTGAGTGCGCCGGGTGCCAGTCAATTGCTGCGGTTTGCAGACGATCCCCCACATCTGTGTGCCGACGCGCCTGCAACCAAACCGGCGGGCGCTGGCACTCACGGGTCTATCAAGCGATGCCGCAGTGGCGGCTCCGCGTCCGGAGAGTGCCGTGAGTTCAGCAGGACAGGTGTGGGAGGCGATGCATGTCGGTGGTCAGTGAGCATGCGGCGCGTGGCGGGACGGTCGCACCGGAGCAATTGCTGGAGACGCAACGTGCGTTTGACAGCGTCGCTCCCGATTACGACGGCCCACGCGGCAACAATGCGCTGATCCAGCGCATGCGCACCACCTTGTGGGACACGGTGGCGGCGGAATTGCCGGTGGGATCGCGGCTGGTGGACCTGGGCTGCGGAACCGGGCTGGATGCCGGCGAATTCGCACGGCGCGGATACCGCGTGCTGGCCACCGATTGGTCGCCGGCCATGGTCGAGCGCACCCGCCATCGCGCTGCCAGCCAGGGCCTGGAAGAACGGCTGGCTGCCGCGCACGTGGGCATCCAGCAGCTCGATCAGCTGGACGGCACGTTCGACGGCATGTACTCCAATTTCGGCCCGCTCAACTGCGCGCCGGACCTGCCGGCAGTGGCCGCCGAATGCGCACGTCTGCTGCGTGCCGATGGCTGCCTGGTGTTTTCGGTGATCGGGCGGATCTGTCCGTGGGAAATCGGCCACTACGCCTTGCGCGGCCGCTTCAAGCGGGCGGCGGTGCGGGCGGCCAGGGGCGCAACGGCGGTCGGCATGAACGGCCACACCATCTGGACCTGGTACCACCTGCCGCGCGAGTTCTATCGTGCCTTTGCGCAGTACTTCGTGCTGGACAGCTATCGCGCCCTGAGCCTGTTCCTGCCGCCACCGTATCTGGTGGATGTCTGCGAGCGCCACCCACGCCTGGCGCAGCGCCTGGGTGCGTTGGACGATCGGTTGGGCGGACTGCCAGTGTTGCGCGACATGGGCGATCACTTCCTGATCGTGATGCGCAAGCGCTGAGTGGAGAGCTCGATGGCCATGGCCGATGTCTGTCTGCACGGTGCGCGTGCGATCACCCTGGCTGGCGTGTCGCACGCGGCGGTCAGCATGCGAAATGGCCGCTTCGGTGGCACGGTCGGCACCGGAACCTTGCGGCTGGATCTGCAGGGCCATGTGCTGGTGCCGGGCCTGATCAACGCGCATGAGCATTTGCAGGTCAACTGCGTCCCGTCGCTGCCGCAGGTGGCGCCGTTCGCCAATAGCTATGCGTGGATCGAGGCGTTCCAGGCGCATTTCCAGCATCCGGACGTGGCCGCCGCACTGCGCGTGCCCAAGGCAGTGCGGCTGCGTCACGGCGGGTTGAAGAATCTGCTTGCCGGCGTGACCTGCGTGGCGCAGCACGACCCCTGGCACGCCACCCTGGATGAAGCCGGGTATCCGGTGAACGTGCTGCGCGAGTTCGGTTGGAGCTACGCGCTGGGCTGGACGGGCTACGGGCCGCCGGTGCAGGGCAGCTTTGCGGCCACCCCGTCGGCGCATCCATGGATGATCCACCTGGCCGAAGGCACCGATGCGGTGGCACGCGCCGAGCTGGACGACCTGGACCGGCTGGGGTGCCTGGCGTCCAATACGGTATTGATCCATGGCGTGGGCATGGGCGAGCAGGACATCGAACGGGTCATCGCGCGCGGCGCGGCGGTGGTGTGGTGCCCATCGAGCAATCTCAATCTGCTCGGTCGCACCCTGGATCCTTGGCGCCTGTGCATGGCCGGGCGGCTCGCGCTGGGCAGCGATTCGCGCGTGAGCGGTTCGCGCGATCTGCTCGACGAACTGCACGTTGCCGCCGACAGTGGCCTGGCGCCGGACCTGCTGCTTGGCCTGGTTACCGAGCAGGCCGCACGCATCCTGCGGATGGCAACGCGCGGGCGTATCGCGCCTGGTGCGGTTGCGGATCTGGTGATCGTGCGCGACCACGGCGGCGAGCCCGCCAACTGCATCATCGGTTGCGATCGCAGCGCGCTGCGCGCAGTGATCCGCGACGGCAAGCCACGCATTGCCGATCCGGATTTTGCGCCGTGGTTCGATGCTGCCGGCCTGCAGACCATTCCGGTGCTGCTGGACGGCCGCCCCAAGTTGCTCGACGCTGCGCTGGCAGATCCGGCGGTGCTGGCACTGGAACCCGGTCTGCAATGCGTACAGCACGCAGCGCCTTCGGCATCTGACGCGCTGGTCGCCATCGGGGCCGCGTCGTGAGCGCAGTGCCGGTTCTCGATCCGGTGGATGCGTATGCGCTATGGGCGCAGGCATATCCGCCGCATGCGCACAATCCGGTGATGCTGGCCGAAGAGCGCGCCATGCTCGGCCTGATGCCGGCGGTGCTGCAGGGCCAGCATGTGCTGGATGCAGGCTGTGGCAGCGGCCGTTACATGGTTCATGCCTTGCGGCGGGGTGCGCGGCACGTTACCGGCGTCGATCTGTCGCCGCAGATGCTGCAGCGTGCCGGTACCGAACTGGCGCAGCACTGGCCGCCTGGGCGGGTGAGCCTGCAGCAGGGCAGCCTCGATCACTTGCCGCTCGCCGATGCGGTGGCCGATTTCAGTGTCTGCGGGCTGGTGGTCGGGCATCTGCCGCGCTTGTGGCCGGCGCTGGAAGAGCTGCATCGCGTCACTCGTCCCGATGGCATCGTGCTGTGCAGCGACGTGCACCCGATCGGCGATGCGCTGGGCTGGCGCCGCGATTTCAAGTCCGACGGCCGCCACTACGCCGTGCGTCACACCCAGCATCTGTATAGCCACTGGCATTCGGCCTGCACGGCATTGGGCTTTGCGATCGAAGCCGTTGCCGAGCCGATGCTGGATCCGGCCGATATTCCCGCCGGTGCGCGGTTCGACAAGGTGGCGCTGCAGGTCCCGGTGGCCCTGGTGCTGCGGTTGCGGCGCGTCGCGTGAGCGCGCGGATCGATAGGCGGTGGCCGCGCCGTACGAGCGGTGCCGGCTGTCCGCCGCTGTGCTGCGGACCTGGGCGATGTGGCGTGCACATCCATCGCGCGCCGCTGGGCACGCCATGACCCTGCATGTGGCCCAGCTCAATCTGGTGGCGACTCCTGATGGTCTGAGCATCGAGCAGGTGTTCGCGCACTGGCCGTCGCTGGCCGACATCGCCGAAGCGGTGGCCAGTGCGGGTATCCGCGTGTCGGTGATTCAGGCCTCTGCACTGGAGGCACGCTTGTCGCGGCACGGCGTGCAGTATTGGTTTAGCGCGCTCGGCCTGCGTGGCAGCGCTGCACGCGCCAGCATGCTGCAAGCGCTCCTGCAGGAACTCGACGTCGATGTGATCCATGTGCATGGCCTGGAGTTCGCCGGCGATGCGCGACGGCTTGCGCGTCTGCTGCCGCATACGCCGATCCTGCTGCAGGATCATGCCAATCGTCCGCCGCGATGGTGGAGCCGCCTGGTGTGGCGGGCACGCTACGGGGCCGCTGCCGGAATCGCGTTCACCTCCCTGGCGCTGGCGCGGCCGTTCCAGCGTGCGCGTCTGTTCGGTGCCGGCACGCAGCTCTTTGCCATTCCCGAATCCAGCAGCCGCTTTACGCCGGGCGCACAGGCGCTGGCGCGCGAGCAGACCGGACTGCATGGCGACCCCTGTGTGGTGTGGGTGGGTCATCTGAGCCCGGGCAAGGATCCCCTGTGCGTGCTCGATGCGGTCGCCATGGCCGCGCGTGGCGTGCCTGGCCTGCACCTGTGGTGCGTCTTCGACCAGGCGCCGCTGCTGACGCAGATCCAGCAGCGGCTGCGCGAGGATCCGCTGCTGGCGCGCTGCGTGCATTTGCTGGGCAAGGTGGAGCATGCGCGTGTGCAGACCTTGCTGCAGGCCAGCGACATCTTCGTCTCCGCCAGTCATACCGAAAGCTGCGGCTACGCAGCGCTGGAGGCCTATGCCTGCGGCAGCCTGCCGCTGCTGACCGAGATCCCTGCGTTCAATGCGCTCAGCGCTGCCGGCACGGTGGGCGAACTCTGGCCGGTGGGCGATGCCGCTGCGCTGTCGGAACTGTTGATACGCGTCTCTCGGCAGCGGCCCAGCCGCGCGCACGTGCGCGCCCATTTCGACGCACACCTGTCGTTTGCCGCAGTGGGGCGGCAGTGGGCCCAGGCCTACGCCGGCTTGCTGGGCCATGCGCAGGGGCATGCGCGATGAAACTGGCGCTGGTGGTGCCGGGAGGGGTGGACCGCAGTGGCGAGGTCCGCGTGATCCCGGTGTTCCTGACCTTGATCGAGTGGCTGGCGCGCCACCATGAGGTGCACGTGTTCGTCCTGCATCAGGAGCCGCTGCCGGCCACCTGGATGCTGCGCGGCGCCAAGGTGCACAACATCGGTGAGCGGCGCACGCGCCTGCGTGCAGTGGCGGCCATCGTCGAGGAACATCGGCGTGCGCCGTTCGATGTGATCCAGGCGATCTTCTCCGGCTACTGCAGCCTGATCGCCGTTGTTGCGGCGCGGCTGCTGCGGCGTCCCAGCGTGGTGCATATCGCCGGCGGTGAACTGGTGGCGTTGCATGCGATCGGCTACGGCGGCCGCCGGCGTTGGCGTGGACGCCTGCGCGAAGCGGTGATCCTGCGCCTGGCCAACCGGGTGACCGCTGCCAGTGAACCGATCATTGCCTCCCTGCAGGCACTGGGCCTGCGCGCGCAGCGGGTGCCGTTGGGTGTGGATCTGCGCGCATGGCCGGCGGCGCCGCCGCGTGCACGCCACGGTGCGAGCGCACGGTTGCTGCATGTCGCCAGCCTCAATCCGGTCAAGGATCAGCGCACCTTGCTGCAAGCAATGGCCGCGCTCAAGCGCGCCGGCGTCGCCTTTACGCTGGACATGGTCGGCGTCGATACGCTGGACGGTGCCATGCAGCGCCTGGTGCAGCAGCTTGGCCTGCAGGAGCAGGTGCGCTTGCTCGGCTTCAAGACCCAGCGCGAATTGCGCCCGATCATGCTGGCGGCCGATCTGCTGGTGCTGTCCTCGTTGCATGAAGCCGGCCCGTTGGTGCTGCTGGAAGCCGCTGTTGCCGGCGTTCCCACCGTCGGCACCGCGGTTGGCCACCTCATCGAGTGGGCACCGGTCGCAGCGTTGGCGGTTCCGCCAGGCGATTGGGCGGGCATGGCCGAGGCCATCCGCCAGGTGCTTGGCGATGACGAACTCCGCCTGCGCCTGGCCTGGGCCGCGCAATGCCGCGCGGTCCGCGAAGATGCGGCGTTCACCACACGCCAGTTTGAACACCTCTACCGTCAGCTGTGCGAGCGGCGACCGCTGCACTGAGTGTGTGGGTCCAGGAACGCGCGCCGTCAGACCGTTGCGGCCGCGCTGGCCGGTCTCGGCGCTGGAGTAGGGTTACCGCCGCCGCGTGTGCAGTGACACATCGCGGAGGTTGAGCGGGCGTCTTCTCATGCGGTTTCAGCTGTCCAGCGCGATAGTGCGGCGCATGCTCCGGCAACTGGCGGTGCCGGGCCAGCACGTCAATCAAGGGGAATAGCACAGCGACCACCCGGTAGCCGGCCAGGACTCACGCCGGCTGCAGATATCCATCCAGCGCCGCGCGCACGACGTACAGCATGTCGGTGCGCGGGACCGGGCGGGTCAGCCGCGTCATCAGCCGGCGTGCCTGGGTCTGGCGCACCCATGGCTGATCCTGCAGCCAGAGTTGGGTGTGCAGCATGTCGGCACGCTCCTTGCGGCTTTCCGCCGACGGCACCACGCGTTCGCGCACGTACTGCCGCGCCTCGCTCAACGAGCCAGACCACTCGATCCCGGGCAGGGCCGACAGCCACAGGTTGGAGCACGAGGCGGTGGTCAGGGTCTGCCGGCCGGCACGCAGGCGCAGCAGGCGCGGGCACTCGGCATGCAGCCGCGCCATCACCTGCGCCGGCACGACCGCGCGGTAATACCGCTGCAGCAAGCGCAGCGGCGGCAACGCCCACCAGGGCGACACTGCCGCGTCTTCCCACAATTGCTGCCAGTCGCGTGGGCCCATGCGGGTCGCCAGCAACGCAAGATCGTGCAGATGCATCAGCCGGATGCTGCGATGGCAGATGCCTCCGGCTGCGTGCAGCAGCAGGTGGCACATCAGGGCGCCAATGGAAGGGTAGGGGTTCAGACCAGGCTGCGCGTGCTCCGGCCAGATCCGTGCAGTGATGTCCACGCTGCGCACCGGCAGGCGTTCCTGGATGCGCGTATGCACTTCGATGTTGATGGGAGCATCGCGGTGTTCGCCCAATCCCGCCACGGCGTCGCCTTGCACCGGTTTGAACACCTGGTGCTTCCATTGCTGGAACGCGGCTTCATACCCGAGTTCGCACAACAGCGCAGCGGTGGCCAACGCGTCTTCGGGCGCCACCAGCAGGTCGATGTCCGCCATCGGGCGGTCGCCGGGCAGGTAGACGCCCAGCCGATGCAGGGCGGTGCCCTTCAATCCCACCAGCGCGATGCCGGCGCTACGCGCGGCGCTGTCGATGCGGGTCAGCAGCAGCGCGATACGTCGATGGCGGTCTTCGACATGATCGCGCTGCTCGCTCAGGAAGCTGTTCCATTGCGCGTTCTGCCACAACGAGCGGCGCTGCAATAGCGGCGACACGCCATGTGCCGCTGCCGCCGCTGCGGCCAGCTGCCACTGCAGGCGGTCCCACTGCGGCGAGCCGTCGCCTGGCTGCGCCAGCTCGTGCGCCAGCTGCTCGGTGGCCGTGTGCAGGCCGTGTCGGATGGTGCGAAGCGAAGGCTGCATGCGGGCGTGATCCGGGAGGTCGAAGGGGCGGGGCACAACGGTGGTGCTGCGTGGTGGCGGTGTATCGGCGAACGGCTCAGCGATGGCGGTGTTGCACGCCACGATTGCGTGGGAGGCGTCGAGCACGTTGGCGGGTGGCGCTCCTGCTCGGTCGTGCGAGCGATGGCGTGATGCGCACGCGGCGATTTCGCGTCCACCGGCAAGTACATGAAACGCTAGCCCACCAGCACCGTGGACAGCTGCCGGGGTGGCCGTGCGGTCAGGGTGGCCAGCGGCTCGGTACGGTGCAGCTGTTCGGAGGCGATCAAGGCGGACCAGCGCGCTTCCAGCTGCTCGCAGGCCTGCGCAACGGCATCGGCCGTCATCGTGCCCCGCGCCTGCTGCAGGTCCACCTGGGTGTGCAACAGATCGCGCACGCTGCGGTAGAACTCCGAGTCGTAGGCGCCGTGGAACATCATCGCCAGGTCGTCGCTATCCTGCCAATGCGTCTTGCCGCCGAGCTGGTTCTTCACTTCTTCGTAGAACTTGGTGCCCGGCAGCGGATAGGACACGCTGACGCCGATGATGTCCGGATTAGCCTGGGTCACCAGTGCACGCGTGGCCAGGATGTCGTCGAGCTCTTCGCCCAGATAGCCCAGCTGGATGAAGAAGCCCACGCGGATTCCGTGCGCGCCCAGCCGCTGGCGGGCGGCGATCACCTCGGCCACCTCGGTGCCCTTGGTCATCCTGTCGAGGATGCGCTGGCTGCCGCTTTCCGCACCGATCCAGGCCTCCGCACATCCGGCGCGCGCCAGTGCCGCGGCCATGCGCTCGCTGGCCAGGTCTGCGCGGGTCTGGATGGTGAATGGAATGGCGCCGTCGGCCTCGCTCAAGCGCTGCGCAAACGTCTCCACCCAGTCGATATGGAAGCCGAAGATGTCGTCGGCCATCCACAGGTGATCGGGCTGGAAGGTGCGTTTGAGATGGATCATCTCGGCAGCCACGTCCTCGGCATCGCGACGCTTGTAGTGGTTGCCCCAGATCGGCTTGGCGCACCAGTTGCAACGGAATGGACAACCGCGCGAGGCGGCCATGTTCAGGCTGAAATAGCCATGTCGCTCCCGCCAGAAGCGCTGGTAGCGCGGCATGTCGACCAGGTCCCAGGCGGGCAGGCCGCCCAGGCGCGCATCCGGTGGCTGTGCACCCGGATGCGCGCGTACCGCTGCCGGATCGCTGGTGGCGATGCGTGCGACACCGGACAACCAGGCCTGCGTGTCGATCTGCGGATTGCGTTCAACCCGCTCGATCAACTCGATCAACGGTGCGATGCCTTCGCCGATCAAAACCGCATGCGCACCGGCGGCCAGAAACGCGTCCGGGTTGTCGGACGCATCCGAGCCCGCCACCAGCACCCGGCAGCCGGCCGCGCGCGCCTGTCCGATCATGCGGCACGCCGCCTCGCGCATGCGGCTCAGGCACATCTTGGTGAGGAAGTTGAAGTTGTCCTCATAGAACACCACCAGCTCCGGGTGCGCATCGTGCAGCGCGCCGGCGTAGTCCTCGACATCGTCGGCCAGCATGGCGTCGAACAGGCTCAGGACATGCCCGCGTTCGCGCAGCAATGCCGCAATCTGCAAGGTGGCCAGCGGGGGGTACGGCTTGCCGCGTTCCCATTGCTTGGGGTCGTAACGCAGGAAATACGAATGACTGACCTGGATCTTTAGCATCTGCACAAGGCTCTCGTTCTGTCGCCAGGTGGCGCGCAGCGGCGGCGTGCGCAGACACCGGCATTCGGCTCGGCAGTAGGTGCGCGCACAGGCGTCTTTGGTTGCGCTGCTGCGCTGCGTGACATGGCAACCGGTGACGCCCGTTTATCGCGTATAGCGATGCAACCTTTGCGCGTGCAGTCGGCACACACCGGCTGATCGGTGCATTGGATGACAGGCATGCCGCAGTCGGCTGCGTTGGCGCAATACCAGCCGCTGGAAGAGCGCGCACGCGCCGCGGCGCAGGCCGCCGAGGCGGCGGACCCGTTCGGCGAGCAACGCGCGCGCGTCTTCAGCGTGCAGCGGCAGATTCTCGGTGCGCTGTTCCACTTCCACAGCGACAGCCCGGCGCTGCTGGCCCTGGTCGATGCCGCCTATGCCGGCTTGCCGGCACATCACCTGCCGGGTGCGCCGCAGTTCCACATCACCCTGGATCTGTTGCCGCGCGCGCACGGCAGCGTGGTCGCCGAGCCGCCGCCGGTGCGCACGCATGCAGTGGGCGGCCTGGTCTGTGGCGTGATGGATGCCTGCAACTACCTGATGCTGTCGATTCCGGAGCGCCGCGCCATGCTGGTGGTCTCGGAGGACATGTTGGCGCATGCGTACCACGTGCGCTACGAGCTGATCGAGTTTGCGGTGTTCCTGCTGGCCGCGCGTGGCATGGGGCTGGTGCCGCTGCACGGCGCCTGCGTGGGCCGGCGCGGCCGCAGCGTGCTGCTGCTCGGCGCCAGTGGCGCGGGCAAATCCACGCTGGCGCTGCACAGCCTGCTGCACGGGCTGGAGTTCATCGCCGAAGATGGCGTATTCGTGGCGCCGGACAGCCTGCTGACCACCGGCGTGGCCAACTTCCTGCATCTGCGGCCCGAGGCCCTAGGCTTGGTCGATGCGCCCACTCGCGCATGGATCGCGGCCTCGCCGATCATTCGTCGCCGCAGCGGCGTGGAAAAGTTCGAAGTCGACATCCGTCACGGCCATGCCACGCTTGCATCCAGGCCCTTGCAGCTGAGTGCCGTGGTGATGCTGTCCAAGCAACCGGCCAGTGCATCGGGCAACGGCCTGATGCCCGTGCCAGCCGCGCAGATTGCGCAGTGCCTGCAGCGCGACCAGCCGTATGCCGCCGGCCAGCCGGGGTGGCAACGCTTCGTGGCGCAGGTGCAGCGCGTCGGCATGTTCACCCTGCACCGTGGCGCGCATCCGCGGGCCTCGCTGGACGCCTTGTTGCAGGTGCTGCGATGAGGCCGCTGCGCGACCGGCAGCTGGCGCGGGTCGGCACTGCAGGCGATGTGGGCGGCTGATGTTTCGGCACGCACGCAATCGAATCCGGTTAGTGCTGCATGGCTTCGTCGACACGCTGGTGCCGGCGGACCGGCCGGCCGTCGCACTGTACGTGGCAGTGTCGCTGGCGGCCGCATTCGTTGGCAGCCTCGTGGCGGTGTGTCTGTTGCCGCTGGTGCAACCCGGCCACAGCGTGCAGCTGGCCGGCTATCGGCTGGCCGTGCCCGGTGGCCTGCCGATGCAGGCCGGTGTGTTTGTGGTCGTCAGCGTGCTGTTCGCGCTGTTGCGTTGGCACGGCGCGCGGCTGGCCGCGCGCCTGACCAGCCGTTATGCGCTGGGCCTGCGCCGGCGCGTGCATGCGGCGCTGATGGATGCGCCGCTGCCGGCCTTGTCGGGCGCCAGTTCGGCGGAAATCGCCAACGTGCTGACCTATAACATCGAAATCGCAACGCAAGGGTTCAGCGCGGTCTTGCAGTTGCTGGTGGCCGGTATCACCGCGCTGGTCAGCGTGTGCGTGGCGGTGTTGATCGTGCCTGCGTTGCTGCTTGCGACACCGCTGCTCGCGCTGCTGGCATGGCTGGGGCTGCGCATCTCCCGCAGCGATGTGCAGGCGCGCATCAGCCGCGACTACGTCGCCGACATGACCCAGCTGTTCTGGTTGAGCGAGGACTTCCCGCGCCGCCTGCGCCATGTGCGCTCGTTTCAGCGCGAAGCGGTGGAAACCCGGCAGTACGAGCACATGTCCACCCGCCTGGGACACGGATACGCGCAGCAGCAGGAACTGGTGGCCGCCAGCCGCCTGGTGCTGGAGCTCACCGCGGTGGCTGCCATTGCCGGCATCCTGGTGCTCGCCAACCTGTGGCAGGGCGCCGACCGCGCGGCGCTGATCACGGTCAGTCTGTTGCTTGGTCGCCTGCTGCCGTACCTGGTCACCACGCGGCAGAGCGTGCAGCAGTTGCGCTCAGCCTGGCCCGCCCTGCAGCTGTGGCGGCGCTACGTGGATCTGGGCAGGGCAGGTGCGCCTGCATCCAGCGCGGCTGGCGAACGGCTGCCGGCCGTGCTGCATCTGGAGCACATCGATCTGGCACCGCCGCTGCCCGCGCTTGCGATCGACGGCTTGCTGCTGGCGGCGGGGGAGATGACCTTGGTGGTCGGCCCGTCCGGCATCGGCAAGAGCAGCTTGATGGACGTGCTGTCAGGGCAAACGCCGCCACTGCTGTTCGAGGCGCAGATGAGCGGGCGTCGGCTGGATTTTGCCGCCTATCGACAGCTGATCCGCCATAGCGCCTATGTCAGTCAGGCCGTGCGGCCCTGGCAACGCAACGTGCGCGAGTGCCTGGACTGGGCGCTGCCGGGGACGCCCGATGACCACATGTGGGACGTGCTGTGCGATGTGGGCCTGAGCGCACGGCTGCAACGCGAAGGGCACGGCCTGGACACCGTCATCAATGGGCAGGAGGGCCGCCTGTCCGGCGGTGAGTTGCAACGCCTGCTGCTGGCCCAGGTGTTGCTGCGCGCCCCGACCCTGGCGGTGCTGGACGAGGCCACCAGCGCCCTGGATGCCGATGCCGAACAGCAGGTCCTGGTGACCTTGCGGCAGCGGTTGCCGCAAACCGCCTTGGTGGTGGTGTCGCACCGCACCAGTCTGGCCGCGGTGGCCGATCGCACGGTTGCGCTGGGAGGCGCGGCGGTCGCACAAGCCCAAGCGCAGGGCAGGGTCACGGCCATGGCGACCCGCCGCGGCGCCTGATCGCGCCGCCTCCCCAGACAGCGGTCAGCCGGCGATCTCTTCCAGCGCGCGATTGCGTGTCCGCGGCCCGAACACCGCGATCACGCTCGCCACGATCGACATGCTGATCACGATGAAGCTCAGCACGCCGTGGCTGCCGACCTGGGTGAGCAGCCAGCCGATCAGCACACTGCTCACCGCTGTCGACAAGCGGCTGAACGAGTAGCAGAACCCTACTGCCCGCGCGCGCAGCCCGGTGGGAAACAGCTCGGCCTGGTAGCCATGGTAGGCAAAGCTCATCCAGGCATTGCAGAACGCGATCATCGCGCCGCACGCCACCATGCCGGCGGCCTGGTGCTGCAGCGAAAACAGCACGCCGAACAGCACCGCGCCCAGCGCCGATGCGGTGATCTGCCATTTGTTTTCCCAGCGCTGCGCAAAGCGCAGTAGCAGCAGTGGCGCCAGCGGGTAGGCCAGCGAGATCGCAAACGCATAGGCCAGGCTCTTGGTCACCCCGGTGCCCTGCGCGGCGATCAGGGCCGGCAGCCAGTTGCCGAAGCCGAAGAAGCCGATCGCCTGAAAGACATGGAATACCACCAGCATGCCGATACGCCCGCGGTAAGGCGCGCGCCATAGCAGCGACACCTGCGCCTGGGCGGGGGGCAGCGCGTCGGGCGCCTGCGGCTTCGGCAATGACGCACCCAGATCACGCTCGCAGCGTGCCTCCAGTTGCGCCAGCACCGCATCGGCCTCCGCGTAACGGCCCTGGGTGGCAAGCCAGCGGGCCGATTCCGGCAGGCGGCTGCGCAGCCACCAGATCGCCAGTGCGAACACGCCGCTCAGCAGCACCACCCAGCGCCAGCCGCTGACGCCAAGGGGCGCGTGCGGCACCAGCAGCCACGCACTCAGCGCCACCGCCGGCACCGCCAGGAACTGCACGAAGAACGCAAATGCGAACGCCGCGCCGCGCATATGCCGAGGCACCAGTTCAGACAGATAGGTGTCGATGGTCACCAGCTCGATGCCCAACCCGATGCCGACCACGAAGCGCAGCACGATCACGCCGGTGGCCGTGCTCTGCAGCCCCATCGCCACGGTGGCCGCGGTGTACCAGACCAGGGCGAAGGTGAACACCAGGCGTCGACCGAAGCGGTCGGCGAACGGGCTCAGGAGTGCGGCGCCCACGAACAGCCCCAGAAAAGTGGCTGCGGCAAATGCAGCCTGATCGGACATGCCGAATGCGCCATCGCTGCCCTGGGCAAAGATGCCGTCGGCGATCAAGCCCGGGCTGATGTAGGCGGTCTGGAACAGGTCGTACAACTCGAAGAAGCCGCCCAGCGCCAGCAGGCCGACCAGCCGCCACAAGGTGGCGCTGGCGGGCAGACGATCGATACGCGCGGCAATCTGTGCAACGTCGGCACTGCGCGCGGATGCAGCGGGGGGAGCCATGGTCGTACCTTGCAGCCAGGTGAACGCCATCATAGCCAGCGGCCGCTCGCCGCCTTGCCAGGTGCTTCGTTGGGCGCTCAGCGCGTTCGTCTCTACGTGCGTACTGGCCGGCAGCAAGGGGCATTGGCGTGTTCGACTTCCATCGGTGCCCGGCCGAGGCCGCTGGCTGGCCGCCCCGCTGTTTGATTGCTGGAATGCTGTAATCCCGAGCGGTCGCGGCAAGGCGACTGGCAAAGCCGCCGGTCAGCCCCATCTCTGGCACATCATCTTTGATCCGGAGTCATTCCATGACCCCCATTTCCGTGCTCGATCTGGCGCCGGTCTGCGAAGGCAGCGACACCACCCACGCCTTTGCCAACATGCTGGATCTGGCGCAGCACGCCGAGCGTTGGGGCTACCAGCGCTACTGGCTGGCCGAACACCACAACATGCCGGGTATCGCCAGCGCCGCCACCGCGGTGCTGATCGGCCACGTGGCCGGCGGCACCAGGACCATTCGCGTTGGTGCCGGCGGCATCATGCTGCCCAACCACGCACCGCTGCAGGTGGCCGAACAGTTCGGCACGCTGGCCTCGCTGTATCCCCAGCGCATCGACCTGGGCCTGGGGCGTGCGCCCGGCACCGACCAGCCCACCGCACGCGCGCTGCGTCGTTATTTCGACAGCGCCGACCAGTTCCCGCAGGACGTGGCCGAATTGCTGCGCTACTTTGCGCCGGCCGTGCCGGGGCAGCTGGTGCAGGCCGTCCCCGGTGCCGGCCTCAACGTGCCGGTGTGGCTGCTGGGTTCGAGCCTGTTCAGTGCACGGCTGGCGGCGGCCATGGGCCTGTCGTTTGCCTTCGCCTCGCATTTCGCGCCCGATGCGATGGATGAAGCGGTGGCGATCTATCGCCGCGAATTCCGTCCGTCCGCGCAGTTGACCAAGCCGCACGTCATGCTGGCCTTGAACGTGGTAGCCGCCGAAACACAGGCGCAGGCACGCCGGCTGTTCACCACCCAGCAGCAGAGCTTCGTCAATTTGCGGCGCGGCAAGCCGGGCAAGATTCCAGCGCCGATCGACGACATCGACAGTTTCTGGCAGCCACACGAGCGCGCCGGAGTGGAGCGCGCACTTGCGTGCACGGTGCTGGGCGACGCCGAGCAGGTGGCGCAGGGCGTGGCGGCCTTCATCGAGCGGCACGCGCCCGATGAGTTGCTGTTCACCGCCAACATCTACGAGCACAGCGCACGTTTGCGCTCGTTCGAAATTGCTGCCGCTGCGGTGCGCGAGCTGGACGTGACCACTGCGTGATTCACGTCGCTTTGCGCGGCAATCCGCTCAGATGCGTGCACATCCATTAGGAAGGCACGCATGCAACTTCACGAACGCAGCGAGAGCATCAAGCAGCTGGCCGAATTGATCCGCGGGGTGGACATCGCCATGTTCACCACCGTCTCGGCCGACGGCAAGCTGGTGAGCCGCCCGCTGGGCACGCAGGAAGTCGAGTTCGACGGCGACCTGTGGTTCGCGACCGCCGCCGACAGCCCGAAGGTGGCAGAAATCGCCGCCGATCCGCGCGTCAACGTGGCCTACGCCTCGGCATCGAAGAACACCTATGTGTCGGTGGCCGGCACTGCGCAGGTGGTGCACGACCGCGCCAGGATCGAGGAACTGTGGTCGCCGGCGATGAAGGTGTTTTTCCCCGGTGGCAAGGACGATCCAAGCTTGCGCCTGATCCATGTACGCGCCGAATCGGCCGAATACTGGGACGGCCCAAGCGGCCTGCTCGGCAAGGCGCTGTATTTCGTCATGACCGCCGTCACCGACGACCCCGGCAACCTGTCCGACAACCGAGTGGTCGATCTGAAGTAAAGCCCAGTCGGCCACCACTGATGAATGCAGAATCGGCTGCTAGTGCCGCATAGCGCATGAGCCCCTACGCCGGAGGGATCAGCCCCTCTCCCCTCGGGAGAGGGAGTGGGGTGAGGGTGCGGAGCTGCTACAAACTACGCATTGCCTACGCTTCAAGGCCAGCGAAACCCGCTGCAACGTCACGCCAACACTATCCCCTGCGTACCGCTCAGCACCGGGTAACCCAGACACGCGCGGCGCCGAAAGACGCGCAGGCAAGGACGCTACAACCACGCGCCCCCTCCGGCCTTATCGCCAGGCCACCGGCCACCAGCCGCGAATCAGGTCCACCAGCTGATCCGAGGTCACGCCGAACACGGCCACCGAGATCAATGTCGCCGCCCAGCCGACCAACAGCAGCGCGCCGTCGCGTTCCAGCAAGGCCAACGCGAACAACAGCAGGATCAGCCCGAAGAGGTAGTTGGTGAACGGAATCGGCAACGTCAGCAGGATGCCGACCAACACCAGCAGCAACCCGGTAAACACCTGCGCTGGCAGGCGATCCAGCAGCCCATGCAGGCGTGGCTTGAGCAGGCGGTCCAGCCGCCGCAAGGTGGGCGCAAGCTTGGCTACGAAGCGCTGGCTGGTACGCCGCCGCGGCCCGCGTTCGCCAATGAAGCCCGGCACCCACGGTTTGCGCAGGCAGCACATCATCTGCAGCCCGATCAACACGGTCAGCGGGCCGCTGATGCCGCCGGCCACGCCGGGAATCGGAATGAACGAGGGCAGGATCGCCAAAAACAGGAACACGCCGAACGCGCTCTGTTGCAGGTCCGCCAAAATCTCGCGCACGCGCAGCACCTGCTCCGGGTCGCCATCGCTGAAGGCCGCCAGCAGGCTGCGGATGCCTTCGTTGCGATAGCGCATCTGGTCCTCGTCCGCGTCCCCGGGCGGCGGCCCACCCTCAGCCGACGATGTCATCGCTGTCCTCGTCGCCGATCCGGCTCAGCAACAGCTTGTCCACGCGCGCGCCGTCCAGGTCCACGATCTCGATGCGCCAGCCGGCCCAGTCGAAGAACTCGCCGGCCTGCGGAATACGCCCGAAGTAGTAAATGCAAAGCCCGGCCAGCGTGTGGTAATCGCCATCTTCGGCGTCCGGCAATTCGGCGCCCAGCACTTCGCGCAGTTCTTCCACCGGCAGCGAGCCGTCGATCAGCAGCGACCCATCGGCGCGCGTGACCACCAACGCGTCCTCGTCGGTGTTTTCCACTGCCTGCAGACGCCCGACCACCGCGCCCATCAGGTCGCTGATGGTCACCAGGCCGCGGATCTCGCCGTATTCGTCCACCACCAGCGCCATCGACTGCTGTTCTTCGCGGAAAATCTCCAGCAGCTTCATCGCATGCGTGGATTCGGACACGAACAACGTGTCGCGCAGCGCCTGGAACAGGTGCGCGCCGTGCCCATCCAGACGCGTGACCAGCGATTTGACTTCCAGCACGCCGGCGATGTCCTGGTCGCTGCCGCGATACACCGGATAGCGCGAGAATTCGTGTTCGCGCATGACCGCCAGGTTGCGTTCCGGCTCGGCATTGGCGTCCAGCCAGGCGATGCGGTTACGCGGCGTCATCAGGCTGTCGGCGGTGCGGTCGCCCAGCCGCATCACGCGGTTCATCATGTCGCGCTCGTGCGCGTCGATCACCCCGGCCTCGTGGCTTTCGGCCACCAGCATGCGGATCTCTTCTTCGGTCACCGAGGCCGATTCGTCCTTGCCCATGCCCAGCACGCGCAGCACCAGCCGGGTGGAACGCGCCAGCACCCACACCCCGGGCGCGGCAATCTTGGCCAGCCAGGCCATCGGCACCGCAACGACGCCTGCGATGTCCTCGGAATTGCGCAGCGCCAGCCGCTTGGGGACCAGCTCGCCGAAGATCAGCGTCAGGAAGGTGATCAGCGCCACCGCCAGGGTGCTGCCGATCACCACCGAATACGGACGCGGCTTGCCGACCAGCTCGAAGGTGGCCGACAACGCGGGGAACAGCCCCTGCAGCCAGTTGCTGATGGCCTCGCCAATCGCCTCGCCACCGAACACGCCGGTCAGGATGCCGATCAGGGTGATGCCGATCTGGACCGTGGACAGGAAGTTTTCCGGACTTTCGGCCAGCGCCAGCGCCCGCGCGGCACGCTTGCTGGAGCCGGCCATCTGCTTCAGGCGGCTCTTGCGCGAGGTCATCAACGACATCTCCGACATGGCGAAGAAGCCGTTCAACACAATCAGGGCGATGACGATCAGAAACTCAACCACGGGCACGGTCCCCGGTCAATGAAGGGGAGGGCGGGGTTGCACTGCGATGGCCGGCGCGCACGGAGGCGGGGCGGCAAGCGGGGGGATTAGGGTCGTCTTCCATAGGGTGCACCCGAAGGCGCGGGGGCATGGTAGCAAACCACAGGGTGGTTCGAGCCGGGAAATGCCGGTGTGAAGGCCGTCGGCGGCACCGATATACCCAGACAGGTCATGGAACGGTCATAATTCGCCCTTGGTGCCGTCCTCCCTCGACGGCAGGAAGTTCTCCACCCATGTTCTCGTTGCAGACCATCTTCGGTTCCGGCAAGCAGTTCTATTCGCTCCTGAACGAAGCGGCGCAGGCCGCCTACGACAGCACCAAGGCCTTGCACGCCATGATGCGCGAGTCCGATCGGCAGCCCGCGCTGGACGCCTTCAAGCTCGCCCGCCTGCGCGAACGCGCGGCCTCCGACAAGATCGGCCAGGCCCTGGTGGACAGCTTCATGACCCCGATCGAGCGCGAAGACATCGAGGCGCTGGGCTCGGCGTTGTACAAGATCCCCAAGCAGGTGGAGAAATTCGCCGACCGCTATTCACTGGCGACCAAGCACCTGGAACACATCGACTTCGCCCCGCGCGCAGCGATGCTGGAACAGGCGGCCGCGGTGGTGGTGGAAATGGTCGACGACCTGCCGCGCATGAACATCGATCGCATGACCGCGCTCAACGACAAGCTGCGCATGCTCGAGAACGAGGCCGACCGCCTGATGCTGGAGCTGTACCGCGACATCTATTCCGGCCGCCTGGACACGCTGCAGATGTTCCTGCTCAAGGAGTTCTTCGAGATCCTGGAAAAAGCCATCGACCGTTGCCGCGAGGCGGGGGTGGTGGTGTACCAGATCGTGTTGAAGAACAGCTGAGGCCGCCGCGTGCTTACCCTTGTTCTGGTGGTGATCCTGGCGGCGTTGGTGTTCGAGTTCATCAACGGCTTCCACGACACCGCCAACTCCATCGCCACCGTCGTCGCCACCAAGGTGCTCTCGCCGGGCTGGGCGGTGATGCTGGCGGCCGGCATGAACCTGATCGGCGCCCTCACCGGTACCGCAGTGGCGCTGACCATCGCTTCGGGCCTGCTCAACACCAATGTGGTGGACGTCACCCCGCAGGTGATCCTGTGCGCGCTGCTGGGCGGCATCATCTGGAACCTGATCACCTGGTGGAAGGGCCTGCCGTCGTCGTCCTCGCATGCGCTGATCGGCGGCCTGTGCGGCGCCGGCCTGGCCGCCGCGCACAACAACTGGGACGCCTTGATCTGGTCGGAGAACATCGGCAACTGGGCCAAGAACAAGGGCCTGTTGTGGAAGGTGTTCGTGCCGATGATCACCTCGCCGATCGCCGGTTTCCTGCTCGGCATCGTGGTGATGGTGCTGCTGTGGGCGATCATCGCCGGCATGTCCAGGCTGGGCGGCCCGATCGGGCGGCTGGCAAGGCCGCGCTGGGTCAATGCGTTCTTCGGCAAGGCGCAGATCGCCTCGGCCGCGTACATGGGTTACGCCCACGGCCATAACGATGCGCAGAAGACCATGGGCATCATCGCCATGACCCTGATCGGCGCGCAGTCGGCTGGCGCGCTGGACAACCTGCCCAGCTGGCTGGCGTTCCTGCATCCGGGCACCGGGCTGGCGGCCGGCGACGGCATCCCGATGTGGATCGTGCTGACCTGCGCGGTGGTGATGGCGGCCGGTACCGCGTCGGGCGGCTGGAAGATCATCAAGACGCTCGGCCACAAGATGGTCAAGCTGCATCCAATCCATGGCTTTGCCGCCGAAACCAGCTCGGCGACGGTCCTGACCATGGCCGCGCATTTCGGCATGCCGGTGTCCACCACCCACAGCATTTCCACCGCCATCATGGGCGTGGGCTTTGCCAAGAACCCGCGCTCGCTGCGCCTGGGCGTGATCGAGCGCATCGTCTGGGCATGGATCCTCACCATTCCCGCTGCCGGCGGCGTGGCGTACCTGATCTTGCGCGCCTTCGAGTTGTTTGGCTGGACATGAGTGGTGTCGCGGTGCGGTCATGTACCGTGATCACGATGCAGTGCCATTGGCGCCGGCCGTCCGCGTGCAGCGCGATCGCCGGCGCGCCCTGAGCGAGACCCTTCTTCGATGATGCTGGCATTGGTGTGCGTGTTGTTCGGGCTTGCCTGGTTGATCGACCGCCGCGGACTGCGGCGGTTTTCGCGCACGCTGGGCGCGCTCACGCTGGCACTGGTGCTGGCGGTGGGGTGCGGACCGCTGCCGTCGTGGATGTTGCAGCACCTGCAGCGCACCGGGGTCAACGATTTCAATGCATGGGGTGCGCGCAACGTCATCGTGCTGCTCGGCGCGGGCACCGTGCGCCCGGAGGGCAGGGATGCGGTGGCCGAGGCCAATCTGTTTGCGTACGGCCGTATCGTCGAGGCGGCACGGCTGTACCAGCAGTGCCATCGCGGCGGCGGCGACTGCAAGATCGAGATCAGTGGCGGCGATGCGCGCGGCCTGGGCCTGTCCGAAGCAGTGGTCTACCAGCGCGTGCTGATCGGGCTGGGTATCGACCGTGCGGACCTGATCATGGAACCGTCCAGCATGAACACCTGGCAGAACGCGCAGTTCAGCCAACCGCTGCTGCGCGCGCATCGGCCCGATCGCATCGTGCTGGTGTCGTCGGCCACGCATCTGCGCCGCGCCGAACTGTACTTCCGCCACTTCGGCATCGACGCGGTGCCGGTGCGCGCCGACTGGCTGATCGCCTCGTGGTCGATCCTGCCGCAGAGCTACAACTTCACCCTGACCGATGTCGCCCTGCACGAGTACCTGGGCATCGCGCGCTACGAGCTCTACCAATGGCTGGGCTGGAACGTGAAGGCTAGCGAGCCTGGGGCGTTGTGATTCGGGGTTGGGGAGTCGGGATTGGGGATTCGTAACAGCTGGTGCGCTGCCAGGTCTGCTTGGTTGCTGTGCTTGCGACGGTGCTTGCCACTTCCAGTTTGACGGTAGCCATGCAGGCGCGCGGCGCTTGGACATGATGGTCTCGCCGCCAGCTAAGTCTTTGCTCGCGCCGGCAGGGCGATGCATCGCCATCCGCGTGTGCGGACGGCGATGGCTGCCTTTGTTGCGACGGCGCTGGCCACTTCCAGGCTGACCGCAGCAACGCATGCGCGGCGCTTCGAGATGATGTCGCTGCCGGATGGTTTCGCCGCTCGCTGCGTCTTTGCGCGTCGCTGGGGGATGCATCGACACGCCGCATGTGAGGGCAGCGATGGCTGCGCTCAGCGCGCTTCGTACATCGCCTTGACGTCGTTGCGGAACGCGGCCTGGCTGTCGGTGCGGTTGTAGAACATGTGGCCGCCGGGATACTCGCGCACCTGTACGCGTGCGGGGTCGCCCATCGCCGGCATCTGGTCCACCGTGAGCACCGAGCCCATGAACGGGCAGGAGAGGTCGTTCCAGCCGTGCGCGATCAGCACGCGCAGCCTGGGGTCGATCGCAACCGACTGGCGCAACTGCGTCACCGCGCCCTTGCGGAGTTCGTCGCCCCAGTCCCACGCCGTGTTGACCTCGTAATTGAGCGCCTGATAGCGGGCATCCACCTTCCAGCCCACGATGCGGGTGACGAAGTCCACCATTGCCGTGGTCGTGGGTGCGATGATGCTGTCCAGCAGTGGGTCGTTGGCGCGTTGCGCCGGATCGTTGGGGAACGGGTCGAACGCGGTCACGTTGGAATCGTAACGGCTGCCCAGCTCGCCCCTGTCGCGGAACACCTCACGCAGATAGGCCTGGGTTTCCAGGCGTCCGCCGGAGCGGCGCACATAGGCCGGATCCAGTCCGGTCATGCGCGCGACCTGTTGCAGCATCGCCTCATGCGCCTGCGGGTCGGTGCGGCCTTTCATCAGTGCCACCGCGTAGTCGCTGCGCGTGTAGTCGATCACCTGGCGCATCGATGCATCGCTGAGCTGGCCCTGCCGCTCCAGGTGCGCGGCGGCGATCGAGGGCAGCGTCAGCATCCATGCCAGCGGTGAGACATCGCCGTTGTCGTCCAGGGTCGGGTTGAGATACGGCGACACCAGCACCACGCCGTTCATCGCCACGCCCAACCGGGTCTGCAGGTAGTGGGTGATCCGCGGACCGCGGAAGCCGCCATAGCTCTCGCCGACCAGGTACTTGCGCGCCTGCAGGCGGCGGTTATTGAGCAGCCAGTCGTAGATCACGCGCGAGAGATATTCCACATCCGCCTGCGGGTTGTAGAACTGCTTCTTGGCTTCGTCGCCGCCGATCAATGCACGGCTGAAGCCGGTGCCGACCGGGTCGATGAACACCATGTCGGTGAAATCCAGCCAGGTGCCCGGGTTGTCGCGCAGCGCGGCCGGTGCCGAGGCACTGTCGCCTTCGGCGCCGAACGACACCACCTTTGGCCCGATCGCACCTAGATTCAGATACACCGATGCCGCGCCCGGGCCGCCATTCAATGCAAAGGTCACCGGGCGCTGCTTGCCGTCGACGGTGTAGGCGGTGAACACCACCTCGCCGGTGGTCTTGCCCTGTGCATCGCGCACCGGCAGGGTGCCGACGGTGGCGGTGTAACTCAGCGTGCGGCCAGCCACACGCGTGCTCTGACGCACGCTGACATCGCCCGGCAACGGTGCCTGCTTGGCGGCAGCGGCGTTGGCGTCGCGTTTTGCTTCGCTTTTATCGGCTTGATCTGGCGTATCGGCCAGAGCGGCCCCGCTGAGCAGGAAGCAGGTCAACAAGCCGGCACGGAGGAAGGAGGGCATGAGCATCGACGTCGGAGCAGGGGAGTGCCGATGCTAGGCCGCGGCAGCGCTCGGTGGATGTGCACAAAGGCATGTGTGTCGCATTGACCGAGGTGCCTTGCCCGGCCTGGACCAGTATGTGCCGCAGCAGGCAGCCGTCTAACTCAAGGGGTGAGGTTTGCGCAGTCCGCTGAAACAAGCATCGACGTCAAAGACAATCGATAACACGCCCTTCTCCCATCGGGACAGTGTCCTCCTTCATGGGGGAGGAGGTGCCCCGCAGGGGCGGATGAGGGCGCCTCAGAGGGATATCACTGCCTGCGATGGCAAGCGCGTCGCCACGCGCCACCAGAGTCAATCATCGGCTTCACCCTCACCCCAAGTTCCGCTTCGCACACCCGGCTCGGGCTGGCAGCGCGGGCGCTCGAAGATACCTGCACAAGCAGTGCCTTCTCGCCCCGATGGGGGGCGAAGCTTTCGCTGTTTGGTGTTTTCAGATTTTCAGCGAATTCAAACCTCCAGCGACGCCAAATCGCCCTTGGTTTCCAGCCACTGCTTGCGGTCGCCCGCGCGCTTCTTGGCCAGCAGCATGTCCATCAACGAACGGGTCTGCTCGCCATCGTCGATGGTCAGCTGCACCAGCCGGCGCGTATCCGGATGGATGGTGGACTCGCGCAGCTGCTGCGGATTCATTTCGCCCAGGCCCTTGAAGCGGGTCACGCTGATCTGGCCCTTCATCTTCTCGCGCGCAATCTTGTCCAGCAGCGTGGTCTTTTCTTCTTCGTCCAGCGCGTAGAACACCTGCTTGCCCACGTCCACGCGGAACAGCGGTGGCATCGCCACGAACACGTGGCCGGCGGCCACCAGCGCGGGGAAGTGCTGCAGGAACAGTGCGGTCAGCAGCGTGGCGATATGCAGGCCATCGGAGTCGGCGTCGGCCAGGATCACCACCTTGCCGTAGCGCAGCCCGGTGATGTCGTCCTTGCCCGGATCGCAGCCGATCGCGATCGCCAGGTTATGCACTTCCTCCGAGGCCAGCACGCTGCCCGACGCCACTTCCCAGGTGTTGAGGATCTTGCCGCGCAGCGGCAGGATCGCCTGGAAGTCCTTGTCGCGTGCCTGCTTGGCCGAACCGCCGGCCGAATCGCCTTCCACCAGGAACAGCTCGGTCCGCGACAGGTCCTGGCTGATGCAGTCGGCCAGCTTGCCGGGCAGGGCCGGGCCCTGGGTGACCTTCTTGCGGACGATCTGCTTTTCGGTCTTCAGGCGCGCGCTGGCGCGGTCGATGGCGATCTGCGCGATCTTCTCGCCGATCTCCACGTTTTGATTGAGGTACAGGCTGAAGGCATCGTGCGCAGCGCCTTCGATGAAGCCGGCGGCCTGGCGCGACGACAAGCGCTCCTTGGTCTGCCCGGAGAACTGCGGGTCGGTCATCTTCAGGCTGAGCACGAAGGTGACCCGGTCCCATACGTCTTCCGGCGCCAGCTTGACCCCGCGCGGCAGCAGGTTGCGGAAGTCGCAGAACTCGCGCAACGCATCGGTCAGGCCCGAACGCAGGCCGTTGACGTGGGTGCCGTGCTGCGCGGTCGGAATCAGGTTGACGTAGCTTTCCTGCACCAGTTCGCCTTCGGGCACCCAGGCTGCGGCCCAGTCGACGATCTCGGTGTCTTTCTTCAGGCTGCCCACGAACAGCTCGGCCGGCAGCAACTCGTGCTGGGCCATCTCGCCCTTCAGGTAGTCGCGCAGCCCGTTCTCGAAATACCAGCTGTCCTGCTCGCCGGTGGCTTCGTCGTGCAGCTTGACGGTCAGGCCGGGGCACAACACCGCCTTGGCGCGCAGCAGGTGGCGCAGCGCACGCACATTGAACTTGGGCGTGTCGAAATACTTTGGGTCGGCCCAGAAGCGCAGTCGCGTGCCGGTGTTCTTCTTGCCCACCGTGCCGACCACTTCGAGCTTGGAGGCGGCGTTGCCGTCGCGGAACTCCATCCGGTGCTCGCTGCCTTCGCGCTTGATGAACAGCTCGACCTTGGTCGAGAGCGCATTGACCACGCTCACGCCCACGCCGTGCAGACCGCCGGAGAAGGTGTAGTTGCGGTTGCTGAACTTGCCGCCGGCATGCAGGCGGGTCAGGATCAGTTCCACGCCCGGAATCTTCTCTTCCGGATGGATGTCCACTGGCATGCCGCGGCCGTCGTCGGACACCTCGCAGCTGCCATCCTTGTAGAGAGTGACTTCGACCTGCTTGGCGTGGCCGGCCAGCGCCTCGTCGACGGAGTTGTCGATCACTTCCTGCGCCAGATGGTTCGGGCGCGCGGTGTCGGTATACATGCCCGGGCGGCGTTTGACCGGGTCCAGGCCCGACAGCACTTCAATATCGGCGGCGTTATAACGGGTGTTCATGCATCTCGTTGGCACGTGAAACGACGCGCAAGTGTGCGGGCTGGGGCGACTTTTTGCACGCGGCAGGCGTTCAGTGCAGGGCTGGGTGGGCTTGGCTACCCTGGCGTTGGTTTCGGAGCCGAACGTCCCCACCTGAGGATGTGACCGAACCGGAGGACACCATGAAGTTCAAACATATTCTGATGCTCACCCTGGGTGCGGCCGCTGTGGCGGCATTGCCGGCGCTGGCCCAGGCCGCCCCGCAGCAGACCGGGCAGGGCGCCACCGCGCAAAAAGCCGACGACGCCAAGGCCAAGACCGAAGCCGAGCGCAAGGCCGAGCGCCGTGCCGCTGCTGCCGCGCAGAAGCCCAAGGCCGACAGCGCGCCGCGCGAGGAAGAAGAAGAGGAAAAGCCGGCGCGCTGATCCTCGCTCACCGGCACCTCGCACCATGGACGCCCCGGCTCAGGCCGGGGCGTCTGCATTTACGGATGGTTGTAGCCAGTTTTGCCGCGCGGGATGACCTCGTCATCACGCAACCCTTGGGCATTCGCCCGTCACCCGTTAAACTATGGCTTTCCGGGAGGCCTTGAGCCCCATGACTCCCCTGATTTTCGTAACAGGCGGTGTAGTGTCCTCGCTAGGCAAGGGCATCGCCGCTGCTTCGCTTGCGTCCATTCTTGAAGCGCGTGGCCTGAAGGTCACGATGATGAAGCTGGACCCGTACATCAACGTGGACCCGGGCACGATGAGCCCGTTCCAGCATGGCGAGGTCTACGTCACCGACGACGGTGCCGAAACCGACCTGGACCTTGGCCACTACGAGCGCTACGTGCGTACGCGGCTGTCGCGCAAGAACTCGGTGACCACCGGCCGGATCTACGAGAACGTGATCCGCAAGGAGCGCCGCGGCGATTACCTGGGCGCCACCGTGCAGGTGATTCCGCATATCACCGACGAGATCCGCCGTTGCATCGATGAGGCCACGGCCGGCTTTGACGTGGCGCTGATCGAGATCGGCGGCACTGTCGGCGACATCGAATCGCTGCCGTTCCTGGAGGCGATCCGCCAGGTGCGTACCGAGCGCGGCGCCGAGAAGGCCATGTTCATGCACCTCACTTTGGTGCCGTATATCGCGGCGGCCGGTGAGCTGAAGACCAAGCCCACCCAGCATTCGGTGAAGGAATTGCGCTCGATCGGTATCCAGCCGGACGTGCTGCTGTGCCGTTCCGAACAGGCAGTGCCGGATTCGGAGCGTCGCAAGATCGCGCTGTTCACCAATGTGTCCGAGCGCGCGGTGATCAGCTGCCCGGACATCGACGTGCTGTATGGCATGCCGCTGGAACTGCTGCGCCAGGGTCTGGACGAGCTGGTCATCGATCAGTTCAAGTTGCGCGACAAGGTTGCCGCGGCCGATCTGTCCGAATGGGCGGCGGTGGTGGATGCGGTCAAGCACCCGCTGGATGAAGTCACCATTGCGGTGGTCGGCAAGTACGTCGATCACCAGGACGCCTACAAATCGGTGGCCGAAGCGCTGCGCCACGGCGGCCTGCGCCAGCGCACCAAGGTCAACCTGAAGTGGCTGGAAGCCCAGGACCTGGAAGGCAGCGATATGGCGGCCTTGCAGGACATCGACGGCATCCTGGTGCCGGGCGGCTTCGGCGACCGCGGCTTCGAAGGCAAGGTGCTGACCTCCAGGTTTGCGCGTGAGCACAAGGTGCCGTACTTCGGCATCTGCTACGGCATGCAGGCCGCAGTGGTGGACTATGCCCGCCACGTGGCTGCGCTGGACGCGGCCAACAGCACCGAAAACGACCGCCAGTCGCCGCATCCGGTGATTGGTCTGATCACCGAGTGGCGCACCGCCACCGGCGAAGTCGAAAAGCGCGACGAAAAATCCGACCTGGGCGGCACCATGCGCCTGGGCCTGCAGGAGCAGCGGCTGAAGCCGGGCACGCTGGCGCGCGAGGTCTATGGCAAGGATGTGGTGGCCGAGCGTCACCGTCACCGCTACGAGTTCAACAACCGCTACCGCACCCAGCTGGAAGATGCCGGCTTGGTGATTTCCGGCAAGTCGATGGATGACACGCTGGTGGAAGTGGTGGAACTGCCGCGCGATGCGCATCCGTGGTTCCTGGCCTGCCAGGCGCATCCGGAGTTCCTGTCCACGCCGCGCGACGGGCATCCGCTGTTTATCGGCTTTGTGCGTGCCGCGCGCGAGAAAAAGGCTGGCGGCAAGTTGTTGAAGGAAGCGCGTGCGTGAGGCCTTCCTTCTCCTGTCGGGAGAAGGTGCCCCGTAGGGGGGGGATGATGGAGCGCCGCAACACGCTGGAAGATGGCAGCTGTGATGAACGCGTCGCCACGCGCCAGCCAGGGCAAACCATCTGGCTTTACTGGCGCCCCGCAACCGTACCCTCACCCCAACCCCTCTCCCGGTGGGAGAGGGGCTCAAATCAAAAAGCGCGGCAGCTCCCTTCTCCCCTCGGGAGAAGGTGCCCCGCAGGGGCGGATGAGGGGCGCCGCAACACACTGGAAGATGGCAGCTGTGATGAACGCGTCGCCACGCGCCAGCCAGGGCAGACCATCTGGCTTTACTGGCGCCCCGCAACCGTACCCTCACCCCAACCCCTCTCCCGGCGGGAGCGGGGCTTACTCAATTAGGTGAACTGATGAAACTGTGTGACTTTGAAGTCGGCCTCGACCAGCCGCTGTTCCTGATTGCAGGCCCGTGCGTGATCGAGTCGATGCAGTTGCAGCTCGATGTTGCTGGCAAGCTCAAGGAGATCACCGGCAAGCTGGGGATCAACTTCATCTTCAAGTCGAGCTTCGACAAGGCCAACCGCACCTCCGGTACCAGCTTTCGTGGCCCCGGCCTGGAAGAAGGCCTGAAGGTATTGGCTGCGGTGAAGCAGCAGATCGGCGTGCCGGTGCTCACCGATGTGCACGAATACACCCCGATGAACGAAGTGGCCGCGGTGGTCGATGTGCTGCAGACCCCGGCCTTTCTGGTGCGCCAGACCGACTTCATCAAGAACGTCTGCGCCGCCGGCAAGCCGGTGAACATCAAGAAGGGCCAGTTCCTGGCGCCGTGGGACATGAAGCCGGTGGTCGAAAAAGCCAAGTCCACCGGCAACGAGCAGATCATGGTCTGCGAGCGTGGCGCCTCGTTCGGCTACAACAATCTGGTCAGCGACATGCGCTCGTTGAGCGTGATGCGCGACACCGGTTGCCCGGTGGTATTTGACGCGACCCATTCGGTGCAGTTGCCGGGCGGTCAGGGCAGCAGCTCCGGTGGCCAGCGCGAGTTCGTGCCGGTGCTGGCGCGCGCGGCGGTGGCCGTGGGCATCTCCGGCCTGTTCGCCGAGACGCATCCAGACCCGTCCAAGGCGCTGTCCGATGGTCCCAACGCCTGGCCGCTCGATCGCATGGAAGAGCTGCTGGAAACGCTGATGGAGCTGGATGCAGTGACCAAGAAGCACGGGTTCGCGCGCTTCGCATGAGGTCCGAGCCATCGGCGTTGGCGGCATCGCGTCGCCAACGCCGGCACTGGCGGCACTGGCCCTGGGGCTGGATGACGCTAGGTCTGTCGCTCGCTGCATGGGCCTGCCTGGCCGTCATGGCTTTCCTGGTGACCGCCAGCATCGGCATGCCGGGCGACGGCAATCAGGCGATGCAGGCGACGCGCATTCCGATGTTTGTCACGCTGTTGGCAGGCGCGCTGGTAACCGTGGCCGGTCTTGTCGTCAGCCCGGTGGCGCTCTCGCTGCGTCGCCAGCCAGGCGCTGCCGCCTTGGGCTTGGGACTGCTGCTGCTCTTGTTACTGCTGTTTTGCATGTCGCTGCTGGGCCTGAGGGCCTAGTTGCACAGTCTTGCCGGCCAGGCACGCATCGAGCCGCTGCGATTTGGCAATGGCGCGGTGTACAGCGATAATCCGGCAGCTTGTTTCCGGTGTACTTCCCCCCTTACTGGTAACCGAACGGACCTATGACCACTATCGCCAAGATCCTCGCCCGCGAAATCCTCGATTCCCGCGGCAATCCCACGCTGGAGGCGGAAGTCACGCTGGCAGACGGCTCGTTCGGTCGTGCAGCCGTCCCCTCGGGCGCCTCGACCGGCACCAAGGAAGCGGTGGAACTGCGCGATGGCGACAAGACCCGTTACCTGGGCAAGGGCGTGCGTCACGCAGTGGACAACGTCAACGGCACCATCGCCGAGACGCTGAAAGACTTCGACGCCGCCGACCAGCAGGGCCTGGACCGTCGCCTGATCGACCTGGACGGCACCGAGAACAAGGGCCGCCTGGGCGCCAATGCGCTGCTGGGCGTCTCGCTCGCCGCCGCGCATGCGGTGGCCGCCTCGCGCAAGCAGCCGTTGTGGCAGTACCTGTCCACCATCACCGAATCGGATGTGTCGCTGCCGGTGCCGATGATGAACATCATCAACGGTGGTGCGCATGCCGATAACAATGTCGACTTCCAGGAGTTCATGGTGCTGCCGGTTGGCTGCAGCTCGTTCTCCGAAGCGCTGCGCGCCGGCACCGAAATCTTCCATTCGCTCAAGTCGGTGCTCAAGGGCCATGGCCTGAGCACGGCGGTGGGCGACGAAGGCGGCTTTGCGCCGGACTTCCGCAGCAACGTCGAAGCGCTGGACACCATTCTCGAGGCGATCGGCAAGGCCGGCTACACCGCCGGTGAAGACATCCTGCTGGGCCTGGACGTGGCCTCCAGCGAGTTCTACGACAACGGCAAGTACAACCTGGTCGGCGAGAACAAGCGCCTGACCAGCGAGCAGTTCGTCGACTTCCTGGCCGATTGGGTCGCGCAATACCCGATCATCAGCATCGAAGACGGCTTGGCCGAAGACGACTGGGCCGGCTGGAAACTGCTGACCGACCGCGTTGGCAAGAAGGTGCAGCTGGTGGGCGACGATCTGTTCGTCACCAACCCGAAGATCTTCAAGCAGGGCATCGACTCGGGCACCGCCAATGCGATCCTGATCAAGGTCAACCAGATCGGCACGCTGACCGAAACGCTGGAAGCCATTGCGATGGCGCACGCGGCCAACTACGCTTCCATCGTCTCGCACCGTTCCGGCGAAACCGAAGACACCACCATCGCCGACATCGCCGTGGCCACCACCGCCACGCAGATCAAGACCGGCTCGCTGTGCCGCAGCGACCGCGTCGCCAAGTACAACCAGTTGCTGCGCATCGAGCAGGCACTGGGCTCCGGCGCGCGTTACGCCGGCCGCGACGCGTTCGTTTCGATCAAGCGATAAGCCGTGCGCAACTGGCGCTGGCTACTGCTGGTGCTGGCGGTGCTGCTGGCTTGGCTGCAGTACCGCTTCTGGTTCGGGCCTGGGAATTCCGGCGAAGTCATGATGCTGGAAGCCCAGGTCGCGCATCAGACACAGGACAACGAAGGTCTGCGCCAACGCAACCAGGCGTTGGCAGCAGAGGTCAAGGATTTGAAGGATGGCGAGGCGGCAATTGAGGAACGCGCGCGCAGCGAGCTGGGCATGATCAAGCCGGGCGAGACGTTCTATCGCGTGGTCGAGGATGCACCGCTGCCGTCGCCCGCAGCGGCTGAGGTTGCGGCTCCTGCGCAGCAAGCCCCGGCCTCCGCCGATCCGGTGGATCACCCATGACCGGCTCGATCTGGGCCATCGTGCCTGCCGCCGGACGCGGCACCCGCTTTGGTGGGCCCACGCCGAAGCAATACCTGCATGCGGCCGGGCAGCCGCTGATGGCCTACACCCTGGCGGCACTGGCCGCACACCCGGCCGTGGCCGGCATCCTGGTGGCGATCGCTGCCGATGATGTCGATTGGCCTGGCTGGACGGCGGTGCAGTCCAAGCCGGTGCTGACCTGCCTCGGCGGTGCGACGCGCGCTGCCTCCGTGCTGGCCGGCTTGCTGGCGTTGCCCGACAGCGTACGTGCGGACGATTTCGTGCTGGTGCACGATGCGGCCCGCCCGAATCTGGCATTGGCCGATCTGGACCGATTGCTGGAAATCGGCCGCGGCGACCCGGTGGGCGCCATTCTGGCGGCACCGGTGCGTGACACGCTCAAGCGTGCCGGCGACGATGGCGGCATCGATGGCACCGAGCCGCGCGAACGTCTATGGCGCGCGCTCACTCCGCAGTTGTTTCGCCGGCATCAACTGATCCGCGGCCTCACCGAGGCCTCGGCCGCTGGAGTGGACGTGACCGACGAGGCAATGGCGATGGAGCGGCTGGGATTGCGCCCCTTGTTGGTGGAAGGGGCCGAAGACAACTTCAAGGTCACCACCTCCGCGGATCTGGCACGGTTTGAATTCGAACTGGCGCGCCGCGGCGTTGCGGTCGATGCCGCGTCGTCAGCCGCGCAGGCCACCGATGTGCCGACCACCGCGCGCGAAGCCGCTGCCCAGTCGGTCGCTGCCGGGCACGGCAACGACGTCACTCAATCACCATAGGGTCTGCATGTCCTTCAATTTCCGCATCGGCCAAGGCTACGACGTCCATGCGTTCGGCCCCGGCGACCACGTGATGCTCGGCGGCGTGCGCGTGGCGCATCGCCACGGCGTGCTCGCACACAGCGACGGCGACGTGGTGTTGCACGCGTTGTGCGATGCCATGCTGGGCGCGCTGGCGCTGGGCGATATCGGCCAGCACTTTCCGCCGTCCGACGCGCGCTGGAAGGATGCCGACAGTGCGCAATTCCTGCAGCATTGCGATCAGTTGCTGCGTGAGCGCGGTTGGCGGGTCGGCAATGCCGATATCACCGTGATCTGCGAGCGTCCCAAGGTTGGCCCGCATGCGCTGGCGATGCGCGAACGTATTGCCGGCTTGCTGGCGATCGAACTCGATGCGGTCAGCGTCAAGGCCACCACCAGCGAAAAGCTCGGCTTCACCGGCCGCGGCGAAGGCATTGCCGCACAGGCGGCGGTGCTGCTGGGCAAGATCGCTGTTCAAGCGTGACGAACAAGACCTGGCGAGCATGCTTTAAGTTGGACGTGCGCGGTGCGCACCCGGTGCAACGATCGCATGAGTGGTTTCTGTCGCATCCAGCGCCGGTCGCGGCCGTGTGGTGGTCACCGCAGCCGGCTTGCCGGCTGCTCTAAACTGCACTTCTGCATGCTGGCTCGCCGGCACGCATCACGACATTCGACGCCGAACTTCCGGCACACAGCGCACGCCGCGTCGGCGCGAAGGCAAAGCACATCATGAGCGACACTCCCCTCCTGCCACGCGCACACGGCGCTGCGGTCCTTGGCGCGGCAATGCGCAGCACGCCCGACGACTTCCAGGTGGATGAGTTGCCGGCATTCGAGCCTTCCGGCGAAGGCGAGCATCTGTTGCTCACCATCCGCAAGCGTGGCCAGAACACTGCCTATGTCGCCAAGGTGCTTGCGCGTTGGGCGGGCATCGCCGAAATGGGGGTGAGCTACGCCGGCCTGAAGGATCGCCATGCAGTCACCACGCAGCGTTTCAGCGTGCACCTGCCCAAGCGCGTGGCCCCGGATCTGGCCACGCTCGACGACGCGCAGATGCAGGTGATCGACAACACCTGGCACAACCGCAAGCTGCAACGCGGCGCACTGCTGGGCAACCGCTTCGTGCTGACGCTGCGCCAGGTGCAGGGCGAGCGCGACGCCATCGAGCAACGCCTGCAGGCGATCGCTGCGCGCGGCATTCCCAACTGGTTCGGCGAACAGCGCTTCGGCCGCGATGGCGGCAACGTGGCATCGGCGCTGGCGATGTTCGGCCATGTGCAGCACGCCGACGGCAGCCTGGCGCCGGCGCCGCCATCGAAACGGCGACTGCGCAACGACCAGCGCTCGATCCTGCTCTCGGCGGCGCGCTCGGCGCTGTTCAATCGCGTGCTGGCCGCACGCGTGCAGCAGGGCAGTTGGGACAGCGCGCTGGAGGGTGAAGCCTGGATGCTGGATGGCTCGCGCAGCGTGTTCGGTCCCGAGCCGTGGAGCGACGTGCTGGCCGAGCGGCTGGCGCGCTTCGACATCCATCCCAGCGGCCCGTTGTGGGGCGCTGGCGAGCTGCGCCCCACCGATCTGGCGGCCGCAGTGGAGCAGGGCGCGCTGGCGGATCCGCAATCGCAGGCGCTGAAGCAGGGCCTGGAGGCCGCAGGGTTGAAGCAGGAACGCCGCGCCCTGCGCTTGCGTCCGCAGAACCTCGCTTACGCCTGGCAGGACAGCCAGACCTTGCGGGTGAAATTTGCACTGCCGCCTGGCTGCTATGCCACCGCCGTGCTGTGGGAGTTGGGTGAGGTTGCCGATGCCGGGCATGCTGCGGCCGTTGCGCGTTCCGACGATTGATGCAGCGGCGTTGGTGCAGGGCGCTCCACGCATGTCAAGTTCAAGTCGTTGTCTCGACTGACCGGCACGCAAGGCGCCGTTCGCCAGGCGGCAGGCGCACACCTATTTCCCGCTGTAACTCTAATCGTCTTGCTCCGTCGCGTCGCTGTCGAGCTACATGCGGGTTGCAGTGTTGCTGGGCCGTCGCTGAGAGAGCAGGCTGCTGAGGTGGGCCAATGCCACGCCCGCTACGGCGCTGCGGATCGCAATGAAGCTACAGGCATCGCGTCGAGGATGAGCTTCGGTGCGACTACCTTGTGATCAGCTGCCTTGGCGTGGGATGCCTTCGCCAGGCCGCCGGCCCGCGCTTGGCTGCGTTGGATTACCAGGCACATTGCTCCATCGCGTCGCTGTCAAGGCGGGTCCGCTTTGCATCGCTGATGGAGGAGTTGCCGATGAGAGTCATGCCACTGTCGGCAGGCCGCTGCGGATCGTGATGAACCTATGGGCATCGCGTCGGGGATGAATGTCTACGCGACTGCCGAGTGATCTGCTGCGCCGTCGTGACAATGCCTGCGCGCGACGTGGTTGGCTGGTGCACGCTTCGGTAGCACGCCAGGTCGGCGCTTTCGTGCGCTGGCTGCTGTTGCGCCAGGTATCGGCGGCACTGCACTGGCGACACCTTCAATGAGCGCGCACGCACATCGCCAGCCTCGGCCGCAGGCCATCTCGCCTGGCATCAGGTGCATGCCTCCCATGCCAGCGCAATCGCCCGAGGTCGCCGACGCTGCCGGGTGCCAGCAAGCGTGATTGCCTGAAGTCACCTACCTGGGCGCCAGCAAGACGAGTAACGCGCCGGTCCCGCCTTGCGTAGGCGGCGCGGAATGAAACGCCAGCACGTCGTTGCGCTGGCGCAGCAAGCGGTCCATCAGGTTCTTCAACACCGGCGCGCCATTGTCCGATTGCAGGCCCTTGCCATGGATGATGCGCACGCAGCCATGCTCGTGCGCATGCGCCTCGAGCAAGAACTGGCGCAGCAAGGCCTGGGCCTGGGCGGCGGTGGCGCCATGCAGATCCAGTTCGTCCTGCACCGAGAACTGCCCGCGCTTGAGGCGCTGGAACAGCCGGGGGGGCAGCGTGTCGCGCCGATAGCTGGCGATATCGCCGGCTTCCAGCGGCGTGCTGTCGCGCAGCAGGCGGGCAAATTCGGTGTGCGCCTGCGCATCGTCGCGCTCGGCCATGCGCGCGCGCGGCTTCGGGCGCGGCTTGGCGTTGGCCGGCGGCGCGACCTCGCGGATCGGCTGGACCGCGCCAATGGCGGCGCGAAACAGCGCGCCGTCGTCTTCGTCTTCGGGATGCGACATGGGTACAGCGTACCCGTTCCAACCCCAGACGCACGCGAAGATCAAGCGCGAAGCCTGTGGACGCATCCGGTATCATGGCCGGGTTTTCCGAGGAGTCCCATGCGCGTACTGGTTAGCAACGACGACGGTGTCGACGCCCCCGGCATCCAGATCCTGGCCGAGGCACTGCGTGGTGCCGGTCATGAAGTAATGGTGGTCGCGCCCGATCGCGACCGCTCCGGCGCCAGCAATTCGCTGACGCTGGATGTGCCGATCCGCACCCGCCGCATCGACGCGCAGACCTGCGCGGTGGCCGGCACGCCGACCGACTGCGTGCATCTGGCGCTGACCGGCATGCTGGATTACGACCCGGATATCGTGGTCTCCGGCATCAACAACTCCGCCAACCTGGGCGACGACGTGATCTATTCCGGCACCGTCTCCGCCGCGATGGAGGGCCGCTTCCTGGGCTTGCCTGCAGTGGCGGTGTCGCTGGTCACGCTGAATCACGAAGCGCACAACTACGAAACCGCCGCACGCGCAGCCGTGGAAATCGTTGCGCGGTTGAAGGCCGACCCGTTGCCGGCCGACACCATCCTCAACGTCAACGTGCCGGATCTGCCCTGGTCAGATGTGCTCGGTTTCGAGGTCACCCGGCTCGGTAACCGCCACCGTTCCGAGCCGTGCGTTCCGCAGCGCGACCCGCGCGGCCGCACCGTGTACTGGATCGGCCCGGCCGGTCCCGAACAGGACGCCGGCGCCGGCACGGACTTCCACGCCGTACGCACCGGGCGGATTTCGATCACCCCGATCCATGTCGATCTGACCCGCTACCAGGCGCTGGAGACCGTGGCCGGCTGGGTCGGCGGCCTGACCGCCGCGCTGGATGGACCGGCATGACGCCCAGGCTGCGCCTGCAACCGGAATCGGTGGGGATCGGCATGACCTCGCAACGCGTGCGCGATCGCCTGGTCGAGCGCCTGCGCGAGGCGGGCATCCAGGACGAAGCCACGCTCAATGCGATGCGCACCGTGCCGCGGCATCTGTTCATCGATGAAGCGCTGGCCTCGCGCGCCTACGAAGACACCGCGCTGCCGATCGGCCATGGCCAGACCATTTCCCAGCCCTGGGTGGTGGCGCGCATGACCGAAGCGGTGCTGCAGGTGGCGCCGACCAAGGTGCTCGAAGTGGGCACCGGGTCCGGCTACCAGGGCGCGATCCTCGCCGCGTTGGGGCTGGAGGTCTATACGGTCGAGCGCATCGGCGATCTGCTGCGGCAGGCGCGCAAGCGCTTCCGTCACCTGGGCATGAATGTGCGCAGCAAGCACGACGACGGCCGCATCGGCTGGCCCGAACATGGTCCCTACGACGCGATCGTGGTGACCGCCGCCGCGCCGGCGCTGGTCGACGCGCTGGTCGATCAGCTCGCTGTCGGCGGGCGGCTGGTCGCCCCGGTCGGTGGTGCGTCTTCGCAGTCGCTGGTGCAACTTACCCGCGCTGCCGACGGCGCGATCGAGCAACAGGTTCTGGCCCCGGTCACGTTCGTCCCGCTGTTGTCGGGCATGCTGGATTGACCCCATGAGAGTTCCACGATGAAGATTTTCGGGCCGTTGTACGACGTGGCCATCCGTTGGTCGCGCCATCGCCGCGCACCAGCGCTGCTGGCCGGCCTCAGCTTCGTGGAGGGCTTCATCTTTCCGGTGCCGCCGGAAGTGATGTTGGCGCCGATGTCGCTGGCCGAGCCCAAGCGCTCGCTCTGGTTCGCCACCTTGAGCCTGATCGGCTCGGTCTGCGGCGCGCTGGTCGGCTACCTGCTGGGGCATTTCGCGTTTGCTGCGCTGCAGCCGCTGATCGAATGGCTGGGCTGGAGCACAAAGATCCAGGCGCAGATCGAGACCCTGCGCGTGCTGGTGGCCGACTCACCCTGGAAGGCATTCTGGGCCTTGGTACTGGTCGGCTTCACTCCGATTCCGCTGAAGATCTTCACCTGGGCCTCAGGCGTGGTCGGCGTGCCGATCCTGCCGTTCATCGCCAGCATGCTGGTGGGGCGCGGTAAGCGCGTGTACCTGGTGGCCGGCGCCATCCGCCTGGGTGGCGCGCGTGCCGAGGCCGCCTTGCACAAGTGGATCGAGCCGCTGGGCTGGGTGGCGATGGCAGTGCTCGCGGCCGGCGCTGGCTGGCTGGTATGGAAGACAACGAACGGATGAGCAAGACGCAGATGAATTCGGTACGCAAGACAGCAGTCATGCTCCTGGTCGCCATCGGGCTGACCGCCTGCAGCAGTGCCACGGTGGTACGTTCGCCCGGTGCTGGCGGCGGTTCTGCGTCGTCGCGCCCTGCGGCAGCGCCGCGTCCGTCGGTGCCACGTCCCGGTGCCACCGTCACCGTGCAGCGCGGCGACACCCTGTATGCGATCTCGCGCCGGACCAATATCACGGCCGCCGACCTGGCGGCCTGGAACGGCCTGTCGTCTCCCAACACGATCTATCCGGGCCAGACCCTCAAACTGTATCCCGGCGGGGCGAGCAAGCCCGGCAGCAGTGCTCCGGTGGCCGGCGGTACCGTGGTTCCGGCGCGGCCGGCAGCATCGGTCGCTGCGCCGGTCAGCAGCGGTTTTTCATGGCGCTGGCCGGCCGATGGCGTGGTGGTCGGTACGTTCGTGAGTGGAGAGACCACCAAGCAGGGCGTGGATATCGCCGGCGCCAGCGGCCAGGCGGTGCGTGCCGCCGCCGACGGCGTGGTGGTGTACTCCGGTGCCGGCCTGGTCGGCTACGGCGAGCTGATCATCATCAAGCACAACGACCAGTGGCTGTCGGCCTACGGCCACAACCGCAAGCGCCTGCTCAACGAAGGCCAGAACGTCAAGGCCGGCCAGCAGATTGCCGAAATGGGCCGCAGCGGCGCCGCGCGCGACATGCTGCACTTCGAGATCCGCTACAACGGCAAGCCGGTGGATCCGTTGCTGTATTTGCCTAAAAAGTGAATCGGGAATCGGGAATGGGGAATCGGGAATGGGGAATCGCAACAGCGTCCGGTTGGTCGGTGGTTTGACGATCTGGGAATGCTGTAGCTAAGAGATTGGTCGAGTGCGTGCTTGACAGTAGAAGCTTGGTCAAGCTTGCTTTTCCCGATTCCCGATTCCCGATTCCCGATTCCCGATTCCCGATTCCCGATTCAACCAGGCAAGATCATCGCCAGCGCCACCCGGCGGCCTTCGCTGGCCAGCACGTTGTAGGTGCGGGCGGCAGCGGCGTTGGTCATCGCTTCCAGGCCGATGCCGCGGGTCAGGCAGGCCGCCAGGACCTGGGCATTGGGAAATTGCTGGCGGTCGCCAGTGCCCAGCAGGATCACGGCCGGGGACAGCGCCAGGATCGCATCCATATGGCTGGCCTGCAGATGCGCCAGGTCCTGCACCGGCCAGTGGTCCACCAGTTCGTCCGGCATCAGGACGAAGCTGTGTTGCAGGATCTGCTCATTCACCTTGGCATGGCGGCCATCGGCCGCGCGCAAGGCATAGGTGTAATCGGGGTGTTCCTGACTCAAAGGCATGAAGTCACTCGCAGTTTCAGCCGCGCGGCAGCACGATCTGGCGCTTTTCCTTGCTGGGGCGGTACAGGATGGCGATGTGGCCGATCCGCTGCACCAGGGCGCTGCCGGTCTGTTCGACCAGTTCGGCGATCAATGCATCACGGGTCTCACGGTCCTCGGAAGCCACCTTCACCTTGATCAGTTCGTGGCGCTCGAGCACTTCCTCGAGTTCGGCCAGAAATGCTGGCGTGACCCCTTTGCCGCCGGTCTGCAGCAGGGCCTTGAGGTCGTGGGCCTGGCCGCGCAGGAAACGGTTCTGGGCGGAGGTGAGAACAATGGACATGCAGGATCGAAGGGCAGCAAAGGGTGTTCAGGGTATCATGGCGGCCCGTTCGGACCCCTTTGCCAATGCCTTCCCGCAGTAAAAGCAGCCAGCGCTGGCTCAAGGAACACTTCGCCGACCCTTACGTGAAGAAGGCCCAGGCCGAGGGCATGCGCTCGCGCGCGGCCTACAAGCTGGAGGAGCTGCTGCAGCGCGACCGCCTGCTCAAGCCCGGCATGGTGGTGGTGGACCTGGGAGCCGCACCGGGCGGCTGGTCACAGCAGGTACGCAAGTCCATGGGCGACAGTGGCCGGGTGCTGGCGCTGGACATCCTGGACATGCCCGCCTTGGCCGGCGTGGAGTTCCTTCACGGCGACTTCAGGGAGCAGGCCGTCCTATCGCAGTTCGAAGCCATGCTGGGCGATGTGCCGGTGGACCTTGTGCTGTCGGATATGGCCCCCAATAAGAGTGGCATGGATGCGGTCGACCAACCGCGGATGATGCACCTGGCGGAACTGGCGATGGAATTTGCCGACACCCACCTCAAGACGGGTGGGGCGTTTTTGATCAAGCTGTTCCAGGGTGTCGGATCCGACGACTACATTCGCGAGCTTCGCCGCCGCTATGACAAGGTGACGATCCGCAAGCCGGCGGCCTCGCGCAAGCGCTCCCCGGAAGTTTATGCGCTCGGTCAGGGCAAGCGTGTCCAGATCAAGTAAGCTGCCAATGACCACCGTGTTTCAAGAATTAAAGAGTAGAGGGCACCGGAGCCAATGAGGATGAACGACTTGACCAAGAATCTGCTGCTGTGGGTGGTCGTCGCGGTTGTGCTGATGGTCGTCTTCCAGAGCTTCTCGCCGCGGATGGCGGGCGGTGTCGGCGCCGACTCGATCACCTACACCCAGTTCCTGAAGGAAGTGGACTCCGGGCGCGTCAAATCGGTGGACTACACCGATGAGACCAACCTCGCGGTCAACGCGATCCGCTTCAAGCGCACCGACGGGAGCGAAGCCACCGTCTACGGTCCGCGCGACGACAAGCTGGTCGACGTGCTGTACAGCAAGAACATCGAAATGACCCGGCAGAAGCCGTCCACTGGCCCCGGGTTCTGGTCGTTGGTGCTGAATTTCCTGCCGGTCATCCTGATTATCGGCTTCTGGCTGTTCATCATGCGCCAGATGCAGGGCGGTGGTGGCGGTGCCAAGGGGGCGATGAGCTTTGGCAAGTCCCGCGCCAAGCTGCAGGGCGAAGACCAGATCAAGATCACCTTCGCTGACGTTGCCGGTTGCGACGAAGCCAAGGAAGAGGTGGGCGAGCTGGTCGAGTTCCTGCGTGACCCGACCAAGTTCACCAAGCTGGGCGGCAAGATCCCGCGTGGCGTGCTGATGGTGGGTCCGCCGGGTACCGGCAAGACCTTGCTCGCCAAGGCGATCGCCGGCGAGGCCAAGGTGCCGTTCTTCAGCATCTCCGGCTCGGACTTCGTGGAAATGTTCGTCGGCGTGGGTGCCAGCCGCGTGCGCGACATGTTCGAACAGGCCAAGAAGCACGCGCCGTGCATCATCTTCATCGACGAAATCGATGCGGTTGGTCGCCATCGCGGTGCCGGCCTGGGCGGTGGTCATGACGAACGCGAGCAGACCTTGAACCAGCTGCTGGTCGAGATGGACGGGTTCGAGGGCGGCGAAGGCGTGATCGTGATTGCCGCGACCAACCGTCCGGACGTGCTGGACCCGGCGCTGCTGCGCCCGGGTCGCTTCGACCGTCAGGTCGTGGTGGGCCTGCCGGACGTCAAGGGTCGCGAGCAGATCCTGCGCGTGCACATGCGCAAGCTGCCGCTGGCCGACGACGTCGCTCCAATGGTCATTGCACGCGGTACCCCGGGTTTCTCGGGCGCGGATCTGGCCAACCTCTGTAATGAGGCAGCGCTGTTTGCTGCACGCGAGGCGGTCAAGGAAGTGCGGATGGATCACTTCGACCGTGCGCGCGACAAGATCCTGATGGGCGCCGAGCGTCGTTCGATGGCGATGAGCGAAGAAGAAAAGACCAACACCGCGTATCACGAGGCCGGCCACGCCATCATTGGGCGCCTGGTGCCGGATCACGATCCGGTCTACAAGGTCACCATCATTCCGCGCGGGCGTGCGCTGGGTGTCACCCAGTTCCTGCCCGAGGGCGATCGTTACAGCTCTACCCGCGAGAGCCTGCATAGTCGTCTGGCCACGTTGTATGGCGGCCGCGTTGCCGAAGAACTGATCTTCGGCGCCGACAAGGTGACCACCGGTGCTTCCAACGACATCGAGCGCGCGACCAAGATGGCTCGCAACATGGTCACCAAGTGGGGCCTGTCCGATGAGCTCGGCCCGATCGCCTATGGCGAGGAAGAGGACGAGGTGTTCCTGGGACGTTCGGTCACGCAACACAAGAGCGTGTCCGATGAGACCGCGCGCAAGATCGACGACGTGGTGCGCGACATCCTGGATGGTGCCTACAACCGCGCCAAGACCATCCTGACCGAGAACATCGACAAGCTGCACGTGATGGCCAAGCTGTTGCTGGAATACGAAACCATCGACGTGCCGCAGATCGACGCCATCATGGAAGGTCGCGATCCGCCGCCGCCGGCGGGTTGGGGCAAGTCCGACAAGGATGGGGGCAACAACAACGACAAGGGCAGCCCACGTCCGTTGCCGCCGATCGCAGGCCCGGCCGAGCAGCTGTAAGCCGCTGCTGACCAGCGTGCCGTAACAAGCATCGGGGCCAGGAAGCGATTCCTGGCCCCGATGCGTTGCGGCGTCGGGCAGGGTTATAGCGTCTGGCAAGGACGGCGACGGAGAGATCCTTGCAGGCTGCGATCCGCATGCGATGGTCGCCCGGTTGGTCAAACCCAGTTGCGCAAGATGTCAGCCGTTGCGCGCTACGCGACAATGGCCCTGCATTTGCGGCTCTCACCGCACTGCGGGTCGGCGGCCACGACGTGGCGAAGCTGCCATCGCCATCGCCATCGATGCACTGCCACCCGCGCCAGCACGACACGCCGCCCATCCTTCCGTACAACCGATTCAGGAGCTACCCGATGTTCGACACCGCCCTCAAGCTGGATTGCGCCGGTCGCAGCCTGCGACTGGACGCGCCGCAGGTGATGGGCATCGTCAATGTCACACCCGACTCGTTTTCCGACGGCGGCCAGCATGCGAGCTGCGATGCGGCCATTGCCCACGCGCTGCAGCTGGTGGAGCAGGGCGCGGCGGTGCTGGATATCGGTGGCGAATCCACCCGCCCCGGGGCAGCGCCGGTGTCGCTGGACGACGAACTGCAGCGCGTCATTCCGGTGATCCAGGCGTTGGCGCAGCAGACGACCGTGCCGATCAGCATCGATACCTCCAAACCGGACGTCATGCGTGCGGCCGTCGCGGCGGGCGCTGGCATGATCAACGACGTCTACGCGCTGCGGTCGCCGGGCGCGCTGCAGGCTGCGGCGGAGTTGCAGGTGCCGGTGGTGTTGATGCACGCGCGCAACGCGCCGCATGCGATGGAGCAGGCGCCGCACTACGACGACGTGGTGGGGGAGGTGCATCGGTTCCTTGCCGAGCGCATCTTCGCCGCGGAGATGGCCGGAATCGACAAGCGTCGGCTGGTGCTCGACCCGGGGTTCGGTTTCGACAAGACCACCGCGCACAACCTCACCCTGCTGGCGCAGTTGCAGCGCTTGCAGGAGTTCGGTTTGCCGGTGCTGGCGGGGCTGTCGCGCAAGCGCAGCATCGGCGAGTTGACCGGGCGCGAGCCGGCCGCAGAGCGGGTACACGGCTCGGTGGCAGCGCATCTGATTGCCGCCCAGCACGGCGCGCTGTTGTTGCGCGTGCACGATGTGGCCGCGACCGTGGATGCGCTGAAGGTCTGGAGCGCGGTCGCTGCGATCCCGGTGCCACGGGTGTCGGCGCCGGCTGCGCCGACGATCCGCTGGCCGGACGAGGACTGATGCCAGCCGACCGCCGCCCGCTGGCGATCGCGCTGATGGGCCCCACCGCCAGCGGCAAGACCGCGCTGGCGCTGGAGGCGGCGCAGCGCTGGAATGGCGAGATCGTCAGTGTCGATTCGGCGCTGGTCTATCGCGGGCTGGATATCGGTGCGGCCAAGCCGGATGCGGCGATGCGCGCGGCGGTGCCGCACCATCTGATCGACCTGCGCGATCCCTGGCAGACCTATTCGGCCGCCGAGTTCGCCAGCGATGCGCGGCGCGCAGTCGACGACATCGTTGCGCGCGGCAAGCTGCCGATCCTGGCGGGCGGCACCGGGCTGTATTTCCGCGCGCTTCTGGAGGGGCTGTCGCAACTACCCGAAGCCGACCCGGCGGTACGCGCGGCGATCGCAGCGCAGGCCGAGCAGCTCGGATGGGCCGCCCTGCATGCGCAGCTGGCGCAGATCGATCCCGTCGCTGCGGCGCGCATTCATGCCACCGACCCGCAGCGCATCCAGCGTGCGCTGGAGGTGTATCGCATCAGCGGCCGGCCGATCAGCTACTGGCAGGGCCTGCCGGCGCCGCCACGTTTGCCGGTGCGGGTGCTGAAGCTGATCCTGGCCCCGCGCGAGCGGGCCGTGCTGCATGCGCGGATCGCGCAACGGCTGGAGCAGATGCTGGCGCAGGGTTTTCTCGGCGAAGTGCAAGCCCTGCGGGCGCTGCCGCAGATGCGTGCGGTGGCTGCACCACTGGATCTGCCGGCGGTCCGCGCGGTGGGCTACCGCCAGGCCTGGGAGTATCTGGACGGTGCCGGCAGCCTGGCCGAGTTCCGCGACAAGGCGGTGCAGGCGACCCGGCAACTGGCCAAGCGGCAACTCACCTGGCTCCGAGGCGAGCTCGACGCGCTCTGGTTCGACCCGGAGCGTGACCGCCATCAATTGGAGGACGCACTTGTCGGCTTCCTCGCTCATCGTCCCGCTGTACGGCAGGCTTCAGGCGTGTAACATCCCGTTTCCGGGACCGGCTGGGGATGGCAGGTGTCGACCGGGACAATAAGAACAATAATGAAGAGGAGTTTTCGATGGCTAAGGGGCAATCTTTACAGGACCCATTCCTCAACGCGCTGCGGCGTGAGCGGGTGCCGGTCTCTGTGTATCTGGTCAACGGCATCAAGCTGCAGGGCACGATCGAGTCGTTCGACCAGTTCGTGGTCCTGCTACGCAACACCGTGAGTCAGATGGTTTACAAGCACGCCATCTCCACGGTCGTGCCGGCGCGCAATGTGCGCGTGGGGCCGGGTGGTGGGTATGTGCAATCCAATGAAGGCAATCAGGCGGAAGATGACGACGTCGAGCAGTAATGGAGTAGTGCGTGTTTGATCGCTCACGCAAGGGTGAACACGCGTTGTTGATTCAGACCCACTCCGGTGGGCCTGCCGAAGAAGATGTGCTGGAGGAGTTCGCCGACCTTGCAAAGTCGGCGGGCGCCACGGTGGCGGCGACGCTCACTGCGCGCATCGACAAACCCAGCCCGTCGACCCTGATCGGCAGTGGCAAGCTGGAAGAGGTCAAGGCGGCTGCCGAGGCCACCGGCGCGGATCTGGTGCTGGTCAACCACACCTTGTCGCCCGGCCAGGAACGCAACCTGGAGCGCTATCTGGAGCGGCGCGTGATCGACCGCACCGGGCTGATCCTGGATATCTTCGCGCAGCGTGCGCGCAGCCACGAAGGCAAGTTGCAGGTGGAACTGGCGCAGCTGCGGCATATGGCCACACGGCTGGTGCGCGGCTGGACCCACCTTGAGCGACAGCGCGGTGGTGCGATCGGCCTGCGCGGCCCTGGCGAAACCCAGCTGGAAACCGACCGCCGCCTGTTGCAGAAGCGGGTGGAGCAGTTGCAGAAGCGGCTGGAAAAGGTCGAGGTGCAGCGCAACCAGATGCGCCGCGCACGGCTGCGCAGCGAGCTGCCGCGCATTGCGCTGGTGGGCTACACCAATGCCGGCAAGTCCACGCTATTCAACGCGTTGACCGGCGCCGATGCGTATGCCGCCGATCAGCTATTCGCCACGCTCGATCCCACCGTGCGGCGCATCGCGTTGCCGGGCGGCAGCGCGATTCTGGCCGATACGGTCGGCTTCGTGCGCGATCTGCCGCACGAACTGGTGGCCGCGTTCCGTTCGACCCTGTCCGAGGCGCGCGAGGCCGATCTGCTGTTGCATATCGTCGACGCCGCCGACCCGCTGCGCGAAGAGCGCATCCTGCAGGTGGACGAGGTGTTGCATGCGGTGGGTGCCGGCGATCTACCGCAGCTGCTGGTGTTCAACAAGATCGACAGGATCGAAGGCGCACAAGTGCGACACGATGCCCAGGACGGCATTCCTGATCCGGCACGCCGCGAGCGCGTATGGATTTCCGCACGCGATGGCCGCGGGCTGGAAGAGCTGCAACACGCGCTCGGCCAGCGCCTGGATCTGCGCCATGTGACCGGGCAACTGCGGCTGCCGCCCTCGGCCGGCCGCCTGCGCTCCAAGTTGCATCAATTGGAAGTGGTGCGCGACGAGCAGGTCGACGAAGAGGGCTGGCTGCTCGAGGTCGATCTGCCGATGGTCGAGGCCGAGCGTCTGGCAGCGGGCGACGACGGTGCGCCGCTGCGGGCAATGTTGCCGGACCGCCGCGAAGACTGGGAAACCTGATCGCTGCGCCCGGCTGGCAGGCGGGGCGGTGGGCAGCAACCGGCCCACGAACGATCTGTCGTGCCGGGTGTAGCGTGCTCCACGCCGCATCCGGTCAGGGAGACAGCACGCACAAATTCGGATAAAAGTGACCGCTGCCCATTCCCGATCCCCGCAATGACGTCTCCCACTGATCACGATCTGCTGCAGCTTGCCCATTCCCTGAGCACGCAGTTGCGCGCGGCACGCGAGCGTCTGGTGACGGCGGAAAGCTGTACCGGTGGCTGGATCGCCAAGGCCATGACCGATATCGCCGGTTCCTCGGATTGGTTTGATTGCGGCATGGTGGCCTACAGCTACGAGGCGAAACAGGCCCTGTTGCGGGTACGCCCGCAGACCCTGGAAGTCCATGGCGCAGTCAGTCGGGAAACGGTGATCGAAATGGTGTCCGGCGCCCTGGTCACCTCCGGTGGCAGCATCGCGGTGGCAGTGACCGGCATCGCCGGCCCGGGCGGTGGCAGCGAGGACAAACCGGTCGGCACGGTGTGGATCGGCTGGAAGCGACGCGGCGGGTATGCATCGGCGCAGCTGTTCCAGTTCGACGGCGACCGCGATGCCGTGCGTCGTCAGACGGTGATGGCTGCGCTTCATGGATTGAGCGCGTTGCTGTAGGGCGGCCAGCAGAACGCAGCAAACAGTGGTCGGGGCGGTGGAGGGCGCGCCGGGCACCGCAGCGGTCGAGTCGTCCACGCCTCTTCCGCGTTCCGGTCGCGTCCACCTGGCGGCTGCGCAGCGGTGTTTGTCAGCAGCGCGTGGTTGAGCAGTGCGGCCGGCCGTCAAAGGTTTGGACATGGCGGCAAGCGTGTCGATTCTTTCGTCGTTGAGCCGGCTTGGTACATGGCTCGCATGCGCATTGGAGTGCAGTCGGGTTCGCCATGCGCACAGCGCTTTCGGCTCCTTGCAGTGCGCGTGCAGTGCAATTGAATGATGATGGAGCCTCGTGCGCGCATGCAGTGCCGTTGGTACTGCCCTGGTCGCGCCCTCGCCGGGGGAAACTCATGAATCTGCAGCAGCAACCTCGTGCCGTGTTGGCGCTCGCCTTGCTCATGGCGCTGCCTGCGCCTTGCCTCCATGCACAGGTCGCCTCGTCCGCAGAGCAATCAACGACGGAGTCCTCCGAACCTGCCACCTTGGCGGCGCTGACGGTCACCGCGCAAAAGCGCGAGGAAGTGCTACAGAACGTGCCGGTCGTGGTGTCGGTATTGCCCGAGCAGCTTTTGCAGGACAGTGGCGTACACGACATCAAGGATCTTCAGGTGCTGGTACCCGGGCTGATCGTGACCAGTTCGCAAAGTGCGGCGCAGACCACCGCGCGCATTCGCGGGATCGGCACGGTGGGCGACAACGCCGGGCTGGAATCGTCGGTGGGCGTGGTCATCGACGGCGTCCCGCGTGCGCGCAATGGCGTGGGTTTCGCCGATCTGGGGGAACTGGAACGCATCGAGGTGCTGAAGGGGCCGCAAGGCACGGTGTTCGGCAAGAACACCTCGGCCGGCGTCATCAATGTGGTGACGCGCCGGCCGAGTTTCACCCGCAGCGCCGATGCCGAGCTTACTGCCGGCAACTATGGTGCGCTGGGGATAGCCGGTGCGTTCAACGACGCCCTGAGCGAAACCGCTGCATTGCGCGTCTACGCCGCCAGACGGCAGCGCGACGGCTTCGAACAGGTGGTGACCGGCTCCGGCCCGCGCACGGCCACCGATGACGGCGACCAGAACCTGCGCACCGCCCGCGTGCAGGTGTTGTGGGAGCCGACCCCCGATCTGGAAATCAACCTGGCAGCCGATGCCACGACCCGCAAGGAAAACTGCTGCGTCACCGTCACCACCGAGCGCGGCCCCACCGCTGCCTTGATCGATGCGCTGGCGCCGGGCGGGCAGGGCACCAGCCCGCGCGCCGAACCGCAACGCCGGCGTGCCTACAGCAACCGCGGCACGGCGCAGGACATTCACGACAAGGGTGTCTCGGCGCAGGTCGATTGGACCACGCCCTGGCTCGACGATGCGGTGCTGACCTCGATCAGCGCACTGCGTGACTGGAAGTCGGTGAACGGTCTGGACTTCGACTATGGCACGGCCGACATCTTGTATCGCGACGCGCGCGAGAACGAGATGCTCACCAAGTTCAGGACCTTCAGCCAGGAACTGCGCTTTGCTGGTTCCACCGAACGCGTGGACTGGCTGGTGGGCGCGTTCTATGCCGATGAAACTCTGCATCGCAACGAGTCCTATCGCTTCGGTAACGCGTACGAGCCGTACCTCTCCAGCGTACTGCTGGCGCGCATCAATCCGGCCTTGGCCGCACGTGCCGATGCGCCGCGTTTCCTCGCGGACGCCACCGGCCTGCCGACGGGAACCCTGTTTCGCGGGCAGGGCAGCCAGGATCGCTTTCGGCAAGACGGCACCAGCGCGGCACTGTTCACCAACAACACCTGGCACGCCACCGACGCGTTGGATGTGGTGGTTGGCCTGCGCTACACCCACGAGCACAAGGCGCTGCGCTCGGCCTTTGCCAATCCAGACGGAAGCCCGGCCTGCGCCCGCTATTTCGCGCCGAACGGGCAGGTCGACCCGGCGGCGCTGCGACGCATTGGCGCAGCGCTCACCGCACGTGGCGTGCCTGCTGCCGCAGTCCCTGCCATCGCGCCGCAAGTGATCGGCTTTACCTGTCTGCCCTGGGCCAACATCGCCCATGCCGGTCGACTGACAGAACAACGCCGCACTGAACGCGAGTGGTCCGGCACCGCCAAGCTGGCGTATCGCTGGAACGATACGCTGATGACGTACGTCTCCGCAGCGCGTGGCTATAAGGCCGGTGGATTCAATCTGGATCGCGTGCAATCGTCCGACGGCCTGTCCAGCGGCGTGCAGGGCATCGTGCCGGTGGACGATACGTCGTTCCCGGGCGAGTTCGTCGATAGCTATGAACTCGGCGCCAAGAGCACCTGGCTGGGCGGCAACCTGCTGGTGAACGCAACGCTGTTCCATCAGGAATTCAGTGACTTCCAGCTCAACAATTTCCTCGGCACCAGTTTCGTGGTGCGCTCCATTCCCACCGTGGTATCGCGTGGCATCGACACCGACGTTCTCTGGCAAGGCGCGCTACCCGGCCTGATGTTGCAAGGCGGGCTCAGCTATGCGGACACCACCTATGGCAACGACCCGTTGCCGGATGCAGAACTGGCGTTGTTGCCCGGCAGCCGGCTGAGTCTTGCGCCGCGCTGGTCGGCCAATCTGTCGGCAACCTACGAACACGCAATGGGCAACCGATTGACCGGTCGCGTCAATGTCGGCGCCAGATACACCTCCGAGTACAACGCCGGTTCGGATCTGGATCCGCAGAAGGCGCAACCGGGCTACACCTTGCTCAACGCACGCGTAGGCATCGGCGCCACCGACAAACGCTGGCTGCTGGAGGCATGGGCCGAAAATCTGGGCAACGAAACCTATCGGCAGGTCGTGATCGACGCGCCGTTGCAGGCTGGCTCGTGGAATGCATTTCTAGGGGCGCCGCGCACCTACGGGCTTACCTTGCGCTTGCGCTACTGAGCATATGCTGCCGCCTGCTTGCCACGCGTGCGATGCAACCGCCTCAGCGTGCAGCCCACTCCACGCTAAGTACGAATCGGGCCGGGGCGCGACATCGGCGGATGGATCGGCTACAAACACGGTTTCATTGCTGACGCTGTGTGCCAATGTTTCCGTTTTCTGCTGTCGTGAGCACTGCCTCGCCTTCCCTGATTCCCTGTGACCGGTTAGGCGCGTCTGGCGCGCCTGGTTTAGATGCGACAGCGCGGCCCGTGGCGCGTCAAGGCCTGGTCTTGGGCCCGCGCGATCCTGATGCATCTTCCAGGCTGCAGGGGCGCGCTCATTGCGTGTCGCGGCGGTACGTGCGGATCGCCCTGGTCGTGCAACCAGACTGCAGACAGCCCCCGGCCTGCGCGCCCCAGCAGGCGGTACGCTGATGTGGGAAGCGCTTGGCACTGTCCGTGATCTGGGGCGGCTGCAGGAAATCGCCTCCGTTCTGATTCGCTACGGGTTTGGCGATGTCGTGCGCCGCATCGGGCTGGCCGATGTGCTCGATCGCGCCGGCAGGTTGCTGCACTGGAACAACGTCGAGGGCCGCCTGCGCATGTCCGCTGCGATGCGCGTGCGGCGCGCCCTGGAGGAACTCGGCCCTACCTTCGTCAAGTTGGGGCAAGTGCTGGCCACGCGCGTGGACCTGCTGCCGCCGGACTGGATCGAGGAGCTCAGCGAACTGCAGAACGCGGTGCCGGCCTTGCCATTCGATCAAATACGGCCGCAACTGGTCGCCGCGCTGGGTGCGGAACCGGAGAGCGTGTTCGCCCGGCTGGACGAGCAGCCCTTGGCGGCCGCGTCGCTGGCGCAGACCCACCGCGCCTGGCTGGCCGACGGCACGCCGGTGGTGCTGAAAATCCGCCGCCCCGGCATCGGCGACACCATCGACGCAGATCTGCGCCTGCTTGCGCGGCTGGCTGACATCGTCGAAACCCGCGCTCCGGACCTCAAGCGCTATCGCCCTGCCGAAGTGGTGCAGCAATTCACCGTGTCGCTGCGGCGCGAGCTGGATTTCGCCGCCGAGGGCCGCAACGCCGAACGCATCGCCGCCAACTTCGCGCACGACGCGCAGGTGGTGGTGCCGGCGGTGTATTGGGAATGGACCTGCGACGCGCTCAACGTGCAGGAATTCATCGACGGCATTCCCGGTCGCGACATGCTGGCGGTGGATGCCGCAGGCCTGGATCGCCAGGCATTGGCGCGCACCGGCGCCGGCATCGTGCTGAAGATGGTGCTGCAGGACGGCTGTTTCCATGCCGACCCGCACCCGGGCAATATTTTCTATCTGCGCGACGGCCGCATCGCCATCATCGATTTCGGCATGGTCGGGCGGGTGTCCGAGCAGCGCCGTTTCCAGGTCGCGCAGTTGCTGCACGGCATGGTGAGCTACGACGCCGAAGCCGTCATCGATGTGTTGCTGGAGTGGGCCGGCACCAGTCTGGACATCGACGAGGCGCGCCTGCAGCAGGACATCGGTGCATTCGTCGACGAGTACCGCGGCGTGCCGCTGAAGGAGTTGCGCATCGGTGCGATGCTCGGCGATGTCACCGCCATCCTGCGCGACCATGGGCTCACGCTGCCGTCGGATCTGGCGCTGATGATCAAGGCGTTTCTCACCCTTGAAGGCATGGGGCGCCAACTTGACCCGGATTTCGACATGGCCACCGAAGCGCGGCCGTATCTCGAACGCGTGGTGCTGCAACGCTACGCGCCCAGCGCCATGCTGCGACGCAGCCGCCGTACCGTGACCGGAGCAATCGATCTGATCGGCGATCTGCCGCGCGATCTCAAGCGCCTGATCCAGGCGGCGCGTCGCGGCAAACTGCAATTGCATGTGGAGACGCGCGCCTTGCGCGAGTTCGGCGAGCAGGTCGATCGCGCTGCCAATCGGCTCACCATGGGGATCGTGACCGCGGCCCTGGTGATCGGTTCGTCGATCGTGATGAACAGCGTTGGTGGCAGCGCCAGCCGTTGGCTGCTCGGCCTGGGTGTAGGCGGCTTCATCGGCGCCGGCCTGTGCGGCATCTGGATCCTGTTTTCGATCTGGCGCAGCCGACGCTAGCCGGGTGTATCAACCGGGCATCGGGGTGAGCGGGCAGCGACGCGAAAGGGATTGCACACTGCTCAGTTAGTAGTAATACTACTAACCATGGACCTGACCGATACCCAGCATGCCATCCTCGCCTTGATCGCAGAGCGCATCGACGCCGATGGCGTCCCGCCCTCGCAGACCGAGATCGCCCGTGCGTTTGGCTTCAAGGGCGTGCGCGCGGCGCAGTACCACCTCGAGGCTCTGGAGCAGGCCGGCGCGATCCGCCGTGTGCCGGGGCAGGCGCGCGGCATTCGCCTGGCCGGGCAGGGTGCGCAGGCGCGCACGCCAGCGGCAAGCGCGCCGGAGCGTGACGACGTGCTGCGGTTGCCGGTGCTGGGCCGCGTGGCGGCGGGCCTGCCGATTGGTGCCGATATCGGCTCGGACGACTTCGTGGTACTGGATCGGGTGTTCTTCTCGCCATCGCCGGACTATCTGCTCAAGGTGCAGGGCGATTCCATGCGCGACGAAGGCATCTTCAACGGCGACCTGATCGGCGTGCACCGCACCCGCGATGCGCGCTCCGGGCAGATCGTGGTGGCCCGGATCGATGAGGAGATCACGGTCAAACTGTTGAAGATCGGCAAGGACCGGATCCGGCTGCTGCCGCGCAACCCGGACTATGCCCCGATCGAAGTGCAGCCGGATCAGGATTTCGCCATCGAAGGCCTGTATTGCGGGCTGCTGAGGCCCAATCGCTAGGGTTGTGCCGATGCCGGCGCTGGTCGTTTCCCCAGCCGGCACCGCAGTCTTTTCCGCTGCCCTGGACTAGATCGCATCATTAATCTGAGTGTGTCGCCTGCAATCTCAGCCTGTGCGATACACCGCCGCTACATTGGCTCCACACCGAAATCACTGACAAGGATCACCCAGATGGATGAGAACAAGAAGCGCGCCCTTTCCGCCGCACTGAGCCAGATCGAAAAGCAATTCGGCAAAGGCTCGGTGATGCGCATGGGCGACCGCGTGATCGAGGCGGTCGAAATCATTCCGACCGGCTCGCTGATGTTGGACATCGCACTGGGGATCGGCGGTCTGCCGAAGGGCCGCGTGGTGGAAATCTACGGTCCCGAATCCTCGGGCAAGACCACCCTGACTCTGCAGGCGATTGCCGAATGCCAGAAGAAGGGCGGCACTGCGGCCTTCATCGACGCCGAGCACGCGCTGGATCCGATCTATGCCGCCAAGCTGGGTGTCAACGTCGACGATCTGCTGCTGTCGCAGCCGGATACCGGTGAGCAGGCGCTGGAAATCGCCGACATGCTGGTGCGCTCGGGCTCGGTCGATATCGTGGTGGTCGACTCGGTTGCCGCGCTGACGCCGAAGGCGGAAATCGAAGGCGAGATGGGCGACCAGCTGCCGGGCCTGCAGGCCCGCCTGATGAGCCAGGCGCTGCGCAAGCTGACCGGCAATATCAAGCGCTCCAATACGTTGGTGGTGTTCATCAACCAGCTGCGCATGAAGATCGGCGTCATGATGCCGGGCCAGAGCCCGGAAGTGACCACCGGCGGCAATGCCCTGAAGTTCTATGCCTCGGTCCGCCTGGACATCCGCCGCATCGGCGCGATCAAGAAGGGCGACGAGATCATCGGCAACCAGACTAAGATCAAGGTGGTCAAGAACAAGCTGGCACCTCCGTTCAAGCAGGTCATCACCGAAATCCTCTACGGCGAAGGCATCAGCCGCGAGGGCGAGCTGATCGACATGGGCGTGGAAGCCAAGCTGGTGGACAAGGCAGGTGCCTGGTACAGCTACGGCGACGAGCGTATCGGCCAGGGCAAGGACAACGCGCGTGGCTATCTGCGTGACAACCCGCAGGTGGCGGCCAAGCTCGAGGCCGAGCTGCGCGAGAAGTTCCAGCCCGCCGAGGCGCCGCGCGAAGAAGGCGACGACGCCGAGAAGGAATAAGCGGTCTTGGTGGCCGGGCACGCTGGCGACTGCTGGCGCGACCGCGGTGCTGCAACGCGTTGTTGTCCGGGAGGGCGTGGCGGCCTCAGCTGCTTCGCCTTCGTTGGATGCGATTCGTTGATGTCGTTTCAGGTTTTTCTATCGCGGGAACGGCGGAGTCAGTGCCGTCGCGTCTCGCGGTAGATCTATCGAGGGCCAGGAGGGCAGGCGCCAGGGACGGCGCATTGATGCAGAAATCGAGGGACACGTCACGATGGACGAGCAAGAGTCCGCTCCCAAGCGGGGCCGCCGGTTCAAGGAGCAGACGCCGGTCCAACGCGCACTGGGGTTGCTGGTGCGGCGCGAGCACTCGCGCAAGGAATTGAATCGCAAGCTGCTGGCACGCGGAATCGAGCCGGACGCCGCGCAGGCGGCCGTTGAACGCCTGGCGGGCGAGGGCTGGCAGGACGACACACGCTTCGCCGCCTCGGTCGTGCGAAACAGGGCCAGCTCGGGTTATGGCCCTTTGCACATCCGTGCAGAACTCGGTACCCACGGTCTGGACAGCGAGGCCATCAGCGCCGCGATGGCGACGTTTGAGGGCGATTGGACCGAAAATGCGCGCGACCTGGTCCGCCGTCGGTTCGGCGAACAGGGGCCGGTGGATCTGCCTCAGCGGCGCAAGGCCGCCGATCTGCTGGCTCGGCGGGGTTTCGACGGCAACAGCATTCGGAGCGCCACGCGCTTCGACCTTGAGGACTGAGGGCGTCAGGCCTGCTACCCTTCGTGGTTTCAGGTTGTTCCGCTCCTCTGCGCCCACATCTCATTGGGTGACCGGGACTGCCGCCCGCCCAATGCCAGCACATGAACGCACCTGCCAAATTCAGCACTTCCCAGATCCGTAGCGACTTTCTTGCGTTTTTCGAGGGCAAGGGTCACACCATCGTGCCGTCCGCGCCGCTGGTGCCGGGCAACGACCCGACCCTGCTGTTCACCAATTCCGGCATGGTCCAGTTCAAGGACGTCTTTCTTGGCGCCGAGAAGCGCAGCTATGTGCGGGCTGCGGACGTGCAGCGCTGCCTGCGCGCCGGCGGCAAGCACAACGACCTGGATTCGGTGGGCTACACCGCGCGTCACCACACCTTCTTCGAGATGCTGGGCAACTGGTCGTTCGGCGATTACTTCAAGAAGGATGCCATCGCCTGGGCCTGGGAGCTGTTGACCCAGGTCTGGAAACTACCGGCCGACCGCCTGCTGGTCACCGTCTACCACACCGACGAAGAAGCCTTCGCGCTGTGGCGCGACATGATTGGCATTCCCGAAAGCCGCATCGTGCGCATCGGCGACAACAAGGGCGCGCCGTACGCCTCGGATAACTTCTGGCAGATGGCCGATACCGGCCCCTGCGGTCCCTGCACCGAGATCTTCTTCGATCATGGCGACCATATCGCCGGTGGCCCGCCGGGCTCTCCGGACGAAGATGGCGATCGTTTCATCGAGATCTGGAACCTGGTCTTCATGCAGTTCGATCGCCAGCCCGACGGCACCCTGGTGCCGTTGCCGGCGCCGTGCGTGGATACCGGTATGGGGCTGGAGCGACTGGCCGCGATCCTGCAGCACGTCCACACCAACTATGAAATCGACCTGTTCCAGACCCTGATCGGCAAGGCCAGCGCGCTGACCGGCGTCAGCGATCTGGAAAACAAGTCGCTGCGGGTCATCGCCGATCACATCCGCGCCTGTTCGTTCCTGATCGTCGATGGCGTGCTGCCGTCCAACGAAGGGCGAGGCTACGTGCTGCGCCGGATCATCCGGCGTGCGCTGCGGCATGGCTGGATGCTGGGCGTGCGCCAGCCGTTCTTCAGCAAGATGGTGCCCACCCTGGTCGAGCTGATGGGCGAAGCCTATCCCGAACTGGTGGTGGCCAAGGACACCGTCGCGCGCGCCCTGTTGGCCGAGGAGGAGCGCTTTGCCGAGACGCTGGACGCCGGCATGAAGATCTTCGACGACGTGGCCGCACGGTCGCAGGACGTCATCCCCGGCGAGGATGCGTTTCGTCTGTTCGATACCTACGGGTTCCCGGTCGATCTGACATCGGACATCGCGCGCGAGCGCGGTTTGCGCGTGGACATGGAGGGCTTCGAATTCGCCATGGAGCGCCAGCGTGAAACCGCACGTGCCGCAGGCAAGTTCGGTGGCGGCGTTGCGTTGCCGGCCGACCTGGTCGCCACCATGTCGCCGACCGTATTCCTGGGCTACGAGGCGCATGACGCCGACACGCTCAAGGTCGTCGCGCTGCTCAAGCAGGGCCGTCCGGTCGAGCGTGCCGAGGCCGGCGACGAGGTCATCGTGTTCACCGATCGCACGCCGTTCTACGCCGAGTCCGGCGGTCAGGTCGGCGACAGCGGGCAATTGAGCAATACCGATGTATCGATCGACGTCACCGACACCCAGAAGTTCGCCGGCCAGTTCCACGGTCACGTAGGGCGCATCACCGAAGGCGCGCTCGCGCTGGGCGATGTGCTGGCGGGCGGCATCGATGTACAGCGCCGCGGCAAGACCATCCTCAACCACTCGGCCACGCACCTGCTGCATGCCGCGTTGCGCGAGGTGCTGGGCACGCATGTGCAGCAGAAGGGGTCGTTGGTGGCGCCGGACCGGCTGCGTTTCGACTTCTCGCATTTCCAGCCGATCACGGCCGACGAGCTGGCGGTAATCGAGCGCAAGGTCAATGCCGAGGTGCGCACCAACCACAGCGTCGAAGTGCACAACATGGCCATGCAGGAAGCACTGGATTTCGGTGCGATGGCTCTGTTCGGCGAGAAATACGGCGAGCGCGTGCGCGTGTTGAAAATGGGCGGTTATTCGACCGAACTGTGTGGCGGCACGCATGTGAGCCGCACCGGCGATATCGGTCTGTTCAAGATCACGTCCGAAGGCGGGGTGTCCTCGGGTGTGCGTCGCATCGAGGCGGTGACCGGGCAGGGTGCACTGGATTACGTCGCCGACCAGGAGCGGCGCTTGTCCGAGGCAGCCGGCCTGTTGGGCGGCAATGCCGGGGAAATCGTCGACAAGGTGCGTGCGCTGACCGAGCGTCAGAAACGCCTGGAGCGTGAACTGGAATCGCTGAAGGCCAAGTTGGCCTCCGGCGCGACTGCCGATCTCGGTGCCGGTGCGGTCGATGTGGCCGGGGTCAAGGTCATAGCCGTGCGTCTGGAAGGATTTGATGCAAAGGCCTTGCGCGAAGCGATGGACCGCCTGAAGCAGCAGCTGGGCGACTCGGTGATCGTGCTGGCCGGTGCATCGGCGGGCAAGGTCGCCCTGGTTGCCGGCGTGAATGGGAGCCCAACTGGCAAGGTGAAGGCAGGGGAACTCCTCGGCCATATCGCCAGTCAGATCGGAGGCAAGGGCGGCGGCCGTCCGGATCTCGCCCAGGGTGGTGGCGAGGACGGGCCCGCCCTTGCGACCGCACTCGACGGTGTGCCCTCCTGGGTCAAGCAACACTTGGGCTGAACACTTATCCTGCTATGCCTTGCTGGCTGGCAGGATGTCCCGCTACCATTTCTGGTCTATTCCCTTTACCTAGGGCGTGTCTCACTCAGGAGGCCGTCAATGCTGGTGGGAAACCCACCGGTTCCAGGAGATTTGCAAAATGTTGATCCTCACTCGCCGGGTAGGCGAAACCTTGATGATCGGCGACTCGGTCACTGTTACCGTGCTCGGCGTCAAGGGTAATCAGGTGCGCATTGGCATCACTGCACCGAAAGATGTAGCTGTGCATCGCGAAGAGATTTACCAGCGCATCCAGCGTGGGGACGAGCCGGTGGCTTCTGGTGCGCATCACGGCGACGATTCTTCGAATTGATCGTCATAAAGGGTTTACGTTAGCCCCTGTTACCCGGTATTCTTCGCGGCCTGCCACGGACATCGCGGCAGGACGCAAAAACTGGAGCGATGCCCGAGCGGCTGAAGGGGCTCCCCTGCTAAGGGAGTATAGGGTCAAAAGCTCTATCGAGGGTTCGAATCCCTCTCGCTCCGCCAGTGTTCTGGACGCCCGCAAATCGTTGATTTGCGGGCGTTTTTATTTGTGTGTTTGATGTTCGATCTAGGCACTCAGCACCCAGCACCCAGCACCCATCATTTGGCACCCATCACCCATCACCCATCACCCAGCACCCAGCACCCAGCACTCAGGCGACGAGCGCGAACCGCGAACCGCGAACCGCAAAGTGTGGTGTCGGCGGGACGCAAAGGGCAGGCGCAGGTACAACAAGTTGGATCTGATGCGTTTCTGATGCGTTACCTCCACAGCATCCACGCCCGCCCGCGTCTTCAGAGCGGGTGGCGTTGGTCAGAGCCGTAAGCTTTGGCGGGTAGCTTTCCGGCACGGCTGCGAAGGGTGTCGGAACTTGTTGCGGAGATGGACATCGGGGTGTTGCCTACCTGCACGTTCGCGGGCTGACCTGGAGCTCCATCGGCAACGACTTGCTTTCGGAAGAATCGATGTCGCTATCCGCAGGGTGTGACGTCGCGCTGCGTCCTCTTGCTGCTGGATCAAACAGCCAATGGAGTTTCGACGCGGTGCAGTGCTGCAACTCGGCCGCGAATCTGTCGCAGGCGATGCAGACTAGCTACTGGCAGCCAGGGCAGCCAGGCAGTCAGGTTACGATGTGCGACGTACGGTCTGCGGTATGCCGGAATCGTATTCGCGCCGTCAGCAAGCGTCGACGTTGCGAACTTCGCTTGTCCTGCAAAGCAGGGTGACTCGCGTCATCGCTGCTTCTGTCACTGCAGTCGCTCAAGCGACGTTTGAAGGCGGGGCAACTGCTCCATGCCCAACGACCCCGCTGTTCAAATAGCCACCGTCTGGTGAGTTGCGTGTTCGCTTCTCCCTTCGCTGTCGTTGCACTCATCGCGTGGAGGCTTGAGCGGTTCGGCTCGGTTGAGGGTTCCGGCATCTGAATCGCTCGATGATGCTGCGGGCGAAGAGGGATCAAGTTGTGCGCACAGGTGTCGCTAACGACGTGACCCATATCTCGGATTTCGACGTGATGCGCCTACCGCTGCTTGGACGCCTGTTCTCTTCCTCGAGTCGCGGCCTGCAGCACAAGGCCAATGCGGTAGACCGGGTGATGGCGGTGATCGAATTCGATCTGGATGGGCGCATCCTGGATGCGAACCAGAACTTCCTGTCGTTGATGGGATACCGGCTGGAGGAGGTGGTCGGCCAGCATCACCGCATGTTCGTCACCCCAAACGACCGTGACAGCGAAAGCTATCGCCAGTTCTGGGGCGCGTTGCGCCGCGGCGACTTCAATGCCGGGCGCTTCTGCCGGCTGGACAAGCGCGGGCGCGAGGTCTGGATCAATGCCTCCTACAACCCCTTGCTCGATCGCTCGGGCAAGGCGTATCGCGTGGTGAAGTACGCCACCGACATCACCGAGCAGGTGCGCCAGACCGCCGATTTCGAAGGTCGGATCGACGCGATCGACAAGGTGATGGCCGTGATCGAATTCTCGCTCGATGGCACGGTGCTCGATGCCAACCAGAATTTCCTGCAGGTCATGGGGTACCGGCTGGACGAGATCCGCGGCAAGCACCATGGCATGTTCGTGGATGCGGTCACGCGTCAGTCGGCGGCGTATCGCGCGTTCTGGGAATCGCTCGGGCGCGGCGCGTTCGATGCCGGCCGCTACAAGCGCGTCGGCAAGAATGGCCAGGACGTATGGATCCAGGCCTCCTACAACCCGGTGCTCGACGAGCACGGGCGGCCGTACAAGGTGGTCAAGTACGCCACCGACGTGACTCGCCAGGTGATCGAGTCGGCCGATGCGGATGGTCGCATCCAGGCCATCGACAAGGTGATGGGGGTGATCGAGTTCGATCTGGACGGCCGGGTGCTGACTGCCAATGACAACTTCCTGGCGATCCTGGGTTACACGCCGGAGGAGGCAATCGGTCAGCATCACGGGATCTTTGTCGATGCGGCCTTTCGCGCGTCGGAAGACTACCGGCATTTCTGGGCGAAACTGGCGCGTGGCCAGTTCGACGCCGGGCGTTACCGCCGCCTGCGCAAGGATGGCAGCCCGGTATGGATCCAGGCGTCCTATAACCCGATCCTGGATGTCTCCGGGCGGCCGTACAAGGTGGTCAAGTACGCTACCGATGTGACCGATCAGGTGCGTTCGGCCGAGCGCATGCGCGACCTCATGCGGCAGACCATGAGCATTGCGCAGAACGTGCAACGCGAATCGCACCATATTTCCGTCAGCAACCAGGAGCTGGTCAAACGCGCTTCTGCGCAGTCCGGCGCGGTGGCGCAGACCTCCAGCACCATCGATCAGCTTGCCGCCACCGTGCGCACCAACTCCGAGAACGCCGGCTCGGCGCAGCGCATGGCCGAAGAGTCTGCGGTCGTGGCGCGACGCGGTGCCGATGTCATCGCCGGAGTGGTGCAGACCACCGCCGGCATTCGTTCGGCCACTGATCGGATCGGGCAGATCATCGAGGTCATCGACGGCATCGCCTTCCAGACCAATATCCTGGCGCTCAATGCGGCCGTGGAGGCCGCGCGTGCCGGCGAACAGGGGCGCGGGTTTGCGGTTGTGGCCACCGAAGTGCGCAGCCTGGCGCAGCGCTGCAGCGTGTCGGCCAGGGAGATCCGCTCGTTGATCGACAATGCGACCGACCAAGTGGGTGATGGCTCGCGGCTGGCCGAGCAGGCCGGTGTGGTGATGCAGGATCTGGTGACATCGGTGCTGCGCGTCACCGCGACGGTGGAGCAGATTGCCGCTGCCAGCCATGAGCAGGCGCAGGATATTTCCACCGCCAACACTGCCTTGCAATCGATCGGCGTGCAGGCGCGCGACCAGGCGCAGATGGTGGACGACCTGGCGCGTTCGGCGCGCGTGCTGGAGGCCGATGCCGATGCGTTGTTCGCGCTGGTCAACGGCGATGCCGGGGGCGCTGTGCCGCAAGCCGCCAGTGCGGACGCCGCGGCGCAGCGGGTCCGCCCACAGGCTGCATGACGCTGAGCGGCCTCGGTCTCGGTCTCGGTCTTGGCGTCGCGTCACCGGCACGGCGCCTGAGCACTGCGCAAAGACAGGCCAATGGCCTGTAAGTCGGCATGGACGTATCGAGGCTTCACTCCATCCGCTCGGCTTGCCTGCAGGACTTGGGCGATCGGTCACTTCTTGGTACATCCAGCTCGCGCCGTTGCCGCATCGCCCCTACGAATGCCGGGCGGGCAATGGCTGCAGGCCAGCGCAACCGCAAACGGCCAGGCAGGCCGGTGCCTGCGTAAGACAAAAAGACGGCGCCTCACCGAAGCAAGGCGCCGCTTGTTCTCTGCTTCCCCCCAGCTGTCGTCGAGGGGAGTGTGCGCGTCGGTCCGGTTACTTGGGCAGATTGAACACCAGCACTTCGGCATCGCGCGCGTCGGCCAGGATGATCTCCGGCTCGTCGGTGACCTGCACCGCATCGCCGGCAGACAACGCCTGCCCGTTGACGGAGAGGCTGCCGCGGGCCACTTGCACGTAGCCGATGCGGCCGTCCGCCAGCGGTTGCTGCAGGCGGACGTCGCCATCGAGGATCGACGCATACAGCCGTGCGTCCTGATGCAGGCGCAGCGAGCCATCGTCACCGCCCGGCGAGGCGATCAGGCGCAGCTGGTTGCGTTTGCTGTCGGTATCGAAGTGCTTTTCTTCGTAGCTCGGTTCGATCCCGGCGCGTTCGGGCATCACCCAGATCTGCAGGAAGTGCACCGGCTCGCTGGACGAATGATTGAATTCGCTGTGGGTGACGCCGCTGCCGGCGCTCATGCGCTGCACATCGCCGTAGTGCAGGACCGAGCCGGTGCCCATGCTGTCCTTGTGCTCCAGCGCGCCGCCCAGGACGTAGGAAATGATCTCCATGTCGCGGTGGGCGTGGGTGCCGAAGCCTTCGCCCGGGGTCACCTTGTCTTCGTTGATCACCCGCAGCGGGCCGATGCCCATGTGGCGCGGGTCGTGGTAGCTGGCGAAGGAGAAGGTATGGCGCGAGGACAGCCAGCCATGCTCGGCGCGGCCACGGGTTTCGCTCTTGCGGACATTCAACATGCTGCTTCTCCTTGGTAGATTCGAATTGGCGCCGGGGTATGAATCGGTACGCCAGCGGCTTGATGCGTAGTCTCCGCCTGCGTGTAAGGAAGAAAAAGCGAGTAGATTTGGCCGCTATCATCGAAAAAATCGAACAATGAAAATCAGCCTGGACGCATTGCAGATCCTGGACGCGATCGACCGCCGTGGGTCATTTGCCGCCGCCGCCAAGGTGTTGTTCAAGGTTCCCTCGACCATTTCCTACACGGTGGCCAAGCTGGAAGAGGATCTGGCTGTGCAGCTGTTCGAGCGCTTCGGGCCGAAGGCGACCCCTACCCAGGCCGGGCGCGAACTGCTGCGCGAAGGCCGCCACCTGCTGCGTGCGGCGCAGGAGCTGGAAGTGCGGGTGCGGCGGGTGGCCTCGGGCTGGGAATCGGACTTTGCGATCGGGCTGGATGCGATCCTGCCTGCGGCGTTGCTGCAGGCGCAGATCCTGGCGTTCTACCAGGTGGCCGACAGCACGCGGCTGCGGGTGCTGAGCGAATCGCTGTCAGGCGGTTGGGAGGCCTTGCTGGACCGGCGGGTGGACCTGATCGTGGCGGCAGGCGAGGGGCCAAGCGGCGGCGGGTATGTTGCCGAGCCGATCGGCAGCGTGCGGTTCGTGTTTGCAGTGGCGGCCGGCCATCCGTTGGCGGGCGCCCACCTGTTGGGGCCGGCCGAGCTGGCCGACCACCGCGCGATCGCGATGGCCGATTCGGCGCGGCGGTTGCTGCCGCGTACCGTGGGCCTGTTGTCCGGGCGCGATGTGCTGACCGTGCCGGACATGCACACCAAGCTGCTGCTGCAGCTGGCCGGTGTGGGGTATGGCTTCCTGCCCGAGCCGTACGCGCGCGGTGCGTTGCAGGATGGCCGCTTGCAGGAGGTGCCGGTGGAGACGCGCAAGGCCGATGAAACCTTTTACCTGGCGTGGCGGCCGGGCGAGGAGGGCGAGGCCCTGAACTGGTGGCGCCAGGCGTTGCGTAGCGAGGGGCTGTTCGAGCGCTGGTCGCAGTCGCTGGCCGAAACGTATCGTTCCGTTGCCGCCGGGCAGTCGCGCGGCTAGGCAAGCGCGGATAATGCCCGCTTGCCGTCGCGCAGGATCCCCGCATGCAAGGCTTGATCGAACAGTACGGATTGGCACTGGTGTTCGCCAACGTGCTGGCGTTGTCGCTCGGGCTGCCGGTCCCGGCACTGCCGACGTTGGTGCTGGTGGGCGCAGGCTACGCGCTGGCGGGCGGCAGCGATGCCTGGCTGGCAGGCCTGGCGGCGTGGGGGGTGTCGGTACTGGCAAGCCTGCTGGGTGATCTGGCCTGGTATCTGGCCGGCCGCCGCTTCGGCAATCGCACCTTGCAGTCACTGTGCCGCCTGTCGTTGTCGCGCGACACCTGCATGAAGCAGACCGAGCGATTCTTCTCGCGCTGGGGCGTGCGCGTGCTGGCGGTGGCCAAGTTCGTGCCCGGCCTGTCGATGGTGTCGGTGCCGATGGCCGGTGCCAGCCAGGTACGGCTGGCGGCGTTTCTGCGCTACGACGCGTTCGGTGCCGCGTTGTGGGCGCTGGCCGGCCTGAGCCTGGGGGCGCTGTTCGCCGGTCAGGTGCAGGACGTGCTGACGTTCCTGTCCGAGTTGGGGTCCGGTGCGGTGGTGGTGCTGGTGGCGCTGCTGGCCTGCTACGTCGGCTGGCGCTGGTGGCGGCGGCATACCTTGCTGCGGTCGCTGGAACAGGCGCGCATTGCGGTGGGCGAGCTGCTGCCGTTGCTGGATGGCGATGAGCAGCAGCGTCCCACGGTGCTGGACATTCGTGCGCCGGGGTACCGCGATCTGCAGCCGTACACGATTCCCGGCGCCGTGTTTGCCGACGAGCGACAGCTTGCGCAGATCCTTGCCAGCGTGCCGCGCGAGCGTGCGGTGGTGATCTATTGCGCATGCCCGGGCGAGGTGTCTGCCGCGTGGCTGGCCGGGCGCATGCGTGCGCGTGGTTATCGCGATGTGCGGCCGTTGCTGGGTGGTCTGGATGCATGGCACGCCGCCGGCTACCCGGTGACCTCGTTGCTGCCGGTAGTGGTGGCCGCAGACCTGGATGCGCAAGGTGCAACGGTGTGACCATTGGTGCGCGCACGCGTGAGAGTTGCGCAGCGATCAACAACGGATCGTGGTGCGATCTGCGCGGGTGGTGCCATCGGCGACGATGCTGCCGGCACCGTTAAATCCAGGGCAAGACGACAGGCAAAAAAAAGACCAGCAAGCTGGTCGTTTTCTTCAAGATTGGTGCGCCCGGAGAGATTCGAACTCCCGACCGCCTGGTTCGTAGCCAGGTACTCTATCCAACTGAGCTACGGGCGCATATCTTGTTTTGTCTTGCGCATCCGATGCAATGCAAGCGGATGTTTAACTGAAAAAACAGCGGTTCAATGCTGTCTTTTTTTGCTTCTGAAGATGGTGCGCCCGGAGAGATTCGAACTCCCGACCGCCTGGTTCGTAGCCAGGTACTCTATCCAACTGAGCTACGGGCGCCTCGTCAGGAGCGGAATTATGCGGATGCCCGCACGGGTCGTCAATCCCTTTGTGACATGCGCGCGTCGTTGACCGCGTCGCGCTGCGTGCCTCGCAGCGTCGCAGCCACCGCGGCGGGCGCTTTCATCCAGGCGAAATGATCGCTGCGCACGCCCAGTTGCGCATCGTCCAGCGGCTGCACATCGGCCGGTGCGTGCGGCATCTTGCGCAGCAATGTCTGCAGCGCTGCAGGCGGGCCGAAGTGATCGCGGGCGAAGGTCACCGCCGTGATCGGCACGGTGAGCGCACCCAGCGCGCGTTCCAGATCCCATGCGGTGCCGGCCGCGCGATAGCGATTGCTGCGACCGACCCGGGCCCAGTCGGCGATCAGGCTGCGTGCCTCGGTGCCGGCAAAGCGCAGCGAGCGCCCGTGCAGCACGCCTTGCATGCGTGCCAGCCAGGGCAGGAGGCGATATGCCAACGGCAACCCGTAGCGCATGGGGCGCGGAAACTGTCGCCAGTACGGTGAGCCGCTGGCGACCAGCCATAGCTGCGCGACGCGCGTGGGTTGCAAGGCTGCATGGCAGCAGGCCAGCTGCCCGCCCAGGCTGTGGCCGCCGACGATGTGGGGATGCTGCGGATCGTGCAGCGTCATCAGCGCATGGCTGGCCGGAATATCGTCGGCCAGCAAGCTGCGAAAGCCCCAGTCGTGCTGGCGCGATGGGCGCAGCGTGCTGCTGCCGTTGCCGCGCCATTCGTGCAGATACACCGCGATGCCGGCGGACGCCAACGCTGTTGCGAATGGCAGGTAATGCCGTGCTGCCACGCCCAATGCCGGCAGCCATAGCAGCGAGGCGACCGGCTGCACCGGCGCGCAGCGCATCACCTGCCAGCAATGTCCATCTTTCGCGCTGACGGGCAGGGTGTCGCTGTGCACGCTCATGCGCCGGGCGCGGCACCGACGTGGTCGAGCACCAGTACCTCGCCACGGCCAGGACGCTGGCCGATGCGGATGGCGCGCGCCACGTAATCGATGCCCGCTTCGCAGGCATTGAGCAGCGACAGGCCCTGGCACAGTTGTGCGGCGATCGCCGCCGACAGGCTGCAGCCGGTGCCGTGCGCATCCACCTGCAGGCGCGGATGCAGGAACACGTCCTGGGTGACGCCGTCATCGAAGCGATCGATCACGCGCGCGCCCTCGAGCAGATGGCCGCCCTTGAGCAACACCGCCTGCGCGCCGAGGTCGAGCAGGGCTGCGGTGGCATGCTCGGCCGCATCGGCATCGTCGATGCGGCGGCCGGTCAGCAGCTCGGCTTCGGGCGTATTGGGCGTGATCAGCGTTGCCAGCGGCAGCAGGCGGCTGCGTAGCGCGTCCAGCGCAGCGTCCTCGAGCAGGCGTGCGCCACTGGTGGACACCATCACCGGATCCAGCACTACAAACGGCGGGCGATGCGCTTGGAGCAGGTCGGCCACGCAATGGATGACATCGGCATTGGCCAGCATGCCCAGCTTGACCGCCTGGATCTGGAAATCGTCGAAACAGGCCTGCACCTGCGCCTGCAGGAAGGCGACCGGCGGAATGTGCACCGCGGTCACTGCGCGGGTGTTTTGCGCGGTCAGCGCCGTGATGGCAGACAGGCCATGCACGCGATGCGCGGCGAAGGTCTTCAGATCGGCCTGGATACCGGCACCACCGCCGGAATCGGAGCCGGCGATGGTCAATGCGGACAGCGTGCTGGGCGTGGTCATGCGCCGATTCTGCACTGCCCGGGCCGCGGCTGTGCAGAAGCAGATGCGACGCGTGCGCCCGCTGGCGTGGAGCAGCGTTGCGTCAGGGGCTGCCGTTGACGGCGATTTCCGAAAACGCCCCGGTCTGCGGGTCGTACAGTGCGCCCCAGAACGCGCTGCCACCGTCGCAGACCCGGATCGCCTCCCGGGCCGGCTTGACCGGCGGGTCGTTGGGCAGCTTGAAGGCGTTGATGTAGATCAGCTGCTGGCCCTGGATCACCACGCCCACGTACTGGCGATCGTACTCGCGCGGTTCGGCAATGGTCGGGGTCAGCGCATCCTGGCGCGACTCCAGCAGTTCGATCTGCTGCTGCGAGGGCGCCCAGTAGCCGCTGATGCGTCCTGGCTGGCGGGCGGGGCTGTCGCGCGAGCAGGTGTCCAGCACCTGCTCGGCGATGCCCTGGCGGCTGATGATCCACGACTGCCCGCTCTTGAGGTTGGTGGGCACGCTGGACGGCGAGGACGTGGTGGCGCAGCCGCCCAGCGCGATCGTCGCAAGCGCCAATGCGCCGCGCAGGGTGCGCATCACAGCACCTCCGAAGCGAAGTCGGCCAGACGCGAGCGTTCGCCACGGCGCAGCGTGATGTGCGCGCTATGCGGCCAGGCCTTGAAGCGATCCACCGCGTAGGTCAGGCCGGACGTGGTCTCGGTGAGATAGGGCGTGTCGATCTGCTCGACGTTGCCCAGGCACACGATTTTGGTGCCGGGGCCGGCACGGGTGATCAGCGTCTTCATCTGCTTCGGAGTGAGGTTCTGCGCCTCGTCCAGGATCAGATAGCGCGACAGGAAGGTGCGCCCACGCATGAAGTTCATCGAGCGGATCTTGATGCGGCTGGCAAGCAGGTCGTTGGTGGCCGCACGGCCCCAGGAGCCGCCTTCCTGGTTGTGGGTGAGCACTTCCAGGTTGTCGGTCAGCGCGCCCATCCACGGGGTCATCTTTTCTTCTTCGGTGCCGGGCAGGAAGCCGATGTCCTCGCCCACGCTGACCGTGGCGCGGGTCATGATGATCTCGCGGTAGCGCTGCTGGTCCATGGTCTGGGCCAGGCCGGCAGCCAGCGCGAGCAAGGTCTTGCCGGTGCCCGCGGTGCCGAGCAGGGTAACGAAGTCGATCTCCGGGTCCATCAGGGCATTGAGCGCGAAATTCTGCTCGCGGTTGCGCGCGGCAATGCCCCACACCGCGTGCTGGGTGTTGCGGAAGTCATCGACCAGGCACAGCGTGGCCTTGCCGCCGCCGACCCGCGCCACCCGCAGCTCCACCTCGTCGTCGCCGGGCAGGTACAGGTACTGATTGGGATACCAGTCCTCGTCCTCGGCCAGCACGATCTCGTAATGGGTGCGGCCACGCTCGTTCCAGCTGCGCAGATCTTCGTTGTGCTTCTGCCAGAAATCTTCCGGCAGTTCGATCGCGCCGGTGAACAGCAGGCTGAAATCGTCCAGCGCGCGGTCGTTCTGGTAATCCTCGGCCACAAGTCCGCTGATGTAGGCCTTGATGCGCAGGTTGATGTCCTTGGACACCAGGATGACCGGCACATCCGGGTTTTCTTCGCGCAGCGCCAGCACCGAGGCCAGGATCTTGTTGTCCGGCAGCATCGCGCCGAAGGTGCGGCCCGGCTCGATCGGGTGGATCTGGAAATACAGCCGGCCAATCGCGGCCTGGCCCTTGAGCTGGATGCCTTGCGGATGGCTCAGCAGGATGCCGGCCTGGATTTGCTCGGCATTGGTGTTTTCCAGCAATTCGTCCAGGAAGCGGCTGACCTGGCGCGCGTTGCGGCTGACTTCGGAGGTGCCCTTCTTGGCGTTGTCCAGCTCCTCGATCACCTGCATCGGCAGGAACACATCGTGTTCCTCGAACTTGAACAGCGCGGTGGGATCGTGCATCAGCACGTTGGTGTCCAGCACGTAGATGCGCTTGCCTCGGGTCATTGGGTCTTCCAAGTGATGGAGCAGGGGCGAGCCATCACGCCTGCCGGGGCAGGGTGATGGAGGACGCGGGAAGCGAGGGGTGTCACTGTTTGGCGTGCGCCTTCAACGCGGCCAGCACGGCGTCGGCATGGCCGGCCACCTTGACCTTGCGCCATTCCTGCACGATGCGCCCCTCGGGCGAGAGCAGGTAGGTGCTGCGCTCGATGCCGAGCACCTGCTTGCCGTACATGTTCTTTTCCTTGATCACGTCGAAGGCGCGGCACAGGGCCTCGTCGCCATCGCTGACCAGCGGGAAGGCAAATCCCTGCTTGGCGCAGAAGTTGTCGTGCGACTTCACCGAGTCGCGCGAGACGCCCAGCACCGCGGCGCCGGCCTTCTTGAACTGTGGCAGCAATGCGTTGAAGTCCAGGCCTTCGGTGGTGCAGCCGGGGGTGCTGTCCTTGGGATAGAAGTAGATCACCAGCCACTTGCCGGCGTAGTCGCGCAGGCTGGTCTGGGTGCCGCCGGACAAGGCCAGCGGCAGGTCGAGGGTTGCGGCAGGAAGTTCGGTTGCAGCGTCTGTCATCGTTGCTCGGCCTGAAGGGGAGAGGCGGTCGGCGGCCGATCAGGCCGGCCCGACGTCCATCCCATCATAAGCAGCCACATGGAAACGTTTGGCGAGCGCATCGAACTGTGCATTGCGCTGATTCAGCGATTCGATGGTGTGGTGTTCTTTCCTGTCCACGTGCAGGAAATACGACTCCTCATCGTCGCCGTCGTCTTCGTCGCGTTCGCCGAGGAAGATGTCGATGACGCGGTAGCCGTCCTGGGTGAGTTGCTCGGCGAGTTTCTGCAGCGGTTCCTGCGCAGGGTCGGCGAAGAAATATTCCCAGCGCAGCGGGCCGTCCAGATTCCAGTCGGTCTCGGAGCGGATGTGGTCGAACATCTGTTTCAGCGCAGACATCGCGATGGCCATGGAGAACTCCTGCCTCAGAACTTCATCGGGTCCATGATCGCGTCGAGATTGAGGTGATCACAGAATTCCAGGAAATCATCGCGCAAGGCGGCGATGTGCATGTTGGCCGGCACCCCGATGGTCACCTGCGCCGAGAACATCTCCGCGCCGGTCTGCATGGCGCGGTAGCGGGTGCTCTGCAGGTTTTCGATGGTGATGCCCTGGCGGTCGAAGAAATCGGCCAGCTGGAACAGGATGCCGGGCTTGTCGGCGGCGATCACCTCGACGATGTACGGCAGCAGGTTGGACTGCGCCTGCTTGGGGCCGGTGCGGTACCACACCAGCTTCAGGCCTTCCTCGCGTTCGAGGCGGGTCAGCATGGCTTCGAGCTTGGCGACCGAGTCCCAGGAGCCGGTGGCCAGTGCGGTGACCGAGACATCGCGCCCCACCGTGGCCAGGCGGGCGTCCACGAGATTGCAGCCGCTGTCGGCGATGCGGCGGGTGACGGGCAACAGGGGGGACTCCGGATGCGTCGTGTAGGCGTTGATCAGGAGGTGGTTTTCGGTCGGCGAAGGCCGGGGAGTCGAGTCGGTCAAAGGGGCTTCCGGCATTGCATCAGGCTGAATGGCCGCCCGGGCAGGCGCCCTGGCGGTGACCAGCATACTTGCCCGTGCTTTCGCGCCGCAAGTAACATGCAGGTGGTCTCAACCCGCGCCCGCGCGGGCCTTTCCTGTCACGTAAGAGCAGCAGAATCTTGTCCCTTTCCGGCATCATCACCGCGCTGGCGACCCCCTTCGGTCCCGACGGCGCACTCGACCTGGATGCCTGGCAGCGGCTGCTGGAGCAGCAGCTGCACGGCGGTGTGCAGGGAATCGTGGTCGCCGGCTCCACCGGCGAAGCCGCCGCGCTCAGCGACGACGAATACGACACGCTGCTGCGCGCAGCCGTGGCCCAGGTGGCCGGCCGCGTGCCGGTGCTGGCCGGTACCGGCCTGTCCGGCACCGCCAAGACCATTGCGCAGACGCGCCGCGCCGCCGCACTGGGCGCGCAGTACGCGCTGGTGGTGACGCCGCCGTACGTGCGCCCGACCCAGGCCGGGTTGAAGGCGCATTTTGAGGCGGTCGCCGATCAGGGCGGGCTGCCGGTGGTGCTGTACAACGTGCCGGGCCGCACCGGTTGCGATCTGCTGCCGGAGACGGTGGCCGAGCTGGTGGGGCATCCCACTATCGTCGGCATCAAGGAAGCCCGCAGCGAATCCGAGCGCGTGGCCGCGCTGGTGGCGCTACGCAGTGCCTCCTTCGTGGTACTCAGCGGTGACGACGGCAGTGCGGCGCAGGCGATGCTGGCCGGCGCCGATGGCCTGGTCTCGGTGGCGTCCAATGCCTTGCCGTCCGCCTACCGGCGCCTGTGCGATCTGGCGCGGAATGGCCAGCGCGAGGCCGCCCTGGCCTGGGACGCACGCCTGAGCGAGTACCACAGCTTCTGCGGGATCGAATCCAATCCCATCCCGGTCAAGGCGCTGCTGCAGCGCGCCGGGATCGGGCACGGCCTGCGCCTGCCGCTGCTGCCACTTTCTGCGGCGCACCAGCCTGCCGCCGACCGCCTTGCCGCCGACGCCGTTGCGTTGGAAGCGCTTTCCAGCCGCGAAATGCTCGCGGCCTGACCCAGGAGATCTATCGATGCGTCATTCCGTTTCCCCCGTCCGCGTGCTGTCGCTCGCGTTGCTGGCGACCGCCACTGTCGCTGCCACGAGCGGTTGCAGCTGGTTCCACAAGGGCGCGCGCGGCGACTATGCGCTGGCGCCGGAAGCCCGTCCGCTGGAAGTGCCGCCGGACCTGAACCTGCCCGACACCTCCGGTGCGATGAAGGTGCCGACCCTGGCCTCCACCACGCAGCAGAACAGCAACATGCCGCCCTCGGCGAGCGCCAACAGCGGTTTCACCGTGCCGGGCGAGCGCGACGAGGTGTTTGCCAAGGTGGGTGAGGCGCTGGCCGATATTCCGGGCCTGACCATCGCCAGCAAGGCGCAGATGCTCGGCTCCTACGACGTGAGCTACGAGGGTTCCAGCTTCCTGGTACGCGTGGTCAAGGTCGATGCGGGCAGCTATGTGTCGGCGGTGGACCCGCGCGGTATGCCGGCCACTGCGGCAGCGCCGGTGGCGGTGATCTCCTCGCTGAAGGGCAAGCTCGGCGGCTGAGTGGTTGCAGCATGGCCGGACAGCAAAACGGGCGCCTGAGGCGCCCGTCTTGTTTGTAGTGCGTGCGGTGAGGGGCTGGCGGAGTGCGCTCGCCGACGGCGGCCTCAGCGCTGCAGCAGCGGCAGCTTGTTCGGCTTGCCATCCCATTCGGCGGCATCGGGCAGCGGTTCCTGGCGCACGGTCAGTACCGGCCAGGCCTTGGCGAGCTCGGCATTGAGCGCAACGAAGCCTTCCTGACCAGCCGGCACGTCGTCTTCCGGGTAGATCGCGTTGGCCGGACATTCCGGTTCGCACAGGGTGCAGTCAATGCACTCGTCCGGGTCGATGACCAGAAAGTTCGGGCCGACGTGGAAGCAATCCACCGGGCAGACCTCGACGCAGTCGGTGTATTTGCACTTGATGCAGTTTTCGGTGACAACAAAAGGCATGGCGGAATCCGGCGTTTAGCCTGTCAATTCTAAAGCAGTCGGGGGACGGGTGTGGAGTTGGTGATCTTTGGGGGTGGCGTGCGACTTTTGCTGCGGCAGCTGCGTGCCGTCCTACGCAGCTGGTGCCTGTCGGTTAGTGAGGTTGGCTGACGGCGGTGCGCGCTTTGAGCGGTGTTGGGTGAGTTCGTCGAGTTGGCTGTCTGCCGCCGTACCCTCACACGGCCCCCCGCTCTACGCCCCGGCCCGCGCTCGCGGCACGGGGGCTCGAAGGCACACGCGCCAGTGGCGCATAAGACGTGCCTTCTCGCCCCGCGGGAGAGGGGCTGACCTCAAGCCAGCCCGCGCTGCCTGGCCAGCGCGAACAACCCTGCCGCAGCCAGATCTTCCGGGTGCAACCGGCTGTCAACGCCTACATGTTGCAACGCCAGCGCGTAGCGCTGCGCCAGCGCGGGGCTGCCGACCAGGTGCACGGTGGCGTGCGTGCCGCGGTGTTCGCGCAGTTCGTGGCCGATCAACAGGCCGGACAGGTACGAGGGCAGGGCCTGTGCGCTGAGGCGGTCGAACAGGCCTAGCGTGCGGGTGCCGAACAGATGGTGGCTCAGCCCGCCCGGTTCGGCGCTGCGCTCGATGCCGAGCAGGAATGCAGGCGCGTCGAGCTCGGCGTGGGCGTCGGGGATCAGCTTGCCGAGGATGCTGTGCTGGCATAGCACTGCATACAGTTCGCCGGTCATGACGGTGGCGAAGTCGGTCAGCTGGCCGTTGGCGAGGGTGGCCCATTTGCTGTGCGTGCCGGGCAGGCAGGCCACGTGGTCGCCATGGCCCAGGCTGGCGAGCAGGCCGACCAGCTGGGTCTCCTCGCCGCGCATGACGTCGGGCACGCCGGTCCGCTCGCCGGTGCTGACGCCGGGCACGAACCACAACGTGCGGCCGGGCAGCAGGTCGGCGTAGCGGCGCATGGCCGCTGCCAGGGCCACAGTGTCGGTGGGGCAGGGCAGGTAGGCCTGTTCGACCCAGCCATTGCGGCTGCCGATCATGCCCGACAGCAGTACCGGGCCCTCCCAGCCGTTGATCAATGCGCTCAGCACGTCGGCGAAGCGTCCCTGGCAGGCGAGGATGCCGTCGCTGCCGCGACGCTGTTCCAGCACTGTGCCGCTCGCGTCGAGCAGGTAGGCGCGCAGGCTGCTGGTCCCCCAGTCGACGGCGATCATGCGCTGGCCACCCGGCTTTCGGGCAGGCCGGCGATGGCGAGGTCGCACACGAACAGGCTGCCGGCTTCGGGCATGCGCGCGAGTTCTTCGGCGCTATGGTCCAGGCGCGAGGAGATCACGTGCAGGCGATCCAGGGCCGCGCCGCCGAACGCACTGCAGGTGGGGTGCTTGATCGGCAATTGCACGATGCGCTCCACGCTGCCGTCGGGTCGATAGCGCACCACGCGCGAGGCGCGCCATTGCGCATTCCACAGGTGGCCTTCGCTGTCGATGATCGATCCATCCGGTTCGGCGTCGTCGCGATCCAGGGTGGTGAACACGCGCGTATTGCTGGTCTGCGCCGTCTCCGGGTCGTAATCGCAGCACAGGATCTGCGGGCGCACCGAATCGCAGTAATACAAGGTGCGGCCGTCAAGGCTGAAGCAGATCGAGTTGGGAATGGACACACCCGGCAACGGCAGCGCACGCAAGCCGTGCCGCAGCGAAAACTGGTAGAACGCGCCGCGGGCGGCCTTGCTGTCGTGTTCGTCCATGGTGCCGAACACCAGATTGCCGTGCCGGTCGACGCGGCCATCGTTGCTGCGGGTGAGCGGGTTGTCCGCCTCCACATCGGCCAATTTTTCGAATGGCAGCATGTCGGCGTCCGTGTTGTCCGGATCGACCACCCCCACTGCCTTGGCCAACGCGACCAGCACGCGGCCATCGTCCATCAGGCCCAGGCAGCCCGGGCGATCGGGCAGTGTCCAGTAGCGTGATCGTGCCGTGGCCGGATGGTGCCGCCACAGGCGCTTTTCAACGATGTCGACCCAGTACAGCGCCTGGCGCTGTTCGCACCACAGCACGCCTTCGCCGTGTGTGCAGCGGCTGTCGACCGCCAGCGCGGCAGTGTGTTCGGGCGTGCTCACCATTCGGCGATGCTGCCATCGCTGTGACGCCAGACCGGGTTGCGCCAGTCCGGCGGATTTTCGTTGGCGCGCTTGAGCATGGCTTCGTCGATCTCCACACCGAGCCCGGGCTTGGGCAGGGCAGCGATACTGCCATCGACACACTGAAAATCGTCTTTATTGATGACGTAATCGAGCAGGTCGGCGCCTTCGTTGTAGTGGATGCCGATGCTCTGTTCCTGCAGTACCGCGTTGTGCGAAACGAAGTCCACGTGCAGGCAGGCGGCCAATGCAATCGGGCCGAGCGGGCAGTGCGGGGCGAAGCCGACATCGTAGGCTTCGGCCATCGCGGCGATCTTGACGCACTCGGTGATGCCGCCGGCATGCGACAGGTCCGGCTGCACCATCCCGATGCCACCGGCGCACAGAACGTTCTTGAACTCGAAGCGCGAGAACATGCGCTCGCCGGCCGCCAGCGGAATCGAGGTGCTCGCGGCCAGGCGCGGATAGTACTCGGCCTGCTCGGCCAGCACCGGTTCCTCGACGAACAGCGGCTTGAACGGCTCCAGCTCGCGCAGCAGCGCCTTGGCCATCGGCGCGCCGACGCGGCCGTGGAAGTCGATGCCGAAATCGATGGCATTGCCAAAGGTTTCGCGGATTTCGGCGACCTTGACCACCGCTGCATCGACGGCGCGCGCGCTGTCGATCAGCTTCATTTCCTCGGTGCCGTTGAACTTGAAGGTGTCAAAGCCCAGCGCACGGTAGTCGGTGATCTGCTGGATGATGGCGCCGGGGCGGTCGCCGCCGACCCAGCGATAGGTCTTCATGCGATCGCGTACCAGCCCGCCCAGCAGCTCGTACACCGGCACGCCCAGCGCCTTGCCCTTGATGTCCCACAGCGCCTGGTCGATGCCGGCGATGGCGCTCATCAGGATGGCGCCGCCGCGGTAGAAACCGGCGCGGTACATGGTCTGCCACAGGTCGTTGATGCGTGCCGGATCCTTGCCGACGATGTAGCCGGCCAGTTCGTGCACGGCCGCTTCCACGCTGCGCGCGCGGCCTTCGATGACCGGCTCGCCCCAACCGGTGATGCCCTCGTCGGTTTCGACCTTGAGGAACAGCCAGCGCGGTGCAGCGTGGTAGGTGGTGAGGCGGGTGATCTTCATCCTTGCAGTTCCTGGTAGGCCTGCACGAACGCGCGTGCATGCGTCTGGGTTGTTTCGAGGGATTGGCCGGGTTTGTACAGTTCGCCGCCGATGCCGGCACCGGCCGCGCCCTGGGCCATGAAGCCGGCCAGGGTCTGCGGGCTGACGCCGCCGACCACGTAGACCGGGATGTGCTTGGGCAGCACCGAGCGCAAGGCGCGCACATGCGCCGCGCCATAGGTGGCCGCCGGGAACAGCTTCAGGATGGTGGCGCCGGCGTCGATGGCGTCGAAGGCCTCGCTGGCGGTGGCAAAGCCGGCCACCACGGTCAGCCCGCGCGACACCGCATGGCGGATCAGGCTGGGGCGCGTATTCGGAGTGACGATGAAGCGCGCACCGATCTCGGCCAGGGTGTCCACGTCTTCGTTGCGCAGCACGGTGCCGGCACCGATCCAGGCGCGTTCGCCATAGGTCTGCTGGGCCAGGGCGATGCTTTGCTCCCAGCGTGGCGAATTGAGCGGAATCTCGATCGCATCGAAGCCGGCGTCGATCAGTGCGCCGACATGGTCGGGCGTCTCTTCCGGCGTGATGCCACGCAGGATGGCGATCAGCGGCAGGGCGAACAGGCTGGCGGTGGTGTCTGAGGTCATGCGGTTACTCGCGATAGAGCGGAAAGCGGCCGTTGGCGACCGAGTGGCCGGCAACGTCGGGGGAGCTTGCGCAACTGCGCAGACGACAGGTCGCCGCCAATGCGCAATCCGGGGAGAAAAACGCCATGCGGTAGCAGCGCCGCGATGCAATGCCGATGGGCACGCCCGGCATGCACAAGCATGCCGCTACGGCCCGCAAGTGGCCGGCAAATTGCGGTCATCGTCGTCCACCTCCGCGTTCATGGCGTGCGTGTTATCGCCTGGTCGAGGCGGGTCACGTCTGTTCTGGCCGCGCCCGGGAGGTAGGGGCTCCTGCTGCGGCGAGCGCTAGCCTCGCGCGGTGAGATATGTGCTGCAAATGAAATTTTCGGCATATTCTATTCCTCCGACGAATACACGGCCGCAACCGCACCCCATGGCAAATTCCGGTACTCCCTGGTTCAACGCAGCCCGCCTGAAAACCCGTCAGCTGTTGCTGCTGCTGCATCTGCACGAACAACGCTCGGTGCTGCGCGCGGCCGAGGCCGCCAGCATGACGCAACCGGCCGCCTCCAAGCTGCTGGCCGAGATGGAAGACATGCTGGGAGTGAAACTGTTCGAGCGGCATGCCCGTGGGGTCGAGCCGACCTGGTACGGGCATGTGCTGATCCGGCGCGCACGCGCGGCGATGTCGGAGATCGGCCGTGCGCAGGAAGAAATTGCGGCGCTGCGTGCCGGGCGGATGGGGCAGGCGTCGATCGGCACCGTGGTCAACCCGGGGACCAACCTGGTGCCGCAGGCCATTGCCGAGGTCAAGCGTGAGTTTCCGGACATCCTAGTGCGGGTGGAGATGGACTACAGCCGTCCGCTGGTGGCCAAGTTGCTGGATGGCCAGCTGGACATCGTGATCGGCCGCATCCTGGGGCCGGAAGGGGTGGGCGAGCTGGAGTTCGAGCCGCTGGCTGACGAGCCGCATTCGGTGATCGCCCGTGCCGGCCACCCGCTGGCCAGCCGGGTCGGCCTGCAGCATGCGGACCTGGTGCGGCACGGCTGGATCCTGCCGCCGGCCGACAGCGTGCTGCGCGCGCGGCTGGACTCGATGTTCATGGAGCACGGCGTGCAGACGCCAACCAATGCCATTGAGACCTCGTCGCTGCCGGTCACCTCCACGCTGCTGCGCGGCACCGACATGCTGACCGCCCTGCCGGTGGAATCGGTGGCGCCGCTGATCCAGGCCAAGCTGCTGACCGTGCTGCCGATCGAGCTGGGCGTGCGGATGGAGTCGTTTGGCATCATCCGTCGGCGCGACTACATCCTCCCGCCGGGTGCCGAGCGCATTTTGCAGGCGCTGCGCACCACCGCCAGGCGGCTGTACCCGGCCCTGCGTGGGCCGGAATCCCTTGCTTAACAGGCTCTTCCATTTCTATTCCGTGGGGTAATACCAGCCTGTGAATTTTTCATTGGCTGGCGCTAGACCGTGCGCCTATATCTGTGCGCCAGATCGCACGCTGAAGCGCACGTGAAGTCGGGCAGGTGATCGGCGGCCAATCCGCCATGCAGCAGGAGGTGGAACCGGCGCCAGCGCCTGTTCCGCACGATCACGCGGCGCGCCTTGCGCCGCGACAACCAGTCTTCAGTCGTCTTGCGTCCTGGGAGGGATTCAGATGTCCAAGTTTTCAAGCCATGCCTCGGCAGGAACGGGCGTGCGCGCGCGTTGTCTGCCACCGTTGCGTCGTTCGGCCATGGCCATCAGCATCGGGCTGCTGCTCGCTGCGCCGGCGTATGCCCAGCAGGCCGCGTCCCAGCAGAACGCACCCTCAGGCAAAGCCAGCAGCGCGGTCGACCTGGACACGGTGGAGGTGCGCGGCGTGCGCGCCAGCCTGATCAAGTCGCAAACGATCAAGCGCGATGCCGCGCAGATCGTGGATTCGGTCAGTGCCGAAGACATCGGCGCGCTGCCCGACCGTAGCGTCACCGAAACCCTGCAGCGCGTCAGCGGTGTGACCATCGACCACTTCGCCGCACGCAGCGACCCCGATCACTTTTCGGCCGAAGGCAGCGGCGTGATGATCCGTGGCCTGACCCAGGTGCGCGGCGAACTCAATGGCCGCGACATCTTCAGCGCCGCCAGCGGCCGTGGCCTGAGCTTCGAAGACGTGCCGGCCGAACTGATGGCTGGCGTGGACGTGTACAAGAACCCTTCCGCGGAAATCATCGAAGGCGGTCTGGGTGGCACGGTCAACCTGCGCACGCGCATGCCGTTCGACAATCCGGGCCGCATCGTCGGCGGCAATGTCGACGTCAACTACGGCGACATGAGCAAGAAGTACAAGCCGTCGGCGTCGTTCCTGTTCAGCGACCGCTGGCAGACCGGTATCGGCGAGATGGGCTTCATGATCGACATCGCCCATTCGGAACTGGCGACCCGCTCGGACGGCATCCAGGTCGAGCCGTATGTGCGCCGTACCGACGATGCAGTGCTGGCCGGCAGCGGCCGCAGCGAAGTGTTCGTGCCGGGCGGGGTCAACTGGCGCCAGCTGGATTTTGAACGCAAGCGCGACGGTATCGCTGCTGCGTTCCAGTGGCGGCCCAGCGACCAGACCGAGATCTATGCGCAATACCTGCGCTCGCGCTACGACATGAACTGGCAGGAGCGCGCGGCGTTCTTCAACGACAGCAACAACAGCATCAGCCCGGCGCCGGGGACGACCTTCCAGTACGACCAGGACGGCGTGTTCCAGCGCGGTTCGCCGGTGTCCAACTCCTGGCGCGGCCTGCTGACCGGCGACGGCGTGCGCTTCAATACCGACAACCGCTATTCGGATCAGCAGACCACCACCTCCGACCTGTCGGTGGGTTTCAGCCATTACTTCAACGACAACCTGCAGATCAAGGGCGATGTGCAGCTGGTGCAGTCGGAGAACGACCAGCTGGACTTCACCGTGTTCAGCGCGACCTATCTGCCTGGCCTGACCTATGACGTATCGGGCAAGTATCCGACCGTACAGATCGCCAACCAGGGCTTTACCCAGGACCCGTCCAATTACTTCTGGGCGGCGGCGATGGACCACCTGGGCCACAACCGCGGGCGTCAGCTGTCCACCCGTGTGGATCTGGAATACACCTTCCAGGACAGCAGCTGGCTGCGCTTTGCGCGCTTCGGCATGCGCGCCACCGACCGCAACCAGACCAACAAGAACTCCGGCTACAACTGGGGCGTGTTGTCGGACAACTGGGCGGCCATCCCCGGTAGCGCCAATGGCCTGGCCAACATGTCGCAGTACCTGCCAAACGAGTCCTCGCAGTTCACCTTCTCCAACTTCTTCCGCGGCGGCGTGAACGTGCCGACCACCTTGATCGTGCCCAATGGCGGGCTGGTCAGGAATTACCGGCGTGCCTCGGAGCTGTTGCAGCAGCAGATCGTGGACCTGCGCGGTTCCGGTTGGGCGCCGGATACCTACCAGCCGCAGGACACCAACCGCCAGTTCGAGCGCACCCAGGCCGCCTACGCGGCGCTGTACTTCGGCAACGATGAGGCACTGGGCGTGCCGGTGGACGGCAACATCGGCATACGCGTCGTGCAGACCAAGACCCAGGCCGAAGGCTTCGGTCAATTCCAGGATCTGTCCGGCCTGAACGTCTCGCCCGAACTGCAGGCCCGCTATACCGGCCAGTATTTCGACAACAACTCGCAGGGCAGCTACACCAACGTGCTGCCCAGCCTGAACCTGCGTGTGCGTTTCACCGACAACCTGCAATGGCGCTTTGCCGCGTCCAAGGCGATGGCGCGCCCGGATTACACCCAGCTGCAGCCGTATGTGCTGCTGAACGTGGAAACCGACGACGCCGGCAACGCGACCAACTTTGTCGGCACCGCGGGCAATCCGACCCTCAAGCCGATGCGGGCCAACCAGTTCGACACCGCGCTGGAGTGGTACTTCGACAGCAGCGACATGCTCTACACCACGCTGTTCTACAAGAAGGTCAAGGACTACTTCTCCACCCAGACCCGCGCCGAGACCTACGACAACCGCCAGTGGCTGGTGACCCGGCCGTACAACACGGATGAAGGCACCATCCGTGGTGCAGAAGTGGGCTACACGCAGTTCTTCGACAGCCTGCCGGGCTGGTTGAGCGGCTTCGGCGTCAATGCCAACTTCACCTACGTCGACAGCGAGGGCGGCGCCAATACCGCCATCGATCCTTACACCCGTACCACCGTGGACGGTGTCGACCTGCCACTGGAAGGCCTGTCGCGGCGGAGCTACAACCTGGCCGGCATCTACGAGAAAGGTCCGCTGTCGTTGCGCCTGGCCTACAACTGGCGCTCGCGCTACCTGTTGACCACCAGCGACGCGGCGACCCGCCTGCCGACCTGGGCCGACGACTATGGTCAGCTCGATGGCTCGTTCTTTTACCGCTTCAACGAGCATCTGCAGCTGGGCGTGCAGGCCAACAACCTGACCAACACCGTGACCAAGGTGCTGATGGGCCCGACCTCGTACGAAGGCGGCGAAGTCGACCCGCGGCTGTATACCCGCTCGTCGTTCGTCAACGACCGGCGCTACTCGCTGGTGCTGCGCATGAACTGGTAAGTGCGCGCAGTCACGCCTCGACTGTGAAGTGCGTTGCACGGTCGAGGCCGTTTCCTGCCGACTGGCAGGGACGGCCCGTAATGCCGGACCTGTCAGGTTTCACACGATTGCTATAGTTTTAACGAATACCTTTCCAGGAATATTTCATTGGTGTGGCATGACGGCCGCGCCCTATGCTCCCGCCGCAGCCGCAGGTCTGCCCGCCAGGGCGACCACGCATCGGCACTCCCGGCAACGGCCGGATGGCAGATGCGGGCCAGCAACAACGACGGGCAGGGCGTTCGCGCACCGGTCCGCTAAAACAAGAAGTACATGCGTCCTGGGAGGGAGCACCATGTCAGTGCAACATCGCCACATTCCGGCAGGCCGGGCTGTGGGTCAGCGTTCGATCCGTGATTTCCGCCGCTCCGTGATGGCCATCAGTGTAGCCACGCTGCTGAGCGCGCAGGCCTATGCGCAGGATGCGACCACCACCGCTGCACCGGCGTCGGATGCCACCACCCAGCAGCTGGACACGGTGCAGGTCACCGGTACCCGCAGCAGCGTCACCAAGGCGCAGCTGGTCAAGCAGAACGCCGAGCAGATCGTCGACTCCATCGTCGCCGAAGACATCGGCAAGCTGCCCGACAACAACGTCGCCGAGGCGCTGCAGCGCATCTCCGGCATCCAGATTTCGCGCAACTACGGTGAAGGCAGCTCGATCGCCATCCGCGGCCTGACCCAGGTGCGCACCGAGCTCAATGGCCGCGATATCTTCACCGCCAACGACGGCCGTGGCCTGAGCTTCGAAGACGTGTCGGCCGAGTTGCTCGGCGGCGTCAACGTGTACAAGAACCCGTCTGCCGACATGATCGAAGGTGGTCTGGGCGGCACTGTCGACCTGCGCACGCGTCTGCCGTTCGATTACGACGGCCGCAAGATCGCCGGCAGCGTGCAGTACAACTATTACGACCTCGCCGACGACGGCAAGCCGGCGTTCTCTGGCCTGTTCAGCGATCGCTGGCAGACCGGCATCGGCGAGATCGGCATCCTGGTGAACTACTCGCAGCAGAAGAGCCCGTTCCGTCAGGACACCATCTCGATCGAGCCGTGGTACACCCAGACCGATCTGCCGGGCTACGAAGGGCAGGGCGTGTCGGTGCCGCACGGCGCCGGCATCAACACCACCGTCGGCGAGCGCGAGCGCAAGACCGGCGCCTTTGCGATGCAATGGCGTCCGAACGATGCGGTGGAGGTCTATACGCAGGTGCTGCGGTCGGACTACGACTTCAGCTGGCACGATTATTCGTTCTTCGCGTTGACCGGCGCCAACCCGATGCAGGGCACGCCCGGCATCCAGGTCAACGACCGCAACGAGTTCGTCAACGGCACCTTCCAGAACGTGCCGGCCGACTCCAACACCAGCCTGACCGAGCGGCATTCGGTGACCACCGACTACTCGCTGGGCGCCAAGTGGACGGTCAACGAAAAGCTGACCCTGAGCACCGACTTCCAGTACGTCGATGCCACCACCACCGGCACGCGCTACATCGTGGCGACCGGCCTGAATAACACGCCGTTCTTCAACGTCGACTTCCGTGGCGACCTGCCCAAGCTGTCGGTGACCGACGCCAGCGGCGCCGAAGGTTTCCTGGCCAACCAGGACAACTACAACGGTTGGCGTTGGCACCTGGATAACAAGGACGACAACAAGGGCACCGAGTTTGCCTGGCGTTCCGACATGGATCTGGCGTTCGACAGCGATTTCGTGCGCAGCTTCAAGGCCGGTGTGCGTTATACCGACCGCGATGCCGAGACCAAGGGTGGCGTGTTCCGCTTCATGTGCATCAACGGCTGCGTCGGTACGCCGTTCTCGCAGTTCCCCACCGTGGGCGTGGTGACCAACCCGATCACCGATTTCTTCCGCGGCAAGAGCAGCACCTTTGGGCCGACCCTGACCGCTTCCGATGCGGCCGTGGCCAACTACGAGCAGACGCTGGCCACCTTCGGCGGCACGCCCCTGGAGTTTGCGCCGAACAACATCAACACGCAGAACGAGAAGACCTACGCGGCCTACGGCGTGCTGCGCTTCGGCGTGGATGGCGACATCCCGTTCGACGGCAACATCGGTGTGCGTGTGGTGCGGACCGAGGTAGGCTCACAGGGCGTGCGCACCGGGACCGATGCCGAAGGCGGTGGTCTGATCCCGGTGGATGCACAGCAGACCTACACCGACGTGCTGCCGAGCTTGAACCTGCGCTGGATGCTGAGCGATCAGCTGCAGTGGCGCTTTGCGGCCTCGCGCGGTATCTCGCGGCCGACCTTCGACAGGCTCAACCCGAACCTGAGCCTAAGCACCGGCACGTCGTCCACCGGCGCCTCGACTTTCACCGGCAGGGCGGGTAATCCCGATCTGGAGCCGGTCAAGGCCGACCAGTTCGACACTGCGCTGGAGTGGTACTTCGGCCAGGGCTCGATGATGTACGGCACCCTGTTCTACAAGAAGGTGGAAGGCTTCATCGCCGACAGCGTGTTCAACGAGGTGTACGACGGCCAGGTGTGGCAGATCACCCGCCCGGTCAACGGCGATGCCGGCAAGATCCGTGGTGCGGAACTGGGCTACACGCAGTTCTTCGACTTCCTGCCGGGCTGGCTGAGCGGCTTCGGCCTGCAGACCAACTACACCTACGTCGACAGCGAGGCGCCGAGCCCCACCGCCACCGACACCAACGGCCAGTCGTTGACGGTGCCACTGGAAGGCCTGTCCAAGAACAGCTACAACGCGATCGTCAGCTACGAAACCTCGCGCTTCCAGGGCCGTGTGGCCTACAACTGGCGCAGCGACTGGCTGGTGACCACCGCGGGCAACGGCACCGGGAATCTGCCGGTCTACAACAAGGGCTTCGGCCAGCTGGATGCCTCGCTGCGTTTCAACATCAATGATGTGTGGTCGATTTCGCTGGATGGCGTGAATCTGCTCGATACCCGTCGCGAAAGCTACCTGGGTAACGAGTCGCGCTACCGCGACTTTGTGATCAACGATCGTCGGTATGGCCTGACCTTGCGGGCCAGCCTGTAGAACGCGCCGTAGGAAGTGCGTCTCCGGTTCGGCGAGCTGTGCAGGCAGCTCGTCGGGCCGGTGTTTTTCCTATCGATGGCGCTGCCGTCGATCGCGATGGGAGCCGGAGGAATGATCGCCATGATCGATCCGCCTACTAAGCGCCGCCTTTCCGCAGCACACGCGTGGCTGACTGCTGTTTGCCTGACGCTGGTGTTGCCCTTCATGACGCCCCACGTGTCTGCGGCCGAGCCCGGCACGCCAGGGCCGTATCACTGGCGCAGTGTCGCCATCGGCGGTGGCGGCTTCGTCACCGGCGTGCTGTTCCATCCCGCCGAGCGCGATCTTGCATACGCACGCACCGATGTCGGTGGCGCGTATCGCTGGGATGCGCGTGCGCAACAGTGGATTGCCCTGACCGACTGGCTGGGTGCGGACGACTGGAACCTGATGGGCATCGATGCTTTCGCCATCGACCCCGCCAATCCCGAGGCCATCTATCTGGCAGCGGGCACCTATATGCATGCGCGTGCCGGCAATGCGGCGGTGCTGCGTTCGTTCAATCGCGGCCGCAGCTTCGAGCGGGCCGACCTGCCGTTCAAGCTGGGCGGCAATCAGCTCGGCCGCGCCAACGGCGAACGGTTGGCGGTGGACCCGCACGATGGCCGTGTGCTGTTGCTGGGTTCACGTGATGCAGGCCTGTGGCGCAGCGACGATCGCGGCGCGCACTGGGCGCGGGTGGAAGGATTTCCTGCCGATGCATTGGCCGGTGCCACCGCGCGCAACCATGTCGGGCGCGAACAGGCGGTGGGGATCGCCTTTGTCGTGTTCGACGCCGCCAGCGGCCGCGCTGGCAGTCCGACACCACGCATCTATGTGGGCGTTTCCACCGCGCAAACCAGTCTGTATGTCTCCGACGATGCCGGCCGCAGCTGGGTGGCAGTGGCCGGGCAACCTAGGGGGTCGCGTCCGAGTCACATGGTCGGTGGCAGCGACGGCCAGTGGTACCTGAGCTACGGCGATCAGCCCGGCCCGGACTTGATGGCCGGGGGGGCGCTGTGGAAGTACAGCCCGGCACAGGGGCGCTGGAGCGAGATCAGCCCGATTCCGCAGCCGGCCGATGGCGATGGTTTTGGCTGGGGCGCGGTGGCGGTGGACCCGCAAGATCCGCAGGTGCTGCTGGCCAGCACCTTCCGCCGGCGCACGCCGCGCGATGAACTGTTTCGCAGCGTCGATGGCGGCAAGCACTGGACGCCGTTGTTGGCCGATGCGGTGTTCGACCACAGCGCCGCGCCGTGGACCGCGCAGGCAACGCCGCACTGGATGGGCGCACTGGCGATCGATCCATTCGACAGCAACCACGCGCTGTTCGTCACCGGCTACGGCATCTGGGCCTCGCGCAATCTGCGCGATTTCGCCGGCAAGCGGCAGCCATTGCAGTGGTGGTTCCAGGACAGCGGGCTTGAAGAAACCGTGCCGCTGGATCTGCTCAGCCCGATGGCCGGTGCGCATCTGCTCAGCGCGCTCGGCGATATCGATGGCTTTCGCCACGACGATCTGGACAGCGCGCAGCTGCAATACGCCGGCCCGCGCCTGACCAATGGCGAAAGCATCGACGCCGCCGGCCAGGCGCCGTTGACGGTGGTCCGCAGCGGCACCGTGCGCAATCGCCGCAACAACGAAATCCGCGCGCTGTATTCGCGCGATGGGGGCACGCACTGGCGCGCATTCGCCAGCGAACCGCCGGCCGGGCAGGGCGCCGGTACGATCGCCATCGGCGCCGATGCGGCGCAGGTGGTGTGGGCGCCGGCGCAGGGCGGCAATTGGCGCACTGCGGATTTCGGTACGCACTGGCAGCGCGTGCAGGGGCTGCCGGAGACCGCCGTGGTGGTGGCCGACCGTGTCGATGCGCAGCGTTGGTACGCCGCCGATCCGCTCAGTGGGCGCCTGTACGAAAGTACCGATGGTGCGGCCAGTTTCCGCGATACCGGGCAGTCGCTGGGCACGCCGGCGCGCGATGAGCGCCTGCGTCCACAGCTGCGGCCCGATCCATGGCGCGCTGGTGTGGTGTATCTGGCCAGTCCCGCAGATGGCGTGATGCGCTGGCAGGACGGCCGCCTGCAGACCCTGTCGACACTGGACGAGGCACGCTCGCTCGGCATCGGCAAGCCGCTGCGCGATGGCGCGCCACCGGCGCTGTATCTGGCCGGTCGCGTGGCCGGCGTGGACGGGGTGTTCCGCTCCGACGACGAAGGCGCGCACTGGCGGCGCATCAACGACGATGCGCATCGCTTCGGCAAGCCGTACAGCGTCACTGGTGACCCACGACTTCCCGGCCGGGTGTATTTCGCGACCGGCGGACGTGGCATCTTTTACGGCGACCCGCGATGAGCGTGCCGTTCCTGGGCGTGTCACCGCGCTGTCCTACCGTGTCCATCTTCGTCCCCCGTCGCCTCGTTGCGCGCCGACTGGCCGCGCCGACCCTGGAGATCACTGCATGACTGTCACCTTCGTTCGCCGCGCCTGCCTGCTGGGCCTGGCGCTGGTCAGCCCGCTCGCAGCGGCGCAGCCGACCCTGCCGCTGTTGTTCAGCGATGGCGCGGTGCTGCAGCGCGATCAGCCGATGCCGGTATGGGGCTGGGCGACACCGAATGCGTCCATCAGCGTGCGCCTGGACGGCAAGCGCGCCACCACCAAGGCCGATGCGCAGGGAGCATGGAAGGTCAGCCTGCCGGCGCACACTGCCGGCGGCCCCTATGTACTGAGCGTGCAGGGCGACGGTGGCCAGCTGCAGGTGCGCGATGTGCTGGTTGGCGATGTCTGGTTGGCCAGCGGGCAATCGAACATGGAATGGCCGTTGGCGCAGGCCAGCGACGGCCCGCAGGCGGTAGCGGCGGCCAACGATCCGCAGCTGCGTCACTTCAAGGTCCCCAAGTCGTGGTCGGTGCAGCCGCAGGCGCGCCTGAGCGGTGGCGACTGGAAAGCCGCCACGCCTGCCAACGCCGGCGAGTTCACTGCGGTGGGCTACTTCTTCGCCAGGGAGCTGCGCGCCAGCACCGGCGTGCCGATCGGCATCATCAACAGCAGCTGGGGCGGTAGCGCGATCGAGGCATGGATGGACGCCGCCTCGCTGGGCATGAACGCCACCCAGAACCAGGGCGCCATCGAGGCGATCAAACAGCGCGATGCCGCGGCGCAGGCCGCCACCGGCAAGCGCATCGCGCGCTGGCCGAAGGTTGATGGCGACACGCCGCAATGGCGTGAGCCGGACTTCGACGACAGCGACTGGGACAGCATTCCGACCAGCCAGCAATGGGAGGCCAGCGGCTTCGATGGCATGGACGGCATTGCCTGGTACCGCACCACCTTCACCTTGACGGCTGCGCAAGCCAAGGCCGGCATCGCACTGGGCGTGGGTCAGATCGACGACTCTGACATCACCTACGTCAACGGCCAGCAGGTGGGCAGCACCGAAAAGCAGTGGAACCTGCCGCGCGTCTACCAGGTGCCGGCCGCGGCGCTGAAGGCCGGCATCAATCACATCGCGGTGCGCGTGGAAGATCTCAGCGGCGGCGGCGGCATGCATGGCCCGGATGAGCAGCGCTTCGTGCAGACCAACGACGGCGCCAGACGTGCATTGAGTGGCTGGAAGTTCCGCCCCGCGGCGGTGCGCGTCTCATTGGCCGACAACAAGAACCAGCTGCCGACGCTGCTGTACAACCAGATGATTCACCCGCTACAGCCGTTTCCGGTCAAGGGTGTGATCTGGTACCAGGGCGAAACCAATGCCAGCGAGAGCGGGGCGGTGAAATACCGCGACCAGTTTGCCGCCATGATCCAGCAGTGGCGCGCCGAACGTGGCCAGAAGGCCCTGCCGTTTTTGTGGGTGCAGCTGGCCAACTTCAAGGCCGGCGGCGACAAGGGCGAGCTGAGCCCGTGGGCGCTGCTGCGCGAATCGCAATCCAAGACGCTGGCACTGCCGGCAACCGGGCAGGCGGTGATCATCGATATCGGCAACCCCACCGACATCCATCCCACCAACAAGCGTGATGTCGGGCATCGCCTGGCGCTTGCGGCCCGGCACGTGGCCTATGGCGAAACACTGGTGTACAGCGCGCCGGTATTCAAGCGCGTGCGTTTCGACGGCGACAAGGCTGTGCTGACGTTCGATCTGCAGGGCAGTGCGCTGCAGGTGCGCGGCGGCGGTGCGGTGCAGGGCCTGCGTATTGCCGGTGCCGATCAACGCTTCCACCCGGCCACCGCGCAGATCGACGGTGACCGCATCACCGTGCACAGCGACGCGGTGAGCGCGCCGGTTGCGGTGCGCTATGGCTGGAGCGAGAACCCCGACGACGCCAACCTGATCAATCGCGAGCAGTTGCCCGTTTCCCCCTTCCGCACCGATACCTGGTGACACGGAGTCTTATGACCATGCATTCCCCCGTTACGCCTGCAGCTTCCCGTTCCAACGCGCGTCGCTGCCTGCGCCCGCTGCTGCTGCCCGCGCTGACGCTGGCCCTGGCGGCCTGCCAATCCGGCGAGCAGGACAGCGCTGCCAAGCCCGACGCCGCCAAACCTGCAGCGAACGCGCCAGCCACCCCGTCTGCCTCTGCGCAGGCGCCTGCCACGCAGACGCCGATGCCGCAGTTCGTCAGCAAGGACGGCAAGCATGCGTTACTGGTCGATGGCGCGCCCTTCCTGATCCTGGGCGCGCAGGTCAACAACTCCAGCAACTATCCCGGCGTGATGGACAAGGTGTGGCCGGCGATCAAGGTGATGGGCCCCAACACCGTGCAGGTGCCGATCGCCTGGGAGCAGGTGGAACCGGAAGAAGGCAAGTTCGACTTCTCCTTCGTCGATACGCTGCTCACCCAGGCGCGCGAACACAAGGTGCGGCTGGTGCTGCTGTGGTTCGCCACCTGGAAGAACAATGGCCCGGCCTACGCGCCGCTGTGGGTCAAGGCCGACAACCAGCGCTTCCCGCGCGTGATCACCCGCGAAGGCAAGTCGATCGGCTCACTGTCGCCGCATGCGCAGGCCACCCTGGATGCCGACCGCAAGGCATTTGTGGCCTTCATGCAGCACCTGAAGCAGGTCGACCCGCAGCACACCGTGATCATGATCCAGCCGGAAAACGAGCCGGGCACCTACGGCAGCGTGCGCGACTTTTCGCCGATGGCGCAAAAGCTGTTCGACGGCCCTGTCCCGGATGCGCTGATCAAGCGCTTGAACAAGCAGCCCGGCACCTGGGCGCAGGTGTTCGGCGCCGATGCCGATGAAATCTTCCATGCGTGGTCGATCGGCCGTTACATCGACCAGGTGACCGAGGCCGGCAAGGCCGAATATCCGCTGCCGATGTACGTCAATGCCGCGCTGCGTGGCCCCTTCAATCCGGGTCAGCCCGGCCAGTACGCCAGCGGTGGCCCCACCGACAACGTGCTGGATGTGTGGAAGGCCGCCGGCCCGCATATCGATCTGCTGGCGCCAGACATCTACATGCCGGAATACCGCATGTACACCACAGTGCTGGAACGCTACGCGCGCCCGGACAATGCCTTGTTCGTCGCCGAAACCGGCAACCGCCCGGAATACGCGCGTTACCTGTATCCCACGTTGGGCCATGACGGCATCGGCTGGTCGGCATTCGGCATCGACTTCACCCGTTACTCCAACTATCCGCTGGGCGCCAAGCACGTCAACGAAGAAACGCTGGCACCGTTTGCGCTGGGCTTCCAGGCGGTGAGCATGGGCATGCGCCCGTTCGCCAAGGCTGCGTCCGAAGGCAAGTTGCACGGTACCGCCGAAGAACCTGGCCAGGCCGTGCAGGAGCTCAAGCTCAACGACCGCTGGGGCGCCACCATCACCTATGGCGTGCCGCAGTTCTGGTTCAAGGGCGAGCCGCCGGGTAACCCGGAGCCGATCGGTGCCGCCCTGATCGCCGAGCTGGGTCCGGACGAGTTCCTGGTCACCGGCTACCACGCGCGCGTGACCCTGCACCCGGCCAGCGACGCCACTGCCAACATGTTCTACGACCGCGTCGAGGAGGGCGTGTACGAGGGCACGCAGTGGCAGTTCCAGCGCAACTGGAACGGCGACCAGACCGACTACGGGGTCAATTTCTCCAGCGTGCCGCAATTGCTGAAGATCAAGCTCGCCACCTACAAGTAATCGCTACGCGAGACGGCGCCGCCTTCGGGCGGGCGGCCGGTGCGCGGAGTCGACATGCCGCACGTCGATTCCGTCGCATCAACGGGGCTTGCCCGACCACCGCCGCCCTGCGCGCTGCTTCATACATGAAACCCATGCGCTGCCGCCCCCGCGGCAGCGATTCGACATTCAAAGGGAGTGACCATGCAAACCACCATCCGTTCCGCCGGCGCCGCGCCTGCCAACCGACGTACACCGCTTGCCCATTGCCTGGCGTTGTCGCTGGCCCTGCTGGCCAATGCCGCGCACGCACAGGAGGTGCGCAAGGCCGCCGACGGCGTCACCGTGGTGCCGAGCGCCAAGGGCGCCGCCCCGGTGCGCCTGCAGGTGGTGGATGCCGGCATCATCCGCGTCAGCGCCGATCCGGATGGCGACTTCGCACGCAGCCCCAGCCTGATGCGCGTGCCTGTGCAGGGCGATAGCACCTTCCAGCTGGCCGAACAGGGCGACAGCGTGCAGCTGAAGACCGGCAAGGTCACCGCCACCGTGTCCACCGTCGATGGCCATGTCAGCTTCGCCGATGCCAATGGCAAGCCGGTATTGTCGGAAGTGGCAGGGGGGCGCAGCTTCGCACCGCTGAAGGTGGAAGGGCACAAGTACCTGACCGTGCGTCAGCGCTTCCAGTCGCCCGATGACGAAGCCCTGTACGGCTTCGGCCAGCACCAGCAGGGCTGGATGAACCAGAAGGGCCGCAATGTCGAATTGCAGCAGAACAACATCGACATGGCGGTGCCCTACCTGGTGTCCAGCCGCAACTACGGCCTGCTGTGGGACAACAACTCCATCAGCCGCCTGGGCGACCCGCGCGGCCTGCAGCCGCTGCCCAAGACGCTCAAGTTGTACGACGCCAAGGGCAAGGCCGGTGCGCTGACCGCACGCTATGCCATCAACGGCAAGCAGGTGCTCGAGCGCCGCGAGAGCGAGGTGAACTACCAGTACCTCAGCGACCTGACCAAGTTCCCCAAGAAGGCGATCACCAAGGACAAGGACAGCCGCATGCAGGTCACCTGGGAGGGCGAGATCGAAGCGCTCACCGGTGGCGAGCACACCTTCTCGCTGTACTCGAGCGAGTACGCCAAGCTGTACGTGGACGGCAAGCTGGTCATCGACCGCTGGCGCCAGAACTGGAACCCGTGGAATCACGAGTTCAAGCTGGAGCTGGAACCGGGCAAGCGCCACACCGTCAAGATCGAGTGGGACCTGATCGACCCCAGCTACATCGCGCTGCTGCATCGCGACCCGCTGCCTGCCGCTGAAGCCAAGGATCTGTCGCTCTGGTCCGAAGCCGGCCAGATGATCGACTACTACTTCGTTTCGGCCGATTCCTACGACCAGGCCGTGGCCGGCTACCGCGAACTGACCGGCAAGTCGGTGATGCTGCCCAAGTGGGCCTATGGCTTCTGGCAGAGCCGCGAGCGCTACAAGAGCCAGGACGAGTTGGTCGGCGCGGTGGCCGAGTACCGCAAGCGCAAGCTGTCGCTGGACAACATCGTGCTGGACTGGTCGTATTGGCCGGAAAACGCCTGGGGCTCGCATGACTTCGACAAGCAGCACTTCCCGGATCCGGATGGCATGGTCAAGGCCGTGCACGACATGCATGCGCAGATCATGATTTCGATCTGGCCCAAGTTCTATCCCACCACCGCCAACTACAAGGAACTGGATGCCGCCGGTTTCATGTACAAGCGCAACGTGGAAGTGGGCGAACTGGACTGGATCGGCAAGGGCTACAAGAACTCGTTCTACGACCCGTACTCGGAGAAGGCGCAGGCCATCTTCTGGCGCCAGGTCAACGAAAAGCTCAACAGCAAGGGCTTCGATGCCTGGTGGATGGACGCCGACGAACCGGACGTGCATTCCAACCTGGACATCGGCGAGCGCAAGGCGCGCACAACACCCAATGCGCTGGGCACCTCCACCGAGTACTTCAATTCGTACCCGCTGCCGCACACCCACGGCGTCTACGTGGGCGACCGCGCGGCCGACGACAAGCGCGTGTTCATCCTGTCCCGCAAGGGCTACGCCGGTACCCAGCGCAATGCGGTGGCGGTGTGGAGCGGGGACATCGTGTCGCGTTGGGACGACATGCGCGACCAGATCTCCGGTGGCGTCAACATGGCGCTATCGGGCCTGCCCAACTGGACCTTCGACATCGGCGGCTTTGCGGTCGAGAAACGCTACGAGAACCAGGACCCGGCGCATCTGCCGGAATGGCGCGAGCTCAATACGCGCTGGTTCCAGTTCGGTGCGTTCGTGCCGATCTTCCGCTCGCATGGTCAGTTTCCGTACCGCGAAATCTGGAACATCGCCCCGGAAGGCACGCCGTTCTACGAGAGCATGGCCTACTACAACCGCCTGCGTTACGCCTTGCTGCCGTACATCTACAGCCTGGCCGGCGATACCTATCAGCGCGATGGCGTGATCATGCGCGGCATGATGATGGACTTCCCGGATGACGCGAAGGTCCGCGACATCAACGACCAGTACCTGTTCGGACCGGCGTTCCTGGTGGCACCGGTGACCCGTTTCGGCGCCACCTCGCGCCAGGTGTACCTGCCGGCCGGCACCAGCTGGCTGGATTTTTCCACCGGTAAGCGCTACGAAGGCGGCCAGACCATCGAAGCGGCCGCGCCGATCGAACGCATGCCGCTGTTCGTGCGTGCCGGCTCCATCGTGCCGACCGGCCCGGTGCAGGAATACGTGGACCAGAAGCCGGATGCACCGCTCACCGTGGTGGTCTACACCGGTGCCGACGGTGAGTTCTCGCTGTACGAGGATGACGGCAAGGGCTACGGCTACGAGAAGGGCGAGTTCAGCCGCATCCCGCTGGTCTGGAACCAGGCCAAGGGCGAGCTGAGCATCGGCAAGCGCGAAGGCAGCTGGACCGGCATGCAGGCCAAACGCACCATCCATGTGCGTTTTGTCGATGGTCCACGCGCCGATGCCGGTGCGCTGGAGCCCAAGTCCGACACCAGCATCCAGTACGACGGCAAGGCGGTCAGCGTGTTGCAGCGCAAGATTGCGTCCGGCAAAGCGCGTCGTCGATGATCGCAGGCTGTCTTCAGTCGATGAGCGAGCAGATGCCGGAACGCCGCAAGGCAGTCGCGGGCGGTTCCGGTGAGGCAGCACGGCGGTGGCCGTGCTGACCCGGCGCGAACTGTGCAAGGCCACCGGGGCCGCGCTTGCGGTTCTGGGGGCCGCGTCGGTGGCCGCGCAGGCTGCACGTTCGGGCAGCGACACAGGGTTGCCGGCCGTAGCGCCGGCAGACGCCCTGCAGCTGTGGTATCGCGAACCGGCCAACGAATGGGTGGAGGCCTTGCCGGTCGGCAATGGCCGGCTTGGTGCGATGGTGTGGGGCGGCATTGCCCACGAGCGCCTGCAACTCAACGAAGACACGCTCTACGCAGGCGGCCCCTACGATTCCACCAGCCCGGAGGGTCTGGCCGCGTTGCCGCAGGTGCGCGCGCTGATTTTTGCCGGCCGCTATGCCGAGGCCGAGCAGCTGGCCGACGCCAAGCTGCTCTCGCGTCCGCTCAAGCAGATGCCGTATCAACCGCTTGGCGATCTGTTGCTGGATTTCGATCGTGCCGACGGCATCAGCGAGTACCGGCGCCAGCTCGATCTGGACACGGCGGTGGCCACCACCACGTTCCGTTCCGGTGGTGCCGTGCACCGGCGCGAGGTGTTCGTGTCGGCACCATCGCAGTGCATTGTGGTGCGCCTGTCCTGCGATCGGCCGGGCGGTATTTCGTTGCGGGTCGGCATCGACAGCCCGCAGAGCGGCGAGGTCACGGTGGAGCAGGGCGGCCTGCTGTTCCGTGGTCGCAACAGTGGTTTTGCCGGTATCGACGGCAAGCTGCGTTTTGCCTTGCGCGTAGTGCCGAAGGTCACCGGCGGCACCGTCAGCCATGTGCGCGACCGGCTACGTATCGAGGCTGCCGATGAAGTGGTGTTGCTGCTGACGGCCGCAACCAGTTTCCAACGTTTTGACGCAGTGGATGGCGATCCGCTGGCGTTGACGGCGGCAAGCCTGCAGAAGGCCGCCAAGTCCGATTACCCCGCATTGCTGCGTGCCCACCTTGCCGATCACCAGCGCCTGTTCCGGCGCGTGGCGATCGACCTGGGCACCAGCGATGCGGCAGCGCTGCCCACCGATCAACGCGTGCAGCAGTTTGCCGGCGGCAACGATCCGGCCATGGCGGCGCTGTATCACCAGTACGGTCGCTATCTGCTGATCTGCAGTTCACGGCCCGGCACCCAGCCGGCCAACCTGCAGGGCATCTGGAACGACCTGATGCAGCCGCCGTGGGAAAGCAAGTACACCATCAACGTCAATACCGAGATGAACTACTGGCCCAGCGAGGCCAACGCTCTGCACGAATGCGTGGAGCCGCTGGAATCCATGCTGTTCGACCTGGCTCAGACCGGCGCGCACACCGCGCGCAAACTGTACGACGCACCTGGCTGGGTGGTGCACAACAACACCGATCTGTGGCGCCAGGCCGGGCCGATCGATGGCGCCAAGTGGAGCCTGTGGCCGATGGGCGGGGTGTGGTTGTTGCAGCAGCTGTGGGACCGCTGGGATTACGGGCGCGACCGTGCGTATCTGAGCAAGATCTACCCGTTGTTCAAGGGTGCGGCGGAGTTCTTCGTCGCCACGCTGGTGCGCGACCCGCAGACCGGCGCGATGGTGACCAATCCGTCGATCTCGCCGGAAAACCAGCATCCATTCGGTGCCGCCATCTGTGCCGGCCCGAGCATGGACGCGCAGCTGTTGCGCGATCTGTTCGCGCAGTGCATTGCGATGAGCAAATTGCTTGATGTCGATGCTGCGCTGGCACAGCAGTTGACCACGCTGCGCGAGCAACTGCCGCCCAACCGCATCGGCAAGGCCGGGCAGTTGCAGGAGTGGCAGCAGGACTGGGACATGGACGCGCCGGAGATCCATCACCGCCACGTCTCGCATCTGTACGCGCTGCATCCTTCCAGCCAGATCAATCTGCGCGATACGCCCGAGCTGGCCGCCGCAGCAAAACGCACGCTGGAAACCCGTGGCGACAACACCACCGGCTGGGGCATCGGCTGGCGGATGAATCTGTGGGCACGGTTGGCCGACGGCGAGCATGCGTATCGCATCTTGCAATTGCTGATCTCGCCAGAGCGCACCTACCCGAACCTGTTCGATGCACACCCGCCGTTCCAGATCGACGGCAACTTCGGCGGCACCGCCGGCATTACCGAAATGCTGTTGCAAAGCTGGGGCGGCAGTGTGTTTCTGCTGCCGGCCTTGCCCAGCGCCTGGCCGCGCGGCAGCGTGCGCGGCCTGCGCGTGCGTGGCGGCGCCAGCATCGATCTGGAATGGGATGGCGGTCGCTTGCAGCAGGCACGCCTGCACAGCGATCGTGGCGGACGCTATCAACTGTCCTACGCAGGGCAGACCCTGGACCTGGAACTGGGCGCGGGCCGCACCCAGCAGGTGGGACTCAACAACAACCGATTGGTGAAGCAATGAGCTTGTACGTAGGACTGGACGTGGGCACGCAGAGCGTCAAGCTGGTGGCCTACGATCCGCAGGAGCGCGCCGTGGTCGCCACCATCGCCGCGCCGATGGAACTGATCAGCCGCGACGACGGTACCCGCGAGCAGCAGGCGCAGTGGTGGGTCGACGGCATCGTGCACTGCTTCGCGCAGCTCGATGGCGAACAGCGTGCGCGCGTGCGCGGCATCTCGGTGTCGGGCCAGCAGCACGGCTTCGTGCCGGTGGCCGCCGATGGCAGCGTCACCGCGCCGGTGAAGTTGTGGTGCGACACCAGCACCGCGCTGGAATGCGACGAGATCATGGACGCGGTGGGCGGCGCGGCGGGTAGCGTGGCGGCCGCAGGCAACCCGATCCTGGCCGGCTACACCGCATCCAAATTGCCGTGGACGCGCAAGCATCGCCCCGACGCCTATGCGGCGATGACCACGGTGATGCTGCCGCACGACTACATCAACTTCTGGCTCACCGGCGAGCGCTTTGCCGAAGTCGGCGATGCCTCCGGCACCGGCTGGCTGGATGTGCGCACGCGCCAATGGTCCGAGCGCATGCTCGGCGCAGTGGATGCGCAGCGCGATCTGCGCACCGCACTGCCGCCGCTGGTGGAAACCGGCGCGGTGTATGCGTTGTCCGACGCGGCGGCCGAAGCGCTGAACCTGCCGGCCGGCGTGCGCGTCACCACCGGCGGTGGCGACAACATGATGGCCGCCATCGGCACCGGCAACGTGGTGCCTGGGCGCCTGACCATGAGCCTGGGGACGTCGGGCACCTTGTTCGCCTACGCCGATCACCCGGTGGTGGACGACGACGCGCGCTGGGCCGCCTTCTGCTCGTCCAGCGGCGGCTGGCTGCCGCTGATCTGCACCATGAACTGCACCGTGGCCACCGAAGCGGTGATGCGCATGTTCTCGATCACCCGCGAGCAGACCGAAGCGATGATTGCCGACACCGCGCCGGGCGCCGACGGCCTGGTGTTGCTGCCGTTCTTCAATGGCGAACGCACGCCCAATTTGCCCGATGCACGCGGCTGCCTGTTCGGCATGGATCTGCACAACACCACTGCGGCGCATTTCTATCGCGCCGCGATGGAAGGGGCGACCTATAGCCTGCGCAATGGCTTCGATGCCTTCGTCGCCGCCGGTCTGCAGTTCGATACCATCCTGCTCACCGGCGGCGGCAGCAAGAGCGCGCAGTGGCGGCAGATGGTCGCCGACGTTTTCAATTTGCCCGTCGTGGTGCCGACCCAGCCCGAAGGCGCCGCCTTCGGTGCCGCCTTGCAGGCGCTATGGGCCTGCGACCGCGACGACGGTGGCACCGATGCGTTGTCGGATGTGGTGCTGGAGCACCTGCAGGTGGACGATGCGCTGTCCGCGCAGCCGGATCCGCAGCGCGTGGCCGGCTACCAGCAGCATTACCAGACCTTCCTCAAGCATCTGCACGTTGTCAGCCCGCTCTACGCTGACTGATTCACCACTCCCCCAGAACCAAGGACATCACACCCCATGAGCAACACCGTTTACATCGGCGCGAAGGAATATTTCCCCGGCATCGGCAAGATCGGCTTCGAAGGCCGCGACTCCGACAACCCGCTCGCGTTCAAGGTCTACGACGCCAACAAAAAAA
>NZ_LXNG01000009.1 GCF_001642575.1 Xanthomonas floridensis | reverse complement strand
GATTGCGGCGTGGCGAGCTGGCTCTCCCGCGGTCGGCAAGACCAAGGGGTTATCGGTCGACCACGCCGCCTCTCGACACCTAATCTGGCAGATCGCCAAGAGATAAGGGGTTGGGGTGAGGGTACGGGCGCAACCACGCAAGCCACGATCACCTGGCATGCAGCTGATGAGGTCGTTCGGGGGGCACCATCAGATCAAGGTCGACCGACCCATCGCTTGGATAACGACCCTCACCCCAGCCCCTCTCCCGCAGGGACAGGGGCTTGATTCCGGCTACCGTCTACACCCACTCAATGCATCAACACGATCTCTTCGGACGAGGTGGGATGGATTGCCACCGTCTCGTCGAAGTCGCGCTTGGTCGCACCCATCTTCACCGCCACCGCAAAACCTTGCAGCATCTCGTCGGCGCTTTCGCCCAGCAGGTGCACACCCACCACGCGCTCTTTGTCGCCCACACAGACCAGCTTGAACAGGCTGCGCTGTGGAGCGTCGGCCAATGCATGCAGCATTGGACGGAAGTTGCTGCAGTACACGCGTACCGCACCGGGGTAACGCGCGCGCGCCTGCTCTTCGGTCAAGCCGACATGGCCGAGCGGCGGATGCGAAAACACCACGCTCGGCACGTTCTCGTAATCCATGCGCGCATCGGGCTGATTGCCGAACAGCCGATCCATCAACTTGCGCCCTGCCGCGATCGCCACCGGCGTCAGGCCGACCTTGCCCGCCACATCGCCGATCGCGTGGATAGTGGGCACGTTGGTGGTCTGCGCATCGTCCACCAGTACCTCGCCCTTGTCGCCCACTTTCACGCCAACGGCCTCCAGCCCCAGGCCGGCGGTATTGCCGCGCCGGCCCACGGCGAAGAACACCTTGTCGAACACGTCGTTGCCCTGCTCGCCGGGGTGCACTGGATGGCCATATACGCGCAAGCCGCCCTGCGCATCGCGTTCCAGGCCGGTGGTGGTGAATCCGAAGTGCAGGCGTACGCCCAGGTGACGCAGATTGTCGGCCAGTTGCAGGGTGAGTTCGGCATCGAAGCGCTCCAGCAAGCGCTCGCCCTGCACGTAGAGATGCACACGACTGCCCAGGGCCTGCAGCAGGCCGGCGATTTCCACCGCGATGTAACCACCGCCGATGATCGCCACCCGCGCCGGTGCATGGCAGAGATTGAAGAAGTCGTCCGACACTTCGCCGTGTTCGGCGCCGTCCACGTCCGGGCGCACGGGATGCGCGCCGGTTGCAATCACGATGTGCTCGGCAGTCACTGCGATGCCATCGCCGCCCATCACCGTATGGCGGTCCTGCAGGACGCCACGTTGCGGGATCAGCACCACGCCGTCTTCGTTGAGGCGGCGCCGATAACTGGCGTGGATGTTGGCGATATAGCCCTGCCGATGCGTGACCAGCTCTTCCCACGCCAGTGTCGGCCGCGGCACGTGGAAACCGAGTGCGCTGGCCAATTCGATCTTGCCGGCCAGATCTGCCGCCAGCCACATGGCCTTTTTCGGCACGCACCCGAGATTGACGCAGGTGCCGCCCAATTCCCCCGGCTCCATGATCGCCACACGTGCGCCATGCCTAGCAGCGCGAAATCCTGCGGCCAGGCCGCCGGAGCCGCCGCCCAGAACCAGCACGTCGTAGTCGTAACGTGCACTCATGTATAGCGCTCCGCCCGGTAGGGATGCGGGTCCAGCGCAGGTGCGCGGCCCGTGATCAGGTCGGCCATCAATTGTCCACTTGCAGTACTCATGCTGATTCCGAGCATGCCATGTCCGGCTGCGAGCCAGACGTGAGGACGGCCAGGTAGTGCGCCCAGCACCGGTACATCGTCCCAGGTCATCGGCCGCCATCCATACCACCGCTCGATCACCGCCGGCCCGCGGGGCGCATGCAGATACTCGGCCGCCGCGCGCTCCAGCGCTGCCAGGCGAGTGGGATTGAGCTGGGTGTCGTGGCCGGAAAATTCCATCGTGCTGCCGATCCGCAAGCGGTCGCGCCAGGGCACCACGAACACCCAGCGATCCTTCAGCACCACCGGACGACGCGGCATCAGGGGTGGCGCGCTGTAGGTGATCGAATAGCCCTTGCCGGCCTGCACCGGCAAACGCAGGCCGAGCTGTGCCGCCAGCAACGGCGACCACGGCCCGGTGGCGATCACCACCTCGCGTGCCTGCAGCATGCCATGTGCGGTCCGCACGCGGACCGCCGAGGGCTCGGCAACCACTGCCTCCACGCGACAGTGCTCATCGAGTTGCGCACCTTGCGCGCGCAATACCCTGGCCAGTTCGGCGGTGTAGCGCTCCGGGCGCAGATGCGCGTCTCCCGGAAAGTGGATCGCACCGGCAATCCCCTCGCGGAACGCCGGATCCTGCCGCGTGTACTCGGCGCCTTCGATCACCTGTGCCTGGATTCCCCACTGCGCCAGCAGCGCGCATTCGTCGCGGTACTTCGCAAAGCGACGCGCATCGCCGAACACATAATCCAGCCCGTCGGTGCGGAACTCGCACTCCAATGCATAGCGCGCCACCCAGTCGTCCAGGCGCTGGCGCGCGTCGTGCAGCAAGGCCGCACGCGCCTGTGCACTGGACTGCCAGTCGCGTGCATTGCACCGCCGCGCAAACCGCAGCAGCCAGTGCCACAGCGCCGGGTCCAGACGCGGCGGGATGTACAGCGGCGCATCCGGCGTCAGCATCCATTTCAGCGCCTGCGCGATCATGCCCGGTGCCGCCAAGGGCGGCGCATGGCTGGGCGTGATGGTGCCGCAGTTGCCGTGCGAGGTGGCAGCGCCCAGCGCCCCGGCATCGACAACACGCACCTGCCGGCCCGCCTCCAGCAACGCCAACGCCGTGGCCAGCCCGATCGCGCCGGCGCCGATCACCACAACGTCCTCGCGCCCGCCAGCCATTGGGTGCTAGTGGCCGCGCGCGTTGCCGCGCCGCATCGGCGGAACCCGCAGATAGGTTGCGCTGCGCCACACCCACTCCACCGGCCCGAAGCGGAACCAATGCAACCACGCCTGGCTTGCCACCACCTGCAGGACGAACAGCCCCACCGCGAACGGCAGCTGCCACACGCGCGGCAGCTGTTCGAAATAGCCCAGCCCGTAGCCGTAGAAGATCCAGGTGCACAGCAGCGACTGCAGCAGATAGTTGCTCAGGGCCATGCGCCCGGCAGGCGCCAGCCAGGCCAGGTGCGATGCAAAGCGGATCACCCACGCTGCGTAGCCCAGACTCATCAACGGCCCCGCAATCAGCGCCAATGCGAACGCTGCAGACACGCGCATGCTCAGGTCCGACGGGTCCATCCACGGCGCCAGTGTGTAACTCAGCAGCATCACGCCCAATCCGAGCGGCAAGGCGCCGTAGCGCAACGCGCGGAACAGACGCGGAAAACGCTCGGGTGCGGCGATCGCACCACTGCGCACGAACCAGCCGCCCAGCAGAAACATGCCAAGCATGGCCGGGCCGTTGATGCTGAGCCCGCTCAATGCCTGGCGCAGGTCGTGCCAGCGCTGCGCGGTGGCCTGTAGATAACTACCGCTGCCGAACGCGGCACGTTGCGCCTGCACATTGGCCACGCTCTGCTGCGCCACGTCCGCCATGGCGGCCTTCCACTCCACCGCCGATGCCGGGTCGGCCTGCACCATCGCACCGACGAGACCGGACGCCAACACCAGCGCAGGCGCGCAGGCGTAGACCAGCCCGGCCAGCCAGGGCAATGCCATCGCCGGCGCGCCACGCGTGCCCAGCAGCACAATCGCCAGCAACGCGTAGGTCACCAGGATGTCGCCGGACCACAGCAGCAGCGCATGGACAAGGCCAATCACCAGCAAACCTACGGTGCGGCGCAGATACATCGCGTAGAAGCCACGCCCGGCCTGTTCGGCACGTTGCGCCATCACCGCAAAGCCCATGCCGAACAACAGCGAGAACAAGGTGTAGAACTTGCCCTGCACGAAGATGTAGACCAGCGCATCGGCCATGCGGTCGGCGCACTGCCAGTGCGGCTCCACGCCACTGATGGCAAGATCGAGCGGACCGACGAAGGCTTCGATATTCATCAGCAGGATGCCAAGCAGCGCAAAGCCGCGCAGTACATCCAGCACGGCGATGCGCTCGTGCAAGGCAATGGGTGACAGCAGGTCGCGTGACGTCATCGCAGCTCAGACATTCGGACACAAGGTGGCGCCGCGCACAACGCAAACGGCCCGCCAGTTGGCGGGCCGTCGGAACCACGGCTGTGACCGGCGACGGTCAACCAGACATGACGCAGCGGATGGCAAGCACACGCCACACCGCCCCCCCTGCATGCAGCCGTGGTGCAGGCAACACCAGATCAGCTGCCGTCCCACGAGTGGCTGCGCAAGCGGACTGTTCGCGGTGTTTGAGGTTGCTGACAAAAACGTAGCGAGCGGTCGGCAGGTGGGTGTAGGCGGCGCACAGGAACCGGCGTGGACACGGCACGTGCCGATTCCGTGCAACGGCCGCGCCCGCCTGGCGGCGGCGCAGCCGTCTTGGTCGCCACTGTTAGTGGTGGTGCCCGCCGTCGCCGTGGACATGCCCATGGTCGCGCTCTTCCTGCGAGGCCTCGCGCACTTCGATGATCTCCACGTCGAAGTGCAGATCCTTGCCGGCCATCGGGTGATTGAGGTCGACGTCGACCACGCTCATGCCGACCTTCTGCACGGTGACCGCGCGCGGGCCGAAGTTGGTCTGCAGCACCACTTGCGTGCCCGGCACCAGCTTGGTGGCACCGAAGTGCTTCTTGGGCACGCGCTGGCTCAGGCCTTCGCGGTATTCGCCATAGGCCTCGGTGGCCTTGACGTCGACGCCGAAGCTTTCGCCGGCTTCCTTGTCCATCATGGCCGCTTCCAGGCCGGGAATGATGTTGCCGTGGCCGATCAGGATCGCCAACGGATCGCGTTCCTTGGAGCTCTCGATCGGCTCCTGGCCGATCTCCGAAACGGTGTAGTGGAAGCGGACGACGCTGTCTTTTTCGATCTTCATGCGTAGCTCTGAATGAGGCTGCCCGGTGGCAGAGGGTGGAGGACGGCTTGTCGGCCGCCGGGTGCGCCGCCATCATGGCGACCTTCCGAACCGCCCATTATCCCGGCTCCATGCATATCACGCCAGTTTTCGCCGTCCGCGCGCACCGCGCGACGGCCTGTTTGCTGCTGGGCCTGCTCCTGCTGGGCGGCTGTTCGACCAAGCCCCCGGTGCGCCGCCCATCCGCGCCGCCACCTGCGGCGCGCGTATGGCCGCAGGTGCCGCCAGCCGACCCGGCCGCCGCCAACAATATCCTGATGCGTGCCCTTGGCCTGGTTGGCACGCCTTACCGGTACGGCGGCAACACGCCGGACACCGGTTTCGACTGCAGCGGATTGGTCACGTATGTCTATAAAGACGTCCTGTCGCTGTCGCTGCCACGTACTTCACGCGAACTGGCAGCCATCCAGGGCCCACGGATTTCACCCGAGAAGCTGGCGACAGGCGACCTGGTGTTTTTCGGCGCGGGCGGCAGCGTGACCCACGTCGGTATTTATGTGGGAGAAGGCCGCTTCGTGCATGCCCCGACCACCGGCGGTACGGTCCGCTTGGATTTTCTCGACGGAGCTTACTGGCGTGACCATTATTCAGGTTCGAAGCGGGTTTTACACTGAAATGTGACGCTCATCACAAGTCATAAAACGGAAAGTTAACTTTTTTTGAACGTAACGATTCGTTCACCAGGGCATCATCCCGCATCGACAGCAGAATTGTGATTCCCGCGTGACGAACGACGAACAGATCAACCCTGGCGCCGCCCCGCTTCCGCTCCGGAAACCGCTCCGCCTGCTTTGCGCTACCGCTCTCTGGATTGCCGCACTGCCCGCTCTGGCGCAAACCGCCACTGGCGCCTCATCCGCTCCGCAGACGACCACGCCAGACAGCGTCGTCGCCGCCGAGAAAGCCGCTACCCGCAGCCGCGCCGACGCCGCTGCCACCGCGACCCTGGCTGCCCTGCTTCCGCACCTGGCTGCCAACGACGCCATTCCGCTGATGGACCGCTCGGCGATGTTCGCCGGCGACCTCAGCCGCCTGCTTGCCAATTACGACGTGTCGCAGAGCGCGGCCAACGCTGCGCAGAACGCCGTGGCCGACAGCCGCGTGCAGGTGATCCTGCAGCGCGCCATGGCACTGCTGGGCACCCCGTACGTCTGGGGCGGCGAATCCACCGAAGGCTTCGACTGCAGCGGCCTGGTGGGTTACGTGTTCAAGACCGCGCTCGGCATCGACCTGCCGCGCGTCTCGCGCGACATCGCCCGCGACGAATCGGCCGAGCTGATCAAGGATCCCAATGCACTGAAGGCTGGTGATCTGGTGTTCTTCGGCAAGCGCGGCCGCATCGATCATGTCGGCCTGGTAGTCGGCGACGGCAAGTTCCTGCATGCGCCCAGCCGCGGCAAGGACGTGCGCGTGGATTCGCTCGCCAGTGGCTACTGGAGCGAGAAGTTCATCCAGGCGCGCCGGGTGCTGTAACGCCCCGGGTACTCTGCGTCGATGACAGAAGGCCGCGGCATTCCCGCGGTCTTTTTTTATGTGTTGCGCAATGCAGGCGGGCCACCGGTCATGTGACTGACATGTGGCGGCCCTTCCGACATGACTGGCGCCCCAGCTGCCAGCACGGCAAAGCGAGCCGGGCACCACGGGATGTATCCACCACTGGCCTGCTGCCGGCCGGAGAATTCCTGGCCGCGCAGTCTGTCGATCACCGCGAGGTGTCGGCCTTGTAATGGGCCATGGTGTCCTCGATGCCCTTGCTCAGCTCCATCACCTTGAGCGCGTACTCGGCTAGGCGCTGGTCTTCGGGTGTATCCGGACGCCAGGAAGGCACTTCCACCGGCGTGACGCCGTCCGGATCCATCGCCACGAACACGATGATGCAGTGGGTACACAGGCGCGAGTCGCCGCCCATCGGACTGCGCGCACGCACATCGATGGCGAAATGCATGCTGCTGCGGCCGGTGTAGACCAGCTTGGCCGACACCGCGACCAGATCGCCGATGCGCACCGGTGCCACGAAGCGAATGCCGCCCACCGCAACGGTCACGCAGTAATGTCCGCTCCAGCCACTGGCCGCGGCAAAACCGACCTGGTCGATCCATTTCATCACCACCCCGCCATGCACCTTGCCGCCGAAGTTGACGTCGCTGGGCTCGGCCAGGAAACGAAATGTCAGATCACGCTGTTGGCCAATCACTGCACGCTCTCGCTGGGGATGAGCGGGAAGTGTGCCATGCGCACGCTGTCCGGCCCACGCGTCACGCGGAATGCAATCGCAGTAGTCGAAGAACGGCTCACGGCGGACACCGCGGACTGCGACTCGCGCAGCATCTTCCATGCAGGCATTCGCAGCGCTAATGCGCTTCCACAGTTGCCCGTGGGCGCCAGGATCTCTGCGGTGCCGGGCCATACACGACCGAGCGAGGCCCGGTCAGGGTGCGACCGCCGCGATCAGCGAGCTAACCGTTCCTGATTGTCCTGCTTGCGAAGACACAGCCAGGGAAAGTGCGGCTGTCGCCGTCTGAGCAGTCGCCCAAGTCGCGCGGCGGGCCGGCGCGGATCGAATAACCAGTGCACCTGGAACGGGTCGAAGATGGCATAGGTGTGCTGGTGATACTGCTCGGCCAACGCCGGCACGCCCAGCCCGGTGAAATAACGCAGGCTGCGCGCGGCGCTTTCGGCGGCGCGTTGCCGGTCCGCATACAAGGGACTGTCGAGAATATGCAGTTCGCCGTCATCGCGTAGCTGGGCCAGCAGATGGCGTACCAAGGCGGCCGGATCCTGAAAATACTGGATGCAGGCCGGCACCACGATGACATCGAACACATCGCGTGGCAGCGCCACGGTCTGGATATCGGCGGCGACGAAACTGATGCGTTGCTCGTGGCAGAACACGCGTGCGGCCTGGGCAAGTTCGGTGCGGTTGACGTCGATGCCGCAGACATCGCGTTGCAGCGCCTGTGCCAGCAGCTGCGACAGCCAGCCGTTGCCGCAGCCCAGTTCCAGAATGGCGCCCTCGCCCGCCCGCGTGCGCAGGTGGTGCACCAGCAACGCGCTGGACAGCGCGCGCACCTGCCATTCGAGGCTGGCGCCCAACGTGCCGCCAGGATGCGGCAGGCTGCGGACCTGGGCATCGGTATATACCCGGCCTTCCTGCCGCCGTACCTGCAGGTAGCGATCCTCGAACGGATCCGCGGCCAGACTGCGCTGCACGAACACGCCGTCGACGGTCTCCAGCTCGGTCAATTGCGCCAGGCGCTCGCGCAACACAGGAAGTCCAACCGTCATCGGCCGCGCTCAGCGAAGCGGCTTGGCGCTGTCTGCCGGCGGATCTTCCAGCCCGACATTGGTGGACGCGGCGTCGTACACGGTCTTGTCCAGCAGGCCGGTTTCCTTGGCCACCAGCACCGGCACCAGCATCTGCCCGGTCACATTGGTCATGGTACGCATCATGTCGAGCACGCGATCGATGGCATACAGATACCCGATCACTTCCAGCGGCAGATTGGCCGCGCTCAGCACCACCGTGGCCATGATCACCGCCGTGCCCGGCACGCCGGCGGTGCCGAAGCTGCCCAGCACCGAGGCGATCAGCACCACGAAATACTGGTTGGCAGTCAACGGCACGCCGGTGTATTGCGCGATGAACACCGCGCACAACGCCGGGAAGATCGCACCGCAGCCATCCATCTTGATGCTGGCGCCCAGCGGCACCGCAAAGGCCGCGTAGTCCTTGCTCACGCCCAGGTTATGCGTGATCGAACGCATCGCCACCGGCATCGCGGCAAAGCTCGACGAACTGACGAACGCCACCTGCATGCCCGGCGCGGCGCCGCGGAAAAACTTCCACGGGTTCAGCCCATGCACCAGCAACAGGCTGCTGTAGACCACCACGATGTGGATGGCGCAGGCCAGGTATAGCGCCAGCACGAAACTGCCGAATGGCAGCAGCTTCTGGAAGCCGTAGCTGCCGACCAGGCCGGCGATCAGGCCGAAGGTGCCGAGCGGGGTCATCTCCAGCACGAAGCGCGTGACCTGGATCATGATGTCGCTCATCTGCGCGGTGAGCTTGCGTGCATCGGCCACGCGCTCGCCGAGCTTGACCATCGCAAAGCCGAGCAAGGCGGCAAAGAAGATCACCGGCAGGATCGAGCCGCGCCCGGCCGCCAGCACGGTTTCACCGGCCGCGTTGGTCTTGGTGCCGATGCCGGTCAGTGCATAGAACGGATTGGACGGCACCACGTCCAGCAGCACCTTGATCGGGCTGGGCACATCGCGCGGCTTCCAGCTGGAGTCCACGCTCAGATTGAAGTGGCCGGCGCCCGGCTGCAGCAGCGTGCCCACCGCCAGCCCCACGCCGACGGCCAAGGCCGCGGTGATCACGAACCACAGGAAGGTGCGCCCGCCCAGTGCAGCCACCGACTTCTGCCCGTGCAGCGAGGAGATCGCATTGATCACCGCGAAGAACACCAGCGGCACGGCGATCATCTTGATCAGGGTGACGTACAGATCGCCCAGTGGACCGAACCACACCTCGGCCGCCGGCCCCATGGCCCAGCCAGCCAGCGCGCCCAGGACGAAGCCGGCCACCACGCGCTGCCAGAACGGAATGCGCAACCAGGCCGCAACCAGTCTCATGTCGTCGAATCATCCGGGGGGAGAGTGCATGCACCTTAGCGCAGGGGCGCGTGACCCGCGAGGCCACGACTGGAACAGCGGCGTGTCATCTGTGCGACGGACGCCGGCCGGCATAATGGGCACTGATTCAGCCACGAGTTCGAACCCGATGCGTTATCGCCTGCCTGCCCTCGCCGCCCTGACCACGCTGTGCGTGGCCGCCTGCGCCTCCACCTCCGGCACCACCGCCTCTGCACCTGCTGCGGTCAAGGTGGACGTACCGCCGGTGACGCATCCGGCCGGCGAGACCCCGCAGTGGTGGTACCGCTCCGGGGCGGCGCGTGCGGCCGGCAATGGCGCCATGGCCGGCAAGGCGCGCAACGTGATCCTGTTCCTGGGCGATGGCATGAGCCTGACCACCGTGGCCGCCGCGCGCATCCTGGATGGCCAGCGCAAGGGCGGCCCGGGCGAAGAAAACCTATTGTCGTGGGAACAGTTCCCCGCCACCGCCTTCAGCAAGACCTACAACACCGATTCGCAGACCCCCGATTCGGCCGGCACCATGACCTCCATTACGACTGGCGTGAAGTCGCACATGGGCGCGATCGGCGTCAGCAGCGGCAGCCGCAGCGACTGTGCCGACAGCTTGAACAAGGGCCTGCTGAGTTGGCTGCAGCTGGCCGACAGCGCCGGCATGGCGACCGGTATCGTCACCACCACCCGCATCACCCACGCCACCCCCGCGGCCACCTACGCGCATTCGCCGGAGCGCAACTGGGAAAACGACACCGACCTGCCCGAGGCCGCGCGCGCTGCCGGCTGTCAGGACATCGCCCAGCAGTTGCTGTCCACCGCCCGCTACGGCCGTGGCCCGCAGGTAGTGCTCGGCGGCGGCCGCAGCCAGTTCCAGACCGTGCAGGAGCGCGACCCGGAGTACGACGACAAGGTCGGGCTGCGCCTGGACGGGCGCGATCTGGTCGCCGAATGGAAACAGGCGCACCCGCAGGGCGCCTATGTGTGGAACGAACAGCAGTTGCAGGCGGCCGCCGGCGCACCCGCGCTGCTGGGCCTGTTCGAGCCGGATCACATGCAGTTCGACCACGACCGCAACCGCAGCCCGCAGGGCGAGCCCAGCCTGACCGAAATGACCCGCACCGCGATCCAGTCGCTGTCGCGCGACCCGAATGGCTTCGTACTGATGGTCGAGGGCGGCCGCATCGACCACGCCAACCATGCCGGCAATGCGTATCGCGCGCTGGACGAAACGGTGTCGCTGTCCGATGCGGTACGCACTGCCGTGCAGACCGCACCACCGGACACGCTGATCATCGTCACCGCCGACCATTCGCACACGCTCAACTTCGTCGGTTATCCGGTGCGCGGCAATCCGATCCTGGGCAAGGTGCGTGGCACCGGCGGCGAGGAAGGCGACCGCACCCAGCTGGCCACCGACATGGCCGGCCAGCCCTACACCACGCTCAGCTACGCCAACGGTCCGGGCTACACCGGTGCCAGCAACGCCCAGCCGGCCGGCAGCAAGAAATTTCCGCATGAGCCCAGCAGCAGCGAGCCGGCCGCGGGCCGCCCGGACCTGACCCACGTCGATACCGAAGCGCCCGGCTACATGCAGGAAGCGCTGGTGCCGACCAAGTCTGAAACCCACGGCGGCGAAGATGTCGGCATCTGGGCCACCGGCCCGGGCAGCGCGGCGTTCCGCGGCACGCTGGAAGAAAACGTCATCTACCATGTGATCGTGCAGGCCACCCCGCGGCTACGCGAGCGCCTGTGCAAGGCCGGCACCTGCGATGCCGCCGGCGTCCCGGTACAACTGCCCAAGCCGGCCACGTTCGAGGCGGCGGACAGGCGCTGAGATGCAGGCAGGGGTGCGACGGTGGACTGGAAGGCACGATGGGCGTGGCGATGCAGGGTTGCGGGTAGTCGCCAGCGCGCCACCGACGCACGCCTTGGCACCGCGGATGCACGCCGGCCAGCGCGCAGGATGCATGCAATCGCCTGACCGCAGCGCGTTGACTGCGCCATTGGATCATTGTGGATCGGTGAGGCCTCGATGACTGCCACGCTGCCCTTGCTGCCTGCCACACCACCGGGCCCGGTGCTGATCGCCTACAGCGGCGGCATGGACTCGACGGTGTTGCTGCATGCCCTGGCTGCCACGCAGGCATATCGCGACCACGGCCTGCGCGCGTTGCACGTGCACCATGGCCTGCATGCCGATGCCGATGCCTGGGCGGCGCACTGCCGGCAGACCTGCGAGGCATTGGGTGTCCCGCTGCAGACCGTGCATGTGCAGGTTGCACGCGACAGCGGCCTGGGGCTGGAAGCGGCTGCCCGCCAGGCGCGCCACGCCGCCTTCGCTGACGTGCTCGCCAGCGGCGAATGGCTGGCACTGGCGCATCATCGCGACGATCAGGCCGAGACGTTCCTGCTGCGCGCCCTGCGTGCCTCCGGCCCGGATGGGCTGGCGGCCATGCGCGTGCAGCGGCCATTCGCCGCCGGTACCTTGTGGCGCCCGTTGCTGGCGCACGCACGCGACCAGCTGCAGACCTACGCACATGCGCATGGCCTGCAGTGGATCGACGATTCCAGCAACGCCGATCCGCGTTACGACCGCAATTTCCTGCGCACCCACATCCTGCCGTTGCTGCAGCACCGGTGGCCGCAGGCCAGCGAGGCCCTGGCACGCAGCGCGCAGCTGAGCGCCGACGCCGGCGACCTGCTGCTGCACGACGATCTGGCGCTGCTGCCCGCCCTGCTCACCCGACGTGGCGCGCTGGATCTGCAGTTGCTCGCGGCGCAGCCCACCGCACGACAGCCACGCCTGCTGCGCGCCTGGGTGAACGCAGCGCATGCACCACCGCTTCCCGCGCAGGGTGTGGCAGCGTTGCTGCGGGAGATCGACATCCCCGCGTCCGACCGGCAGGCCTGCTTCGCCTGGCAGCAGGCCCAGGTGCGACGCTGGCGCCAGCGCCTGTATCTGCTCCGCACCACCGCAGCCTGGCCGGCGGCGTGGTCCGCGCACTGGGACGGCGCCCAGCCCTTGCAGCTGCCCGATGGTGCAAAGCTGGCCCTGCACGCGCCGCAACAGCTGCACTTCGCCCACCCGTTGCTGGTGCGTGCACGTCACGGCGGCGAGCGCATCGTGCTGCCGCAGCGCAGTCACTCGCATCGGCTCAAGCACCTGCTGCAGACCTTGGACCTGCCGCCGTGGGAGCGCGACCGCCTGCCCATCCTGTGCGACGGGGAGCAGGTGCTGGCCGCCGGCGATCGCATCGTCTCGGCCCCCCTGCATGCCTGGTTGCAGGCCAATCACGCCAGCCTGCACTGGCAGGCAAGCAGCCAGGCGAATTGACCGCCCTGGCTGCGCCCCGCACACTTCCACGATGGCCAAGAAGTCCTTGAACGAAACATCCCCGGTTGCCCGCTTTGAACAGTCGCTGGAAGAACTCGAGCAACTGGTGCAGAAAATGGAGGTCGGCGACCTGAGCCTGGAGCAGTCGCTCAGCGCCTACGAACGCGGCATCGGCTTGTATCGCGATTGCCAACAGGCGCTGGAACATGCCGAACTGCGCGTGCGCCTGCTGACCGACCCGGCCCGCCCCGAGCTCGCCGAAGCCTTCGAACCGCCCGCACAGGACGGCGGCTGAGGTGAGTTCCAGCGTGTTCGACCACTGGATCGCTCGCACCGAACGCAGCCTCGATGCCGCCCTGCCCAGCGCCACGCTGGCAACGCAGCGTCTGCACGCGGCGATGCGGCACGCCGTGTTGGGCGGCGGCAAGCGCATGCGGCCGCTGTTGGTGTACGCCACCGGTGCGCTGTTTGGCGCCGAAGAAGAGCGATTGGATACCCCGGCCGTGGCGGTCGAACTGATCCACGCCTATTCGCTGGTGCATGACGACCTGCCGGCGATGGACGACGATGCCTTGCGCCGCGGCCAGCCCACCGTGCACATCGCCTTCGACGAAGCCACCGCGATCCTGGCCGGCGACGCCCTGCAGGCCCGTGCGTTCGAACTGCTGGCCATGGCGCCGGCGAGCGCCGAGCTGCGGGTCGGCTGGTTGCAGAGCCTGGCCACCGCCGCGGGCGCCGCCGGCATGTGCGGCGGCCAGGCGCTGGATATCGACGCCACCGGTCAGGTGCAATCGCTGCACGCGCTGCAGCGCATGCATGCGCTCAAGACCGGCGCACTGATCCGCGCGGCAGTGCGCATGGGCGCCCTCGGTGGTGCAGCTGCGTCGGCCGACCAGCAGCGCCTGGACGACTTTGCCGAGGCGCTGGGGCTGGCGTTCCAGGTCCGCGACGACATCCTGGATGTGGAATCGAGCTCGGCGCAGCTGGGCAAGACCGCCGGCAAGGACGCCGCGCAAGCCAAATCCACCTACCCCGCCTTGCTCGGCATGGACGGTGCCAAGGCGAAGCTGGCCGAGCTGGCGACACGCATGCACGACGTGCTGCAGCCGTATGGTCCGCCCGGTGAAACCCTGGCGACCCTGGGCCGGTTTGCGGTGGACCGCGCGCATTAGGCGCGACTGACCGAGCGTCGTGAGCGGCTGCCAGGCGCTTGACGGTGCAAGGGCACAGTGCCGGGCGACACACGCCGGTTCCGGGTCACGGCTGCGCCAGTCTGTGGTCGGTTGGCTGCGCAGAGGGCTTGAGAGTCGCTGCATGCGCAACTGACGAAGAGACGCCAGTTCCTGCCATGCGGGGCAGCCATTGCCTGGATCCCGCGCCGCGCATTCGTCGGTCACGCTTCCCCGCCTTCCCACACTCACCGGCAGCCGCTCCCACGTTCGCCTACCGCCCGGGTACGCGTGCAAACAGGCCAGCAATGACGACCATCGCTGCATCAAAAGCGGGTTGAGCGCCTGATTCCGGCCGCGATTGCGCGTGCCGGGAGTCCAAGGCCGCAAGTGTCGCCGTGCGCGGTACGCCAGACGCTCGAGCGCACCTGGGTCCGCCGTCCGCCGTTGCCCGGTCCTCATGCCATGTGGCGGCATCCAATGCATAGCTCCGTGCCACATCACGGCAACGCCAGACTGCCAGGGCATGCACAGCGTGTGTCGCATGCCCCCAAGTTCGCGTTACACGACACTTTGCGCATTCCGTGCGCCACCGCACGGTCGAACACGTAGGTCCCTTCAGGCAACAGGCGAGCCTGGTCACAAAACGGCACATTGGTCATCAGCGTTTGTGTCAGCCGGCAACACACGACCGACTGCATTTCATGATGGCCGTCACGCTTTATTGCTGAATTATCTTCATCGGTGATGTATTGGTATGTACAACCAATGCACGACATCCAGAAATATCGCTAATTGAACGACTTGTCGCGCCCGCTCGCTCTGCCTAGGTTTGGATCGCCCGCGCTCGCGGGCATCCCCCGACCAAGGAGAGTCACTGGTGAAGAATGTTTTTCTTGCATCGTTTGCAGCAGGTACGCTCGCCGTTGTTGGCGTACTCGGTTCGGCGCAGGCGCAATCACTGCGCGGCCCGGTTCCGTTGACCATCGAACTGTCGCCAGTGGCCGACCAGGCCGGCCGGCATCAGGGCAAGATCGCCGTCACGGTCACCAACAACGGCAGCAAGATCGCCCGCGTGCCGACCTATCAATTACCGCTGAAGTCGCTGGACAACGGCATCCTGGAGGTCAGCCGTGATGGCGCGCCGGTGAAGTACACCGGACGCCTGGTCAAGCGCGGCCTGCCGAAGGCCGCGGATTTCACCATTCTGCAGCCGGGCCAGAGCGTCAAGGGCGAGGTCGATCTGGCCGGCGCGTACGACCTGTCCACCAGCGGCAACTACACCATCCAGGTGCGCTCGGTGCTGCAATACGCCTCGCTATCCGACGGCAGTCTGATGAAGGCCGCCAACGGTGAGCCGGCCGTGGCCACCAGCACGCCGCTCACCGTCTGGCTGGACGGCGTCAACCGTGGCGTCCAGCGCCAGCTGGCGATCGGCCCGACCGCCGTGGTCAACGGCATCAATTATCTCAACTGCAGCACCACCCGCACCAACCAGGCCGCCAGTGCCGTCACTGCCGCGCGGAATTACTCGCAGAACGCGCGCAACTACCTCAACGCCGGCAGCACCGGTGCGCGCTACACCACCTGGTTCGGTGCGTACAACGCCTCGCGCTATAGCCGGGTCAGCTCGAACTTCGTCAACATCGACAACGCGCTGGATCAGAACAACGGGCAGCTGACGATCAACTGCAGCTGCGAGGCGGATCTGGCCGACGCCTTCGCCTACGTCTATCCGAACCAGCCGTACGAGATCCATGTCTGCAACGCGTTCTGGAGCGCGTCGACCACCGGGACCGACTCCAAGGCAGGCACCCTGGTGCATGAAACCAGCCACTTCACCGTGGTGGCGGGCACGCAGGATCGTGTCTATGGTCAGTCCGGCGCACGCAGCCTTGCCCAAAGCAATCCGGCTCAGGCGATCACCAATGCCGACAGCCACGAGTACTTTGCCGAAAACACCCCGGCGCAGAACTGATCGCGTCATCGCCTGAAACGACAAAGGCCCGGCAGCGATGCCGGGCCTTTGCTGTCTACACCGCGCCGATTACTTGATCAGGCGCAAGGCGAACGGATAGCGGTAGTGCTCGCCGTTGTTGGCCTTGATTGCGGCCAGGATGCAGAACACCAGGCTGCCGATCCATACCAGGGTAGGCAGGAAGAACAGGATGCCGAACGACACCATGGCCAGGATCACCGCCACGATCATGGCCAGGGTCACCGTGATCTGGAAGTTCAACGCCTCCTTGGCCTGATCGGTGGCAAACGGTTTGGACGGGCTGGCGTCCTTGCTGATCAGCCAGATCACCAGCGCGCCGACGAAGTAGGTCACGATGCCCAGCAGATGTGCGGCCAGCGCGAGGGTGCGCTCTTCCGACGGCGTGCTGGTGCCGATCGGCGGCGGTGGCGGTGCGGCGTGTGTATCGAATTCGCTCATCTGTCTCCCCAAACATGATTGTGGTGCGGCGGACTATAACAACGATTCAGCCAGCCACCAGTGTGGGAAGACATGGTCTCCGCCTTCATCCGCCTCGTTCAGGGCGACGCGGACTCCCCGGCCGCACGCTCAAGATGGCGGCGAGGCGGGGAAGATGGCCGTCGACAGCGGGTAGCGGGTAGCGGGTAGCGGGTAGCGGGTAGCGGGTAGCGATAATGTCGCCACCTGCTGCAATCGCAAGTAGTTGCAAGCAGCACGCCCATACCGGCAGCAGCATCGGGACAGGATCAGGATCGGCGGGACCGAGCGCCCGACGCCAACGATCTCCAGCATCGGCGCCAACTGCAGCGCGCTCACCACCGCTAGCCCGATGCCCAGCAGCCTGGCCTGCCAGGCCTGTTACGCGCAGCGCAGCCGCGTGCCCCACTTCGCCATCACCCGGCAGCACTCATGGCACCAGCCAACACAGCGCACAGCCTCGCAGGTGCACCGTGCCAGCGGCGAAGAGCGGCCGATCCGCGTCGAAAAATGCGTAAATGCCGCAAGTGCCCTTTATCTATGGACGCAGGACTATCGGTCCCGACATTGGCTGCGCCATCGTCATGGGTCGGCGTTAGCGCATGGCTTTGGTCATTCGTTCCCGGCGACGGTCATCTTGCCCACCAGTACCGAACCGATCTTGACGTGCGAGCGCGGGTCGACATCGCTACCGACCGCTTCGATGCCGGCAAACATGTCGCGCAGGTTGCCGGCGATGGTCAGCCCATCCACCGGATAGGCGATGGCGCCATTCTCGATCCAGAAGCCGCCGGCGCCGCGCGAATAATCGCCGGTCACCGGATTGACGCCATTGCCCATCAGCTCGGTGACCAGCAGGCCGCTAGACATGCCGGCAATCATCGATGCCAGGTCGCCGGCGTTGGCGCTGACCTGCAGGTTGTGCACGCCGCCGGCGTTGGCGGTGGTCTGCAGCCCCAGCTTGCGCGCCGAGTAGCTGCCCAGCACGTAGCGCTGCAGCACGCCGTCGGTGATCAGGGCCGAGCGCCGCGTCGCCACGCCCTCGCCATCGAACGCGGCCGAGCGCAACCCGCGGCGCAGATGCGGCAGCTCTTCGATGTTGAACCACTCGGGGAACAGCCGGGTTCCAACGCTGTCGAGCAGGAAACTGGCGCGGCGATACAACGCGCCACCGGAAACCGCACCGAGCAGATGGCCAACCAGCGAGCGCGCCACTTCCGGGGCGAACAACACCGGCAACTGGCCGGTAGGCAGCGAACGCGGCTGCAAGCGCGCTACGGTACGCTCGGCGGCATGCCGGCCGATGGCATCCGGCGCCTCCAGGTCTTCGCGTGCCAGTGCGCTGCTGTACCAGCCATCGCGCTGCATGCCGTCGCCCTGCCCGGCGATCAGCGCACAGCTGATCGAATGATGGGTGCCGCGCTCGCGGCCCACGAAACCATGCGAATTGGCATACACCGACAGGCTGAGCCCGGTGCTGGCCGAGGCGCCGTCGGAGTTGCTGATGCGCGCATCGGCATCGCGTCCGGCGGTTTCGCAGGCCAGGGCCAGGTCCACTGCGGTGTCGGCATCCAGCGCCCACGGGTGCCAGCTGTCGAGCTCGGGAAACGTGTGCGCCATCAGCTCCGGGTCGGCCAAGCCGGCGGCCGCGTCGTCTTCGGTATAGCGCGCGATCGCGCAGGCCTGCGCCACCGTGGCTTCCAGGCTCGACTCCTGCAGATCGGCGGTGCTGGCGCTGCCCTTGCGCTTGCCGAAGTAGACCGTCACCGCGATACCGCGATCGCGGGTGGATTCGACGGTTTCCACTTCGCCCAGCCGCACGTTCACATCCAGGCCGCGCTCCTCGCTGCAGCTCACTTCGGCCTGGGTGGCACCGGCTGCGCGGGCACGCTCGAGCAGGCGCTGGGAAATGTCGGTCAGCGCATCCAGGCGCTGCAGGCTGTCGTCAGTGACACGTGTTTCGGAGGAGAGTGCGTTCAATGCTTTATCCTTTGGATGCGGATCCGTCCGCGAAAGCCCTGCCATCATGGCCTGGCTGTCTGAATTTGGATGCGGATCCTTCCGCAGAAAGCTCGGCCATCCCTGGCCGCAGCGTCTGAATTTGGTGCGGAGTCTTCCGCCGGAGTCCGGCCGTTCATGGCCGGAAATTTAACTAACCAAGTTTCGGGATGTAGTGGCAATGCGCGGACGCGATGAAGAGACCGGTGAATTTCGTGGCGCCAGCCGCAGCCAGCAGCGGCGCGAGGCGCTGGAAATTTTCGACCTGGGCGAAAAGCTGGTGGCGCTCACCCCGGCGCAGCTGGCCAAGTTGCCGGTGCCCGAGTCGCTGATACCGCATATCGAAGAGAGCAAGCGCATCACCTCGCATATCGCGCACAAGCGGCAGCTTGCGTTTCTGGCCAAGCACATGCGCCGCGAGGACGATGAGACGCTGGCCGCCATCCGCGATGCGCTGGATGCCAACAGCGACACCGCGCGCCGCGAAGTGGCGGCGATCCACCGGGTCGAGCGCTGGCGCGAGCGTCTGCTCGCCGAAGGCGACGTCGCGCTGGCCGAGCTGCTGGAAGCCTACCCGGCCGCCGATCGCCAGCAACTGCGCCAGCTGGTACGCAACGCGATCCACGAACGCGCCAAGACCAAACCCCCGCGCGCCTACCGCGAACTGTTCCAGGTGCTGCGCGAGCTGTCGCAGGAGCAGGGAATCGAGAGCGAGGAGCCGGACCTTGAAGACGATCTGGATCCGGAAGACGACACCTAGGCATTGACCGGCGCAAAGGCGGAGCCGCGCAGCACGCGCCTCCGCCCCGCCCGACGCACGGCTCTCAACGGCCTGCATCCGGACCGAAGACCCGCAAACACCCGACAGGCGACGTCGCGCACCCGCCGTCGCAACGGTCCAACCTCGGTTACCGGATCGCCACCTCCGAACCGGAGCCCCGCAAACGCCAAACACCCGGAAAGGCGCTCTTGCCGTTGCGATTCCCGATTCCCGATTCCCGATTCCCCGCATCTCAGGCCTGCGTTCCGCCAACCGTAATGCCGTCGATCAGCAACGATGGCTGGCCCACGCCGACCGGCACGCTCTGGCCATCCTTGCCGCAGACGCCCACGCCTTCGTCCAGCGCCAGGTCGTTGCCGATCATGCGTACCTTCTGCATGGTTTCCGGGCCGTTGCCGATCAGCGTGGCGCCCTTCACCGGCGCGGTGACCTTGCCGTCTTCGATCAGGTAGGCCTCGGTGGCCGAGAACACGTACTTGCCGCTGGTGATGTCGACCTGGCCGCCGCCGAAGTTCACTGCGTAGATGCCCTTCTTGACCGAGCGGATCATTTCTTCCGGATCGTGCTGGCCGGCGCGCATGTAGGTATTGGTCATGCGCGGCATGGTCAGGTGCGCGAACGATTCGCGGCGGCCGTTGCCGGTGGGCGCCACGCCCATCAGGCGGGCGTTGTGGCTGTCCTGCATATAGCCCACCAGCACGCCGTCCTCGATCAGGGTGGTGCACTGGCTGGGCGTGCCTTCGTCGTCGATATTGAGCGAGCCGCGACGCCCGTCCAGGGTGCCGTCGTCAACGATGGTCACGCCCGGCGAGGCCACACGTTCGCCGATGCGCCCGGCGTAGACGCTGGTGCCCTTGCGATTGAAATCGCCTTCCAGCCCATGGCCGACCGCCTCGTGCAGCAATACGCCGGGCCAGCCCGGGCCGAGCACGACCGGCATCACGCCGGCCGGTGCGGGGATGGCATCCAGATTGACCAGCGCCTGGCGCAACGCCTCGCGCGCAAAACCTTCGGGGCGGCCATCGGCGAACAATTCTGCATAGCCATAGCGGCCACCACCGCCTGAGTAACCGGACTCGCGGCGGCCGCCGTGCTCGACGATGACCTGCACGTTCAGACGCACCAGCGGGCGCACGTCGGCCGCCAGCACGCCATCGCTGCGCGCGATCAGCACCGTGTCCACGCCGCCGGACAGGCTCACCATGACCTGCTTGACGCGCGGGTCGGCGGCGCGCAGGAACTGGTCGATGCGGCGCAGCAGGTCCACCTTGGTGGCGCTGTCCATGTCGTCGACCGGGTCGGTGGCCGGGTACAGCGCGCGGCCATTGCCACGCACCAGCGCGCGGCTGGGGTGCGCGCCGCCATCGCGCGAAATGGCGCGTGCCGATTGCGCCGCTTCCAGCAGGGTTTCACGCTGGATATCGTCGGAGTACGCAAAGCCGGTTTTTTCGCCGGAGATCGCGCGCACGCCCACGCCTTGTTCGATGGAATGCGCGCCGTCCTTGACGATGCCGTCTTCCACGCTCCAGCTCTCGCGCCGCGAATGCTGGAAATACAGATCGCCGAAGTCGATACCGGGGCCCAGCAGGGCGCCGAAGGTGCGGTCCAGATGGCCGGCGTCCAGGCCGGAAGGAAGCAGCAGCCGGGTTTCGGCCAGAGTGAGAGCGTTATCGGTCATGCGATCAGGATGGGGCCCGCGCGCCGGGGAGACAAGTCGTCCGGCTGAATCGGGCGCGCCGCTATCATGGCGGCATCGTTTCCTTTGCCGCGCCTGCGCATGAAGCTCATCGCCCACGTCCTGGATGGCCACACGCTGGACATCCGCCCTGCCCCGCACGCGCGCGACTGGATGGATGGATGCTACCGACCAGCGCTATGCCTACCGCTGCCTGCCGTTGGCGATCGCCAATGCGCATGGCTGGGAGCTGCTGTGCCAGTCCGGCTTCGAGGCGCAGTGGGATGGCAGCGATAGCCTGGACGCCATTGCCATCAGCGCCGATACCGGCACTGCGGCGCCGGCGATCAGCCACTTCGGCTACGGCGTGCTGACCTTTCATGTGCCGTGCCTGTTCCGCACCGACAGCGGGGTCGATCTGTTCGTCACCGGTCCGTTGAACCGGCCCAAGGATGGCATCGGCGCATTGAGCGGCCTGGTGGAAACCGACTGGAGCCCGTCCACCTTCACCATGAACTGGCGGTTTACCCGACCCGGGCGGGTGCGCTTCGCGGCCGGCGAGCCGTTCTGCCATCTGTTCCCGCTGCAGCGGCAGTTGATCGAGCAGGTGCAACCGCAGTGGAAGCCGCTATCCGAAGCGCCGCAGCTGGCGCAGCAGCATGCCGACTGGACGCACAGCCGCACGCGCTTTCTGGAGGAACTGCCGGCTGCGCAATCGGTGGCGGCGCGCGAGAAGTGGCAGCGCGGCTATTTCCGCGGGGTCACCGGAGCAGACCAGCCGCCGCACCCGGGCCACCGTGCCCGCCTGCGCCTGCCGGTGTTCACGCGCGCCGGCAGCGACGAGGACGCAGCAGGCGGCTGAACACAAGCAGCGCATCGAGCTGCGTGCGAAGCGGCCTGTGGCGGACTGGCCGGCCGTTGATGGCAACCAGGCCGGCGGCTCGGCAACCGGGCTCCGCATTATTGAGGAACACGCCTGTCCGACCATCGCCGCGCGGTACACCACAGTGCCAAGCGACGTCAGCACGTTGGTGCAGCAGGCTTAGCAGCGGGCGCCGGCCTGCCCTTTGGCGGACTGGCCGGCCGTTGATGGCAACCAGGCCGGCGGCTCGGCAGCCAGGCCGCTCATCGCTGAGCAACACTCCTGTCAGACGTCAACGCCCAGTGCACCACCGCGCCAAGTGGCGTCAGCGCGCTGGTGGAGCAGGCGTAGCCGTGGGCGCCGGCTTGCTCGGCGCGCGTTCGCGCTCGCGTTCGACCACATCCACCTGCGGGTCTTTCCACGGCCCGGTGACGTGATAGGTCTTGGCGCCGATTGCACCCAGCGGCTTGCCGAGCACCGCATTGGCGGCGGCGCCCACCGCCGCGCCCACCGGGCCGCCGGCCACCGCACCGACCACGGTCAGCAGGTTGCCGGCCTTGGGGTTGACGTCCACGGTCTGGTCGAAGGTCTGCGCGCGCAGATCGGTCTGCCCGCGGATGGCGATATCGGCGGCCGGACCGGCAATGCGGATGGCATCGGTACGCGCGAAGCCCTCGCCAAAGCGCACCTCGCCATCCAGCGTGTTGAAGGCCAGCCCCTTGGAGAAGAAATCGCGGAAGTCGAACATCAGCCGGCGCGGCAGCTGCGCCACGCTGAGCAGGCCAAGCACACGCCCGGCACCCGGCTCCACTTCCAGCAACTGGCCATTGCGGATGTCCACCTTGAGGTTGCCGTCCAGCGAGCCGAGCGCAAAGCCGGTCGGCGAGCCCTGCCAGCCGGCGTTGAGTTCGAGCTGGCCTTCGCCACCGCGCAGCTGTCCGCCCAGGGTGAGGTTCTGCAGCAGGTTGCCCAGGTTGCGGCTGTCCACACGCGCCGACAGCCGCGTGCTGGCGGCCTCGCCCTTGCCGCGCCACGCGCCGGTCAGGCCGATGCTCTGGTCGTCCGAGCGCAGCTGCAACTGATCCACCTGCATGCCATCGGTCAACCGGCTGCTGCGCAGGATCGCTGCGCCCAGGGTCATCTTGCCGACCCGCAGGTCGTCGATGTCCAGCGCCAGCGGCGGGATCGAGACCGGGTCGAACTCGGCCACCGCGCGGCGTGCCGGTTCCGGCAAGGCACCGGCCAGCGGGTCGCCGGGCTCGGGCGCGGCGGGTGTCGGCGCATCGGCCACCGGCTGCCAGCGCACCGTGCTGAGCTTGCCTTGCACCGTGCCGCCCTCGGCATTGGGCACGGTGAGCTGCCCGGCCAGCGAGGGGCCGTCCAGGGTCACTGCCACCGCATCGCGGGTCGGGCGTAGCCGGAGCCGCGTCTGCGGGAACACGCCACCGATCATCAGCAGCTTGTCGGCCTGCACGTCCACCTGCTGCAACGGTACTGCGTCTTTCTTCGGCGGTGCCGGCTGGCCCGGCAGCGGCGGCATGTCCGCATCGCTGGTGCCTCGCGCCAGGCTGATCCAGTCGATCGCATCCAGTGAGGCGGTGCGGCCGGTGACCACCAGTCCATTGGCGGGCGGGCGCTCGGTCACCGTGTCGGTGCCCATGACCACGCGTACGCCGGTCTGGTTGCCACGGCTACTGGCCTTCAACGCCACCAGCTTGCCAAAGGCCACATCGATGTCGCCATCGCCCACCGGCAAGGCCACCTTGACCTGGGTGTCCAGCGGACGGGTCGCCGGCTTGTCCAGGGGCGCCGGCAGATCCAGCGTGGTGCCGACCAGGTCCGATCGCAGCGTCAGCAGCGCCTGCGCATCTGGCTGGCCCGGCGTGGGCAGCGGCACGTCCACCCCCACCTGCCATGGCGCGCTGCCATGCACATAGGGGCGTAACCATTCCATCTGCGGCGCCCGGTCGAACAACTCCTTGGCGTCCAGGGTGGCATTCAGGCGTGCTTCGAAGGCTTGCGCCGGGTCCTGCACGAAGCCACCGGCACGCAGCGCCAGCTCGCCGGTGCGCCCCTGATGCTGCACGCTCAACTGCTCGGCCGCAAAGCCGCTGTCGCGGTACTCGGCCTGCCCGCTGACCTGGTCGAAGGCCAGGTTCCAGCGCGCATCGGCCAGCTTTGCGCCCTGCAGCGCAACCGTGCCCTGCAGATGCCCGCCCACGCCCTTGGTCCGCAACGGGCGCAGCAGGTCGAAGCTCACCGCCGCCGGGCCTGACACGGTGAGGTTGCGCAAGGTGTCGCCATAACGGCGCTCCAGCGGACTCTGTCGCAGCATGCCCAGCAGCTGTGCCGCGTCGGCCTGGGTGGAGGCGCGCACGTAGAGCTCGGAAGTCTTGAAGCTGGGAATACCGGCCTCCAGTTGCGCGATCGGGGTGCCGGCCAGATCGCCCTGGCCCTGCAGCGAGAAGCCGTTGCCGATGAAGCTCAGATCGGCCTGCACCTGCTCCATCGCCGGCCAATCCGGCTGAAAGCGGATCACGCCATCGCGGATATGCCCGAACGCCTCGAAGCGCCCATCGTTGTTGTCGAACGGCCAGTCGTCCAGATCGCCACTGACCAGGCCGGTACCACCGGTGACCACGCCGCCAGCCACGGCCATGTCCAGCCAGTCGATGGCGGCCTTGCTCATCTTGGAGCGGATCCAGAACTTGCGCGCCACCGGCAGCGCCACATCGTCCAGCTGCGCGGCCAGTTGCATGCGCGGGCGGCTGCCGTCGTTCTGGAACCACAGCCCGCCGCGCACGTTGGCGCCGTAGTCGCTGGCCTGCACGCGCAGGGCCGGGGTGGCGACCTGCCAGCCGGCACCTTCGCGCCAGCCGACGATCTTGCCGGCCAGCTGGATCTGATGCACCACGCCAAAGCCGGTGGGCCAGTCGAAGCGCACCGTGGCGTCCGCTGCGGTTTCCAGTTCGCCGCCCTGTGCGTCGCCGTCGATGCGTCCGCGTAACCCGCTGATCCCCGGCGCATTGCCCACCGGCAGGAACCCGAGTTCTTGGATCTGCCCCTGCGCACGCACGGCGCCGCCCTGCTCGCCGGCAATCTGCAGATCGGCCACGCGCAGCTGCGGTCTGGACAGGGTCAACCAGCGGCGCAATGCAGGCGAGAGTTGATCGCTCAATGCGGCAGCGGCAATCAGGCCGGAGACATCGCCCTGTTTTGCAGCCACCGCATAGCGACGCCCGCCGGCGATGCTTAGCCCATCCAGCCGCTGCAGGTTTGCCGCATCACCCAACCGCAGCAACGGCGCATCCAGCCGCCAGCCGCCGTCGATGGTGTGCCAGCGCGCGCGCGCCTGCAGCCGCTCCCAGCGCAGCGTGCGGCGTACGGTTTCATCCGGCAATGCGGTGCCCGACAACTGCAGCTGGGTGAGATCGGCATCCACGGTCACAGCGCTCACCCGGCGCGCGCGCAGCTGTGCCCAGGCCTGTAGCCGCCCGCCGCCGCCGTCCAGGCGCATGCCGCCAACCTGCAGCAACGAGGCCCAGGCCGCCAGGTCGGCCGGATCGGCCTGCGCATAGGCGCTGCCGTCGCCGCTGTTGCGGTCGAACTCCAGCACCGCGGTCAGCGGCGCGCGCTTGAGATCGATCCAGCTACGGCTGCCGACCTTAAGCGTCGAACCGCTCACGCGCAGGCGCAGATCGATCCGCGGCAGCGTGGTGTCCAGGCCGATCGATGGCGCGTCTACCTTCAGGCGCGCCTCGGCCAGCTGGATCTCGCCGAGCCGACGCAGCGCGTCCAACGGATCGGAACGCTTGCCGCTCGGCAATCCCTGCACCGACCACACGCCGTCGTCGCCGCGTTGCAGGGTCAGCGCCAGCCCGCGCAGACGCACTTCGGTCAGCGAATGACCGGGCAACAGCCCGGCATACATCGCCAGCAGGATTTCCGCCTGCCCCACCTGCACCTCGCCATGCGGGCCGATCCGCAGGCCATCCAGCCGCAGCAGCGGCCCGCGCCGTGTCCACTCGGTGTCCAGCCGATCGAAGGCGATCGCCTGCCCGGCGCGCTGGCTCAACCAATCGGCAACCTGCTGCGGATGCTGTTCCGCCAGCGGCAACGCCTGACTGGCCGCCCCGACCAGCAAGGCGACCGCCACCACCGCCAGCGCGGCGGCAGTGATCGCATAGCGGCGGAACAGCCGCAGACGGCGGCGCAGCGGGGTCGGCATTAACGGCGGGGAATGGGAAATGGGGAATGGGGAATCGCAAGAGCACAAACCGCGCCACACGCACGATCATTCGTCCACGCGCGCCGCCATTCTAAAGACCTCACCAGCACCCCGCAGAACGCCCTCAGCTCCACCACCATTCCCGATTCCCGACTCCCGATTCCCGGCCTCACAGCAGCACCACATCGAACTGTTCCTGCAAATACTGGTCGTCGGACTGGAAGCGGATGCTCTTGCCGAGGAATTCTTCGAGCTCGGCCACCGCCGCCGACTCCTCGTCGGTGATGCGCGCCACCACCTTGGACGAGGCGATCACCAGCAGCCGCGCGGCATCGAACTGACGCACCGCGCGGGTGATCTCGCGGAAGATCTCGTAGGTCACCGTTTCGGCGGTCTTGATGGTGCCGCGCCCGCCGCAGTGCCCGCAGGTTTCCGACAACTGCCGCTCCAGGCTTTCGACGGTGCGCTTGCGGGTCATCTCCACCAGGCCCAGCGGCGAGAACTCGTACACGGTGGTCTTGGCGTGGTCGCGTGCCAGCGCCTTTTCCAGCGTGCGCAGCACCTGGCGGCGGTGCTCGGGATCGTCCATGTCGATGAAGTCGATGATGATGATGCCGCCCAGGTTGCGCAGCCGCAGCTGCCGCGCCACCGCCTGCGCCGCTTCCAGGTTTGTGCGGAACACGGTTTCTTCCAGATTGCGCTGCCCCACGAACGAACCGGTGTTGACGTCGATGGTGGTCATCGCTTCAGTCTGGTCGATCACCAGGTAGCCACCGGACTTGAGCGGCACCTGCTTGTTCAACGCGCGGCCGATCTCGTCTTCCACGCCGTACAGGTCGAAGATCGGCCGGTCGCCGGTGTACAGCTCCAGCCGCTCGGCCAGCACCGGCATGTACTTGGCCACGAAGGCCTGCAACTGCACGAAGGTTTCGTTGGAGTCGACCTTGACCTTTTCCACGTCCTTGCGGATCAGGTCGCGCACTGCGCGCAGCGGCAGGCTCAGGTCTTCATAGATGATGCTGCACGGCGGCGCTTCGCGGCCGCGCCGCTCGACCACGTTCCAGACCCGCGACAGGTAGGCGATGTCTTCGGCCAGCGCCTCGGCCGGCTGACCTTCGGCGTTGGTGCGGATGATGTAGCCGAAGCCCCCGTGCTGGGCAGAGACCTCGCTGACGATGGTCTTCAGGCGCAGCCGCTCGGCCTCGTCCTCGATCCGTGCCGACACCCCGACGATCTTGGACTGCGGCAGCAGCACCAGGTAGCGCGACGGGATGCTGATCTGGGTCGTGAGCCGCGCGCCCTTGGTGCCGATCGGGTCCTTGACCACCTGCACCACGATGTCCTGGCCATCGCGCAACAGCTCGACGATGGGAACCGAGGTGGCCGGTGGCGGCGGCAGCGGGGTTTCTTCGGTGTCGACCACACTGGCCGGTGCCGGCACCGGGCGCACCACGTCGTTGGCGTGCAGGAATGCGGCGCGCTCCAGCCCGACCTCGACAAATGCCGCCTGCATGCCCGGCATCACCCGCTGCACCTTGCCCTTGTAGATATTGCCCACCACACCTCGGCGCCAGCCGCGCTCGATATGCAGTTCCTGCAGCATGCCGTTCTCGATCACCGCCACACGGGTCTCGCGCGGGGTGACGTTGACCAAAATCTCTTCCGACATCAATGCGCTCCGAAGGCTGTGAGCAACTGCGAGGTGTGAAACAAGGGCAACCCCATCACGCCGGAATAGCTACCGGACAGATGGGTGATGAAACGCTCCGCGCGCCCCTGGATCGCATACGCGCCGGCCTTGCCCATCGGCTCGCCACAGGCCGCGTAGGCCGCGATCTGCACGTCGTCGAGCGTGTCGAACGTCACCTCCGACACCGCCAGCGCCTGCGCCGGGGCGCGCTGTGCGCAGACTAGAACCACCGCCGTGAGTACCTGGTGGGTGCGTCCGGACAACACGCGCAGCATGGCGATCGCATCGTCTACATCGGCCGGCTTGCCGAACACCCGCTCGCCAAGCACCACCTCGGTATCGGAGCCCAGCACGATCGCATCGGGGTCGCCGGCCTGCACCTGCGCCAGACCGGCACGCGCCTTGTCCAGCGCCACGCGCTGCACATAGTGCTCGGGCGATTCGCCCGGCGTGCGCAGCTCGGGCACGTCCAGTTCCAGGGTCTGGAACGGCACGTCCAGACGTTGCAGCAGTTCTTGTCGACGGGGCGAACGGGAGGCGAGATAGAGCATCCGCCCAGCATACCTGTTGCCCGTACTCGCCCGCTTGCTCTGCACAGGCGTGTCGTCGCCACGCCACGCGCGACTCACAACATGTTCATCCACCTCCCAACACGCTCGCAGCACAGACAAGGAGATCCCATGCGTACCACCCTCAAGCCGTTGTTGCTGGCCCTGTCCCTCGCTGCCGGAACCGCCATGACCGCCCACGCCCAACCCGCGCCGAGCTACGCCCTTCCCAATGACGGCACCCTGCTCAACGTCTCGGCCGAGGCCGAAGCCAAGCGCGTACCGGACATCGCCACGTTGTCGGCCGGCGTGGTCACCCAGGCTACCGACGGCAACGCCGCGATGCGCCAGAACGCCGAGCAGATGAGCAAGGTCATGAACGCGGTGAAGGCCGCCGGCATCGCCGACAAGGACGTGCAGACCAGCGGCATCAACCTCAGCCCGCAGTACACCTACAAGGAAAACGAGGCGCCGAAGATCAACGGCTACCAGGCCAGCAACACGGTCAGCCTGAAGGTGCGCGACATCGCCAAGCTGGGCAAGGTGCTCGACGCCCTGGTCGCCAATGGCGCCAACGACATCAACGGCCCCAGTTTCTCGATCGACCAGCCCGAACCGGTCTACGACGAAGCACGCGTGGCCGCACTGAAAAAGGCCCAGACCCGCGCCGACACCTACGCCAAGTCGCTGGGCCTGAAGGTGCGCCGCATCGTCAGCATCTCGGAAGGACGCAGTGGCGGCGGTGTGCGCCCGATGATGATGGCCGCCTCGATGCGCTCGGCCAAGGTCGAGATGGACACACCGGTGTCTCCGGGCGAAAGCACCCTGTCGATCAACCTGGATGTGACGTTCGAACTGGGGCGTTGAGGCGGCTGGCAACGCGCTCCAGGATGTTGTGGCTTTGCTCGAACTGCCCTCTTCGGAGGGCAGTTTCGTTTGTGTGGCTTGGCAGTCGGCCTCCCGCGACACGGATCTGACTAAGCAGTGAAAATCAGGGAACCTGCAAGTGCCCTAAGTCACAAATGTAGATTATGAATAGGCAAATATTGGCTTTTGTGCTTAAAAAAACATGAAATTTAAGGAAATTATTCTTTAAGCGAGCTCTGCCTCTCTCTAGCATCGATTGTCAGCGCACCGTCACATTCGTGATGGCGCCCATCTGGAGAGAGATGATGACCGCCCGCCTTGTTTCGCCCCTCCCTTCCCGCCCGCCATCGCATGCACGCCTGTGCCGCATCAGTGTGCTGGCGCTTGCACTGAGTGGTGCCGTGGGCATTCTGGCCACGGGAACTGCCGCTGCGCAAAGCACCACTGCCGGCATTTACGGCAGTGTGCCGGCAGGCAGTGGTGCCACCGTTACCGCGCAGAGCGATACCGGCTTTACCCGTTCCGCAACCGTCGACGGCAATGGCCGCTACGCGATCGGCAATCTCCCGGTAGGCACCTACACCGTCACCCTGCAACGCGAAGGCCAGGCTGCAGAGACGCGACGTAACATCGCCCTGCGCGTCGGTGCCGGCATCGATGTGTCCTTCGGCAGCAGCGGTGGATCCGGCGATACCGCCACCCTGGGCACCATCACGGTGACTGGCAAGAACATTTCGCCGGTGGACGTCTCTGCCACCGCCTCGCGTACCGTGATCACCGCCGAACAATTGCAGCGCTTGCCGCTGGCGCGTTCGGGCGAGGCCATCGCGCTGTTGTCGCCAGGTGCCGTGCAAGGCAGCGGCTATTTCGGAAATGCAATTTCGTTCGGCGGCGCCGGCGTCACGGAGAACGCCTATTACCTCAACGGCTACCTCAGCTCCAACCCGCTCTCCAATATCGGGGGCGTGACCCTTCCATTCGGCGCCATTGATCAGCAGGAAACCTACACCGGCGGTTACAGCGCGCGTTACGGCCGCTCGGCAGGCGGCGTGCTCAGCCAGCTTGGCAAGCGCGGCACCAACGAATGGCACTTCGGCGCACAGGTCTTGTGGCGTCCGAAGTCGCTGTCCAGCGATTACAAAAATGTCCTCTACCCGGATGCCGCCCCACCTGCCGGCTATGAATACAGCGACGACAGCCTGCCCGGCACTCTTTACCGTAGCCGCAAGGACGACACCTTCTGGAATACGGTCTACAGCGTTTATGGCGGCGGCCCGTTGATCGAAGACCGCCTGTTCGTCTTTGTCGCCGCAGAGCAGGAACGCACCGAAGGGGTGTCCACCGCACGCAGGGACGACCCGGTGATCGGCCGCAACAACTACCGCACCGATGAGCCGAAGGTCTACGCCAAGATCGACTGGAACATCAACGACAGCAACATCCTCGAACTGACCGGCGTCAAGAATAATTCGCGCGATGGCGGTGCTTACAGCGATTTCAACGGATACCAGGGCGTCAACGGCGACGCCAATGGCGCATTCGCCGATACGGTCAAGGTCAACGACCGCTATTACATCGGCAAGTACACCAGCTACATCACCGACGATCTCACCTTGAGCGCCACCTATGGCAAGAGCCGTCAGACCGATTTCCGCAACAACCCCAGCACCGCACCGCTGCTGACCAATACCAATCTGCAGGACCCGGCCATCACCGGTGGCAGCGAGATCCGCAACAACCAGACCTCCAGCCAGGCGCGCGATGGCGAAAACACCACACGTGGCCTGCGCATCGACCTGGAATACGTGCTCGGCAGCCACACCCTCGCCGCAGGCGTGGACAACATGTATTTCAACGCCAACAACGAGGGCGTCATCACCACCGGCCCCGGCTTCCGCTGGATCTACGGCCGCTCTTCGCGCCCCACCTCGCCCATCAGTGCTGCGCTCGGCGTGGGCCCGGCCGGTGGCAACGGCTACTACGCGTATCGCACGGTGTTTAACACGGCGACCAGCATGTCGGTCGAGCAGAAAGCCTACTTCCTCGAAGACAAGTGGCAGGTCAACGACAAACTGCTGCTGACGCTGGGTATTCGCAACGACAAGTTCACCAACTTCAACGACGCAGGTGTGCCTTACGTGACCAGTGGCGACCAGTGGGCGCCGCGCCTGGGATTGAGCTGGGACGTCTTCGGCGATTCGTCGCTGAAGGTGTACGGCAACGCCGGTCGCTACTACCTGGCACTGCCCAATAGCGTGGCCATCCGCGGGGCATCGCCTTCCACGTTTACGCGCGAATACTTCACCTACACCGGCATCGATGCGCAAGGCAGCCCGACCGGGCTGACGCCGGTCGCAGTCGATCCCTCCGCCGGATTCTCCTGCTCGGGCAATATCGTCTCGTCCAATCTGGAGTGCGGTCAGGCGCCGGATGCGGCCGGTATCGCCGCATCCGACCTCAAGTCGATGTACCAGGACGAATTCATGCTTGGCTTCGACAAGACGCTTGGCGAAAGCTGGGTGACGGGCGCCAAGGCGACCTATCGCACGTTGGGCGCCACCATCGACGACGTCTGCGACGCCGACCGGATGCGCACCAAATTGACCGCAATCGGGGTGGATCCCAGCACCGTCAACGTGCCCGGCTGCATCATCTTCAATCCAGGCGAAACCAACTCTTTCAGCCTGGCCAACCTGGACGGTTCCGGCCGCACCTCGGTCTCGATGTCGCCCTCGGACTGGGGCTTCGACAAAAAGGCCAAGCGAACCTATCTGGCGGTGGATCTTTTCCTGCAGCACCCCTTCGATGGCAAGTGGGAAGGCCGCATCGACTACACCTGGTCGCGCAACTTCGGCAATACCGAAGGTCAGGTCAAGTCCGATATTGGCCAGACTGATGTGTCCAAGACGCAGGATTGGGATGCGGCCGCATTGATGTGGTATTCGGGCGGCTACCTGGCCAACGATCGCCGGCACCAGATCAAGATCTACGGCTCCTACCAGATCGCACCGGAATGGCTGATCGCAGGCAATATCCGCGTGCTGTCCGGTACGCCGAAGTCCTGCCTGGGCTATGTCAGCATCAACGGCATCAGCGAAGATTCCGATGCCGGCGATCCGGTGGGCTATGGCTCCTCGTACCACACCTGCAACGGCCAGCCATCGCGTCCCGGCGATGCAGGGCGCCTGCCCTGGACCAAGATTGTGGACCTCGGCCTGACCTACCGTCCGGCCTTTGCGGACAACAAGCTCGCCATGACCCTTCAGGCGTTCAATATCTTCAACGAGCGCAAGCCGTTGCAGGTCGACTCCACCTGGGAAGACGACACTTTTACGCTGTCCAACACCTATGACATCGGCCGGTACTTCACCCAGCCGCGCTATGCCATGTTCTCGGTGTCGTACGACTACTGACGCCCTCTCCCGTCAACGTCGTTTGCCCAGCCCTGTCAAGGGCTGGGCTTTTTCTGGGCGCCACCGGCCGCGCCAACATATCTGCACAGGATGCCTAAGGTGGAATGGACCCAAGGTGGCGTTACGCGTCGGCAGGAATAGGCGGGCCGATCCGTCGGCTGTCGACGCACTGGGGCAACATCGGATCACCATCGACTCGCAATGCGTCGTGGCGCAATGCGCGGGGTGACCACAGCAATGCACCACGTGGAGACGCACGAGGGATCCGGCCCGTCATTCCGCGCGCCTGGCCATGCGTCACAAGGCAGCCCACGGGGATTGCCGCCAGACGCCAGGGTTACGCCTACCCACGCTATGCGAATCGCTTGTGCAGCCGCCCTGGCTGCGGTAAACCTACGCTACCGGATGGTGTCGTGCGTCCGGGCCGCGCTGGTCCCTTTCCGCAGTTCCGTTCTGGAGGTGGATGATGGTTCGCACACAATCGCAGGTTTCCCTCCGTCCCACAGGCATCGATGCCTCGCGCGTTCTGGCGATGAGTACTGCGGTGGCCTTGCATTTGCTGGCCGGCGGTTTGTTGTTGATTCCGCTGTCGTATCGGGCGGTTCCGCAGCCCGCGCCGGAACCGCGCTGGGTCATGCCGATCACCATCGAGACCCCGCCGGAGCCACCAAAGGTGATTCCGGTCGAGGTGGAGTTCACTCCGAAGACGCATGTCCCGTCTACGCCGGTGACTGTGCAGGTGCAGACCCCTGTGATCAGTGAAGCGCCGGTGGTGGACACCGCATCGGTGGCACTCCCTGCCGCAGCCGACCCGGTGGGCGAGACTGCACCGGTGGCAACGACACCCAGCAGCGGACCGGTCGAGGCAGGCCAGTTGCAGTATCTGAGTTCGCCCGCTCCCAGTTACCCGGTGGCTGCACTGCGCGCAGGCCAGCAAGGCACAGTGATGCTGCGCGTGTTGGTCGGTACCGATGGACGCCCGGCCGAAGTGAGCGTGCAGACCAGCAGCGGTCATCGCGCGCTCGATCTGGCCGCGCGTAGCCAGGTGCTGCGTAGCTGGCGCTTCCAGCCTGCGATGCAGAACGGCCAGGCGGTGCAGGCCTACGGTCTGGTGCCGGTCAGCTTTTCGCTGAATTGAACGGCGACCTGATGCGGCGGCCTGCAACGGCAGCCGCCGCATCGATACGACTGCGCCCATACGAACGAATACTGCCGGCCATAAGCGCACCCGGGTTAGCGGGCAGACTCGAAAACGAATACTGCCGGCCGTACTGCTACGCACGAGCGCACCCGGGGTAGCGGGCAGATCCGAAATCGCCACAGCGTCCGTTTATAGAAGCAACCGCCATTGATCGCCGGTAACGGCACTTCGTGTCAGCACGCGCTGGACCTACCGCACCGCACGTGCAACCTGGAACGCACACAACACGCCTGCCCCGCCATCGGGCGGGCGCGGCCGGTTTGGAATCGGCATGTGCCACTCGCATACCGCCGTTGATCCGCGCTATCCAGCCCCCCGGCGACTGCCCGCCAGGTCTCTCCGGCTGCCCGGTTTCGTCCCTGGTGACGTACCACGACCACCGCAGCGTGTAGCTGGATCTGCACGACCTGCGCGCCTTGCTATGCGCGGTGATACGGATGATTGGCCAGCATCGCCGCAGCGCGGTACAGCTGCTCGGCCACGATCAGCCGCACCAGCATGTGCGGCAAGGTGAGCGGGCCGATCGACCAGCTTTCGTGTGAGTGTTTCAGCACCTCGGCCGCGTGACCCTCCGGGCCGCCGATCAGGAAGGCCAGATCGCGCCCCTGACTGCGCCAGTGCTCCATGCGCTGGGCAAGTTGCTCTGAACTGAGCGGGCGGCCCGGCACGTCCAGCGCCACGACATGCGCGCTCTTGGGGAGCGCGGCGATGACGCGGCGGCCTTCGTCGTCGATGGCGCGTTGCCCATCGCGGCCCTTGCCGCGCAGGCCGGGTTCGATCTCGACCAGCTCCAGCGGCATCCAGTGCGACAGACGTTTTTGATATTCGGCAAAACCTTGCGCCACCCAGGCCGGTGCGCGCTCGCCGGTGGCGATGAGTCGGCATTTCATCGGCACATGATATCCGCGTCACAGCCTGCGCAGTCCGTGACGATTTGTCGTTGCGTGTCATGGCGTGGTTACAGCCGGCAATTAGTGTCGCCCGACCACCCAGCCCGCAGGAGTCGTTCGATGCCGATTTTCGATCCCGCCCGCCGCCAGGTTCTCAAGGGAAGCGCCGCCGTGATGGCCGCTGGCGCCCTTGGCAGCTTGAGCGCCTTGCAATCGCGCCAGGCCCAGGCCGCTACATCTGCGTCGGTGCGCCTTGCACCGGTCCCCAGCCGTTACGGCCCGCTCGCACCGGTGGCCGACCAGAGCACCGGGCTGCCGCTGCTGCAGCTGCCGCGCGGCTTCAGCTACCGCTCGTTCGGCTGGAGCGGCGACCGCATGGACGATGGCCAGCCCTGCCCCGACCGGCATGACGGCATGGCCGTGGTCGGTCTGCGCCGGCCCGACTGGCGGCCGGGCAGCGACCCGCTGCGCGGCCTGGAATACGTGTTGATCCGCAACCACGAACGCGGCGCCGGCAGCCCGTTCCGCGCGCCGGCGATGTACGACACCGGCATCGTCAGCGGCACCCAGTCCGCCGGCGGCGGCACCACCACGCTGAGTTATGGTCGTCGTGGCTGGGGCAGCCTGGAGCCCAGCCTGGGCGGCACCCTGGTCAACTGCGCCGGCGGCCCCACGCCATGGGGCACCTGGCTGAGCTGCGAAGAGATCAAGACCAATGCGGTGTCCAGCACCGGCCGTAAGCACGGCTACGTGTTCGAAGTGGACCCGGACAGCCACCGCACCACCGGCCGCCCGCTGGTGGGCCTGGGCCGCTTCAGCCACGAGGCGGTGGCGATCGACCCGCGTACCGGCATCGTCTATCTCACCGAGGACGACCGCAACAAGGCCGGCCTGTATCGCTTCATTCCCAACGACCGCCGCGGCCGCAATGGCTCGCTGGAAAACGGCGGCCGCCTGCAGGCCGCACGCGTGCGCGGGCGCCGCAATGCCGACCTCACCGTGGCCAGCATCGGCCAGCAGTTCCAGCTGGAGTGGGTGGATATCGAAGAGCCGGATCTGGACAGCATCGCCGCGCCGGCCGGCTTTGCCGACATCGGCGCCAACGACACCTTGAGCGGGCCGTTTGCGCAGGCCTGGGCCGATGGCGCGCTGCGCATGAGCCGCGGCGAAGGCATCTGGTACAGCTACGGCAAGCTGTTCATCGTCGACACCAGCACCGGCGTGGATGCACAGGGCCGGCGCGGTTACGGCAATGGCGCAGTGTGGGTGCTGGACCTGTTCACCCAGCGCCTGAGCGCGCTGTTCGTCAGCGGCAACCAGCTGGCGGCGCACAACCCGGACAACGTCACCGTCAGCGCGCGCGGCGGCGTGGTGCTGTGCGAAGACGGCGGCGAAAGTCCGGACGAATACGGCCCCGGCGCACGCCTGCTGGGCCTGACCCGCCAGGGCGAGTCGTTCTATCTGGCCAAGAACAACGTGCAGCTCACCTCGCAGCAGATCGCCGATGCCGGCAAGACGATTGCCGAGGGCGACTACCGCGATACCGAGTTCTGCGGCGCCTGCTGGGACCCGTTGGCGCGCACCCTGTTCGTCAACATCCAGACCCCGGGCATCACGCTGGCGATCACCGGACCGTGGGAACGCGGGCCGTTGTGATGCATCGATGCTGTCTGCAGGGCGCGCCCTGCAGACAGCGCTACAGCTGCGGCGGCACCGGTGACGAGCGCATTGCCGTGCCGGTCGAAGACCGCTGCGGCGGCCCGGCTGCATCCGCGCGCGATGCGCAGCAACACCGTCCTGCTGAGCGGGTGCGGCGCGTTGCCGTCATGGATCACGCCGACAACCACGGCCACGTGCAGGCATCTCGCAACGCGATCCTGGACCACAGCACGATGTCTGATCGTCTACCAGTGAACGCTCGCCTGACTGTCGGGACAGCGATGGCGCAGGCCTCGCTCAGTAGAGCATCAAGCGATCGCGTTGCCGTTGCAGCTTGAGCCAGCGCTTGATCGACTGCGCATCGCTCAGCGCCCGCATCTCGCGCATTTCGCGCTGCAATTCGTCCACGTCGTCGGACACATCCCGCTTGTAGTGGATCAGCAGTCTGTCGAGCCGCTCCGGCTTGGGCTGCGTCGGCAGATCCAGTCCGTACTCGTCACAAAAATCCATCGCGTGCAAGGTCAGCTGGTGCTTGAGCTCCTTGCACTGACGGTCCAGCTCGCGATTGTACTCCTGCAATCGAACAGGGGTGATCGCATCAATTCCCTGCGCATCCAGCAGACCGATCTCCGCCTGCAGTTCGAGCAGGCCCAACAGGTCGTTCGCCTTGTAGGCGGCATTGAGCCGCTGCATCAGCGCCGTGCGGGTGGCGTGATCGCCTGCGTCGCTGGCCCGGTCCGGGTGCAGGCTGCTGGCCAGCTTGCGATACAGCTCGCGTAACGGAGGCGGCTCGGTCTGTCGCGATGCGGCTTTTTTATCCGAGCGGCGTCGCCGTTGCTGGCCGCCCCGCTGTTTGGACTGCTCGCGGGCATGCTCGGCATCTGCCTGTGCCTGGTCGAGGCGCGCACTGACCCGCTCGAAGAGTTCATCGGGCGAATCGACTGAATCCACTTCCTCAGGGTCCAGTCCATACAGTTGACCGATGACGTGTTTCATCATCGCATCGGATGCGTTGACTTCCTCGTCGTAGCCGATTTCGCTGTGACGTTCGTAGAGCGGCTTGAGTTCGACATGACCGGCTTCGATCAGCGGGCCGGCGAGATCGCAGATCTCGTCCGACACGTACGCATGGTCGGTCTTGCTCAGCTTGACCGTGGCAGCGATGTTGTCCAGAAGATGGATCTGTTCGATCTCCAGCGCACGCCGTTGGTTCAACAGCGGCACCACCTCGGCGAGGTAGCGCGTGCGCCACTGCTCGACCGCGTCACGCCAGGCGTGCAACTGGGTGCGGTGGCGCTGCAGATCGCGCAGCAACCGGTCGAAGCGCTTGCGCGCCGGCGACATCTCCCGGCCATCGGCTTGCCCCGGCGTCAGGCTCAGTTGCTGCAGGACACTGGCGACGGGCACGTCTTGCGGAGATAGCGCGGGCTTGCGGGACATCGCTTCCGGTTACTCGGAATCGACGACGTCGTCGTCGGAGGGGCGCTGGTCGCCCACTGTCCACAGGCGCTCCAGCGCGTAGAACTCGCGCACGCGCGGCAGCATCACGTGCACCACCACGTCGCCCAGGTCCACCAGCACCCATTCGGCTTCGCGCTCGCCCTCCACGCCCAGCGGCATCACATCCAGGCGCTTGGCGAACTTGACCACTTCGTCGGCAATCGACTTGACGTGGCGGGTCGAGGTCCCGGACGCGATCACCATGTAGTCGCAGACGCTGGATTTGCCGCGTACATCGATCTCGACCACGTCCTTGGCTTTCAGTTCCTCGACAGCGTCGCGTACGGTGGCCAACAGGGCCGGCACGGACGGCGGCGGATTCGGAATGGAGGTCTTGATGACTTGGGCTGGACTGGTCAAAGCGGCAACTCGATGGAATTAGTGCGAATTATAGGCCGGTCCGGGCGGCTGCGTGTTCAGCTAGCCGGGCGGGCACAACCGTAGAGGCCGTGCTCACCAATGAATCCGGCCACGGCGGCCGGCACCAGCCCCTGCCAGTCGGCGCCGCTGGCGATGCGGGCGCGCACCGCGCTGGCCGACTCGCCACGCAAGGGCTGCTGCAGCCGCCACAGCCGCCCGGCCGGCGACGCTGCCAGCTCGTCCACGCGGGCCGCCCATCGGCCCTGCACTGCGGCGGCGAGTGCGGGAGCCTGAGCCAGATCCAGCGCTGTCCCCGGGCGCGCGGCGACGATGAAATGCGCCAGCCCGAACAGCGCTTCCCACTGATGCCAATGGCTCAACTCGACGAAGGCGTCGGCGCCCAGCAACCAGGCGATCGGCGTGTGCGGGCCAAGCGTTGCGCGCAGTTCGCGTAGCGTGTCCACCGTGTAGGACGGCGCGCCGCCGGCACGGGCGCGCTGCAACTCGCGGTCATCCAGGACCAGACCGGGCTGGCCGGCAAGCGCCAGTGCCAGCATCTGCGCGCGCTGCGTGGCGGTGGCGCCGGGCGCGGGACGATGCGGCGGGTCGGCGGCCGGCACCAGGTGCACCACCGCGCCGAGCTCATCGCGCGCCGCGCAGGCGATGGCGAGATGGCCCAGGTGGATCGGGTCGAAGGTGCCGCCGTAGTAAAGATGGAGCTGGGAATCGGGGTTCGGGAGTCGGGAATCGGAAGAGCCGGGGGCCGCAACGTGGTCGGGATGGGAGTGTTGCTGTTCTTGCGACCCGGGAGAGCTGGTTGCAAGGCTGGGCTGCGCAAGCTGATCGGAATGGGCTCGCCGCCGGTCACCTTGCCCTTCCCGGGTCCCCGGTACCGGGTCCCGGGTTCCGGCTCTCCCCGCACTCACGCCAGCAATCTCACCGCGCGCGCTTCGGCCACTGCGACCAGCAGGCGCTCCAGGCCGACCCAGGCGTCACCATCGGCGCGGCCCTTGGCCATGCGGTCGACCAGCCCGGCCTCGGCGACGAAGCGCTCCCAGCGGCGCGGTTCGGGGTGGCGCTGCAGCGCGCGCTTGAACGGCGCCTGGCGGGATTCCCAGATGCCCTGCGATTTCATTTCAGCGGCCAGGTTGCCGCCGTTGGCCTGCACCTTGGCCAGCGCAGCGGTGCGCAGCAATTCCTTGATCAGGATCGGCATCAGCGCGGCGACCGCCTCACCCTCGGCGCGCAGGCCGGCCAGCATGCGGATCGCCGCGACCGGCTGGCCCGAAAACACGGTCTCGGCCAAACGGAACACGTCGTAACGCGCCGCGTCGGCCACCAGCGATTCCATTGCGTCCAGGTCCAGCGTCTTGCCATCGGCCAGCAGCGCGAGCTTGTCGATTTCCTGCGCGGCGGCGAGCAGGTTGCCTTCCACCCGCTCGCTCAAGCGCTGCACCGCAGCCGCGTCGGCGCGCAGGCCCTGGCTGCGCAGGCGGCGCTCGATCCAGTCAGACAGTTCGTGCAGCTTGATCGCCCAGGCCACCGCAATGGTGCCGAGACGGCCCACCGCGTCGGCCCACTTGCCCTGGTGCGCCTTGCTCCAGTCATTGGCGGTGATCAGCAGCACCACGTCCGGCGGCGGGTTGGCGCAGAAACGGGTGATGACCTCGGCGCCGTCCTTGCCCGGCTTGCCGCTGGGCAGGCGCACTTCCACCAGCCGGCGCGGGCTGAACAGACTGGGCGCGTTGAAGCTGGCGTCGAGCTGGTTCCAGTCGAAGTCGCGGCCATCGGCATCGAACACCTCGCGCTCGCTGATGCCTTCGGCACGGGCGCGGGCGCGCACGGCGTCGGCGGCTTCGAGCACGCGCAAGGTTTCCGGGCCGGCGATCAGATAGACCGGCTGCAAGGGCTGGCTGGACTGGCCGGCCAGCTGTTCTGGGCGAAGTTCCATGACTACGAACGCGCGTGGGACTGAAACAAGACTGCGTCAGCAGCGGTCACTCCGGCATGGCCGCGGCATGGGAAACGCGACCTGCGTCTGGCGCAGGCCGATGCTAGACACCGGGCGCGGTTGCGCGGCAACTGCGCGGACGGGCTGATCACCAGCTGCTCAGTTGTTGGACGAGGAGGCGGGCGGCAGCGACGCCGGCACGCTCGATTCCGGCGTGGAGGGCTGCACCGGCGGCGTGGCGGCTGGCGGCAGCGGCGCGCTGGGCGTGCTTTCCAGGCCTTCGCCACGCTGCACGCGGGCACGCACCACGCTGTCGATCCGGCGCAGGATCGAGGCAGACATATCCTTGCGCAGTTCGTCGGCAAGGATCTCGCGCTCGGTTGCAGTACCGGTGGCGTCCACCGGCGGCGACACGTAGTCGCGCGACAGTTCGATCACCTGCTGCGGCACCAGCACCGAACCGTTGGCGGTGGTGAGGGTGAAGATGGCGGCGTAGCGCAGGCTGTATTCCTGTGCACGGCCCTGGCTGTCGATGGCGATCGGCAGGTCGCCCCAGCGTTCGGACAACACCTGCAACTGCGCAAAGCCGGTCTTGGCATCTTCCTCGGCCATGGTGGCACCGGCGGCCTTGAGGCCACGGCGCAGCAGCTTGGCCAGCTCGCTGTACTGCACGGCGGACTGCACCTTGACTGCCGGGGTATCGGGTGGCAACGCAAGCGAGTTGCGCAGGTGGAAGCCGCAGGCGGTGAGGCTGGAGACCAGCACGAGGGACGCAGCGAAGGCAGTAGGAAATCGGATCATGGGCACAGTCTGGAGGAGCGCCCCGGCGGCGGCAACAGGCGGCTAGCCTGACGCAGCCCGCGTGAACGGGGCTTGATAGGGCGCCGCGGAACAACGCGGCGCCCAGGAATGACAAACGCGTCGCCGCGCGCCGGTGAAACGAATGACCACAAACCACCCCGACACTCTCACCTGCACGTCGCCAAGCGCGACTGAAATGCAGTACCGGGAACCATCGCGGTAACCTCGCCCATGCGTTGCGACGCACCGGCGCAGTTGATCGCAGCGAACCGCTGCAGCGACCGGACCTGCACAGCACCACGCACCAGTGCGGCAGAAGCCACTACCGCCGCAGCAACCTCGCAGCGCGCCGCCACGCCGCTCCGGGAACGGCCCGGATCGGCAATGGCAAGCCGGGCAATCACCCCGCCACGATGTTCACGATCTTGCCCGGCACGATGATGATCTTGCGGATCGTCAGCCCATCCAGGAATTTCGCTGCATTGGGCTCGGCCTGCGCCAGCGCTTCGATCTGCTCGCGCGCCGCGTCCGCCGCCACTTCGATGGTGCCGCGCAGCTTGCCGTTGATCTGCACCGCCAGGGTCAGCGCATCGCGCACCAGGGCGCTGGCATCGGCCTGCGGAAACGCAACGTCTTCCAGCAGCGTTTCGCCACGGCCCAGCACCTGCCACAACGCGTGGCTGGCATGCGGGGTGATCGGGTTGAGCAGCAACACCATCGCTTCCAGCGCTTCCTGCCGCACCGCCCTGCCCTGGTCGCTGGCGTCGTCGAACTTGGCCAGCGCGTTGGACAACTCCATCACCGCGGCAATGGCGGTGTTGAAGCTGTGGCGGCGGCCGTAGTCGTCGCTGACCTTGCCGATGGTTTCGTGAATCTTGCGGCGGACCGCCTTCTGCTCGGCGCTCAGGCTGGCGGCGTCCAGCGCAGCGGCGGCGCCTTCGCCCACATGCTTGTGCACCTGCACCCACAACCGGCGCATGAAGCGCGCCATGCCGTCCACGCCCGCCTCGTTCCATTCCAGCGATTGCTCAGGCGGTGCGGCGAACATCGAAAACAGCCGCACCGTGTCGGCGCCGTACTTGGCCACCATCGACTGCGGGTCCACGCCATTGTTCTTGGACTTGGACATCTTTTCGGTGCCGCCGATATGCACCGGCTGGCCGTCGGCGATCAGCACCGCGCCGGTGACGCGGCCGCGTTCGTCGCGCTGGATCTCCACGTCTGCCGGGTTGATCCAGTCCTTGCCGCCATTGTCGGCGTCGCGATAGAAGGTGTCGGCGATGACCATGCCCTGGGTGAGCAGGTTGGTCACCGGCTCGTCGCTGTCCACCAGCCGCGCGTCGCGCATGAGCTTGTGATAGAAGCGGAAGTACATCAGGTGCAGGATCGCGTGCTCGATGCCGCCCACGTACAGGTCGGCCGGCATCCAGTAATTGGCGCGGCGGTCGACCATGTCGCGAGCGTTGGGGCTGGTGTAGCGCGCCACGTACCAGCTCGATTCCATGAAGGTGTCGAAGGTGTCGGTCTCGCGCTCGGCCGGGCCGCCGCAGTCCGGGCAGGTGGTCTGGCGCCAGGTGGGGTCGGTCTTGATCGGCGAACCGGTACCGGCAAATTCCACGTTCTCCGGCAGCACCACCGGCAACTGGTCTTCCGGCACCGGCACCGCGCCGCACTTGGCGCAGTAGATCACCGGGATCGGGCAGCCCCAGTAACGCTGGCGGCTCACGCCCCAATCGCGCAGGCGGTAATTGACCCGGCGCTGGCCCTGGCCCTTGCGCTCGAAGCGCTCGGCCAAGGCTTCGAAGGCGCCGCCGAAATCCAGCCCGTCGAACTCGGCCGAATTGATCAGCTCCAGCTCGCGGCTCTTGTCGGTGTACCAGTCGCGCCACTGGGTGGCGTCCCAGCTCTGTTCGTCTTCATTGCGCGGCTCGCGCAGCTTGACCACCTGCACGATCGGCAGGCCGTACTTGTTGGCGAACTCGAAATCGCGCTGGTCGTGGCCCGGCACTGCCATTACCGCGCCGGTGCCGTAGCCCATCAGCACGAAGTTGGCCACCCACACCGGCACCTGCTCGCCGCTGATCGGATGCACCGCGGTCAGGCCGGTGGCCATGCCGCGTTTTTCCTGGGTTTCCAGCTCGGCTTCGGACACGCCGCCGTGCTTGAGCTCTTCCAGCAGGCGCGCCAGCTCCGGATTGGATTTGGCTGCATGCAGCGCCAGCGGGTGCTCGGCAGCAATCGACACGAAGGTCACGCCCATCAGCGTGTCCGGGCGGGTGGTGAACACGCGCAGCGGGTCCAGCGCAGCGCCATCGGTGTCGCGCACGTCGAACTGGATTTCCAGGCCTTCCGAGCGGCCGATCCAGTTGCGCTGCATGGTCTTGACCGAGTCCGGCCAACCGTCCAGCTGATCCAGGCCGTCCAGCAGTTCCTGCGCGTAGTCGGTGATACGCAGGAACCACTGCGGAATCTCGCGTTTTTCCACCAGCGCGCCGGAGCGCCAGCCGCGGCCGTCGATGACCTGTTCGTTGGCCAGCACGGTCTGATCGATCGGGTCCCAGTTCACCACCGCATTGCGGCGATAGGCCAGGCCCTTGCGCATCAGCCGGGTGAACATGCGCTGCTCGTGCACGTAGTAGTCCGGCGTGCAGGTGGCGAACTCGCGCGACCAGTCGATGGCGTAGCCCAGCGATTTCAGCTGGCCGCGCATGTGCTCGATGTTGGCGTAGGTCCACTTGGCCGGCGCGGTCTTGTTCTTGATCGCGGCGTTCTCGGCCGGCAATCCGAACGCATCCCAGCCCATCGGCTGCATCACGTTGTGGCCGGTCATGCGCTTATAGCGGCTGACCACATCGGAAATGGTGTAGTTGCGCACATGTCCCATGTGCAGCGCACCGGACGGGTACGGCAGCATCGACAGGCAATAGAACTTGGGTTTCTCCGAGTTCTCGTCGACCTGGAAGGCGCGGGTGGCGTCCCAGAACTGCTGGGCGGAGGATTCGACCTGCTGCGGGTCGTAGGCGTTCGGTTCGACGGTGGACATTGGGAGCGGATGCTCGGGCGGTGCAAAGCGGTACAGGGTACCGCAGTGCAGCAGGTGCTCCAAACCGCTCGCTCAGATCGCCGGCCTTGCCGGCCAGATCCAGGCGGCGACCGCTAGCCAACCGACCCAGGCCAGAAACGCCAGACGCTGGGCGATGGCCTGCCGCAGCAGGCCGGGCGGGCCGAACGCCAGCACCGCCACCAGCAGTCCGGCGGCCAGGCTGAGCCAGGCCAGGCCGCGGGTGCCGGGAGCATTGAGCAGCGCGGCGGCGATCAGCAGCATGGCCGGGACGAACGCCACCGCCCACAGCAGCCAGGCCGTGGCATGGGCCTGACTGGCGCGGCCATCCAGGTCGGCAGGATCCAGCGGCAACATGCCCATGCCGACGAAGGCCAGGCCGGCCAGCACGATCAGTTGGCCGCCGACGCGCAGGCTCCAGCCGGCCCTGGGCGGCATGCGTGCCAGCAGGCTGACCCCCGTCACCATGCCCAGCGCCCCCACCAGCACGAAGGCCAGCAGGTTGAAACCCAGTGCATGCGGCACGCCTTGCGCGCCCAGCAGCGCGACCGGGTGGCTGGCCTGCAGATAACCCGGCAACGTGGCGCCGAAACCGGCCACCGCCAGCACGAACACGCTCGCCGCGACCAGGCCCAGGTAGCGCTGCGCGCCGTCGGTACTTCCCATTGTGCTGCTCCGCATCGGGGCGCCGTGCGCCGCCAGGACACGGCATTGTCGGCCCGGGCGGGCGCGGCGTGAACCCCTGGCACGCCCCGGCCGGGCCTTGTGTCGGCCGGGTTTGCCACCATTACGGTCCATTGTTGCCGTCCTCACTTACAGGAAACCCATGTCCGACACACCGCATGTATTCGATGTCACCACCGACACCTTCGAGACCGAGGTCCTGCAGAAATCGTTGACGACACCGGTGCTGGTGGATTTCTGGGCCACCTGGTGCGGGCCATGCAAGACCCTGACGCCGATCCTGGAGAAGCTGGCGGCCGACTACCACGGCGCCTTCGAGCTGGCCAAGGTCGATGTGGACAAGGAACAGCAGATCGCGGCCGCGTTCCAGATCCGCTCGGTGCCGACCGTATTCCTGGTCAAGGGCGGCGAGCTGGTGGACGGCTTCCCGGGCGCGATGCCCGAGGGCCAGATCCGCGAATTCCTGACCCAGCACGGCGTCCTACCGGCCGAGCCGCAGGTTGCCGAAGCGCTGCCCGAGGCACCGCTGGACCCGCAGGCCCAGGCCGCCGCGCTGCGCGAGGCGATCGCCGCCGAGCCGGACAAGGACGAGCTCAAGCTGGATCTGGCGCTGGCCTTGCTCAAGACCGGCGACACCGCCGAGGCCGAGCAGCTGATTGATGCCCTGCCCGCCAACCTGGCCACCGATGACCGCGCGGTGCGTGCCAAGGCCCGCCTGAGTTTTGCCAATGTGCTCAAGGACGCCCCGGACGCGGGCGCACTGCAGGCCAGCGTGGACGCCAACGGCGCCGACCTGCGCGCACGTCATCTGCTGGGCGTGCGCCATCTGCTCGACGGCAACGACGACGCGGCGCTGGAGCAGTTCCTGGAAATGCTGCGCCAGGACCGCACCTTCGACGACAACCTGCCGCGCCGCAGCCTGATCGACGCATTCCGCGTGATCGAAGACGAAGACCTGGTGGGCCGCTACCGCCGCAAGATGTCGGCACTGGTGTTCTGATGCCGATGGCGCTGCGGCGCCAGATGGACACTTAGGAGCGGACCTCGCAGTGGCGAGGCATTACTACCGATCGCCAATCAAGCGCCCCGGTAAGACTGCGTCGCGGCCAGGTCCACTCCTAAGAACGCGAGCGGCCGAGGCGGGTGGTTAGCGCCCACCATACGCATGCGAATGTTATGCTGCACGCCCGCCCCGCCACGGATTCCGGCCCGCATGCGCGCTTCACTGTTCAAGCTCGGTATCAACCTGTGGCCGCCATACCTGTTCGCCGGCATCCACGTCACCGAGTTGTCGGCCGACTACCGCTACGCACGCGTGGAACTGCGCCAGCGGCCGTGGAATCGCAATTACGTCGGCACCCACTTCGGCGGCAGCCTGTTCGCCATGACCGACCCGTTCTGGATGCTGCTGATGATGCAGAACCTGGGCCGCGACTACTACGTGTGGGACAAGGCCGGCAGCATCGAGTTCGTCAAACCCGGGCGCGGCACCGTCAGCGCGGAGTTCGTTATCGACAATAGCGTGCTTGAGGAACTGCGCGAGGCCACCGCGGGCGGAGAGAAGCATCTGCGCTGGTTCGAAAACGCGATCCACAACCGCGATGGCGAGGTCGTTGCGCGCGTGCGCAAGCAGCTCTACGTCAAGCGCAAACCGGCGCGATAATCGCAGTTCCCGTCGACCTGCGGCAAGGCAGGCGATCGCCACAGCCATTGCCAATCGGTCATGACGCGTCCGTTCGATGGGAGTGTCATGGCTGCAAGGCGGGCGGACCGACGGCACGCAGCCACCGCTGACACGACGCCGGCGTGGTGCGTCCGCGCCGCCAGCGCCGCATCCACTTTGCGTCCTTGCACGCATTGGTCAAGAATCAGGCACCTCTCCTCGCTGGTCGCCTTCATGCTGCTGCGCACTGTCGTTTCTGCCTGTCTGCTCGCCCTGATCATGCCCGCTACCGCCCACGCGGCCTATCGCAGCCCGCAACAGATCCTGGACAGCTCGCCAGCCAATGCGTGGCGCGTGCTCGATCCCGAGCGCACGCTGTACCTGGAGCTGGATGGCGGGCGGGTCATCATCGAGCTGGCGCCGCAGTTTGCGCCCGAACATGTCGCCAATATCCGCACGCTGGCGCATGAGCGCTTCTGGGATGGGCTGAGCATCTATCGCTCGCAGGACAATTTCGTGGTGCAGTTCGGCGACCCGGATGGCGAGACGCCGGGCAAGGCCAAGTCGCTGGGGTCGGCCAAGACGCATCTGCCGGCCGAATTCGAACGCGCCTCACAGGGCCTGGAGTTTCAGCGCCTGCCCGACAGCGATGGCTGGGCGACGCAGGTGGGTTTCGTGGACGGCTTCCCGGTCGGGCGCGACCCCGCCAGCGGCAAGACCTGGCTGGCACATTGCTACGGCACGCTGGGCGCGGGCCGCAACAACGATGAAGACAGCAGCATCGGCGCCGAACTGTATGTGGTCACCGGGCAGTCGCCGCGCCAGCTGGATCGCAACATCACCGTGGTCGGCCGTGTGGTCAAGGGCATGGAGCTGCTCAGTGTGATTCCGCGCGGGCCAGACCCGATGGGCTTCTATGCAGATGCGGCGCAACGCTCGCCGATCCGCGCGATCCGCCTGGCCAGCGAAGTGCCGGCGCCCGAACGCACGCCGCTGCAGCTGTTGCGCACCGACAGCCCGACGTTCCGCGAGGTGGCCGAAGCGCGCCGCAATCGCAAGGACGATTTCTACAAGCGCCCGGCCGGGCATATCGATCTGTGCAATGTGCCGCTGCCGGTGCGCACCCCGCCGGCTGGCTGAGTCGAGAATCGGGAATCGGGAATCGCAAAAGCGGGACGCGCGTGCTCAGCGCGCGCGCTGGCTGAAGGCGACGCTGCCCAGGATCAGCACTGCGGCCAGCAACATGGTCCAGGTCAGCGGTTCGCCCAGCAGCGACCACGCCAGCAGCGCGCCGAACACCGGCACCAGATAGGTCACGGTGGATGCACGCGCCGGGCCGATGCGCTGGATCAAGCGGTAATACATCAGGAACGCCAACCCGGTGCAGACCACGCCCAACGCGGTCGCGCAGGCCCAGGCCACGGCCGGCACCGGCGTGGTCGGCCACTGCCACCAGGCCAGTGGCGCCAGCAGCAACGCACTGCAGCCCAGCGTGGAGGCCGCCGATGCCGCCGGTGGCAGGTCGCCCATGTGGCGCTTCACCAGGTTGTAGCCGATGCCGTACAGCAGCGAGGCAGTGGCGCCGGCCAGTGCGGCCGGGCCCACGCTCAACCCGGCCGATTTGCCGGTCGCCAGCACCAGAACGCCGATGAATCCGATCAGCAAGGCCAGCGCGCGGCGCGTGCCGATCTTTTCGCCGAAGAACAGGAACGCGATCAACGCGGTGAACAACACCGTCATCGCATTGCAGATCGCACCGACAGCGGCGGGCGCGTGCTGCGCGCCCCAGGCGAACAGCAGGAACGGCAACGCGGAATTCAATACGCCGATGGCCGCCAGCATCGGCCACCGATGCAGCGGGAAACGTTCGCGCGCCAGCCACAGGAACGGCAGCAGCACCAGCGCACCCAGCGCCAGGCGAATTTCTACCAGCACCACTGCGCCGAACGTGGGTGCGGCCACGCGCATGAACAGGAACGAGCAGCCCCAGACGATGCCCAGGAAGCCCAGCTCGAGCGGAGTGCGCCATTCGCGCGTTGCAACGGCCGGCTGCATCGACGGCTGTGCACTCATCGCCGCGCTCCGGTGGCGTGCCATGGTGTGCTGACAAAGCAAAGGACAACATCCGGCAGGTACAAAGGCATGGCACGATCGTCGCGATGGGAAGGTGCAGCATCGGCTGCGGCCGCAGGCGCGACAAGCGCGTAGTATCGCAGCCAGCCACAAATCTGACTCATGCCTGGATGAACCTGCGCCCCACCCTGTTGCCCGCGTTGGGCGTGTTCGCCGCAGCCGCCCGCCACCAGAATTTCGCGCACGCGGCCGAAGAGTTGCACCTGACCGCCAGCGCGGTCAGCCACCATGTGCGCAAGCTCGAAGCGCTGCTGGGCGTCACCTTGTTCCAGCGGCTGCCGCGCGGGGTCAAGCTCACCGCCGAGGGGCGCCAGCTGGCCGATGCCGCCTCCGCTGCATTGGCGGAGATCGCGGCGGTCGCCGGCAACCTGCATCCGCGCGAAGACGCCATTCCGCTACGCGTCACCACGCTGCGCTCGCTGTCGTATTGCTGGTTGCTGCCGCGGTTGCCGCGCTTCTGCCGCGCGCATCCGCACATCCGCCTGGACCTGCAATCGGACCCGGCCTTCTCGCGCTTCGAAGAGGGCGGCCCCGAGCTGGGCATTCGCTATGGACAGGGCGCCTGGCCCGGATTGACCTCCCAGCATCTGATGGACGACGAGCTGTTTCCGGTGGCATCACCGTCGCTGCCGGAAGTGGCCGCGCTGCGCAGCGCCGCGCAGATCGCACAGTTGCCGCTATTGAGCGACATGTCGCCGCAAGGCTGGCGCGACTGGTTCCGCGCCGCGCAGGTGCGCGGCACCACGCTGCCGCCGATGCACACCTTCAACGACAGCACCGACGCCATGCGCGCGGCCGTCTACGGCCTGGGCGCGGTGCTGGCACGCAAGCACATTGCCCAGCCCTACCTGCAACGCTACGAACTGGTGCGCCTGCCCGGGCCCACGCTCAAGGCGCGCTACGCCTATTACATCGTGCACCCCAGCCACCGCGAGCCCAGCCCCGCCGCTGCGGTGTTCATCGACTGGCTCAAGCGCGAAGCCCTGGACGAGCGCACGCCGATGCCGGCGCTGCCCGCCGAGCTGGTGACATTGCCGCCGAGCGAAGGCCTGCAGGAGCTGGGGGGGCGTCGGAATTCGCGCACGGCACCGGCAGCGGATTGAAGCAGCACTGAAATCCTGCCAGCGCGTGAAACTTCTCGCTATTGCTTACTCCCCGCGGGACATTGTCCTGCTCCATGGAGGAGAAGGTGTCCTGGAGGGGAGGATGAGGGGCGCCGCAGAAATTGAGGCGTCTGTGCAATGACAAACGCGTCGCCATGCGCCTTTGAAGCTGACGCAGCCATTGCTTCGCCCCGTCCCCTCATCCCAACCCCGCTCCGCGCCCCGGCCCGCGCTTGCGGCGCGGGCGCTTCAAGGCAGGCGCGCCTGGGCGCGCAGGCTGTGCCTTCCCGCCCCGCAGGGAAAGGGGCCTTCAGGACATCGGGCAGCAGGCCGACTAGAAATCGCTTGACAGCCGCACCCATCAAGATCATTAATTAGCTAATTCGTTAATTAGCTAACCCCAACCATGTCCGCTGACCGCATTTTCGAAGCCCTTGCCTCGCGCCCGCGCCGGGAAATCCTGGCCTATCTGTCCGCGCAGGAACTGACCGCCGGGCAGATCGGCGAACGCTTTGCAATGAGCGCGCCCGCCATTTCGCGTCACCTGTCGGTGCTGTCGGCGGCCGGGCTGGTCAGCAGCGAGCGGCGCGGGCAGTTCGTGGTGTACCGGCTGACCCCGGACAACATGGTCAATACGCTCAGCGGGTTCGCCTTCGAGGTCTGCCCCGTCGCCGGCCCGCTGCAGCGCGAGTCGCGCAGATTGGCCAAGAAATCCAGCTGACGCCCACTTTCCACCGCAAGGAGTTGCCATGGACCACCAACGGATTGTTTCCGACCGCAGTTTCCCGCGCGTTGCGCTGCCTTCGTACAGCGGCGGCCGGCCGGTGGAAGTGATGCTGATCGCCCAGCTCGATCCCGGCGCAGGCGACAGCCTGATCGCGCAGACGGTGGAGCGGCAGCGGCAGCACCCGGCGCATCACGACGCGCTGGACGAACCCTCCGCGCAGTTGTCGGCACCGGACCTGAGTCATGGCGACCCTACCTCGCTGTTCTCGTTTTCGGTAGGCCCGCAGGGACACCCCTTCCACTGCCACGCCGGCAACCGCGTGTTCACTGCCATCACCGGCAGCGGCGGTGCACAGTTGCGCTTTTCCACTGCCTCGCCGCAGCAGATCGAAGCCGACCCGCATGCGTTCGTGCGCGCGCTGCGTTATGTGAACCTGCCCGGCGACAGCCTGTTCACCGTGCGCTTCGGGGGCGGCACCTGGCATCAGTTCGCACCGGCGCAGGGCGATGCCGCGCACTCGGCCTTCTTTGCGTTGTCCTGCCACCCGGACGAAGCCGGCGGCGCGCTGAGTGACGCGCAGCAGGCATTGGTCAACCAGGGCCAGGCCACCATTGCCAGCCTGACCGACCTGCTGCCGGCCTCGGTGACCGCCCTGCTGCAGGCCACGCCACTTGCCGCCAGCGATGTTCCCACCGTGTCGCTCTCCCTGCATGTCAGGCCGGAGAGCTGGAAGCAACGCGCCTGCAGCCGTGCGCGCCGTTGGAGCGGCCGGCTACGGCAGGCGCTGCCGCGGGTGCGTCGGCCCGGGTTTGTCGCCACGCGCCTGGGCGTGCCGCAGATCCGTCCGCTGCAGGGCCTGCCTGCCGATGCATTGCTGCACGGCCAGCTCGGTGAGGCCGTGCATTTCGAAGACAGCCACCAGCTGGAGCTGGACACGCGCCAGTTGCGCAGCGACAACCTGCAGGGCGTGCTTTGCGATCTGCTGCAGGCATTCGTGGATCAGCCGCCGAGCGGGGTGAGCGGATTGATGCGGCTGCGCAACCTGATGGTCAAGCCGCTGGGGCTGCGTACCTCGCGCCTGGGCTGCCCGGTGTCGTCCTTGCTCGATCCGTCTGCAAAGCAGCTGTTCGCCGGGCGCTTCCCGGTGCTGGCGCAACGTCGCGATGCCGATGGGCAGCAGGTGCAGGTGGTCCTCGGTGCCGACGACAAGCATCTGCGTTTTCGTTCCTCGATCGGGTTGCGCCGCATCGGCGACCATCGCATCGTGCTGACCATGGCCACGCAGGTCAGCTGCCGCAACTGGCTGGGACGCCTGTACATGGCCTCCATCCATCACGTGCATCACCACTACATCGTGCCGAGCATGCTGCGCGCCGCAGCGCAGCGCCTGCTGCATGCCGAACAGGCGGCAAGCGATGCCTGGCTGGCGCATTCGCTGTGAACGGATGCGGCGGCGCCATCACCTCGTTTTGTCCTCGCGCTGCCTAGGCTTGGGGTCCCCAATCCCCAGGACACGTCCATGCCTACTCTTCGCCTGCGTATCACCGGTACCGACGACGACGCGCGCGCCATCGCCAACCTGCTGCAGAGCATCGAAGGCATCGAGCACGTGGAAGAAGTCGACGACCTGATGCCACACCTGGACGACGATGATTCCAGCTCGGCCGGCCTCTCCGACGATGAAGGTCCGGGCAGCCACGAATTCGAAGTGGATGCCGGCAATGAAGCCACTGCGCAGAAGGTGCGCGATGCAGTGCAGGAACTGGCACTGCAGCTGGATGTGTTTGTCGAATACGAATACGACGAGGGCTGAGCATCCCGTCGGGGCTGCCCAACGCATGCGCGCAACGCTGCGCCGCAGTCGGCAGCAGCCTCTGGTTTAATTCTGCTTGCGCCGCCTGCAACGTGCAGACGGCGCATCCGTCTCAAGACTCCTGTCTAGCGCACCTTGCCTACCCGATATGACGCGTCATGTCGGGCCACGGTACAGTCGCCGCATGCTGGTTCAGGACATCCTGCGGCGCCGTTGGCGCCAGCGCCAGGCCAGCAGCGCCAGCCAGCCGACCACGGCGGCAACCACGCCCACCGGCAGCAGCGCCGCCACCGCACGAATCACGAACGCCACGCTGGCCACGAACACCTGGCCGAACTCGGCTGTCGCCTCGGCGATCTCGCCCCTGCCCTGTTCACTCCCGGTACTGCTGAAGTGCAGCGTCAGCAACTGGGTGCGCACGCGACGTTGCTGTTGCGCGGCCTCCTGCTGGGTCTGTTGCGCCTCGGCCTCGATTTCAGCCAGGCGCTTGGATACCGCCAACAGGTCGCCCACCGCCAGATCACGGCGTTGCTGCAGCTCCAGCAGCCGCGCGTGCTCCTTTTGCAGCCGCGCCTGCGCCAGCCCGGTGTCGGCAATCTGCTGGGCCAGATCCTCGGCACGCGTGCTGCGCGCGGCTACATCTCCGTGCTGGCCGGCCAGTTGCACCATCGGCTCAACGCCCTCGGGCACCAGCCGCACGCTGACGCTGCCGCCAGGATCGCGCCCGCCATTCTGCTCCACCGTCAGCAGTGCGCAGGTGCCGTATTGCGCGCTCTGGCAGGCGCTACGCACCGCAGCGATACGCTCGCCGATCTGATCGGCAGGCAGTTCGATGCGGACATCGTGTTCATAGGCCAGCGCCGCACCGGATGGAACCGGCGCCGGCGGTGCCGCAGCGCCCCCATCCGCAGCCATGTCGCCCGGCGGCCGCGCGCAGCCCGCCACCATCCACCCGATCAGCAACAGCGCCGCATACCGCGGCATGCCGAGCCTCACAGGTTGGCCCCATCGACCTTCTGCACGCTGAGCGTGGACAGATCCAGGTCGGGAATGCAGCGCACGTTGACGGCGACATTGGCGTCCCCGGTCTTGGGGTTGGCGCCCTCGCTGAACGGCGCAATGCCGCACGCTGCGCAGTAATGGTGCGCAATATGCTGCCGATTGAAGCGGTAACTGCCCATCTCCTGCGCGTCACCGTGCAGCCGCAGCTGCGAGCGCGCACCAAACCACAGCAGCCCGCCGCGACGGCGGCAAAGCGAGCAATTGCAATCGTAGACTTCGGTGATCGGCGCATCGGTCTCGAGCTCGAACGCGATGCGTCCGCAATGACAGCTGCCGGCGTACTGCATGGATTTCCTCCTTGGAAAACAGTGCGATGGGTACATGACTCAGAAACCATGGACCGTTGCCAATGCACCACCGGCCCGGGGTGAGGCCAGCTGCAGTGCCGCTGCGGCAACAGCATGCGGTCGCGCCCGCCTGATCGGGTCGGGCACCGCTCGGTGGCCACTCTAAACCAATGGCGGATGCGAACGGGCGCACAGATGCCTATGCTGGCGGTTTGCTCTTACCAGGATCCACGATGCGTCAACGCCTGCTCGTCCTTGCCCTGCTTGCCGGCCTCGGTGCCTGCCAGCAACAGCCCGAATCCCCGCGCGCCGATGCCACTCCCGCTACCGGCGCGCAGGATGCACAGACCCCGGATGCGCGATTTGCCGCGCTGTCCAAGCGTGCACTCGACACCTGGATGCAGCTGTCGCCGGTCACTGCCACGCAGACTGGCGACCACCGCTTCGATGTGCAGATCGACGACCTCAGCGACGGCGGCCGCCAGCGCAGCCTGGAAGCCAACAAGACCTTGCTGACCGAACTGGACGCAGTCGATGTCGCCAAGCTCTCGCGCGAGAACCAGGTGGACGCCGCCATCCTGCGCAATCAGCTGCAATCGGAGATCTGGAATACCGAGGTGCTGCAGAGCTGGGCCTGGGACCCGCAGGTCTATAACAGCCTGGCTGGCAGCGCCCTGTACGGCCTGATGGCGCGCGAATTCGCACCGCTGTCCGAGCGCCTGAGCGCGGCCACCCAACGTATGGAAAAGATTCCCAGCATCTTTGCGCAGGCGCGTGCCAACCTGGACCCGGCACGCGTTCCGAAGATCCATGCAGAAACGGTAGCCAGGCAGAACAAGGGCATCCTCAGCATCGTCGACACCTTCATCGCGCCCAACATCAGCCAGCTGGGCCCAATCGAAGCGGCGCGCGCCCAAGCGGCCATCGACAACCTGAAGAAGGCAGTCGCCGAGCAGCAGACCTGGCTGGACACCGTGCTGGTGCCCAACGCCAAGGGCGACTTCCGGGTCGGAGCAGACAAGTACGACCAGAAGCTGAAGTTCGCACTGCTGTCGTCGCTGTCGCGTGCCGATATCAAGCAGCGTGCCGAGTCCGAACTCAAACGCGTGCGGGGCGAGATGTACGGCATTGCGCGCACCGTGCTCAAGGACAAGCCCGGCGCTCCCAAGCTGCCCGAATCGCCCAACGACGAGCAGCAGCAGGCCGCGATCGAGGCTGCGCTGGAACTGGCCTATGCCGACAAGCCCGCACGCGACAAGGTGGTTGACCAAGCCAAGGCAGCGCTGGCGCAGTCCACCGAATTCGTGCGCCAGAAAGATTTGATGACGCTGCCCGATTCGCCGGTGGACATCATCCTGATGCCGGAATTCCAGCGTGGCGTTGCAGTGGCCTATTGCGATTCGCCCGGGCCGCTCGACAAGAACCTCAAGACCTTCTACGCGGTATCGCCGATCCCAGACGACTGGAACGACAAGCAGGTCGACTCGTTCCTGCGCGAATACAACACCCGCATGATCCACCTGCTCAGCATCCATGAAGGCACACCGGGCCATTACCTGGAAGGCTGGCATTCGGCCAAGTTCCCCTCCACGCTGCGTGCAGTGTTGCGCTCGGGCATGTTCGCCGAGGGCTGGGCGGTGTACACCGAGCGCATGATGCAGGAACAGGGCTATCTGGATAACGACCCGCTGTTCCACCTGGTGCAGTTGAAGTTCTACCTGCGCACCATTGCCAATGCCATCCTCGACCAGGGCGTACATGTGGACGGCTGGGATCGCGACAAGGCGATGCACCTGATGACCCACGACACCTTCCAGCAGGAGAGCGAGGCCTCCGGCAAATGGGTGCGCGCGCAGCTGTCGTCGGCGCAGCTGCCGACCTACTTCGTCGGCGTGCAGGAACATCTGGATACGCGCAAGGCGGTGCAGGAGAAGCTGGGCCAGGACTTCAACCTGAAGGCCTACCACGACAAGATGCTGTCCTATGGTGCGCCGCCGGTGCGCTTTGCACGCGAGCTGATGCTGGATCAGCCGATCGAGTGATTGATCCGTCTCGCGCACGCGCAAGAGAAGCTCCTGCAAAGCTCCCGCGGATTCGATCCATCCCCCTTCTCTCGCATGCGGGAGAAGGTGCTCCGTAGGGGCGGATGAGGGCGCGGGCGAAGCCTCGTATGGCCGACCAGCGAGTGACTTCGCCCCGTACCCTCACCCCAACCCCTCTCCCGCACGCGGGAGAGGGGCTAGATCTCGACGTTACTACGCCCGCCTGCGGCCTCTCGCATCGAGCACCGAGCACCGAGCACCGAGCACCGAGCATCCAAGCACTCAAGCACCCAAGCACTCAAGCATCGTTCGCCTCATCCATCCGCCGCAACAAACCCTCCGGTCTGCCGCGCCCACAGGCGCGCATACAGCCCACCGTATGCGATCAGCTCCGCATGCGTGCCGGTCTCGACGATACGTCCGGCGTCCATCACCACCAGCCGGTCCATGCGCGCGATGGTCGAGAGCCGGTGCGCGATCGCAATCACCGTCTTGTTGCCCATCAACGCGTCCAGGCTGTCCTGGATTGCCGCCTCCACTTCCGAATCCAGTGCCGAGGTGGCCTCGTCCAGGATCAGGATCGGTGCATCCTTGAGCAGCACGCGCGCGATGGCGATGCGTTGGCGTTGACCGCCGGAGAGCTTGACCCCGCGCTCGCCCACGTGTGCATCGAAGCCGCGCCGACCCTCGCCGTCCACCAGTGTCTCGATGAACGCCTCCGCGCGTGCCTTGCGCACCGCATCCAGGATCTGCGCTTCGCTGGCCTGCGGCCGCCCGTACAGCAGGTTGTCGCGGATCGAGCGATGCAACAGCGAGGTGTCCTGCGTCACCAGGCCGATCTGCCCGCGCAGGCTTTCCTGCGTGACCTGCGCGATGTCCTGCCCGTCGATCAGGATGCGCCCCTGTTCCAGGTCATATAGCCGCAGCAGCACGTTGACCAGGGTGGATTTGCCGGCGCCGGAAGGCCCGACCAGACCGATCTTCTCGCCGGCGCGCACCTGCAGGTCCAGCCCGGCGATCACGCCACCGCGCTTGCCGTAATGGAAATGGATCTGCTCGAACTGCACCTGTCCCTGCGTCACGCGCAGCGGCACTGCATCGGGCGCATCCTGCACCTGCACCGGCTGGGAGATGGTCTGCATGCCGTCCTGCACGGTACCGATATCTTCAAAGATGCCGTTGACCGTCCACATGATCCAGCCGGACATGTTGTGGATGCGGATCACCAGACCGGTGGCCAGGGTGATGGCACCCACGCTGATCTGGCCGCGACTCCACAGCCATAGCGCCAGCGCGCAGGTGCCCACGATCAGGAAGCCGTTGGCCACGGCAATGGCGGTGTCCATCGCGGTGGTCACCCGCGTCTGCCCGCGATGCTTGACCGCCAGCTCGTCGATGGCATCGCGGACGTAGGCTTCTTCGCGGCCGGCATGCGCGAACAGCTTGAGCGTGGAGATATTGGTGTAGCCATCGACGATGCGCCCGGTCGCCTTGGAACGCGCGTCCGATGCCACCCAGGCGCGCGCCTTCATGCGCGGCACGAAGAACGCCATCAAGGCGACATACACCACCAGCCAGATCAGCAGCGGTGCCATCAACCACGGGTCGGCCTGCGCGAACAACCACAACGCGCTGCCGGTATAGACCACGATGTACCAGAGCGCATCGACCATCTGCACCGCCGACTCGCGCAGCGAGGTACCGGTCTGCATCACCCGGTTGGCGATGCGGCCGGCGAAATCGTTGTTGAAAAAGCCCAGGCTCTGCCGCACCACGTAGTTGTGCATCAACCAGCGCGAGCGGTTGCTCAGGCCCGGCACGATGGCCTGGTTGACCAGCAGGTTGTGCAATCCGGTAAAGAACGGCCGCGCGATCAGGGTGATCCCTGCCATCCACGCCAGCTCGCCGGCATGCCGGCGGAAGAAGTCCGGCCCCGGACGCTCGGTGAGCATGTCGACGATGCGACCCAGGAAGTCGAACATCGCCACTTCCACCAGCGCCAGCAATAGCCCGGCGATCAGCGTGGCCAGCAGGATCGGCCATAACGGCCGCAGATAATGCAGATAAAAACGCCACACACTGCGGGGCGGCATCTCCCGCTCGATGGGCGGGAAGATATCGATCAAGGATTCGAACCAGCGGAACATTGCAGACACATCGCGAGACACCGGGCACCCAGGCTAGCTGATCGGGCGTCAAGCCGCAGTGCGGTGCCTGCCCGCCCGACCCTTGTTAACGCCCTTAGTCGCGGATGCGCATCAGCAGCCGGTTAATCTCCGCCACGTCGAACTGCGCCGGGTCGAAACGCCCGCCGAGCGTGGCCACCTCCTGCACATGCTGCGGGTGGTCCGGGTCGGCCATGATCTGCAGGAAGGCCTGATAGTCGTCGATGCCGCCGCTGCTCTCCGGCGGGCAGGCATTGGCACCATCCATACAGCGCGCGACGCGCAGGCCTGCATCCGGCGGCAGTATGGCTTCCACCTGCAAGCGGTGATGCCAGCCCGCGCCGGTACCATAGAAATACGCAAACTCCTCCAACTCGCCCACCGCGCTTTGCAGCGTGACCCTGGCAGCATGCTTGAGCCGTGACCGCTCCGGCACATCCAACCCGGCCTCGCCATAACGCCCGCCACCGAGATCGAACTCGTACGGGTGCACCCCGCTCCACCCCATCAGCGTGTGCAGCACGCGGTGCACGGTCGCCAACCGTAATGATCCGGCTAGCAGCACGCGGCGCCATACCAGCGGCGCACTGCCCTCCAGTGCGATGCGCAGTTGGTAAATTGGCAAAGGCGCCTGCACGGCCTGTTGCGCAGCCTTCTTTTTTGCCTTGCTCATGACGACTCGATCGTACGATCAACGGTAAGTATGCTGCCACAGACCCACAGCCCTCAACGCAGGTGCTGCTGATGCGCGTTCCGGGCCTGCCCCACCGGGAGCGGTTGCATGCGCAGACTGTCCCGGCACGTGCGCAGTGCCGTCACCGGCGAGCACTACGATGAGCGCCAGCATCGCGGGCCACCGCTGCTGCAATGGCTTGCCATTACGCGGCTGCGCGCATTCACCGCTGTTGCAGACTCGGCACCGCGTCGCTCACGTGGGCATGCCGGCGCATGATCCAGTTGAACAGCGGCGTGGCCATCAAGGTGGAGAGGATCGCCATCAACACCAGCACCGAGAACAGCCCCTGCTCGATCACCCCGGCCTGCAGGCCGATGTTGATGATGATCAACTCCATCAGCCCGCGCGCGTTCATCAGCGACCCGATCGCCATTGCGTCGCGGTTGTTCTCGCCGGTGGCGCGCGCCGCGGCCCAGCAGGCCACGCCCTTGCCCACGAACGAGGCAAGCAGGATCGCCACCCCGGCCAGCATGATCTGCGGCTGCAGCAGCACGCTGAGCTGGGTCTTCAGACCCGAATAGGTAAAGAACAACGGCAGCAGCAACACCACCACGAATGGCTGCAGCATCTCGCGCAGCTTCTCGGTCAGGGGGCCCTTGGGCAGGCAGACGCCGAGCAGGAAGCCGCCGAACACCGCATGGATACCGATTGCATCCATCGCCCAGGCGCTGACGCAGAACAGCATCAAGACGATCGCCAGCATGCTGTTGTCGAGCGGCTGGTCAGGCACCACGTGGTCGGCCAGCCGGCGCAGCAGATGCCGGCCGACGAAGATCATGAAGAATGCGTACGCAACGCCGCCGCCGATGGCCAGATACGCACTGCCCCAGCTGCCGCCGAAGCTGGCCAACACCACGGCCAGGATGCACCAGGCTGCCGCATCGTCGAACGCGCCGGCCGTCAACGCCAGCGTGCCCAGCGGGCTATTGGTCAGACCGCGTTCGTGGATGATGCGCGCCAGCATGGGGAATGCGGTGATCGCGATGGCCGCGCCCAGGAACAGCGACGCCTCCATCAGCTTGGCCTTGTCCGAGAACAGGCCATCCACGGTGAGCAGCCACGGGCACATCGCAAAGGCCAACGCGAACGGCACTGCGATGCCGGCCAGCGACACGCTCATCGCGCTGCGATAGCGCGCGCGGAAGTGATCGCCACGGAAATCGGTGCCGACCAGGAACATGTACAGCCCCACGCCGAATTGCGCGAACACGTACAGCACGTCCATGGTCTGCTTGGGGAACAGCGCTGCCTGCACGCCCGGCGCCAGCAGGCCGAACAGCGACGGCCCCAGCATCACCCCGGCGATCATCTCGCCGACCACCTGCGGCTGCCCCAGACGCTTGGCCAGCATGCCCACCAACCGACAAACCAGCAGGATTGCCGCGGCCTGTAGAAAAAAATACACCGACATCTGCGGAGTGGTCATGCGTTGGGCAACATCCCTGAGAAGTGCGCGGATCATAACGAACCAGCCCGGTGGGCGTTAGCGGACCGGGGGGCGCGTCAGTTTCGCACAGGCTGCGGGCGCCATGCTGGATGCACACGCTCGCCATCTCAAGCGCAACCACAGCGTTTGACTGCAGGTGCTCAAGAGCGGCGAACACAACGTAGCGAGCGGTGGTCAGGGGTGTCGCAGGCTTGCCTGCCGTGCAGCGACTGCTCCAGGCCGGAAACGATGTTGCCGGCACCGTGCAGATAGCGCAGCGGCATGTCCGATCTATGGACAGCGCGCCCGGAACCGGAGTGTATGCGTGGTCCATGCCGTGTTCGGGCAACAGCCGCGCCGGCCTGACGGCTGCACCGTCGTCTCATTGGCTGTTCCAAGCCTCATGCCATTGCACCGCCATGGCCTGGCACTGATAGCGGTGTCGAAGTGGCGTTCCGTGTGGCTCCAGCGATCTCCACCACCAGCGTCAATCCGCACGCTTCACATGCCCCTTCGCGCCCTCGCGTCCGCAGACCTTGCGCACACCATTTCATTTCCGGGTGAGAGACCGCAGCCGCCGCACGGAGTCCATGCAGTTGGCGCATCGGCGCAGGTCACGCGACACCTGCCGCGCCCAGGAGGGTCCTGTGCGCGGCCCGTCCTACCCGGATTACTGCGGCGCGGCAGCCTTTGCCGGCACCGGCGTCAACACCAGGTCCTGGAAATCGAAGCTGAAATCGGTCAGTGGCGAGATCGCCTGCATGCGCATCTCGCGCACCGCACCATCGGGTGTCAGCGCGAAGTTGACGAAGGCATCGGCATTCAAGGAGCGGTCGTCCCAGCGCACGATGAAGCTGTCGTGCTGCCAGTGCTCCAGCGTGCCGACCAATTGCGCCGTCTTGGAGAACTGCAGGCGCAGCCGCTTACCGTCCTGGCGGATCACGACATCGCCGTACCACGGATCGCGATAGGTGGCCGCATAACTGCGCAACGGCAACGACGGCGTCGAACGCGCGGCACGTGCGTCCTGGTGTTGCTTCCAGCTGGTGTCGGCATCACCGGCCGCCTTGTCCACCGCCTTTACGTAAGCCGCGGTCCAGTCGGTGGGCGGCACCTGCAAGAATGCGTCCAGCACCTGCATCGTCACGGCGTTGAAGGCCGCGCCCACTTCCTGGTTGGTCAACACCACCACGCCCAGTGCCTGATCCGGCACCAGGGTCAACCGCGACACCATGCCCGGCCAGCCACCGGTGTGCCACACCAGGCGATGGCCGCGGTAATCGCTCAGGTTCCAGCCCTCGCCATATCCGGCAAAATTCGGACGCGCGCCCGCCAGTTCGGGCACCGGCGGCTCGCCGACGTTGATCGGCGTGATCATCGACCACATCTCCTGCTGCCGCTTGCCGCTGAACAGCGGTTTGCCATCCGGCAACACGCCGCCGGCCAGTTGCACCTTCATCCACAGCGCCATGTCGTGCGCGCTGGCGTAGATGCCACCGGCACCGGAGTTGTTGGACCAGGTCAACGGCGCCACGGTCCGCAACTGGCTGAAATCGTATTTGGCGTGCCCCACCGCGGCCTGGTCGCCGGGCTGCAGGTGATCGGCATTGAAGCGCGTGCCGCGCATGCCCACCGGCGTAAAGATGCGCTGCTGCAGGAATGCGTCATAGGGTTGCCCGGACACCTGCTCGATGACCTTCTGCGCCACCGCGTACAGGATGTTGTCGTAAGCGTAGCGATCGCGAAACCCGCCCTTCAACGGCACCTTGGCCAGCCGTTGCACCACTTCTTCGGTGGTGTAGCTGGTGGTTGGCCAGAACAACAGGTCGCCCGCACCCAGGCTCAGACCGCTGCGGTGGGCCAGCAGATCGCGGATGCGCATTTCCCCACTGACGTACGGGTCGGACATGCGGAACCACGGCAGGTGGTCGATGACCTTGTCGTCCAGCGAGAGCTTGCCTTCGTCGGCCAGGATCGACAGCGAGGCCGCGGTGAACGCCTTGGTGTTGGAGGCGATCGCGAACAATGTGTCGGCCTGCACCGGCTCGGGTTTGCCGATCTCGCGCACGCCATAACCGCGCTCCAGCACCACCTGCCCGTCCTTGACGATGGCCACCGCAATGCCGGGCACATCGAACTGCTTGCGCACGCGCTCCATCTGCGCATCGAACTGCTGCATGCAGGCCGGCAGCTCCGCCGCCTGCGTCGTTGTCACCAGGGTCGCCAGCATCAGCACGCCTCCCGTCAGCCATTGGTTCACACGCATCGCCATTCCTCTGAGATCGATCAGACCAGGCCGCCGGCACTGTCCGGCGACAGTGGCAGCGGCGTCACCAGCACCCCGTTGCGATCGGCGTACAGCCAATGCCCCGGCACGAACGCCACCCCGGCGAAATTCACCGGCACATCCACATCGCCCAGATCGCGCCGCTCGGTGCGCCGCGGGCAAGCCGCCAGCGCCAGCACGCCCAACGGCAAGCTGCCCAGGATCTCGACATCGCGCACGCAGCCGTGGATCAACACGCCAGCCCAGCCATTGGCCACCGCCTGCGCTGCGATCTGATCGCCCAGCAACGCGTATTTCAGCGAGCCCTGCCCGTCCACCACCAGCACCCGACCATCGCCCGGCGTGGCGGCCAGCTCGCGCACGCGCGAGTTGTCTTCGAAGCAGCGTACCGTCGCGATAGGCCCGGAAAATACATCGCGCCCGCCAAAGTGACGGAAGAGCGGCTCGGCGATGCTCACCTCCGGAAAACGGTCACACAGATCGGGCGTGGTCCAGGTCATCGATGCGGTCTCATGCGGCGCAGCCGTCATGGTAGCCCGCTGCAAGGACGTCATGGGATGTGCGGCTGCGCTCAGTGCGACGGCCGCGGAGTAGCCGATCTCATGCATGGCAACGCGCAGCATGGCTAACAAGCCGGCTACATGCAGTGCCGGCTAGAGCACGTCGTCAGACACGAATCAAAGTCGATGCACTTCGACCTGCAACACGCAGTCGCTGGGGCGGCACGCCAGCCACGCGGACGCACACTGCTTCCTGGCAGCGATGCTCGGTATCCTGCGGGCACCCCGCGCCAGTGCTGTTTGCACCGTTCTCCTGCGCAGCGGTGCACGGGTCAGTGAGCATGTTGCCGCCCGCAGCTGCCGCGCCGGCGATTTCAGGTTCGCCGGATCAAGCGGCCACGCTCACCTCAACGCACACGACTTCGCCGAGGCTGTTAGCCAGTCTGGCCTTCGGCCATGCAGCGCCATGCCACCACGCCTGTTCCCCGGGACCACAGCGGCTTGTTTCATCGCCACGCGGAAGGCGACGCATACGCAACCATTGGCAACCGCGCCGCAAGCCACCAGCATGCTCACGCCGCCTCCAGTGCCGATCCGCGAGGCTGCAGGCTGCGCTTGCCGCCCACATCAAAGCGATGGCGGCTGCCAGCGTGCACTTCCCTGCCAACGAGTTCCGCTGCGATGACCGATCTGTTCGCCTCTGCCCCACCCGCCCTCGATGGCATCCACGTCGGCATCGGCGGCTGGGTGTATGCGCCGTGGCGCGGCGGCATGTTCTACCCCGAAGGCCTGGTGCAGCGGCGCGAGCTGGAATATGCCAGCCGCCAGGTCAGCGCCATCGAAATCAACGGCACCTACTACGGCGCCCAGAAGCCGGCGACGTATGCGAAATGGCGCGACGAGGTGCCACCGGGATTCGTGTTCTCCGCCAAGGCGCCGCGGCGCATTACCCAGTCGCGCACGCTGGCCGGCACCGGGACACAGGTGGAAGATTTCATCGGCGGTATTGTCGAGCTCGGCCAGACGCTGGGCCCGTTGGTCTGGCAGTTCGAACACGGGCACCGGCTGCAGGCCGACGATCTGGAAGGGTTTCTCGCGTTGCTGCCCAAACAGGCAGGCAGTCGCCCCCTGCGACACGTGCTGGAAATCCGCGACCCCGCGGCCGTGGATGCCGCGCTGCTGGCCCTGGTACGCCAGCACGGTGTGGCCACGGTGTTCACTGATACGGATGAGTATCCCTCCTTCGCAGACTTGTCCACGGAGTTTGTCTACGCACGGTTGATGCGCAGCCAGGCACGCCTGCATGCCGGCTATCCGGCACCGGCACTGCAGCGCTGGGCCGAGCGCATCCAGGCCTGGCGGCGCGGCGAAGACCCGGCGGACCTGCCGCATATCGAGTCCACCCCACAGGCACGACGCACATCGCGCGAGGTGTACGTGTTTTTCATCAGCGCGGCAAAGGAACGTAACCCGGCCGCAGCAATGGCCCTGCTGCAGGAGTTATCTGCGCAGCAACGGTGACCGCCACGGCGAAGCTGTCCGGTGCGACTGCAGGAAGGCCGGATGCGGCTGGCAGTCACCGTGCAGTGCGCTCGCTGTGCAGTGTTCACAGCTGCCGAAACATCAACCGCTTCGTGCTGCCGGCAACGCGAGCGAGGCCAAGCCCCCGGACCGGTTCGGCGCAGCTCCGACAGCCAAGCATCAAACGCGGGCCGCCTGCGCCCCGGCTGGCCGGCCCTGAGACACTTGCGCACGCTTGCTGACGGCCATCACCCGGCACTGCGTGGCACGTGCATCCAAGCCTCGCAGAAGGTGCACCGGTCCGATCATGTGCACCGATGCGGCCTGCCGACTGCAGCGCACGGCAGGGATGCGCAGGCATTGCAAAGCCGGAATAAGTACATGAGAAGTGCAAGAAAAGACAGGCACTGCGCAACGCCGAACTCCTGCATTTGCGCGACAATGGCACATGCCCACGACCGACCTGCGCAAGGCGCAACTGCAAATCCATTTCTGCGTCCTGCTCTGGGGGATCACCGCGATCCTGGGCAAGTTGATCACGTTGCAGGCGTTGCCGCTGGTGTGGTGGCGGATGTTGATCGTGGTCGCGGCGCTGGCGCTGTGGCCGCGTGTCTGGCGCGGGCTGCGCGAGCTGTCCGCGCGGGTGGTACTGGGCTATTGCGGCATCGGCGCCCTGGTGGCCCTGCACTGGCTGACCTTCTATGGCGCCATCAAACTGGCCAATGCGTCGGTGGCAGCCACCTGCATCGCGCTGGCGCCGGTCTTTACCGCCGTGATCGAGCCCTGGGTGACGCGGCGGCCGTTCCGCCCACGCGAATTGCTGTTCGGCCTGGCGGTGCTGCCCGGGGTGGCGCTGGTGGTGGGCGGCGTGCCGGATGGCATGCGTGCAGGCGTGGTGGTGGGCGCGGTGTCTGCAGTCTTCGTCGGGCTGTTCGGCTCGCTCAACAAGCGCATGGTGGCGCATGCCGACCCGCTCACCGTCACCGCGCTGGAACTGGGCGCCGGCACGCTGACCCTGACCCTGCTGGCACCGGCGATGCCGCTGCTGCTGCCATCGCTGCATGGCGATCTGCTGGTCATTCCCGGCTTGCACGATGGCATTCTGCTGCTGGCCCTGTCGCTGGCCTGCACCCTGCTGCCGTTCGCCCTGGCGCTGGTCGCGCTGCGCCACCTGAGCGCGTATTCGGTGCAGCTGGTCACCAACCTCGAACCGGTCTACGCCATCGTGCTGGCCATCGCCTTGCTGGGCGAGCAGCGCGAGCTGACCCTGCAGTTCTATCTTGGCGTGGCGATCATCCTCGGCGCGGTGTTCCTGCATCCAGTGCTGGAACGGCGGCGCAAGCTGGTACACCCGGAGCTGCTGGGCACCGCCGAAGCCAAGAACATCGTCGACTAAGTCCGCGCCCGAACAACCTGCCGCTCCGAGAGCCGACACAACGAGGCGTGTGGCAGCGACAGGCGCATGCTCGGTGTTCTCCGCGCTGCCTGCATCCAGGCAACAGCCGTGTGCGACGTTGGGCTGGGGCAGCTGACACCACCACTGCGCAGCCGCCACGCGGTCGCTGCCAGTGCTCAGACGTGTGTGTACCACCCGTGCAGTCTGGTTCTGAGCGCGTCACCTGACCCACGTGACGACTGCTCGCCGATCAGCCGTGTTGATTACCGTCTCGCCTGCTCCTGCAGACTGCAGCCAGACGTCTGACGCCGCCCCCCGGAGGCACCAACACCGCACGCACGCATTGCAGACACGCCTGCCGCCAGCCAGGCAGTCGCCAAGCGGTCCTAGTCCAGCGCCACCACCTGGTCGCGTCCACCGCGCTTGGCGGCATACAAGGCCTGGTCGGCACGCTTGATCAGCGCCTCCACGCTTTCGTGCGGATACAGCATGGCCACGCCGATGCTCACCGTCACCGGCAAGGCAATCGTCATGGTCGCCACGCTTTGCCGCAGGTATTCGCACTGCACCCGCGCCTGCTGCAGGTCCACATTGGGCAGCAGCAACACGAACTCTTCGCCGCCGTACCGCGCAATGGTGCCGCTACCGGCCACATGTGCGCGCAGCAGCGTGGACAGCTCGCGCAGCACCGCATCGCCCTGGTCGTGCCCATGTACATCGTTGATCACCTTGAAGTGGTCCACGTCCAGCAACGCCACCGACAGCGGCTGGTTGGCCACCCGCGTCTGCTGAGTGGCGGCCGCCAGAGCGGCGGCGAAGGCACGGCGATTGGGCAGGCCGGTCAGTGGATCGGTGCGGGTCTGCTCGACCAGATCGGCGTTGACCGCTTCCATTGCCGCGTAATACTGCGCCATCTGCTGCTCGTACCATTCGCGCTCGCGCAACTGCTGGCGCAGCTGCCTGCCGGCCAGGCGCAGTTCCAGCAGATGCGAGGCCTGTCGCGACAAGGCCTGCAAGGCAGCGCGCTGGTCATCGCGCAGGTGCGCCGGCGCCTGGTCGAACACGCACAGCGAGCCCAGCGGCATGCCTTCGCTGGTGACCAACGGCGCGCCGGCATAGAAACGCACCGCGCCCTCGCCGGTGACCATCGGGTTATCGAAGAAGCGCGGGTCCAGCAAGGTGTCGTCGACGGTCATGACTTCGTTCGGGCGCAGGATGGCGTGCGCGCAGAACGAAATGTCGCGCGGCGCCTCGCTGCGCGGCACGCCATGGGCAGCCTTGAACCACTGCCGGTGCTCGTCCACCAGCACCACCGCCGCCATCTGCGTCTCGCAGACGGTGGAGGCCACCAGGGTGAGGTCGTCAAAGGCGCGCTCGGGTGGCGAATCCAGCAGGTCGTATTGACGCAGGGCGATCAGCCGTTCGGCTTCGTTTCCCGGCAATTGCGGTTTGATCACGCAGTCAGCCCCCTGCTGAGTGGTTATCGTCGCAAGTATGCCGGAGCCGCATTGGCCGGGCCATGCATGCGCGACTTCGCAGGTGTTCGCACACCTTCCGGTTCATCCAGCCAGCCGGCTTGGACCGGCTGACAACACGCCGGCTGGCAACACGATTGCGTAGCCGCCAGGCGGGCGCGGCCGATGCGCGGTGCGGCGTATACCGCTCGTCCACTCCGGTTCTGCGCGCGCCGCCACACCCAGCTGACGATTGCTCGCTCGGTTCTCTTGGCCGCCGTTACCAGTCGGTGCGCTGCGGCAGCAAACCACGCAGCTCCGCATCGCTGAGATTGCGCCATTGCCCCGGTTTGAGCGCGGCCAGCTTGATGTTGTCGATCCGCACCCGGCGCAGCTGCGTCACCCGGTAGCCGAACTCGGCGGCCATCAGGCGGATCTGCCGGTTCAAGCCCTGCTCCAGCACGATGCGGAACCCGAACTTGGCGATCCGCGCAGTGCGGCACGGCAACGTGGTCTCGTTGTGGATGCGCACGCCGCGCGCCATGCCGCGCAGGAATTCATCGGTGACCGGCTTGTTGACCGCCACCAGGTACTCCTTCTGATGGCGGTTTTCTGCGCGCAGGATCTCGTTGACGATGTTGCCGTTGCTGGTCATCAGGATCAGCCCTTCGGAATCCTTGTCCAGGCGGCCGATCGGAAAGATGCGCTGCTCGTGGCCGACGAATTCCACGATATTGCCCTTGACCGAACTCTCGGTGGTGCAGGTAATGCCCACCGGCTTGTTGAGCGCGATGTAGACATGCTTGCGGCCGCCGGGCTTCTTGGCCTCACGTGCGCGCAGCGGCTGGCCGTCCACCAGCACGGTGTCGTCGTCGCCCACCACCGCGCCGGTGCCGGCCACCACGCCATTGACGGTGACGCGGCGTTCGCCGATCAGGCGGTCGGCCTCGCGGCGCGAGCAAAAGCCGGTCTCGGCGATATGTTTGTTGAGTCGGTTGGTCATTCGCCAATTATCGGCGATTTCGGCGGCCGTGCGCCGTCGCCTGCAGGCGGTAGCGCAGCACCTGTGTGCTGAGCGGCTTGCGCAGCAGTGGCGCATCTCCCAAACAACGCGTCCCCATACGCCGCCGGAGTCTTAGGGCCGGATGGCGCGCTGGCAACTGCAATGACCGGCCCTAGCCGCTCACCATCAGCAGCGGCTGCGGCGCGATCAGGTCGTCCAGCGGACACGGGCGATGCAGGCTGAACCCCTGCACCTGGCCTACCCCCGCGTCGCGCAGGCCGGGAATATCGGACTCCGACTCCACGCCTTCTGCCACCACTTCGATCCCCAGCGCCAGGCCGACCTGGGCAATCGAATGCACCGCCGCGCGATCCACGGCATCGTGCGCGTAGTTGCGCACGAAGCCGCAATCGATCTTCAGCACATCCACGGTGAACTGCTTGAGGTAGCCGAACGAGGCCAGCCCGCTGCCGAAGTCGTCCAGCGCCACATGGCACCCGCGCGCGCGCACGCTCTGCACGAAGCGCTGCGCATGTTCCAGGTCGCCGATCACTGCGGTCTCGGTGATTTCCATGCACAACTTGGGCACCAGCGCGGGATAGCGCTCGAACAGGGCGCAGACGAAATCGAGAAAATCCGGTTGCGCGATCGATTGTGCGGACAGGTTGACGTGGCACAAATCCAGCGTGGCCACATGCATCGGGCTGGCAGCCAGCTGCGCGCACAGGGTCTCCAGCACGTAGGCATCGACCATGCGCCCCAGCCCGTAGCGCTCCACCGCCGGCAGGAATTCGCCCGGGCTCAGCACCCGCCCATCGCGCGCGCGCATGCGCACCAGCACTTCGTATTGCAGGCGCCCGGGGTCGCTCAGCACCTGGATCTTCTGCGCATACAGCAGAAGGCGTTCTTCGGCGATGGCCTGTTGCACGGCGCTGATCCAGCCACCGTCGTGACGCCGCCGCGCCAGAGCCAGATCGTTTTCGCCGAAGCAGCGAATGCGGTTGCGGCCTTCTTCCTTGGCCGCGAAACAGGCCAGGTCGGCCGCGGTCATCAAGGCATTGACGTCGCTGGCGCCCTGGCGGATTTCCACCACCCCGAAGCTGCAACTCGGCGTCAGCGGCCGACCGTCCTGATGGCTCCACGGCTGCCCGAGCACGCCATGCATGCGCTCCAGCAGCGCTTGCGCCTGCGCCAGGTCGGTATTGGCCAGCAGGATCGCGAACTCGTCGCCCCCCAGCCGCCCCAGCCAATCACCGGGGCGCAGCTGCATGGTGATGACATCGGCGAAGTGGCACAGGAACTTGTCGCCGACCGCGTGCCCGAAGGTGTCATTGACCAGCTTGAAGTGGTCCAGATCGACGAAGCACAGCGCATGGCACAGCTGCGGCGACTGCGGCGGCTCGATCAGCCGCAGCAGACGCCGCTCGATCTCGCGGCGGTTGATCAGACCGGTCAAGGCATCGTGGCGCGCGTGGAAGGCGACCTCGTCGGCCAGTTCGTGCGCGTGCGAGACATCCTCGATCACCGCCAGCACCAGCGTGGGCTCTTCCGGGCCAGGTTCCACCAGCGAGGCGCTCCAGCGGCCCCACATCACCCCGCCATCGGCCCGCAGAAAGCGCAGCTCGCCCGATTGCATCAGGCGTGGCCAGTCGATCATGCCGCGGCCGTCCAGCACGATGTCGTCCGGATGCATCACCTCCGCCAGCGTGCAGCCCGGTAGTTCGTCCGGGCGGTAGCGCAGGATATTGGCCATCGACGCGTTGGCGTCCAGCACATGGCCACGTAGGTCGAACTTGACCATGCCCAGCGCGGCCTGCTGGAACGCGGTGCGAAAGCGTCCCTCGTGCGACAGCAGGTAATCGCGGATGCGGCGCATCGCCAGCACGCAGGTGGTCAGCACCAGGAGCAAGGTGGCCAAACTGCAGACCACCATCACGTCGTGCAGCAGGCGCGCGCAGCGGGTCAGCAACACCAGGAATTCGGCCGCATCGCTGCGCATGCGCGCGTCCAGCAGATGCAGCTCGTCGCGCAGCGCCTGCAACGTGCGCGGGTCCGGCTTGCCGGTGGCCTGTGCCGAGGCTGCACGATCGGCCAGCGCACTCAATTGCAGGATGTCGGCGTCGGTGCGCTTCCACAGCGCAATCGCCTCGCCCAGGTACGGTACGCCCTGGCCATAGCGGTACAGCCGCACCATCTGCGGCATGTCCTCTGGGGCATTGCGGCCAGCGGCCAGACCGGCATGTACCGCGTCCCAATCGATCACCGGCTGCTCGACCGCGATGCGCGCCGAGCGATCCCCCAGCGGCACTTCCAGCGCGCGGCAGGCTGCCTGCAGGTCGGCCGAATCGCCGCTGCCCAGGTACCGTTCCAGCCAGTACACCGATTCCTGTTGGGCCTTGGACCACTGGCTTTCGCCGACGATCCAGGCGGTTGCGCCGGACTGGGTTTCGATCACCAGTGCCGAGCCCACCGCCATGACCACCGCCATGCCGATCAGCAGCGCCAGGGGCAACGTCAGCCAGCCGCGGACCAGGTGCAGGGTCTGCCCACCACTCTTGCGTGCTGCCTGTGCCATTGCCATGTGTCCTTCACCGCCCCAGTGCGATTCAGGCGCCCAGTGGGCGCCTGAAGGCAGTAGCGGCCGCAACGGCGCACTCTGTATGGCCGGGCCCGCTTATCGGGACGCGGGTACAACTTGCGGAGCCGATCGATCCCGGATCTGCGCGACCGCCTCGAAACGAGGGATGGCGCGTCGGCGCTGCTATGTCCTTGAGAACATAGCGATTCCAGCCATGCGCTGCGGACCCGGCCTGCGATACCACCGCCGGTGGCGGCCTGGAGCGGCCAATACCACCTCGCAAGCAGCCGTCAGGTGGATCTAGCCGACGCACTCAGAACCGGAGGGCACGCAAGCTGCAGGCCGAATGCGGGCACCGGCCGCGCGCGCCTGGCGGCGGCGCAGTCGGCGCGTGACCCGCGCTTACTCGCCGCGCGGCTTGGGCGGACCCTTGCGGTGCGGCGCGCCGGCGCGGTCCATCGGACGCCCGGGGCCATTCGGACGGCCCGACGGCTTGCCACCGCGCGGGAAGCGCGGCTTGGACGGCGCAGCGGCCGCCTCGCCCTCTTCCAGCTTGCGCATGTTGAGCTGCTGGCCGGACACCCAGACCTTCTTCAGGTGCTGCAGCAGTTCGCGCGGCATGTCGGCCGGCAGGTCCAGGATCGAGTAATCGTCCTGGATGTCGATGCGGCCGATGTAACGGCTTTCCAGACCGGCCTCGTTGGCAATCGCGCCGACGATGTTGGCCGGCTTCACGCCGTGGCTGTGGCCCACTTCGATGCGATAGCTCTCCATACCGAACTCCGGTTCGCCACGCGGGGCCGGCTCACGGCGCGGACGCTCGCTGCCGGCATCCTCGCCACGCGGCGGGCGCGGTGCGCGGTCGCCGTCGGCACGCGGGCCACGCTCGAACTTCGGCTCGAAGCGCGGACGATCGCCGCGGTCGGCACGCTCATGACGCTCGCGCGGCGCAATGTCCTCGCGCGCACCACGCACCGGCGGGGTCAGCAGGAACGGCGCATCGCCCTGCAGCAGCTTGGCCATGGCGGCGGCGATATCGATCGCCGGTACGTTGTTTTCGGCCTCATAGCGCTGCAGCAGATCGCGATACATCTCGATCTGGCCGCCGGCCAGCGTCTCGGTGATGCGGGTCATGAAGCGCGCGACGCGGGTGTCATTGACTGCATCCACGCTCGGCAGCTGCATTTCTTCGATCGGCTGGCGGGTGGCGCGCTCGATCGAACGCAGCATGCCCTTCTCGCGCGGGGTGACGAACAGGATCGCCTCGCCGCTGCGGCCGGCACGGCCGGTGCGGCCGATGCGGTGCACATAGCTTTCGGTGTCGTACGGAATGTCGTAGTTCAGCACGTGGCTGATGCGCTCCACGTCCAGGCCGCGCGCGGCCACGTCGGTGGCGACCAGGATGTCCAGCTTGCCGTCCTTGAGCTGGGCAATGGTCTTCTCGCGGGCTGCCTGCTGCATGTCGCCGTTGATGGCAGCGGCAGCCATGCCGCGCGCCTGCAGCTTCTGCGCCAGCTCTTCGGTACCGGCCTTGGTGCGCGCGAAGATGATCATGCCGTCGAACGGCTCGACCTCGAGAATGCGGGTCAGCGCGTCCAGCTTGTGCAGCCCGCTCACCCACCAGTAACGCTGGCGGATATTGGCCGACGTGGTGGTCTTGGCTGCGATGGTGACTTCGGCCGGGTCTTTCAGGTAGGTCTGCGCGATACGGCGGATGGCCGGCGGCATGGTGGCCGAGAACAACGCCACCTGGCGCTGCTCTGGCAGTTTCTTGAGCACAGCCTCGACATCGTCGATGAAGCCCATGCGCAGCATTTCGTCGGCTTCGTCCAGCACCAGCGTCTTCAGCTGCGACAGATCCAGGGTGCCGCGGTCCAGGTGATCGATTACCCGGCCAGGGGTACCCACCACCACATGCACCCCGCGCTTGAGCGCACTGAGCTGCTGGGCATAGGGCTGGCCGCCGTAGACCGGCAGCACGCGGAAGCCGGGGATGGCTTCGGCATATTTCTGGAACGCCTCGGCGACCTGGATGGCCAGCTCGCGGGTCGGGGCCAGCACCAGCGCCTGCGGCTTGACCTGATTCAGGTCGGCATTGGACAGCACCGGCAGCGCGAACGCGGCGGTCTTGCCGGTGCCGGTCTGGGCCTGGCCGAGCACGTCGCGGCCAGCCAGCAGCGCCGGGATGGTGGCGGCCTGGATCGGCGAAGGGGTCTCGTAGCCGACGGCGGCAACGGCCTTCATCACAGCGTCCGAGAGGCCGAGGTCTGCAAACAGCAGCGGCGCGGAAGATTCTTGGGTCATGGGTAACTCCGGAGGCGCCGCACGGAGCCGGCAGGCGCAAAGCAGCATAGTGTGCGCCCTTACCCCCCCTGCTGTCGAAGGGCCGTGACAGTCCGTTCAGGTTGTGAGGATTTGCCCGCGCCAGCGAATCATCCCCTCAAGCCAACCTTTTCTCCTCCTCACGCCCTGCCCCATGCCCCTGGACACAGACCTCCAAGCCCGTTTCAGCAGCCTGCTGCAGCAGCACCGCGGCATTGCGCTGAAGGTCGCGGCCAGCTATTGCCGCGACCGCGACGACCGCGACGAGCTCGCCCAGGAAATCGCCGCCCAGCTGTGGCGGGCCTTTCCCAGCTACGACCCGGGCCGGCGCTTTTCCACCTGGATGTACCGCATCGCGCTGAACGTGGCGATCAGCGACCTGCGCGGCCGCAGCCGGATGCCCGGCGAACCGATCGCGCTGGATGCGGTGGTCGATCGCATCGCCGATCCACTGGCACACGACCCCGTCCGCGAGCAGCAGGTGCATGCGCTTTATGCCTTCATCGCGCAACAACCGCCGCTGGACCGTGCCCTGTTGCTGCTCTATCTGGACGAACACAGCTACCGCGAGATCGGCGAGGTGCTCGGCATCAGCGAGACCAATGTCGCCACCAAACTCAGCCGCCTGAAAGCCCGCATTCGCACCGACCTCTGACCTCACCACCGCACTGGAGCCGCCATGGAACTGGATGACATGCACCACGCCTGGACCACCCTGGAACACCGCCTGGACCAACAGGCCGCGCAGATCGGCCAATTGCGTGAGCAAGCCCACAGCAACGCCGCGCACGCCAGCCTGCGCCCGCTGTGGCTGAGCCAATCGGCGCAGCTGCTGTGCGCCATCGCGCTGGGCAGCGTGGTGGCGCGCAGCTGGAGCGGCAGCGGAGACGACATGGCGGCGATCATCGGCGGCGTGCTGCTGCAGTTGTGGTGTGTGGCGCTGGCACTGTCGGCGGTACGGCAACTGCAGCTGCTGGCGCGACTGGACTTTGCCGGGCCGCTGTTGCAGACCCAGCAGGCGCTCGCGCAGCTGCGCCGCTGGCGCACACGGGTGGCGCCCTGGCTGGGCATGGCGTTCTGGCTGCTGTGGGTGGCGGTGGCCGACAGCCTCTGGCGCTGGCTCACCGGTATCGGCCTGCCTCACGGGTGGCTGCTGCTCAATGCGGTCTTCGGCGTGATCGGCATCGTCGGCACCTGGTATGGCTACCGGCGCCTGCAGCACGCGCGCCATCCCTGGCTGGATCGCCTGGACGACGCACATGCCGGGCGCGGCATGACCCGCGCGACGCGCCTGCTGGCGGAGATCGCGCACTTCCGGCGCCAGTGAGCGTGCCGGGTTGCGTCGAATGCGCCCCTGCTGACCCAGACCGTGCCCGGGCCAGGACCACCGACGGCGTCCTCCAGTGCGGCGCAATCGGTGGTGGTGCTGTCGGCTACCGCAGGCGGATAATCGCTCTCTTTTCGTCAACGAGCGCAGCATGCAGATCCTGGAATTCGACATCGACGGCGAGTACATCGAGCTCCACCAGTTGCTCAAGCTGGCTGGCCTCGCCGACAGCGGCGGCCAGGGCAAGGCGATCGTCGCCAGCGGTGCGGTCAACGTCGACGGTGCGCAGGAGCTGCGCAAGACCGCCAAGATTCGTCCCGGTCAGGTGGTGCAGCTGGAGGATGTGGAGATTCGCGTGATGGCGATGGACCCGGACGCGGCACCGGCCGAATGAAGGTGGTGGAGATCGGCCAGCGCAACATCGCACCCTCGGCCGACGACCCGGAGCACGACGTCCATGTATTTTCGATCGCCATCGGTTCGGCAACGCCGTTCTGGTTGGAGCACTCCATCCGCGGCGGCCATGCCGAGCGCGGCGGCTGCAGCATGCTGGCGCTGCACGAGCTGGAAGGCTGGCGTGGCGACTGGCGCGCGGACGTGACCAAGGCCGGCTGCGCCTGGGTAATTCCGCTACTGGAACAGGCCTTGCGCTGCGGCGATGCGCAGGCCGCGATCGAGGCGATCGTTGCGCGGGTAGACGCCTTGCGCTGAGCTTAGCCAGCGCGCTTGCGGCATGCGCAAGGATGCGTGGCCGGTGCGCAACATGGCTCCATCAGGCATGGAAACAGGCTTCAAACGCTAGTGCGCCGGGCTGAGGCAGCGTGGTGCAACAGGTGATGATTTTCGCGCCACAGTCGCAACGCCTCAGGCACCCCGCTGGACCAGATGCGCAGCAATCGCCCGCTTGAATGGCGCCACCACATGCGCGGCCCGCAGCGCTCCCGCTCGGGCGAGCCGTGCCGGCAGGCGATCGTCCGTGTAGAGCGCCGCCAGGGCATTGGTGGCCTCGTACAAGGGGCGTGTGGCGACGCGATGCGCGCGCTCGTAGTCGTGCAGCAGCACGGCGCTGCCAATGTCCCGCCCGCTGGCCGCCGCTCGACGCACGCGCTCGGCCAGGCGTGCCTGGCTCTGCAGTCCGAAGTTGAACCCGTGGGCGGTGACCGGATGCATGCCCACCGCCGCATCGCCGATCAACGCCGCGCGCTCGCTCACGAAGCGCTGTGCATAGCTGGCGATCAATGGATACGCATGCCGGCTGCCGTCCTGATCCATCGGACCCAGGCGGTGCTCGAATGCATCGGTCATCGCAGCGCCGAACCGCACGGCGTCGAGCGCAAGCAAGGCCTCGATCCGTCGCGGCGGCAAGGTCAGCACCGCGCCGGCGCGATTGCCATGCAGCGGCAGCAATGCCAGCGTCTTGCCATAGCCGAACCACTCCCACGCCGCATGGTGATGCGGCAGCGCATGCCGCATGCGACACACCAGCATGGTCTTGCCGAAGTCACGCAGCTGCGCACCAATACCAAGCAGGCGCCGGGTACTGGAAAACCGGCTGTCGGCAGCCACCAGCAGACGCGCCGACAGCCGCTGGCCATCGGACAGTTGGAGCTGCACGCCGGTGCCGCTGTGCTCGATCGCGCGCACGCTGCAACCGCAGCGCAACGCCACCCCGTCCTGCCCCTGTACCGCCTGCCAGGCGGCGCGCCGGATCAGGTGATTGGGCACCAGCCAGCCGAGATCGCCCGCGCCAGGTGCAGAGGCGGCGAAGGTCAGCGCAAATGAAGACTGTCCGTCCATGACCCGCGCATCGCGCAGAGGCGAAATTGCTTCGGCCGGGAATTGCTGCCAGATGCCCGATTGCTCCAGCAAGGCGTGCGAGGCATGGGTCAGCGCGATCTCGCGCCCATCGAAGGCGGGGTCGGCCAGCTGCGCGTGCGGCTGCTGATCGATCAACACCAGCGACAGGCCGGTGCCAGCCAGCGCGCGCGCAAGACTCAGACCTACCGGCCCGGCACCAATGATCGCGATATCCACCTTCTGCATGCCGTGTATCCGTGATTGCCGATGCAGGGAGTCTAGAGCCGGCACGCTGTGCAGCGCTTGATCCAGATCAAGCGCTGCATCTTTTAGGCATGCCTTTGGTCTGCCTACCCGGGCCGCCAACGTTGGCCAGGCAGCGTCCTCATCGCGGCCGGTGTCGGATCACAGACCCAGCAGTGCACGCACCAGCTTGACGATGCCCCAGAACGACACCACCCAGATCGCACTGCGCAGGTACGGAATACCGGCCGCATAGACCGGCACATAGGCCACGCGCGCCCACAGGTACAGCTGCACCGCCAGTGCAGTGTCCGCACTGGTACGCCCCGCCACGCTCACCGCCAGCACCGCCGCTGCGAAGATCGGAAAGGTCTCCAGATAGTTACGGAATGCGCGATCCAGGCGAGCCGCCACACCGGTCAGCGGCTTGGCATCGCCATCGCGTGCGCTTGCGTTCCACTTGGTGCCGCGCTGGGCAGTCATGCTGGCCGAGGCGGCCAGCAGCTGCACCAGGCCGAGCACCATGGCCCAGCCCAGCATCTTCAGCTCGATCGTCAGTTGCATGCGCGTCTCCTGGCCGGTTGCGGCATCACTTCACCGCCGTGCGCAGGCTGTAGCCCGCTACACGCCAGGTCTTGTCTTCGTCCAGGCGGAACGACACCAGCTCGCGCACCGGCTGCTGCGCATTGGCGAACCGGGTCGGGAAACTGACGTTGACGTACAGCCCTTCAGGCACCTGTGCGCCAGGACCGTACTTGACCCGCGTCACCGAGCTCTGGCCGCGACCGACGACCGCACCCAGGCGCGCGCGCTCGCCGCCCAACTGCGCCACGAAGGCATCGCGCTTGACCGCGGTCTTGGCCACGCGGGAGGCGCCATCCCAGATCGCCGCGGCCTTGTTGGTGTCGACCATCTGCGCCACGCGCAAGGCGGCCTGGGTCATCTCGACGTCCTGCTTGGCTACCTGAGCCTGTTGAGCGGGGCTCAGCGCCGGCGCGGCCGGCTTCTGCGCCGCAGCCGCCGGTTGCGCCGTCGCCGCAGTGCGCGTGACAGATGCCGGTTGTGCCGCAGGTGCGGTGGCTGCGCGGTCGGAAGACTGCGGTTGTTGCGCGAACACCAGCGCTGGAGCAAACACCAGCGCAACAAGCAAACGAGGATGACGCATGGACAGGCACCTTGACTGGATCGGATGGAAGGGTGAGCCGCACACCGTGCGGCCAGTGGCGCAGTCTATGCCGCGACCTGTGCAAAACAAGCAACGAGTGCGATCACCTGCAATCGGCGACATGTCGGGTAGATCGCTGATCGAATCGAATAGATGGCGTCCTCAGGAACAGTGCAGCCGGGCAGCGAGTGGAACTGCTGCTGGAGGGACTCAGGCATGGCTGATCCACCATCGCCAGCAGTCATCAGTGCATGGGCGGCGCACAGGAACCCGCGCGCACGGTGGTAGGTGAGGAATCCAGACAGCCGCCGCGCCGGCCTTAAGGCTGTGCAGTCGGTGTGGCTATCGCCCTAAACCTCGCCACCAGGAGCTGGTGGCACCGCAGCCACCCCGCGCGGCCGCCACAGCCGCCAGCTCACCCAGAACGCCCGCGCAATGGCTGCAATCAGTGCCGCCAGGCTCAGCCACATTGCCAGCGTTGCCGGCCATTGCTCGCGCATTGCCTCGGCGGCCAGGCGCAGCAGTTCGGCCACGCCGAAGCCCACCAGCACCAGCAACGCCGATGGCAGGTACGCCAGTAGAACGCCTTTGGTCTTGCCTCGCATACTGCCCCCTGACCCGGTTTTATGCAGCGACCATAGGCAGCGCTCAGTGCGATACGCGTGAAAGCTGCAACGGCCTCAACCGTCGGCAGGCGCAGGCGCCGACGAATCGGCCCGTGCAGCATCCCGGGCCGGTTCGGCAGCCGGTGCGAGCGGCTGCGTGGCGTCGACCGGCGCCCCATCCTGCGCATCCAGCGCCGGCGTGACCGGCAGGGCCGCCGCATCGGTTTCGGCCAGCGGGCTTTCTTCCGGGCAGGCCGCATCCGGAAAACCGAAGCGCTGCTTCAGTGCCAGGCCACAGGCATTGACCGCATCCAGGTCGGCGCCCTCGCCCTTGCACTTTTGATCGAACGCCACCAAAAACGCATCCTTGCGCCGCACGAACGCATCGCCGCACTTGCGCATCTGCCGGATGCGTTCAAGGTCGTCCTGTACGGCATTGGTGCCATCCAGGCCGTACTCGCGCAGCTCCTCCATCGTCAGCAGCCGCAGGCTGCGGTTGGGCACCGTCATCATCAGGTCGGCCACCGCCACCGCCACACCGTTACGCTCCAGATAATCCTTGACGTTGCCGTAGACCTCGCGCAATTCGCGATTGAGCTCCGCACGCGAGGTCGCCTTGGAGCTGATCCGCATCATCCGGTGGATGCCCACCTTGCCGGCCACCAGGCGGTTGTCGCCGGCCGCCAGCACGAAGACGCAGGCGCTATGGCAGATCGAGCCTTCGCGCACCCAGATGGTCCAGTTGGATTCGCCGATGGTGTCGCCGGCGCGGATCGCGGCCTCCACCTGGCCACCGCTGGAATCCAGATCCAGGATGCGATGCGGCAACTTCCACTGCTCGGCCACTGCGGCCAGCCGCCACACCAGCGCCGCGAAACCGGCGTTGATCTTGCCCGCATAGCGCACCCGCACCAGCCCGGTCTCGCGGCATGGCGCCAGCGCCGCTTCTACGCTGGGCCGGTCCAGCGCCGGCAGCAAGATGCCATCGCCGGCCTCCTTGCTGTAATCGGTCGCGCAGCTGATCCAGGCCTGGCCCGCTTCCAGTTCCGCCTGCGGCCAGCCCGCCTCGCCCGCCTGCGCGCGTGGACGGGGCGGTGGCGCCACCGGCTCGGGCGTATCCACCGACACCATGTGGTCGCCATCGCCTGCCTGCGCTGCACCACCCTGCTGTGCTCCGGCAGCATCAGCGGATGTGCCGCTGCGGTCGCAGGCAACCAGCAGCAGTGCACAAGCAAATGACAGACAAAGCGGCTTGAGCATCGAGATGAGCACCAGACAGGAGCGTGAGCGGGCTCTCAGTCTAGGGCGGACGCGCCGCAGCCCCCGAACCCTGCCTTAATACGCGACCTGTCATGCCAGTTGCAGGTGCGGCTGATCCGCACGGCGCCAAGCGTCGTGGCGTTCCTGCACATGTCGAGCAGCCTCGGTCACACTGCGCTCCTCGCCAAATGAGGCGATGTATCTGCATGCTGCGAAGGCGGTACTGGCGCCCTCATAGCCTGCAATCCACCGCAGGCGCTCCGGTAGCGCTGCGTGCTCGGCGCGCCACGCGGCATAGGGGGGACGGATGCGTCGATGAATGCCCACACGCCACGGCTTGGGGCTTACCCGAGCACGAAAGCATTGCTGCATACGACACATCCGGGCGTAGACCGCGTCAACGCCGAGTTGCGAAAAACAAGCGGCGGCCTCTGCGTCATCCGGCTCAAAACAGCGGTGCAACGCCAGCAGACGAAACCCAGCAGGCGTTCGATACAGCCGCAGGTGCCACTGCGGGTGTGCGGCTGCGAAATCATCGATACGCTGCCGGGCCTGCTGTTCTGGTGTGCCTGCGCGACAAAACCGATGACGGCGCCAAGACCTCGCCAGACTGTTCGATAACCAAGTCACCGCCGTCGCCAGTATCACCCCGCCGAACAGATGGAATTGGAAAGTACCAAGCAACATCACGCTCACCAAGATCAGCAAACCCCAACCAACCCCCAGGCCCCTACGCGGCAAATGTGCAAAATCCACATCCGCAAACAGCACATTGGGGGTGTTCAGGCACAAGGCGCCATAGCTGTTGCGGGTAAGCACCAGACTACCTTCCTGCACGACGATCTCTTCGCGAATCGGCAAGCCTTCTCCATAGGCCGCGAGCCTTTCCCTCCGCGGCAGCGGCGTGCCGCTCAGAATCGCGTCGAGCGCCTCACCGGCACGACCACGCGCATGCAGTTCAGCCGCAGCGTAGCTTTCATCGGACCATCCGAATCGGCGGACGGTGATGCTGCGCCGGCCTTCCCGATGCTGGATACGGGCCTCGGCCCAATGTCTGGGAACAATCATCCCTGCGTCCTGTTTCACGTCTTGGCTGATCAATCCGGCAGAGAATATCCGGGCGGGAGACATCCAGGCAGCAACCCTGTCCGAAAACGGCCAGCCGTGGCGCGAGCCAGCGCATAGACTGGCGCCATGCAGACGATGACGCCAGATCGAATTCAATGCGACCGCGCCCGGTTGGCGCGCGATGCGCGCTTCGACGGGCTGTTCTTCACCGCCGTCCGCAGCACCGGCATTTACTGTCGGCCGGTGTGTCCGGCGCCACCACCCAAGCCGGGCAACGTCAGCTATTACCCGAGCGCGGCGGCGGCCAGTGCGGCCGGCTATCGGCCGTGCCTGCGCTGCCGGCCGGAGCTGTCGCCGCAGGCGCAGCAGCACCTGGGCGAAGAAAGCGTGCAACGTGCACTGGCGATGATTGCCGAAGGCGTGCTGCAGGAGCAGCCGGTGCAGACGCTGGCCGATGCGGTGGGCGTGAGTGCGCGGCAGTTGCAGCGGCAGTTCGTGCAGCAGCTCGGCGCCACGCCGATCCAGGTGCATGGCACGCGCCGGCTGCTGCTGGCCAAGCAGTTGCTGACCGAAACCGCCTTGCCGGTCACCGAAGTCGCGCTCGCCGCCGGCTTCAACAGCCTGCGTCGCTTCAATGCGGCGTTCCTGGAAGGGTGCGGGATGCCGCCGTCGGCGTTACGCAAGCAGCGCGCCGAGGTACCGGGCGGCGAACTCACGCTGCGCCTGAGCTATCGCCCTCCTCTGGACTGGCCGGCGATGCTGGCATTTCTGCAGCGCCGGGCGATTCCGGGGATCGAGCAGGTCGATGCCAGCGGCTACCGGCGCGTGATCGGTACGCCAGGAAACGCCAGCTTGATCGAGGTTGTCGCCGCGCCGCAGCGGGCCGAGCTGCTGCTGCGCATCGGCGCCACCGACCCGCGCCAGATTCCGCAGATCGTGCGCCGGGTGCGTCGGCTGTTCGATCTGGATGCCGACTTGCAAGCCGTCCACGCCACGCTGGCATGTGAACCGCTGTTGGCCGGGGCGATCGCGCGCCGGCCCGGCCTGCGCGTGCCGGGGGGATGGGATGGCTTTGAAGTGGCGGTGCGGGCGGTGCTGGGCCAGCAGATCAGCGTGGCCGGCGCGGCCACGCTGGCGGCGCGGCTGGTGGAGCGCCACGGCGGCCGGCATGCCGAGATGCCGCCAGGGCTGGATCGCAGTTTCCCCACGCCCGCACAGCTGGCCGAGGCGCCGCTGGAACAGCTCGGGCTGCCGGGCGCACGCGCCGCCACCCTGCGCGCACTGGCCTGCGCCTGCGCACAGGGCCGGCTGCACTTCGGCGCCGGCCAGCGCCTGTCCGAGTTCGTCGCCGCGTGCGTCGCCCTGCCCGGTATCGGGCCGTGGACGGCGCACTACATCGCCATGCGTGCGCTCTCGCATCCGGATGCATTTCCGGCCGGCGACCTGATCCTGCAGCAGGTACTCGGCGCACCGCTGCGGCTGAGCGAACGCGCTACCGACGCGCGTTCGCAGGCCTGGCGCCCGTGGCGCGCCTACGCCGTGCTGCACCTGTGGCATCTCGCCGCCGACCGCAAGGAATCCCGCCCATGAGCACCGTGCATTACGACCTTTTCCCGTCGCCGATCGGCACCCTGACCGTGGCCGCCGACCAGGCCGGCGTCCGGCATATCCTGTTCGCGCAGAACCGCTACGACGCCGCCGGACGCGCACGCTGGGTGCACGATCCGGACGCCGCGCTGGTGCGCGAGGCGCGCGAGCAATTGCTCGATTATCTGTATGGGGGGCGACGCCGCTTCGACCTGCCGCTGGCACCGGTGGGCACACCCTTCCAGCTCGAGGTCTGGCACACGCTGGCGCAGATTCCGTTCGGCCAGACCTGGAGCTATGCGCAGCTGGCGCAGGCGGTGGGCCGCCCCGCTGCCAGCCGCGCGGTAGGCGCGGCCAACGGACGCAATCCGCTGCCGATCGTGCTGCCCTGCCATCGCGTGATCGGTGCCAACGGGGCATTGACCGGGTTCGGCGGCGGGCTGCCGACCAAACAGGCCTTGTTGCAACTGGAAGGCTGGTCGCCACAGCCGATCGCACGCGCCGGCGATCTGTTCGCCGATGCCCCCGCCGCAGGCTCGCGATGACTTCGCGACGTCATCGCTGCCCCGTACACTGGGCCACATGATCGACCGACGTTGTGTGGTTGCCGCGGCAGCCACGGCCCTGCTCGCCGCCTGTACCAGCCAGCCCCTCCAGCCCAGTGCCCAGGCGCACTCGGCCAGCGCATCCCCCCCGCCGGCCGCCACGGCAGCAGCGGATGATGGCCCGCACACCTTGCTGCTGATCTCCATCGATGGCCTGCGTGCAGACATGCTTGATCGCGGCATCACCCCGACGCTGTCGCAGCTGTCCCGCGATGGCGTGCGTGCGCGCTGGATGACGCCCTCGTACCCGTCGCTGACGTTTCCCAACCACTACACGCTGATCACCGGCCTGCGGCCCGACCACCACGGCATCGTGCACAACAGCATGCGCGACCCGGCACTGGGTGGTTTCTGGCTGAGCAAGCCCGAGGCAGTAGGCGATGCACGCTGGTGGGGCGGCGAACCGCTGTGGGTGGGCGCCGAACGTGCCGGCCTGCGTGCGGCCACCTGGTCATGGCCGGGCAGCGAAGCGGCGATCCAGGGCGTGCGCCCCTCGCAGTGGCGCCATTACGAAGAGGGTGTGTGCCTGGACGCACGCGTGGACGCGGTGCGCGGCTGGCTCAAGGCCGACGGCGTCCAGCGCAATCGCCTGGTCACGCTGTACTTCGAACAGGTGGACGAAGCCGGCCACGACCACGGCCCGGAATCGCGCGACTATGCCGATGCCGTGCGCGCGGTGGATGCCGCCATCGGCAGGCTGCTGGACGGCATGCAGCGCGACGGCACCCGCGCGCGTACCAACATCATCGTGGTCTCCGACCATGGCATGGCCCAGGTGCCGTCCGGCCATGCCATCAGCGTGGAATCCATGGCGCTGCCCGGGCTTGCCACGGCCACCACCGACGGCCAGGTGATCGGGTTCGTGCCACTGCCCGGGCAGCAGGCCAAAGCCGAGGCGCATCTGCTCGGCGCGCATGCGCACTACGACTGCTGGCGCAAGGCACAGCTACCGGCACGCTGGCATTACGGCACCCACCCACGTATTGCACCCATCGTGTGCCAGATGCACGAAGGCTGGGATGCACTGTTCCCGGACAAACTGGCCAAGCGTCCGCAGCAGGGCATGCGCGGCTCGCACGGCTTCGATCCCGCCCTGCCCTCGATGCGTGCGGTGTTCGTGGCGCAAGGACCGGATCTGGCGCAGGGCAAGACCTTGCCGGGCTTCGACAATGTCGACGTCTATGCCTTGATGACGCGCCTGCTGGGCATCGAGGCCGCGCCTAACGATGGCAACCCGGCCACGCTGCTGCCGGCATTGCGCGTGCCACCGGACGCTACGCACTGAGCACTGCGCACACCCGCTGCAGCGCGCGGATGCGACAATGGGGCCATGTCTGCTTCTGATCCCTCGCCGCGTCGCTTGCGGCCGCTGTTGTCCAGCGAAGGCTGGCGTCGTCGCGCCGCACTGTGGGGCGGCGCGATCGCGGTGGCCCTGGTTGCCATCGTGTTCGCCAAGGCCAGCGATGCTGCCTTCCAGTTGTTTCAACGCATCACCGCGCATTCGATCTGGTGGGCATTGCTGCTGACCCCGGGCATCTTTGCCCTGCTCGCCTGGCTCACTTCCGGCGCCTTGCGGCCCACCCGCGGCAGCGGCATTCCGCAGGTCATCGCCGCGCTGGAGCATCCGGACCCGGCATTTCGCGACACCAACCTGTCGCTGCGCGTGTCGCTGGGCAAGCTTGCGTTGACCACGCTGTCGCTGCTCGGCGGCGCATCGGTCGGGCGCGAAGGGCCGACCGTGCATGTGGGTGCCAGCCTGATGCATGTGTTCGGGCGCTGGTTTGGCTTCCATGATCCGCGCGAGCTCTCGCATTTCTTGCTCGCGGGCGGCGCCGCCGGCATCGCGGCGGCATTCAACACCCCGCTGGCCGGCGTGGTCTTTGCGATCGAAGAACTTAGCGGGCGCTTCGAGCACCGCTTCTCCGGCACCTTGCTCACCGCGGTGATCGTCGGTGGCGTGGTGTCGCTGGGCCTGCTGGGCAGCTACACGTATTTCGGCAAGGTGGCGGTGGCGCTGCCGTTGGGCCGTGCATGGCTGGCGATTGCGTTATGCGGCAGTGTGGCCGGCCTGCTCGGCGGTATCTTCGCGCGGCTGGTGCTGGCCAGCGTCAGCGGCAAACCGCGCTGGTTGGGCGCACTGCGCCAACGGCATCCGGTGCTGCTGGCCGCGTTGTGCGGCGTCGCCCTGGTCGGGCTGGCGGTGGTGTTCGGGCAAGGTGCCTTCGGTACCGGCTACGAGCAGGCGCGCAGCCTGGTGCAGGGGCATGCCGTGGTCGGCCACGAATTCGGCCTGATGAAGCTCCTCGCCAACCTGGTCTCGTACCTGGCCGGTATTCCGGGCGGCCTGTTCTCGCCAGCGCTGGCGGTGGGTGCCGGCATTGGCCACAACCTGTCGGTGCTGATGCCGGGCGTGGACCCGCGCACCTTCGTGCTGCTGGGCATGTGCGCCTATCTCACTGGCGTGACCCAGGCACCGCTGACCTCGGCGGTGATCTCGCTGGAGCTCACCGACACCAGCCAGATGCTGCTGCCGATCCTGGCCACCGTGTTGATTGCACGCGCGGTGTCGGGGCTGGTGTGCAAAACGCCGATTTATCGTGGGCTGGCCGAGCAGTTGCTGGCCCCGGCGGCGAAGACCACCGCACCGGCTGCGGACACAGCGCACTAGAGACGTTGTTGCACCATCGAGGCGCGCAGGCTGTCTCCGGTGCATCTCGGACAGCAGCGCTGGATGCCATTGCGCGAGCCACTGTTGACTGGCTTGCGCCGATTTGCCCCAGGGGCCAATGGCGGTGACGCGCCGCCGGGTCCACGTGGTCCAGCGTGACCCAGGCACGCCAGCAGGCAGACGACCAGCCTGTCGCGCTGACATCGGACATAAAAAAACGCGGCGCAAGCGCCGCGTTTTTCAGATCGCAAAGCGGGCTGGGGTCAGCTGGCCTTGGCGACGGTCTTCTTGGCAACGGCCTTCTTGGCCGGCGCCTTGACCACGCCCTTCTTGGCAACCGGGGCAGCTGCACCCACGACAACCTTGCTCACCGCGTGCGAACGCGAATTGCCGTAGCTGGCGTTGTAGCGCTTGCCCTTGGCGGTCTTACGGTCACCCTTACCCATTTCGTCGACTCCTGAATGTGAATACAAATTCCCGTGCTGGCACGGGTCTGGCGAGGGTTGCACCGAGCGGCGCCCTCGCGCAAGGCCGGCAAGCCTACCACGTCGGCCCGGGGCCGCGCAGCCGTGGGGCCTGCCAAGCTGTGAACCAGCCATCTCTGGACCAGATCCACCATCGGCGGTGCCCGGCGGTCAGCGACCGGCGCCGGCCTGGCACCGGAATGAAACAGGCTTCCTAATCGCTGACTGCAACCATCGCGCAGCTGCCTGTCAGCGCATCGTCAGTGCGCGCAACTCGCGTCGTGCACGTGCCCATGCCCGTGATTCAGGCGCAGATTGACCAGGTGCGCGATCCCTACCAGGGCGCCGCCCAGCGTCATCACCACCGCGTGCGGCACCACCGAGTGGTGCAACGGGTCGTACAACAGGCCCAGCCACAGCAGCGCCAGGCCCGGCAGCAGCAACGCGAGTGCGTGTAGCGCCTTGTGGCGGCGATACCCCAACACCAGGCTGAAAAGCCCAAGCAGAGTCACGAAAACGACGATCGCCAGTTCGACCCCGTCGCCCAGCCAGAACGACAACCCCAGCGACGGGGCCAGGGCCAGCACCAGCGGCAGCACCGCGCAGTGCACGGCGCACAGCAGCGACCCGGTTGCACCGAAGCGGTCCATCAAATGGCGAAGTGTGGGCAGAGGCATGACTTCCAGCAGGTACTCGCGGCGACGTGGAATAATATAACATCTTCCTTGTTCCAGGCCCGCACCACTGCATCGCGCAGGACGGGCCTTGCCGTCGGCGCAGCAGGCAAGCTGCGCCACCCTATTGATATACAGTAACAATTTAGAGAGTCCGGTCGACATGCCCCCCTCCCTTGCTACCTCCTTGCGCCGCTCCACCCTGTCCCTGGCACTGGCCAGTCTGCTGACGCCTGCCCTGGCCATGGCTGACGACGCCCCGGCCGTTGCCGACCCGCAGACGCCGCCGACCTCGGACACCCGGCATGACGCCACCCATTCCAGCGGCCGGCATATCAAGGACCTGGACAAGGTGGTGGTCACCGCCAGCCCGCTGCGCGATGCGGCCGGCGAATTGAGCCGACCGGTCGAGGTGCTGGCCGGCGAGCGTCTGGACGAGGTGCGCAGTTCGAGCCTGGGCGAAACCGTGGCCAGCCTGCCGGGCGTGCAGAGCTCCAACTTCGGCCCCGGCGTGGGCCGGCCGATCATCCGAGGTCTGGATGGCCCGCGCGTGGCGGTGCTGCGCGATGGCCTGTCCACCCAGGACGTGTCTACCGTCAGCCAGGACCATTCGCCAGCCATCGAGCCGTTTTTGGCAAACCAGATCGAAGTGTTGAAGGGTCCGTCCACGCTGCTGTACGGCTCCGGCGCGATCGGCGGCGTAGTCAACGTGGTCGATGGCCGCATTGCCGAAACGCCGGTAGACGGCTTCAGCGGGCGCGCCGAAGTGCGTTTTGACGGCGGCGACAAGGACGGCAATACCGACATGTTCCGCGTCGATGCCGGCAACGGCAGCGGCCTGTCGATCCATGCCGATGGCGTGTACCGCAACCAGAACGACTACGACACCCCGCAGGGCCGCCAGCTCAATAGCTGGATCGATTCCAAGGTGGGCTCGATCGGTGCATCGCTGTCCGGCGACTGGGGGTTCGTCGGCGTGTCGGCCTCGCGCTTCCGCGACAACTACGGCAACCCCGGCGAGCCGGGCGACCCGACGATCGGCGAGCGCGGGGTGTCGTTGAAGCTGCAGCAGGATCGCTACGACCTCAAGGGTGGGCTGACCGATCCCTGGGGCGAAGGCAGCGCGCTGCGCTACAGCTTCGGCCACACCGATTACGCGCACACCGAATTCGAAGGCGCCGAAGTGGGCACCGTGTTCACCAAGCGCGCCAACGAAGGCCGCGTGGAAGCCTCCTTCACCTTTGGCGGCGGCTGGCAGACCGCATTCGGCCTGCAGGGCAGCGACACCACCTTCCAGGCGATCGGCGAAGAGTCCTTCGTGCCCAAGACCGATACCCGCTCGCTTGGCGCCTTCGCCGTGGCGCGCAACAGCTGGGAGCGGGTGACCGCCGAAGTCGGTGCGCGCGTGGACAAGGTCAAGTACCAGACCGACATCGGCGTGGACCGCGACTTCACCCCGACCAGCTTCTCGGCCAGCGGCGGTTTCCGCTTCAACGAGCAGTGGCGCCTGACCGCCAACCTGGACCATGCCGAGCGCGCTCCGGCCGAAGAAGAACTGTTCGCCGACGGCCCGCATATCGCCACCCTCGCCTATGAGATCGGCGATGCGGATCTGAAGACCGAAAAAGCCAACCAGGCCGAGCTGGGACTCAACTTCCAGAACGAATGGGTGGATGCCAAGGTGTCGGCGTACTACAACCGCTACAACGACTTCGTCTACATCGTCGACACCGGCAATCAATGGTTCAACGAAGAAGACAACGACTTCCTGCCGATCCGCCAGTGGACGCAGGCCGATGCGATCTTCCACGGCTTCGAAGGCGAAGCGACCTTCCACCTGGCCAACAACGACACCGGCGCGTGGGACCTGCGCGTGTTCGGCGATACCGTGCGTGCGCGCCTGAAAGATGGCGGCAATCTGCCGCGCATCGCGCCGGGCCGCGTCGGTGCGCAGATGCGCTGGAATGCCGATGCATGGCGCGCCTCGCTCGGCGCCACCCGCACCATGAAGCAGGACAAGGTCGCGGTGAACGAAACGCCGACCGACGGCTATACCTTTGTCGATGCGCACCTAGCCTATCACATGGACCACGGCAGCACGGCATGGGAAGTGTTCCTGGACGGCAACAACCTCACCAACCAGGACGCACGCGTGCACACCTCCTTCCTCAAGGACGATGTGATGCTTCCTGGCCGCAGCGCCTCGTTCGGCGTGCGGTTGTTCTTCTGACGGCGGTCTCTCTCCCCCGCCGGGTAGAAGCGAGGCCGCCTTCGGGCGGCCTCTTGTTTTTGAGTGGCCGACAACACCTGGCGCGCAACCGCCATCTGGTCGGTGCAGCGCACGAGGGGAGATCACATTCCGGGCAGTGCCCGCGTCCGCCTGGTGGTTAAACAGTCGTCTGGGTCGCTGCGCTGGGGTCGCCGCAGCCATCGCCTGCGCCAAGGCTGTGTACATCGATACACGCCCCATCCCGCACGGCTGCGAGCCCTTGCGAGGCAGTACATGCATGCGGGCGCAGCCGCTAGCTGCTGCGTCGCACAACGTGCGCTGGCGCATCTGCGGTACAACTTCCGTGCAATGCGCTGACAGGGGGCGCAAATGATGCGCCGATACGGCGCGCACTTGCGCGTGCACTGCCTGCCGCTGCATGCGCCACCACACGCGTCGCGGCAGTCCTCTCGCAGTGAGACCAGGAGCCTTGCGCATGCGTTTTCCCGCACCCCGTTACACCCTCTCGCTCGCCGTTGCCGCCGCACTGCTGGCGCCCGATGGCCGTGCCCAGACATCGCCCGCTGCCTCCGGCACGCCGGATGCCACCACCCTGGATGCCGTGATCGTCAGCGGTACGGCACGCTTCAAGGGCCTGGCCAAGCGCGATGCCAGCTTCTCGATCACCACCGCCAGTCCGGAGCAGATTCAACAAGCCGTCCCGCAAAGTACCGCCGACCTGTTGAAGATCGTGCCGGGCGTATGGGCCGAGCCCAGCGGCGGCGGCACCGGTGCCAATATCTTCGTGCGCGGCATGCCCTCCGAAGGCGACGCGCCATTCGTGACCATGCAACTGGATGGCTCGCCGCTGTTTCCGCCGCCCACGCTGTCGTTCCTGGAAAATTCCACGCTGTTCCGGGTCGATGACACCGTCGAGCGTATGGAAGTGCTGCGTGGCGGCTCCAGCCCGATCTTCTCCAACGGCCAGCCCGGGTTGACGGTGAACTTCATCCAGAAGAAGAGCCAGGACGAACCGGAGGGCAGCGTGCGCCTGACCGGCGGCAACAACGCGCTACGCCGCATTGATGTGTTCAACAGCGGCCCGATGGGCAATGGCTGGTACTACAGCGTAGGCGGATTTTTTCGCGAGACCGACGGCGTACGCGACCCGCAGTTCTCCGCTGACAAGGGCGGCCAGTTCAGTGCCACCTTGAGCAAGCGCTGGGACAATGGCGAGCTGTCGTTCTATGCGCGCCACACCGACGACAACAACGCGTTCTACACCGCCATTCCGCTGCTGTCGCGCAACAACGGCAACGACCTGTCCAGCTTTCCCGGTCTGAATGCGCAAACCGGCACCCTGCTCGGCCGCGATTTCCGCAATGTGGAGCTGTTGGTGGGCCCGAACGGCCAGAGCCTGCAACGCGACCTGGCCGATGGGCGCGGCGTCAACATCGATGTGTTCGGTGGCGAATTGAATTGGGAGGTGGGCGACTGGACCATCGCCGACCGCTTCAACGTGATGAGCGGCAGCGCGCCGACCTATGCGCTGTTCACCGGCGACGCACCACTGCGGTTGAGCGACTTCATTGCCGGCTACGGCACCACCGGCAGCGCGACGTACACCAACGGCGGCGGCGCAGTCGACCCGAATCAACAGGTGCTCGAAGCCGGCTGGTGGTCGGTGGACAAGCGCCTGAATTCGGTTACCAACGATCTGCGACTGAGCCGTGCGCTATTTGAAGGCAATACCTTGACCATGGGTGCGTACTACGCCAAGTATTCCTCTGCCGACACCTGGTACCTGGGCAACACCATGTTGCTCACCGCGCAAAACAACGCACGTCGCATCGACGTGGCATTGGACGATGGACGCCAGGCGACGCGCCAGGGCTTCACCAGCACCGCGTTCCTCAACCTGCGCGCCAACTACGACGGCGAAAACATCGCGGCCTTCGTCGCCGACGAATGGGAACTCAACGACCGCCTGAGGCTGGACCTGGGCGCGCGCTACGAGCGCCAGAGCGTGACCGGCAATGTGCACGACACCAGCACGGTGGATCTGGACGGTAACCCGGCCACGCTCTACGACAACGCCACATCGCTGGCCCTGGCAACCACCCGGCGCATCGATCAGGACGATGAGGCGTTTTCGTGGACCGCAGGCCTGAACTTCAAGCTCAACGACAGCAACAGCCTGTTCGCACGCGTCAACTCCGGGGTGAAGTTTCCCGGCTTCGACAATCTGCGCGACGGACAGAACCGCGTACAGGAAGTGGACCAATACGAGCTGGGCCTCAAATCCGGCGCCAGCAGCTACGACCTGTATCTGACCGCGTTCTACAACACCTTCAAGAACTCCCCGTTCCAGGCGTTCCTGTCCAACGGCGACAACTTCACCGCAGTGGGCGATTCGCGCGCGCGCGGCCTGGAGGTGGAAGGTGCCATCCGCCCGTTCGGCGGCTTCGAGCTGGCCGGCACCGGCGTGTGGCTGGATGCGAAATACCGCAACTATCGCGAGTTCACCGGCAACCAGGTGATGCGCCAGCCCAAGCGCCAGTTCCGGCTGACGCCGAGCTACTACTGGATGCTGCCATTCGGCGACCTGAAAGTGTTTGCCACCTATTCCTACATTGGCGATCGCTTCGCGGACCTGGCCAACAGCCAGCGCCTGCCCTCCTACGACATGCTGGATATCGGCGCCAACCTGCACGTCGGCGAGCATTGGGAGGTGACCGCCAGCGGCAGCAATGTCACCGATACGCTGGGGCTCACCGAAGGCAACGTCCGCGTGCCGGGTGCGGCGACCGGCGGGGTGTTCATGGGCCGGCCGATTGCCGGACGGCAATACCAGATGTCGGTGGCGTATCGCTGGTGAGCCATAGGTGCCAGGCTCCGCGCAGCAGCGCAATGCGACTGCGCGGAGCCTGGCACCAGGCCTTGCGCCGCCCTCTTCGCCACGCATTCTTGTCCTATGCCAAGCGTCGGCGACAGTCGTTGAGTCGTTGCGACACACCCCGCGCAGCGGGCGTCCAGCTTCTGCATGACGTACGCGGTGCGGCTACGTGATGGCAACCGGCTCGCAGCGGTACCCGCTGCGAAGCAGAACGACGCATCGCGATGTATTATTTCGATCGATACGCTCGCTCCTGCAAATTTTTCCAAAAGCATCTGTACGCAAAACTTCGCATGCAACGCGCAAATCTGCATGCCAGCCATAGATTGTGCGATGTGTCACGCAGATGGACGACGTCGCGTGTCTTGCAGGCAATGCGTGTCCCATCTTTAATCGAGGCGTTGACGCTGCAGATGCATCGCCAACATCGGCTGCGTCCAGACGCACAGGGGAGCCGACGAACCACCTGACCGCATCCACTCCATCGCCGGACCGATGCGCTGTGTAGCTCTCATGGGATAAACGGACATGACTCCTGTCGCTGCCGCTGCCGCACTGTTTCTTCTCTCACCCCGTCATCGCCACATGGCGGAGACCGGTCCATGGTGTACCCCGCCTGCAGGCGAGATTGCCTGACGAGCGTCTCTTGACCCGGGCGATCGCGCCGGGCCTTTCTGCCGCAACTACATCTTCCGGCTCCAACGCCTCGGGCTTCATAGGCGGGTCCCGAGCGAATGGCGCAGCTGCAACGGCCGATCGTGCGATTGGCCGAACGGAGGACCGTGTCGCTTCGACCGCGCCTACCTTTGACTGGAATCAAACGGAATGAACTCTTTTCGCAGGCAACCCCTCGCACTGTCGATCGGCACCCTACTGATCGCTAGTACCCCACTTTCGGCACTAGCCACACCACCGGTCACGGCCGTGACCAGCAACGCAATCAATGCCATTACCGTCTCCGCCGAATCCCGACGCAGCGACCCCTTGTATCGCTACCAGTGGCATCTCTCCAACCAGGGCCAGGCCGTGATCGGCGACAGCCGTCCGGTGCCCGGCGTGGACTTGGACGTGGATATCCTGCATGGCTTGAACATCCGCGGGCGCGGCGTGCGGGTCGGTGTGGTGGATGACGGGCTGGAGCTACGCCATGAAGACCTGGCCGACAACATCCTGCCAAACGGTTCGTACAACTTTGCCGATGGGTCCCACGACACTACGCCCGTCGATCCGGCTAACGGCCACGGCACTGCGGTGGCCGGCATCATCGGCGCCGTTGGCTGGAACGGCCGCGGCGGACGTGGTGTGGCGCCCGAGGTGCTGATGGCAGGATTTGATTTTCTGGCACGTGCATCCTCCGCCTCCGAGGCCAGTCTCCGGTATGCCTGGGGCGACGGCCCGGAGGCACGCAATATCGATATCTTCAACAACAGCTGGGGCTCGATCGCTTCGTTTTATTTCGATTTCCCGGTAGAAGAACAACAGTCCTGGGAAGCATTGATGCGCTCTAGCCGCGGTGGGCGCGGCGCCATCTACATCAAGTCCGCTGGCAACAATTTCGTGCGGCTGCGTACGCGCGATGAAAACGGAAAAATCATTAACCTCTGCAGCGAAGAATCGCGTGTATTGAAGGTGGGATGCGCGCTGGCCAACATCGACCCACGCAGCAGTCTTCCCGGCACGATCGTCGTCGCCAGCGTGGATGCCACAGGTCAACGCGCGTCGTACTCGTCTTCAGGTTCTGCGTTATGGGTCTCCGGTCTTGGCGGCGAGTTTGGCCGGCAACGCAAGTTCTATCCCGATGCAGCATCCCTCTTTGCGCCAGACACCGCACCGTACGCCTATGACCCTGCCATTGTCACCACCGACCTCAGCGGCTGCGCGGCAGGCGACAACGTTGATGACTCCTCAGTCGACAATGCGTTGGACGGCAGCAAGTCCAAGATCGATGCGTCATGCAACTACAACGCCATCATGAACGGCACATCGGCTGCTGCGCCTACCGTCTCCGGCGTCGCGGCCTTGATACTGAGCACAAACCCGAGCCTGAGCGCGCGCGATGTCAAATACATCCTGGCCAAAACCGCGCGACAGGTCGATCCCTGGCAGCCTGCTGCGGTCTACCAGGGGAGTGTGATCGACCCAGGCTGGATCACCAATGCGGCCGGACATCGTTTCAGCAACTGGTACGGATTCGGCCTGGTCGATGGCGCCGCAGCCGTTTATGAAGCGAGGTACTTCAAGCCGCTGCCTCCGGTCCGCGATACCCAATGGGTCGCATCCACCACTGCCGCGAACCAGATCGGTGGCCCTGCGCGACCAGCCAAACAACGCATCCGCATCACCCAGGCCATGAAGGTGGAGGGCGTGCAGCTGTCGCTTGCCACATCGCATCGCACTCCGACCAATTTGCGTGTGGTGCTGGAATCTCCCAGCGGAACGCGTAGCTATGTCGTCACTCCGTTCTCGGTACTGGACCCAGCCGCTTATGCGCAGACCGGGTTCTATATCGATCTCACCTCCAGCAACGCATTTCTCGACGAGCGGGCGCAAGGCGTCTGGACCCTGGAAGTGACCGACATGACCGCGCCGACATCCACCGCGGCACTGCAAAACTTCAAACTCCGCATCCTGGGGCACTGACATGAAAACCACATTTCTCAGTTCGGTATTGATCGCAGCATTGGCTACCGGTGGTGTCGCTTCCGCTGGCCAATACATGGATGCGCAGGCGCTTAGCGCCGCGGCCACTGGCGCGCGGTTCAAGTCCGGAAGCGACACCTATCGCATGTTGCCTGGCATGGTGGTCTCCGACCCCGCGCCGGACGAACGCTCTGCCACTCCTCCCGCGGTTGCCGCAAGGGCACGTCTCAGCAGCACAGCAGCATCTTCCACTGGCAAGGTCGCCGCGCGGATCGGCCCGTATGCGGTAGTGCTTCCGTCAACCAACGCTGCGCGGAGTGCATCCACCCTCGCTTCCACATCGAATGCCACCACCGAACGCATGCTCGCCGCGGCAGTGAACGAACGTAATGGGCGTGTGGTACTGGTCCAACCACAGCTCAAGCTGACCAATGCCACGCCAGACAGTGCCACCGCGCTGGCGAACAGTTCCGGCGGGCGGATCGTGTATACCTCGCGGATCGACAACAGCGCAGTGATTGCCTATCCCTCGATCGAGAAGACGCAACAGGCGCTGACCCGTCTACGCGCCAGCCAGCCTGGCATCCAGGCGGCGCTGGTGGTGCAGCAATCGGTCATGCAACCGATGTAGCACACAGCAGCAGGCCGCCTGTCGCTCAAGGACGCGGCGGGCGGCTCGCAGACGCATCTACCCACATTGTTCACTGTCACTGCAGCGCACAGGCAAGCGACAGCGCGGTGTCGCCTGCGCACGCACCGGTGACTGGTCCCGGCTTCGCCCGACATCACCCCGTCATCGACCGAAGAGAGATGGCATGCACCTTGTTGGCAAACGCCAGCGCTTGCTCGTGATTGATATGCCGCTGATCGCCCCCTCGCTGCTGCTGGCGGTGACGGCCGTCAAGGCGGCTCCCGGGTCCGCATTGCGTGCAGCTGCCGACGATCCATTGCTGCGGTAGCAGCGGCATATCTCGAACCGGGGCCAGCAGGTCACCGATGACATCCGTCCGGTTGCAGGCGTGGACATGGACGTGGAGATTCTGCATGAGCTTGGCTTACGGGGCAGAGGCGTGGGCGTGGTAGATGACGGACTGGAGCTGGGCCATGAAGACCTGGCCGACAACATCATCCCGAACGGCTCCTACAACTTCGAGACCGGGTCGCCTGACGTCCCCCCACCGATCCGTTAACGCCGCATGGCACCCCTGCTGCGGGCATCATCGCCGCCGTCGGCTGGACTGGCCGGGGTGGCCGCGGAGCGCCGCCCGAAGCGATGCTTGCGGGTTTCGATTTCGATGCCCGCGATGCGTCCAGGAGCCTGGCCAGCGTGCGTTATGCCTGGAGCGATGGGTTCGAAGCGAAAGCCATCGACATCTTCAACACTAGCTGGGCCTAGCCGGCCGCGTTCTACGTGGATTTTCCGCAACAGGAGCAGCAGTCCTGGGAGACATCGATGCACTCCACCCGCGCCGGGCTGGGAGGCATCTACGTCACATTGGCGGGCCGGTGCAACTTTCGCTTGCCACGACACATCGCACACCGACCGATCAGCAAGTGGTGCTCGAGTCCCCCCAGCGGGACCCGCAGCCATGTCCTTACGCCGTTCTCGGCACTGGATGCCACCGCCTACGCCAAAGACCGGGTTCTATATCGACCTGACCTCCAGCAATGCATTTCTGGACGAACGGTCGAAAGGGAACTGGACACTGGAAGTCACTGACGTGACCGGGTTGACCGTCACTGCAGTGCTGCAGGACTTCAAGCTACGCAGTGTGGGGCACTGACGCGAACGCAACGCTTCCGGCTCGGTGATGTCTGCGGTCGTTGCCATGGAATGCCTTTCTGGACGAATCCGCTGCCGGGCGCTGGACGCTCGAGGCCGACGACATACTCGCAAGCAATGGCGAAAAAAAGGAGGAATTCGAAATGTGCATGTCATTGCGGGCGCCGATCAATAGCGTACTCACGGTTGGCCGCTGCAGCAGCCAGTTGATTGCAAACGTGTTTCCATTGCAGTGCTACTGAGAGTGAAGAATGTGCGTGCGCACGTGCTGCCGGTGCTGGCAGCACGTGCTGCGCGAGGCGCGATGTGGGTGCGTAGAAGCCAGCGCCAGGCGCGTTGTCCAGCGGCGGGGGCGGGTGTGCAGCGTTCGCTCACTGCGCCGGCAGACACGCCCCCGGGCAGTGGGCGCGACGACGTTGCAGGTGCACGCTCCACAACGCGATACCCAGGCCAACCGCGGTCGGCAGTGCTGCCACCCACAGGGTCGCGACCAAGCCAGCCCGGGTGGCGATCACCATCCCGCCCAGCCACGCCCCCCAGCGCATTGCCCAGGTTGAATGCCGCGATGTTCCGGCTGGATGCCAGGTTCTGCCCGGTGCCGCGCGCGCGTTCCAGCACGCGCAGCTGCAAGGGCGCGACGGTGGCGAAGGCGGCCACTCCCAGCAGCCCGACGAACACCACCATCGCGGTCCGGTTGTGCAGCACCAACCCCATCGCGCCCAGGACCAGCACCAGGGCCGCCAGGCTCCCAGCAAGGCGGCGGTCGGCCAGCCGCCCGCCCAGCAGGTTGCCGACGATCATGCCCCCGCCAAACACCAGCAGCACCGGCGACACCGCCGCTTGTGCAAACCCGCTCACCTGCACCAGCAATGGCTGGATGTAGGTGAACACCGCACGCCAGTTGCAGCCACATCGCGTGCGCGCCTTCGTGGAATTCCTGCTGCAGCGTCTGGGCAAGCGACCGCTGTGGGAGGCAGCGACCTAGCGCCGATTGCACTGTTCCCGCATGCGCGGCCGTTAGCGTACCGCGCTGTGATCAGGGCGCCGGGCTTGATACGCGATTGCAGCGTCGCTGCTGAAATCGCAAGCCGGCGATGCAGGCACCTGCAATGGATCTCTGATGCGCAGCGGGTGCTCCGGCGCGGTATGGCAGCGATACGCCTTGCCGACACCCATGGCGATGACATCGCGTAGTGCATCGGCTTTGAACCAAGGCGAGGGTTCGCATCGGGGACAGGATCGCGGGCGCGCGCCCTTCCTGCTCGCCTTGAACCGTCAGCGCCCGGCGCGCCGCAGCCGCGTGTGCAGACTGCGGCGCTGCGCATCGCTGAGCAGGTGGCCGTGGGTGGTCAACAAGCCAAGGATTTGCAGATGTGCCTGCTCGGTGCGACGGGCGAGCTCTGCGGTGGCGGCGGCTTCCAGCTTCTTCCACTCGGCGGGGCTGGTCGGCGTCGGCAGGATCGAAGGTTTGGCGGGCATTGGGCGCTACAGGCACTGGCTGGAGGCCCATGATACGGCCCGCACGTGAGCGCCCTATCACCGCCGCGGCGGGCCACTGCACTGGCCGCGCCCGTCACTGACACCGGCCGCGTGCTCGCCTTGCAGCTTGGTCTCGTGGCGGCTGCGTGACCGGCGCTCTTGTACGATGGGCCCATCGCGGCCAGGCCGCCCTGCGCCATTGACGAGTTCTGCATGTCTTCGCTGACCGAGTTGAGCACCCTGCTGCTGCGCCACGCACCTGCCGACGGGATGCATGCCACCCCGATTACCGGGCTGCAGATCATGCGCAGCTCCACCCGGACGGTATCCATTCCCACCGTCTATACGCCGATGCTGTGCCTGGTGGCGCAAGGGCGCAAACGGGCGATGCTGGGCGCGCAGGCATTTCACTATCACCCCGAGATGTATCTGGTGGCCTCGGTGGATCTGCCCATCGTCGGCTCGGTGGTCGAGGCCAGCGCCGAGCAACCGTATCTGTGCTTCTGCCTGGACCTGGACACGGCGGTGCTCAGCGAACTGGCGATCCACCATCCGGAACTTGCCGAGCCGCAGCGCGACACCGCTGGCGCCGGCCTGTTGCTCAACCGCAGCACACCGCAGCTGTACGATACCGCGGTGCGGCTGGCAGGCCTGCTCGACCGACCGCAGGAGATCGCCGCACTCGCCCCGCTGGTCACGCGCGAATTGCTCTATCGCCTGATGGCCGACCCCGCCAATGCAGTCGTGCGCCAGATGGCGATCGCCGACAGCCGGCTCAACCAGATCTCCAAGGCCATCGTGTGGTTGCGCGAACACTATGCGCAGCGCTTCAGTATCGAGCAGATAGCCGATCTGTCGGCGATGAGCCGTTCCACCTTCCATGCGCATTTCAAGGCGGTGACCTCGATGACGCCGCTGGAATACCGCTCGCATCTGCGCGTGCACGAGGCACGCCGGTTGATGGTGGCCGAGGCGCTGACCGCTGCCGACGCGGGCTTCCGCGTCGGCTACGAAAGCGCCTCGCAATTCAGCCGCGACTACGCGCGCATCCTGGGCGAGCCGCCGGCACGCGATGCGCAGCGGCTGCGCGCGAACACACCGGATGCTGCCGAACTGGCATAGGCACGCCGGCTGCCTGGCGCGGTCACGGCACGCCGATCACCTGTACGCCACGGCTGTCACCGCGACCGGCTGCCAGCTGCCAGCGCACAGCCTGCCCGCGCGGCAACCACCCTCCACATTGCGGCACGGCAGCATCGGCGGGCGGCTCACCTCAGTCGGCGGCGTACTGCGCGTCGGTGACCTGCTCCAGCCAGGTCACCGGCGAGCCGTCCACTGCCTCGGCGATGGCGATATGCGACATCGCCACGGTCGCGTTGGCGCCATGCCAATGCTTGACCCCCGGCGGGATCCATACGATGTCGCCGGGGCGAATGTCCTGCGCCGGCTTGCCCCATTCCTGCACGCGCCCCGCGCCGGCAGTGACGATCAGCGTCTGCCCCAGCGGATGCGTGTGCCATGCGGTGCGCGCACCCGGCTCGAACGTGACGGTGGCGCCGCCCACCCGCGCCGGTGCATCGGCCTGAAACGGTGCATCGATGCGCACCTTGCCGGTGAAGTAATCGGCCGGACCCACCGCCGATGCGGCGCCACCGGCCTTGCTCACGCGGATCGGCGTGCCTGTGGCGCTCCCCTGCCCCTCACCGCCTGTCGCGGTGGCGGCCATCATCGATAACGATATTGCAGTTGCGAACAGATGCATTGCGGTGCTCCTTGGGTGCAGTGCGCGCGGCCAGGCCAACGCGTCCGGGGATGACAGCCAACGCCAGAGACGGCGCGGCTGGTGGCGGCCGGTAGCCCACCACCGCGGCACGCCCGCCGTGCGGGCAACGACTGGGTGTACGCGACCGGTGCCGACTCCAGTTGCACGCACTGTAGCGTGCCTGCACCGCCACACTTACCCGCCAATCGCGCATGCTGCTAGAAACCCCATGCATCAATGCAGCCACGCCGCGCTGCATCCGCAGCGGCGTTGAAGCCATCACGCACCATCGCGCATGATGCCTGCCGCATGAATGGCATGCCTGAAGCGGGCACTGGCAGCAATGGCTCGGGAAAACCTCAACGACCTGCAGGTCTTCGTCACGGTGGCGCGCGAAGGCAGCTTCACCCGCGCAGCGGCGCAGCTGGGCGTCTCGCAATCGGCACTGAGCCATACCGTGCGCGCCCTGGAAACGCGGCTGGGCATCCGCCTGCTGACCCGCACCACGCGCAGCGTGTCGATGACCGAAGCCGGTGAGCGCCTGTTCGACACGGTGGCGCCACGCCTGCAGGAAATCGACGACGAACTGTCCGCGCTCACCGATTTCCGCGACACGCCGGCCGGCACCATCCGCATCACCACCGCCGGCCATGCCGCCGACGCTTACGTGTGGCCGGCGCTGTGCACACTGCTGCCGAAGTACCCCGACCTCAATGTCGAACTGACCGTGGACTACGGACTGGCCGATATCGTCGCCGAGCGCTACGACATCGGGATCCGCCTGGGCGACCAGGTCGCCAAGGACATGATCGCGGTGCCGATCAGCCCACGCCAGCGCATGGCCGTGGTGGCGGTCCCGGGCTATTTCGTGCATCACACCATCCCCGCGGTGCCGGCCGATCTGGCCCAGCACAACTGCATCGGCCTGCGCCTGCCCACCCACGGCGGCCTGCTGGCCTGGGACTTCGAAAAGGATGGGCGCGCGCTCAAGGTGCGCGTGCACGGGCAATGGACCTTCAATGGCAGCAGCGCGATCCTGCGCGCCGCGCTGGCAGGCGCAGGGCTGGCCTATCTACCGGAAACCATGGTGCGGGAGCACATCGCCAGCGGCCAGCTGCGCCGCGTGCTGGACGACTGGTGCGACCCGTTCGACGGCTATTACGCTTACTACCCGAGCCGCCGGCAGTCCTCATCGGCACTCAAGGTGGTGATCGATGCGCTGCGCCACGATCTGCCACGCTGAAGCGCGTCACACCCGCCCAGCGGCGCGCGATGCGGCAGTGCGCATGCGCCCGGTCGGCCGCCAGCGTGCTGCGTCACCGCAGGGGCGATGCGCAGCCAGGGCCTGGCCAAGTAATTCCTCGTTGGCGAAGGGGCCGTCGGCTTCGGCGGTGTCGAAGAAGGTCACGCCCTGCTCCACCGCCGCGTGCAGCAGTGCAATGGCGTCCCTGCGCTCGGTGGCCGGGCCGTCGCCATAGCCCAGGCCCATGCAGCCCAGGCCCAGCGCCGAGACCTGTCGCCCGCTGGTTCCCAACTGTCGTGTCTGCATCGTTCGCTCCCGCGGCATCAGGCCGCAGTGGATGGATGGGCTGCAGCCGGTACGGCGCTGCAGCGGCGACGGGCACGATAGTCCCGGGCATCGTGCCGATTGCATCGCGGACGGCGCTAATGGTTATGAGCGCCTGGCATTCAACCTGGCGGGCGATGGTGGCGCGCCATCGGCACCCAAGCATGCCCGCGGCCGCCGCGCCTGCAGTTGCCTAGAAGCCTCCAGGCACCTCCCGCGATGGCTTGGCCGCCAGTGTCAGCGTGCCTGGGCGGTAGGCACGCATGAACACCGCCACCGCGCCCCTGAGATATGCCGCTGCAGATCCGGCGCCTGTCTGTAACTGGCCGGCGCGTGCGGCCGCGCTGGGCGGCATGCCGGTCGCCAGGCCGAAGAAATGCACCGAGGCATCGGCCAGGTTGTCGATGGCCAGCACGCCCCGGGCCACCTCGCGCGCCAGCAGCGCGCGCATCATGTCGTCATAGCGCTCGAAGCACAGCACCCACGTTTCCTCGCGCATCTGCGCGGGCAGCAGTGGTGGGCGCACCAGTGCGTAGGCGGTATCGTCCAGCGCGCGGCGGCTCGCCATACGCTGCACTGCGTCTGCAACGGCGATCAGGCGTGGCTCCAGTGCGCCGTCCATGACCAGCAGCGCGGTCCACTGGCTGCAAGCCGCATGCGCCGCAGCCTCCAGCGTGGTGCGAAACAGCAGCTCCTTGGATGCGAAGTACGCATAGACCGTCGCCTTGGAGACGCGCGCCTGCTCGGCAATGGTGTCCATGCTGATCCGCTCGACGCCTTCGCGCTGAAACAGCCGCTGCGCGGCAGCCAGGATCGCAGCGCGTTTGCCGCCTGGCGTGGGTGCCGGTGGCGGCCCAGGGGCCGGCTCGGGCTCATCCACGGGGCTGCCCCGTGGCGGTGCTGGCCACGTCCGTCGCGCCGGTCTGTAGCCATCCACCGCCCATCGCCTTGTAGAACGTCACCAGGTTGGTGACGCGCGACAACTGCGTCGCAATCAATGTCTGCTGCGCGCTGTATAGCGAGCGCTGCGCATCCAGCGCCTGCAGATAGCTGTCGATGCCGCGTTCGAAGCGTGCCTGCGACAGGCGGTAGCTGTCGGCGGTGGCATCGACCAGGGCCTGTTGCGCCTGCAGCTGCCGGCCCAGCGTGTCGCGCTGCGCGAGCGCATCGGACACTTCGCGGAACGCGCTCTGGATGGATTTCTCGTAGCGGGCCACCTCGATCTCGCGATTGGCCTTGGCCATGTCCAGGTTGGCGCGATGACGCCCGGCATTGAAGATCGGCAAGGTCAACGTGGGCACGAAACTCCACGCGCGCGTGCCCGCGTCGAACAGGTTCGACAGGCTGTTACTGGACGAGCCCAGCGACCCGGTCAGGCTGATGCTGGGGAAGAACGCCGCGCGTGCCGCGCCGATATTGGCATTGGCCGCGCGCAGGTTGCGTTCGGCCTCCAGGATGTCCGGGCGACGCTGCAGCAGCTGCGAGGACACGCCGGCCGGAACGCTGGCCAGCACACTGCCTTCCACGCTGGCGCTGTCGGGCAAGGCGTGCGGCAACAACGCGTCCGGCAGCTGCGTGCCGACCAGCAGCACCAGCGCATTGCGATCCTGCGCCACTTGCGCGGTATAGCGCTCCACATCCACGCGCGCACTCTCCACCGTGGTTTGCGCCTGGCGCAGGGTGAGCTGCGAAGCCACGCCCAGCTCGAAGCTGCGTTGCTGCAGGCGGTAACTGTCGCTCTGGCTGCTGAGGGTGGACTGCGCCAGCTGCAGCGATGCCTGATCGGCGGCCAGGGTCAGGTACGCAGTGGCCACCTCCGCCACCAGGCTGATGTGGGCGCTGCGGCGCGCCTCGGCGGTGGACAGGAATTGCTGCAGGGCCTGCTCCTTGAGGCTGCGCACGCGCCCGAACAGATCCAGTTCGTAGGAACTGATGCCCACGCTGGCGCTGTAGCTACGCAACGGCTGCGGCTGGCCGGGCACGGCCAGTTCGGCAGGCGTGCGCGAGTTGTTGGCGGTGCCGGTGCCGTCGATGGCCGGCAGCAGCGATGTGCGATCCACGCGGTATTGCGCCCGTGCCACCTCGATATTGAGCGCCGCCACGCGCAGGTCGCGGTTGTTCTGCAGCGCCAGCGCGATCACCTGCTGCAACGCCGGGTCGGTGAATACCTCGCGCCAGCCGATATCGGCCACCGCGCGCGCCGGATCGCTGGCGCTGTCTCCGGTAGCAGTGGATGCGTCGGTGCCGGCAAAGCTGGCCGGGACCGGTGCATCGGGCCGGGTATAGCGCGGCGCCAGCGTGCAGCCGGACAACACGCCAGCCACCGCGATCGCGGTCAATGTCATGCGAATCGAAGTCATGTCAGTGTCCTGTCGGTTGCGGAGCGGGCATGGCGGGCTGCGCGCGACGCTGGAACAGGCCGCTGACCAGCACGAAGAACAGCGGCACGAAGAAGATCGCCAGCACCGTGCCGGACAGCATGCCGCCGATCACCGCGGTGCCCAGCGCATGCTGCGCGCCGGCACCGGCACCGCTGCCGAGCACCAACGGCACCACACCCAGGATGAAGGCCAGCGATGTCATCAGGATCGGCCGCAGGCGCATGCGCGCCGCTTCCAGTGCCGACGCGATCAGGCTCTTGCCGCTCTCATGCAGCTCCTTGGCGAACTCCACGATCAGGATCGCGTTTTTCGATGCAAGACCAATGGTGGTCAACAATCCCACCTGGAAGTACACGTCATTCATTTTCCAGGTCAAAATCGCGCCCAGCAGCGTGCCGAACACGCCCAGCGGCACCACCAGGATCACCGAGAACGGAATCGCCCAGCTCTCGTACAGCGCGGCCAGACACAGGAACACGATCAGGATCGACAGCCCATACAACAGGCCGGTCTGTCCGGTGGAGGCCTTTTCCTGCCGCGACAATCCGGTCCATTCGTAGCCGATGCCCGGCGGCAGTTTTGCTGCCGCCGCTTCCACGATCTGCATCGCTTCGCCACTGGAGGCCGCACCCGGCAAGGCCATGCCCAGGATCTCCACCGACGGCACGCTGTTGTAGCGTTCCAGCCGCGGCGAGCCCGATTGCCAGCTGGCGGTCGCGAAGGCGTTGAACGGCACCATGCTGCCCGCGCTGTTGCGCACGAACCAGCGATCGATGTCCTGCGGGTTCATGCGGTATGGCGCGTCGGCCTGCAGCAGCACCTTCTTGACACGTCCCTTGTCGATGAAATCGTTGACGTACACGCTGCCCCACGCACTGGAAAAGGTGTTGTTGATGTCGGAGATCGACACCCCCATCGCCTGCGCCCGGTGCGGGTCGATCTCCAGCTTGAATTCGGGCGTGTCCTCCTGCCCGTTCGGGCGCACCGCCACCAGCCGCTTGTCCTGCGACAGCTCGGCCAGCAATTGATTGCGGGCCTGCATCAAGGCGTCGTGACCCAGGTTTGCGCGGTCCTGCAGCATCAGATCGAAGCCGGTGGCGTTACCCAGCTCCGACACCGCCGGCGGTGCGAACGCAAACACCTTGGCATCGCGAATGGTGCTGAAGAACGCACCGGCCTTGCCGGCCACGTCGGTGACGCTCTGGCCCTTGCCGGTGCGCTCGTCCCACGGCCGCAGCTTGACGAAGGCAAGCCCCACGTTCTGCCCGGTGCCGGCGAAGCTGAAACCGGAGACCGCAAACACGCCGGACACCGAGTCCTTCTGATCGACCAGGAAGTGATGCTCCACCTGCTTGAGCACTTCACCGGTGCGCGCATCGCTGGCACCTGGCGGCAACTGCACCAGCACGAACAAGGTGCCCTGGTCTTCATCCGGCAGGAAGCCCACCGGCAACTTCATGAAGCCGACCACCACCAGCGCAAGCAACACCGCATAGGCGAGCATGTAGCGCCAGCCCTTGCCCAGCATGTGCCGCACCACACCCTGGTAGCGGGTAGTACCGCGGTCGAACAGGCGGTTGAACCAGCCGAAGAAGCCGGTGGTGGCCATGCCATGGCCCTTGTGCACCGGCTTGAGCAAGGTGGCGCACAGGGCCGGAGTCAAGATCATCGCCACCAGCACCGACAAGGTCATCGCCGACACAATCGTGATGGAGAACTGCCGGTAGATCACACCGGTGGAGCCGCCGAAGAAGGCCATCGGCACGAACACCGCTGCCAGCACCAACGCCACGCCCACCAGCGCGCCGGAAATCTGGTCCATCGATTTGCGCGTGGCGTCCTTGGGCGACAACTGCTCCTCGCCCATCACGCGCTCGACGTTTTCCACCACCACGATGGCATCGTCCACCAACAGGCCGATTGCCAGCACCATCGCGAACATGGTCAGCGTGTTGATGGTGAAGCCAAACGCGGCCAGCACGCCGAACGTGCCCAGCAACACCACCGGCACCGCGATGGTCGGGATCAAGGTGGCGCGGAAGTTCTGCAGGAACAGGTACATCACCAGGAACACCAGCACCACCGCCTCGAGCAGGGTGTGCACCACCTGCTCGATGGAGATGCGCACGAACGGCGTGGTGTCGTAGGGCTTTTGCACCTTCATGCCCGGCGGGAAGAATTTCTCCTGCTCCTCCAGGCTCTTGTCGATGGCGCGTACCGTGTCCAACGCATTCGCACCGGTGGCCAGCTTGATCGCCAGGCCGGCGGCCGGCTTGCCGTTGTAGCGGCCCACCGTGTTGTAGCTTTCGCTGCCCAGCTCGATGCGCGCCACATCGCGCAGGCGCACCTGCGAGCCATCGGACTGCGTGCGCAGCAGGATGTTTTCGAATTGCTCGGCGGTCTTGAGCCGGGTCTGCGCGGTGATGGTGGCATTGAGTTGCTGGTTGGCCACCGCCGGCAACGCACCGAGCTGGCCGGCCGACACCTGCGCGTTCTGCGCCTGGATTGCGGTGCGCACATCCACCGGGGTCAGGCTGAAATTGCTCAGCCTGTTCGGATCCAGCCAGATGCGCATGGCGTATTGCGAACCGAACAGTGTGGTGTCGCCGACGCCTTCGACGCGGCTGATGGTTTCCTGCACGTTGGCAGCCACGTAATCGGACAGATCCGAATCGCTCATACTGCCGTCTTCGGAGGTAAAGGCCAGCACGTTGACGAAATTGGTGGCCGACTTGGTCACCGTCACGCCCTGCTGCTGCACTTCCTGCGGCAACAACGGTGTGGCCAGCGACAACTTGTTCTGCACCTGCACCTGCGCGGTGTCCGGGTCGGTGCCGTTGTCGAAGGTCAGGGTAATGGTCACCGCACCGCTGGATTCGCTGGTGGAGGCCATGTAGCTGAGGTGGTCCAGCCCCTTCATCTTCTGCTCGATGACCTGGGTGACGGTGTCTTCCAGCGTCTGCGCCGAGGCGCCCGGATAATTGGCGGTGATGGCGACGGCGGGCGGCGCGATGCTGGGGTATTGCGCGATCGGCAAGGTGGCGATGGACAGGATGCCGGCCAGCATCACGATGATGGCCAACACCCACGCGAAGATCGGACGGTCGATAAAAAAGCGTGCCATGACGTGTGATCCCGCCTCAGTTGGCCGCACGCGGTGCGGTCGGGGCGGAAGGGGTGCCAGCAGCACCGGCAGCGTTACCAGCAGCGGCGGGCTTGCCCTTGGGCTGCCACGGTACGGTCTTGACTTCGATGCCGTCGCGCGCACGCGAGGCGCCTTCGACCACCACCTGCTCGCCAGGCTTCAAGCCGCTGCGCACCAGCCATTGGTCGCCGACTTCACGGTCGGTCTCCAGCACGCGCAACTGCAACTTGTGGTCGGCGCCCACCACGAATGCTGTCGGATTGCCGGCAGCGTTGCGCGAGACCGCCTGTTGCGGCACCAGCATGCCCTGCTGCTTGACGCCTTCCTGCAACACCGCACGCACGTACATGCCCGGCAGCAGATCGGCAGCGGGATTGGGAAACACCGCGCGCAAGGTGATCGAACCGGTGTTCTGGTCGACGGTGACATCGGAGAACGCCAGTTGGCCCTGCAGCGGATAGGCGCTGCCGTCTTCCAGCAGCAGCGACACCTTGGCGGCACCCTCGCCGGCCGTTTCCAGATCGCCCCGCGCCATCGCCTGCTTCAACCGCAGCACTGCCGCGCTGGGCTGGGTGACATCGACATAGATCGGGTCCAGCTGCTGGATGGTGGTCAGTGCGGTGGATTGGTTGGCGGTCACCAACGCCCCCGGGGTGACGCTGGAGCGGCCGATGCGGCCGGAGATCGGCGCGTCCAGGCGCGCGAAGGCCAGATTGATACGCGCGGTTTCCACGCTGGCCTTGCCGGCGGCCACATCGGCCTCGGCCTGGCCCAGGGCGGCGGAGGTGTCGTCGCCTTCCTGCTGGCTGATCGCCTTGATCTGCGCCAACTCGGTGTAGCGCTCGGCCTTGAGCCTGGCGGTGCGCAGGTTGGCCTGCGCCTTGGCCAGGGTGGCCTGGGCGCTGGCATAGCTGGCGCGGTAGGTGGCCGGATCGATCTGGTACAGCGTCTGCCCGGCTTTGACGTCGCCGCCCTCGGTGAACTGGCGCGACTGCACGATGCCGCCCACCTGTGGGCGGATTTCGGCGATCAGGTACGGCACGGTGCGCCCCGGCAGCGCGGTGGTCAGCGGCACCGGCTGCTGCCTGACGGTTAGCACCGCCATCTCGGGCGTGCCCTCCTCTGGAGGTGGTCCGCCCGGCGGGCTACCGCAGGCGCTGAGCAAAACGGTGACGGCAACAGCAAACAACGGCAGGCGATAGAGGGCTTGAGAACGCACGAGAAGGTCTCCGAAAGCGCGCAATGGTTAATCTAAACGGTACGGTTCGGTATCCTAATGACGCCGGTTGGGCTCGTCAAGCATTCCTGCCCAGTCGGTATACTTATGAACCAACAGGAGGATGCGATGCGGGTCAGAACCGAGGAAAAACGCGACGCCATCGTGCAAGCGGCCAGCGAGGTGTTTCTCGAGCACGGCTTTGAAGGAGCCTCGATGTCACTGATCGCGGCCCGCGTTGGCGGCTCCAAACGCACGCTGTACGGGTATTTCCCGTCCAAGGAAGAACTGTTCGTCGCCGTCGCCATGGCCATGGCCGACAGCTACATCGAGCCGCTGCTGGTCACCCTGGAGCAGACCGATGCGCCGCCGGAGCAGGCCTTGCTGCGCTTCGGCCAGGACATTCTGGCCTTCGTGTGTGCGCCCGAGTCGGTGACGGTGCTGCGCACCGTCATCGGGGTGGCCGGGCGTTCGGACGTGGGCGCGCTGTTCTACCGCAGCGGCCCCGGCGAGGGTCTGCTGCGGGTGGCCCATTACCTGCAGGCGCAGATGGACAAGGGCGCGCTGCGCCGTGCCGACGCCACGCTGGCGTCGCGGCAGCTGAGCGCGCTGCTGGAAGCGGAGACCTTGATGCCCTGCCTGTTCGGCGCGCTGGAGGACCCCTCGCCTGAGTATCTGCGCGAAGCGACGCAGCGCGCGGTCGCCCTGTTTCTGGCGGGCTATGGGTGCAAGACCGGCGCCACGGCGTGATATGCGGTGGTGTCTGATAGCTTGGGTAAGCGACGAGTCGCTGGCGACGCCACTGATACGCGTGCAGGGCACTCGTGCACGCGCATACTGTTCGAAGCGTGGTTGGTGTGACCACAACAGCGCATTTTGGCTGCAGCAGATGGCTGAGCCTGCGCGCTGCCGGCAACTTATAGGGTGGCTAACACCACCACGTCACGCCAGCTGATCTGCTGCCTGGCGGCAGGACCCTTGCCGCCCATCGTCGCGGGACACGCTGCAGGTACGTCCCTGCAAGCTCTTGCGCGGTATCCATGCCGCGTAGGTGCCGCGACGGTTTGTTAGCCGCTCCAAGTGAACCGCCCTGCGTTCGCCTGGCGATGCTTACTCGGCCACCGCGCACTTGGCGCACAACCCATGCACTTCCAGCGTCTGTGCCTGTGGCTGGAAACCCAGCGCCTTGGCGCGGGCTTCCAGTTGCGAGACCACGTCGCGATCTTCCAGCTCCACCGCGCTATGGCAGCGGTCGCAAATCAGGAACGGCACCGAGTGCTGGGCGCTGTTGGGGTGATGGCAGGCGACGAAGGCATTGACCGATTCGAGCTTGTGCACGAACCCGTTGGCCATCAGGAAGTCCAGCGCGCGGTAGACAGTGGGCGGGGCATCGGCGCCCACGCCCTTGCCTTCGCGCACCCAGTCCAGCAGTTCGTAGGCCTTGACCGGCTTGCCGGCATCGGCGATCAGCCGCAGCACGTTGGCGCGGATCGGCGTCAGCCGCAGGCCGCGTTCGCTGCAGGCGCGCTCCACCGCGCGCACGAAGCTGTTGGCATCGTCGACGTGGTGATGCGGCTCGGTGCAGGCATGGTCCTGCGTGTGGGTGTGCTTGGTCATACAGGCTCCGGCGTCAGGCCGCTCCTATCTTGATGAGTGCCGCATCGATGCGTTTCAAGGCACCCTCGCGGCCGGCCAGGTACACCGTCTGCGAAATGTCCGGGCTGACCTGGGTGCCGGTGATGGCCACGCGCAGCGGCTGGGCCACCTTGCCCATGCCCAGTTCCAGTGCCGCAGCGGCATCGTGCAGCGCTGCCGAGACGCTTTCCACGGTCCATTCGCGCTGCGCCGCCAGCAGCTCGCGCGCCTTGCCCAGCGGCACTTCGGCGCCCAGCTTCAGGTGCTTGATCACCGCCGCTTCGTCGTAGACCTCCAGCGGCTGGTACCAGACCACGGCTTTTTCGGCCATGTCCTTGAGGGTCTGCACACGCTCACGCAGCGCCACCACCACATCGGCGGCGGCCGGGCCTTGGGTCAGGTCGATGCCGAGCTTGCCCAGCTGGTATTCCAGCTGCGGCGCGATGCTGGCCGGGTCGTCGGTCTTCAGGTAATGCTGGTTGACCCAGCCGAGCTTGGCCATGTCCAGCCGCGCGGCCTTGGAATTGACGTCGGTGATGTCGAACAGGTCCAGCAGCTCCTGGCGGCTGAACAGCTCCTGGTCGCCATGCGACCAGCCCAGACGGGCCAGATAGTTGATCAAGGCATGCGGCAGGTAGCCGGCGTCCTTGTACTGCATCACATCGGCCGCACCGGTGCGCTTGGAGAGCTTGGCGCCCTCCTCGTCCAGGATCATCGGCATATGGCCGAAACGCGGCACTGGCGCACCCAGCGCTGCGTAGATGTTGATCTGGCGCGGGGTGTTGTTGATGTGGTCGTCGCCGCGGATCACCTCGGTGATGCCCATGTCCCAGTCGTCCACCACCACCGCGAAGTTGTAGGTGGGATAGCCGTCCGGACGGAAGATCACCATGTCGTCGAGCTCGCTGTTGGCGATCTCGATGCGGCCCTTGATCAGGTCGTCGAAGACCACGCTGCCGCCGACCGGATTCTTGAAGCGGATGACGCGATTGGGGTCGTCGCGGTACGGCAGCTGCTGCTCGCGTGCGGCGCCGTTGTAGCGCGGCTTTTCCTGCTTGGCCATTGCGGCCTCGCGCATGGCATCGAGCTCTTCGCGGGTTTCGTAGGCGTAATACGCCTTGCCCTGCGCCAACAGCTGCTCGGCCACCTCCTGGTAGCGCGCGATGCGCTGGGTCTGGTAGATCGGGCCTTCGTCGTAGTCCAGGCCCAGCCAGTCCATCGCTTCCAGGATCGCGTCGATGGCCGCCTGGGTGCTGCGTTCGCGGTCGGTGTCTTCGATGCGCAGCACGAACTGCCCGCCGCGACGACGTGCCTCCAGCCAGCAATACAGGGCAGTGCGGGCGCCGCCGATATGCAGGTAACCGGTGGGGCTGGGGGCAAAGCGGGTGCGGCAGGTCATGGAGCGCTCGGCGAAACGGGGATGAGCCGATTTTACCTTGCGCAGCGTGGCCCTGCCCGGCCCGCCGATTCAGCGGTTGCGCAACAGGTCGCCGTACACCACGCACTCGCCACCGCTGCGCGCCGGGCCGGGTGCGTCGTACAGCACCAGCCAGCTGGGTGTCTTGCCAGCCAGCTGCGGTGGCAGGTTGCAGATCGCCTCGGCGCGGTCGCTGTCGGTACCGTGCGGCAGCACCGCCGACTCCAGCAGCGTGTGCTGGAAACGCACCGTCTCTTGATTGGCGGCCAGCTGCTTGCGCGCGTCCGGCCATTTGAACAGGCGGATTTCGCCGTTCAACACCATGGTCGGCCCGGCCAGCAGGTACAGGTCGTCCCCGGAATAATGCAGGTCGCGGATGCCCAGCCCGCCCAATTGCAGGAAGTGTTTGCGCAACAGCGTGCCGTCGTCATCCAGCGGCGCCAGGCGCAGATGGTCGCCATGCGCCTCCACCTGGATTTCCAGCAGCGCCGACCAGCCACGCAGCACCGGCCCGCGCAGGCCCAGCAACAGGCGCTGGCCATCCACCACGATGCCTTCGATATCGAAGCCGTTGTCCTTGCCGGGAATCTTCAGGAACGGGCCGAAATGCGGGTCGTCGGCCAGCAGCTCGGTGAGCTGGTTGTGCTTGGCATCGCCCTTGAGCCGCAATGCGCGGCGGCCGTCGGCGGTTTCGCGTACCAACCGCGGCGCCCCGTCGTCGTCGCGCTCGATCGGCAGGCAGGCCAGCAGGCGACGGTTGGCGTCGAGCTTGAGCTTGGTCAGGCGCTTGGCGTTATCGGCATCGTCGCGATCGGGCTTGGCATTCTTGCGCTTCAGCCCATGCGATCCGACCACCCACAGGTACCCGTTTGACAGCCCCATGCCTTCCAGGTCGGCTTCCTCGGCGTCTTCGCCGGGCAGGTCCAGCAACTCGGCCAACGGAAAACTCTGCCCCTCGCCGAAGCGCAAGACCTCGCGCTGGCCGGGCGGCAGCTTGCGCAACCGGTCCACCGCACAGGCTTCGTCGCCGGCGACCCACAGCCAGTCGTCGGTGAACGCCGCGCCGGAAAGATTGCTGTGCACCAGGGCGCCCGGGGTGAACTCAAGCCGGACGCTATGCGGGATCAGGGTTTTCTTGGCCATGTGAGCGGGTGGGCAACCGTACGGAAGAAGACCGCCAGTACACCACGACCACAGTGCCGATGGACGCTGTGGTGACAGAACGGACAGCAGCGCGGCGGTACTGAAGCGACTCCCTGGCCTGCTCCCTGGCCGCGATCAACGCAGGCTCACTCCCACGCCGCCAGCCGGGCACGCGCCAGACCGGCCGCCCACTGCCCGGGCCAATCGCGGTCGTTGGCCACCTGCGCCTGCGCGCGGCTGGCCTCGAAGGCAGCGATATCCAGTGCCGCATACGCCCACACCGCCTCGCCCCGGGTCTGCGCCACCACGCCGTCATCCGGGAAGCCCACATCCATCGGCGCGAACACCGCTGCCTCGCCGGTATTGATGTCCAGCGCCGGGCTCCAGGGCGCCTGCCCGGCGGTGACCGATTGCGCGACGAACATGCGGTTTTCCAGCGCGCGCGCCAGGCAGCCGATGCGTACGCGGGTGGCGCCGGCGGCGGTGTCGGTGCAGCTGGGCACGATCAGCAGGCGTGCACCGGCCTCGTACTGCGCCCGCACCGGCAGCGGGAATTCGCTGTCGTAGCAGATTGCGATCGCCGCGCGCACACCATCGACGTCGAACACCTTGAGCGCATCGCCCGGCTCGATCAGCCCGGTGGCCTTTTCGAAGCCGGTGAGCTGTAGCTTGTCCTGCCAACCGTGGCGGCCATCGGGGGTGAACCAGTCGCTGCGATTGCGGTAGCGGCCCTGGCCCAGATCCAGCAGGAAACTGCCGGGTACCAGGTGCAGCCGGTGCTGACGCGCCAGGCCGGCAAAGAGTTCAAGCCATGGCGCGCGCAAGGCCTGGATGGCGGCCAAGGATTCCGGCAGGCCGGCAGACACCTGCGTGCCGAAGGTCGCGCCCAGCTCCAGCGACAGGTATTCCGGCAACACCGCCACGCGGGCGCCGGCCAGCGCAGCCTCGCCGACCAGGGCCGACACGCGTGCGGCAAACGCATCGAAATCCGCCGGGCGGCCGATCGGGTACTTGGCAACGGCAATGGTGAGCGGCGCATTCATGGGCTGGGTCCTGGGGCGGCAAATGGAGACACGCGGGCGGGCCATGGTCGCAGCCAGCGACAACGCAGACGGTGCAAGCGCGACTAGTCTGCCAACGTGCGTGTCCAGACGCTCAAACTGTGGTCGATCTCGCCGTGTTGCAACTCTGCCCAGGCCAGCCGCACCTGCATGTGCGACTGCGGCGCATAGCCGCGCTTGCGCCAGAACGCATCGTTGGGGCGATCGTCGGCCGGCTTGCGTGGGTCCTCGGGCGCACGGTCCACGGAGCAGAAAGCGGTCAGCGCGTAGCCGCCCAACGCGCGCGCATGCGCCTCGCGGCGGTCGAAGAACGCGTGGCCAATGCCTCGCCCGCGATACGCGGGCAGCAGCACCGACTCGCCGAAGTAGAACACGCGGGCCGGGTCGATGCCGGCTGCGCGGAAGGGCGCATGGAAGGCGTCGCTGTCATCGAGCAGCGGCAGGCCGGTGGAGGCACCGATCACCGCATCGCCATCGCGTGCCAGCACGAAGACGCTTTGCGGCGACGCCGCATATGCCGCCAGATAGCTGCGTTCGTAATCGGCATCGCCGTCGTACAGATACGGCCATGCTCGGAACACCGCGATGCGCAGCTGCGCCACCGCGTCCAGATGCGGCAACACCGCGTTGCCGCTCACCGCTTCAACACTGAGGGAAGCACCGGTCATGCCGGCCATGGTAAGCGAGCCGGCTGCATTGCGCTGCTGTGCCACCGCACCTCAGCGCAACCAGCTGCGGTGGCGCCGCTCCGTGGCAACCGGCTGTTGCCACATCAACCACACCGCGGCGTCTTCTGCGACCACCAGCACCCCGAGCAGCGCATCGCTGCTGCGGGCCCAGTAGCTGCCATTGCTCAGCCGCTGCCATGGTCCGTAACGACGCAGTGCCACGGCTCCGGCCTGCAGCTGTTGCCGCGACGCCTGCAAGAATGCGCAACCGCCGCTACGTAGCGCCTGCGCCGTCCCCTCATGCAAGCGCAGGCCGATCACGCCGCGGCGCCCCTGCCCGGCCAACGACAAGGCCGACAGTGCCGAACATTCCCAATCGTGCGGTGGCGCTGCGGGAAGCAGCGCCACTGTCTCGATCCCGGCGGGCAGTAGCCGCTGCGCCCGCCGGACCACCTGCCCCTGCGTCCTCATGCCGACCTCAGCGCAGGCTGTTGCCAAGCTCGTACCAATCGAGCTTGCGGGTCACCCACATGATGCTGGCCAGGATGCCGAACAGCAGCAACGACCCCATCAGCAGCGCGTTGTCTTCGGAGATCAACAGGCTGTACAGCACGCCATACAGCGCGGTGAGCATCACCGAGAATCCCGCCGCGCGGCCCCAGCTGCGCAACACCCCGGACAGGTAGAAGAACTGCAGGCCGATACAGGCCGCCGCCGACAGCAGGTAGGCCTGCCAGAACGCGATGTGCTCGGACAGGCTGAGCAGCAACAGGAAGAAGATCGCCAGCGCCAGACCCACCAGCAGGTACTGCAACGGATGGATCGGCAGGCGCTTGATCAGCTCGAACAGCACGAAGGCCACGAAGGTCAGCACCACGAACAGGATGCCGTACTTGCTGGCGCGGTCGGCCTGGGTATACACGTCCACCGGGTCCACCAGGCGCACCTCCAGCATGTCCAGCGCAGACTGGCTGGACTGCAACTGCGTCTGTGCGCCGGTGGCCAGCGACGACAGCGACCAGCTGGCATCGAAGCCTTTCGGGCCGATGCTGGGCGCGTTGGGCAGGAAACGGCCGCCGAAGGACGGGTGCTGCCAGGCAGAACGCAAGGCGATCTCGTTGTTGTCGGCGATCGGCGCGATGGCCAGCCGGCGGGTACCGTCCAGCACGAACTGCATGTCCACCACATTGCCCGCCTGCAGCCGCCCGGCCACCGGATCGGCCAGCGGGCTCAGTTCGGCATGCACGCCCGCCGACCGATCCGCCAGCGCGCCGGCTCCACTTTCCAGTGCCACTGCACGCCCATCCACCTGCAGCCGCGGCGTGCCGACCAGCCCGCGCACATCGGAAATGCCTACCGCCAGATGCGGCTGGCCATACACGCGGGTGGGCACGGCGGCGTAGTCCAGCGGTTCGTATTCCGCGTGCAGCGTCGCTTTCCAGGAATACACCTGCACGCGGTACAGGCCCACTTCGCGCACCGACGGCACCATTTCACCGCCGAGTTTCAGGCTGCGCGGGGTCTGCAACAGCGCACCCTCGCGCTTGCGCCACACCTTGCGCTGGTTGCCCTGCTCGTCCGGCTCGGTCACCTGCACGTCTTCGGTATACGGCAGCACGCGCACCGGCGCGATGAACTGCTGCTCGCCGGCCTTGCTCTGCGCCACCCGCTCCACCGCCTCGTCACGGTAGCGGGCACGGTCCTGCACCGCGCCCCGGATCAGCAACAAGGGAATCAGCAACAACAGGATCAGCCCGCCGATGGTGGCGAAGCGCAACAACAGTTTCAGGGATTTCATCGACCGTCCTCAGTCTGGGAGGTGCTCAGGCTGCGCGGTGTCGGTGGTGAGGGTTTGAGGCGAATTTGAAGCGAATGTGAAGTAGCCGCCGCGCTGACCTGCGCGCCGGCACTGTGACGCACTGGGGGAATACGAAGATCCATTGGCGCAGATGCAACCCAGGCCCACAACCTGCTTCCGTTTCCTCGACAACACTTCGCATCACCACTGCGCGCGGCAGCGGCAGGCGCAACGATGCGCCTGCAGTTGCGTACTGCAGGTTCGTACCGTCGACTTTCGTGTTGTTCTGAGCACGGCTTTCCAGTCCCGTCTTTTTTCAGACGTTCGTCACTTCGCGCGCGCCACATCGGCGCCATTGCATCCGCATGCCCGCTGGCCGCCCGTGGCTCCACCCCTGCATCGACTGCGTTCCTCTCTTAGCCTGGAGTTTTCCTGCCATGAACACCCAACGTTCGCTCGTGCTCTGCCTGCTCGCTTGCCTGAGCCTGTCATCCGCTGTCGTGCAGGCCGCAACGCACGGCATGGGCTTGAAACCATCGTCGCTGATGCAGCCGGTCACCCCGCCGTTCGGCACTGCGAGCGCCGCCAAATCGCTGCCTGCGACGGTGGACCTGACCGTCTGGGCGATCCCGCCGGGCGACCAGGGGCAGGTGAATTCCTGCGTATCGTGGGCGACTGCCCACACCCTCACCGGCTGGTATGCCAACGCCAACAAACAGGCGCAAACCCGCTTTGCCCCGATGTATCTCTACAGCCAGGTCAATGGCGGCGTCGATGACGGTTCCAGCCTGGAAGCGCCGTTGGAGGTGGCGCTGGCGCAGGGCATCGACACCGAGCAGCATTATTCGTGGGGCAACTACAACTGGAAGAACCCGCCCACCGCTGCCGACCGCGCCAACGCGGCCAGGAACCCGACGCCGTACCGCAAGTACACGGTGCTGTATTCGGGCAACGGCAACGGTGGGCGTGCCCTGATCGAGCAGATCAAGCTTGCGTTGGCTGCGTCCACGCCGGTGGTGATCGGCTTCAATGTCCGGCAAGGCTTCGAGGACCTCTCGCCAAAGAACCAGGTCGATTACGACATCACCACGCCGCTCCTGGGCGGGCATGCAGTGATCGCGCTGGGCTACGACAGCGAGGGGCTGTTGATCGAAAACAGCTGGGGCACCGAGTGGGGCAACAAGGGCTTCGGCAAGCTGGCGTGGTCGGTGGTGGCCAAGGACGTCATCGGGGCCGACGTGGTGCACTGACGCGCGCCACGCGGTCTGGTCCGCCATTGATCCAGATGCGGCATGTGCCTCGGCGCATGCCGCATCTGCCCTGCGGCGGCATTCGGCTGCCGGCCTGTCGTGCACCGCACGCCAGGCGCGTCAGCCGATGCGCAGGCGCAGTGCTGCCACCGCTCCACCGCCTTCGCGATTGCGCAAGGCCACCTCGCCGCCGTGCAGGCGCGCCACTTCACGCACGAACGGCAGGCCCAGACCGGAACTGCGTTGCCCGGTCTGCGGGCGTGCCAACGAGTAGAACCGCTCGAACACGCGTTCGATCGCGTAGTCCGGCACGCCGCTGCCGCGATCTTCGACCAGCAGTTGCAGCTGCGCACCCTGCACCTGCGTCCGCAATTGCACGTGGCTGCCCGCGGGTGAGAATGCAATGGCATTTTCCAGCAGGTTGATCAGCGCCTGCCGCAGCAAGAACGCATCGCCATGCACGGCCTGACCGCCGGCCGTCGGGCCTGCGGCATCGATCGCGACCTGCACCCCGGCGCTGGCAGCGCGTTGCGCCACGGCATCCACCGCCGCCTGCAGCAAGCCGGACACGGCGATGCGCTCGCGCGTCTGCAGCCAGCCGTGCTGTTCCACTTCGGCGAGCGCCAGCAGCTTGTCGATGGTTTCGGTCAGGCGTTGCTCCTGCGCACGGATGCTGGCGACGAAGTGCTGGCGGTCGGCGTCCGGCAACGGCTCGGTGAGCAGCTCCGAGGCGCCACGGATCGCGGCCAGCGGGCTTTTCATCTCGTGCGTCAGCGACTGCACATACTGCTCGACATAGGCCTTGCCTTCCAGCTTGCGACGCATGGTTTCCAGCGCCTGGCCGAGGTCGCCGATTTCATCGCCGCGCGGCTCGGGTGGCGGCACCGGCATGCCGGCGCTCACGGCCTGCGCATAACGGTTGAGCCGGCCGATACCGCGCATCAACCACCACGTCATCGCGATGCCGATCAATGCGGAAATACCGATTAACCAGGCGCCGCGCTGCAGGATGTTGCGTTGGCTGGCTTCGATGAAGGGATCGATGCTGCGATTGGGCTGGGCCAGGGTCAGCACGCCGATCAGTTTCTTCGGATCGTCCGGCGCATAGATCGGTGCGGCGACATGCATCACCGTCGCGGTGGGGTCGCCATCGATCTCGGGGCTGGAACGCGCACCATACTCACCGCGCAAGGTGCGATAGACATCGTTCCAGCGCGAATTGTCGCGACCCACATCGCGGCCCAGCGAATCGAACACCACCACGCCGCGCGCATCGGTCACGGTGACGCGGTAGTCCACGTTGTTCTTGCGGAAGCGCCACACCCAGGCCTTGGGATCGCGATGCTGCGCCTGCGCCAGATGGCGGGCGAAGCTGCCGCTGGCAATCGTCCCCTGCGCAAGCTCGGGGCTGGCCATCTCCGCCAGCACATTGGCCGCATCCACCAGGGTCGATTCCATCGCCTGGCGCACGCCGGGCTTGACCTCGTTGACGAACACCCGCATCACGAAGAACGCGGCCAGCCCGACGATCAGGAAAAATCCCAGGAACAGCTTGAGCCCGAGCCGCATTTCAGCGCGCCGCCCGGGTGATGCACGCACACCTGCGCGAGGTCATCGCCTACAGCTCCAGCGCGTAGCCAAGGCCACGGTGGGTGCGGATCGGGTCGGCCGGCACGCCGGCCTGGCGCAGCTTTCCGCGCAGGGTCTTGATATGGGTATCGACGGTGCGGTCGGCGCTGTCGGCGCTGGCATCCCAGCCACGATCCATCAACTGCGCGCGGCTGAGGATGGCGCCGGGACGCTGCAGCAGTGCGGCCAGCAATGCGTATTCGTAGCGGGTCAGCGGCAGCAGGGCCTCGCCGTAGCGGATGCGGCTGCCTTCGCGGTCGATCGCAAAGCCGCCATGCGGTTGCCAGCCTGGTTCGGCCACCGGTGCCACCGCGGCCACGCTGCGGCGACGCAGGCGGGCGCGCACCCGTGCCACCAGCTCGCGCGGGGAGAACGGCTTGGCCATGTAATCGTCGGCACCCAGTTCCAGCCCGAGCACGCGATCGATCTCGTCGTTGCGCGCAGTGAGGAAGATCACCGGCACCTCGCTGAAACTGCGCAGGCTGCGACAGACCTCGAAACCATTGATGTCCGGCAGGCCGACATCCAGCACCACCAGATCGGCCGGCTCGGCACGCAGCCGCGCCAGCGCCTCGCGGCCCAACAGGCAGTGTTCGGGCGCATAGCCTTCGCTGCGCAGCGCGTACAGCACGGTATCGGCGATAGCGGCTTCGTCTTCGACGACGAGCACGCGGACAGGAGTGTCGGACATGGCGCGCAGCATAGCCGCAGGCGTGCACGATCTATAGCGCTGTAGCGCCACGGCAGCGCGCGCAAGACTTCCCGACAGCGCAGGCCTGATCGCTGGCGCCGCCCGCACCGGCAGCAGCAGACCGCAAGCGACCGCGCACCCCAGCGCAAACCCCCGCGCCCGCTTACACTGCCGCGATGAACTATCGCCACGCCTTCCATGCCGGCAACCATGCCGACGTGCTCAAGCACATCGCCTTGCTGGCGCTGATCGACTCGCTCAAGCGCAAGGACACCCCGTTCTTCGTGCTCGACACCCACGCCGGGCGCGGCCGCTACCAGCTCGGTGGCGAGGAAAGCCGCAAGACCAGCGAAGCCGATGCGGGGGTGATGCGGTTGATGGCCGAATCCACCCTGCCGGAGGTGGTCGAGCGCTACCTGCGCGCGGTGCAGGCCGACAACCACCCCCCCGCGCGCACCGCCGCCCCCGGGCAAAAGCCGGCGCGCCCCACCGCCGGCATCCAGCTCAACCACTACCCCGGCTCGCCGCTGCTGGCCGCCCAAGCGCTGCGCGAGCAGGACCGCATGGCGTTCTGCGAACTGCAGCCGGACGAAGCCCAGGCACTGAAGCAGCTGTTCGACAAGGACAGCCGCGTGCGCGTACACGCCGGCGACGGCTATGCGGCGATCCGCGCCTTCCTGCCGCCGCGCGCGGGCGACACCAAGATCGGTCGCGGGCTGGTGCTGATCGACCCGCCCTACGAAGCGCAGGATGCCGAGTACCCGCAGATCATCCATAGCGTGCGCGAGGCCCTGGCGCGCTGGCCGCAGGCCATCTGCATGGTGTGGTACCCGATCAAGCTGCGCCGCAGCCTGCAGCCGTTCATGCGCAAGGCCGCCACCCTGCCGGCCAAATCGGTGCTGGTCGCCGAGCTGCAGGTTCGCCCGGACGACTCGCCGCTGCGCCTGACCGGCAGCGGGCTGTTGATCGTCAACGCACCCTGGCAGTTCGACCAGGTGCTGGCGCCGGCCTTGCCGGTGCTGAAGAAGCACCTGGGCGAACCCGGCGCTTCGACCCGGCTGGAGTGGCTGCGGCAGGACGCCTGATCCGCCGCCGGCCGTCACCCTGGCCGGTGGCGTCCAGGGAGCGGGACGATAGGCAGCGGCAAGCCGCTGGCTGTCACCGCGCCGGGCCCTTGGCGCGGACTCGCTGCATGCCAGCAACGGGCTGGTCCCGGATTGACTGCCCGGCCGCCGGGATCGCGCACTCAGCCGCCCGGTTGCCACGTCGCCTCCCGGAGGCTGGATTGACTGCGCCCGGCCAGCGCCTGTCCCGACACTCTCACGACTGGCTCACGGCTCGGCTCGTTACAGTTGCGTGGGAAGCACTGCCACCCCCTGTTGGTCCTTGGCAACGCACCGGATTCATTCACGGTTGCGCGCCGGGCTGGTGCCAGAATCTTCCGATCTTCAAGGAATACCGGTCATGGCCATTCGCAATCGCATGCCTCCCTGGCATGAAAACTTCAGCCTGCCCAATGGCCGCACCCTGCTGCTCCGCCCGATCCGTCCCGAGGACGGCCCGCCGCTGCAAGGGGCATTCAGCCTGTTGGGACCGGAGGAAATCCGCGCGCGCTTCGTGCGTTCCTCCGCCGAAATCACCCCGGAGATGGTGCAGCGCCTGACCCATCCCAACCCCAAGAGCGAGATCGTGCTGGTTGCCGCCGAGCAGCTGCCGCCGGGCGAAGCCCTGGTCGGCGCGGTGGCGCGCGCAGCGTTGGTGCCGGGCACCCGCCAGGCCGAGTACACCATTCTGGTCAGCAGTTTCGTCGCCGGCCAGGGGCTGGGCCGGCAGCTGATGCGCAAGCTGGTCAAGTGGGCGCGCCGCAAATACCTCGACTGCCTGTTCGGCGACGTGCTGCAGAGCAATGTACCGATGCTGCAGCTGGCCGAATCGCTGGGCTTCAAGCCGCAGGCGCATCCGGAGTCGCCGGAGTTGGTGCGGATGGTGCTGGAGTTGGATGCTTGAGGGGCTGGGATTCGGGAATCGGGATTTGGGATTCGTAAGAGCGGATTGCGGTTACTTGGGGCGATCGCGGCCTGGGTCTTGCTTCATCACGGGAAAGCCCCCGTTCCGCGGCGACCTGACGTTCCTCGACGGTGAGCTGCGAAACCTGCCGAGACGATCGGCATTCTGGCTGACACCTAAGGCTGCCTGCCGGTCCTTCCCCTCGCCGCTTGCGGGATCCTGGGTTGGCATGGATGCCACGCCGCATCCGCGCCGCCGCTCCCCGGAGGTAGACAGCCCGACGTTTGGCCACTGAGAGCTGCCACCACCGTCGAGAGTGCCGCCGTGCTGACGGGAGCGCTGTGTTTGGCTCATACCAAGGCGCCAAGTGAAACCGTCTGGCGCGGTGTCCTCGCCGCTTGCGGGACCGTGTGATGGCATGGATGCCGCCACCGAGCCTGCAGGGACGGATTCACGGCGTGTCCCGCAAGCGGTGAGGGCACCGCGCACTCGACCAGCGTGGCTTTGGACTTTCCAGGCCCCACAGAGAGCCGCCAACAAGACAGATGCACGAGTTCGCCAGGGCTGTCGCCCTGCAGCGCCCTTCTCCGTGCACCGTACGACCCAGCTTTCACGCCAGATGGACCGGGCACTGCGGGGGCTCTGATAAAATCGCGGGCTGATGCCGTCGCCTACCTACCCCTCTCCGCCGCTGCCCAAGTCTGGCCAGCTCCGCGCCTATTGGCGCGCACCGTCGTCGCCCACCGCATTGGCCTGGTCGATTGCGCGGGCTGCCGAGGCGCGTGCCGGGCCGCTGCTGGTGATCGCACGCGACAACCAGAGTGCACACCAGATCGAGTCCGATCTGCAGGCCCTGTTGGGCGAATCCTCGTCGCTGCCGGTGGTGCCGTTTCCCGACTGGGAAACCCTGCCCTACGACCAGTTCAGCCCGCACCCGGAGATCATCAGCCAGCGGCTGGCTGCGCTGCATCGCCTGCCCGGCCTGAGCAAGGGTGTGGTGATCGTGCCGGTGCAGACGTTGCTGCAGCAGTTGGCGCCACTGAGCTATATCGTCGGCGGCAGCTTCGATCTCACCGTTGGCCAGCGGCTGGATCTGGAGGCGGAAAAACGCCGCCTGGAAAGCGCCGGTTACCGCAACGTCCCGCAGGTGATGGACCCGGGCGATTTTGCGGTGCGCGGCGGCTTGCTGGATGTGTTCCCGATGGGTGCGGACACGCCACTGCGGATAGAGCTGCTGGACGAGGATATCGATTCCATCCGTGCCTTCGATCCCGAGTCGCAGCGCTCGCTGGACAAGGTGGACGCAGTGAAGATGCTGCCCGGCCGCGAAGTGCCGATGGACGATGCCAGCATCGAACGCGTGCTGGCCTGCCTGCGCGAACGTTTTGACGTGGATACCCGCCGCAGCGCGTTGTACCAGGACCTGAAGTCCGGCATCGCGCCCTCTGGCGTCGAGTATTACCTGCCGATGTTCTTCAGCAAGACAGCCACGCTGTTCGATTATCTGGACAAGCGCGTGCTGCCACTGATCGCCACCGGCGTTTCCAATGCCGCCGATGCGTTCTGGACCCAGGCGCAACACCGCTACGAACAGCGCCGCCACGATGTGGAGCGGCCGCTGCTGCCGCCGGACGAGCTGTACCAGTCGCCCGATGCGCTGCGCGAGCGGCTCAACAAGCTGGCCCGCATCGAAGTGTGGCCAGCCGATCACCCGCGCATCGAGGACGCCGCCGCGCTCGGCGACCAACCGTTGCCGCCGCTGCCGGTGGCCGCAAAGGACGCACCCGCCGGGCAGGCGCTGGCGTCCTTCCTGGGCCATTACCCGGGCCGCGTGCTGGTGGCCGCCGATTCGGCCGGCCGTCGCGAGGCCTTGATGGAAGTCTTGGCCGCCGCACAGCTCAAGCCGGACGTGGTCGCCGACCTGCCTGCATTCCTGGCCGCGGCCACGCTGCGTTTCGGCATTACCGTAGCACCGCTGGAAGATGGCTTTGCACTGGATGACCCGCAGATCGCCGTGCTCACCGAGCGCCAGCTGTTTCCGGAGCGGGCTAACCAGCCGCGCCGCACGCGCCGGGTGGGGCGCGAGCCGGAAGCGATCATTCGCGACCTGGGCGAGCTGTCCGAAGGCGCGCCGATCGTGCACGAGGATCACGGCGTGGGCCGCTACCGCGGCCTGATCGTGCTCGATGCCGGCGGCATGCCCGGCGAGTTCCTGGAAATCGAATACGCCAAGGGCGACCGGCTGTATGTGCCGGTGGCGCAGCTGCACCTGATCAGCCGCTACTCCGGTGCCTCGGCCGAGACCGCGCCGCTGCATTCGCTGGGCGGCGAGCAATGGACCAAGGCCAAACGCAAGGCTGCGGAAAAGGTCCGCGACGTGGCCGCGGAACTGCTGGAGATCCAGGCACGTCGCCGTGCACGCGCCGGCCTGGCGTTGCAGGTGGACCGCGCGATGTACGAGCCGTTCGCGGCTGGATTTCCGTTCGAGGAAACCGGCGACCAGTTGGCCGCCATCGATGCGACGCTGCGCGATCTGGGCAGCAGCCAACCGATGGACCGCGTGGTTTGCGGCGACGTGGGCTTCGGCAAGACCGAAGTTGCGGTGCGTGCGGCGTTTGCCGCCGCCAGTGCCGGCAAACAGGTCGCCGTGCTGGTGCCGACCACATTGCTGGCCGAACAGCACTACCGCAATTTCCGCGACCGCTTCGCCGATTACCCGATGAAGGTGGAAGTGCTGTCGCGCTTCAAGAGTACCAAGGAAATCAAGGCCGAACTGGAGAAGGTCGCCAGCGGTGATATCGACGTCATCATCGGCACGCACCGCCTGTTGCAGCCGGATGTGAAGTTCAAGGATCTCGGCCTGGTCGTGGTCGACGAAGAACAGCGCTTCGGCGTGCGCCAGAAGGAAGCGCTCAAGGCGATGCGTGCCAACGTGCACCTGCTCACCCTCACCGCCACGCCGATCCCGCGCACGCTCAATATGGCCATGGCCGGCCTGCGCGACCTGTCCATCATCGCCACCCCGCCGCCGAACCGGCTGGCGGTGCAGACCTTCATCACCGCCTGGGACAACACGCTGCTGCGCGAAGCATTCCAGCGCGAGTTGAGCCGCGGCGGGCAGCTGTACTTCCTGCACAACGATGTGGAAAGCATCGTGCGCATGCAGCGCGAGTTGTCCGAACTGGTGCCGGAAGCGCGCATCGGTATCGCACACGGGCAGATGCCCGAACGCGAGCTGGAACGGGTGATGCTGGATTTCCAGAAGCAGCGCTTCAACGTGTTGCTGTCGACCACGATCATCGAATCGGGCATCGACATCCCCAACGCCAACACCATCATCATCAATCGCGCCGACCGTTTCGGCCTCGCGCAGTTGCATCAGCTGCGTGGCCGCGTGGGCCGTTCGCACCATCGCGCCTACGCCTATCTGGTGGTGCCGGACCGGCGCTCGATGACCTCCGATGCCGAGAAACGCCTGGAAGCGATCGCTTCCATGGACGAGCTCGGTGCCGGCTTTACGCTGGCCACGCACGATCTGGAAATCCGCGGCGCCGGTGAGTTGCTCGGCGAAGACCAGAGCGGGCAGATGGCCGAGGTCGGCTTCAGCCTCTATACCGAACTGCTGGAACGCGCGGTGCGCAGCATCCGCCAGGGCAAGCTGCCCGACCTGGATGCCGGTGAGGAAGTGCGCGGCGCCGAGGTGGAGCTGCACGTGGCCTCGCTGATTCCCGAGGATTACCTGCCCGACGTACATACGCGCCTGACCTTGTACAAGCGCATTTCCAGCGCGCGCGATGCCGAGGCTTTACGCGAATTGCAGGTGGAAATGATCGACCGCTTCGGCCTGCTGCCGGACCCGGTCAAGCACCTGTTCGCCATTGCCGAGCTCAAGCTGCAGGCCAATGCGCTGGGCGTGCGCAAACTGGATCTGGGCGAAAACGGCGGGCGGCTGTTGTTCGAAGCCAAGCCGGCCATCGATCCGATGACCATCATCCAGATGATCCAGAAGCAACCGAAGATCTACACCATGGATGGCCCGGACAAGCTGCGCATCAAGTTGCCGCTGCCCGAGGGCGCGGACCGCTTCAACGCCGCGCGCGGATTATTGGCGGCCTTGGCACCGGGTTAAGAACAACACCCAAGTCTGCACATATCGAGGGCGCATGTCGCGTAAGCCGGCACTACCGGCCAGCTTTTATTGCGAAGCGGAGTTGCGAAGCACGACTTCCCAATACTGGCCTCGATCGCCGTAGCGCGGCCCCTTCTTCTCGACCTCGGCGCAGAGTCTGTCTGTGCCGCAGGGCACCAGATTGGCGCGCACGACCCGATCCAGATAGGCGATTTCCGACTTGCGCTGCGCTGCTTCCGCGATCGCCGCTTTCGTGTTGTCGGCCGCGTAGCCTGCGACGACAACACTCAGGACACCCGACACCAACAAGGCGATCGAAGCGATCCACATGCGTCGCGTGGTTGTCGTTTCCAGGGTGTGCTGCGCTTTCGCATAGCGTTGGGTGGCCTGCTGCAGCGTCTGGTCCGCATCGGCCATCTGCTTGGTGAAGTGCGCTGCCGCAGGTTCCAGAGTCTGCGTCAACGCCTGCTGGCTCAATTGCGTCAAGCGTGGCAGCGCGCTTTCGACCACCCGAGTGACCCGCTGATCGGCGCTGTTGACTGCGCTCTGGAGTAGCTGCAGCTGTTGTCGCAGCAGATCTTCCAGGCCCCGCGCTCCCTGCTTTTGCACCGCAATCAAGGTTGCCATGACATCGATCGCGTCCTGCAATGTCTGGCTGGACGCATGCAACGCGGCGTCGGCGTCGGCCAATACAGATCTGTCCTGCATCTCCATCATGCTGCTCCTGTCAAAAAGTCGATGCGCTGCACGCGCTCTGAATCACCCACCACCTCCGGCGCCACCACCACCACCTCCTCCGCCACCACCGTCGCCCCCACCACCGTCACCCTGCGGTCCGCTCTGCATCATGGGTCCGTGGGCGAACTGCGGCAACGTCATCACCATCACCGGGCCACGACTGGTCTGCACTTCTGCTGGCGTCTCCATTGCCAACGCCTGGCGTGCGCCGACCTGTTCCTGTGCTTCCTGCATGGCCTTGGCTTCCAGATGTTCGCGCCCGCGTTGGATCAACGCATGGGTGCTGGCGCTATTGGCGATCCGCATCAAGGCTTCATCGATCGCCACGTCGTTTTTGGAGTCTATAGCGTAGATGAGATCGTTGACATCCTGGTTCTTGCTGACATTCCTCCGCCTGGGTTGCTGGTCATCGGCCTGCGCGTTGCCTGTGTGCGCAACGGCGCTCGGTGCATCCCTGCGGGAGACGGCGTCCTGGGGGCCGGAGGCGATTTTCCTCAGCGCCGAGGGGCTATCCGGGTCGTAGCCATCGCGCAGTTCCAGTTCCGTATACGGTTGTTCGCCGCGCACCATGCGCGCCTGACGCGCTTGGAAGACACGGGTGTCCATCTCAAGATCCTGTTCGATCTGGACGCGCAAGGCACGCATTTTCTGTAACGTTGCGAGCCACGCTTCGGGGCTTCCAGGCGTTGGGGCAGCGGGCGCGTCTTGCGCCACACTCTGCGCGGGCAACGCCGGCTGGCGCGCTGCCGAGACGCTCGCAGGCTCGCCGACCGAGCGTTCTGCGGTGGGCGCGTCCATCGAGAGCCCCGACGCGTGGGCAAGGTCCGTGGACGATGACAACGACGCAAGGTCGTCCTGCATTTCCAGCACGGTGGGTTGCGGCGTCTGCGCCTGTGGAGCGTCATCTTGCTCGGCGCCCAACGGTGTAGCGCGCGATAGCGCTGGTGGCGCGTTCCGCATTTGAGCGAGCTGCGTGTGTGCCGGTTGCTCGGACGGTTGCGTCGACACTCCCTGGTCCGCAATCGGCGGCTGTTGCTCGCGCACCGCTGCGCCACGTTGCGGACCTGCTGGCACTGCATGCGCGATTTCAACGGTCTGCGTTAGGTGCAGCGGCGTTTCTTCGGTGCGCTGCTGCGAGTGTTGTCCGAGCATGTGGGGGCGGCGCCATCTCGTCTGCGCGGGATTGCCCGTGCGCTCGCTGCTGTGCTTGCGTGTGCTGGGCAATAACGTCCTGGCCCTGATGCGCTTGCCTTTCTTGCGCTTGCGCGTCCTGTGCTTGAAGCAGCGGCGAAACGGGTAGCGGCATGTCTTGGGTGGAGTGATGCGCCTGCGCCGCGGCTTGGCGCGCGCGCAGCTCCTGCTCGGGCTGTCCGGCGTCCCCTGCATGGAGCGACTGTTGCTCAGGACGATGAGCATCTTGTGCCTGCTGCGCCTGATCGCGCAGTTGTACTTGCTGGTCCTGACGTGTTTCCTGTTCGCGCTGCAGGGTGTCGTGAGCCTGCCGCTGCGCCTGCTCGCGCTGTTGGCTCTCTTGCGCCTGTTGCTTTGCCTGCTCGCGCTGTTGGGTGTCCTGCGTCTGACGTTCATGCTGCTCCAGCCGTTGCGGCTCTTGCTGGCGAAGCTCCTGCAATGCATGCGCCTGCAGCGCCTGAGCGTCCTGCACCCGGTCTTCGTGCGCGGTTTGCTCCTGCAGCCTGTGCGCGCGTGCCTGCGCTAGCTGCTGGTCTTGCACTTGCCGGTCCTCCTGCTGCCGTTCCTGACGCTCCTGCGCGGCGCTGGCCGCCTGGCCCCGCGCCTGCACGTCGAGCGCATGCTGGTTGGAGGGGGCGGAAGACGACGTGTCCGCATCTGCGGATCCGTCCGATGAGCGAGGCGCAGAGGCCAGCTGCTGTATCGGCGGGGCCGGGTTCTGCCGCGCCTGTACCTCCTGCAGCGCCTGGCGAATGTCCTCGGTGCTGGTGACTGCTGCAATACGCTCTACGCCATCGGGGCCGCGTTGCAGATGCGCAATCGGACTATCGGCGCCGAAGCTTCCACCAGGGCCGCGCTGCAGTTTTACCGATCCAGCGCCGGTCAGGCCGTGCTCTTCGCGCGTGCGCTGGGTCGCAAGCTCGATCGCCTCGCGCCACTGCGGCTGCAACTCGGTGCCGACGATGCGGTAGCGGTACTGTGTTTCCTCGTGCTGCAGATCCTGCGCTGACGGTGGCGATTGGCGGATGGCGGCAATCGCTTGCGCCTGCTCGGCCAGTGCCGGCAGCAGCATCGCGCGCATGGTCTCCAGTTCCAGCACGCGGTTGCCATCGGGTGGGGCGCCGTTGCTGGTCCACTGGCCTTCGATATCGCGGTAGTAGCGCTGGCCGTTCGAGGCGGTCAAGGCATCTGGATCCGGCAGCGCCTGCTGCACCGCTGGCGACATTGGCAGGCCATCGGCCGCCCAGCCGCTGCGGTGGTGCGCCAGTTCGTAGCGCGCGGCAATGGCGCCGGGACTGTTGGCGATGTTGCGGGCGATGGTGTCCTGCGCCTGCGCGTCCAGTTCGGCTTTGCGGTGCGGCAAGGCGGTTTCCTGCACGTAGCTGCCGCGATCATTGGCGCCAGCGATCTCGGCCTTGACCAGCCGATGCCACTGACCGTCCGCTGCATCGCGTCGCCAGTCGGCGCTGCTCAGGCTGGGGCGGTCAGTGGCATTGGCCGGCTGGCGATACGGATCCTGCGGAGCGGGGGCATCCTTGAGGGCGAGCGCTGCAGCGGCGTTGGTGGCCTGGTAATTGAGTTCGCGTGCCTTCTGGTAGCTGGCGGTGATCGGTGTGGATATCGGGTTGTCGATGCCGTCGTTGGTGGTGTCGGCCTTGCCCTCGCGTGCCCAGGCGACGCCGTTGAACGACCACTGGATACCCTCGCGATCGGTCTGGGTGTAGATGGCACGGTTGTCGAGCAACGCGGCAACCTTCTCGCCGGCGGTACTCAAGAAATACGCATCGGCCGCGATCAGCACCATCGGCCCGGCGCCCGAGCTGCCCAGCGCGTAGGCAGCCGCCGTGCCGCCGGCCCAGCCGCCGACGTTGCGGCCGGCAAAGTGGGCAAGCTCCGATTGCGCGGCGAGCGGGTTGTCCTGGCCGAGGAAACGTGTAGCGCGTTGGCCGGTCATCACCGTGTCGGCGGCGGTGGCTAGCAGACCGGCAGTGCGCATTACTTGGCCTGCAGATAGATCGCCTGCCAGCAACTCGGGAGTGACGAAACCGCGCTGCGAGAGCGGCGTGTATGGATGCGGTGCGGCGCCTGCTACGTTGCGAATACTGGGGGAAGCACCGCCGATGGTTGACGGCGTGTCATCCAGTACCTGCTGGACCACTGCCGCATTGGACTCGGATAGCCTTATTCGGCCGGCATCTTCGGCGTGCGCAATCGCCATGCGCAATTCTTCTCGGCCGGCGATCTCGCGGATAACGGCATCGCGTTCTTTCGGGACCGCGACCAGATTTTTGCCGGTCGTGCGTGCGTCATCGATCACCTTTGCGATCCGCTGCTCGGAATGGGTGATCGCGGCCCACTCGGCTTCAACGTTGCTCATGGAGCGCAGCGTCTTCAACTGGTCGGCGTGGGCAGTGCGGTATTGCTCGTACTCGGAAATAGTGCGGTAGTTTTGTGCGTTCGTCTCGGCCTTGGTCAAGTGATCCGGAGTGGTTGCGAACATATCGCGATTGATCAGCGCGACTTTGAGGGTGTCCTGCAGGTCGTGGACTTGGGCGGCGACGCGCTTCAATGCGGCAACGTCATCACCCATGGCGGCACGGCCATCGGAGGAGCTACGGAGATTGTTAAGATAATCCACAATTGCATCCGTATAAGACCTTCGCGTGCGTCCTCGGTGGGGAGAAGTTTCGATTTCGTCAGCCAGCTCACCCTCTACCGGAAGATAGAGACGATTGGTCGATATATCCTTTTCGATCAAGTGATGCTCGGCCAACTTTTTGAGCAAGTCATGCTTGCGAAAGATGGTGTTTTCAATGACATGATGACTTTCAAGGATGACGTTACTGGCCGGCATCTGTCTTTACCCCAAAATCCATGCGGAGAAATTTTTAACCATAATCTGCGGCGTCGATTAGCCGAACGCCACGCTTCCTGGGTGATTTGCCGAACCCCTGGGAAAGCAAGGTGTCTCGCAAGAACCGATCGCAAAATGCATCTGCCGTATAAGGTGTTCTGAAGACATGCGCGACCCCGACTACGTCTTTTCTGAATGCCAACTTTGCCCCCCCCAAAAGGCTGTAGTACTTGCCATTTGGATACCCGGTCAACACCTTGACGGTGGATGTCTCCTCGTCTATGGCGTCGATAATCCGCACTACCTCGCAAAGATAGTGCGGTGCCCCGGGCGTACCGTCTTCCAATCGGAAGTCGCATAGCGCGAAGGCAAAGCCCTCCGGGTCGGCAGCTTCAAGAACCTGCTTCAGCGGCTCGGAGACCAGCCAGTAGTCCTTGAATCCACTATCAAGGTCATCGGGCATATCGCCGATGCGGCTGTCGTAGCGCAGGCGCGGGATTTCCTTCAATGCAGCCAGGCCCGCGTCCTCGCCTGGCCGGCTGTAGGCAATGGAGAACGGCACAGCCTTTTCATTCTCGAACTCCACGCCATGCCCACGACCGCCTCCCCCGATATCGGACCTGAGGATGTAGAACTCGCCTTTCCTGGGTGCATTCTGAGTAGACACTTTTTTCTCCAAGGCACTCTTTCGATCAAGCGTAGCAAACTGTTTGCTTGAGATGGCCCGGCTGGCTATTGGCGCCAAACATGCCACCGGCGCCGCGTTGCAGTTTTAACGATCCAGCGCCGATAAGGCCGTACTCATCGCGCATGCTTTGGGTTGCAAGGTTGATCGCCTCACGCCACTGCGGCTGCAGCTCGGTGCCGACGATGCGATAGCGGTACTGCGTTTCCTCGCGCTGCAGATCCTGCGCTGACAACGGCGACTGGCGGATGGCGGATGGCGGCAATCGTTTGCGCCTGCTCGGCCAACGCAGGCGGCAGAATCATGTGGATGGTGATGTGGTGCAACACGCTGCTCAGTCCTTACGGGCCAAGCTCACCACCAACTCGCCGTCGCGCAAGCGGAGATCCAGCTTGCTGCCAACGACAAACCCCAGTTGCTCCAGCCAGCGGCCGCGCAGGTGCAACGTCGGCACAAGTTGCTCGCTGGCGGCATAGTAGCCATAGCCAACGGTGCACTGTTGTGGCGGACGCATGACAAAGCCTCCTTCACGGACATCGTCCCGCCGCCGGGTGGCGACGGGATGTCGGGAGGTTAGAAACCGCGAACAGTCGGCGGGCGTATTTCCCCGAAGGGTGTTGTATTAGCCGCCCTCCCGACGCAGGCATAGCGTCGGATGCACCTGCAAAAAAGCAGGCACAAAAAACCCACCGGTTGATACGCCCAGGGTTCCGTAGACACTCAAGACCCTCGTTGCGCGTAGCGCCGTTCGAACTCTACAGGCGACAGGTCGCCAGTTGAACCGTGGCGGCGTTTTGGGTTGTAGAACATCTCGATGTAGTCGAATACCTCGGCGCGTGCGGCGTCCCTGGTCGGGTAGATCCGCCGCCTGATCCGCTCGCGTTTGAGCAGGCCGAAGAAGCTCTCCACGGGTGCGTTGTCGTGGCAGTTGCCACGCCGACTCATGCTGCACA